>JBNKFV010000001.1:0-142404 GCA_050289485.1 Cellvibrionaceae bacterium
AGGCGCATTATACACACCCTTAAAACCTTGTAAACAGTTATTTTTTAACGCGTTTCACACATCAAAAACTGCTTACTCCCCGCACTCAAAAACCAACCCGTGCCGGAACCTCGCTCTGCGAAGGGAGGCGAATTTTACACCCCACCCACACCGTGTCAATCTTTTTATTTATCTGATGGAAATTAATTTGCATCAGATGCAACAAAATTTATCGACACCACCACTAATCAACACCAAAGATAATCTATGGCATTAAAAAGAGGCGCTAACTCTTTGTTTTGCCTTGAAAACCAAAGTAGTTCAGCGAAGAGGCGCGCATTATGACAGAACTTTTTTCGCCGTCAACACGCTTTTTTTGATTTTTTCAGATTTCTTCTACCTTATCGGCTTTTTTCTCTCGAAGTGTTCGAATAAGCCACATCAACGGACCGGAACAGGCGTATACCGAAGCCATCGTCAGCAGCACTCGGGGCGGATCAATCGCAACCACCACAAAGATAAGAACCACAATGAGCAACATAAAGAAAGGCACGCGCCCTTTAAAGTCAATACCTTTGAAGCTGGAGTAGGTAATGTTCGACACCATCAACAAACCCGCCGCCAGAGTGATCAATCCAGCAAAATACAACACCGCTGTCGACGGCTCAGTTTCGTGCCCCGCCCAAACAAACGACGCTAGCAATGCGGCAGAAGGCGGGCTCGCCAAACCGACAAAAAAGCGCTTATCTACCTTGGCCACCTGGGTATTGAAGCGGGCCAACCTCAGCGCAGCACAAGCCGCATAAGCAAAACTGGCAACATAGCCAAACTTACCCAAATCGCTTAAGCCCCAATTAAACATCACTAAGGCGGGAGCCAGACCAAAAGACACCATATCGGAGAGACTGTCGTACTGGACACCAAATTCACTGCTGGTGTTGGTTAACCTAGCGATACGGCCGTCCATGCCATCTAGGAACATTGCAACAAAAATCGCAATAGCCGCCGCCTCGAAGTTTCCCTGCATGCTGGCGACAATAGCGTAGAAACCGGCAAACAGAGCGCCCGTGGTAAACAGGTTTGGCAATAGATAGACACCGCGATGGCGAACTTTTTCACCATTTTCTGAGACTTCTTCGAAATGCTCATCAACGGGGATGTATGCCTCTACTCGGTCACGCGCGGAGCCACTCTCGTTTGCACCAGATGACTGATCTGCACCTGACTTGTTTTCGGATTCGTACTCTGTCATAAACTCCTGCTCTTCTGTTCGCAACCCACCATACTCGAAAGTATAAATGATTCAGGCAAAAAAAAGCGCGGTAAAAAACCGCGCTTTCTTCGACAACCAAACTTAGTTTTTAGTTTTATCAACGATTTTCTTGGCGGTGATCCAAGGCATCATTGAGCGCAACTGTGCACCAACCTGTTCAATCTCGTGTGCGGCGTTGTTACGACGACGCGCTGTCATTGATGGATAGTTGGCAGCACCTTCGGCGATAAACATTTTCGCGTACTCACCGTCTTGAATACGCTTCAGAGCATTACGCATGGCTGCACGAGACTGGTCATTGATCACTTCAGGACCGGTTACATACTCACCATACTCGGCATTGTTAGAAATGGAGTAGTTCATGTCGGCTATGCCGCCTTCGTACATCAGATCAACAATCAGCTTCAACTCGTGCAAGCACTCGAAGTAGGCCATTTCTGGCGCATAGCCAGCTTCAACCAGAGTTTCAAAACCAGCTTTAACCAGCTCAACACAACCACCACATAGAACGGCTTGCTCGCCGAACAGGTCGGTTTCGGTTTCGTCTTTGAAGGTAGTTTCGATAATACCAGTACGGCCACCACCCACGCCTGATGCATACGACAGCGCTACGTCTTTAGCCTTACCTGATGCATTCTGATGAACTGCTACCAGATCAGGAATACCACCGCCGTTAACAAATTCGTTGCGAACGGTATGACCAGGTGCTTTAGGCGCAACCATGATTACGTCCAAATCGGCGCGAGGCTCAACCTGGTTGTAGTGGATAGCGAAACCGTGTGCAAACGCCAAGGTAGCGCCTTGTTTGATGTTTGGCTCAATAACCGCTTTGTAAAGCTGACCTTGGAACTCATCAGGTGTCAGAATCATCACCACGTCGGCAGACGCCACGGCTTCTTCCACACTGGCAACTTTAAGACCGTGCGCCTCTGCCTTCTTAACAGAAGAAGAACCTGCGCGCAGGCCTACGGTAACGTCAACGCCGGAATCGTGCAGGTTACAGGCATGTGCATGGCCTTGTGAACCGTAACCGATGATAGACACTTTCATGCCTTGGATAATCGAAAGATCGCAGTCTTTGTCGTAGTAAATTTTCATGGTCAACCTCTGTTAGACGCGGGCCCCAAGCCCAGCAGATAAATACATCACGACACCGCACACCGTGCGGCACCCTGGCTACAGGGGCGGCAGTCTAAAAGATTACCTGCATTACGTAAAATGATATATTTGCAACAAATTATTGCAGAATATGAAATTATGGATATCGGCAAGCTTAAGCTGTTTATTACCCTGGCAGAAGCCAAACATTTTAACCGTGCAGCGGAGCAGTCTCACATTAGCCCATCGACCCTAACCCGCATCATTCAGCAGCTTGAGGACACCGTGGGAGCTCGCTTGTTCGAGCGCGACAGCCGCTCTGTAGCATTGACGCCGAAAGGCCAGGAATTCCTACGCTATAGCCGTGACTTGCTGCAACAGTGGGAGACCATGTGTGATGCGATGCAGGAAGGCACCGAATTTATCAGCGGCTCTATCAGCCTGTATTGCTCGGTCACCGCAAGCTACAGCTTTTTGTACGACATTTTGAAAAGTTTCCGCCAACAGCACCCTCGCATTGAAGTGAAAATTCACACCGGCGACACCGCCGCTGCCATTGAGCGAGTAAGTGCAGGTTTTGAAGACGCCGCCATTGCAGCTCGCCCGGATCGATTACCAGCCAACCTTGCGTTCAAAAGTATTACCCAGTCGCCCTTGGTATTTATTGCCCCGCTACAGGATTTTCAGCCGCAACAGGTTGGCATCACTCCCAACCCCCACTGGAAAGACCTACCCTTTATCATTTCTGAACGAGGCCTGGCGCGCGACAGACTAAACGATTGGTTTGCCAACCAGAGTTTCGCCCCCAATATTTACGCGCAAATTGCTGGGAATGAGGCCATCGTGAGCATGGTAAGCCTGGGGTTTGGTATAGGACTGGTACCACAGATTGTGCTGGACAACAGCCCACTGGCAAGCAAAGTTCGCCTGTTTGATTATCAGCCCGATTTAACACCCTATGATGTGGGCATTTGCCTGCAGAAACGGCGGTTAAAAAGCCCCATTATCAAGGCATTTTGGGAACAGCTGTAACATCACGACACAGAGACAAAAAGCCCCGGCACAAAGCCGGGGCTTTCATAGTTTAGGCGTGGGCAAAACTTAAGGGCTAAGCACCTTTTCACCGCGGGCGATACCCGACACACCACTACGCACCACCTCAAGAATGGAGGCTTCACCGATGGCCTGGATGAAGGCGTCAAGCTTGTCGCTAGTACCCACCACCTGGATGGTGTAGATGGTGCTGGATACGTCGATAATCTGGCCGCGAAAGATATCGGTGCAACGCTTGATCTCAGCACGCTGGGCTCCCGTTGCCTTCACCTTGATCATCAACAGTTCACGCTCGATATGCGCGCCTTCTGTCAGGTCCACCAGCTTCACCACATCAATGAGCTTATTTAAATGCTTGGTGATTTGTTCAATTTTATGGTCATCACCAATCGTGGTAAGCGTTAAACGCGACAGCGTGGCATCTTCCGTTGGCGCGACGGTAAGCGACTCAATGTTGTAGCCACGCTGAGAAAACAGCCCCACAACTCGTGACAACGCACCCGGTTCGTTTTCCATCAGAACAGAAATAATTCGTCTCTTCATCATCAGGTACGCTCCGTCTTGCTTAGCCACATTTCACGCATAGAGCTGCCGGCAATCTGCATGGGGTAAACATGCTCTTTAGGATCCACCTGGATATCCATAAAGACACAGCGATCTTTCATGGCAAAACACTCTTCCAGCTTGGCATGCAGCTCTTCACGCTTGGTAACACGCATACCGACATGCCCATACGCTTCCATGAGCTTAACGAAGTCTGGCAACGACTCTTCGTAGAGACTTTCGGAGTAACGGCTGCCGTATTGCATATCTTGCCACTGCTTAACCATGCCTAACGCCTGGTTGTTCAAACAGATAATTTTGATCGGCAAATGATACTGGTTACACGTAGACAACTCTTCGATACACATTTGGATGCTGCCTTCACCCGTAATGCACACCACATCGCTCTCTCGGTGGGCAAACTGCACCCCCATGGCCGACGGTAAACCAAAGCCCATGGTGCCCAAGCCACCGGAGTTGATCCAGCGGCGCGGCTTGTCGAAGCGATAGTATTGCGCCGCAAACATTTGATGCTGGCCCACGTCGGAGCAGACAAATGCATCACCGCCAGTCACTTCATACAACGCCTGTACTACCTCTTGCGGCGCTATTAGCTCACCATCAGTTGGGTAACGTGGCGTGTGATAAATGCCGTGACGCTCGCGCCACTCGTCGATCTGCTTCCACCAGTCGTCAATCGCAGCCTGATTAGGCTTTTGCTTTGATGATTTCACCAGTGCCAGCATTTCATCCAGCACGCTCTCTACAGAACCCACGATAGGGATATCGGCGGTTACCGTTTTAGAAATCGACGCGGGGTCGATATCGACATGGATGATTTTGGCAGACTGACAAAACTTGGCAGTATTGTTGGTAACGCGGTCATCAAAACGCGCACCAATCGCCAGAATCACATCGCTGTGGTGCATGGCGGTATTGGCTTCAAACGTACCGTGCATACCCAGCATGCCCACAAACTGCTTGTCACTACCAGGGTAGGCGCCCAACCCCATCAGGGTATTGGTTACTGGGTAGTTGAGCATCCTGGCTAACTGCGTCAGTTTGTCCGATGCATCGCCCTGGATCACACCACCACCGCTATAGATCATCGGGCGCTTGGCTTCCAGCAGCAACTGCACCGCCTTCTTGATTTGCCCAGTATGACCACGGGTTGCCGGGTTGTATGAACGAATTTTTACCGATTTGGGGTAACTGTATTCGTACAAATCGGTTGGGTTTGTGTGGTCTTTGGGAATATCCACGACAACCGGCCCCGGACGACCACTTTTGGCAATGTAATAAGCCTTCTTAATGGTTTCCGGAATATCACGAGGATCCTTCACCATAAAGCTGTGTTTTACCACAGGGCGTGAAACGCCCATCATGTCGGTTTCCTGGAAGGCATCTTCACCAATGCGTTCTGACACCACCTGGGCCGACAGAATTACCATAGGAATAGAGTCCATATAAGCCGTCGCAATACCGGTAATGGTATTGGTTGCGCCCGGACCCGACGTCACCAGTACGGTACCCACTTTGCCGGTTGAGCGTGAGTAGCCGTCAGCCGCGTGCGCAGCCGCCTGCTCGTGACGAACAAGAATGTGCTTTACTTTGTCTTGCCTGAAAATTGCGTCATAGATATGTAGCGCTGCGCCACCAGGGTAGCCGAAAACGTATTCAACGCCTTCGTCAGCCAGTGCGCGGATAACCATATCTCCGCCTGAGAGCATTTCCACCTTAATACCTCGAAGCTATCGATTTAGCTGATTTACAAAAATGAACGGACATCCAATGCCAATAGCGCTCACCTCTCCACAGAGAAGCCAGCAACAAACGGCGATCAGAAAGTGTGTCTTAACGTTGCAGATGCCTTAAAGACCTTCCCACAAGGTTGACGCGGGGGCAAGTCTGAAAGGCCTCGTCGGTGGACGGTACCTCTGCAGTAAGGATGGTTCAGTTTACGGTTAACAAACTGAAGTAGAAAGACACTGCGGTTAACAGCTATCTACACGCCATCTAGCGAACCAACAATTCTTCGTAGTTAACCAATTATTGTCAAGTTTTTAGCCAGATTTCATACAAAAACCGTGCATAAATCAGCTTTTGGATGCAAAGGGTTACCTAAACGAGCTCTGCGGGGTTATAGTAAAATGCAGGATATGACAAGACATCGGTCGGTAAACTGCGCAAGCGCTTGTTGCAACGTATAGACCAACGGCCTAAAAGGGTAAGAAAACCATGAATAAATTTGTGCGACTGGGCGTAAGCATTATCGCCGTCCTGTGGATCACGACGGGCTGGGCTGCCACCATTTACAAATGGAAAGATGACAATGGCACCGTGCAATACACGGCACAGCCGCCCAGCGACAGAAATTACGAAAAAATCAAAACCTCTAGTGGCAGCAGTAGTCGCAGCGATGCGAGCACTGCGAACCAGCCAGCGGCTGAGGACAGCAAGCCAGAACAAAAAGCCATGAATATGCCGCCCGAATCACGTAAGGATCCAGAACGCTGTGCGTGGGCTAGACACAACCTGGAAACGCTTAACACCAACAGCCGAATCAAGATTCAGGACGAAAATGGTGAAATGCGCTTTTTAAACCAGGAGGAAATTTCCGAGAAGCGTAAAGAGGTCGAGACTGCGATCGAACAAAGCTGTTAGGCATAACGCCTCAGAATGAAAAAAGCCCCTATATCAAGGGGCTTTTTTGTTACTTAACGTTTCTGGTCATTAACCACTGAACACAACCCGACCCGTGTCATCGAGCCTTGCTTTAATGGTGTCGCCCGGAGAAAAGTCACCGGCCAGCACCTGTTGTGCCAATGGGTTTTCGATCAGTTGCTGAATGGCACGCTTCAATGGCCGTGCGCCATATACTGGGTCAAACCCAGCTTCAGACAATTTATCCAGCACGGCCTCTTCCATATCAAGCGCCAGATCGCGATCAGCCAGGCGTTTGCGCAACAGATCCAGCTGAATGTTGGCAATACCGCGGATTTGCCCTCTGGCCAGGGGATCAAATACCACCACTTCGTCGATGCGGTTGATAAATTCCGGACGAAAATGCCCCCCAACCACCTCCATCACCGCAGCCTTAATGGCTTCGTGACGATGCTGATTGGGCACGTTGTCGTCGGCACCACCACCAAAATCGATGGCATCAAATGACTTGTCTCGGGTTAATTCCTGAATAGTGTCAGATCCCAGGTTGGAGGTCATCACAACCACCGTATTGCGGAAGTCTACCGTTCGGCCCTGGCCATCGGTCAAGCGACCATCCTCCAGCACCTGCAAGAGAATGTTGAAAACATCCGGGTGAGCTTTTTCGACTTCATCGAGCAACAACACGGAATAGGGCTTACGGCGAACGGCTTCTGTAAGGTAGCCGCCCTCTTCATAACCCACATAACCAGGCGGTGCACCAATTAAACGAGCTACCGAGTGTTTCTCCATAAACTCCGACATATCGATGCGCACCATGGCATCTTCACTGTCGAAGAGAAACTCGGCCAATGCCTTACACAACTCGGTTTTACCCACACCAGTAGGGCCAAGAAACAAAAACGAACCATTGGGGCGATGGGGATCAGCCAGCCCCGCACGCGAACGGCGCACTGCATTGGCTACCGCCACAACGGCCTGATTCTGCCCTATTACGCGCTTGTGCAAGCCATCTTCCATGCGCAACAGCTTTTCGCGTTCGCCTTCCAGCATTTTAGAAACGGGAATACCCGTCCACTTGGAAACCACTTCGGCAATTTCTTCGTCGGTTACTTTATTACGCAAGAGCTTCATATCTTGCATTTCAACCTGCGAGGCCATGTCCAGCTGCTTTTCCAAGTCGGGGATAATGCCGTATTGCAACTCCGACATGCGCCCAAGGTCGCCAGCCCGACGGGCCGCTTCGAGATCCATACGTGCCTGTTCTAACGTGCTTTTAATTTCATGCGAACCATGCAGCGCAGCTTTCTCCGCGCGCCAGATTTCATCGAGGTCTGCATACTCCTTTTCGACAGTTTCGATATCCTCATCAATTTTGGCCAAACGTTTCTTCGACGCTTCGTCCTCATCTTTTTTCACCGCCTCTCGTTCAATTTTCAATTGAATCAATCGTCGCTCCAAGCGATCCATGGTTTCAGGTTTTGAATCAATTTCCATGCGAATACGACTAGCCGCCTCGTCGATAAGGTCAATCGCTTTGTCGGGTAGCTGCCGGTCGGTAATGTAGCGCTGCGATAACTTGGCAGCTGCAATAATCGCCGGGTCGGTAATATCTACCCCGTGGTGAACTTCATAACGCTCTTTCAACCCACGCAAGATAGCGATGGTATCTTCTTCAGACGGCTCATCCACCAGCACCTTTTGGAAACGGCGCTCAAGCGCAGCGTCTTTTTCAATGTATTTGCGGTATTCATCCAATGTGGTCGCACCCACACAATGTAGCTCACCACGCGCCAACGCGGGTTTGAGCATATTACCGGCATCCATGGCGCCTTCGGCCTTACCAGCGCCCACCATGGTATGTAGTTCATCCACAAATAGAATGACACGCCCTTCCTGTTTGGCCAGTTCGTTTAAAACATTTTTTAAACGCTCTTCAAACTCGCCACGGAATTTTGCTCCCGCCAGAAGCGCCCCCAAATCCAGTGACAGCAAACGCTTGTTTTTTAAACCTTCCGGCACTTCGCCATTAACAATACGCTGCGCCAAGCCTTCAACAATGGCCGTTTTACCCACACCTGGCTCACCAATTAACACAGGATTGTTTTTGGTACGGCGCTGCAATACCTGAACGGTGCGGCGAATTTCATCGTCGCGGCCGATTACCGGATCAAGTTTGCCAGCTTCAGCACGGGCAGTGAGATCAATGGTAAATTTTTCCAGCGACTGCCGGTTACCTTCGGCATCGGGGTTATCGACGGTTTCACCACCACGCACTTTTTCAATGGCTGACTGTAACCGTTTTTCATCACCAAATTGTTTCAGCAATTTGCCCATGGAACTGGAGCCATCTTTCATGGCAGCCAGCAGCAGCGCCTCACTGGAAATAAATTTATCACCACTGGCCTGAGCCTGTTTGTCGGCCAGATTTAAGAGGCGCCCCAGCTCCTGCGACATATGTACATCGCCAGTAGGGTTTTGAATGCGGGCCAGTGCTTCCAGTTGTTTGGCTAATTCGTTACGTAAGCCAACCACGTCGAAACCGGCCTGCGACAAGAGCGGGCGCATACTGCCACCTTGCTGATCGAGTAAGGCCAGTAACAGATGGGAAGGTTCCAATTGGCTGTGATCGCGACCGATAGCTAACGATTGCGCATCAGACAACGCCAATTGTAATTGATTTGTAAAACGATCAATGCGCATGTCTCATTTCCTCAACGTGCAAAGTCAAAATACTTGTTGCAGAAATGGGGGCGGCTAAAAATAAATCAAGAAGAGAACACGCGAAGGTTTGATATGCATCAAGTTTGGCGCTAATGAGAGCGCCAAATCAGCGACGCCATGCGCCCGGTTTTACCATCACGGCGGAAGGAGTAAAAACGCGCCGAATCAGAATAGGTACAATATTCACCCCCATACACGGCAGTTACACCCAGGGCAGACAGCTCCGCACGGGCCAGCTGATAGAGGTCTGCCATAAACCTTAGGGGCTTTTTGCCGGGTTTGAAAGCCCCAGCAACAACGTCTGCGTGCGCCGGCGACTGAGCAGTTTCAAAAAAGGCTTCGAGCACATCGATACCTACTTCAAACGCTGTTGGACCAATAGCAGGCCCCAGATAAGCCAGCACCTGCGCGGGATTCTCAAACCTCGCCACCGCTTCGCGTAAAATACCCCCTGCGAGCCCGCGCCATCCAGCATGGAACACGCCCACTTGCTGGCCATTGGCAGAACACAGGAAAACCGGCAAACAGTCTGCCGTCAGCACCGCACAAACCCGGTTGGCCTGCTGGGTATAAACCCCATCGGCGGTAAGGACACGCTCACCATCACCGGCCTCCACCACTTTATTGCTATGAATCTGTTCCAACCACTGAATTTGTTGCGGCAATTCGAGGACACGGCTCACTGCGGCTCGATTGGCAGCCACAGCCTGCGGGTCGTCCCCCACATGCCCCCCCAGATTGCAGCTGTCGAACGGTGACCGGCTCACGCCACCAATACGCGTGGTAATCGCCACCTTTACACCGTCCGGAGCGGGCCAGTGCGGCACGATAAACTGAGGGGTTTTATCCATCATGAAAACCTCAACCTAGGGCCTAAAGGGCATTGTGTTGACGCAGTGCGGTGAGCAAATGCTGCATATCGTCTGGCAAAGGGGTTGACCAGGTCATGGTTTCACCAGAGGCAGGGTGCACCAGCGTTAGGCTCGCAGCATGCAGCGCTTGCCGGGGAAACGCCCTGAGCACATCGACCAGTTCAGCAGAGGCATTGGCAGGTGTTTTAAAGCCCCCAGCATAGACAGAATCACCCAATAAAGGGTGCCGAATATGGGCCATATGCACCCGAATTTGATGTGTACGCCCGGTTTCCAACTTCACCCGTACGTGCGTGTACTTGCTGAAACGCTCAACGATGCGGTAATGCGTTTTAGCGGGTTTTCCCGCAGAGCCATTTACCACCGCCATTTTGGTACGGTGGGTAGGATGGCGTCCAATGGGGGCGTCAACCATCCCCCCACCGGTCATCTGGCCAATGGCCACCGCCTCATATTCGCGCCCCATACTGCGATCTTGCAATTGTGCCACCAGGCTGTTTTGCGCCTGCAGCGTTTTGGCAACCACCATCAGGCCGCTGGTGTCTTTATCCAACCGGTGCACAATGCCGGCTCGAGGCAATTTATCCTGCTCGGGGCAATGGTGCAGCAGGGCATTTAATAATGTGCCATCCCAGTTGCCAGCCGCCGGGTGAACCACCAGCCCTGCGGCTTTATTCAGTACCAGAATCTGCTCGTCTTCATACACAATATCCAGTGCAATGGCCTGCGGCTGCCAGTCGCCCTGAACTTCCTGCACGGCAGACAAATTCAGCGTCTCCCCCCCATAAAGCTTATCTTTGGGGCGTAAAGTACGGCCATCAACCTGCAAATCACCGGTTTTAATCCAGTTTTGCAGCTGGGTGCGCGAATATTCCGGAAACAGGGCCTGGGCTATCTGATCCAGCCGGGTTCCCCCCAGGTCGGCGGGCACCACCGCACGTTGCTGCACCACCTTTTGATCGACCTCTACCAATTACAACCTCTCATACTGTTTATGCAAGCCGCTACGCTACTATGTTACGCCACTGGGTTACGACACCAAGCAGGCGCAGGAACCGTGCATAGTAACATGAGAAGTCGTTACAGGGCCCAAGTCTCGGGAACATACTCAATCAATGGTTTTGGTCTCTCGTGGCTTGTGTTTAAATAAGCGCCCACGCACATTGGTGGAGCTGGGGAACTTGTCGGCCGATGGATCAATCCAACCGCAATACGGCCATTAAACAAGCGCATTGGTACCAGCCACTTTATAGAACACTAACGACGATATTTTATGCATAGTTTTTTACCCTCTAATTCTTGCCAGGCCTCAGTAGCCACCCAGGGCAAACGTTTTATCACCCTGCTGACCTCGGTTGCACTTGCGTTAACTCTGCTGGCCGGATGCTCATCAAAAGATGATAAAGAGCAAAAGGAAACCTCTGAGGATCTGGTCTACAAAGCTGCCCAACGCAGTCTTGGTGCTCACCAGTGGCAACTGGCCATAGAAAACCTGCAGTTGTTGGAAGAAAACTTTCCCTTCGGCCAGTATGCCGAACAGGCACAGCTGGAGCTGATTTACGCCTACTACGAAAGCTACGACCGTGAAGCAGCCATCGCCGCGGCAGACCGGTTTATTCGCCTGCATCCACAACATCGCAATGTGGATTACGCCTATTACATGAAGGGCTTATCGACATTCCCTGAAGGCAACAGCCTGCTCAACCGCTTTGTTCCTACCGACATCACCAGCAAAGATACGACTAATGCGAAAGAGTCTTTCGGGCATTTTTCCCAGTTGCTGGCACGGTTCCCAGAAAGCCAATACGCTGTCGATGCCAAAAAACGCATGGTTTACCTGCGCAACCTGCTGGCGCGCTACGAGATCCATGTAGCGAATTATTACTTCAAACGTGGAGCATATCTGGCAGCAACGAATCGTGGTCGCTATGTGGTGGAGAACTTCCAGAAAACGCCGGCGGTACCCGACGCGCTCGCGGTGATGATTCAGGGTTACCATTTGATGGATATGCCAGAACTGGCCGCCGACAGCCTGAAAGTATTGCGCACCAACTATCCCAGTTATCCAGCCCTAAAAGCCAATGGTGAATTTGATTACACCTTTAACATTGGCGATGAAAAACCCAGCTGGGTTAACCGCCTTACCTTTGGCCTGTTTGATAAGAAAGAACCACCTGGCTTCGATTCTCGGGAGCTGTATAACAGCCTGTATCGTGGTCGCAATCAGAAAGACGCAAAAGACGTAGACCTGAACCCTGAAAAACGCAGCTGGCTGAATATTCTTACTTTTGGCCTACTGGGTTAATTCAGCTCACCGGCAAACAAAAAAACCACCGCTTTACGGTGGTTTTTTTCTACCCATCAAATGACACTCTCACCCGTCAGGCGCCGGGTTTCCAGCCATTGGTAACGGGGTAGCGGCGATCACGACCAAACCCCCGTTGGGTAATGCGCACCCCAATCGGCGCCTGCCTGCGCTTGTATTCATTAATATCGACCAGCCTCACCACACGCGCCACCGTCTCGCACTCAAACCCTTCGGCCACAATAGCATCCGCACTGTAGTCGCGCTCCACATACAGCTCAAGAATTCTATCCAGCACCTCGTAGGGTGGCAGACTGTCTTCGTCTTTCTGGTCTGGCGCCAACTCTGCCGACGGCGGCCGCTCAATCACACTCACAGGAATCACCTCCCCGAGGGTATTACGGTATTTGGACAACTCGAACACCATCACCTTGGGCACATCTTTGAGCACATCAAACCCGCCCGCCATATCACCGTAGAGCGTTGAATAACCAACAGCCATTTCACTTTTATTGCCCGTGGTAAGTACCAGATAGCCTTTTTTGTTGGAAATGGCCATCAACAACACACCGCGACAACGTGCCTGCAGGTTTTCCTCTGTGGTATCGCGCGAAAGGCCAGCGAACTCGCTAGACAACCCATCCATAAATGCGTCAAACATGGGCTCGATACCAATCGACTGATAACGCACACCTAAGCGGTTTGCCTCATCTGCGGCGTCATTTTTGCTGAGGTCTGAGGTATAACGAAACGGCATCATGACGGCCTCAACCCGATCGGCACCCAGAGCATCCACTGCCACCGCCAAGGTTAATGCTGAATCGATACCCCCCGACAATCCCAATACCACACCTTTGAAACCGTTTTTATTGACATAATCTCTCACGCCCAACACCAGTGCCTGGTAAACCGACGCCAGCAACGACAGCTCAGGCGTGATGGTGTGCAAAGGTACCTGCACAGAGCCGCTTTTTTCATCGAGATCAAAGGTTACCAGCGTGGCAGCCTCTTCGAAGAACTCACTGCGCGCGCGCAGCTTTCCAGTTGCATCCACCACCATAGAGCCGCCATCAAACACCAGCTCATCCTGCCCACCTACCTGATTGACATACACAATGGGCATATCACCTTCGCAGGCACGATTCTTCAACAACACCTCGCGCTCTTCCGCCTTGCCCCGGTGAAACGGTGAAGCATTCAAGTTGATCATCAACTTTGCCCCTGCGGCTTGCGCTTGCGCCATGGGCTGCTGCCACCAGATATCCTCGCAAATGGTCAGCGCTACGGGTACCCCTTTTATGGTGACAACGCAGTGTGATTCGCCCGCAACAAAGTAACGCTGCTCATCAAACACTTGGTAATTGGGTAAACACTGCTTGGCATACTCGGCAATCAATTCACCGTTCTGAATGACGCCCGCCATATTGAACACACGCCCTGCAACCACACGCGGATAGCCCACTATCACCGCTGCCGGGATTTTAGCCTGCGCAATAGTCGCCAAGGCCTGCGCAATACGGCCTTCCAAGCTCGGTCGCAATAACAAGTCTTCCGGCGGGTAGCCGGTAATCGTCAACTCGGGAAACACCACCAGTTCAGCAGCCTGCTCAGCCACAGCCCGCTGTGACCACTGAACAATTTTCTCCGTATTTCCCGGAATATCACCCACAAGGGGATTGACCTGAGCAAGAACGACATTGAGGGTTGACATATCCACCTCGTAAGACACTAATAGTTGCGGCCAAATACGCGATTGACCGTGAATTGACCGACAGTAAAAAGGTGCGGCAACACAACAAAATCCACCATGGAATCCGGGCGCAGCGCAAGTTTCAGCAAAGGGCGCTATTCTCGCGAAAACCTGCAACGAAGGCAAAAAGAAACCAACGTAATGACACCCACGAACACTGCAATCTCGCTGGCGCTGCTGACCCAACCCTACACTTACAGCCTGCTGCGCACTTACGCCTATTATCGAGCACTGCTGAGTAGCCTGCTGCTCCTGATGTTTACCGCCAACCTCGCCACTAAGGTATTTGGTTCCCAGTCACCCACACTGTATTTTTATACCTCGATTGTTTACACATTGATCACCTGTACAACGTTGGTGTGGCTGTGGCGCACCAAGGCAATACCCACGGTATCGGAAATCAGTATCACACTGATCATTGATATTGTTGCTATTGTATTGTTGATGTCTGCCAGTGGTGGCACTGATAGTAGCCTTGGTTACTTGCTGCTGGTGTGTGTGGCTGTGGGTGGAATTTTTGGCCACGGGCAAATCAGTTATGCCTATGCCGCCGGTGCTACCGTTCTTGTTCTGGCCGAAAGCGCCTATCAAATCATTTACCAACAAGCAGCACCTGACGAGCTCTATTACACCGGGGTACTGGGCATACTGCTGTTTTTAAGCAATGCGGTTTTTCGCTACCTGGCAGACAAAATTATTGCCGGACAAATTGAAGCCGACCGCCAAGCTCAATATGCCAAACACCTGCAAGAAATGGCAGAGTCAATTATTGAGCGCATGCGTACCGGCGTGATTGTTGTCGATGCACAAGACCACATACTGCTGATCAACCAGGCAGCGCTCAACCTATTGGGAGTCACTTATCAAGCAGACGCCAACCTACCCAACACTCTCAGTGCGCTACCGGATGTCTGCCAGAAACTGAACCTCTGGCGTGAGGATCCTGAGCACCGTTTTAAACCGCTTAATATTGAAAAAAGCGGGTTTGAAGCACGCATCAGTTTTGCCCCTCTGGACCGGAGCCAGCATAGTGATACCCTGGTTTTTCTGGAAGATAACCGGCTTATTGCACAAGAGGCACAGCACCTGAAACTGGCATCACTGGGGCGACTGACCGCCAGTATCGCCCATGAGATTCGCAACCCCTTGGGTGCCATTAGTCATGCCAGCCAATTACTCAACGAATCACCAAGCTTACCCGATGCAGATAAAAGGCTCGCCAACATTATCACTAATCATACTCAGCGTATTAACCAGATTATTGAAAACACCCTTAACCTTTCCCGGCGAAAAGGCAGCCAGGCAGAAGCCATTGATCTTGCGCCGTGGATAAAACAGTTCTGTCACGACTATGTTATCGATAAAAACGCCGAGATCACCGTGACCATTGACGAAGACAATATCTGCACACGCTTTGATGCCAGTCATTTACGCCAGATCATGACCAACCTCGTAGAGAATGGCTTGCGCTACAGCGAACAAGCTACCGGCAATGCAACGCTGACCATCCGAATCAGCCGAGAACCTAATCGCCAACTCCCCTGCGTGGACATTATCGATGACGGCCAAGGGATGAGCGCAGAACAGGCAGAGCACGTATTCGAACCATTTTATACCACCGAAACCCGAGGTTCTGGGCTTGGGCTCTACATTTGCCGAGAACTTTGCGAAACTAACCATGCATCCATTCGCTATCAACGGACCGAAAGCGGCAACAGTGCATTTCGAATAATTTTTTCTCACGAACAAAAAATGTTTTAACCGGCCAATCACTATGCACGATCACAAAACTATTCTTATAGTCGATGACGAACCCGATATTCGCGAGCTCTTGGAAATTACGCTGGGGCGGATGGGACTCAATACCCTGAGTGCAGCCAACATTTCTCAAGCGAAAAATACAATAGACACTCAGCCGATTGATATCTGCCTGACCGACATGCGCCTTCCCGATGGAGACGGCATCGAGTTTGTCAAATATGTCAGCAAACACCACCCCCAGGTTCCTATCGCGGTATTTACTGCACATGGCAATATGGATACCGCCGTGATCGCCATGAAGGCTGGCGCCTTTGATTTTATCACCAAGCCGGTAGACATCAGCCATCTCCGCACGCTTATCAACTCGGCGCTGAATGCCGCTAGCAGCCAGCCCAGCAAGCAGGTAGATGACCGCTACCAACTGATCGGCCAGTCAGTAGCGATGGAAAAACTGCGCAAAAAAATATACAAACTCAGTCGCTCGCAAGCACCCATTTTTATCAATGGTGAAAGCGGCAGTGGTAAAGAGCTGGTTGCCAGGGCTATTCACTACAGCGGCCCCAGAGCCAACGGCCCTTTTATTGCGGTAAACTGTGGGGCGATACCCAAAGAGTTGATGGAAAGCGAGTTTTTTGGGCATATCAAAGGCAGCTTCACCGGCGCGCAATCTGACAAAACCGGCTTGTTTCAGGCAGCAGACCAAGGCACATTATTTTTGGATGAAGTTGCCGACCTCCCTCTCGACATGCAAGTCAAACTGCTACGTGCCATCCAAGAGAAAGCCATTCGTCCCGTAGGTGCCGCCACCGAGGTTTCTATCAATGTGCGAATTCTGAGTGCCACCCATAAGAACCTGCAACAAGAAGTCGAGCAGTCAACGTTCCGGAGTGACTTGTTTTATCGTCTCAATGTTATAGACCTTCATGTCCCGCCACTACGAGAGCGCAAAGAAGATATCGTTTTGCTAGCCCAGCACTTTCTGAAAAACTTAACGACTGACACACCAGCAACAGATATTCAACTGTCGCGCGAAGCAACTGCACTACTGGAGCAGTATCCCTTTCCAGGCAATGTGCGCGAACTACAAAACATTCTCGAACGGGCTTATACACTCTGCGAAGGGGACATCATTGAAGCGGACGAACTCAGCTTTAATCAGGCCACACCCGAACCTGCGTCAAAACCAGAACCATCTCCGACAAACGCACAAAACAACCACCCCACCAGCGACTTTAAATTGGGATCCGATCTGCTGGATGACTATTTACAATCTATTGAACGTGACGCCATCATGCAGGCGCTGGAGAAATGCCGCTGGAACAAAACCGCTGCTGCGAAAAAGCTGGGAATTACCTTTAGGTCGCTACGCTACCGTTTGAAAAAACTCGGGCTGGATGATGACAGTGATGAATAATAGCACTTAATTCAACCACTCACTTTGACGTAGCAACTAAAGCTGTTAACGTTGCCCGCGTGGACTGGACAGATCTGTGCCCAGTTAATCACGGATGATTTGATAAAGTTTTCAAGGATGAAAATATGTACTCTTCAATTACTTTTTACGTAAGGTTTTCTCACTGCAACTCCTCAAAGCATCTATACGCCCGGGGCTTAACCCTGCTCGAATTACTGATATCTCTTAGCGTATTCTCCATTTTGACCGCCACAGCCCTACCCGGGTTTAGCCATTTAATCCAAACCACCCAAACACGAACCAATGCACACCGACTATATCAAAACATACAGTATGCACGTAATACAGCGCTGGCAGAGCATAAGGTCGTCACACTATGTCCCAGCAATGATGGCATAATTTGCGCCGGATCCAATTGGCAACCCGGAGGACTGATTTTTGAAGATAAAAATAAAAACGGAATTAGAGATACTCACGAAAAACTGTTAAAGATAATTAGTCCTTTTCAGAAAAATAGCTACATAGCCTGGCGAGCATTTAGAAATAAAAACTACTTAAGCTTTAACGGACGAGGAGTGACTGAGTACCAAAACGGCAATTTTACTTATTGCCCACCGAATAAAAACCTAAAATATGCGGCACAAATCATCGTCAGCTACTCTGGTCGGCCTCGCTATGCCCGCGACCAAGACGGTGATGGGATCATTAACGGCACTAACGGCAAAAATGTCAGCTGTTAACGCCAGCACTTTAGCGGTTCACTGGCAGAAGCATAACTACCCGTTGATTTTTTCACATTGGCACTGGTATAAGACAATGTGGAGCAGTGTGAGTCAGGCCGCACAGGTTCGACGGTTAACTCATATGTTCTACACTTTGTACCCGCAGAAGAGCAGCCACTGGGGTCTAACGTAAACGACTTTATTTTACAGTTACCATCCGGACTAGTGTCTCCAGCCGAATAACCCAAATCGCTCATCTTCGCATAAGATACATTCTGTGAAAAAAAGCGTTCTTGCTGGCCAGCGATATCCAACAAAAATGCCCGACACTCTGACCGTACACCTTTGCGAACATGCTCAGTGTAAGATGGGTAGGCTACCGCCGCCAAAATTCCTATGATGGCCATAGCAATCATCATTTCAATTAACGAAAAACCATCCTGCTTGCCATAAGAATACATACGCATACCCACACTTTGCACACTATCAATAATTTTATTCGTCATCATCAACCACTGGCCGTGGAGTACCCTTTGGTAAAAGCTGTACGCTATGCACCTGCCAACCCTCAGCCAAAAAATAAATCGGTGTACCCTGCTTTAGCGCGTAAATTGTGGTTTTTTTACCTGTTTCATCCACAATTTTCACGTCTAATGCCAGCTTAAAAAGCTGGTCATCTAAAACAACCTCTCCACTTTTAAAGTTTGCATCATCAACAACAGCAAACACCTTGTCTTGCGCCACGACATAAGCGGCAGAGATAACCATGGCTATGCAAAGAAACCAGCGGCCTACCCATTTCGATACTGACTTGTTCATAATGTGTCTCCTGTTAATCTTCAGGGTTAACCGAGAGAGATGTTCTTTCAACTTTATCCGTTGCGGTAGTATTCAACACCTGAAAATCAATTTTGCCATCAGAGGTTTGGGTGATTTGCCGGTTTGAAATAAACCCCGATTCAGAAGGAATACTGCCTAATTCGATACCCTCTCCATCTTCAAAGACACCGTCATTATTGGTATCGAACAGCTTGATATCCAAATCTCCACCAGTCAGTGGATCCACTGCCATCAAGAAGCCTGAGCCCCCATAGGCACATACGGCAGAAGGGTCTGGAATTAATGTGTTATAGAACAGGATATCGTTAACCACCTGCGCCGCTGTAACAGAACGCTCACCCGTGCGCGGCAGCTCTTCATACCAGCCAAGTTCGGTGTTACCAGAATACAAGGGGTCAGAGGGCAACCGATAATCAACCGTATTGTTACTCACCGTTCTCTTTTGGCCCGGATCGCTAATCACCTGCTTAACCAGAGAAGACTTATCCAGGCTTCCTATTTGCCCATTATCCCACACACCATAAAAATAGTTTACTGCAGTCGATTTACCATCATTAACAGCTAAGAACTGACCACTGCCGAAATAAACCATCACATTAGGTGAGGTGGAACTGTCGGCCCGTGTTGGATGCAAAATAATTTCAGGTTTGGCAGTAATCGGCTGCCCACCGGTATAAAACAGAGGTTCTGGTGTACTCAGGCTGCCATACGCAGGCTTCCAATTACTGGTACTACTATCTCTAACATCAAATACCCACAGATTGCCCCGAAGATCAGCTGCATAGACACGATCCGCAGCACCATCGCCATCGAAGTCGGCAGTGGTTGGCGTCGCCATGCCATTACAATCACTGGATGCATTTAAACAGTCGGAAGAAACAATGGAACCCACCCCGGTTTCCAGCGTTTTGTAACCCGTGCCATCCAGATAAATGATAAACACCTTAGCAGTACCATCGCCGGAAGCATTATAGCCATTACCCACGACAGCAGCCCATTTACCGTTATTCATCTTGGTGATAACCGGCTCAGAAAAGGTGTAGCCAAGATCGGCATGAGTAAATTCAAACTTAACAATCTTATCGGCATTTGATTCTGTTAGTGTTTTAGGGTCAGTCACATCCAACACGTAAATGCCCTTGCCCCCAGCACGTGCACCGCCTACCAGATAGGTTCGCCATTTACCGCCAACAAAGACACTGCGGCCAGTAGGCGTGCCGTCTAAATAGGGCCGATAACCATAGATTTTATCGGCCAGATAGTGCAGACCAGCCAGGCTCTGATCGGAAAAAATAAACTGGGGAATATAAGCAAAAATTTCTTCGCCGGTGGCCGCATTAAACGCGTGTAACATGCCATCATTAGCGCCCACATACACAACGCCATCTTTCACCATACTATTCTTTAGCTGATCTTCCACGAAATCGTTGAAGCTACTACCTGACTCTATATCGTCTTCGTATAATTCACTCGGAACGCCAACAAATTCAGGGCTCGAATAAACGATATCGCCCAGCCGCTTCCCGTTGCGATTGCGAAATTCCTTACCATCTTCAGTAAAATCTCCACGTAGATAAGCTACAAGTTTTTTTACATAGTCGACATTTTGTGTTTCTTCCGTAGCATTCACCGGATTCGCAAAAGGCCTGTCAGCTAGCAAGTCGTTAATCTGAACGGTAGATAGTTCAGTCGCTGTCGGGTTTTTATAATCTGCAGGCCAGGCAAATGATATGCCCTTGTTGCCGTTATACGTAATAATGTCGCGGGCCGAGCTGCGTTTGGCCAATTGTTCGCCAGCACTACCATTTGTCCACGCAGTTTTGCCTACTTTGTTTAACTCCACTTTAAGTGCATCCAAATCACCAAACCACGATGTGGAATCAAAGCTCGCCTGGAAAATCTTGGTGTCGGCTTGCAAACTGGTCGAGCTAAATGCCACCGCAGAGGCACTGCCTTCTCGCTTTTGAATACCCGCAATTGATTGACCCAGCGAGGTAATTAACGCCTCTGGATTCGCCGCATTCAGATATTCACCGCGACCGTTATAGGCAGCGTGCCAGACATCGTCAATGGTCGTTGGCTGATTCCCAATGGGTTCTGGCCAGCCAGGGAAAGAGGAATCAGCAGGGTTCTGCTTACTATCCAGGGTTCCCGAAAGGCCAAATGCCACTGTATAGGTCACCATATGCTGGGCGGGATTTTCATCGACACCGGTAATGATTTTTACATTGTTAGGCAGTCCACCATGCAGGTCGCCTTCGTAATAGTTCATCGCAATATCTGCGAGGGTTTCCGAGTAATTATCTGCATAAGACCCGCCATCAAACTGGGTATTACCATCGCCATCATTATTGTACGGCCAATATACCCAGCTGTTCCAAGTACCATCAGTCATCATAACCGAGTAATTCTGCTGACAGCTACCACCGCTTGCCAGCGGTAAAATCGGCGAGCTGCTACCCGGATCAAACCCGAACAGGCTTGTGCCTGGGTTTTGCCCCTCTGTGAAATACAACCCGGCACGATGAAGCGCCATACGTAGCGGCGTACCGCCGCTGGAGTCAACCTTGAGCAGGTTATCCACCAACGTCTTTTTATTGGTTGCAGCAGTGGCATTAACCGGTATTGTTTTATCATCAACATCTTTTACCAATGTGCCAACACTGTTGTTATTGTGCAGTGTCGCCAAACCTATTCGTGCATCAGAGTCATTAATAATTTCGGAAAGCGCCCGTTTTACCACGTATTCACGCTTGCGATAGTAGGAATACCAGTTAGCAAAGTTTTGTTGCTGCGCAGCACTCATCGCGGTAACAGGAATAAACCGGCTGTAATCAACCGTATTGGACGGCGAGGTGAAACCACCCGTAGACACGAAAGCATCACCGCACTCACCAACATCAAAGTCTCCATCACCATCCGCATCGTTCCACGGGATATAGCCCGGGTAATCGCCATTAACATCCGGGCTTAGTAAATTTACCGTGTAGCTACTCGAATCATAAGGGTTCGTTCGTGCCGCAGTAACCGACTGGTCGGCTAATGGCTGGTTTGCATTATCATTGCCTACCCATGGGGTGTATTTCTTGTTCGGGTCAAAGTACATGACGTTGTAACCGGAACAAGACTCCAAAAGCTCGCGATAGTCTGTCGACGTTGGGGTGAGATCGATGTTCCCACTGTTACCACCAGGGTAAGCAGCTTCACCGCCGTTACTAGTCAAGACCTCCCAGTCCATACTGCCGGAGTCATCGACAATAAAGAGGATATTGGGTGGAACCCTGGAACCCAAAAACAACGGTTCTTTAGCCAAAGCGCCGGGGGCAGAGTTAACGTGCTGCGCGACCAGTAAAGTACAGGCAACACATCCAATAAGAGGAACATTATGTTTTACGTATTTAACCATAGTCACCTACCCTTCATTTGCCGGCGAGGTTACATATCAAGAAGGACAAACAGCCACTGCAGGCGCACCTTCTTCTAAAATCATTTTCACAGTCGCCTGAACTAGAGAACTCACATTTTCATCCTGCGCCCAACCTCTGGCGGTTATACGAAAATACACCGCATATTCGGCAGTAGTTGCCGCACTCTCACCACCATCCTGAATCAATACAGCAGGCACCCCGCTGGTATCACCAAACCCGATAAGTTCAATCAGGTAGCGGGGGTTCTTACTCACCACCGCACCCACTTTTAAGGCATTTTTCGCCTCTAAACTGTTAGTCGCATCCCATGCAGTATCATCATTTACATCAAATGCAATAGCCTTAGCCGCAGAGACCGTCAGAGTATCTTTATTTCTGATAGGGAATGGCTGATATAAGCCCGCGCAGTTATTAGTCGTGTCAAACAAGGTGTACCGCTCCACATACTTACCCATAGTGCTAGTCAACGTTTGTTCAGCAACGTTGACTGCGGCAATCGCGGCCTGTTCAGCCAGGTCCGACTGCCGCGCACTGCTCACCATGCGCTCCTGCAAAGTCGTGTTTACAAACGACGATACGCCCACGACCGTCATCACCAATAAAAATACCAGCGCAACAACCAAGGCCACACCTTGCTGAGCAATGACATGTCTATGCTGTTTCATAAGCTTTGCGTTCATCTCAATACCACATTGCATGACGGCTATGGTGCCTTCTGGTTATACAGATAAAAGGTTCTTGAGAAAGTCTGTTGATACAAACCTTTCGTCGCCGAATCCATGCCTGCCTTGTCTACAGAATTCAGGGTGATATCGACTTTCACACTGCGCACCTGGGACCAGTCACTTACATCACTAGCCTTAAGATACGCCAGCCTGTTTGCCGCTGACTGCTCACCAAACAGCACCTGAAAATCCTCAACGCCATCCACTACCTCCTCGCCATTTACGAGAAGCGCACAAAATTGCGGTTCAGCGGCGGAACAGGTTCCGGCGGCACTATCGCCTAGACTGTAAGTAAAGGCTCCAACATTAGTCCCCGAGTACAGCATTGCCGCCTGCCCTTTGATAGAATCCACGCGCATTGGGTTAGAAGTACTCACAGACCGAAACACTAACGGATCACCGTTGTCATTCGTGAGCTTCTTACAAGCAGGTTTAGTATTTTTGAAATCACACTCGTTGTATTGACCAGGGTTTAGAGAACCAGCAGGCGCTGTATTTCCAGTACCCAGCGCCATTTTGATTTCGCCGGCCGTGCCAGAAGCGGGATCGTTAGTAATGATAAAAATTGCCGCTTTCTCACAATCGGCCAGTACCGCCAGCTGCCATTGATTGAGATTTGCGTACAGCGGGTTGGCAGGATCAACTTTAATAGTATCCGCCGCACCGGAGACATCCGCCAAAATAGGTATACCGCTGGAAGACATAAAACGAACAACGAGCTCATCTGAACCAAGCAGGCCCGTGCCTTCACTCCCCCCAACAGCATTCTCAAAGTTGTAGACCGACGCTGCGTCCTTACCCAGCATATTAAGAATATTGGTTCTGTCGCCCGTAGCATACTTCTCTGGTGTAAACCAAGGGGGCAAACACCCCAGCAACCCCGCACGGCCCACATCCCGGTCAAAGCGCTCGAAGAGGTAACGGGCATTCTCCTGTACGCGGGAAGTACCGGTAATGGCTGTTTGGGTAGTGCGGGAGGACACATACATTTGCACTACGCCCGCCATAATAACTAAGCCCAGTGTGGTGGAAATCATCAGTTCCAGTAAACTGTAGCCGCCAATGCCTCTTGCACCGATAGCTCGCAGCTGCCACTTTCTCAACATACCTGGCGCACTCACAAAGATACCTCCATCACAAAACAGGCCAGATCAACCTTGGCATTGCCACTACATCCTGTTCCATTAGCCCCGGTTCGCTCGGCATCCCACATAATTTTTATCTCGTACACCTCACGTGCGGCCACCCATGTCACCGTGCCACGGCCTCCCGGAAGCACATTGGTTACCGCATCTGACCATTCATAAACATCATATTGTTTAACGGTAGCTCCCGAGCAACCACCCACCGAATAAATGCAGCTCGGTGCAGACCCTGGGCTGTTAGTATCGATACCGTCGTAGAAGTTGTCATCAGTAGTGACCGCTGGATTGTCATACGCACGAATACGGCCGGCCATATCCATTGCGAGCATATTGACATGGGTACCAAATTGCGCCATTTGATTACTGCGCACACCGGAAACCTGCATTCCCACCACGCCCAAAAGACCAATAGCCAAAATGAAAAAAGCGATTAATACCTCTATCAAGGTTGAACCTCGCTGCTTTCCTATCATGCGTTTCTTGCTCATTAAGGACATGACGGCACCCCTTTACTTACACCAATACTGCCAGAGCCCGAAATTTTTGTGGTATAGCCATCAGCAACAGCCTTGCTTGGTGAACAGAAGTAAAAGAGTTTATCGCCTGCGCTAAATTCGCCAAGAGTGCCAAAGGTGATGCTGTTGCTTGCTGTTGCCGCCCTCACGGTATACCCACTGGGCATTGGCTCAATGTAGCGCAACAGACAATCTTCATTTGGGCCACATGAATTGGCATCCAGACTGCCGTTACGATTACGGTCAAGAAAAACGATCATGCCTATCTCATATTCATCGGTCGCAACACAGGTTGCCTGATCTTTGCTGGGGCAGATAACAATGCGCTCATGTTGCGAGGCGGCCTCACTGCGGGCGAAGGCAATTGAGCGGGCAAAAACATCACCGGTACTTCTGAGCGTATTAGTACGTAGAAGGTCGGTCATGCTCGGCGCTGCCAAACCAATCACGATTGCCAGCACCGCTAAGGTGACCATCAATTCAAGCAATGTAAAACCACAGGTATATTTTTTCATATCAATCATTAAACTCCCGAAAGTGTCGACATTCTATACACCTCAGATAAGTGGATCTCAGTTAACGACAAAGGGTTTAGGGGGTGCACAGCAAAGAAAATAAGACGCCACACCTGTGACCAACGTCACAGGAGGAAGCGTAGCGCAGGAATGGGAAAAACCGATGCCCAGGGCGCCAGGGGCATTAATCTGTGGAAAGACGCAACTCTTTTGGCAGGGAAAAACGAATGTTTTCCGGCTGGCCAGCCAGCTCCTCGGGTAAAAAAGCCCCAGCGTTAACCAAGCCTTCGAGCACCTGTTTGACGAGTACTTCAGGCGCCGAAGCCCCAGCGGTAACACCCACACTACGAACACCTTCAAGCCAGGCGCAGTCGATATCCGCCGGGCCATCGATAAGAAAGGCTTTTGCTCCACAGCGCTCAGCCAACTCTCGCAGCCGGTTAGAGTTGGAGCTATTGGGAGATCCCACTACCAATACCAGATCACATTCCAACGCCAGCTGTCGCACTGCATCCTGCCGGTTTTGTGTGGCATAACAGATGTCGTCTTTTTTGGGGCCTTCAATCGCAGGGAAACGCCGTCCCAACGCCTCAATCACCTTCGCCGTATCATCCATTGATAACGTAGTTTGGGTAACAAATGCCAATCTGTTGGGTTTTTTTACGACAAGATTTTCAACATCTGCTTCGTTTTCAACCAGATACATGGTACCGCCGGCAGCGTGATCATATTGCCCCATAGTGCCCTCCACTTCCGGGTGACCATGATGGCCAATCAGAATGCACTCACGGCCTTCACGGCTAAACTTGAGCACTTCCATATGAACCTTGGTCACCAGGGGACAAGTTGCATCAAACACTTTCAAACCACGGGATTTGGCTTCGTCTTGCACGGCTCGCGATACACCATGAGCACTGAAAATCACGATAACGTCGTCAGGCACTTCGTTCAGCTCGTCAACAAATACAGCACCTCGTTCACGCAACGAATCCACCACAAATTTGTTATGCACTACTTCATGTCGCACATAAATAGGCGCACCAAACACATCTAATGCCCGATTAACAATATCGATGGCGCGGTCAACACCCGCACAAAAGCCGCGAGGATTTGCCAGTTTTACTTGCATGTTACTCAACCTGTTTAATGGGTCACAGTGGGTTCAATGGCAATGATTTTTACAGTGAACAGAATGGTACGCCCCGCCAGCGGGTGATTAAAGTCCACCTCTACCTCGGTATCCGAAACCGAACGAATCACACCGGGAAGTTCGGTATTTTGGGCGTCGGCAAACGACACCATCAAGCCTTCTTCCAGCGCGATGGAAGGATCAAATGCCGAGCGCTCTATCGTTTGAATATTGGTGGGGTTGGGCTGACCAAAGCCCTGCTCCGGGGGTATGGAAAACTCGCCTTCGTCCCCTTCACCCAAGCCCATCAACGCCTGCTCGAAACCTGGCAGCAAGCTACCGTCACCCACATCAAATGTGGCGGGCTCGCCATTAAATGTTGAGTCGACTTCGGCACCGTCTTCCAAATGCAACGCAAAGTGCAAGGTAACGCGGGTACTGGGCCCTACCACTAAAGCATCCATCATAATAACCATAACCTCAATGCATCTTTATAACTGAAGATGCCTTATTCAAACCTCAAGACGATTTACCCGAGGCCTCGTCACTTGCTTTTTCGCCTTGACGAAAAATATCAATAATCAACATAGCGGCACCCACGCAAATTGCCGAGTCGGCAATATTAAACGCAGGCCAAGCGTAGTGCTGATAATGAACCACGATAAAGTCGACAACATAACCGAGTGTGATTCGATCGTAGAGATTGCCGATAGCACCACCCAGCACCAACGCGAGCGCAACAGGCTCCCAACGCTTGCCAACCTCAATACGATTAATCCACACCGCCAGCACGGTACTCACAACAACAGCAATCACACCAAAAAACCAACGCTGCCAACCACCCGCTTCACTCAAAAAACTAAACGCAGCACCGTAGTTATGAGCCAACGTAAAATTAAAAAATGACGTAATCACCACGGGAATACCGTAACTCAACTCTTGGGTAGCGATGACTTTGGTGAACTGATCTAGCACGATGACCAGTGCAGCCAAACCATACCAGGCCAACGATATTTTTTTAAAAGGCACCATTTTCAATGAAACTTTTTCGAAGGCCACAATGGCTCCTTTCAATATCAGGCGAAGCGGCGAACTTCGCCACTGCCGCTAACGTTTTCAACACAGCGGCCACAAATGGCTTCATGCCCTTCATGGGTACCCACATCCGGCATCTGGTGATAACAACGCACGCACTTTTCGGCATCTATCTTGGCAACCGCCACCAACAGATCATCCATATCTGTCACCTCGGCATTTTCTGCCTGCGCATAGGGTTTAACATCTGCACGCGACGTAATGAGAATAAACCGCAATTCTTCACTCAACTGGCTTAACTTCTCAAATAAGTCACCACCCGCATATAAGGTAACATGGGCATTCAAGGAACCACCGATAGCGCCGTCTTTACGTTTTTGTTCCAAAACACGGTTAACGCTGGCTTTCACCTTGGCAACATCAGCCCAATAAGGGAGGTCAGCCTTCAACGTTGAGGCGCTTGGCAAGGCGTACCATTCTGCCGTAAACACACTGGAGCCTTTCGATACGCCCGGTACTGCTTGCCAGATTTCTTCCGCCGTAAAACTCAGAATAGGCGCTACCCAGCGAACCATTGCCTGTACGATATGATACAGCGCCGTTTGCGCCGAGCGACGCGCGTGGCTATCAGCCTGCGTGGTATACAACCGGTCTTTAATGATATCGAGGTAAAAGCCACCCAGATCCACGACACAAAAGTTGTGCAAACGCTGATAAATCACATGGAACTGATAGCTGTCGTAGCTGGCGACAATCTCACTCTGTAATTCTGCTGCACGGGCCACTGCCCACGCGTCGAGATTTAATAAATCGTCATTGGCGACCATATCTGCGGCAGGGTCAAACCCGGTCAGATTACCCAACATAAAGCGCGCGGTATTGCGAATGCGGCGATAGGAATCAGCCGTGCGCTTGAGAATTTCATCAGAAACACTGATCTCGCCACTAAAGTCGGTGGCCGCCACCCACAGCCGCAACACATCGGCACCCAAGTCGTTACAGACTTTTTGCGGCGGGATAACGTTGCCCAGCGACTTGGACATTTTTTTGCCGTCAGCATCAACGGTAAAACCATGGGTTAACACGGTTTTATAAGGCGGCTCATTGTTAATGGCCATCGACGTTTTCAAGGATGACTGAAACCAGCCTCGATGTTGATCCGAACCTTCAAGATAAAGATCAGCAGGAAATTGTAGCTCCTCTCGACGACGCAGCACGGCGTAGTGGCTAACCCCAGAATCAAACCATACGTCGAGGGTATCGGTTACTTTGGTATAGTGCTCCGCCTCGGCACCCAGCAAGGTTTCTGGCTCTAAGTCGAACCATGCATCCATGCCTTCATCTTCTACTCGCTTAGCAACTTCTTCAATTAGGCGGTGAGTCTCTGGGTGTAATTCTTGAGTCTCTTTATGCACAAACAACGCGATAGGTGCGCCCCATACACGCTGGCGAGAAATACACCAATCGGGGCTACTGGCCAGCATTGCTTCAATACGCGCTTTACCCCAACCTGGCACCCATTGCACCTGATCAATGGCGTCACCCACAGCACCCTGTAAGTTGTTTTTGCTCAAGCTGATAAACCACTGTGGCGTCGCGCGGAAAATCAATGGGGTTTTGGTACGCCAGCAATGCGGATAACTGTGAGTGATTTTACCGTGGCACAGCAGCGCATTATTGGCGGTGAGCACTTCAACCACTTTTTCATCCACTTTATAAACATGATCACCGGCAAACAGCTCCACGTTGTCGCGGTATACACCATGATCGTCAACATAGTTGACAGTGCCAATACCGTACTTCTGACCCACTGCAAAGTCTTCCAAACCATGATCGGGGGCGGTATGCACACAGCCAGTACCCGCGTCTGTTGTTACATGATCACCCAGAATGACCGGAACCTGGCGCTGATAAAAAGGATGCTGCAGCTGCAGATTCTCCAACACCTGGCCTTTACACTCGCCAACTACGCTGTAGTTTTCAATGCTTGCTCGCGCCATCACACTGTCGACCAGCGCAGCTGCCAACAGCAGGCGTTCTTCGCCCACCTGCACCACCACATAATCTAGGTCGGCATTCACGCTCACCGCCTGATTAGCGGGAAGTGTCCAGGGGGTTGTTGTCCAGATCACTACCGACACGGGCCCGCTGCCCGCCAAACCGGGTACGACCGATTGCAATGCAGATTCATCAGCTACACGGAATTTAACGTCGATAGAAAACGACGTTTTTTCGCGGTACTCCACTTCGGCTTCGGCCAGCGCAGAGCCACCCACCACCGACCAGTAAACCGGCTTGAAACCTTTTTCCAGATGACCGTTTTCGATGATCTTACCGAGAGACCGAATAATGTCTGCCTCAAACGCCTTGTCCATGGTCAGATAAGGGTTATTCCAGTCACCCAGCACCCCTAATCGAATAAAGCCAGCCTTTTGGCCTTCAACTTGTTTGGCAGCATACTCTCGACACTTCTGCCGGAAGGTCTTGAAGTCTACCTTGGCGCCAGCCTTGCCAATTTTTTTCTCAACATTATGCTCGATGGGCAAACCATGGCAGTCCCAACCCGGCACATAAGGCGCATCAAACCCGCTGAGCGTTTTCGACTTGATAACAATATCTTTCAGTACCTTGTTAACCGAATGGCCAATGTGAATATCACCGTTTGCATAGGGTGGACCATCGTGCAAAATAAACTTTTCACGACCACTGCGCGCCTCGCGAATCTGCCCGTACAAATCACTGCTCTGCCACTGTTTCAGTAACGTGGGCTCTCGCTGGGGCAGGTTTGCCTTCATGGCAAACTCAGTGCTGGGAAGGTTCAAGGTGGATTTGTAATCAGTCATAATCAAACCAGTTAACACCCCTCGGGTGTATGTTATTTCACGTTAAATTCAAAATGTCAGTATTATTCGTACGAGAATTCAGGCGCTGCCAAATACCTGTTTCGCCTGTTGAATATCGTTTTGGATCTGCGCTTTCAATGCATCAACCGATGCAAAACGCTTTTCACTGCGCAACTTGCACACAAATTCGACCTGGATAAGCTGGCCATACAGATCACCCGCAAAATCGAACAGGTTAACCTCTAACAGCGGCTTTCCGGCTCCATCGACTGTGGGCCGCACGCCCACATTGGCAACACCGTTATAACGCTCACCCGAAGGCAATTTTACCGTCACCGCGAAAACGCCAGATAAGGGAGAACAATAGCGCCGCAAGTTCACGTTGGCAGTTGGCGTTCCAAGCTGCCGCCCCAACTGTTTACCTGCCTGTACATAGCCGCTAATGGCATAAGGCCGCCCCAATAACTGGCTAGCAAGTGTAAAATCGCCGTCGTGCAGAGCCTGGCGAATGCGGGTACTGCTAGCCCTCGCCCCTTCAATGAGGTGAGTATAGGTATCAGTAACCTCAAACCCCTGGGCCTTACCAGCTTGCTTAAGAAAGTGGTAATCCCCCTGGCGGTCGGCACCAAACCGAAAATCATCACCCACCACCAGGTAACGAACGCCCAACCCCTTTACCAGTATCTCATCAACAAACGCTTGCGCAGACAGACTGCTGAGCGCTTGGTTGAAACGTAAACACACAACCCGCTCGATACCCTCGGCAAACAACGCAAGAATTTTCTCGCGAAAGCGCATTACTCTGGCAGGCGCTTTTTCTCCAGCAAAATACTCATGAGGCTGAGGCTCAAAAATCACAGCAACAGAAGGCAGGCCCGTTGCTTTTGCACGGGTTACCACTTGCTTCATAATGGCCTGGTGGCCTAGGTGAACACCATCGAATGTACCCAGCGTGGCCACACAGCCCCGGTGCTCAGCACGAACATTGTGCAATCCGCGAATCACCTCTTTCGAGCCTCTCAAGCCGATAGCACCTGCACCGGGTATTTGAGTCATATCTGGTACGCCATTTTCACCAATATTATGCTTCAGCTGCTGTTTTACCGTAAGCCGCCCACAAAGGTCGGCAAGTATACATGAGGCTTGCGCGCATCAGCCAGCAGCCCAGTCCTCCATCGCCACCTTAATGCCGCAAGTGGGCCAGCCGCATACCCATCACGACCAATGACGCCAGATAAACCACTAACCCACCAAGGCAAATCAATAGTAAGTGACCTGCACGCTCTAGCCCTGACCATGTCAGCCAGCCAGACCAATATTCCACAGCCCATATCAGTACTGCAGCCATAGCCACATTAGCAACTACCAACCGGGCACCGGTTTTAAGGCGGTTGGCACTGGGCGTGTACACATTCTGTTTGCGCAACCCTCGATACAACAACCAGGCGTTTAAAAACGCTGAGAGTGACGTAGCCAAGGCCAACCCCAAATGCCCTACATTCCAATAAAGATACAACGGCACGACAAAGACAATATTCATCACCATGTTGGCAACCATGGCCACCACCCCAATTTTTACCGGTGTTTTGGTGTCTTGCCGCGAAAAATAGCCCGGCGCCAGCACTTTGATCAACATAAAGGCCGTTAAACCCAGGGCGTAGGCTCGCAAACTGAGTGCCGACATATCAATATCAACCGCGGTGGTTTGACCATACAAAAACAGAGTAGCCAAAATAGGCTCAGCCAGCACAAACAACGCAACGGTAGCCGGAAGCGCTATCAGCAAAATCAAACGCAACGCCCAATTCAAGGTTGCCGAAAACGCGGCCGCATCAGCTTGGGTATGCAGTCGCGACAAGCCCGGCAAAATGACCGTGGCAATAGCAATACCAAAGACTCCCAACGGTAACTCTGATAAACGGTCAGAGTAATAGAGCCAGGATACGCTTCCGGTGGGCAGAAACGATGCCAGTACCGTATCCAATAAAAGGTTCAACTGGCTTACCGACACCCCAAAGATCGCCGGTGCCATTAATGCCAAAATGCGCTTTACACCCGGGTCCTGCCACCCCCATTTTGGCACTGGAAACAAATGCATTCGCGCAAGAAAGGGCAGTTGAAAAACCAGTTGCACTACGCCAGCCGCAAACACCCCCCAGGCCAAGCCATAAGCCGGGTTTTCGAACCAGGGAGTTACCAGGACCGCCGCCAGAATCAGGCAGATATTGAGCAGCACCGGGGTTATTGCGGGTATCGCGAAACGGTCGTAACTGTTAAGCACTGCACCGGCAAAGCCTGTAAGTGATATCAACATCAGATAGGGAAAGGTGATACGAATCAGGTCGGCAGTCAGGGCAAATTTCTCGTCATCATCGGCAAACCCTGGCGCAAATACGGTCGCCACCAGAGGGGCTCCCATCACCGCAACAGCCGTTAACAGAATAAGTACCGAGCCCAGGCAGCCAGCCACCCGATCAATCAGTGCCTTGACGGCCGCGTGGGATCCCTGTGTGCGGTACTCCGACAGCACCGGCACAAACGCCTGGGCAAACGCACCTTCAGCAAACAAACGACGAAAGAAGTTGGGAATCTTAAAAGCAACGAAAAACGCATCAGCCCCGGTGCCAGCACCAATGTATCGGGCAAACACCATATCGCGCACCAACCCCATCACGCGCGAGAGCATGGTCATGACACCCACAATAGAACTGGATCGCAACAAACCAGGTGAGGCCGATGAAGAAGCCGAGGGTTTTGGTGAAGTGTTCAACGCAGAGCCTTAATGACACGGGTGGATTATTTTGGCCCGCCAGTTTACCTGTTTGCACCTGCGTGCGACCAGTCGTTTAATTTAACGACCGCGCCAATCAAGGCTCCTCATTTAGGCGTTGCAACAGTTTTGCGAAATAGGTTTTGGTCATCTTGCGGTTTTGCCCCATTAAGGCCACCCGCTCACTGATTTCCCGCTGAATATTTTCAAACTCTTTCTGTTGGTTAGCCGTTGGCCCCATCAACTGCACCAATTGGGAGTATTGTGCAGACAGCGTCTTAATAATACTTTCACCTTCCATGGTTTGATAGCTGTATTGGGCATCAACACTGGAAAGCAATTTCTGAATAGCTGCAAAGGTATAACGTAACTTGCTGTACTTGCTCTGCGAACCTTGCAGTGCAGATACCTTCACGACCAAAGGCGATGCCAACCTTACCACCTCAATCGCTTGATCGATAACTACAGACCCATCCATCTTGCTATCCAACCCATCTAACAGGGCCGTAACACCCTTACAAACGCACAGCCGACCATGTGCGGTGTCGCGAATTTCTTCACTCCCCTGAAACGAAGACGCATTGAGCAAGCGCTTTATGTCATCGGGGAAACGCCCACTCGACGACGCCGACACCTTGCCGTTATCGCCTTTTAAATGCAGATAACAACCAATACCGATCGTTTTCAAAGCAGCCACCAACACCAATGCCAAGTCTTCCAGCGACTGCGCTTCCAGCATTTTTTGTATGCCACTCATTACCTGTTGGCTGCGGCGCAGCTGAGTCTCCTTATTCTCCACCTCTTCCTGCAAAGCTGCCAACTGGCTGACTGTTTCGTCGCTATCGTTTGAGGCAACCTGCTCCGCATCATCAGACCACACTGGCTCATCAAGCTTATTCTGCAACAGCTCAACTTCACTTTCCAACACATGCACGCAGTCTTCTGTTTCGCGTAACACCCGCTTGAGCTTGTCCAGCTCTTGCAATTGCAACTCGCTGCCCGACACCCCGCTGAGATTATCCTCAAGATTTTTAATCAACGATTCCAGCTGAAAAATCACCTTGCGCTGCTGCGCAATCGTTTCGTGCAGGCGATAAATCTCCTCCTTATTGAGGCGGTTCATTTCATTGGTCTGACTCAACAGAGTGTCGAGATCATCAGATGACTCTTCGTGGCTCGGCTGGGTAATAATTAGTGCGCTATCGCCCGCACGGCTGAGACTACTGCTCGACTGTTCACGCTCCTGGTATTGTTTGATTCGATCTTCCGCCGCCTTCAACGCGTTGCGCATGACACTGACACTGCGCTCCAACTGCGTCACATACTCTGACGAAGCCGCTATATTGCTTTGAAGCTGCCGATTTTGGGCTTCAGAAACCTTTACTGCACCACTACGCGTTTTACCTTCCAGCTCTTCAGACAAGGCTTTGACACTATGATGCTGGCGCTGCACCGCATCCGAAAGCCTGGAAACATTGCGGTTAACCGCTTGCGTGCCTGACTTCACCCTCTGCAAACCCGCCTTGCGCCGCGACGCAGTGCCGTCACCCAACTTGCCTTCTGTCAAAATGCCCAGCAAACGCGACAAATACCGCTCGAGAGACTGCCAATAAGGGTCTGATCCTATAGGGTGCCCCAGCGCCTCATACTCGGCACCAAGGTAATGACAACGCAATAGTGACAAACGGGCCTTAGGTACGTTTTCGTTCGCAACTGGAAAGCCATCTTGCCGGGTTTGCAAGACCTGCCCCTTAATGTATGCCCGGATACTTCGTGCATCAGGCATCAATTCAGCGGTTTCTGCTGCCCGCTGCCGTCTACCCGCCGCACGCTGGCGCAGCAAGTACACAATAAAAACCAGAAAGCCCAGCAAAAACAGAAGCTCAACACCCAACAGCACATACAAGTATATCGTTGTCATCTGAAACCTCTGTAACGAAGGGGGTAATCCTGTAACCACTTCTCCGCACTATGCAAAACACTTCAACAACCAAAGGTTCAACAAGCGCAATAGCCATCCTTAATATAGACCAATAAAGAAATCGTACAGACCGGGAAAGCAGGGTTATAACTTCCGAGAACTCCGAGGCCGCGTCTATTGCCGTCTATCACGCGCTTTAACCGCTAACGCTCTTATGGCACACACAGCCTTGAATAAGGGATTGAAAGTGGCTGTAATACCATCAATGTTGTTATATGCGCCAAGCTTCCCCGTTTTTTACACCCCGTAACACCCGTTAGGAGGTAGGCCCTTAAAAACAGTGGCGGCAAGGAATATGGGTGAGCCGCGCCCGTCACATTGAAGTATTGAGGGTACCCGTAATGTCTACCTACAAAGTAGTATTCTGGGGAGGCATTCAGCCAGAACAAGACAAAAACCAAGTGATACGGCGTTTCGCCGAGCGCTTTAAGCTCACCGACCGGAAGCAGTTACAAAACCTGTTCTGTGGCCGTATTATCACGCTGCGCAAAGGCTTGGATCACGCCAAAGCCCGACAGCTGGCGTCTGCGCTTGAGGGCATCGGCGCACTGTGCCGTGTAGAGCCGGAAAACAACCAATTCTGGGGCGTTGCCGCCAATCAGACCAACCGCTACCCCTCTGGCCTGACCATCAAAAAAGCCGAAGCCGCCAGAAGAGCGCCCCTGGTGGTCAATAACAAAGCCGTGGTAGCAGCGTAAAACTCACGAATAGACTTTTTACGGTGACTCCTCTCGGCACTGGTTGACATCGCTTAAAAAAAACGCATAATGTCGCGTCCTTGATTTACCATAGCCAATTTTAAAAGGAGCACGCGGTGGCAAACTCACCTCAAGCCAGAAAACGCGCTCGCCAAAGCGAAAATGCACGCCAGCACAATGCTAGCCTGCGCTCTATGGCGCGCACTTACATTAAGAAAGTTGTTGCAGCCATTGCTACTGGCGATGCAGAAGCTGCAAAAGCGGCTTATGCTGCCGCTGTACCAGTGATTGATCGTATTGCTGACAAAGGCATCATTCACAAGAACAAAGCTGCTCGCCATAAGAGCCGCCTGAACGCGCAAATCAAAGCCCTGGCGGCTTAATTTGCTGCGTAAAGCAAAAAACCGGCTCTCTCGCCGGTTTTTTTGTGCCTGAAGGAATCACCCGCTCTCCCACGTTGCCCCAATCGCCTTAAGCTCTTCCTTTAATAACGCCATTGCCGGCTTCACTTCTGCCAGAGCACCCTTTACCCCCAGCTCAATACAGGGTTTTTCAACATCCATGATTGGCAAGCTGAACACTTTCACCGCCGGCCATTCTGCCAACACCCGCTCCATGGCCGGAATCGCTGCACTTTCATAGGTGTCGTACACCAATAACGCCTCTTCCACATACTGCGTATTACGCAGATCTGTATATTCATTGTCCAGCACCCACTCCATCATGGGCCCTGCCATATCCGGAAAACCAGGCACAAAATGATGCTTATGCATACTGAACCCCGGAATTTTATTTACCGGATTGGGAATCAAACGGGCCCCCAGCGGAAACTCCACCATGCGGTAATGCTCATCACGCAATTGGCGCCCTCGCTCACGAGCAAACTCATCCAAAATTTCCAACCCCCTTGGGTGATGTTGTAAATCGACACCCAGAGCCTCAGCCACAGCCTGACGCGTTATATCATCTGGAGTGCCACCAATACCGCCGGTACTAAACACGATATCATCAGTGGCAAACGACGCCTTAAACGCATCAACCAGCAAATTCGGCTCATCACCAACAATCTTTACCCAATTCAGTACCAAGCCTCGCGCCTTCAGCAGTGACAATAAATGGGGCATATGCTTGTCTGTGCGACGACCACTGAGAATCTCATCCCCCACCACAATCAAACCAATTCGCATAACACTCTCGCCTTTACCTTAACTAGCAGTATTGTCGACATAATTAACACATTTAATACACGCCACACCATAAAAAGTAATGCAACTCCCGTAACTCCATGTTTTTTATACAAAAAAAAATATTGGTAAGCAGCTTGCTTAAAAGAGGGGGACCTATACACCAGAACCATTAAGATTTAAGTAGTTAAGTAGTAATGCACTGATGCATAAACAAGCTGAATAATGAAGGAGCTAGAACTATGAAATTAAGCAAAAAACTGATGGCTGCGGCCATTCTCGCCACCGCCGGTACTGCCGCCAACGCCATCCCAATCGCTGTAGACGTTGTCAGTGTAGTTGATGAATCAGGCTCAATGAGCGGCGAGCACGCATGGATTGATGATGCCATTCTTGCCTTAGAGAGCGAGCTGGTAGCACGCGCCGCAGGCGACCCACTGTCTTCAAACTACGGGCTGCTGGGCTTCGGTGGAACTCAGCCTGGCGGCAACCCCGAAGAATACGTTGTAGGTAGCGGCCAGTTTGGCACCGCCACAGAGTTTCAAACTTCTGCCAATACCAATCTGAACGCCTACGGAGGAACCGAAGACGGCTACGAAGCTATTGATTACGTCTTCGATAACTACGCCTTAAATGCCGGTCATGCCACTAACATTATTCTGGTGACTGACGAGGATCGCGACAACACCTCTGCAGACACCTATAACAGCGTACTTGGCCAAATGACCAACGGCAATGCCCTGCTCAATGCGGTAGTTAACTGCTACTTCGCTGATGGCAGCGGCAACCGGGCTATCGGTATCGATTCTGCGGGTAACGCTTATGTTGCTGACGGCTCCGGTGGTTACATCAAGTCAGCAGGTGGCACCCAATCTGGCTACTGTTCTGGCTCAACCAATGCTGACTACGTCGATCTGGCACTCGGTACCGGCGGTGCAGCTTGGGACTTGAACCTGTTACGCGCTGGCGGACTGACTGCTGAGTCATTTACTGCCGCATTTGTTGACATTAAAGTTAGCGAAATTGTACGCCAGCAAGTACCTGAGCCCGGCAGCCTGGCGCTGTTAGGTTTGGGTTTGGCAGGCCTGGGCGTATCACGCAAGCGTGCTAAAAAAGCGGCTTAATTCTACGCCTCTGTAGCACTGAAAAGCGCTGACTTTCACGGTCAGCGCTTTTTTTATTTGTAAATCTTTCCCGCTACCCCATTCACGTTGCCTTGAACACCTGCTTAAATAGCAGCAGACCTTTGGGGGCCGCATTATGTTTCGATTTCTCAGCCGGTATTTACTGACCGGACTCATCACTCTCTTACCTATTACGCTCACCGTGTACCTCATTTACTGGCTGGCCGTATCGGCTGAAAGGGTGTTGGGCGGCCTGCTAAAACTGATTCTTCCCGGGCAATGGTACCTGCCTGGTTTAGGCGTACTGGCCGGCCTTGGCGTTGTACTGCTGGTGGGCGTGCTGATGCATGCCTACGTTTTTCAAACTCTGTTCGTTAAACTGGAAAACCTGCTCTACCGCATGCCGCTGATCCGCCCCATCTACACGGCTATTCGCGACTTTTTTAACTATTTCACGCCGAAAGAAGAGCGGGATTTTGAACAGGTGGTTGCGATTACCGTCGGGCAAGAAAGGATGCAGTTGATCGGCTTTGTCACTCAACCGCTAAGTGAAACCCTACCACAGGGATTAGCCACCGAAGAGAGCGTTCTGATTTACCTGCCCATGAGCTACATGATCGGCGGCTACACCATACTGGTGCCCAGAAAACATGTACGACCACTGGACATGACCATGGAAGAAGCCATGCGTTTTGTGATTACGGCGGGAGTTGCAAGCGGGACAAACGGGAAAAGAAAAGAGCCATAACATAAACAGTATGACCCCAAAACAACTGAGCCGCCCAGTGGGCGGCTCAAACAACATTAAATCAGTTCAACGTTGTTAGCTTGAGGACCTTTCTGGCCATCAGATACTTCGAACTGTACGCGCTGGCCTTCAGCCAGAGTTTTGAAGCCTGTGCCTTGAATTGAGCTGTAGTGTACAAACACGTCTGGACCATTGTCTTGCTCCAAGAAGCCAAAACCTTTACTTTCATTGAACCATTTTACTTGACCGGTTACGGTAGCCATATTCATTCTCCCTCAGCCGTGGCTGGAGTCATCATTTAACAATACCTGGATAGGTGACTTACTGGAAAAGCAGCATTTAGCTTAGGAACGGACAAATGAGAGGCTGTGTAACGTAAAGTGTAACTACAGAAAGGTCTCGTGGTGCCATGCTTCTAAAACGTGCTGTAACTTTCTCAGCGAAGCGAGTATATACGCCCACACAGAGGGTTAAAAGCCCTCAAGAGAAAAATAAAACGATTGGATGCAATAAAAAATCAAACCCTATTGATCAGCTATACTGTTAAACACCGTTTACCTCAACCCGTCGGCAAGCAAGGCAACCTACTCATGGTAAAAACAGCCCTCACAACCGCAGTACTGTTCAGCCTGATGTTATCAGCGACAACCCAGGCAGAATGCAATAAGCCGATGCCACCCAATCTGCCAGATCCTACTCAAACCCTAACCCCAGAGATGGAAAAAGCCAGCAACGATGTAAAGGCCTATATGGCAGCGGCCAAACACTACCTAGCCTGCATTAATGATGCTATTGAACGCGACAAAATGGTCACAGAGATGGAAGCAGTCGCTAAGCATTTTGACGACGTCATAGCGCTTTATAACAAACGCGACCACGCCGCACATTAATGGCGCCTGGAACGGTGCAGGCTACGCAAATAACCACTCACTATGGGCAGGCGTAAAGCCAACAACCCCACAACCATAAGGGCGTAAATCAAAGGCTCTAACTGCACCGATTTTACCGACCAGAAAAAATGCACCCAGCCCACCACCACAGCCGGATAAATTGCCTTGTGCAGCGATTTCCAGCGTGCGCCCAGAGAACGCATAGACCACTGATTAGATGTGACTGCCAGTACCAGCAATAGTAAAAAGCCTGCTGCCCCCAACGTTAAATAAGGCCGTTCAACAATCTCATGCAGTACATTAGCCCAGGCGAACTGTAGATCAAACGCAATGTAGCTAAACAAGTGAGCGCAGGCATAGGCAAAAGCATATAGCCCAACCAAACGCCGAAAAGAAATCAAAATAGGCAACTTCAATAACAACGACACCGGCGTAAACAGCAAGGTAATTAGCAGCAGATTCAAGGTACCCTTGCCAGCGAAATGAATCACCTCTGCCACAGGGTCTGCCCCCAAACGCCCCGTAAACGCGGCTATATACAGCCACATGAGCGGCAGCAAGGCGGCCAGATGAATTGCTATACGAATATAAACACTATATCGACTTACCCGCTGGGTAAACGCCGGTCGCCATCTCGACGCCACAATCGCTAACTCCGCCTTAATAAAATTTACGCAGATTCATGTTGGCATACAACGGCGTCACTTCATCATAACCATTGAAAAGTTGTGTGGGTATACGCTTAACATCGAGCAAGCCACCAGCACCAATGCGTCGCTCTGATGCCTGACTCCAGCGCGGGTGATCAACTGCCGGATTCACATTGGCATAAAAACCATATTCATGGGCCGCCAGTGTATTCCAGGTGGTTTCCGGTTGGCGCTCAACCAGCTCAATACTCACAATCGACTTGATACTTTTAAAACCATATTTCCATGGCACTACCAAGCGCACAGGCGCGCCGTTTTGTGGCGGCAGCGTTTTGCCATACAGCCCTACCGCAAGAAATGCCAGCGGGTGCATGGCCTCGTCGAGCCGCAACCCTTCTCGATAAGGGTAGTCAATTCCACCGCCCACAAAACGATTACCCTGACCGGGCATCTGTTTGGGATCGTACAGAGTTTTAAAAGCAAGATACTTTGCTTGCGACGTAGGGTCCGCCTGTTTTATCAGGCTTGCCAGTGGAAACCCCACCCACGGAATAACCATCGACCACGCCTCAACACAACGCAACCGATAGATGCGCTCCTCAAGCGCCTGCTTGAATAAATCCTCATAATTCAGTGTGAGAGGTTTATTAACCTGCCCACCTACGGTGAGCGTCCAGGGGTCAGTCGCAAACCCTTGCGCATTCTTTGACGGATCACTTTTACCCGTGCCAAACTCGTAAAAGTTATTGTAAGAGATTACTTTCGACTCTGGCGTCAATACACCATTCCCCGCTGCCGACTCTCGGTATTCCAGCGACCGCAAAGGCTGCGCAGAAGCAGCGGAATCATCGCCAAACCAGCCTGCTCGACTACTACCTGCCAGCAAGCTGCCTAAACCAATAAATCCCAGCTGCTTAAGCACGGTACGCCGCTCATTAAAAACTGACTCACTGGTCACATCAGCCTCAGTAAGATCAGATCGCCGCTTTGAATAAATCAGCATAACGCCCCCTTATATAGTCCATCCAACACACACTCGCCTTCTGGCATTCACCTGCCGCATTCGACCAATATATAGGCAACTGGTTGCCACTTCATCACAAAACCATAACATTTGCCGGTGACACTTCGCCAATGCACAACGCTGCATCATCTATAATTAAGGCCTGCCTACACTCATTAGAATGTCCGGCTGGAGACAAATTTATTGTCCTGCCCCAACAGCAGGCGCTTGAGGCAAGGTATTATTGAGCGCGGTTTGTTCAGCATACCCCTATGCTTCACCCCTGCGGGGCTTCCGCACAAAAACACCCCCTGCGTTTTGGTGGTTATTCCACATAAACGAAAAAAATAACGCAGTAGGGCGACAACATAGTCCCAGCCTTTATGCCCTATAGGGTGCTCCAGGCTATGGCTAAAAAGCTGTCACTCTGCATTGTCCGTGCCCAAAGCACTCGCAATGCTCGCGGGGCAGGCTTTTGCTCATTTGAAATAGCCAAACCACTCGCCTCGCGCATCGCTTGAGGCGCCTACTTGAGGGAATTGACGGCTTTTCAGCCATAACAGAATCATTCAAATTAGTGTAGACAGGCCCTAATCCAGCGTATCATTAAAGAAACATATACTGTGCTAAGACAGTCAAAGGATTACAGCACAACGAATAAGGCAAGCATTGTGATACAAAAAAATACGATCAATACCTCCATCACCCCTCGCAAAAGCCTGGAACTACTGTCTCAGCGGGAGGTAGAAAAACTCAAACAAACCGGTGAAAACGCGCTTTATCAACTGTTCCGTCAATGCGCACTGGCCATTCTCCATACCGGCCATATCACCGACAATCCTCAACACCTGCTCGAGGCCTACGCCAATTTTGACATTGAAATTATTCAGCAAGACAGAGGTATTCGACTGAATTTGAAAAATGCCCCTATGGATCCCTTTGTTGACGGCGAAATGATTGTCTCCACACGCGAAATGCTGTTTAGCGCCTTGCGTGACATCGTGTATACCGAAAGCGAGATTGGCAGCCGCCGACTGGAACTGGAAACCAGCGCAGGCATTACCGACTATGTATTTCAGTTGTTGCGCAATGCCGATGCATTGATGGCAAACCAGCAACCCAATTTGGTGGTCTGCTGGGGCGGGCACTCCATCAGCGAGATTGAATACGATTACACGAAAGAAATTGGTCACGAGCTGGGCTTGCGCGGTTTCGATATTTGTACTGGCTGCGGCCCCGGCGCTATGAAAGGTCCCATGAAAGGTGCAACCATCGCCCATGCAAAACAACGCATTCGTACTGCACGCTACCTAGGCTTAACGGAACCCGGCATTATTGCGGCAGAGTCACCCAACCCTATTGTGAACGAACTGGCGATACTGCCCGATATCGAAAAACGCCTCGAAGCATTTATTCGACTGGGGCACGGCATCATTATTTTCCCAGGGGGTGCAGGCACTGCAGAAGAACTGCTGTATCTATTAGGTGTTTTACTTCACCCTGAAAACAAAGAACTCCCCTTCCCCATTATTTTAACTGGCCCTGCATCGGCTGCTGACTACTTTCAAAAGCTGCATGCGTTTATTCATAAAACACTTGGCTTCGAAGCGCAGCAAAAATATAAAATAATTGTTGACGACCCAACCCAGGTTGCGCGAGAAATGACAGCAGGTATAGAGGAAGTTCGCCAATTCAGAGCAAAATACAACGACGCTTATCACTTTAACTGGCTACTAAAAATTGATGATATTTTTCAGCAGCCGTTTGATCCGACCCATGACAATATGACCAACTTAAACTTGTCAAAAACATTACCAGTACATGAACTCGCTGCCAATTTGCGCCGTGCCTTTTCTGGCATTGTGGCAGGCAACGTTAAAGCCACAGGCATGCAGAGAATCCGAGAACAAGGGCCATACCTGCTGCATGGTGACCCGGACATCATGCTGGCACTGGATGATTTACTGCGCGCATTTGTTGAGCAGAAGCGTATGAAGCTACTAGCCAGTGATTACGAACCCTGTTACGAAATTTCCACTGAACAGTAAATACAAACTTTTATTCACAGCCGATATCGCCCCACAAAGGTGGGGCGAAAATTTTATGCTACTATCTTTTTTTGCTCAGACCAGACCACAATTAATTATTTTTTTTCTGCTAGGCATTTTTATCACTATTGTCACCCTAATGCCTGGCGAATATTTACCCCCTACACCTGGCACTGATAAGACGGCGCACTTAGCCAGTTTTTTTGGCTGGGCGTTTGCAGTAAGCGCCTTTCGCACACAGCACACACGTAAGTTATGGGTGATTGTGGCTTTATGGGGTGGCGTTATTGAAGTTATTCAGCCCGCTTTCGGTCGCTGGATGGAAGCGCTGGATTTTGCTGCAGATGTTATCGGTGCGGTCACCGGCGGTGGCGCCGGATATCTTTTTTATGGTTCAATAAATTACTTTTTGTCACCAAAAAAGTAAGTAGAGCATACAGTATAAAATAAAAACAAAATTACCTATCGCCGAGTCATTGATTATGCAATAGGTTATCCATAGTATTTAGCTATCACCCCTTTAACAAAATAATTAACAACCTTTTGTCGTTTTACAGTATAAATATCAATCGCATTTTAGCGACTTTAACGTATTATTACTTTTGGCATGGCAAGCCAAAGCCTGACTAGCAATACCTCAATAACTATTACAAAAATATACAAACACACGCAATTGCGTTTTTAAGAAGCTATTCGTTTATTCCCGAGGCAACATTTAATCGTTAGCTGGTTACCCGTACCGGTAGCTATGCCTTTGGTTAATTAAATTACGAGTAGAGATAAACCATGAGGGACAATACATGAAAATCAGCATACCGAAGGAAGTTCGGACTGGTGAAAAAAGGGTAGCGTGTACACCCGAGTCAACAAAGCAGTTGATCAAACTCGGCTACAGCGTTGCCATCGAATCTGGTGCAGGAGATGCCGCCAACTACCGTGATAGCGATTATCGCGACGCTGGCGCAGAAATTTACACCGACACCAAAACGCTTTGGCACGACGCCGATATTATTCTCAAGGTTCGTGCGCCTCAGCAACACCCAGAACTCAATATGGATGAGTGCGATCTGCTGCGCGCAGGTCAAACACTGATTTCTTTTATCTGGCCCGCGCAAAATGCCGAGCTGCTGCAAAAACTTGCTGAGAAGCAGGTTAATGCACTGGCCATGGATTCAGTGCCGCGCATTTCGCGGGCTCAGAAAATGGATGCCCTTAGCTCCATGGCCAACATCGGTGGGTACCGTGCAGTAGTGGAAGCCGCCCAACACTTTGGCCGCTTTTTCACTGGGCAAATTACTGCCGCTGGTAAGATCCCCCCCGCAAAAGTCATGATTATTGGTGCTGGTGTTGCCGGCCTTGCAGCGATTGGCGCGGCAAAATCGATGGGCGCCATTGTGCGCGCTTTCGACACTCGCCCTGAAGTAAAAGAGCAGGTTGAGAGCATGGATGCCGAATTTCTCGAACTTGATTTCGAAGAAGATGGCGCAGGCACCGGCGGTTACGCAAAGGTAATGTCAAAAGAATTTATCGAGGCCGAAATGGCGCTGTTCGCGGAACAAGCCAAAGAGGTGGACATTATTATTACTACCGCACTGATTCCCGGTAAACCAGCCCCCGAGCTGATTACCGAAGACATGGTTAAATCCATGAAAGAAGGCAGTGTTATTGTTGACCTGGCAGCAGAACAAGGGGGCAACTGTAAACTGTCAGAAGCCGACAACGTGGTGCGTAAACACGGTGTTACCATTATTGGCTACACCGATTTACCAAGCCGATTGGCCACCCAAGCCAGCCAGCTGTATGCAACCAACTTGCGCCACTTACTTACCGATATGACGCCGGAAAAAAATGGTGAATTGCAAATCAACTTCGACGACGAAGTGGTACGCGGTGCAACCGTTGTCAAAGCCGGTGAAATCAGCTGGCCACCACCGGCCCCAAAACTGTCTGCAGCACCGGCGCAGGTAAAACCTAAAACTCCACCCAAAACAGAAGCCGCCGAAGAAGCACCGAAGAAATCTTCTAGCGCATTGTGGATGTCACTCGGTGCTTTGGCGCTGATCGGCCTGGGCATGGGTGCACCGGCATCGTTTATGTCTCACTTCACGGTATTTGTACTGGCCTGCTTCGTCGGTTACATGGTGATTTGGAACGTAACGCCGTCGCTGCACACCCCATTGATGAGCGTAACCAACGCCATCAGTAGCATCATTATTATTGGCGCGTTAATACAAATTTCCTCTCCCGATCCATGGGTCATGTGGCTGTCCGGCATTGCTGTGCTGATTACCAGCATCAACATTTTTGGTGGCTTTGCTGTCACCCAGCGCATGCTTGCCATGTTCCGCAAGTAACTAACGCCCGAATCAGAGAGGAAACAACATGTCTCAAGGTTTAATTAACGTTGCCTACATTGGTGCAACCATACTCTTCATTCTCGCGCTGGGCGGTTTAAGTAATCAGGAAACCGCTCGCCGAGGCAACACATATGGCATGATCGGCATGGGCGTTGCCCTGTTGGTAACCATTGCCGGCTTGGTTAGCCAAAATTACGGATTGCTGATCGGAGGCCTGGTCGTCGGTGGTTTAATCGGCTTTGTGTTGGCACGCAAAGTCGAAATGACACAAATGCCTGAACTGGTAGCCATTCTGCACAGCCTGGTTGGCTTGGCAGCAGTACTGGTGGGCTATGCCAACTTTCTCAACCATGGCGTGATCGTCGACAGTACAGAGAAAGTGATTCACGATATTGAAACCTACATTGGTATTCTGATCGGCGCTCTCACCTTCTCGGGTTCTATCATTGCCTACCTGAAACTGAGCGCCAAGATTGGCGGCAAACCTTTGCTTTTACCTGCCCGCCACTGGTTGAACCTGGGGTTGTTGCTGGTAGCCATTTGGCAAGGCGTTGAGTTTGTACAGCAGTCTGCGCAAGGTGGTGGGCTTGAGCCCCTTATTATCATGACCGTGATTGCTCTACTGTTTGGTATCCACATGGTCATGGCGATTGGCGGTGCCGACATGCCGGTGGTTGTATCAATGCTCAACAGCTACTCAGGCTGGGCTGCCGCAGCTACCGGGTTTATGCTATCTAACGACCTGCTGATTGTGGTGGGTGCACTCGTAGGCTCTAGTGGCGCGATTCTAAGCTACATCATGTGCCGCGCGATGAACCGGAAATTCCTCAATGTGATTGCTGGCGGCTTTGGCACCAAGGCATCCAGTGGCGCCTCAAATGGCCCCGCGGGCAATGAAGCCGACATCCAAGCCCTCGATGCCGAGCAGGTTGCCGAATTGTTAAAGGATGCCGACGACGTGATGATTATTCCCGGTTACGGCATGGCAGTTGCCCAAGCTCAACACACCGTCTACCAAATCACCAAAGTACTGCGCGACAAAGGCATAAAGGTGCGTTTTGGCATTCATCCAGTGGCTGGTCGTATGCCCGGCCACATGAACGTACTACTGGCCGAAGCCAAGGTGCCCTACGACATCGTGTTTGAAATGGAAGAGATTAACGAAGACTTCCCAAAAGTAGATGTGTCTATCGTGATCGGCGCCAATGATATTGTTAACCCGGCGGCTAAGGAAGTGCCAGACAGCCCCATTGCCGGTATGCCCGTTTTGGAGCCATGGCATGGAAAACAAACCATTGTACTCAAACGCGGTATGAGTACTGGTTATGCAGGCGTTGATAACCCGCTGTTTTATAAGGAAAATACCCGAATGTTGTTTGGCGATGCCAATAGTAGCCTGGAAACTGTGCTCAAGCACCTCACCGCGTAAATCGTATGTGAGCCACAGCAATGCATCACAACTAAAAGGGCCTTTTTACAAGGCCCTTTTTTTGGCTCGCAGCAACGATTCATACAGGCAAGCATTGCCTGTATGACCTGCCGATGTATAATCAAAACAATTTCGCTGCATTGCAGCATAATGTACGATATACTGACTTCCAAACCTGCCGATATCTGACAAACAGCGTCTAATACGACAGTGACCAGGCACAATGCGATGCTAGTAGAGAGACCAGCGTCCCCAGCATCGACCAAATAGTGGAGTATGTGATGCTATACCACATTTACGAACTCAACCACGCAACGATCAAACCGTTTAGAAACGCGGCTATCGCTGGTAAAAAACTGCTCAATAGCGACCTTAACCCCTTGTCATACACCTTACCTGGCAAAGTTATGGGGGCGGCCTGCGACCTGTTTGAAACGGTAACCCGACGTTATGACAAGCCTGAGTTCAACCTGCGCTCAACCACTGTAAACGGCCAGCCAGTTGATATTACCGAGACCGTAGTCTGGAGCAAGCCGTTCTGCAATCTGCTGCATTTCAAACGCGATGAAGAGATGCTGCTGCAAGCCCATAGCAAACCGGTGTCTGAGCCTCGGGTATTATTGGTAGCACCGCTATCCGGCCACTACGCTACGCTACTGAGGGGCACGGTAGAAGCATTTCTGCCTGATCATGAAGTGTTTATTACCGACTGGACAGATGCCCGCATGGTGCCAGCGTCGAAAGGTCGCTTTGATCTTAATGACTACATTGATTACATCATCGAAATGCTCGAGTTTCTCGGGCCAGACACACACGTTATCGCCATTTGTCAGCCAGGGCCTCCCGTATTGGCGGCCATATCGATTATGTCAGCCAACGACAACGACTCGCTACCGGCCACCATGACATATATGGGCTCCCCATTGGATACCCGCTGCTCACCAACCGTTCCCAACCTGTTAGCCAATCAGCGGTCTTTAGCTTGGTTTGAACAACATATGATATTTACGGTGCCATGGCCTAACCCTGGCTTTTTGCGCCGGGTTTACCCAGGATTTATTCAGCTTTCCAGCTTTATCTCCATGAACCAAAGCCTGCACTTCAATGCCCATAACGATTATTTCAATCATTTGATTGAAGGCGACTGCGACAGCGTACAGAAGCATCGAGAATTCTACGATGAGTACCTGTCTGTTCTGGATCTTACGGAAGAGTTTTACCTGCAAACCATTGACGAGGTATTTCAGAAACACTCCCTGCCCAAAGGTGAGCTGACCCATCGCGGCCAGATTGTTGACCCCAAAGCCGTTACCACTGTTGCACTGATGACAGTGGAAGGCGAGCGTGACGATATATCCGGCATTGGGCAAACCCAGGCTGCACACGACATGTGCAGTAACATCCCTGAAGACAAGCGCTTCGACTACATCCAGCCAGGTGTTGGGCATTACGGGGTGTTTAACGGCAAACGATTCAGAACCGAAATTCAACCTCGTATACGCGACTTTATTCGCTCGAATTTTGACAGTAAGAAAGAGAAGAAGCTGAGAAAAGAAAACACTTACCCTGCCATCAAAATTAAAAAGTAAGCGCTCACATACATTTTGAGTGATAAAAAAGCCCGCTTAATGGCGGGCTCTTTTATTGGATACAACCTACTTTTTGATATCAGGCACAAGAGAGACCTGGTAAACATTTGCCTCACGCGCCGCATCAGCAATCGCGACGTAAGTCTTCGCTTCAGACTTGGCATCAGCCTTAATAATCACGGTAGCCTTCGGAAACTCTGCATGCATACGCGCAATGTTGGCACGAACCGCACGTACATCAACGCGACGGCCCTCCATCCAGATGTCGTTGTTAGCCGTTACTGTAATCAGAATATTCGGGTCAGCATTCTCTGGGGGCGGATTGTCATTGGCCTCTGGAATATTAACATCCAGGCCCACCTCCTTAACGAATGACGCGGTTACAATAAAGAAAATCAACATAATGAACACCACGTCGAGCATTGGCGTCAAATCGATTTCTGCACCTTCTTCTGCATTAGCACGCTTCTTTCTAGCCACAGTGCGTGTCTCCCTCAATTAGCCTTGTTTATTACAATCTTTAAAGCCGTTAAATAACGAGGCGGACATCTTAGCAGCAAAAGACTGCCGGATGCCACTGTCTATTTATCTGCGCCCCAATTCAGCAGGCAGGGTAACACATTGGGTAACACCTTGCTGGGTAACAGCTTGAAATTGCTCAAAAAGCGCTCAACCTCTTTGGCTTTTGGCGGCACGTCTTCAGCCGGGTTAATCGGTGAGCCAGTCGCTGGTTAGCAGGCAATACCGAACAGGGGTAATTGCACAGCCTCATTAGGCTGACTGCGAATACGCACCCCTAACCCCATCAGGCGAACCGGTTTTAAACCCCGGGAGTAAGCTTCTTCACATAAACTTCGATAAACCGAAATACGTGGTTGTGTACCTTTGCGCTCAAGCGTGGTTGACGAGAAGTCATTAAACTTGAGCTTTACGAATGCCTTATCTATACACCCCCCTTCTCGAGTTAGCGCATCCAGCCTGTGTTGCAAGCGCGGCATTAACTCAGCCATTTGCATCATGCACGACGACAGATCAGGCAAGTCTGCAGAAAAGGTCTGCTCAACACTCACCGACTTGCGCTGCCTTTCCGTCGTTACCTCGCGATCATCTCGCCCAAAACTCAATTGATGCAGCGATTCGCCAACACAGCCAAACCACTCCTGCAAGGTAGGAGCGTCATAAGCTTGAAGATCCACGCAGGTCTCAACCCCCAAGCCGGCCATTTTGCGTTGCATCACCGGCCCAACTCCTGGAATTTTGCGTACAGGTAAATGCCGAACAAAGTCAGCCACACGCTTTGGTGGAATAACCGTCAACCCATCAGGCTTTCGCCAATCACTGGCGACCTTGGCAAGAAACTTATTAACCGATACTCCGGCCGATACGGTAATCCCTACCCGCTTGTGAACACGCGCGCGAATTTCCTGTGCAATCAAGCTGGCGCTACCCAAGCATACATTGGCACCGGTCACATCCAAAAATGCTTCATCTAATGACAGAGGCTCAATCAGGTCGGTATAGTCGGCAAAAATTTCGCGCATTTGCTCCGAAGCCTCTCGATAAACCTCCATGCGGTGGCGAACAATCAGAAGATCAGGACATAGCTTCAACGCTTGAGCAGAAGGCATCGCTGAACGTACACCAAAGGTGCGGGCGGCATAATTACACGTCGCAATAACTCCACGCCCCTCAGCATGCCCACCCACAGCAATCGGTCGGCCTCGGTAACGCGGGTTATCACGCTCTTCAAGTGCCGCAAAAAAACAGTCTGCATCGCAATGAATAATCTTTCGCTGCAATGTTCCCATTGGTCATTACCACACATAGTTCACGAGAGGCTTAGTATTACACAACACCTAAACACTGTATATAAAAACAGTGTTAATTAAATTAGCCAAGATAAAGCCTGAAAGACGAGCATAAGCGGTACTTCCGTGTTACATCCTTTATAATAGCTGCTACGCTGTTAACACGATAAATACACTGTTTCCACTTTGATGAGAAAATCATGTCAGTTAATGCCTGGACTCCTGCAACCACAAATCAACCTAAGCTTGCCGACTTAAAAAAGTTCACACAGATTGGCGCAGACAATGCCGCACTTAAAGACATTGCCAGCCAGTTGGCACAGAGCGATATAGAAAGCAAAACGTTTTATATGCGCTGTGGGCAAGATGGCTGGAATGAGCTGCTGGACCAATTGAATGCTGGCGAGCTGCTCGCGTTAATAAAGTTTTTCACCCTGGCTGAAATACAATTGCCTGGCTGGGAAGCCGGCGAGCTGTCGCCCGTTATCTGGATTAATAAATACCTGCGCAGCAAAAATCAGACTCTCGATAAAGAGATGCTGCTATGGATAAGGGAAAACTCCACCAATCGATTTATTCCCAATGGTCCGCTTTAGTAACCACGTCAAACCCGGCGTGATTTGTTACAGGTAACCGAACATTGGAGATTGTATCAGGGCATTTATTGATGCCCTTTTTTATTTTTCGATGGCTGTAAAAAGAAAATACGGACATGCGTTAAACCACCCATTTTTTTATCCCAAATGGCTCACATCGATATTTTTTTGATAAAAAGTACTCGGTTTTGAAAAAATAAGCGCAAATAGGCACTGGTTTGCTACTTTTTACTGTATAAATACTTGAATTTTTGCGACAAAAGATTAACTTATAAGCGTTTTACTGTTCTAGTCGCTAGTAATCACTGTTAATAAAGGAAAAATTTATGGCTGCTCGCAAAGCAAAAACCACCGATAACGTTGCCGCGCTCGAAAAAGAGCTCGCCCAACTGCAAAAGAAACTCACCGCTGCTCGTGCTAAACAAGAAGCCGATCTCAGCAAATCAATCACCAAACTGACAAAAGATGCTGCCGCTGCCGCTAAGAAAGCAGCTACCGCTCGCGGTAAGGTTAGCGCGTTAGCGAAGAAGAAAAAGACGGCGGCTGTTGCCAAACAGGTTACTGCTGCTAAAGCTGCATTGAAAAAAGCTCAAGCCGAGGCTACTGCTGCTAAATCAGCCGCTGCTGAAGCGAAAAAAGCACTGGCAACCATTAAAGCTGAAAACAAGCGCGCTAGCGCATTAGCAAAAGCGGCTGCCAAAGAAGAGGCTGCACAAGCCAAGAAGCGTAAAGCTGCCGAGAAGAAAGCTGCCGCTAAAGCGAAAATAGCAGAGAAAAAAGCCAAGGCCAGAGCCAAAGTAGCAGCCAAGAAAGCTGCCGCTAAAGCGAAAGCCGCGGCTAAGAAAGCTGCAGCGAAAGCAAAGCTCGCAGCCAGAAAAGCTGCCGCTAAAGCAAAAGCAGCAGAACGCAAAGCTAAAGCGAAAGCCAAAGCCGCCGAGAAAAAAGCTGCTGCCAAAGCAAAAGCCAAGGCGAAAAAATCTGCAGTTAAAGCAAAGAAAGCAAAAACCCCAGCCAAACGCAAAACCACCGCCAAAAAAGCCACTAAGGCGAAAGCCTCTGCCAAAAAGGCTACTCCAGCCAAAAAAGCAACAGCGGCCAAGAAGAAAACTTCACGTAAAAAGTCTCCGGGGCGTCCCCCTAAGGCAAAAGCTTAATCTCACCGATTAAGCCTCCAAAAAAAGCCAGCATTTGCTGGCTTTTTTATTTTTTGCCTATTGTTCAGCGCCTGGGGCGCAAACGAATAGAGAAATCTTCAACCGACTCAAAGTCACAGATTCCCCTGAATTTCAAGTCGTGCCCTTGAATATCCTTGGCATCAAAAGGAACCTCATAAGTGGCAAGAAAGTGCTCTTCATCGTGAAATACCGGCTCTACAGGCTCTTGGTAAAGCCATTGCACACCTGCCATATTACGTGTTTTTGTTTCCAGCCCTTCAACACATAAGCGCCAATATTCAGCCTCCCTGACCACACGTTCCGCTTCTCTTGCCAAACGCTCGGCTTCTTCATCAACCACTTCAGGCTCAGCCTCTTCGGGTTCAACTTCTACCGGCAGGGGGTTCAAATACTCGTAGTCAATACCATCCATTAACACAGTATAGGTACGGCGGTCTTCATTGCGACATATAATCTTGAATACAGGCCTTTCAGGCGTCGACGCATCAAGCATTAACGTGCCACTCATCACTTCTATACACGCTGGAAATGACTCCGCCAGCTTTGCGGCTTTAAAGAGTTTAACCTGCAGACCATTGTGGCTCTTAGGCAGCCATAAACGGGACTCATCCAGCGCCGCACAATGAACCGCCAGGCTCATCGACGCTGCAAAGGTAATTCCTGTTAAGCAGCGTCTGGATGCCGTCGATAAAGGGGCACAATGCAGATTCTGTTTCATACGCTCTTGCCGAGTTTTGCTAATGGAGAAAGGCTCATGCGAACCCGCCACTGTTCTTTCAGACCACTTGGCAACACCAGCATTACCGGTGTCACCAACAAGGTAAGCACCGTTGAAAACGCTAACCCCGAAACAATCGCACTGGCCATTGCCGTAAATTGTGACGCAATAATGCCACCAGAGGTAACCTGACGACCAATCAAATCGATACTAAAGCCCATACCTATCGGCAACAGTCCCAATATTGTGGTAATGGTTGTGAGAAATACGGGGCGCAAACGCTGGACCGACGCCATCACCGCGGCCTTTGCCGTACTCACATTATGCTGTGTTGTGCGAATATGATTAAACGTATCGATCAGCACAATGTTGTTATTCACCACAATACCTGCCAACGCCACAATACCGGTACCGGTAAGAATCACACTGAAGGGCTGCTGAGTAATCAGCAAACCGAGTAAAACCCCGGCGGTAGACATAATCACAGCTGAGAGAATCAAGGCCGACTGATAAAAACTGTTAAACTGGGTAACCAACAGAATAAACATTAAGAACAGTGCAAGCGAAAACGCAACACTTAAAAAAGCTGCCGATTTTGCCTGCTCCTCATTTGCGCCACGGAATACTACATCAACACCCGGGTTTAGCGGATTATTTTCAAGCCACTGAGAAATTTCTTTGACTTTATCATCCGCCAATACCCCCTCCTCGACGCCTGCCGTCACGGTTGCAACAAATAATCCGTTAATGCGGCGTACGTTATCCACTTTAGGCTTAGCCTTTCGCTCAACAAAGCTACTGATCGGTACTGGCCCTGCCGACGTATTTACCCAAAGACTGTCAAAACCTGCCAGACTACGATCTTGTTGCGGATAGCGTAGACGAATCTCAACTTCTTCTTCGGCATCATCAGGGCGGTACTCACCCAGCCATACACCCGTGGTCAACAACTGCACGGCCCTGCCCACCTCAACCAGGTTGGCATTTAATTGCGCAGCCAAAGAACGATCAACCTCAAGCGCCCATTCAACGCCGGGCTCAGGCGTGCTGTCAGCGATATTGCGCAATCCCTCAAACTGGCCTAACTGGCTGGCTAAGTAATGTGCTTCCGTTAGTACAAGAGAGGGATCAGCAGACTGAAGTTGAATCTGTATCGGGTCACCAACATCCGGCCCTCCCTCAAGAAGAGAAGCATCAACAATAATGCCAGGCATACCCGCCACCGCATGCCGAATGTCCTCGAATATCAGGCGGCTGGATTTTGGCAATGTCTGTATGGAGTTCAGCTCGACAAAAATAGACCCTATCTGGTCTTTTTTAGGCGAGCGACTGCCCGCCATGTTAGAACCGGAACCACTGGCACTGTAGGTAACCTTTACCCCCGACACAGACAATACCCGGCGCTCTACTTCAGCAACGGTTCTGCGCATATCCTCTACTGACAGATTACCCTGTGCGCGCACTGTCACTGTGCCATACACTTCTTCTGTATCGGCAAAGAACAATAAGCCCGAGTTAGCTTGGCCATAAAGCACAAAAATACCGGCTAACAAGACAATGCTTGCCAAGAATACCCTGATTGGACGACCCACCAGATAATCCAGCATTCGCCCGTATAAGCCAGTAATACCGGGCAAGCGTTCGGGCTCGGGGCCCTCAAGCTTAGCCAGATAATCCCGTGTGCTTTTGGTCATCGATGAACCACCCAGTACTGCCCCCAGTACAGGCGCAAAAAACAAGGCATACAGCAATGAACCGACCAATACGGTAAATACGGTTACAGGAAGGAAACGCATGAATTGCCCCACCATGCCCGGCCATAACATGATTGGCAGAAACACCGCCAGGGTTGTTGCAGTAGAGGCGGTAACCGGCCAGAACATTCTTTTCACAGCAATTTGATACGCTGCGCGCTTACCCAAGCCTTCAGCCATTTTTCGATCAGCAAATTCAACAATGACGATGGCACCATCAATCAGCATACCCAATGCCAGCAACATGCCAAACATCACCATCATGTTGAATGAGTACCCGATGTAGTTGAGCACAATCAATGCAAATAACAGTGAAAAAGGAATACCAAAACCCACCAGAATACCAGAGCGGACGCCTAACGCTGCCACGACAATAATCATCACCAAGGCCATGGCAGTGAGAATATTACCTTCCATCTCGCTCACCATGTCTTTCACAAAATTTGACTGGTCGAGCAGAAAACTGATCTCTACACCCGAAGGTAATTGGTCAGCCATTGAAGCCACTGTGGCACGAACCGCTGTCGACACATCGATATCGTTCGCTTTACGGCGTTTTTCCACATCGATCGTAATGCCGGGCTTGCCATTAATGTAGGTATAGCGTTTGGGATCTTTAAAACTTCGTCGCACTTGAGCAACATCACGCAACGTTACCGCACCATCACTGGTAGAACGCAGCGGCAAATTGTAAATATCCTGTGCAGTTTCAATAATGCCTGGCACTTTGACCGAAAAACGTCCGCCGTTTTGATCGAGCTCTCCCGCAGGCACCAACAGGTTGTTATTCACTACAGCATTTATCAGCTCAGCACTGCTAAGGTTGTAGTACTGCAACTTAGTGGGATCGACAATGGCTTCCGCTACTTCTTCACGCTCACCCACCAAGTTGGCTTCTAACACTCCCGGAATACCTTCGATTGCCAGCTTCAATTTTTGGGCTGCATTAAATAGCTCTCGCTCAGAGGCCTTATCACCCGTTAATGCCACCACAATCGCCGGAAACTCATTGGCTGAAATTTCTTCAACCAGAGGTTCTTCTGCCTCGATTGGAAATTCAGCTTTGGCCCGGTTAACCGCTTCGCGGGTATCCTGCAACGCGCGGTGAATATCGATATCAGTTTCAAACTCGATCACCGAGACTACGTAAGATTCGCGCGAGGTAGAAGAAATCTCTTTTATACCGTCGAGGGTGCGCAACTCGTTTTCCAGTGGCCTGGCAAGCAAGCGATCGCCATCCTGTGGAGAAACACCATCCAGCACCACAGACACCACTAAAAAGGGTGCAGCAACATCAGGCAGGTGCTCAAGCGTCAAATGATTTCGCGATATCCCGCCAGCCAATAAAATCAGCACCAAGATACTGATAACACTGCGAAAATGGCCAGCCGCCTTTTCAATAACACTCATGGCGCCGCAGCCCCCGAAACCCAGCTTGCTTCAGGTACACCAGTAACTTTTTGCCCGACAGACACATACTCCTGCCCAACGCTGATCAAGGTTACCGCGTCCCCAAGTCCTGTCACCCAAAGCTGTTCGCCAGCATCACCCACGACGCTGACCGGCACAAACGTAACAACGCTTTTACCATTGAGAACTTTCACCCCGAGATTACCCTGATCATCCAACGCCAGTACGCTCGCAGGTATTTGATGAGCACGCACAGCAGCTGTGCGAATCTGTAAGGTTGCCGACATTCCACCACGTAACAACAAGGCCGGGTTATCCACACTCACTTCGACAGCAAACGTGCGCAACGTTGCATCGGCCTGCGGTTCAATCAAGCTGACTTTTCCAGTCGTTTGTTCACCATTTACAAAGCGTATGGCAACATCATCACCCAGAGCAATTCGCGTAACATCCAATTCCGAAACGCGACCAACAATAATCAGGGGATCAGTCTCCAATACCGTGGCGCACTCCTCGCCCTCACGCAAATAATCACCGATTTCTGCTGGCCGCCGATGCACAACACCAGCAAAAGGTGCGCGAACGATCGTACGTTTCACATCCAACTGGCGAGCCAACATCTCGGCTCTGGCGGTCTCCAACACAGCTTTTGCTGCCGCAATGGCTTTTTGTGATTGGTAACCACTGGATTCGAGTTTCAATGCACCATCGTAGTCAAGCGTGGCAGCTTCTTCTTTAGCTTTTGCCTCCATCAGACGAAGCTCCCGGTCATCCATGGCCAGCTCACATAAAGGCTCACCTTCGTCGATAGGCAGTCCCTCTCGCCCCGGCACGGCAACCACACGACCAGCAGTTTCTACGCGCACAACAACACTGCGATTAGCCTCACTACGGCCTCTCACTGCCACAGTGACCGGATAATCAACTGCCATCAGCTGACGCACTTGCACAGTTTGCTCAACAGCCCCCTGCACGGCACCAGGCTCATCCGCTTTTGGCGCTTCACTCGACGTTGCCAGCACACCGGAAAGCAGCCAAATCAGCAACACAACAAAGACGATTAACGCTGATCGGTAGTTACTATTGTGCCAAATCCTGTAAAACATGGTCCTCGTTGATTCCATAACCCCCAGTCCTTTAATCTTGGCGGCTAAAGCCAGCCATCCACATTGAATAAGACATCATTTGTCATTTTCCATGAAAGCGCTAATTGTAGCGCTTAAAGGTTAATGTGGTGTAATTGCGATGAATGTAAAATAAGTGCGAACGGGCCTTGTTCATTACTGCTGATTATTATTGATCTATCCATATGCATTTGGCATTGATAAAGCCACAGGCCATAGAGAGACCGTGATGTGTCAATACAAAGACCTCGACACCAACCAGGTGCAACATCTTATCGACCAGAGTGAGGCGGTGATAGTGGATATTCGCTCTGCACAGGCATACCAAGCCGATCACTTGCCTGGCGCCGTAAATATCAGTCATGCAAACTGGCTCGACACGCTTAATGCATTGGAGTTCGATACGCCAATTCTCGTGTACTGCGCGCACGGCATTGCCAGCCACCAAGCCGCTCAACAGATAGCTGACCTTGGGTTTGAACAGGTATTTAATCTAACCGGTGGCTATTCAGCCTGGAAACAGCAACCATAGGACAGTCGCCCGCGCAGGCGCAAACCAGCCCCTTATTATTGTTGATGCATTGCAGCAACCCAACGAGGATTTGGCAATTCGTGTGCTTCTGTCACAAACTCACCAAAATCCTGATTCCACGCCATTAGCATTTGCGCCAGGGCTTTGGCCTGCTGATCGAGGTGCACCAGCTCATCAAATGTATCCTTCTGACCATGATACAGCTTGATCTGGCGATGACGACCCGACAGAGGATTAGCAGGGTGCTTTATACGATAGAGTTCCAACTTCCAGCGTAAGTTGTGTACCGTATTACGGTAATACGCCAGTTTGGTTTGCAGGGAAATAGTATCCATATCGTCGAGGCTGCCAAAAACACGGAAGTCTGTACCAAAAACACACACTTCACGACAATTCTCGTCGGCAACCACATCGGCGGTGCGCGGCTGGGCCACCAACAACGCCAAATCGCCAAATACCTCACCGGGCGTGATGTAATTGACGACTTTGGGCTGACCCTCGCCCGCACACATCACTTGTACCTGCAACTGTCCCTTTAAGAGAAAATACAGCCACTGATCCTCGGTACCCGCTTCCAACACCTGTTCGCCCGGCTCGAAGGTGACAATTTTTGAGTAATCCAGCAATGTATTGAATTGGCTGCGATCCTGTAGTTTGACGGCATTGTAAAAAGGTACACCTGCTAACAAGCGCTCAAGGCTTGTTGTGTCGACTTCAGTAACACGTTTAACCTGCATATCGCTTCATCTCTGTCGGAGTGAGAAAACTGCACAGCAGTAGAACTAAGAGGTACAGACTTTAGCCTAGAAAGGTATTTCAAGAATGATAACTGGATAACGCATTACAGCAAAATAATAAAAAAGACCTTGTTCACAGTGCCACGAAAAACCTCATCTGAAGGAATGGGATTTACATTTGCCGGCTTGCAGTTACCTCGGTTTTATGTAGAGTATTCCAGCTACACAGGGGAAACACGGGCTAAATGGATACGGATACAATAAATACCATGGCCTTACTGTAACCAGTAAAACACTTAACAAGGTTTATCGAATGCCTACTTCACGCCATCTCATACACCTATGCGCCACTTGGCTGTTAGCCTTGGGTTACTGCCTCTCAGCAAACGCAGCAACACAACTAAATGGAGTTGCACCTTTTCAACAGCTGGGTAAAGACCGTTTCGTAGCGGGACTATACACATCAACGTTAAGTGAAAATGCCAATGACGTTATTGGGTCTACACAGCAACGTAGTATGGAGTTGCGAATTACTGCAGACACCCTTTCACACCGCCGACTCAATCGAGTATGGATCGAAGGCATGGCGATTAACAACCCCTCTGATCTACTAACCAAAGAAGCTGAAAACATGGTAGCTTTTAGCAACCTGCTTACTAACAAACTGGTTAGAGGCGATCAGTTACGCCTCGACTACACAGTAGGGCAAGGTACAACCGTGTCTTTAAACGGTAGTAAACTGGGGGTTATCAACAGCGACGCATTCTTCGATTTACTCTTGCGCACCTGGATTGGCAGCATTCCATTATCATCAACTTTCAAAGACCAACTACTGGCGGGCGGTAATATTGATGATGACAATCTCGCGCTGTACAACAGCATTATCCCCGACGCCGACCGGCAGGACATCGTTAGTGTTTGGCAAGAAGAACGTGAGCGCAAGGCAGCAGCAGAAAAAGCCAAAAAGCAGGCTGAAATTGCTAAAACCGAGGAGGCTATTGCAAAGCCCTCATTGGATATCGCACCAAAAGTAGAAGCCCCCAACGCCATACAAGCGCCAACCGTTGCCGCGGCATCACCGAAGCCTACTCCGCCAGTCCCCACTCCGCCAAAACCCGAACCCAAAGCCGCCCCTGCCAAAGAACCAGCCAACGTTGCAGCCAAAAAGCCAGCGCCTGACATTGCAAATGAAGACGATGAAGACCTCAATGACGAACCAGCCCTGACCGCAGAAATCATTCTGGAACGCCAGCGCTATCACTCCCAGTTGCTAAAATGGTGCTATAAATATTTGCGCTATCCACAAAAAGCGGTATCACGTGGACAACAAGGTAGCATACGACTACTGGTTGCTATCGACAGAAACGGCAATGTGACAAAAGTAACTGCAGAAGAAGAGTCCAAATACTCACTGTTAAACAAGGAAGCGCTTAACGCCATTGAGCGGGCCAACCCCTTCCCGCAGGTACCCAGCAGTATCAAGGGAGAGCAATACTCGTTTACACTACCGATTGTATTTAAACTACCTGACTAGTAGATCCAGCTACACACCTTTGTGCAGAGCCGTTCTGGCCTTGCACAAAGGCACCAACCAGTAAAACATTTACACCACAGCTTCGTTAAGCATGCCCTGTTCCGACAACCATTTCCTAACCGTAAGCGTTAGCCCTTTACGCCAAGTACGCTGCTGAACGCCAAAGTTATCATGAATGCGCCTGCAGCTTAATGTGGCACTTTGCGGCTGTGGATCATCCGCATCCAACAACGCCAACTGACCTGGCTGGGCAACATACTCTGTCAATATATTGAGCACCTGATGAGCAAACTCGTCCTCGGTAGTCACATCACTACTGCAATAATGAAAAATGCCCCAGTTGTTTGCCCCGCACACTGCCTGTTTTAGCATGCCGACAACAATGCGGGCGATGTCGTCGAGCGCCGTAGGTGCGCCGCGCCGCTCACCAAAAATACCTGCGTTGCGACCTGCTGACAGTGGCTCTAGCAGTCGCGTAAGCAGGTTGTTGCCAGCCCACCCAAACACCCAACTTAAGCGCAACACAATATGCTGTTCAATATCACTGAAAGCCTGCTCGGCGTCTACGTAAGCCTGCCCAGGAGCGTCAATGGGGCAAACCGCCTCGGTTTCGGAAAATTCACTTTTGCTACCGTTGAATACCCGATAACTGGAAAGATGCAACGGCATTGCGCCGGTATGCTTTGCCGCCCCGGCAATATTGCTCGCCCATACCGGAAATTCAGACACGTTCAATCCTCGGCCACTGTCTGACCAGCCCAAGGTATTCACGATAATATCGGGTTTCTGTTTTTCTATATAACGTTGAACGTCAGCACGGTTTGACCAATTCACAGCACCGAGAGGTGGCGAAATCACTGGAAATACTTCGCGCTCTAACATTGCCAAAATGGCGCTGCCTAACGGGTGGGTACAGTCAGTAATTAACAACCGCTGAGCCATAAAAATTCCTACGATCAACTTACTAGTAACAAAAAAGGTAATTTAATCGCTACGCCCAGCAATTACTACGAAGAAATCAGCCAATAAGGCGAAAAAGTTACTGCCGAGCCCAGGGCCTATTGGCACGCTAAGCTCGACTATTCTCCAAAACGAAGAGGGCTACCTAAAACGGGATATCGTCATCAAAACTGTCAAAGTTTGCCGGCCCTTGCTGGGGCTGTGACGAAGATTGCTGCGGTGCGGGTTGACGCGGCTGCGACGGCTGACTGTAACCACCGCCCTGCTGCCCCCCCATGGACGCACCACCGCCCATACCAGCATCGCCACCAGGGCGACCACCCAGCATTTGCATTTCGTTGGCAACAATCTCTGTGGTGTAGCGGTCCTGGCCACTTTGATCCTGCCACTTACGCGTGCGCAAGCTGCCCTCAACATATACTTGCGATCCCTTGCGAAGGTATTCGCCTGCGATTTCTGCCAACCGATTGAAAAAAACCACCCGATGCCACTCAACACGCTCCTGTGGCTGGCCGGTTTGCTTGTCTTTCCACTGTTCAGACGTGGCGATACTCACGTTGGTCACTGCACCACCGGACGGCATATATTTCATTTCTGGATCCTGGCCACAGTTGCCCACCAGTATCACTTTATTCACTCCGCGAGCCATGTTGTTCTCCCGTCCTCTAATTTCAATAGTGTAAAACAGGCCATTTAACCACTGGCCTTACGTCAAACTCAATTCCTACGTTTATACAAACGTCATCTTAAACCCAAGGGTTCCATCATACTGCGATCAAACAGCTGACTATCCACCTTAAGGTACACAGCATCTTCTTCTGGTACCAATGCAACTTCGGCAACACCCGGCAGCCCTCGCAAAGGCGCTTCAACACTGTCAAAGTTTTTGCCATTCAACGCCACTAGCACACTCGACAGATAACGCGGCGGCTCCATGGTGTAGGCGGCCAGTAGCCAAAGTACCAGGAAACAGGCTGACAGCGCAAAAACACCTGACGGCCCAGCATACGACACCATAAGCCCGCCACTCACGCCACCAAGAAAGGTACCCAGAAACTGGCAAGTAGAATAGATGCCCGACGCCGTGCCTTTAGTAGCCACCGGTGCTGTTTTGCTCATCAGCGAGGGTAAGGTTGCTTCCAACAAATTAAAGCTGAAGAAAAACAAAAACAAACCACCCACCAATACAGTCGGCGTTAGCGGCAGCCCCACCAACATGAGTTGAATGAGCAGCAACAGACCTACTGCGCCGATAAACACAGGTTTCATTTTGCGTTTTTTCTCGGCCAAAATAATAAAGGGCATCATGCCAATAAAAGCGATGGAAATAACCGGCAAATAGACCTTCCACTGCTCATCTCGATGCAAGCTAAGGTTCTGATCCAACAGAGTTGGCATCACCACAAACATCGCCATCAAAGAAAAATGCAGTACGAAGATACCCAGGTTCAAGCGCAGCAACTCGGGCTGGCGCAGTGTTTTAAGCACCAAACCACTCATGGCCAACGCATCTCGCCGTGCCACAATCACCGGTGCGGAAGGCACGATAGTCCACAATAAAACAAGACCCACTAAGGCCAGACAAAAGGTCAGCCCAAATACACCTGAAAGCCCCCAAACGCTCGTTACCAAGGGCCCAATAATCAACGCCAGCGCAAACGCTACACCAATCGAGACACCCAGCATGGCCATCGCCTTGGTCCGGTTATGCTCGGCGGTAGTATCAGCCACCAAGGCCATAATCACGCTCGCAATCGCTCCTGCACCCTGCAGGCCCCGGCCGATAATCAGCCCCCACACAGAATCAGCCATCGCCGCAACGGCGCTACCTGCAGCAAACACCAATAGGCCCACAGTAATCATCGGCTTGCGACCAAAACGGTCAGAGAGGCTGCCATAGGGTATCTGCAACAACGCCTGGGTAAGACCATAAATACCCAGGGCAAGTCCCAATGTCTGAGGTGTGGCCCCCGCATAATCCTGGCCATACAGGGTTAGTACTGGCAGAGCCATAAACAAACCCAGCATACGCACGATATACAATGCTGCCAGCGAGGCGATAGTTTTCTTTTCCAAAGGAGACTGCTCTATACCCACTGCGGATGGCCTTGGTTTAAAGTGGAGGCGGGATTCTACCAAGTGGCACTTGTTGTCGCTACCCGGCGACAGAAGACAGAAAGGCCCGCACACAGCGGGCCTTGGTTACAGCTAGCCTGGTGATGCGGCTGTAAAATTATCGAACTGGCCGACCAATAGCAAAGTAAGTAAAGCCTTTTTCATGCATAGACACCGGATCAAACAAATTGCGGCCATCAAATACCAGCGGTGATTTCAATAGCTTCTGCATACCGTCAAAATCCGGGGCACGAAAGTTTTTCCACTCAGTACAAATCACCAGGGCGTCGGCATCCTTTAACGCAGCCTCTTTAGTGCCCACCAGTTGCAGGTCGTCACGATCACCGTAGATGCGCTGCGTCTCCTCCATAGCTTCAGGGTCGAACGCCTTCACACTGGCACCGGCGGCCCACAAGGACTCCATCAACACGCGGCTGGGAGCTTCGCGCATATCGTCAGTATTAGGTTTAAACGCCAACCCCCACAGCGCAATGGTTTTGCCCGATAAATCACCCTTAAAATGCGTAGAAAGCTTGTTAAACAACACCGCTTTCTGGCGATCGTTCACAGCCTCAACCGAGTTGATTAACTCAGCTGAATACCCGACTTCCGCCGCCGTACGGGCCAAAGCCTTCACATCTTTTGGGAAACAGGAACCACCATAGCCGCAACCTGGATAGATAAAGTGGTAGCCGATTCGCTCGTCGGAACCAATGCCCTTGCGCACCTGCTCCACATCGGCACCTAGGCACTCGGCCAAGTTGGCGATTTCATTCATAAAACTGATTTTGGTGGCCAACATGGCATTCGCTGCATATTTTGTCAGCTCCGCAGAGCGTACATCCATAAACAGCATACGGTCATGATTTCGGTTAAAGGGTGCATACAACTCACGCATCATTTTTTCTACTTTGCCACTATCGGTACCCACCACAATACGGTCGGGTTTCATGAAGTCGTTAACCGCTGCCCCTTCTTTGAGAAACTCTGGGTTAGATACCACATCAAAATTGTGTGGTTTACCCAACGCATCCAGTTTACCGACCATGGCTGCTTTTACCTTATCCGCCGTACCTACTGGCACGGTAGACTTGGTCACTACCGCCTTATGTGACGACATGTACTCAGCGATAGTTTTGGCCACGGCCAATACATACTGCAAGTCTGCAGAGCCATCTTCATCGGGTGGCGTACCAACGGCAATAAACTGAATATCACCATGGGCAACAGCCTCTGCTGCGTTGGTGGTGAAGTCGAGCTGCCCTTGCTCGTGGTTAGCTTTAACGATGTTATCCAGCCCGGGCTCATAAATGGGAATAATGCCATTCTTCAAACGGTTGATTTTATTCTCGTCTACATCAACGCACATCACATGATGGCCAACCTCAGCCAAACAGGCGCCGGTCACCAATCCTACATAGCCCGTACCAAATACCGATACTTTCATACTTTATTCCCAATTACGCTTTATTCAGAAACATGCCCATCCAGAGGCTTTAAAATAGCAGTCTGTAAGGCGCACCAGTGTACCGGAGCATGTCACAAAATGCCCTAACCAATAATCCGAACCTGTGTGCCGCCAGTCTGTCAGTGGCAAATAATACGTTTATTAGCACTAAAAATCGTGTATTTTATCTAACCAATATGACGCGCCGATGGCACGGGCATGCGAAGAATGCCAACCAGAGCCAGCTAATACGAAGTAACCAGACTAGCTGGCAACATGAGCGTTACCCCGGCGCAACAAACGACATTCAGCGTTAACCCTACAAATAACAGGTAACTCCATGAAAAAGACCGTCGCGATTTTTACTCTCGGTTTAGTCAGCAGCTTTTGTCAGGCAGACACAGCCAAAGCTAGTCAGGATGTGGTTAATGAACTGAACTCATTGGTAGCCAGCGCAGAGTTGCTATTGGCGGTAGATAACGCCAATCAGGTTATTCAGGATATAGAAACCCAAGCAGCTTTCGACGAGTTAGCAGCCAGCGTCGCTAACGCCGAACTTACCCTGGCATTGGCTGACGCCAGCGAGGCTATCAACGCCATTCCAGACGCGGTCATGCTGGCCGATCTCGATCAGGCACTCCAAAGCCATCCAGAACAGGCCAATGACATGATAATGAGTGTCATCAGCGAGCGCCCTCTACTGGCGTCTGCGGTTGAAAGTGTGTCTGCTGAGGCTGGTGTAGACGGCGCTTTAGTCGCCACAGCTATTGCCAATGGTTTGGGTGCTGCCCAGGCGACAGCTGCTGGCAAATAATAGACCAGGCTGCGGGGTGCCTCGTGCACCCCGAATAGCACATAGCACACCACCCCATTACACAACCATCCCCACTTTGACACCAACTAGCAAGTCATAAGATCTAGTGAAAAGTCTTCGCCACTTGCAGACAAAAGTCTTAGTCTCTATGCTTATTCGGCCCATACCATGAAGCTGGCTGGGACTTGATAGCATAGATCAAAAAAGAGCGTACGTATGAAGGGTAATAATGCGGCTGAGCAGACAAATGGACACCGAATTGGCTTGGTCAGCGCCCACGTTGGACTGAGTACAACCGTACTGTCCAAACTGATCACCAGTGAACTCGGCCATGATTGCCATGTTGTCAATCCAACCCAACAAGGACCGGCTGAATTTGATCTGGTACTCATTGACTGCCAACAGGACAACCCTGAAGTCATTAATGAATGGCTGCAGGAACGCCTTTTTGGTAACGCGGTTGCAGCCCTAATGAATGCGCAGCACGAAGGCAGGCACGAGAGGCTACTAGAATGGCCGGCGGTAAAAGGTATCTTTTACGTGGATGCGGACGAGAAGCAGCTTATTAGTGGACTGCGCCAATTACTCGATAACGGATACTGGCTGCCACGCCGACTGCTGGAAAGCTACCTTGAACGCCATCGCAAGCCGGTTACCTCAAGAATTACCGCCGACCTGACCCGCCGCGAGTTTCAAATTCTCAGCTGTCTGCGTGATGGTGCCACCAATCAGCAAATAGCCGAAAAGCTGGCCGTAAGCGAACATACGATCAAAAGCCATTTGTACAACATTTACAAAAAGCTTAACGTGCGTAATCGGCTGGAAGCCAGTAACTGGGCACGTAGCTATATTGCTGACTAACCACATCGGCAGTTATCTACGCCACATCCACTCCATCTAATGTAAGCGACTTGGGTAAATTTTACGTATAATCCGTCGCTTACATTTTCGACGAGGTTTTGCAGTGGATACCATTCTTGTTCGTGGCGCGCGAACACATAATCTAAAAAACATCGATATCGATATCCCCCGAGACAAGCTTATTGTGATTACGGGGCTTTCTGGTAGTGGTAAGTCATCACTGGCGTTCGACACACTCTATGCAGAAGGCCAACGCCGCTACGTGGAATCACTGTCGACTTATGCTCGACAGTTTCTGTCGATGATGGATAAACCCGATGTCGACCATGTTGAGGGCTTAAGCCCCGCGATCTCCATCGAGCAGAAGTCTACCTCGCATAACCCACGCTCTACCGTGGGCACCATTACCGAAATCTACGACTACCTGCGCCTTCTCTATGCGCGGGTGGGCGAACCCCGCTGCCCGGAACACGGTGTACCGCTGGCCGCACAAACAGTATCGGAAATGGTAGATCATGTACTGGCTCTGCCAGAAAATACCAAATTGATGCTCTTGGCCCCACTCGTTCGGGATCGCAAAGGCGAGCACTTACACACACTGGAACAATTGCGCCGTGAGGGTTTTGTACGTGCCAAAATCGACGGCATTGTCGTTGACCTGGACGACGCACCAACGCTGGACAAGAAAAAGAAGCACACCATCGAAGTAGTGGTAGACCGCTTCAAGGTAAGAGCCGACTTACAACAGCGCCTGGCAGAATCATTTGAAACCGCCTTGCAGCTCACCGATGGTACGGCGTCCATCAGCTACATGGACGGGGACAAAAACGACCACCTTTTTTCGTCCAAACATGCCTGCCCTATCTGTGATTACTCACTGACGCTCCTCGAGCCTCGACTGTTTTCGTTCAATAACCCTGCCGGCGCTTGCTCTGGCTGTGATGGACTGGGCGTAAAGCAGTACTTCGACGAAGACAAAGTCGTGCAATACAAAGATGCCTCACTGGCAGAAGGCGCGATACGCGGGTGGGACAAACGCAACGTTTATTATTTTCATATGCTCACATCGCTCGCCGACCAATTTGGCTTCGATATCGATACCCCATGGCAAAAGCTCACCGCCAAGCAACGACAAATCATTCTGCAGGGCTCAGGCTCGCAGGAGATTGATTTCAGCTACGTCAACGATCGTGGTGACATTCACAAACGCCGCCACACCTTTGAAGGCGTACTGCCCAACATGGAACGTCGCTACCGCGATACCGACTCCATGTCAGTGCGCGAAGAACTCGCGAAATACCTGTCATCACAAGCCTGCCCCGACTGCGGCGGCACTCGGCTGCGCAAAGATGCACGCAACGTATTTGTCGATAACCGCACACTGCCAGAAATCACCTCCATGCCTGTGGGCGAGGCATTGGCGTACTTCAACAAGCTGAAATTTACCGGCGCCAAACGCAGTATCGCTGACAAAATTCTTAAAGAATTGCGCGAACGTTTCAGTTTTCTGGTGGACGTGGGCCTCAATTACCTGACGCTCAACCGCAGTGCAGAAACCCTGTCTGGGGGCGAAGCACAACGAATTCGCCTCGCCAGCCAAATAGGTGCCGGCCTTGTCGGCGTTATGTATATTCTTGATGAGCCCTCGATTGGCCTGCACCAGCGCGACAACGACCGGCTGCTACGCACACTGTTGCATCTACGCGACCTGGGTAACACGGTGATTGTGGTCGAGCATGACGAAGACGCCATCCGCATGGCCGATCATGTGATCGATATAGGCCCCGGCGCAGGGGTACATGGTGGTGAAATCATCGCCCAAGGTACCCCAGCCCAGGTAATGAAAAACAAAAACTCCATTACAGGGCAGTACCTCTCCGGTGTCAGGGAAATCACTATTCCAAGCCAGCGCACCCCGTACGACGAAAAGAAAATACTACAAATCATGGGTGCCAGTGGCAACAATCTGAAAAATGTAGACCTCACCCTACCCGTAGGTCTAATGACTTGTATTACCGGGGTCTCGGGCTCAGGCAAGTCGACACTGATCAACGCCACCCTGCACCCATTAGCGGCAACCGCTCTCAACGGCGCCACCACCTTGAAGGCGGCACAGCATAAAGCCGTCAAAGGGCTGGATCATTTCGACAAATGTGTCGATATCGACCAAAGCCCTATTGGCCGCACACCTCGCTCCAACCCAGCCACCTACACCGGCATTTTCACACCGGTACGAGATCTTTTTGCTGGCACGCAGGAAGCCAGGTCTCGTGGCTACAAAGCCGGGCGATTCAGTTTTAACGTCAAAGGTGGCCGCTGCGAAGCCTGCCAGGGCGATGGTGTGGTGCGGGTTGAAATGCACTTTTTGCCCGATGTGTACGTACCCTGCGACATCTGCAAAGGCATGCGCTACAACCGCGAAACCCTGGAAGTTAAATACAAAGGCAAAAATATCCACGAAGTGTTGGCAATGACGGTAGAAGAAGCTCGTGATTTCTTCGACCCGGTGCCTTCCATTGCCAAAAAACTGCAAACGTTGATGGATGTGGGACTGTCCTACATTCGCCTGGGGCAATCAGGTACGACCCTCTCCGGCGGTGAGGCGCAACGGGTGAAACTGTCAAAAGAATTGTCGAAGCGAGACACAGGGCAAACCCTGTATATTCTCGACGAGCCCACCACTGGCCTGCACTTCCACGATATTCAGCAGTTGCTCGATGTACTCCACCGGCTCCGAGATCATGGCAACACAGTCGTAGTGATTGAGCACAATCTCGACGTTATCAAAACCGCAGACTGGCTGGTTGACTTGGGACCGGAAGGAGGAAGTGGTGGCGGTGAAATTATTGCCACCGGCACGCCGGAAGAGGTCGCCAATAATCCAAAATCACATACAGGGCACTTTTTGAAACCCATGCTGCAATCGAAAAAGAAAAGTAAAAAAACCACCAGGCACAAGAAAACAGCAACCACCTAAGCCTCCACCTGGGCATAAAAAAAGCCTCCGTAGCAAACGCTGGGAGGCCTTTTTAAATCAGCCGACAAATTAATTAATCGTGCCCTCTGCCTGACCTTCTTGCTCCGCTTTGGATTTAGCTTGCGCAACAGCCTGAGCGAACAGCGCATCGAAATTGACGGGTGGCAACATCAAGGCAGGGAAGCTACCTTTAACCACAGCGTTATCAATGGCTTCACGCGCGTAAGGGAAAAGAATTTGTGGGCACAGGGTATTCATCACATGTGCCAACTGCTGATTTTCCAAGCCTTTAATAGTGAACAAGCCTGCTTGTTGAACTTCTACCAAAAACGCAACTTGGTCTTCCAGCTTTACGGTTACCGTAATACCTAAAACCACTTCGTAAACGTCATCTGCCACTTTGTTAGTTTTGGTGTTCAGCTCTTGATTAACCTGCGGTTTCCACTCACGTCGAAACGCTTCTGCACCCATAGGCGCTTCGTAGGATAAATCTTTCAGGTACACTCTCTGGTTCTGAAAAACCTGTTGAACGTTTTCTTGCTCTCCGGCTGCTGCCGCCGCATTGTTTTCTTCAGCCATAACTTTGCCTTCTACTCTTATTCCAATAATTATTTCAATGTACTGACGGCGCGCAGGTTTGTCTTCTGTGCTAGGCGTTAGCCAGATGGCCAATGTTACACGCCAGTCATCCTGTTATGGGGCCTCAAGGTTCAAATTCAAGAGACCAGGGCCGGTTAACACTACTTTAATGACCCTACCCCAAAAGTTCGTTTAGCTGACCGGACTGCTCCAACTGGTACAACTCGCTGCAACCGCCGACATGCCGTCCATTGAGCCAAATCTGAGGCACGGTTCGCTGACCACTGTCGTGCATCATTTTCTGGCGCAACTCATAGTCATTATCAACGGCAATCTCTCGATATGAAACACCTTTACTATCGAGCAGTTGCTTGGCACGAATACAGTAAGGACAGTAACGGGTGGTGTATATAATATGCTCAGCCATACCGCAAACCCTGCTCAAACTACCGAATCACTGGCAGGTTTTGCCCGGTCCACTCGGCCATACCGCCGTCAAGACGCACCACATTGTACCCGTGAGTACGTAACTCGCGGCCAACAGAGCCGGCATGCTGCCCCATTTTGTCGACCAGAATCAGAGTTTTGTCTTTCACACCAGACAGCTGCGAATGCTTATCTTTAGCCTGGTTAAACGGCAGGTGTAAGGCATCCACAATATGTCCGGCAGAGTAATCCGATTTTTCTCGCACATCCACAAACACAGCGTTACCCGCGTTAATCATGCGCGTTGCCTCGTGTATCGACACCGTTTTACCGCCTTTTTGCTTCTCGGTGTACATAAAGGTGTAAAGCAACACCAGCAACAGCGACACCAACAGCCATTGCTCACTCACAAAGGTCAGAAAATCTGCCACGCGGTTAATCCTCTCCAACAAGCCCTAGGGAAAGCGCAGGAGTATACACGAAACCCCGACACGCTTAAGCCCTCATAGTATTTTGCCCCCTTTAACGCTAAAATTTCGGCTTAATTTTGATATTTTTAGCAGGTAGGTTTCATGAGTGAAGTGAAAAAACCGTTGCTGTTGTTAGTTCTCGACGGTTACGGATACAGCGATAACCCCGAGCACAACGCTGTACACGCAGCAAACAAACCCGTTTGGGACAACATTTGGGCCAACCAGCCAAAAACACTGATACATACATCGGGTATGAGCGTGGGGCTACCGGAAGGGCAAATGGGCAACTCTGAAGTTGGCCATATGACATTGGGCGCGGGCCGCGTGGTTTACCAAAATTTCACTCGCATCAATAAAGCCATCAGCGACGGCGACTTTTTCACCAACCCGGTGTACATAAACGCTATTGATAAGGCAGTTAAGGCCAACAAAGCCGTACATATACTTGGCCTGCTGTCTCCCGGCGGCGTGCATAGCCATGAAGACCACATGCTCGCTATGGTCAAAATGGCCGCAGACCGTGACGCCAAAAAACTGTATCTCCACGCCATGCTGGATGGCCGAGACACCCCGCCACGCAGCGCCAAAGCCTCCCTGGAAAAAGCCGAAGCCGCCATCAAAGCGGTGGGGGCTGGCCAGATTGCCAGCGTCTGTGGGCGGTTTTATGCACTGGACCGAGACCAGCGCTGGGACCGGGTTCAGGCAGCCTACGACCTGATGGTTGACGGCACTGCCGAATACCAGGCGAACTCTGCAGTCGCCGCACTAGAGGCCGCTTACGAACGCAACGAAAACGATGAATTTGTAAAACCCACGGCTATCGTCGATGCACAGGGCAATCCGACGCAAATCAATGATGGCGACAGTGTCATTTTCATGAATTTCCGCCCTGACCGTGCACGCCAGATTACCCGCGCATTTGTAAACAGCGACTTCGACGGATTCGTCCGCAATCGCGTACCCGCACTCGCTGACTTTGTGATGACAACGGAATACGCTGCCGATATCAACACCCCGTGCGCGTTCCCACCAGAGTCACTGGTCAACTCATTCGGCGACTATCTGGCAAAGCAGCACAAGCACCAGCTGCGCATTGCAGAAACCGAAAAATATGCCCACGTCACGTTCTTTTTCAGCGGCGGGCAGGAAGACCTTTACGAAGGTGAAGACCGCATTCTGGTACCCTCGCCTAAAGTGGCCACCTACGACCTAAAACCAGAAATGAGCGCGTATGAAGTCACCGATAAACTGGTCGAAGCCATTAAAAGCAACAAGTACGATGCCATTATCTGCAACTATGCCAACTGCGATCAGGTTGGCCACACCGGTATTTTCGACGCATCGGTAAAAGCCGTTGAGGTGGTAGACGAATGCCTGGGCAAGGTGTTTGCGGCGCTAAAAGAGGTTGGCGGCGAAGCACTGGTCACGGCAGACCACGGCAATGTGGAAATCATGTTTGATGACCAGTCCAATCAGGCTCACACCCAGCATACCACTCTGCCAGTACCGCTAATTTATGTTGGTGATCGTACTATCAGCCTCAGCGACAATGGCAGCCTGGCTGATGTAGCCCCCACCATGCTGGCGTTAATGGACCTACCGCAACCGGCAGAAATGACCGGCCGCAACCTGGTGGTTAAGACCTGATTAACAATGCCGGGCCTGCGCCCGGCTCAATCACACAATGGGAGTCGCTGTGCGTAAACTCATATTGTCTTACCTGTTTCGCGGCTGTGGTCTGCTGGTGATGCTCGCAGGCGTTACCGCATCAGTGCACGCCGCCGAAACCGAAGCAGAGTATCAGGCGCGCCTTAACAAACTAAAGGCGACGATTAGCCAGATTACCCGCGAGCTGGAAAGTGTGAAAGGCACTCGATCTGAACTGGAAAAAGAGTTACAGGGCTCTGAAACCAAAATCAGTGACCTGAACAAGAAAATTGCAGAGATACAAGAGGCGCTGGCCAAGGAAAAAAAGCGACTAGCGGCGCTTCAAACTGAACGCGCCGCACTGGAGCAAAAACGTAACGCCCAGCAACAGCAGGCTGGGCGTTACATTAAGGCTGCCTATCAACTGGGCCAGCAAAGCGAAATCAAACTGCTGTTAAACCAAAGTAATCCCACAGACGTTTCGCGCACACTGCGCTATTACGACTACTTTATTCAAGCCCACAGCAAACACATAAAAAGCTACCTGCAAACACTGAATCGACTGGCAGAAGTCGAGCCGCAAATCATTACCAGTAAAAACCAACTTGAACAGAGCCAACAAAACCTCGTCAAGCAACAACGGGCTTTAACCCAGAGCCAAGCGCAACGCAAACAAACACTGGTCAAGCTCAATAAAGATATATCGCAAAAAGAAAATTCGCTGGCAAGTCTGAAAAAAGACCGCGAGCAATTGCAAAAATTGCTGGATGAAATGTCGGACTTTCTCGCCAACCTTGCACCGCCAGGAGACAGCACACCCTTTAGGAAACGCCAGGGCAAACTATCGTGGCCCACTTATGGCAAACTAACCGCCTCCTTTGGCAGTCGTCGCAATGGTGGCCTAAACTGGGACGGCGTATTTATTACCAGCAAAGAGGGCACACCCGTCAAAGCCATTCATGGAGGCCACGTGGTTTTTTCCGATTACCTACGTGGTCATGGCATGCTGTTGATTATTGATCACGGTAACGGTTATATGAGCCTTTATGCCCACAATCAGACGTTACTGAAAGATACCGGCGAATGGGTTAACGCAGGCGATACCGTCGCCCGAGTAGGCAATAGCGGCGGCCTGAGTGAAGCCGGGTTATATTTTGAAATACGCCATCAAGGCAAACCCATAAACCCGGCACGGTGGTGCCAGGGTCACGTTAAGACGTCGGCCCGTGCATAATGCACAAATCACTGCGATTTTTTTTTGACTGGTGTAGTCTAGGGAGCCTCTGAAAAACGTAGTCGAGGTAGCGAGTGCAAGGCAAAAATTGGCGAAAAGAGGGAGTTTACGAGTGATAAACGACCGATTTGAGCTAATTTTTAACGCATCAATCGCAACGCAGATAGTTTTCAGAGATTCCCGCAACGCCACACTACGGTAACCGAGCAAGCACTCATAAACGGACCAACTGCATGTTAAGACCTAAGCGCTACCTTTCGCCATTTGCCCTCTTCGCATTTCTGTCATTCAACAGCCTTAGTCATGCCGAAGGCACCGACAAGACAATCAGTGTTGACAAAATTGAGCCAGAGGCCGAAGCAGTAGCGCAAGGCCAACTACCGCTCGACGAGTTGCGTATTTTCACTAAGGTGTTCGACCATATTAAGCAAACTTACGTTGAAGAAATCAGTGATCGCGACCTACTGCGCTACGCCATCAAAGGCATGCTGTCGGAACTTGACCCTCACTCTGCCTACCTGGATGAGACATCATTTGACGATTTACAGATGAACACCACCGGTGAATTCGGTGGCCTAGGCATTGAAGTGGGTATGGAAAATGGCTTCGTTAAAGTCATCTCACCGATTGACGATACACCCGCATCCAGGGCTGGCGTTGAAGCGGGCGACCTTATTATCAAATTGGACGACACCCCTATCAAAGGACTTACCCTTAACGAAGCCGTCGAACTGATGCGCGGCCCCAAAGGCAGCAAAATTGTATTGACCATCGTGCGAGAAGGGCAAGAACAGCCCTTTGAACTTACCCTGGAACGAGACACTATCAAAGTCAAAAGCGTACGTTCCGACATGGTCGAGCCTGGCTATGGCTATATCCGTATTGCCCAGTTTCAGCTTGGCACCGGTGGCGATGTGCGCGACGCCGTTAAAAAGCTTAAAGCCAAGGGCCCACTCAAAGGCCTGATTCTGGATCTGCGCAACAACCCCGGCGGCGTTTTACAGGCATCCGTCGAAGTTGCCGATACATTCCTCGATGGTGGTCTTGTAGTCTACACGGAAGGCCGTATCAAAGACGCGGATGTACGCTACAGTGCAACTAAAGGTGACGAGCTTGATGGCCTCCCCATGGTAGTGCTGATTAATGATGGTTCTGCATCTGCCTCGGAAATTGTTGCCGGTGCGCTACAAGACCAACACCGCGCGGTGGTAGTGGGTACCGATAGTTTCGGCAAAGGATCGGTACAAACCGTAATTCCGATCAGCGAAGACCGCGCCATAAAACTAACCACAGCACTCTACTTTACACCCAACGGCCGCTCCATTCAGGCACAGGGTATTAGCCCGGATATTGTAGTGGAACGAGCCAAGGTTACCGCCGTAAAACGTCGTGCCGGCGTTACCGAAGCAGATCTTGAAGGGCATTTGGACAACGCCACCGGAGGTGAAGAGAAAAATGCCAAACAACGCGCGCAGTCGGTCTCGACACAACTGTTTGAAGACGATAATCAAGTGTTTGAAGCCCTGAATCTGCTCAAAGCGCTACACCTTTTTGGTCAACCCAAACCGACCATTGCCGAACAAGAATGATCGCTCGGCTGCCGTTTACAGCCATCGAGCCCCTTCGAGCGGGGCAGATGGCGGTAAACGGCTGCCATCATCGCTTCAACCACCTACCGGCCAACAAGATCTCACACCGGATGCATAAACATCGCCACAGCATAATCAGCTACCTACTGGCACTCGCCTGCAGTACATCACTATTGACCAGTCTCATCGGCTGCGACGAAAAGCACGCTGAAGCCCCTGCAACAACGCCCCCCGTGATTACTCCCGCCAGTGAAGAGGTTGATACGGATACCCCGACCCTCGTGGTCGAACCGCCCGCAGAGCAACAGCAAGTTCATCAACCCCCGCCAAGCGCCGCCGTGTCAAGGCTGGCCATTATTATCGACGATATAGGCTACAACCATGAAAACGGCTTACGCGTCACCCAACTGCCGGCCAACATCACCCTGGCGGTGCTGCCATTCAGCCCCCACGGGCCTGAACTAGCAAAAGCGGCTGCCAACGAAGGCAAAGAAATCATGCTGCATACCCCCATGAGTACCCTGGGCGGGCGTAAGCTGGATACGGGAGGCCTCGACGAACATATGAGTCAGGCCGACTTTATACGCACCCTTTACGCCGATTTAGACTCAATCCCCGCCGTCAAAGGTGTTAACAACCACATGGGAAGTCGGCTCACCCAGCAGAGTGAACCTATGTTGTGGCTAATGGAAGCCCTGAAAACTCGCTCCCTGTACTTTGTCGACAGCCGCACCACCGCTGACAGTCTTGCCTATGAAACCGCCCAGGAAAATGCCTTACGCAGTGCCAAACGCGATATCTTTCTCGACAATCAGCGCTCTCCAGAAGCTATTGCCAAACAACTGCGCAAAGCCATACGCATTGCCGAGAAAAAAGGCTACGCCATCGCCATCGGGCACCCTTACAACGAAACACTGGATGTCCTGGAAAAACTGCTGCCAGAGCTAATAAGTGATAGTCAGGTTCAGCTGGTGCCAGCCTCAGCTGTAGTAACCGCAGATCCAGAACAACACCTGCTGCGCCTTGCCGATCACCGCGACAGCGATAAAAAGGAGTTAAAATCCAACAACTGATGACATGGATGCGATTTTCCCCGACGAACGAACCATCAAACTGACATTTCACCTTGCTTAATCGTTCAAAAAGGATACAGTTAGAAGATAAACGTGAACGGAGAAATCGTATGTCAATGAACCGTTTTGGTGAACGGGGCGAAACACCGAACCGCGCGGATCGAGTTTTTCAAAAAGACTCTTACTGGTACTATCGCACACGCGAGGGTGTGAATATTGGCCCTTTTGACAGCCGCCAGGATGCCAGTAATGGCGTAGTGGAGTTTATTGATTTTGTATCCAGCGCCAACCCCAAAGCCCTGCAAACACTGTATCAGTGTGCCGGCTACGCCTAACGTACTCTCTGCTTGAGGCAACATGACCGGTTGCCTTATTTAAAGGCGCATTTCAATTCCCTGGGCCTGCATAAAGGCCTTGGCTTCTGGTACGGTGTGCTGCCCAAAGTGGAAGATACTCGCCGCCAGTACCGCATCGGCCTTTCCTTCTTTTACACCATCAACCAGATGCTGCAAGCTACCTACTCCGCCTGAGGCAATCACGGGAATATCCACGGCATCACTGATTGCCCGAGTCACTCCAAGGTCAAAGCCGTTTTTGGTACCGTCACGATCCATGCTGGTTAGCAGAATTTCACCCGCCCCATAGTCAGCCATGCGTTTGGCCCAAGCGACTGCATCAATACCGGTGGGTTTACGTCCACCATGGGTAAAGATCTCCCAGCGCGGTGGTTCGCCCTCAGCACTAACCTTTTTCGCGTCAATCGCCACAACAATACACTGGGCGCCAAACCGCTCAGAGGCTTCACGCACAAACTCGGGCCTGTGCACAGCAGCCGAATTGATGCTGACTTTATCAGCACCGGCATTGAGCATTCTGCGAATATCTTCCAGCGTACGAATGCCGCCCCCTACTGTGAGCGGAATAAACACTTCACTGGCAATTTTCTCTACGGTGTGAACCGTTGTTTCCCGCCCTTCGTGACTGGCGGTGATATCCAAAAAGGTAATTTCGTCTGCACCCTGCTCATTGTAGCGCTTGGCCACCTCTACCGGATCGCCGGCATCGCGGATATCGACAAACTGCACACCTTTCACAACCCGCCCGGCATCAACGTCGAGGCACGGAATAATTCTTTTTGCCAGAGCCATATGATCTACCCAGTTTACCCGCTGAAATTAACCTGCATCGCAATAACGTTGTGCTTCTTGAACATCCAGAGTGCCTTCGTAAATGGCGCGACCCGTAATCGCCCCGCAAATACCTTGACCAGCAACGGCTTTCAAAGCGCGAATATCATCCATATTGGTAATCCCGCCGGAAGCAATCACCGGTATCGATGACGCTTGCGCCATCGCCAGCGTAGCCTCAACGTTAACCCCTTGCATCATGCCATCACGGGCAATATCGGTGTACACAATGGCATCAACACCATCTACCTCAAACCGCTTGGCCAGATCCGTCGCTTTCACGTCAGACACCTCTGCCCAGCCGTCAGTGGCCACCAAACCATTTTTCGCATCAAGCCCCACAATAATGTGACCAGGAAACTGTTTGCACATATCAGTAACAAACTGAGGCTCCTTCACCGCCTTAGTGCCAATAATCACATAATTCACACCCGCATCAAGGTAATACTCTATGGTTTCAGCGCTGCGGATACCCCCGCCAATCTGGATGGGTAGCTCGGGAAAAGCCTTGGCAATGGCAGTAACGATACTGCCATTGACCGGCTTGCCATCGAAAGCACCGTTAAGGTCGACCAAATGCAGGCGGCGCGCGCCTTTCTCAACCCATTGCCGTGCCATGGCAACGGGGTCGTCACTAAACACGGTAGAGTCATCCATCAGACCCTGGCGCAAACGCACACACTGCCCGTCTTTCAAATCTATCGCTGGAATAATCAACATAAAACTAACCTTTAATACCTAATTGCCCTAGCCGCACTGCAACGCTAGGGTTTGCCATTCCAGTTCACAAAGTTTTGCAGCAGTTGCAAACCAGCGTGGTGACTTTTTTCCGGGTGAAATTGCACGGCAAACAGGTTGTTGTCGCTCAGTGCAGTACAGAATGTTTGCGAATAGTGGCACTGCCCAGCCACCTGCGCGGCGTTATTTGCCACAACAAAATAACTGTGCACAAAATAAAAGCGGCTCATGTCGTCGATATGCTGCCACACAGGGTGATCAATGGTTTGCTTCACCTGATTCCAGCCCATGTGCGGCACTTTTAAGTGCTCACCGTTTTCGTCATGCAGATTGCGGCCAAAAAAATTGACGCTTCCAGGCAGTATGCCTAAGCAATCAATACCGTTGTTTTCTTCGCTGAAATCCATCAGCGCCTGCATACCAACACAAATAGCCAATACCGGCTTACCCGAGTGAATTTCCTGCTGAATCAGTGTATCGAACCCCAGTCGACGTATTTCGCCCATGCAATCGCGAATAGCGCCCACACCGGGAAAGATTACACGATCTGCGGCACGAACCTGTTCACTGTCTGAGGTCACGATCACATCAAGATCAGGCGCCACTTTGCCGACTGCGCTGGCAACGGAATGCAGATTGCCCATACCGTAATCGATAATCGCAAGCTGTTGTTTACTCATTGAATAACCTTTGCGCCCACACAAGCAGGCATACGTAGATAAAATCGGGGCGGTTACAACGAACCTTTCGTGGATGGCATAACGCCTGCCATTCGCGGATCCAGCTCAAGCGCCATACGTAACGCCCGGCCAAACGCCTTGAACACGGTTTCGATCTGATGGTGCGCATTGTCGCCTCGCAAACAGTCGATATGCAGAGTCACATTGGCATGATTAACAAAACCATGGAAAAATTCTGAAAACAGCTCGGTATCGAATGCCCCCACCCGTTTCTGGGTAAATGGCACCTTCATTATCAGGCCTGGGCGCCCGGAAAAGTCGATAACAACCCGAGACAGGGCTTCGTCAAGGGGAACATACGCATGGCCATAACGACGAATCCCCTTTTTATCACCAACGGCCTGATTAATAGCCTGCCCCAGCGTGATACCAATGTCTTCTACCGAGTGATGGTCGTCGATATGCGTATCGCCTTTGCAAACAATATCCAGGTCAATCAAGCCATGGCGGGCAATCTGGTCCATCATGTGTTCCAGAAACGGTACGCCGGTATCAAAAGCGGCCTTACCGGTGCCATCCAGATTAACCGCTACACTGATCTGTGTTTCCAGTGTATCCCGGTTTACCTGTGCTGTTCGCTGACTCATCATATTCTCCAGTACCCCCCTAACCGAGTAGATGGCAGGGCGAAAAGGCGCAATTATAAGGGCTGGCCGCGCCCTGCGCTACTTTTGCGACCGACTACGGTAAATCAGGTAACTGAAAGAAAAACACGATACAATCTTTTTGGGCGCGCCCATAAAAAAATCAAACGCACCACAGAGGACGCAACCAACTTCAAGCCCGCTGTAAGCCGTACAGTTACCGGGAGTTTTAGAGTTACCGAGGGATTTTATGCACCACCAACATCAAGACGAATCGTTTATTACAACCTTTCTTAAGATGGAGTCATCTGGCGGTATCCTGCTGATGATGGCCGCACTGGTTGCCATTGTTTTTGCCAATACTGGCCTGGTCGCCTATTACGAATTATTACTCTCCACACCAGTTGAAGTTCGAATCGGGGCCTTGCAGATTGCCAAACCCCTGCTGCTGTGGATTAACGATGGTTTAATGGCCGTTTTCTTCTTTCTGGTTGGACTAGAGCTCAAGCGAGAGATGCTCGAAGGCGAACTGGCAGACCGTCGTAACATTATTCTTCCGGGTGTCGGCGCCATTGGCGGCATGGCAATTCCCGCTATCATTTACCTGGCCTTTAACGTAGGCGATCCCCAGGCTTCCAATGGTTGGGCCATTCCAGCCGCCACCGATATAGCCTTTGCCCTGGGAGTATTGATGCTGTTGGGCTCGAAGGTGCCCAGTAGCTTTAAAGTCTTCCTCACCTCACTGGCCATTTTCGACGACATCGGTGCCATCATCATTATTGCCTTGTTTTACACGTCTAAAATCTCGGTAACTGCACTGATTGTCGTAGTGGCCTGCATCCCGGTGCTGTACCTGCTTAATCGCAAAGACGTAATGGCGAAAAGCCCCTATCTCCTGGTCGGAATTGTTATTTGGGTAGCCATGCTGAAGTCAGGGGTTCACGCCACGCTAGCGGGCGTTCTAGTAGCCATGTTTATACCGATAAAGTCTGAAAAGCACCCAGGATTGTCGCCGCTGAAAAGCATCGAACATGACCTGCATTCAGTGGTTGCCTACTTTGTACTGCCTATTTTTGCGTTTGCCAATGCGGGCCTGACCCTGACCGGACTGACCTTCGCACAGGTTGTGCATGGTGTACCACTGGGCATTGCAGCGGGTTTATTTGTTGGCAAACCACTGGGTATTTTCGGCCTTTGCTGGCTGGCCATTCAATGTAAGCTAACCAAACTGCCCAACGGCATGAGCTGGCTGAGCCTGTTTGGCATTTCAGCACTGGCGGGTATTGGTTTTACCATGAGTTTATTTATTGGCTCGCTCGCGTTCGAAGAAACCGGCAACAACTTCGTATTCGACGAACGGCTGGGCATTATTATGGGATCGATTGCCTCAGGCCTGATGGGTTACTTTGTACTAGCCTATGCGCTAGGTAAAACACGAGAACAAGAAAAAACGCCACAGCAAGCTAATGGCCATGGGTGAGTGAAGTGCATACATATTCAGTATGCCGCCCTACGGGCCCCACAGACTCAGGCAATCAGCGTGCAAGTCTGAGAGGAAGGCTGTTCCCTGGAAGAACAGCCTGACCTGAGGTGCTTAGAGCGGGGTAACGTTCTCGGCTTGAGGCCCTTTTTGCCCCTGGGTGACTTCCATCGTCACCTGCTGACCTTCTTTGAGTGTGCGGCGGCCAGTACCTTGAATTGCGCTGAAGTGCACAAATACATCCTTTCCACCTTCCTGTTGAATAAAGCCGAAGCCTTTTTCATCGTTAAACCACTTCACGGTACCTGTTACTTGATTAGACATATCGCTCTCTTGCTCTTGATGTAACTACCGGTAAAACCGGCATGGAAAAGCCGGCAGCAACGATTGCCGCCAACCGTTTGAGCAGGCCTTACTGCACCTGCAAAACCTTAGGGCCTGTTTAACAGGCCCTAGCCCCTGCGTAAACTGCCAATGCAAGTTCAGGGGGTACAGGGTTTTGTTTCAAGAGAACAACTGGAATGGAGATGTTACCGGCAACCAGCACCTGCTGGCATGTAGCAGAAAACACGGAGCGGTTACAGACTGAGCTTGACGCAATATTGATCATGGTGCGATAGCAAACTTATACACAGTTAAGATACTTCCTTGAAACAAACCAGTACACAGAGAGGGCAAATTACAGGCAACCTGCACAAAACCCCATCAACCTGTGCACTAATTAGTATTTGAGCATACCCCATGGTTTTACGGTTCGCCACCAAAAATGCACGAAAGTTTTATGAATTTTTCAGTCTAAGTTGATATTCACGCCTCAGTGAGCGCGAGTACATGCTTCAAGACGCTTCGTGACAATGCCGAAAGGTCATAACCACCCTCAAGCATTGACACAACACGGCCTTGAGCATGGCGACTGGCAAGCTCGCAAATCAGCTGCGTCACCCAGTAAAAGTCTTCCTCTTGCAGGTTGAGACTTGCCAGCGGATCATCGCGATGGGCATCGAATCCGGCCGACACCAAAATAATGTCTGGCTTGTGGGCATTCACAGCGCGACGCCAATCGGTCTCCACCTGCCTGCGAAACCCATCACCACCCGTACCAGCAGGTAACGGCGTGAGACAAATATTGGGAGCCTCGACGTGGTCATAGCGGCCAGGATAAAAGGGGTATTGAAAACTGGAGCAGACCAACACCTCAGGCCTGTTTTGAAAGATCTCCACGGTGCCATTGCCATGGTGCACATCGAAATCCAGGATAGCGACACGCTCAGCGCCCTGTGCCAGCGCTCTTTCGGCGGCAACCGCAACCGAATTGAAAATACAAAACCCCATAGAAATGGATGACTCGGCATGATGCCCTGGCGGCCGTACCGCACAGAAAGCTCGCTGCTGATGCCCTTGCATGACCTGGTCGACAGCCCACGTACCTGCACCTGCAGCCCGGCGACTGGCTTCGAGCGAGCCGGGGCTCATACTGGTATCTGCATCGAGAGATACCAGACCTTCCGCAGGCGATAAGGCAACAACCGAATCAACATGTGAAACAGGGTGAACGGCGTAGAGATTCTCGAGATTGATCAGGGGTGCAAGCTGCCATGTCAAGGCAGCGTCAGCCCACGACTGCGATTTAAGCCCTTGCATCACCGCCTGTAGTCGCTGCGGACTTTCGGGATGATGTGAGCCCATATAATGAGATTCGCAGGCAGAATGATGCAACAGCAACATAGACCAGCCCCCTTAACAAGGCACTATGGCGGCGGCGCGTTGTCGCTATCCTTTTGCGGTTTCTTCGCCACTTTTTCATGTAATACCAGCGACACCACAATACCAGCAAAGTAAAACAGCATTAATCCGCGTTTGATGCCGTCAGCGAATACAGCGTGCAACAGGTTTTCTCTATCCATGGCAAACCGCAACATACCAAAACACCATGCCGCCGCAACAAAATAGGCCCAGCGAGGACGAAAAGCCATCGCAATAGCAGTCACAATGGCTACCACCCCCATCGCCACGGCAAGCGTATTTAACTGACTTACCCACACTGCAGCCAGTACCGCGAAACAAACAATAAAAGCTTTATTCAGCCATATAAACATAACAACACCTATAGCCCCATAGCCTGCCTGGCAATTCGCTGTTTCAAAAGAGGCATTCGATCAACAGCCGACATGCCAGCATTACGCAACCATCTCAGCGCAATGTCGTCTGCGCCGAACAGCTGCTTAAACCCTTCCATGACACCCATGACAGCCATATTGTTGCCTTGCCGACGCCGCTGGTAACGGCGCAACAGCGAGGCGTGATTCAAGGGGATATCCCGCTGCACAGCCCGTGCAACCTCTTCTGCCAACACCAGGGCATCCCCCAAACCTATATTAGCCCCCTGCCCCGCCAATGGGTGAATGGTATGGGCTGCATCCCCCATAAACACAACGCTGTCCGCAAAGTAACGGGTTAAATGCCGCTGACGTAACGGAAACATAAAACGGGGGTCAGACGCTGTCACTTTGCCCAAGCGCAGCTCAAAAGCGTTTGACAGCGCATGATTAAATGCCGCCTCATCCATTGCCATTAATGCTTCGGCCAACTCGTGCTTTGCAGACCAGACAATCGACGACTGATAACCGTCTGCACGAGCCGAAGCTGCTGCGGTAAGAGGAAGAAAAGCCAAGGGCCCTGTGGTTAAAAAACGCTGCCACGCCGTATAGTCGTGAGGCGTTTCATGAGTAACCGTTGTGACAATCGCACTGTGGCCATAATCCCATTCGCGCACGTCCATATCACACAGGGGACGCAAGGTAGAATGGGCGCCATCAGCCGCCACGATTAGCGGGGCCGACAAACTGCGCCCATCGGTAAACGTTAGAGTACGCACACCCTCATCAACAGCCGATAATGCCGACACCTTGGCGTCATAAAAGCGTACCACCCCAGAGAGGTTTTCTAACCGCTGGTTCAAGGCATTCACAATATTGCGATTTTCAACAATGCAGCCCAAGCTGGTTTGACCGGCGGCAAACGCATCGAAATGAATACTGCCAGTACCCTCGGCATCCCATACCTGCATGTCGGTGTAATGGCACACACGCTCAGCATGCACCTGAGACCAACAGCCATTGGCTTGCAAGAACTGACGCGACGCATGGGTTAATGCCACCACTCGCGGGTCAAATCGCTGCTCGGCCTCAATCGTCAGCACAGGCTGCTGAGGCCCAGCATCCACCAAGGCAATCGCCAACGCCGGACATTGAGCAGCAACCGCAGCCGTGAGCGCCGCACCAATCATACCGGCACCCACTACAACAATATCAAATTCAGCAGACTGATCGGTCATGATTGATTGACTCCGTATTCGCCGGTGCGAGCAAGATGGCCAGCCATGCCCATGGTCTGCTCAGACAGCCACTGCTTAGCCGGAGGCAGCACATCGAGGGTCAGCAACCCCATGGAGCGCAGCACGGCCAGGGGTTTCACATCTGAGGAAAACGCACGCACTAAGCGATCACTAAAACCCACCGTTAACTGCTGATCAGCCAACTGGCGGGCAGCATATTGCTGCAAGGTCTCCAGATCGCCCAACACACGCCCACAACGTTCACCGACGCCTAGCGTCTCGGCCAATACGGCACAATCCCGCAAAGACAAGTTAAACCCTTGCCCTGCCACAGGATGCAGAAAATGCGCCGCGTTACCCATAACCGCCAAATGGCTGCGAACCTGCTCCTGAGCCTGTATGAGCGCCAACTCATAACAGTGGCGCTGCCCCACTTTGACAAAACGTCCCGCACGAAAGCCAAACGACCGCTGCAACTCGGCCAAAAACGCCGAATCAGTGCATGCTAACCAATGATCAGCACGCGCTTTGGGATGAGTCCATACCAGAGCTGCCTGTCGTGCGCCGTCGGATTCACCCATTGGCAGCAATGCAATCGGGCCTGTCGCGGTGAAACGCTCATAGGCAATCCCTTGATGGGGCTGTGAAAGCGCTACGTTGGCAATAATGGCGCGCTGATCATACTGGCGGACAGTGTGCGCTATACCCAATTGCTGGCGCATGGCCGATACCTCGCCGTCGGCAACAATCGCCAAGCTGGCAAATAATTCTATAAACTGGCTCGACTGCTGAACGGTTAATGCGTAGCCACCAGGCATGGGGGCGATTGCCGATACCTGAGCCGGCGCAAGCACCCGTATTTGCGGACACTTAACCAGTGCATCAGCCAATACAGCCCCCAACCAACGGTTCTCCACCACATAGCCAACGGCATCAAGCCGATGAGCTTCGGCGTTAATTTCCGTACCACCAAAATGCCCTTTATCAGAAACATGCACCTTACGAATAGGCGTTAGATGTTTGCTGAGGCGTGGCCACACGCCCATCGCTTGTAACAAAGGAGCCGCGCCGGCGGCAAGTGCAGTAGAACGGGCGTCGAAGCTGGGCTGATAGACCGGCTGCCCTTCGCCTAGCGGAAATGCCTCAACCAAGGTGATCGACCACGCTTGGTTTTGTGCGGCCAATAGCAACGCTAGGCTAATGCCCACCATGCCGCCGCCAACAATAGCGATATCCGTTTCCTGTTTTACACAATCAGCAGGCACTAGAGGTTCTCAACTTAGGGCTTATTAACACTAGGGGGCAACAGTGTGCAATTTACCGTGATGCATTGCCCTGATCTGTATCAGCCATTAGTCGCTCAATAGCCTCGACAGTTTTGGGAACGTCTTTCGTCAATACGTCACAACCGCCTTTGGTGATCAGTACGTCATCTTCAATACGTACACCAATGCCGCGCCACTTGGCGTCAACTTTTTCGTTGTCTTTGGCCACGTATATACCGGGCTCTACCGTCATCACCATGCCGGGTTCTAGTACACGCCATTGACCCGCCACTTTGTAGTCACCCACATCATGCACATCCATGCCGAGCCAATGGCCGATGCGGTGCATATAGAAATCTTTATAGGCACCTGCCTCAATCAGCTCAGCCACATCGCCCTGCAACAAACCAAGATCGACTAACCCTTGGGTAATTACCTGCACCGATGCCTCGTGGGGCTCGTTCCAGTGATTGCCGGGCTTGATCACGGCCATGGCCGCATCCTGCGCGGCTAATACCAACTCATAAATGGCTTTCTGCTCTGGCGAAAATTTACCGCTTACCGGAAAGGTTCGCGTAATATCCGCAGCATACCCCTCCAACTCACAACCGGCATCGATCAATACCAAGTCATTTGCGCGCATTTTGCCGCTGTTTTCGATGTAATGGAGAATACAGCTGTTGGGCCCACTGCCCACAATCGAGTTGTATGCTGGGTGTCGCGCACCGTTGCGAGCAAACTCGTAGTTTATTTCGGCTTCCAGCTGGTATTCATGCATACCCGGCTGGCAGTATTGCATCGCTCGACAATGTGCGCGCGCAGAAATCTCGGCAGCTTCACGCATCACCCGAATTTCTGCGGCACTTTTGAAGAGACGCAACTCATGTAAAAAATGGTCGAGATCGAGAAATTCGCCCGGTGGGGTAGCGCCCGAACGAACTTTCGCCCGAATGGCATTTACCCAGCCCATGACCTCGCGGTCAAATTCGCCATCTTTACCCATGGCGTAGTACACCCGCTCACGGCCTTCGAGCAGCCCAGGCAAAATATCGTCAATATCATCGATAGGAAACGCGTCGTCGGCAGCGTAGGTTTCACAGGCGCCGTCTGGACCAGCACGATAACCGTCCCAGATTTCTTTTTCCGGGTTACGCTCGCGACAAAACAACACGTACTCAGCATGCTCTCGCTCAGGCAACAACACCAACACGGCTTCTGGCTCAGGAAAGCCACTCAGATAAAAAAAGTCGCTATCTTGGCGATAGGGGTACTCGGTGTCGCGGCTGCGGGTGCGCTCAGGCGCGGCAGGCACAATAGCAATACTATTGGGCTCCATTAACGCCATCAGATCACGACGGCGACGGGCAAACTCTTGTTTTGAGATACGCATAGTGTGATAACAACCAGAAATGACCTAATGCACAGCAGGTTTTACATCTTTGCTGTTAAATTCCATAAACAGTTTAATAGCCGACATACGCACGTATTCTGCCACGGCAAAATAATCTGACTCCAGATCTTCCGACATTTCAGAAATGTCGATCTGACTTATCGCCACAAGATCCGACAACATTTCCAATACCTCTTCGTCGAGACTGTCTTGCTGCCCCAGCCCGGTATGACCAATGCCCACCAAAAACCCCTGGCACCACTCGCCCAGAGCCTCGCTGCGTAGAGAAAGGTCTGCTTCATCGGCCGGCAACAGCAGCACAAAACCAAAATCATCACGCATGAGTTGTTTTAAAGATTGGTGATACAAGGCTACCAGCGCATCGTTGAGGTCATGCCCTGGGTCTTCGGCCAGATCCAACGCTTCTTTGGCCAAGTTCACCCAGTCGTGATCAGCAAATCGCAAACCGCCACTCAAATAACCACACAACACGCCTTGTAGCTCAGCAATGCCGTTTAACGCACCTGCTTGGGTTAACAATGGCGGTAATACTTGCAGCAAATCAATCTCTTGGGTTGAACTCATTGTAAGGTCTTCACTCTAATCTCGGCCTATGAAAGGGGCTCATGCTAACACGAAGTTGCGGGGAATCATCACCCGATACCTTGCGGGAGCAAGCCACTGAGATGCTAATGACCAAAAATGCTAAGCCTTTTCGAGACCTAGACAACATTTTCTAGAAACAACCTTAACAACGATTGACCCATATGCAGGTCCACCATATAGTTAAGCGATCATTAACTACATGCGCAACGGCTATGGCAGAGAATATTCTGGAACGCTTGGAAAAGCAGCTGGACTTACTGATTGCGGCTTGCGAAAAACTCCAACACGAAAATGATGCACTCAAAGCCCGTGAAACCAACTGGTTACAGGAAAGAGCGCGCCTGATCGAGAAGAATGAGCTTGCCAAGACTCGCGTGGAGTCAATGATTCATCGCTTGAAAAGCCTTGAAGCAGAATCCTGATTGAATACGCCAGGGAGACCGTCGTGACAACCACCGTTATGGTTCACATTTTAGGCAAGGAATACCAAGTTGCCTGCCGCGCAGAGGAGCGGGAGCAATTGCTCCAGGCTTCACAGCTGCTAGATTCAAGGATGCGTGCGATCAAGCAAAACAGCAATGTTATCGGCCTTGAGCGCATTGCGGTGATGGCGGCGTTAAACCTTGCCCACGAATTATTGCAGGCATCTACTCAGCCTTCTAACGCTGCCGATAACGAACAGCTGTCTCGCCTTGCCGATAAAATAGAAAGCGCCGTTAACCGCCTGGGGTAGTTCATTTCCAGAAAGCACCTGACACTGCTTTTTTGCTTCGTTATACTGTGCGGCCCCTGGGGTGATCGCCAGTTGACTATGTCCCTGAGCCGATAATCTGTACCCCGGAAGCGACTCGCTGGTGACGGTGTGCATGTCCGCATGACGGAAAGCCTAAAGCACCACAGTTTCTTCCACCTTGAACTTTACGGTTCAAGGCCACGTCGACAGCGACACCTTGGGTTTTATTGTTTGGCAGAGCATTCTTCCCATGCAACAAGTAGATCAACGCAAGCAACTGCGTCGAGCTGCCCGCGGGGCCCGCAGGCAACTCACTGTAAGACAGCAGCGAACCGCCAGCTATTACCTGACCCGTCAATTACTCCGCCACTCCGCCTTACTGCGCAGTCACGATATTGCCCTGTATATCCCTAACGACGGCGAAATAGATCCAACCCCCCTGATTAAAGTACTGAGGCAACGTGGCAAACAATGCTACCTGCCCGTATTGCGCCCGTTTATCAATAAACTCTGGTTTGCACCACTCACACTCGGCAGCAAAATGAAGCCGAACCGTTTTGGCATTCCAGAACCCGATGTAGCCCCATCACAAATGCGCAACGCCCAAAGCCTAAACGTGATTCTTATGCCTCTGGTAGCATTTGATCGCCATGGTGGACGACTGGGGATGGGTGGCGGATTCTACGATCGCACCCTTGCCTTCAAGACAAGGCAAAGTGCACCGACCAGCCCCAGGCTCATCGGGCTGGCACACGAATGCCAAGAAGTCGAACAGATCCCTATGGAGTCATGGGACATACCTTTGGATGCCATCGCCACAGATAAACGGGTAATTGACTGTAAAAGCCCCACCCCATAGGCTCTGGGGAACAATCAGCCATCCTGGTACAGAAATGCTTTCAGCGGTAGCTGGGTGTAGCCAACCTCAAGCTAACCTGGAAAATTGAGCGAATTGGGAAGAGAAGGAAGATAGAATATGAAACGGCGACTCCCTGTCGCCGCGTCTTATTTTGTCATTATGCCATTTAGCGAGTGGCAATCCCCTGCTGAAGACCGGCAGGAGGCTCTTTGTCAGTATTAAATACATCACTGACACTCAAACTACTAGCAAGCACCCCCACAAAAAAGGCTATAACAACAACGGTGAGTAAATCATTTTTCATGTTATTAACCTTTTAAACAGAATATCCTCTTCAATGCATTGACTTATTAAAGAGAGCAAAAGTTATACAGCATATACTTGCTGTACGCCAGCATTTTGTCGCTTTTTTAGCGCGTAAAGCGAAATCTACTAATTTCGCCAACACTCTGCAAGAAGGGAAACACTGATTTTGCGGCCTGCGTCACATGCACAGTAAGTAGCTGCTAACATTACAGAAATTTTAACAAGAAAAACGAAGGCTGCGGGCACCAACCTACTGGCCCCGCAGAGAAAAAATTAGCCAAGGAAGAGCTTATAAACCTCGTTCTGGGTTTCGTCCCAATAACGGTAATTGAGCCCTTCCAAAAACGCACTAACTTCGGCTTTTTCTTCTTTCCGCACTTGCATGCCCACCAGTACCCGACCATAGGCAGAACCATGGTTGCGATAGTGGAACATAGAAATATTCCAACGGCCCGCCAACTGGCTCAAGAAATTAAACAACGCCCCAGGGCGCTCGGGAAACTCAAACCGATAGACCACTTCATTGCCTACCTCTGCCGGTGCATGGCCTCCTACCATATGACGAATATGCATTTTTGCCATTTCATCTTCGGTTAAATCGATTACCGCGTAGCCTTTATCCTTAAGCTCACTGACCAGGGTTACCCGCTCATTAGGGTCGGTAGATACCTGTACACCCACAAAAACATGGGCCTCGGCTTTACTGCTATAACGGTAATTGAACTCGGTGATGTTGCGCCGCTGAATATCGCGCAAAAACTGCCTATAAGTACCGGGCTTTTCTGGCAAGGTTACTGCCAGAATAGCCTCGCGTTTTTCGCCAATTTCGGTACGCTCAGAAATATAACGCAAACGATCAAAGTTGGTGTTTGCCCCACTGTCGACGGCAATCAGTGTTTGCCCGGTACAGCCATTTTGCTCGATGTATTTCTTCAGCCCTGCCAGGGCCAGCGCACCAGCGGGCTCGGCAATCGAACGAGTGTCTTCAAAAATATCCTTGATGGCCGCACACATTTCATCACTGGTGGCAGTAATCACCCCATCTACGCTCTTACGCAACACACGAAACGTTTCTTTACCTATTTGCGCTACGGCTACACCATCGGCAAAGATGCCCACCTGGGGTAAAGTAGCCCTGCGGTTTTTATCCAAGGCCAGTTTCAAACAGGCGGCGTCTTCGGGCTCAACGGCAATCACTTTAATATCGGGCCGTACATATTTGATGTAAGCGGCCATACCTGCAGCCAGGCCACCGCCACCCACGGGAATAAACACAGCATCAATATGGGCCGGATATTGGCGCAGAATCTCCATGGCCACCGTACCCTGCCCCGCGATCACATCGGGATCATCGTAGGGATGGATGTATATCATGCCCTTTTCTTCTACCAGCTTTTTCGCGTAGGCAGACGCCTCGTCGTAAGTGTCACCGTGCAATACCACTTTGGCGCCACGACCGCGCACAGCATCCACTTTGATAGACGGGGTAGTGCGCGGCATCACGATGGTAGCCTTCATCCCCAAGCGTTGAGCACTCAATGCCAAACCTTGCGCGTGGTTACCCGCCGACGCGGCGATCACCCCCAACGCTCGTTCTGCTTCTGTGAGCTGCAGAAGTTTGTTATACGCACCACGAATTTTAAACGAGAACACCGGCTGCAAATCTTCACGCTTGAGTAAAATATTGTTGTCGAAACGACGAGACAACAGGCGCGCCTGATCGAGAGGCGTTTCTACAGCGACATCATAGATGCGTGCATCGAGAATCCGTTTTATATAGGTGTGCGGCATGGGTACTGCTCTAAACAATGTGGAGTGAATGGAAAGAGCGCATGGTAAATGATGCGGTGCCGCAAGTCACCCGCACAAGGTGCAAACCAGGCTCAGATCTGGCTGTCGGGTAGCTTCACTGCTTGCACAGGCTCTAACCACCCTTATAATTCCTATTTTTTCTCTGCGAGTATTCTTTATGTCTCTGTCACAAGACGAACTGAAACGGGCGGTTGCCAAAGCTGCGGTTGACTACATACGCCCCAAACTGGAAAACAACAGCATTGTTGGGGTGGGCACCGGCTCTACCGCAAACTTCTTCATCGACTACCTGGCAGAGATCAAAAGCGAATTTGACGGTACCGTTGCCAGTTCTGAGGCCTCTGCCGAGCGCCTGAAAAAACACGGGATACCGGTGTACGACCTCAACAGCATTGATAGTTTGGTGGTTTACGTCGATGGCGCTGACGAAACCAACCCCACATTGGAGCTGATCAAAGGTGGTGGCGCAGCCCTTACCCGTGAAAAAATCGTGGCCGCCGTGGCCGAAGAGTTTGTCTGTATTGCCGATGACAGCAAATGGGTAGATGTGCTCGGTGCTTTCCCATTACCGGTAGAAGTCATCCCGATGGCCCGCTCCCATGTGGGCCGCGAGCTGGTAAAACTGGGTGGCGACCCGGTTTATCGCCAGGGCGTGGTCACCGACAACGGCAACGTGATAATCGACGTACACAATATGCGCATTACCGACCCTAAAACCACCGAACAACAGATCAACCAGATTGTCGGGGTGGTAACCAACGGTTTATTTGCAGCGCGCTCGGCCGACGTATTATTACTGGGCACCGAAAAGGGAGTGGAAACCGTCACTCTCGACAAGTAAGCAGCACATCCAATACATGTGACGACGCCATCACCCAAACTACCACCCAGCAATAGGCTGCCAGGATCAGTGTTAATCAGCTAATGCACTCGCACCTGCGCAGCGGTGGTTTCCAGCGAATTGATCAACTGTTTTAGCCGGTGACTCATTTCACCACTAGCGACCAGTTGCTCAACCATGCTCTGGGTAGTGACACATATCTCGTTGATATTCGCCAATACCTCATCGGTGGAGGCAGTCTGCTTACCTGATGTCTCGGCAATGTCGTGATTACTCTCAGCAATGCGCGCAACAGTCTGATTAATCTCATCCAATGCCTGCTGCCCGGCCGTGGCCTCGATCACGCATTGCTTCACCTGCTCTGAGCTTTGGATCATTTGCGTGCGGGAAGACTCCATGGCCTGCAGTAGTTGCACCATAGTGTCGTTAATCTGGTTAGTGGAATCCTGCACCCGCTGCGCCAGGCTGCGAACCTCGTCGGCCACCACAGCAAACCCCCGCCCCTGCTCACCGGCACGAGCTGCCTCAATCGCGGCATTTAACGCCAGCAAGTTAGTCTGTTCAGCAATCGCCCGAATCTCATCCACGGTTTGGCTAATACCCTGACTATGACTGGCCAGCGTGCTTACATTCGCAACCGCCGTTGCAACGCAGTCGGCAAGCTTCTCGATCGATACAGTACTGGTAGCCACCTGCTCACTGCCTTTCACGGCCGCTTCACGTGCCTGCTGTGAGAGACTGTGAGCGTCACGAGCGCTGGCCGCTATTCCCTGAAAACTTTGCAGCATGTCTTGCACGATGCGAGATGACCGGTCCATGCCCTGTTGCTGAGCCGCCAGGCTGTCACGCCGCTCATCGGCCTCTCCTGCCAACGCATCCACTTCCCGCAACAACTGCTCGATAGCGGCCTGCATACTGCCGACAACACTGGCGGTACGATCCTGCATGGCATTAAAGGCCTGCGCCATCTCGCCGATTTCATCCGACGAATCCACCGCCGCCCGCTGCCGCAAATCACCTGACTGCTGCACGGCCACCATGGTATTTTTGAGCTGGTTAACATGCCGCTCAATAAAGCTGATCAATACCTGTGAACCCACCATTTCCAGCACCATCAGGACCGTAACCACACCGGCAAACCCAGGCGCAAACTGCCAGAACACCTCCATAAATGGCGCATTCGACACAGAGGCTATTTGATACATGGCGTATAGTACGAGCAGGCACAACACCAGCACCACCACGACATTGAGTAACCAGAATTTATACTTTAAGCGCGCGTGGGTTAGAAAACTCAACATGCCAATCATCCAAAACAGAAACCAAACAGAAGAGAGTATAGTAATGACTCATCAGGTTTTCAGGGTTGTTGTCGGTCAAGTAATGTCCTAGCAAATCGCGCAGGCCAGACAACCGCAGGAGACTTCCGCCCTGAAGCAGGTTGATCCTAGCGCGAATAAATGAGGCAGTATAGTTCTTTGATATTGGAAGTGGTGACCACCTAGAGTGGTTTATTCAGGCCAGTACCAGGGGGGAGCGTCGAGTAGTCCCTGGTCAACAATACGGGTTTCTCCCAAGTCCTTATTCAGGCCAATGGAGTTGCAAGCGGCTTCAGCCTCCAGTGTGGCCACGAGACGGGGCGCATGGGAGACAACCCAAACCTGGGTTTCTTTAGCCGCACGAATAATCAGCCTTCCCAGCGCAGGTAAAAGATCGGGATGCAGACTGGTTTCTGGTTCATTCAATACCAGTAGAGACGGCGGGCGCGGTGTCAGTAATGCGGCCACTAACAACAAGTAGCGTAAGGTTCCATCGGAAAGCTCGGCCTGATTAAGTGGTCGCAATAAACCTTCTTGTAAAAACTGGAGTAAAAAACGGTTACCTGAGTCGGCCTCAAAACCGATGGTCGCTCCTGGAAAAGCATCTTCGATAGCAGCGTAGAGTGCGTGCCGGTCGCCAATCTCATGAATGGTTCTGAGTGCCGCGACCATGTTGTTGCCGTCATGATCAAGAACAGTTGTACGTGTTCCAATTTGCGGTGTGCGAATCACTGAGTGTGTATCGGTTCGGAACAGATCATAAAAGCGCCAGTTACGAATGGTTTGGCGAATACCATAAATTTCAGGTGTAGCAACCGGGTCACTGATTTCATTCAGAATGCTATCGGAGGTACTGAAGTGGGCATTGTATGCGTCCCATTTGCGCCCCGAGCGAATTTTTACCACCGGCCCAGCGCGGTCAATCAGACATGTACTGGGTCGGTAGACGTCTCCGGCCCAGATACACTCGCGCTTAATTTCAGGATCGAATTGAAACATGGACGGGTCCTGATATCCCGCTGCCCCTTGTGGTGGGGGGACACCAAGAGAGATGGCGTAACCAAAATGTTCACCCACAAAGCCAAATTGTAGCCGGGTATTTTGTTTTTTGGCTGTCCCTTGAATGGGGGCTGTGCCATCTCTCATCGCTTTGTTAATTCTGTCAGGGCCTGCCCAGAAGGTGTGATCGAGGCCCCCTTCTTGCGCGATAGAAGAAATAAGGCTGCCTTTGGCAGTTTCCGCAAGCAGTCGCAAGGACTTATACAAGTTAGATTTACCACAACCATTGGGGCCTGTTACCACATTGAGTGCGGCCAAAGGTGAAACTACGTGCTTCAGGCTGCGGTAATTAGATACAGCAAAGGCGCTAATCATATTAATGGGGTCGTTTGGTGTCAGTGCTTGCACGATACGTTTATCAATTGCCTACATCAAGATCAGATGGGTGATCGCTGGTTTTTAAGTAAATGCCAGGATAAGCTCGAGTTAATACATCCCAAAACAATCGCAGACTCTGCCGCGGACTGCCCAGAAGAAGAACATATCAAATCAAGGAATATAGGCCACTGCCACTAGATGGCGTTGCGCAATCCAAGCGCTAACGGATAGGGATTTAGGTAAGCCTGCTGCCGTATGTAGTCATTACCGTATTGCCTTACGTAGTGATTCAGCAGGGTTACCGGCACGGCCAACTGCACAAAGCCTTGGTGATACTGGTTAATCACATTAACAACTTCCTGACGAGCCGAACCGGGCACATCGTGTTTTAAATAGCCGAGAATATGCAGCAGTACATTGGTGTGATTCTTACGTGTGGCCGGTTTGGCCAGGGCCTGCATAAAGTCGGCGAAGTAGCGTTGCTTTAATGCAGCAAAATCGCCGGTACCAACTCTCGCAACGAGGCGACCCAGTGTTTGATAGTATTGCTGGGAGTGTGCCATCAATACATATTTATAACGTGAGTGAAAATCTACCAACCTCCCGGCTGTGTTGGCGCCACGTACATTCAATTGCCAGTCGCGGTGGGCAAATACACGTAATACGAAGTTTTCACGCAAAGGGGGATCATTCAAGCGGCCTTCTTCTTCCACTGGCAGCTGCGGGTATTTCTTCATGAGGGTATCGGCAAAAATACCCGCTCTACGCTCTTCAGCCGGGTGGCCGTTAGGTTGATACACCTTTACCCGAAATACCCCGCAACTGGGGGAGTCTTTGATAAAGATATAACCCGATAGATGATCAAGCTCGCTGGCACGCTGCTCGCTGTAGGCGGTCATTTGGTCAGTAACATCCAGAGAGGCATCTTCACTGCCCTGCACTCTCGGATTCGCCACATCTCCCACCAAGCGAATGGTAGGCCGCGGCACACCCAAGCCTATGGCCATTTCCGGGCAGGAGGGTACAAATTCAAAGGCGTCTGCCAACACATTCATGCAATAACGTGAAAGCTTGTGCCCGCCGTTATAACGCACTTCTTCGCCGGTGAGACAGGCGCTGATACCAACGGGAATTTTTTCAGCGCTGTGCTGAGAAGGGGATTGAGGAGACTCTTGGGATAAAACCGGTTTTGCCATACTGCCTACCTGTGATTGACCTGCCCGCCATCTGCAATTGACCTACACAGCATTGTAGACGATTCTGAGCTAGGACCTGACGCTATTAACCCGGCACGCTTTTTGTCGAGTTAATGCAAGCACTTAAAATACAAGGGAACTCACAAATTTCCGCCCGTATTTTAAGTGCGTACCATTAAATAGCTAGGAGAGCTATTTAATGATCAGGTTAATAGTTACGCAGACATTCCAGCGCCAGATCAGCTGTAGAAGTGAAAGATCAGCGGGTGAGAGTCAGGTCAAAGGTAACAGGAACTGACAGCGTGATGGATGGCAAAGCCGCCAATTCTTTCAGCTTGTCGATACCACCGGTCAGATCAAAATCTGCTGCATTGATCAGCACAGGTTTTAGTGCCGATACCAACACTTTATCGTCTAACAGCTTGCTCACCATCACAGGTACTTGCATGCTTTTGGTTTTACCGTGCAGAGACAAGGTGAACGGCAGGTCCATCGTGATACTCTCGCCCGGTGACAGACTGCCTACGACGTCGCTGTCGAGGTTACCACTGGCAGTAGCCTGTGCAAATTTGCCAGTTTCGAAGAGGAAATCGCGCATACGTTGGTCGCGAATCTCGATGCCAGTATTCACACTTGCCAGATCAATATTCAGCGTAAAAGCACCCTCATTTGAGAGAGAACCGGTTAGCGTATCGAACTGGTGAACTTCACCAATGGTGTCTTTTTTCACCGAGACAACGCTGACTACCGATTCACTGGCGCTTACGTCCCAGTTTGCCGACATGGCCCACTGGCTCACGCTGGCAAGTGCAGCACCCAGAACCATTCGTTTGATATTTCGATTTATCTTTAACATAGCAATCTCCATTAATGTTTTAACCGTTAATCTTCACCCAAAAAACCACCGGACTGATGCGCCCATAATTGTGCATAGATCCCGCCAGTGGCCAAAAGTTCGTCATGTGTACCTTCTTCTACTATGCGCCCCTGATCTAAAACGATCAAACGGTCCATGGCGGCAATGGTGGAAAGCCGGTGGGCGATGGCAATCACCGTTTTACCTTCCATTAGCGGAGTCAGACTGTGCTGAATCGCAGCCTCGACTTCTGAATCCAGCGCCGAGGTGGCTTCGTCCAAAATCAGTAGCGGCGCATTCTTGAGCAACACGCGAGCAATAGCGATACGCTGGCGCTGCCCGCCTGACAGTTTTACGCCCCGCTCACCCACCTGGGCATCGAGCCCTTTGTTGCCCTGATTATCTTCGAGCGTTTGAATAAACTCTAGGGCCTGCGCTTTTCTGGCAGCTTCAATAATATCGGCTTCGGTTGCATCGGGTCGGCCGAAGGCGATGTTATCGCGCACACTGCGGTGTAGCAGCGACGTGTCTTGCGTCACCATAGCAATTTGGGCCCGCAGGGAATCCTGAGCAACCTCGGCAATATTCTGGCCGTCGATCTCTATCTGCCCTTGTTGGATGTCGTAAAATCGCAATAACAAATTCACCAGTGACGATTTACCCGCACCTGACCGCCCTACTAAGCCAACCTTCTCACCCGGTTTCAGGTGTAGATTAAGCGTTGTAAACACCGGCATATCCGAATGATAACTAAAGCTCACATCGCGAAATGCAACGCGCCCTTCAGTCACTTGCAGCGCTGGGGCATCGGGCTTATCTTGCACATCGCGCGCCTGACTCAGCGTACTCATACCATCATGCACGGTGCCAATATTTTCAAACAGGCTACTGACTTCCCACATTATCCAGTGCGACATGCCATTAATGCGCAACGCTAACCCTAAGGCAATTGCAATCGCGCCGGGAGATAGATCGTGCGTTACCCACAAATACAACGACAAGATCACCAACACCGCCACAAGGGCAATATTCAAAAACCATACAAATAGATTAAGGCGAGTAACCAAACGCATTTGCGGGTGCACGGTGTGCAAAAAACTATGCATGGCTTCGTGGGCGTATTCGGCCTCACGGTTGCTGTGTGAAAACAATTTCACGGTAGCGATATTGCTGTAACTATCAACAATACGCCCGGTCATCGACGACCGCGCATGCGCTTGTATCGCAGAGATGTTTTTCAGCCGTGGCAAAAAATAGCGCATGATGCTGATATAACCAATCAACCAGAACACGAGCGGCACTGTCAGCCGCCAGTCCGCCGTGCCAATCACCACCACGATGGAGATGAAATACACTTGTATGTAAATCATTACGTCCATCAGTTTCATGACCGTTTCACGCACACTTAGCGCGGTTTGCATCACCTTGGTAGCTAAGCGCCCAGCAAACTCTTCCTGATAAAACGACAGGCTCTGCCCCAGCAGATAACGGTGTGCTTTCCAGCGAATCATCATCGGGTAATTACCCAGCAGTGTCTGGTGTACCAGCATACTGTGGCAGGCAACGATAATCGGCACGATAACCAGTACTGCCACGCCGATCCCCAGCAAAAAATCACCTTCTTCCTGCCAAAACGTGGTTTTGTCTTTGGTCGCCAGCCAATCAACCAGCTGCCCCATAAGAGCGAACAGGCTGGCCTCAAAGATAGCTACGAGAGAGGTACCCAGCGCCATGAGCAACAAAAAAGGTTCCATACCACGGGTGTAATACCGACAGAAAGCCCACAACCCCTTGGGAGGCTGAGTAGGTTGATCAGGCGGGAAAGGGTTAATCAGATTTTCAAACCAGGAGAACATGTTTTATCCATTCAAACTGCAGTACAAACCCATCCTTTTGGCATGGGCTTTCCACACTGACGCAACCGTCAGCACAAGGTTAGCAAGATTAGGGAGAGGCGCACGATAACATCATTCGAAGGAAAGAGGCAGTTAAGTGCCGCCGTAACACACCCTCGCGGTTGATTACCCCGAAGCAACATAACAATGACAGATAAAGCACTACTGAAAACGGCTGTTTTGTCTGCGGCGCCAATTCTGCCACTGCATGTGCATATGTCACAAATCAGCCGTGGCAAGTGACCACGAACCCACGCCCTAACTTTGCCACCATCATCACACCACCTCACACATGAGGTGGCCTTCTCACAGGATTACAGTCATTTCGCCTTCGTGTGTGTAAACACGTGGCATGTGTACCGTGATCTCAAATAACTGGGCCATGGAACATGGCTTGCACTATCAAGGAGAATCATCATGCCAAACAGTACACTAGACCGGTTTGTCAACGCAGAGCCTTCGTTATCCAGACTGGTAAAACCCACGCCCGAGCTGAGTGAAGCTATCTCAGCCCCGGAAAACAGTGAAATTCGAAAAGTTGCTAATGATGTATTGGGCGCTCTGCAATACTCGTTTGCCAATGTTGCCGCCAAACCCACGTTAGCCGTTAAAGCTGACACAGTTGAAAGTATCTTTAAAGATTCACTACAAGCGTTCGACGACAAACGCAAAAAAAATTACCAAGGTACGGCTACCGAGCTATTGAGCAGCAGTGATCGTTTGCGCGAAACCATGTTCGGCCGCGCCGGTCAAATCAAACCCGAAACCTTCGTTAGCAAAGGTGGGTTTGATCATTACGATGCCGATATCAAGCCAGTGGCTATTGATCCAAAGCTGATGGGTTTCAGCATGCCAAAAGTCACTCTGCGCCCTGACAATTTCACTCTCAAAGACGGCAAGCTATCTATAAAAGCCAGTGGATTAAAATCAGCAAGTCTGGAACGATTTGCTGACCTAGGCGCCATTGAATTTAATGAAAGCAAAGGTATTGACCTGGAAAAACTTTCCGAAATTTACGGCGTGTCGCTGGTTGAGAACGATGTGTACGCATTGTCTTCATTGGAGGAAGATGGTCTTGAAGAATTTGCGGTGACCGACAAAATGGGATTCTGGGTCAACAAAGTCAAATGTGTTGACGAAACTAATCCCGAATGGTGGGGTCACGATGAAATTGCCATGGCGGGTATCAGTATCGACGAAACTGGCGACGTGAAAAAAATTCCAGAAAAATTTATTGGTGGAGGTTTTGACGACGGCGATTCAAAATCTTATTCCAACTGGCGCTACCACTGGTTCTCTCTACGCGAAGGCAGCTCATGGCCCAAAACGTACATTATACAAATGATACTGGCCGAAAAAGATCATGGCGGCTTATCCAGCTTTTTAAATTCATTATGGTCTAAAGTAAAAGGCAAAGTGCTAAACGTGTTGAAAGCCGCTGCAACAGCTGCCGGCGTAGCGCTGGCCACCTTTTTAGGCCTGCCAGAAGTAGGGGCATTAATCGGCAAACTGCTGGGCGAAGCCGTGGCATGGATTATCGACACATTTGTGAAATGGATTATCAATCTATTTAAAGATGACATCTTCCCCATTTTCACCGCCAAGGTAACCACGCCATCTATGTCTGCACGTTGGCATTATCCTAACGGTACCTGGGGTAATCCATCCTCCGGTAATCGCTATGCACATTTTTATGGTCACGGCGGCCACTATTATGTTCGTTACTATTGGAAATTTTTCAGTTAACAGAAATAGCAGCGTATAATCTCCCTTACGGATATACAGGGAGATTCAGCACAGGGAGGTGCTCTTTACACGCTGGGCATAAAAAAGGGAAACGGCATGAACCTGCAACATTGGGCAAAGCAACATGGTTTACTCGACGGCAGTGAAAATCTCACCAAAACCTATCGCATTGGCTTGATCGACGCGTTTATCAACCCACAAACCATTAACATTCAAAACGCGAATATTTTTTATAAATCATTTACACCGCAGCAATCACAGGTTCGCAACACCCGCAACGAGCATGGCAATTTAATGGCCTCAATGATCTGCGGCCAAAAGCACTCGCCGTTTCAGGGTTTATTGCCCAATGCAAAATTATATTTCAGCAATGCAACCCGCTACAAAGATTCCCGCGCTAACGGAGTTGCCGTGGCACGCGCCATCGACTGGATGCGCAGCAACAACACCGACGTCATTCTTTTGCCCTTTGGCATGATGACCAATTCAAAACTGGTAGACGAAGCCATCGAGCAAGCTGCCAACAAAGGCATTACGCTTGTGGCAGGTGCGGGGAATCACGGTGACGACGCATTGTATTATCCCGCCCGACACCCTCGTGTTGTCGCCGTCACCGCCGCCAACAAACAAGGCAATTGCCTGGAAGGTTATTGCGGCTTTCCACAGGCCAACGCCCATGTACTGGCTGAAGAGGTACCCTCGTACAGCGACTCAGGCCATACCACTATTCAAGGCACCAGCCCCGCTTGCATATTATGGGGCCTGCTACATTTGGTGAACGCGCAATCTATTCGCAAACACGATGACAATGTACATCTCTCTATCGTGAGGGATTCAGCGTAGACCCTGCTAACACCTAACCATTCTCTTCTGTAACTCGTGGCGTTACTATTACTTTTGTCGCTGCACTTCTTGATGAAAGGCGCGACAAACCTGTCACCTATTTTGTTTTCTTAAGCACAAATGTTTAAATCTGAGCCATTAATAGGCTCGGATCGACAACTGATAACGTAAAGGAGTGAATTATGTCAGAAGCATCTCGGGGGATTCCCAAGTGGATGGGGATTGTCATTATTGTCTTACTGTTAGCCTGCCTTTTTCTGCTATTGCAAAAACCGGCGCCGGTAGAATCTGAAACACCACCCGTAGGCGGCCCTGCATCCGTAAGCGATGAAGTAAAACAGATTATCACCAAAGACGATATGGAATATGCGCTGGTAATTGGTAACGATGGGCAACTGGCGATGATTAGCAACCAAGGTAAAGAGGTTCCCAACTGCGTTAAACAAGCCGATCCCAAGGAAGGCAAAAAACAGTGCAGTGTTTATACTGACCGCAAAATTAAATTTGACAGTTTAGGCACCTTGGTGGTCAATAAAATTGAATATCAGTTTAACCCGCATTGCTCCGTATACTTCGTCACATTTGGCGGTCAGACTTATGCATTCCCAGACCCTTTAGACCCAGACTGTTTCCCTTAAGACTGACCACCCATTGAAAAGGGCGCCGGTGGCGCTCTTTTCAAGATTCGATTAAAAAGACCATTTAACCCTTGCAGCAACATTTCTTTCCGCGGCAACACCCAATGGGCGTTCTTGCCCACTTTGAAAGTTTTGATCCTGGTACTGGTACGTTCGATCCGTTAAATTTTTGGCCACCACAGCAACTTCCAAAGGCCAGCGAGCAAGTTTATAACGTAGTTCCATGTCCAGTATCCAGAAGTCGCTATCATAGGGTACCCTGGCAAAGTTAGTCACCGGATCAACAAACTCATAAAACTCAACATCCTGATTAATATAAGTTGCCGTCGCGCTTACAGTTAAGCCGCTATTTACCACGTAATTAATTTTCAGTGGTATCGTCCAAGTTTTTAAAGCCACTGTAGAACCTTGCTGAATCAGATTAATATCGGCCGCATTTCTGATGACAAAATCGTTATCTTCTAGTTTTGCCTCAACCGATACACTGACCTTGTCAGTTAAAAGCGCATAGCCATAAAATTTTGCAGCGCTAACTTCCAGCAGTTTATCAGCTACTTCTGCCTGTCCCACAAATGCAGTGCTATTCGTTGTTTTGCGAAAGGTATATTCAAAACCTGCGTTAACGCTACCATTACCAACAAAGTCCCAGCCAAGACCATAGAGCTTATTCTTCCAATAATCACCATCATCAAAAACCTGGGTAAACCCAACTACCTGCGTTGGCTCGAGCGTTGAAACTTGAGTAAGCAATCCGGCCACACCCTCTGAATAGGCAACCCGTAAAGAATTGCTATGAGTAAGCTGATAACGCAAACCAAATTTGGGATTTAAGACATTATCATCATTAATACGTTGCGAGCCAAAGCGGGTATAAGATGCACCGAACAAAACATCCCACTTTTTCTTATTGTAATTACCGTAGGCATAGGTATTAGCATAATAGTCTGACAAGCTGGCTACCATTGCTGGCGCCCGCGGCAAAGGGGGAAAAGACGGTGGCAATTGAAAGTCTTCTTGTGAACGCAATCGCCTATCTACTGACAAATAACTCCCCCCAAACTGCCAGCTAAAATTTTCCTGTTCCAGCAGGTACTTTAACTCTGCCTTGTTCGCATCCCGCTTTTCATTAATGTTTAACGCCAATGTTGCCAAGGTGGGAAACGTAAAAAAATCTGATAATTGCTCGTCACTTTCATCTCGAGCTAACAGGCCAAGAATTCTACTGTTAGCACTAATACGGTAATTCACCCCCAACTCGGCCCGATCAGACTCGACCGCCTCACGCAAATTAGGCGAATAATTTTCTGCAAAAAACCGCTGTGCTACATCGCCTTGCTCATCTTCACGATGACGTAATTTTAACTGCAAATCCAATCCATCGATTATCTGGTAATGACCAAACAGGCTGGTAATTTGGTAATCAACATCGTTATTCTCACGGTAGCCATCGCTGCCATAATTGTAATGGCTGATTTCAAATGCTCCCTTGCCATATAACCCGCGCAGGCGGCCATCAAATGCTTGGGTATCTTGCGAGCCAGCTAAAGCGGTGATGTGGCCAGACAAACCTTCCTGCACAAACAGGGAGTTAAACTCATTTACCCCTAAATCGCTGGGGCCAGCACCGGGCTGCACTAGAAGACCGGCCTCACTCAACCCCAAAGGTAATGATTCTGCACTGACCGGCTGCAATAAACGGGCTTGTAAACTTTCGCTGGCTCGCAGGCTTTCAAACCGTGGATCACTCGCGTAGGCCTGCGCAACCATTCGGTGAGCGCTGTAAGCTTGCGGGGCTTGCTCAATCGCTTCAGCGCCTTGGTTAATGGCCGCTTGTTCAAAACCTAAGGCTCGGTAAATTTGTGCCTGGCTGGCACTACGCGCGGCGTGGTCGTTATCCAGTAATAAGCGCGACCGATACACAGCGCGGTTATCATTCAGCTCGGCGGCTTTATCGAGATCGGCCAATGCTGCCACAAGCTGATTTTCACTCTGTCGCAGTAGTGCACTGTAAAACCAAGGAGTGGGATCATCTGCATCAAGCTGTTTGGCCAGTTCAAATTGCGCATCGGCTTTAGCATTACGTACCTCTTCATAGTAAGCCTTGCCCAGATAACTGCGCGTCAGTGACAAGCCAGGGTCGAGCGCAACAGCGAGCTCAATTTGCTCCCGCCCGTGAACCAACTGCCCATGACGAATGGCAACGATCCCCTGTGCCAATACGGGCATGGGGTCGGCCGGGTCTAGTTGCGCGGCCCGTGCAAACGCGGCCTGCGCATGACTCAACGCCAACTCGTTCAATGCAATAAAGCCTTGCACCGTGTGAGCACGACTTAACGCAGGGCTTACTGCCAACGCCTGGTTGATGGTTTTCTGTGCCTGCGAAGTATTACCCAGCATCAATTGCAGCTCAGCCTTACGCGCCAGTAGCACACCCGCACTGGGCTGAATGTCGAGTGCCCGTTGCACGCTGGCCAAGGCATCATCTAATTGATACTGACTTTGCTGCACATAAGAGAGGGCCAACCAGGGTTCAGCTTTATCTGCGCTATTTTTTGTAGCTTGCAAGGCAATATGTTTGGCGCTGTCGATATCGCCTTCCTGCAAGCGCAACAAACTTTCTACGGCACTGGCAGCAGCACTTTGTGTTGACAACGACTGCGCTTGTACTAATGCGTCTTTGGCAGACTGCACCCGCCCCAGATACAAATCCGTCGCTGCTAATAATGCTAATGTGTCTGCCGTTGGCTGGCTGGCACTTAACAGCCGCAGGCGTTCGTTGGCCGCTTGCATGCGACCGCTGTTCAAGGCCTGTTTCACATCTGCATCAGTGTCTGGCGCTGCCAGTACCGGTGGAAAATACAGCGCCCAATCGGCAGACTGTCGCAACGTAACGCTAGAACGTTTCAGCTCGCTCTGCGCAGCAGTAGCAGCGGCCTGCTCGCCAGCCAGTAAATGTAGCTCACCCGTTTGATTACCTGCAGTCACATCGCCTTCAAACACCGCAACACGGCTACCTGTCGTAGAGTGGGCAACCATAAACTCGGTGCCATCAACAGATGCATTCATGTACGGCGTTTTGATATCGAACTTGCGTGGGGTACGGGTAATAAAATGCACAACCCCTTCAATTACCTCGGCAATAAAAGACTGCTCTGGTGGCTTGAACGCAATGGTGGTTTTTTCTTTTAAGCGCACCACGGTTTCGTTAGGCAAGCGCAGGGCTGCTCGCTGGTTTTCAACGACGAGGGTATCGCCGCCACAAAAGTACACTGATGTTGTCAACGGCGCTTGTAACTGATGCCAGCGGTCTTGTTCACCGGCACGCCAGCGGGCGTTACCTTCCAGGCTTACCAGGGCCGCCGCCCAGTTATTACATCGTGATGCTACCGACTGGCCAGCAGCTGATTGTGCCAGCACCGGCGTAGCCAGTATTGCCAGTAGTATTCCCCAGTAAGACCATCGAGCCTTCGTGCTCATGCTCGCAACTCCCTAATTTGTGTTTTCATTTTATGCTTTATATTGAAGCGTTAGATTGGTGGAATTAGTCGCTTCCATCAATCACCAATGCTTGTCGCTAGAGACACCCTGTCATCAAAAACATTACTCTGAACGAACGAACCATTTTAGGCGTAAACTTTACCTCTCCCCGGTACGCTATTAGCTACGTAAAAGCTTCCTATAGTACTGGGTTGGGCCATCATCTGGCCACAGTGCTTGTAACGCACTAAACGTTTCAGTAGCTGCGGCCATATCGCCGGCTTCATAGTGAGCCAGCGCAGCTTCAAACTGTACACACCGTTGACTTAGCTCGTCGTTTTTTTCACCCAGCAACTCGTACACCGTTAATGGTTGTTGCTTGTTTTTTACCGCAAATTTTCCCACATAACGAACGGCAAAAGCATGGCAATGCTGCGCCACCGACTCAGTTAGCAACACACGGGTATTTAGCTGTCTATTAAGAGCTTCAAGGCGCGAGGTCGTGTTGACGATATCGCCCACTGGCGAATATTCGTAGTGATTGATCGCACCGAGGTTACCTAAAGAAAATTGCCCAGCATGCAAAGCCACTGAGGTTGGCAGCAAAGTATCGTTAAGCTGAAAGGTTTTTACCGCATCGATTAAAGCTAAAGCTGCACAGCAGGCCCGCACAACAATGTATGGATTAACCTCAGCGTCTGTCCACATGGCGAGCATGCCATCGCCCACAATATTCGCAACCGTGCCCTGCTGCTCAACAACCTGCGCCATGATGTTTTCAAAATAGAGATTCATATGCCGATGCAATTCATCGGGCGCAAGCTGTTCTGCAATCGCGGTATACCCTTGTAGATCGCTTAGCAAACACACCCCTTGCACAACATGATGCTGCTGATGAATACGACGGAAGTCCTGGCTCAGCTGCACGGCAGCCTCTTTAGGCAGATAGTAACCCAGGGCATCGGTAATTTTGGCCTGCAACAAACGGCTGTAATGATAGCGTGCCAGCAAGGCCGCAACCCCGGCAAAAACAGGCATTACTACCGGTACAATCACAGGCAACCACAACTGGTAGCGGGCAAATACTGCGATAACCAATAGCACATAACCAGCAACCGGCAGAGCAACAAGCCAAGCTGCATGCTTTATTGGCAAACGGTAAATACACCAAAACAAACACCCCGCCCACACCAGTAATACAGCAACCACTAGGCCCTTTTCGGGTGACCGCAAAGCCTCACCTTGCTGCAGATTGGCAAAAACCGTAGCGCCAATTTCTACACCACTGATATCAACGCCGTTATCGTTGGTAAACACGGTATGGTAAGCATCTACTTGTTCGGTTTGTCGCGTTTCGGCAAAGCCGATAAATACCACTTTGTTGTGCAAGTCTGGTACGACCTTATCGAGTAAGAGCTGGTCGTAGGTATAGGTAGGAACGCTGCCGGGCGGGCCATAGTAGTTAATCATCAATGGCTGTTCGGTACTGAATGCCGCTAGTAATGTTTTAAAAATATGGCGATCGGCGGCCATTGGCTCCCGCTCAATCGATACACTGAGCTCGTCGGCAAAGTACGGTTTCAAACGCTGTATCTGCTTCACATTATTCACCCAGGCTTGCAGTGAACCACTGGCAGACAATACCGGTGCCACCAGCGACGGATCGATCTGCCGCAACAGATCATTAAACGCAGCCAGGTGATCGCGGTAGTAAACCAATAGTGTAGCCAGAGGCAACGTGGCTTCAATGCCCTGACTTAACTCAACGGTAAGAGGCGCACTGTTTACACTGATGGGGATTTTCGGCAAGACAAAACTGGCTGTGGTGAGCGCAGCGTCGCCCACTAACGCTACGGGTGGCATTTCCTGCTCGATATCAACCTGACTGCCGGGCGGCTGATAGCGCTGCAGGTATTTTACCAACACAACGTTATTGGCATTCTCCAGGGCATTTGCCAGCTGCTGGTCTTGCTGCCCTTCGCGCACCGCTTTAAAGGCAATATCGAACACCACAGCACGGGCGCCCAGCGCCACCAGCTTGTCGACCATTTGCGCGTGTACTTTACGAGACCATTGTTGGGTGTTCGTGGGCAGATCAAGTGCCCTGGCGGAATCTGCATTCATGGCAACCACAACCACTGAATCGGGCGCGGTAATAGCACCCCGGGCATGAAACAGCAGCGGCAAACCCAGTGACTGCTCAAATAGACGTAACAGCGGCGACAAGCCTACTATCACCACCATCAATAGCAGAGGTAATAAAGCCCTTAAGGCAAGCCTACCCTCCACAGGGGAATCTGCGTCGCCAGCTACCGTTGGTGTTAGTTGCACATCCATTGATTGGGTAAAGCCCACGCTAGTGAATACAGCCCCGCCAATACCTCAAAGAACAGCATTGGCAGGCACCAAAATCGACAATCAGGGTAATTACGCAAATTATCAATCCATCCATACCCGCCTGCAGCCCCGCGCTGTTAGGCAGATAAAACGCACCCGTGTATGATTATCGCTACCCTACCATACACTCGCCATCGTTGTGTTTTCTCAATTGAGGGCCGTAATGTTAAAAGAAGTTTGCCTGTTCAAGAATATGCCGGATGAAGCATTGGAAGCCTTAAGCCATTGCTGTACGCGCCACAGCTACCCTAAAAATGCCGTCGTCTGCATGGAGGGCGACGACACCACACGCCTGTTTATCATTGAATCCGGCAAAGTGAATGTTTACGTCAGTGGCGAAGACGGTAAACAGGTTACCCTCAACTACATGGGCCCCGGCGAATATTTTGGCGAGTTATCACTGATTGATGACAGCCCCCGTTCGGCGTCGGTAATGACCGTGACCGACTCAGTCTTCCTTACCATTGGGCGCGAGCAGCTACACGACTTTATTCGCCAAAACCCCGACTGCGCACTGGTATTACTGCAGCAGCTGACACAACGTATACGAGACCTAACCCACAGCGTGAAAGATCTGGCCCTGCTGGATGTTTATGGGCGTGTAGCCCAACTGCTGAAACGCTTGGCAAACGACGACAATTGCATCAGTAATCCCAAGCTAACGCATCAGGAAATTGCCAATATGGTGGGGGCCTCACGTGAAATGGTCAGCCGGGTAATGAAAGAGCTGGTGGCCGGGGGCTATATAGAACAAGTACCCGGCGCCATGATTATCAAGAAACGTTTTCCAGTGGGCTGGTAACACCAAAAGGCGGCAAGCAGGCTTTTAAATCAACCTTTGTATGCAAAAAGCGCTGCTTTTGTTTTGCATCTGGCGCCGGTAGCGACTGCTCAAAAATCAGCAACTCCACGTCACGTGCGGTAACCGGTACCACCAAGTCAAACGTTTGCTTCAGCTGCCGCACTTTACGAGATCGGCCCTCGCCTTCGGTTTTTGAGGCATTGTAGGGCAACAGCTCTGGTAAAAAGCGGCGATATTGCACCTTGGCATCGGCGTCAAGCACTTCAATCCAGTGGCCAATTATCCCCGGCGCCACAGGCTTTAACGGCTGTGTTTCCCCCGGCGGTGGTGGAGACTCCACATAGCTAGCTTCCTGCAACGCAAGCCGCTCCTGCTTGATAGCAAACTTCAGGTGTACAAACTTTCTTTTGCGAACATTCATAACCTTCTCCCTAACTCCATTCTCCGGCAACCCCTCACGCAGCTAACACGCTTCCTGATGGTTTTATTCCAGAGAAACGAAAACCCCTGCAAAAATGGCACGTAACAATTCCCGCCCTACTAATCGGTAATAGTTATTGTCACGTTGATATCGCCAATAACCCCTACCGAGGGGTTATTAGACAATCTTGAGGCAATGCATAATAGGAGATATTTCGTGTCAGGTTTGTGAAATATTCACAATTTCGAGAAAAGAGTTGATACCGGTTATGGGGTGCCAAACAAACACCCCATAACCGGTCGATAGATATTAAGAAACCTCGGCGAGATCGCCTTTTTCTTCAAGCCAGCTTTTGCGGTCCGAGGCGCGTTTCTTAGCCAGGAGCATATCGAGTATCTGGTGAGTGTCGTCGCCAGAATCGATGGACAGTTGTACCAAGCGGCGGGTGTTGGGGTCCATAGTGGTTTCGCGCAGTTGCAGGGGGTTCATTTCACCCAAACCTTTAAAGCGCTGCACATTTACTTTACCTTTTTTCTTTTCCGCAGCAATACGGTCGAGAATGCCTTGTTTTTCGCTGTCGTCAAGCGCGTAGTAAACCTCCTTACCCACATCGATACGGTATAGGGGCGGCATGGCCACATACACGTGCCCGGCTTTTACCATTGCCGGAAAATGCCGTACAAACAGGGCACACAGCAGTGTAGCGATGTGTAAACCGTCGGAGTCGGCGTCGGCGAGAATGCAAATTTTGTGGTAACGCAAACCACCTAAATCTTCTGCACCAGGATCGATGCCCAGTGCCACAGAAATATCGTGTACCTCTTGGCTAGCGAGAATATCGGCAGCGTCTACTTCCCAGGTATTCAGGATTTTTCCACGCAGCGGCATGATGGCTTGAAACTCACGGTCGCGGGCCTGCTTAGCAGAACCGCCGGCTGAGTCACCTTCTACCAGAAACAGTTCACCACGCTCCGGTTCGCCACTGGAACAGTCTGCCAGTTTACCGGGCAGTGCTGGGCCTTGAGTCACTTTTTTACGGGCGACTTTTTTACTCGAACGCACACGTTTTTGCGCATTGCTGATGCAGAAGTCGGCGAGTTTGTCGCCGTCTTCCGTATGTTGGTTTAACCATAAACTGAAGGCATCTTTCGACACCCCAGCCACAAACGCGGCAGCTTCACGGGATGATAAACGCTCTTTGGTTTGGCCACTAAATTGTGGGTCGGCCAGCTTGGAGCTAAGCACGTAACAACAGTTGGCCCAGATATCATCCGGTGCCAGTTTCACACCTCGGGGCAGCAAGTTGCGAATTTCGCAGTATTCACGCATGGCTTCGAGCAAACCGGTGCGCAAGCCATTAACATGCGTACCACCCTGTGCTGTAGGAATAAGGTTCACGTAACTTTCCTGCACCACTTCGCCGCCTTCCGGCAACCATTGCACGGCCCAGTCTGCCGCTTCAGTTTGCGCAGAAAAAGTACCTACAAATGGCGTTTCTGGCAGGGTTTCCCACCCTTGGGTGGCAGCATTCAGATAATCGCGCAGGCCATCTTCATAAAACCATTCATCTTTATCGCCACTGGCTTCATCGACAAAAGTAACAGTAAGCCCAGGACACAAAACGGCTTTTGCACGCAACACATGGCGCAAACGCGATACTGAAAATTTTGCTGAATCAAAATATTGCGGGTCGGGCAAAAAGCGTACGGCCGTACCGGTATTGCGTTTGCCACAGGTATCGATCACCTCCAGGTCGACGGCCTTGTCACCATTTTGAAAACCAATGCGGTGTACCAGGCCATCGCGCTTGATGGTGACTTCCAATATTTTCGACAGGGCGTTAACCACACTCACCCCAACGCCGTGCAAACCACCGGAGAACTGATAGCTTTTATTAGAAAATTTGCCACCAGCATGCAAAGTGGAAAGAATAACTTCTACACCGGGCTTGCCCTGCTCCGGATGAATATCTACCGGCATACCCCGGCCATTGTCAGAGACCGTCATCGATTGATCTTTATGCAAAACCACATCGATACGCGAAGCGTGGCCTGCCAAGGCTTCGTCAACAGAGTTATCAATTACTTCCTGCGCCAAGTGATTCGGGCGCGTCGTATCGGTATACATGCCGGGGCGTTTTTTGACAGGGTCTAACCCGGTTAATACCTCAATATCTTCGGCTGTATATTTTGTCATTCTCTACCGTCTTTTCTGTTACAAAAAAATAATATGGGTTGGCGCAACAACCGATGAATCAACGATCGTGAGCATAGAAATCGGTTAAAAACTCGATGGCCGCCGGAATATGTTTTTCAAAATGTTGGAACGCGTGGTCACCGCCTTTTTCTACCGTTTGCCGACACCCTTGATATTTCATGACAGCTTCACGATAGTCGAGCGTTTCATCACCGGTTTGCACCAGCAACCAATAGTTTTGCCGGCGGTTAATCACTGGTTTATCAACGGCTTTAATCGCCGCCACATCAAATTCGGTTAATACGTAGGTGTCGCTGGTGTGATAATTCTGCAAGGGTTTATTTAAATATTCTGGCAACAACATCGAAGGCTTAACCGCTGGGTTAATTAACACCGCAGGCAGGTTATAGGTTTCTGCCAGATACGTTGCCCAGTAGCCGCCCAGTGAGCTTCCCATCAGCAGAATTTGCTGGCCAGCCAACTGCTGGATCAATGCTTCGAGCTGCTGTCGAGCCTGGCCGGGGTAGGCCTGCAGAAAAGGGCAATGGTACTGGATGTCGGGGCGCTCGGCGGCCAGCCACTCAGCCGTCTGCTCGGCTTTGTGCGATTGCGGCGAGCTTAAAAAACCATGCAGATAAATCAGGGAGTACATTACTTGGGCCTTCGTTTTTACACCCGCGGAAGACTACCACTTAAAAGTGCGGGTTAATAGCCAGACGAACTGTAATCAATACTGTATTCGCGGGCAGTAACGCGGTGTACACCGGTTTCGTAGCGACCGTCGTCGTACAGGTCGAACCAGCGATAACCGGGCATCAGGTCGTCAACCGCAAAGTCGTCCTGCTGGGGCTTGAATTGAATGCAGGTTGAGGGGGTTGCCAGCAGCTGGGCGGCTCCGTAATGACCGTCGTACAGCTGGTGAACATGCCCCCACAGCACGATTTTGATGTTGCTGTAGGGCGCAATAATATCGAAAAAGCGACGTGCGCTGCGCACCACGTACTGATCTATCCACTCTGAGCCCACCGGCACCACCTGGTGATGCAAGCAAATCATCACGTGTTTGTTTTGCAGTTGCTCGAGGCGCTCCTGCAAAAATGCCAACTCGCTTTCTGCAAGATTGCCGTGCTCTTTACCTACCACCTGCGAGTTAAGCATCAGTATTTGCCACGGCCCCAGATCAACCTGGCGAGCCATACGCTCGGTACCCAGCACTTTATGCATATTGTCGGGGTTATCGTGATTGCCTGGCAGGCAGTGCACCGGGCACTGTATGTGGTTATCAACGGCGGTTAAAAAACGCTGGTAGGAATCCAGGCTGAAGTCATTCGAGAGGTCACCCGTGGCCAGTAGGTGATCAACAGCGGGTTCATTGGCACTGATCAGGCCGAGCACATCGTTTAACCCTTGCAGGGTGTTCATGCCCAATAAGGTTTCGGTTGCGCTGGCGCCCAAGTGGCAATCGGTTATTTGCAGCACGCGTTGTGAGTGACTTGAGCTATCCATTCGATCTTATTCAGCGCTCCGTACGCCTTTCGCCTTTACTTTACGTTTCACTAACCGTCGCTGACTGGCACGGCATATTCCTGGGTGTACCCATGCTGCAGACAGTTAGCCAGCCATTCGCCCAGGTACATATTTTGTTGTCGTTTTTCATCTATCTGTAACATACGGCCGTTAGGATATTCATAGCGTGGCCGCGCACGCCAGTGGCGATTGAACGCGATAACTTCAGCCATCCCTACATCGTGGTAGAGGCGCACTGTCATGGTTAACGCAGGCATCTCACTGGTGACTTCGTTTAATTCGGTAATCTCCAGCGTTTGCGTGTACTTGGTGGTTTCCACCACATCGATTTTCACGCGCCGGTAAGGCCGCTGTGTGCCCACGCCTAACACTCTGGAGTCTTCATCGGCCAACGCAGGGAGCAATTTAGTGAGGCGTGCATAGTTTGCATCACACTCAGCCAACTGCTGCGCCAAATCAACCTTGTACGCTGGCTTCATAATTCGAATTGTCCTCCAGTACCGCGATAACTTCTGTTAACTATCACCGAAACCTGCCGTGTTTTTTGACAAAACAGTGGCGAAAGTCACGTTTTATACTCAAAACCTGTGGCGATTAGCCTGTAACCATTGCAACGCAATCAATGTGGCTGCGTTATTGAACCTTCCGGTTAGCATAGCACTAAACACTTGCTCGACGTCAAACACCGAGAAACGGATGTCTTCGTTTTCGTGATCAACCCCAAAAATACCCCCGGCCCCTTCAAGGTCACCCAGTGCGCAGTACAGGTAGACGCTCTCATCGGTGCCACCTGGGCTGGAATAATAACGAGTGATAGGAATCAGCTTTTGCGGGATAAAATCGGCCTCTTCCTGCAGCTCTCGCAGTATCACGTCTTCCGCTGTTTCGCCGGGTTCAAACATGCCCGCCACCACCTCAATACACCACGGGTTTTCACCCCCTCTGAGCGCGCCGACGCGAAACTGCTCCACAAGGCCAACCAGATGCTTGCACGGGTCGTAGATAATGGCAGCAACGGCGTCGCCACGCACAAACAGCTCTCGCGACACAGGCTGTGACCAGCCGCCTTTAAAGTACCGGTGGCGCAAGGTTAACTTGTCGACCTTGAAGAACCCTTTGTAAACCGTTTCACGGCTGATAACGTCTGCATCGGCAGCCGTGAAGCCCGTTTGCATACCTGGTGCTGAATCTTCCATTGTTACCCCTGTATTTTGTAGGACCATAGCAGGCAAGAATGCTGGAAACCCTACCCAGGTCTCAGCAAATTGTGCAATTACCAGCTATACTTTGTATTTCATTCAGTAGATTACTTCCGTCGGCGAGGCTAGCAATGGAACCCGTTAACAACAACATCCAAAGCACTATTCCTGTTCGACAAAGCGAGACGCGGCCCGATACTCGGCCGGAACCGGCACCGGCACGCAACGACCAAGCTGCCAGCCAAGTCAGTATTTCGGCAGAAGCCCGTGCCCAGCAAGCGAATGAGTCCACCAGTTCAGAGGCTGTCACGCCGGCTGCGGAAACACAGGAAAGTGCCAATGCAGGCGCAAGATCTCAGGCCAATGAGGATACAACCCAATCTGCGCAGCAAGCCAATGCTGCGATCGACACCTTTCGCAATGTAGCCGAGGGGCCCAAAGATAATAATTTAGACGTTATTAGCTAACCACAACGGTCGTATTCATTACCCCAATTCCACTGATAACCTGTATTAACCATGGGTTAACACAGTCGACGGCATCATGCCGAACCGTTAAACTCGGCTTAATTCCGTAACCCTCTGATCAGGCTACTGCATTTTTTCTGCATATAAGCCAGGATATGATCGCACCCCTAGCAAGCAACCAAGAATGGTTTACGAATCACTACCAACAGGAAAGCTAATGAGTCTTCAGCGTTTTTTTAACCGAAAAACCCTTGCCGGCGTTTGCGCGTTACTTGGCAGTTGGTCAATGCACAGCCAGGCTATTACCCTGAAAGAAGTTTATCTGCTCGCTCTTGAAAACGATCACGAAATGCGCGCAGCACAAGCCGCATACGAAGCGGGTAAAGAAAACAAAATTCAGGCTCGCTCTAACCTGCTGCCACAGATCACCGGTAGTGTGGTATACACAGATAGCAATTCTGATGTTAAGTCTGACACTACCATCAGCACACCATTTGCCGCGTATAGCAGTAGCGACAGCACTACCACAACCTACTCTGTGTCGCTGACACAACCGTTGTTTGACTTGGGCCTGTGGTACCAATTCAAGCAAGGACAAGCCCTGACAGACCAAGCTAAAGCGCAGTTCGGTGCTGATCAGCAGGCGTTAATTATTCGTGTAGCACAGGCATACTTTAACGTTTTGCGCGCTATCGAAAACCTGCAAACGTCTCTCGCTCAGGAAGATGCCTTTCGCCACCAATTAGAGCAAAGCCGTCAACGCTTTGAGGTGGGGCTTGCCGCCATTACTGATGTGCACGAAGTGCAAGCCGCCTACGACAGAGCCACGGCTGCAACCCTCGCAGCACGCGGCAATCTGGGCACTACCTTTGAAGCATTGGAAAACATTACCGGCGTTAGCCCAACCGAGATTGCACCCTTGGTGAAAGAGTTTCCGGTAACCGAACCTGTACCAGCCAATCGTGCAGACTGGGTAGACTTTGCACTTAAAAACAATTTTCAGTTAAAAACATTCAAGTATGCTGCCGAGGCTGCAAGCCAGACGGCCAAAAGTGCACGCAGCAAACACCTGCCGACTGTAACCGCCAGTTTTACCAAAAGTGACAGCGACAGTGACGGCACCCGCGCCGAATCAGCCTTTGATACCAACACCGATAGCGACACGTTTATGGTGCGGTTAGACGTACCGCTGTTTGCTGGTGGCGGCATCAGCAGTTCACGCCGCAAGGCTTATGCCCAGGCCAATCAGGCAGAAGAGAGTTATCAAAAAGCTCGCCGCGACACGATTCAGTCTGCCCGTTCGCTGCATTTGTCGGTAATGATTGATGTCGCCACTGTGAAAGCCAACTCACAGGCTGTTCGCTCTAATCAAAGCGCGCTGGAAGCAACCCAGGCAGGGTACGAAGTGGGCACCCGTGATTTGCTGGATGTTCTGCAATCACAACAATCGCTGTATCAGGCTCGTCGCGACTATGTAAACTCGATCTACGATTACATTTTGGATCAGCTGAGTTTGAAACAGTCGGCTGGCAACTTGACACCAACCGATGTAGAAGACCTGAACCGCTGGCTTGATGCGCAAAAACAAGTGGAGCGCGATTCGCGTTATTAATGGTCAACCGATAAGGCAACTCAGCCATGTGTTGCCTTATCGACGTGACTACGCTTTACTGGATAATGCTATCCACCAGGTAACTCACCGTTCGTTGCAAGGCGCCACGATTATCTTGCGCCACACTACCGGCCGCCTCACCCATACGCTGACGCAATGCAGAACTCTCCATTAATGCCGCCATAAGTTCACCTAGTTGCTCTGACGATTCAGCCATCTGTAACCCATCAACTACCAATAACTGGTCAGCAATATCACGAAAATTACGCAAATAGGGGCCAGTTGTAATCGGCAATTGCCAAGCGGCCGGTTCAATTAAATTATGGCCGCCAATATCTACTAAGCTGCCACCTACGGTTGTGATATCACTGGCACCGTAACAGGCCAGTAATTCGCCCATTACATCGCCCAGCAAAATATTGGCAGGTAATAACTTTTCAGGATGAGTACTTTGGCGCTGGTATGACAGCCCATTGGCATCCAGTAACGCTGCCACCTGATCAAAACGCTGTGGGTGCCGAGGCACCATCACCAGAAGCCAGTTTTTGTACTGTGGCTGCAATGTTTTCCACACATCAATAATCTGGGCTTCTTCACCTTCGTGAGTACTAGCAACCAGCCAAACGCCATCAAATTCGCTATGCCACCGCTGCCTAAACAACATTGCGCGCTCACGCACAGATGCATCGAGTTGCAAGTCGAATTTGATACTGCCCGTGACATGTAACTTATGGCTATCAACACCCAATTGTTGAAACCGCTCAGCATCGGCTGCATTTTGTATCAGCAAGCTATGCAGGTTTTTCAGCATCGGTTTCGTGAGCAAGGCAAACCGCTGATACGCCAACATGGATTTTTGCGATAACCGACCATTGATCAGCACAACCGGTATTTTATGCTCGTGGCACAAGGCCAACGTATTGGGCCACAGCTCCGTTTCAATCAAAAAACAATAATCAGGCCGCACCTGACGAATAAACTGCTTTACCGCGAACGAGGCATCGTAAGGGGCATAAAAATGTACGACAGAGTCGGCCAAATGCTTGTCAATTTGTTCCCGGCCAGTCGATGTTGTGGTGGTAATAATAATACGCAACGGCGTTGCCGATTGTTGTTGCAAGGCTTTTACCAAATTAATGGCCAACAAACTTTCACCCATGGATGCCGCATGAATCCACAGGCATTGACCTGCCGGCAACTGCTGTAGCTTTTGCAAGCGGCCGGCATCATAACAACCAAAGCGCTCACGATTACGCTGGGCGTCTTGTGCGGCCCCTTTGCGCCACATCAGCGGCAATAGCAACAACAGCAAGAACCGATAAGCAAGCATGGCAATTTTCTGCAACCACAGCCTCATGAATTTACGCTCTCTTGCGGGTTGGCCGGTATTCCGAGGAACAACATCAGCTCGTCTACCTTGGCTATCACGGCACTCACCGATATCGCATCCATCACATCCGGCGTGCGCACCCGACGCCCCCAGGCAACCTCGTCAACGGAACAACCAAACACCTGGCGCACCTGCTCAGGGTAAGCGTTCACCACCCACTGTTTGCTCAAGTAAGGGCCGGTGCGATCCGGGTTACTACCCGCATACAAACCCAACGCCGGGGTATGGGTTGCCGTTGCCATATGCATGGGGCCGGAGTCAGGGCCCATCACAAATTGGGCGCCCGCCACCAACGCTAAGAGGGTTTTGATTGATGTTTTTCCTACCGCATTAATACAGGCTTCTGGCACACACTGGGTGATTTGTTGCGCATAGTCGCGTTCCAACTGTGAACCACCACCGGTAATCACCGTGCGTACGCCATAGGTTTGATAAGCATGCCGGACCACATTTGCATACCCTTCAACCGACCAGTTACGGAAATTTCTCGTGCGTTGGCTGGAACAGGGGCTCAATAAAAAATAAGCCTGATTGCCACTGATGGCGACAGCCTCGTCAGCGGCTTGCGCTGGAATGGGGATGTCCCACTGCAGGGAATCGTCATTCACGCCGAGCGCTCGCGCCATATCCATAAAGCCATCGAGTACATGAGTGCGAGGATTGGGCGCAATTTTTACATTGCTGAACAAGTACTGATGATCTTTCGCGCGAGCCTTATCGAAACCCACCCGCACACGGGCAGGTATCGCCAACGACACCAGGCTGGCCCGCAGCGCAGCTTGCATATGCAGCAACACATCGAAACAGCGCGTGCGTAATTGCCGGCGCAACTTTACAATACCGCGCACGCCAGTCGATTTGTCGTAAGGGATCAGCTCGACCCCTTCAAGCCCTTGCAACAGAGTATACTCGAGCTTACCAACAACCCATGTGATGGACGCTTGTGGCCACTGTCGCTGTATGGCACGCACTGCTGGCACAGCGTTACACACATCGCCCAGAGCTGATAACCGCAAGATACATATAGACGCTGGTGCTTGCGCCAGGGGTAATGAAATAGAAGACACGAATGACTATCCAGATTAAACAAGCAGGCTGCACAACATTGCTAATGTGTGCTGAATTGGAGAGGCATATTACCCCATTCTGGTTCGATCTCAACGTCTGGCAAAGCCAGCAGCAGGTACTGGGCTCGGCACCGGGCCGGGGACAAAGCTACTTTCTGCGCTGGCAGGATGAGGATTCAGGGCAAACTCTCGATATGGTGTGGCGCCATTACAGACGCGGCGGGCTAGTGGCAAAACTCTCGCAAGACCGCTATTGGTACACAGGTCTCACCAAGACACGGCCGTATCAAGAATTCGTGCTCACATCACACCTTTATGAAAAAGGCCTGCCCGTACCCCGCCCGATCGCGGCAGCTGTTCACCGCCACGGGCTGCTTTACTCCGCCGACTTTATCAGTGAAACCATTGCTGGCGCGACGTCAATGGCCTCACAACTCAAAGATGGCAACCCAGTACCCTGGGGCGAAATAGGCGCAATGATCAAGCGCTTTCACCGCGAAGGCTTAAACCATGTAGATTTGAACATTCGCAATATTTTATTAGATGAATCGCAAACCCCCTACCTGATTGACTTTGACCGATGCAGGCTGGAAACCTCTGCAACAACGCACTGGCAACAGGCGAACCTGCAACGGCTTAAGCGGTCAATCAATAAGGAATTTGCCCATGCCGACAACAAACTATCATTTGAGCAGCTTTTACATCAGTACCATAACAGCTGATCACAAGCATTAACCAAGGTTAGGACTACAAATTGCCAGTATTACGCGCTTTACCCAAATACACCCTGCACCTGGGTATTTTTCTTTTACCCGCGCTGGCGCTTCAATTTCACAAAGGTATTAGTGTCGCCGCCGCGTTCATGTGGTTATCGGGGTTGGCGCTGGCCTGGCCCTGGCACAAGGGTTGGCATTTCGACAAAGACGACCAGAAAACGCTGGCCGTTTATATGTTGTACCCTCTGGCAACGCTGATCAGTATGGCTGCCAGTGATACGTGGCGCATGACCGACTTTGACAAGTCGTCGCGTTTTATTCTGGTCTTGCCTGCACTCTTTGGCGTTTGCCAGGTTGGCATATCGCGAGGACTGATTTTTTTAGGGTTTAGCCTTGGCGCCATTGGCGCCGGGTTGCTTGCCATACATCAGGTATTTGCACTTTCGTACCCTCGTGCAGAGGGCTATACCAATGCCATTGTGTTTGGCGATCTGAGTGCGTTAATGGGGATTCTGACGCTCATTCCTCTCGTGCAATGGTTCATGCGTAAAACACCGGTTACGCAAAATTCACATCTACAAACCCTATTGCTCTGGCTGGCACTGCCAAGTTTTATTTTAGGCGTTCTGGGCGGCTACTTCTCTGGCACCCGTGCGGTGTTGTTTTGCGCCCCAGCCATACTGACTCTGCTGGGTTTTTATTACCTAAACAACCACCTCCAGAGAGTACTCTGTGTACTTGCCATTGGCCTTGCACTACTGGTGAGCTACGCTGCGATACCCGGCGTTCAAAAGCAAATTGACAGTGGGGTACTATCCAGCCTGGATTACGCAGAAAGCGGGGAGGTAGGTGAGGCTAAAGCTCGCAGCATGGGGTTACGCCTGGAAATGTGGCGAACCGCAATACTTTTAGGCATGGAAAGCCCATGGGCAGGAAAAGGACCAAACAGTTTTCGCGAAGAAAAGCAAAAGCTCGTTGACGAGGGCAAGGTCGACAGTATCGTCGCGCCCTTTGGCCATGCTCACAGTGATTTTCTGACACTGTGGGCCGAAACAGGGTTGCCAGGTGTGCTGAGCCTGCTGATTTTTTATCTTTACATCACGGTTTATTGCTGGCGCCGCCGAACAACAGAACCCGCCTTGGCCATTTGCGGCATATTGATTATCGCTGGTTTTGCCAGCTTCGGGCTATCGCAGGCTATGCTCACACACAATCTGAGCACAACATTCCTGATCGCCACAGTGTCGGTCATTCTTGGATATTACAAACACCGGCAACGACAGCAAAACGCCGCTCAAACTTCCAGCATCTGAGCCGCATGCAAGCGGGCATACTGCCCGCCTCGCGCCAGTAATTCATCGTGAGTTCCCATTTCGGCGATCTCACCATCATCCATGACAACAATACAGTCTGCGCCCTCAATGGTAGACAACCGGTGCGCGATAATAATAGTAGTGCGCTGCTTGATCAGGTTTTGCAGTGCCGACTGAATCGCCCGTTCGGATTCGGTATCCAATGCCGAGGTCGCTTCATCCAGAATCAGCACAGGCGCATCTTTAAGAATGGCACGAGCAATGGCCAAGCGCTGGCGCTGGCCACCGGACAAACGCGCGCCGTCTTCACCAATCAACGTATCAAAACCTTCCGGTAGTGCTTCGATAAATTCACGGGCAAAGGCTGCTTCGGCCGCACGAATAATCTCTGAGCGACTGCGGCTGGCAAGATCACCGTAGGCAATGTTTTCGGCCACCGAACAGTTAAACAACGTGACCTGCTGACTCACCAGTGCCATATGCTGGCGCAGGGCAACGAGAGAAATGTTTTTGACCGGCTGACCATCAAGCAGCACGGCGCCGTCGTCGATATCGTAAAACCGCGCAATCACACTGGCCAGTGTCGATTTACCACTGCCGGAATGCCCTACCAACGCCACCGTGGTGCCCGCGGCAATTTTTAAGTTGACACCCTTGAGCACATCGCGATCACCACCCTCGTAACGAAAGCGCACATCACGCAACTCAATTTCACCTTTCACCTGCAAGGCATCCAGGGTGCCATGATCAGCTTCGGCTGGCTCATCAAGAATGCTAAACACACTTTCAGCTGCCGCAAGCCCCCGTTGCATGGCACCGTTCACTTCGGTCAGTGCACGAATGGGCCGCGCAAGCAGGCCAGCAGCCACCATATAGGCAACCGTTTCGCTGGGCGAGCTGCCGCCCATCACCAACACAGCGCCCATCAAGATAGCCAGTGCCACTGACAACAAAAACTGTAACACCGGGGTTTGTAATGATTTCACTAAACCAAACTTTTCACCCTCGCGGGTATTTTTCTCACTGGATTCGTCGAAACGCTCGGTTTCATAACGCTGCCCACCATAGCTGCGCACCAGGCGGTAGCCCTGCACTGATTCACTGGTGATATGCGCCAGGTTACCCATGGAGGTTTGCATCCGCCCACTGAGTTTACGAAAGCGTCGGCTGGCTACCACCACAATCGACGCCATGATAGGCGCGATCAACAAAAAGACCAGGGTAAGCTTCCAGTTTTGATAAAGCAGGTAAGTCAACAGCGCAATAACGGTAAAGCCTTCACGAAAAATGACACGAATGGCATCAGTGGCGGCCGTGGTCACCTGATTAACGTTGTAAGTGATTAACGCAATCAGTTCAGCGGAATTGCGGCGGTCGTAGTAAGCGCTGGGCAATACCAGAAGATGGCGAAAAACTTCTTTACGTAAGTCGTTCACTACACGCATAGAAGCATTAATCATGGTGGAGTTAGCAACAAAGAAACTGGTGCCGCGCACTGCTGCCAACCCTACCACCAACAGCGGCACATAGTAAAAAGGTTTACTGGCGGTGTCGGCAACCAGCTCTGCCACACCGGCCTGCGTGGTAATTGACTGCACCGCTGCTGCTGTCACATCTGATTGAGTGGCACCTTCGAGCGCGTCAAGAAATTGCTTAAGAACCTCGGCCAACAATGCCTGGGTTGCACCGTACACGGCAAACGCCAGCATACTCACGATCAAGAGTGTGAGGTGGCGACGCGAGTAGCTAAAGAGACGTTTATAAATTTTCCAGCCGGATGCATTTTGCTCGGCGGGGTGCTCTGCAACGGGCAGATTAGACGACGATGGTTCAGACATAAAAGCGGTGTTTCCATTTATTCTGGCTGGCGGCACCTTAGCGTGGCAGCAGCTTTTCAACAATACGTATCAGACGCTACTACGCGGGAGCAGTTTCGATCAGCAGACCCCACAAGATTTCAAGCACCGCATTGGGTTCAAGGTGCTCAAGCGTGTTTTCACTGGAATACACACTGCGGTTACGCACACCATACACTTGTGTCGGCAAATCGGTATCGGCACTGTAGAGCGTTACCATAGGCACATTTAACAGGGCGGCCAAATGGCTCATACGCCCGTCAACAGTTACCACTGCCGACGACTGGGCAATGACCGCGGCGATGGCAGAAAGATTTAATTTGGGCAGCAATTCAACATTGTCGATAACACGACTGATCTCAAGGGCCCGGTCACGAGACTTAGGATCACGCCAAGGCAAGCGCACATGGTAACCCTGCTCCGCCAAAGCGCGCAGAACACTCTGGGCTTTATCAACCGGGTATTCGCGGTTGCGGTAACGGGATGAAAACAAACAGACAATTTCGCTGGCATCCGGTGCAGTAGAAGCCCGACAGATTTTTTCGCGATCGATACCGTATTTGCCCAGAGACGTGGGCACCGGGTAATTCATCACCTGTGCGAACATGCGGCGATGATTTTCAACCGGGTGGATGTTGGTATCGTAGATTTGTCGGTGCTTATAAAGCGCCGATGGGGTTAGATACCAACATTTTGATAACCAGTCTGACTCTGTTTGAGTGCCACTGCTATAACCCGCATTCAGGGTGTAAAACGCACGGCTTAATTTAGCACTCAGCCAGCCACCATGAATATCAAACACCCAATCGTAAGGGTGTCGGTTAATCTGCCGCCGCAGCTTTTTAATTTCAGGGGTTTTAATAGACGACCAAGGGCGACTGAGCGTAGAGGTGGGAAAACTGAAAACGCTATCAACATTCGGGTGCCACGAGGGAATTTCGGCCCAGCGAGCTTCCACCACGACATCGATCACCAGATTCGTACGAGCACTGGCGGCGTCGGTAAATGCCGGCAGCATGTGAGTAATACTTGCCATGGAACCGGTGTTGATAACCAGAATACGCATCGCAGTTTACCTCGCTAGCCCCTTCAGGGATCGGAGACAAAAACAGGTGCATAGCACCTGTTTTATGGTCATTGCCGGTTGCACGCCGCGGTTATTCAGCAACGGGCGCCAGCCACTCGTCGTGCAGTTTGCCATCAATAGTACGACCTTTCACTGCATCAAAATACTGTGACTGTAACAAGGTCGTTACCGGGCCACGGCGACCTTCGCCAATCACACGGCCATCGAGCTCACAAATAGGCAACACCTCTGCTGCCGTACCGGTAAAGAATGCTTCATCAGCTACATACACTTCGTCGCGAGTGATACGTTTTTCACGCACGGTGTAACCATTCGCCTCAGCCAACTGTATAACCGTTTTGCGGGTAATACCGTCGAGACATGAGGTCAGCTCAGGGGTGTAAATCACACCATCGCGCACCAGGAAAAAGTTCTCACCGCTGCCTTCAGCGACATAGCCTTCGTTATCCAACAGCAATGCCTCCTGACAGCCACATTGCAGCGCTTCCTGTAGGGCCAACATGGAATTGATGTAGTGGCCGTTGGCCTTCGCCTTACACATGGAAATATTCACGTGGTGACGGGTGTAGCTGGAGGTACGCACCTTAATGCCTTTTTCTTTGGCTTCAGGGCTCATGTAGCTGGGCCATTCCCAGGCCGCCACGATCACGTGAGTCTGCAAGCCTTCAGCACGCAGCCCCATACCTTCCGAACCATAAAACGCCATCGGCCGCAGGTAGGCTTCTTTCAGGTTGTTTTCACGCACCACCTGCTTGTGTGCCGCATTGAGTACATCCTTATCGTACGGCATTTTCATATTCATGATATGCGCCGAACGAAACAGGCGGTCGGTGTGCTCTTTGAGGCGGAAAATGGCGGTACCGTGGTTTTCGGTTGCATACGCGCGCACGCCTTCAAAGACGCCCATGCCATAGTGTAATGTGTGAGTCAGCACGTGTACTCGTGCGTCACGCCAGGGAACCAATTCACCATCAAACCAAATTACACCGTCACGGTCGGCAAACGACATAACCTACTCCACAAAAATACGTTGCATCAAAAATCAGGCCTGCGCGGGCGGGCCAGACATTAGTTTTTCCCACACGTTTTGAACACGCGTTCGCTGCGCCATAAAGGCATCACCATCGAGCAGGGAATCCAACTGTTGCAACGCCAAACGGTGCGCTGCAGAACGATAGGCAATATACGCCTGAATGAGTGCCTCAACATCGTCTTCGGCCATAAGGCCAGCGCGCTGGAGACTTTCCAATATGCGTATGTTGTCAGAGTATAGGATTAAATCAGGCTTGAGGTGGGCCCACGCCAAGGCGGCGTATTGAACCATAAATTCAATATCAACGATACCTCCGGCGTCTTGTTTTAGGTGAAATTTATCCACTTTAGCTGCAGAACCCAAGTGATCGCGCATTTTCTGGCGCATCTCGATGACTTCTTTTTGCAACCCCGCCAAATCACGCGGCTGACATAACAACGCTTTACGCAGTGCGGAAAAACGCTTGCTTAGAGTAACGCTACCGGCCACTGGTCGCGCCCGCACCAAAGCTTGGTGTTCCCACGTCCAGGCCTGCTCACGCTGATAACGCTCAAACGCTGCCAGCGAACTGACCAGCATGCCAGAATTACCCGAGGGGCGCAGGCGCATATCCACCTCATACAGCATGCCAGAAATAGTGCGTGTATTGAGAATATGAATAATTTTTTGCCCCAGGCGCGTGTAAAACGTCTGGTTGTCGATGGACTTTTCACCGGTGGTATAGGCGCTAGTGTCGGCATCATGCAAAAACACCAGATCAAGGTCTGAGCCATGCCCTAACTCGATCCCCCCCAGCTTGCCGTAGCCCACCACAATAAACTGGCTATCGCCGCTGACTTCGTTATAGCCACCGGGATTACCGTGCTTTGCGGTCATCTGCTGCCACGCCAAGCACACGACATGATCGAGAATCACTTCGGCAGTCCAGGTGAGCGCATCACTCACCTTCATCAAGGGCAACGCACCGCCCACTTCGCTGGCCGCCGTGCGTAAGCCTTGCGCCATACGAAAATAACGCAGGCCTTCCATTTGCTCTTCCAGATCATCCCATGGCACCCGCAGCATGTGCTGGCGCAGTTCGCTTTCCAACTCGTCACGCACCGGCGGGGAATACAGTGTGCGCGGGTCGAGCAACTCATCCAGCAACACCGGATGACGCGCCAGCTCGCCGGCGATCCACGGGCTGGCGCCGCACAAACGCACCAGCTGTGTGAGTGCCGACGGGTTTTCGATCAGCAATACCAGGTAAACACTGCGCCGCGCCACACCTTCCACTAGCGGCATCATGCGCCGCAACGTATCAGCCGGGGCAATGTCGTCAGCCTCGTACAGTGCCGCCAGCAACAGCGGCATAAAGGTATCCATGCGGGTACGACCAATAGCTTGCATGGTTTGCAGTGAACGTGCCGACCACAACTGCTGGCACATGCCGGCAACCGCTTCAATGTCGGCGTAGTCGCCGGTAGTTAATGCAGCCAGGACCTGCACTGGCTCATCGTCTTCACAGGCCTGCCAGAGCTGTAACCAAAGGCTGTCGTCTTCAGTTTGTTCGGCAGTTTCCGGTGGCGCAATCACTGCCTGGAACTCGCGATTAACACAAGTCCGGTGCTCATCCAGCGCAGCAAAGAATCCTGCCCAGTCATCGAACCCCATCACCCACGCCAAGCGACGCTGCTGAGTTTCATCGGCGGGCAGCATTTGAGTTTGCTTGTCTTGCCAGGCTTGAATGGCATGCTCGGTATTGCGCAAAAACTCGTAGGCATTCAATAGCTTGGCGGCAACGCCAGCATCAATACAGTCGTCTTTGTCCAGCACGGCCAGTAGTTTAGCCACCTTGCGCGCGCGATATTCTTCTTGCCGACCACCGCGAATCAGCTGGAAGATTTGCACAATAAATTCCACCTCACGAATGCCGCCAAAACCCAGCTTAACGTCGTCGGTTTTACCTTTACGCTGCACTTCACGATTGATCATGGCTTTCATTTCGCGCATGGCTTCAATGGCGGAGTAATCGATATAACGACGATAGGTAAAGGCCCGCAACATGGTCATCAGTTCGCGGCAATCGGCATTTTTCTCCGCCAGATCGGCTGCCGGGATAGACTCGCAACCCAGGGCACAGGCCACTACCCGCGCTTTAATCATGGCGTAGCGTTCCCACTCACGCCCCTGCTCTTGGTAGTAGGCCTCCAGGGATGCAAAGTTTAGGGCCAAGGGGCCGCTCTGGCCAAAGGGCCGCAGTCGCATATCTACCCGGAACACAAAACCCTCTACGGTGATGGCGTCCAGGCTTTTGATAACTTTTTGCCCCAGCCGAATAAAAAATTCCTGGTTACTCAGTGTTTTTTTGCCGCGAGCGCCTTCCTGTAAGCAGGTTTCGCCCGATTCCGGGTAGGCAAAGATCAGGTCGATATCGGAGGAAAGGTTCAATTCCCAAGCACCCAACTTACCCATGCCCAACACAATAAACGGCTGTGGCGACTGGTCCAGTGCACTGCGTGGTTCGCCGTATAAATCAGCCAGATCGCGATAGTGAAAATCAGCCGCAACCTGAATCGCCAAAGAGGCAAAATCAGATAATTCAGCGGTAGTTTCACTCAGCGAAGCCATACGGTTGATGTCGCGCCAGATAATACGCACCATCAGATATAGACGCGCCTGGCGCAATACTTTATCCAGCACCGCCGCCGTTACGGGGGATTCAGCCTGCAAGAGCCTGTCTAGCCACTGGCCGAGCGTCTCTCTGGCCACAGGTTGGTCGAGGGGAAATGGCGCCCGGCTTGGCAATACCAGCTGCGCCAGTACAGTAGGACGCGCCTGCAAACTTTTGCGTACATACTCGCTGGCCAGCAATGCCCGCTGCAATTGCAACCTTAGGCTCTCATTGGCGGCAAGCTGCGCACTGATATCAGGCCACAGATCGCCAGCGGCCGCTTCGAGCTGCTGCCATGATTGAGACAGTTCATCCTGAAAGTGGGAAGGGCACGGCAAAGTTCCCGGCTGCATACAAACTCCTGAAAATACACTGCTCAGTTATGGGTTGTAATGGCTATCACACTCTTCATAGCAGTAACGCGATGACGCTATTGCTGATCGGGCGGCGGCGCTACGCGCATCACTTCTTCAATGGTAGTGACACCCATGGCCACTTTTTGGGCGCCCGACAAGCGCAACGTACGCATGCCTTCTTTCATTGCTTGGCGCCGCAAATTACCAAAATCACAGTTATCGGTGATCAAGGGTTGCAGACTGTCGCTCAAAGGCAGAATTTCGTATAAACCCTGTCGCCCGCGGTAGCCAGTGTTGCGACATTCCAAACAGCCTACCGGCTTGAAAATACGCTTGGGCGTAAGCACCTTCCATGGCTTAACCAACTGTTGCCAGGCGGCTTCATCAACCTGGGTTTCTTCTTTGCAATGCGGGCACAAAGTGCGCACCAGCCGCTGGGCCATCACCCCCAGCAAAGTGGATTTAATCAAATAGGAGGGAATGCCAAGGTCGAGCAACCGCATCACCGAGGCAGGCGCGTCGTTGGTGTGCAACGTCGATAGTACCAGATGACCGGTCAGCGCTGCCTGCACCGCCATTTGCGCGGTTTCCAGATCACGAATCTCACCCACCATGATGATGTCTGGGTCTTGCCGCATCAGCGTGCGAATGCCCGCCGCAAAATCGAGCCCAATGGCGTGATGCACCTGGGTTTGGTTAAACGCTTCTTCCACCATTTCGATGGGGTCTTCAATGGTGCTGATATTCACTTCGGTATTGGCCAGCCGCTTGAGCGAGGAATACAACGTGGTCGTTTTACCGGAGCCAGTAGGCCCAGTGACCAGTAAAATGCCATGGGGCTTGCTCAGCATGGACTGCCAACGGTCGAGATCGTCACCGGCCAAGCCCAAGTCGGCGAAGCTGCGCAGCAGTACGTCTGGGTCGAAAATCCGCATGACCAGTTTTTCGCCAAAGGCGGTAGGTAGCGTAGACAGACGCAGCTCAACCTCGTCGCCATCGGGGCGTTTGGTTTTGATGCGCCCGTCCTGCGGCTTGCGCTTTTCGGCGACGTTCATACGCCCCAGCACTTTAATGCGGCTGGTCACCGCAGTGGCCACAGCAATAGGCATTTCATAGATATTGTGTAACACACCGTCGATGCGAAAACGGATACGGCCTATCTCGCGGCGCGGCTCAATGTGTATATCGCTGGCGCGTTGGTCGAAGGCATATTGCAGCAACCAGTCAACAATATTAATAATATGCTGATCGTTGGCCTCTGGGTCTTTGAGGTCACCCAACTCCAAGAGCTGCTCAAAGTTGCTGACATTGCTGGGGCCTGCAAGCCCAGATGCCCCGCTTATCGACTTGCTAAGGGTGTACAATTCAATCATATAACGCTGAATGTCGGCGGGATTAGCCACCACCCTGCGCACACGGCGGCGCGCTACGTGCTCTACCTGAGGTTCCCAACTGCGGGCAAAAGGCTGCATGCAGGCAATCACTACTTCGTCGGCATTCACCTCTACACACAAAATGCTGTGGCGCTTGGCAAACGCAAATGACATCACCTCGGTAACTGCCGTGGCGTTTATTTTTAAAGGGTCGATATGTACCAGTGGCAACTGTGCCCAGTCAGCCAACCATACCGTAAGGGCATCGGTAGTGAGTTTTTTACCAGGGTTGGCGTTATCATCCAGCTCTTGGCTGCCAATATAAGCCAGCGGATGCATGGCGGCCTGCTCGCGAGTGCGGGTTGCGCCCGCGAGCAGGTTGGCGTCTTCACGCCGAAGCCGGCCAGCACGCACCAGTTCATCCAACAGGGTGCGCAATTCCAGAATTCGATCCGCAGACACTGTTTCTACCATCCACTTTTACCTGCTTGTTGATATTCGGCAAATCCCGGAATATGCCCTAGATTTACCCTACAGACAGTTGTAAGCACCCACTCTCGCGCCACGCTAGTCATAGCAGGCCGATGGAAAGAAAGCGCCGCAATTCGTCGTGCAACCGCCATGCGACATGACAATTTGTCATAAAAAATTCATCTGGTTATTGCAACTTGGTTTAAGTTAATCAAAAACTATAATTCACTTTAACTTATCCATCCTAACACGCTGAAACGGTGCAATTGTTGTTTGTGTGTTTTTTTGTTGGATATGTGCGCCAAATCAACACCGCTGCGTATACACATCACCCGCCCACAAACAAGTCTTTTCACTGCCCTCGTTGGAATTTATAGTGCCACCAGTCTCGGTGAGCGCACCGAAAAAAGTGGTTCAAACTACCGACGATGTAAACACACCCACGAGGTATGTGAGTGTCAACTCTGAGGGCTACCTATGATTAATTATTGTCCGCTTCCCCGGCGCTGGAATGCTATTTATCTGGCTTTGAAAAACGCTTGGCAAACAAAAACAGCTGACGAGCCCGAATTGCAACACCCACCCTTCCCGCTAATTCTGGATCATTGGGCGGGCAGTAGTGATGACGAAAAATTTCAACGCTGGGAAGCCACCTTAAGCTGGGCAGAAAAATGGGGGCTTAGTGAGCTGATACCGTCGTTAGAAGAAGATGAATGCTACCCGCACGCCGCCACCGGTAGTTTTTATTCGCCGTTTGATAGCCGTCGCCAAATAGCCTAAAGAACGCACCACCAACGGTGGGCTAGCGCGCCGCTATTTGCTACATTGAGCGATCTATCTGGTAGTTTAAGTAGGTCGCTATGTCTCTTCCCCCCATTGCCACATTGCTGCATCAACTGGTTGCCAGTCCCTCTGTAAGCTGCTCTCACCCCCAACTGGACATGAGCAATCTGGGCGTTATTCATCTGCTGGCCAGTTGGCTGGAAGACCTGGGTTTTAACGTTGAAATTCTGCCAGTACCCAACAAACCGCAAAAAGCCAACCTGATTGCCACCTTGGGCCAGGGGCCAGGAGGACTGGTGTTTGCGGGGCATACCGACACCGTACCCTACGACGAAAACAAATGGCAGCAGGACCCGTTCAAGCTTACGGAGCAAGACAATCGCTGGTATGGACTGGGCGCCACCGACATGAAAGGCTTTTTTCCAGTTGCCATAGAAGCGGCTAAAGCCTTTCTCGACACACCACTTAAACAACCCTTAATCATCCTCGCTACCGCCGACGAAGAAAGCTCAATGTCGGGCGCCCGGGCTCTGGCCGCCCTGGGCCGCCCCAAAGCCCGCTACGCGGTAATCGGTGAACCCACCGGCCTTGTGCCTATTCATATGCACAAAGGCATATTGATGGAGTCGGTGCGTATTCAGGGCAAATCGGGCCACTCCTCCAACCCGGCATTGGGCAACAGCGCACTGGAAACCATGCATAAAGCGTTGGGTGAACTGCTGGCCTTTCGCAAACAAATGCAGGCAAACAACAAAAACCCTGGCTTTCTGGTAGACGTACCCACCCTGAACCTTGGGCATATCCACGGAGGTGACAGTCCCAACCGTATCTGCGGCCACTGCGAACTACATTTCGACCTGCGCGCCCTGCCAGGCATGGACATTACTGAGCTGCAACAAATGATTCGTGCACGGCTGGAACCGCTGGGGCAAGCGTTTGGCACACAGGTTGAAGTCACCCCTTTATTTGAGCCGGTACCGGCCTTTGCAGAGTCAAAAGACTCACCACTGGTACAAGCGGCAGAACGGTTAACCGGCTACACCGCCGAAAGCGTTGCGTTTGCCACCGAAGCATCGTTTATGCAACAACTTGGCATGCAGACTATCGTGATGGGACCCGGCTCCATTGATCAGGCGCACCAGCCCAATGAATTTATCGCGCTGGAGCAAATCAACCCCGCCGTAGCCGTGTTGCAAAACTTGATCAAACAGTTTTGTTTATAGTTAACTTGGCGGTTTACGTTGTTTACATCAGCCCTTGCTGGAAAGGTGACCCTCGTTGAGCGATAAAGATTATGTAAAGTGGTTTCGCCACTCATCGCCGTACATTAATGCCCACCGTGGCAAAACGTTTGTGCTGATGATTCCTGGCGCCACCCTGCAGCACCACAACTTTGCCAACCTGATTGTTGATATCGCCCTGCTGAACAGCCTGGGCGTAAAACTGGTGTTGGTGCATGGCGCGCGACCGCAAATCGAGTCGCACCTGCAAAGCTCTGGCCTGCCATCGGATATCAGCGGCGGCCTGCGCATTACCGATCGCGACATGCTCACCTGCGTTGCCCAGGCCACTGGCGAAGCACGTTTTCAAATTGAAGCAGCATTGTCGATGGGCTTACCCAACTCACCCATGCATGGTGCGGCCATACACGTGGCCGGTGGCAACTACGTTACGGCTATGCCTTACGGCGTGATTGACGGCGTTGACTTGCAACACACCGGCAAAGTACGCCGTATCAATGCTGCCGCCATTCATCAGGCCCTCAATAACGACGCCATTGTGCTGATTTCGTCGGTTGGCTATTCCAGCACAGGAGAAATCTTCAATTTATCCTGTTCAGATGTGGCCACCCATGTTGCCGCTGCCCTGGGGGCCGACAAACTGATCTGTTTCATCGAGGATCAAGGAATCTGCGATGAAGACAACCAGCTGCAGCGCCAACTCACCCTTGAAGACTGCAAGCGTCAGTTAGACAAGCACATCGCCAACCCGGAAAGCGACGCCTACCAGGCCTTAGCCGCTGGTTATCAGGTGTGCCAGCAAGGCGTACCCCGCGCCCAGATTATCAGCTACGCCGACGATGGCGCGCTGCTGAGCGAACTGTTTACCCGCGATGGCCAGGGCACACTGATCCATCGCGACCCCTATGAAACCGTGCGCCGTGCGCGCCTCAGCGACGTAGGCGGCATTCTTGCCTTGCTGCAACCGCTGGAAGAAAAAGGGGTACTGGTACGCCGTTCACGGGAACTGCTGGAAACCGAGGTTTACCGATTTACCGTTATCGAGAAAGACGGCATGGTGCTCGCCTGCGCCGCGCTGTACCCGTTTGAAGACGAAAAAACGGCTGAACTCGCTTGCGTCGTCACTCACCCCGACTACCAGCGTGGCGGCCGTGCGGCCACGCTTCTGGAGCACATCGAAGAGCAAGCCAGACAGCTCGGGCTCAACTCGGTATTTGTGCTCACCACACAAACCGCGCACTGGTTTATCGAGCAGGGCTTTAGCGGGGCTGCCAAAGAGGTGCTGCCGCAGCAAAAGCAAGCCCTCTACAACTATCAGCGCAACTCCCAGGTTTTCCTCAAACCGCTATAACCCGTTGCCGTTCAACAAAGCACAAGCTACCAGCCCCGCTGGTAGCTTGACACTTGCTCCATCTGCTATCCTTAGCGCCCTATTTTTCGTGAAGACCACACAGCTTGAGGTTACCCATGCCCGTTTATCGTTCTAAAACTTCCACCGCTGGCCGCAATATGGCGGGCGCTCGGGCGCTATGGCGCGCTACCGGTATGAAGGACGAAGATTTCCACAAACCCATTATCGCGATCGCCAACTCATTCACCCAATTTGTACCGGGCCATGTGCACCTGAAAGACATGGGGCAACTGGTTGCGCGGGAAATAGAAAGAGCCGGCGGTGTGGCCAAAGAATTCAACACCATTGCCGTAGATGATGGCATTGCCATGGGCCACGACGGCATGCTCTACAGCTTACCCAGCCGCGACATTATTGCCGACTCGGTAGAATACATGGTGAATGCGCACTGTGCCGATGCACTAGTCTGCATCTCTAACTGCGACAAAATCACCCCGGGAATGTTGATGGCCGCCATGCGCCTGAACGTTCCAGTTATCTTTGTCTCCGGTGGCCCCATGGAAGCCGGCAAAACCAAGCTCAGTGAGCACAAGTTGGACCTGGTAGACGCCATGGTCATTGCTGCCGACAGCTCGGTGAGCGACGAACACGTAGCAGAAATTGAGCGCTCAGCCTGCCCAACCTGTGGTTCATGTTCAGGCATGTTTACCGCCAACTCCATGAACTGCCTGGCAGAAGCCCTGGGCCTTGCCCTACCCGGCAACGGCACCGTGGTAGCAACCCACGCCGATCGCGAGCAATTGTTTTTAAGAGCTGGCCGTCGCATTGTGGAAATGGCCAAAGAATATTACGAACAAGACAACACCGCCTTACTGCCGCGCGCCATCGGTAACTTTGAAGCGTTTGAAAACTGCATCGCGCTGGATATCGCCATGGGCGGCTCCACGAACACCATTCTGCACTTGCTGGCCATTGCCCAGGAAGCCGAAGTCGATTTCACCATGAAAGATATCGACCGCTTGTCTCGCCAGGTTCCACAGCTGTGTAAAGTCGCCCCCAATACACAGAAATATCACATCGAAGATGTACATCGTGCTGGCGGTATCATGGGCATTCTGGGCGAGCTTGATCGCGCCGGTATTTTGCATAACCAGTGCCACACAGTGCATGCTCACACCATGAAAGATGCACTGGACGAGTGGGACATTATGCACAACCCATCGCCAGAAGTGATGGAATTTTACAAAGCGGGCCCTGCAGGCATTCCCACCCAGGTAGCGTTTAGTCAGGCAACTCGCTGGCCAACCCTCGACGCCGACCGCGCCAATGGCTGTATTCGGTCATTGGAACACTCCTTCAGCCGCGAAGGTGGCTTAGCGGTACTGTACGGCAACATTGCCGTCGATGGCTGTGTGGTGAAAAGTGCGGGTGTTGATGAATCAATTCTGGTATTTGAGGGCCCTGCGCATATCACCGAATCACAAGACGAAGCCGTGGCCAATATTCTCGACGACAAAGTCAACGCCGGTGACGTAGTCATTGTGCGCTACGAAGGCCCTCGCGGTGGCCCGGGCATGCAGGAAATGCTTTACCCCACGTCGTACATTAAATCGAAAGGATTAGGCAAAGCCTGCGCCCTGCTAACCGACGGACGTTTTTCCGGCGGCACATCGGGCTTGTCCATTGGCCACGTGTCACCCGAAGCAGCTGCCGGTGGCGCGATTGGCTTGGTTAAAAATGGCGATAAAATCCGTATCGACATTCCTAACCGCACCATCAATGTACTGATCAGTGATGAAGAACTTTCACTGCGCCGTGCAGAACAGGAAAAACTCGGATGGAAACCTGCCAAACCACGCCCACGTAAAGTCAGCGCCGCGTTAAAAGCTTACGCCCTGCTCGCTACCAGTGCCGACAAAGGTGCCGTGCGTGATTTAAGCAAGTTAGATTTTGATTGATAGACTCGTTAAGCGGTAAGAGCCTAGCGCAAGGCTTTTACCGCTCTACCTTGCGACTATTCCTGAAACGATCCAATATCCCAACGGCAACAGTCGGCTAGATTTTCAAAACATTAGTCTTAAACTCACCAATACAATAATCGGCTGCAACCTTAAGCTCCTGCTTCAATCGCTCGGCATTATTGGCCAATAACTCATCGTAAGACGGCGAATTCTCGTCTTGATCAGGAACTCTTGAACAAAACCCTTCGGCTTCGACTCTTTTCGTCTTCCCATTAATTAACCTAAGCTTTGCACTATAAATGACTCTGTAGTTGTCCCAATCCGTTGGGAAATAACCAAAGCTCCAATTTACCGTCTGAATATCCAGCAAATAATCTGCATTAAATGGGGTTTTAACAACCTTTGACGTACTGTTTGCTGACACAGCAACATTTTCGTCACTGACTGTTAAACCAAAACCTACCAGATCACCAGCTAACGACTGAGCAATATAAATGGCGGGGTCTTCCACATTATTTTCCGCCACAATTTGGTTGCCAGCGCTAATCATGGCCATTCCGCCAATGGCTCCAAACATAGCCTTGCCTGCCGTCATCGCTCCGAAACCTGGCAGCTCTCTCTTGGCGAGACTAATCTGACTACCCTTCATATTTTCGAGGTGGTTATCAGCCATTGGTACATTTTTTGTACTTACACAACCTGTTACGGATAAAAGCAGCATAACCGCCAAAAGATACTTAGAGCTCATACAATTTCCTTTTACATGTGAATACTTTTACTGGTTAATCGACCACATCATAAATTTAAGTCATCCATGATACTGTAGAATAACCGATGACTCAGAGCCTTGCCTGGAAAATAAAACCTGCATTAAAGGGGTCTGACCCCTTTAATTCTTAATGCGATTGTTATGTGACAATCAACTGTAACTCAAATAGAAACAGTGTGCATATGGCAGAGATTCCGCCCCCACAACCTAGGCCGATTGTGACCATTTGAGTTTGCCAGCGGTTAAGAGTGTTGGATTTAAATATGACAGGAGCTAACGAAGCTGATGAGATAGCTATGGCTGAGGTAAACGCGACAATCACTATTTGAAGCTTTGTACCGTTTCCGTAGATCTGAATCAGCACAACTAAAACTAGGGCGAAAATAGAAATAAAGGTGATTTCTAAGCAGTGGTAAATACGCTTCCAGAGCCTTTGCTCTTTCTGACAATACCATTCGATTTTTTCAGATAGTGTCTTCAAGACTAGATCCAATGCTTGAGTTTATGGCAGCACAGTCATGGTAGAACGCCCCATCACTGAGACGCCCCCACACAGATCCGGACGTGCGGAATTACCGCATCCTGCTCCTCAATAATATCATTGCCCGCGTAAAGCACAGGCACCTTAATACCAATCAACGTGTACATGCGGTTTGCGCACACGCATTGATCGGAACCCAAAATGGTTTAACATCCGTTTCATTCCTTGCCATGTGTAACTTTTACGCTGGCTTCGTCGATTTAGCCATTTATACAAGCTTTTCAGTACGTGATCAAATTAAAGGGGTCTGACCCCTTTAATTGCACCCGCTGGCGCATACATCTCCCCACCCATAAGACCATATTTAACTTTTTCGGTTAAAGCTTGAATGTCTACGCCTTGCTTGTGCGCCTCAATGAGAATTCCTGCGATAGCGTTTGATATTTCTTCATTATTTTCCATGACCATTCCCTCCAATTAGAATTTACTTTCCGATAAACAAGATATTTAAGCCTTCTGCGGACTCTGAGTTTCCACAGTTGTTGCATGTTAGGTCTACATCTGTACGGCAGTCATTGACTTTATTTTTCCACCCTTTCGCTCTATAGATCTTCTGATCAGGGTCTTGAAAGTAATCAACGATTCCGGCATCACATCTGTGGCACCGTATTTTTAAGCTACTGCCATTGTGAACAAAGTCAAAGGTCTTAAATCCCATCTCCACTTTACCTCTCGAGTAATGCCTAACGCCGCAAGCAAAGGTGAGCGTTAGCGAGTCCAGCCCGCAGGGCGATTTTGCCTTGCCTTGTTATCTGTTTAAAGTGCTTCATTTATTAGCACCGCTGCAAACAAAGACGCTAACATAAAGCCGCAAATGACTACCATTGAAAATACCCGATCATAAATTAAGCCTGTCTTGAAATTAAAGGCAACATTTTCAGGTGGCCGACCATGTTTTGCCAAGAAAGCTGAATGGTATGCTCTAAATAGAGCTGAGTGTACTAAGGGGCTCAACAGAGCAACGAACCACATAATTGATAATTTCGTCATTTCAGCGCTAAATAGGTATAACACTCCGAAAATTGCTAATAATACAAAGATAAGATTAACCTTCTTTGCCAGCGGCCCTTCGAGAAGTAAATTTGTATGCTTCCGTTCGGCATATATCACACCAACACAAAACATGCATAAAATCTGAACTGCGATTTGTATATCTATTTCCATATGTAGAATTAAAGGGGTCTGACCCCTTTAATTTTTATGCGATGGTGATATTTGCATGCTATTTCTCTTTGAGTTCAACGCCAAATATCTTAAATATTCCTACGAAAATCCCTATGACAAGTAGTATGGCTGCCGGCAAGAACAAGACCAGGGCTATGAGTAGCTTTCCTAGCGTTAGAACATACTGAAGGTTCAGCAGTTCGCTGGAAAAGCCAGACAGAACCAACCTAAATGCAAAAACGGCAGCTATTGATGAGCCCGCGGTCATGAATATGAGTAGAGCAAAGTACCTGTACGCTTTAAACCCGCGAAGCAATATAGCCCTCAATTTATGCCTCCAAATAACGCGCTACAAAACCGCATAACGCCCAAAGCAAGCGCGCCGCCTTATGGCGTCGCTTTGCCTTTGCTTGTTATGAGATATTGGTTAACGGACTGTATAAGATATAGCCTTGAATCCCAATCGCCTCGACAAGGGGATCGGTTAAGCCCGCATAGATAATAGACGCCAACCATTAAATCCTCCTTGCTCGGCTTGTAGTATGAGTTTATTGACACTCCTTTAACAGGAGACCCTAGTTCCACTTTATGAAGAGGCCCGCTTTCTTCGCCGTTATAGGTGTAGACCTGGGTTGTAACTGGAACCCAATGCTCATCAATTTTAGACGGAACAATAAGACGAACGTAATTTTGTTCACCCATTTTTTGAATTTCTACGGAAAAGCCCAATTCATTAATATTACTAGGCGTAATCTCTATCGGCACGGCTGGAGGTGAAGCATAGCTACCAATGGATATAAGTAAACCAGATAAGATTGAGATGATTCGATTCATGGCTTTCTCATAACGCCCCGCTAAACGGCGAGCGCTAGTGAGTCCGGTGGAGGCCACGCTTTTTGTGGCCGGAACGAATTTGAGCGGCTTGTTAAATGCTGACACTCTGAACCCCAATACTAAAGCTTTTAGCTGTGATGTAACGATTGCCCGCATTGGTTTCTAGCTTGATAGTAGTAAAACCACCTTCTTCTTTTACCACGGAGACAGCCAATATTGTTGGGTTACACTCAAATGGCATTTCTTCGATGGCATGAGCATGATAGCCACTAAAAGTAATAGCTTTTGGCACAAATATATTTTGATCCCAGTTTTCAGGGTACTGAATGTTATAGATCAACTGATCCTTAGCTGGAAGCTCTACGACCGATTCAATCTCTGAGTCATGCCAATGAATTTCGTTTAGATTTTCCATACTTTCCTTAGGCATTTAACGCTTTGCTAAGGGGCGTGCGAAACATCGTGTAGCACGTCCCGCGGAGGTTGCGCTTTTTGCAACCGGAGTGAACTTGAGCAACTAGTTATGAGTTTTACAAATCAATTCCGATATCCCCGTCACTACTTTTAACCACCTTACCAATAGATCGAATTGCAAATGCTATAGAGCGGTATGGTAAGTCTACGATTATTTCTAGAATATCGTACCATTCGCTGTCTCCTGACGATTTCTTTGGCCAGATAAAATGGACGATAATATATCCGCCAATACAAAAGAGTAACACTGCCCAGTTAAAACCATTGGCAAAAATATCGTAAACCAAATACGAGCTTAAAGAAAAAATTATTATGGCAATTATTGCTCTAAATACATCCATGCTCTAGTACTCATAACGCTGCAATTACCGGCGGGAACGTAGTTGATTGTTTTGCGGTAGCGTAGCGTTAAACCGCAAAACGAGCAACGAAGTGGGAGTCCGGTAGATTGCTTTGTTATGCGATACCACGACGCCCCGCCATTTGCCAACCTTGATAACAACCCACTGATAAACAGATACAGCCAATGAAAGCGCCCCAATGACCCATGTACATTGCCAAAGGAGCCACTATTAAGGACGACAACCCGACAAAGGCACTGAGGAACTTTAGCCCGCCAATAGAAAATAGCCCGCCATGTCTATTTGGCTTATTTAGAACAAGCCGAACCGAAATTAAACCGAACCAATACACAGCTAATAATAGAAGCGCACCACCGATAAACGTAACGTATTTTAAGCCGGCATTTAAAACCAGCATTAAAAACAGACCGGAGAATACAAGAGAGATAAAGGCAACTACCAAACCGACCATGATCTCTAAAAATCTTCCGGGTGATTCTTGATATTGATTCATATTCGATTACGCATAACGCCTTGCACACGGGCCGCAGTGGAGCGCCAGCGGAACGGAGGTCCGAGCCGCGTAGCGGCGCTTTACGTGCTGCAACTTGTTATGTGTTTTATGCACGATATACAGCCCTATGTACAACTTTTTGTATTTTGGACAGCTTAGCATTTTGCTGCGAAGTAAAACTGGAGCCATATTTCAGCTTCGCCGAATCGAGGTGTTCAAGCAAATACGCCCAACCGTCGGTGAGTCCATTTAAACCAGACATACCCTCTGATATTAAACTACTAACCTCCTCACGACCGCTTGAGGATAACTCTTGTTGCAGATTTTCTATTGCCTCAAAGAGCTCTGTATTAGTTTTAAAATCCATGATCTCTACTTACACATAACGCCACAAACACCGGCGAAGCTCTGCTGCGTCCGAGTGCTTTGACTTGTTAAGTTTATTACTGGCGAAATTTATCATTATTTAGAATAATGCTATTTATATCGTGAAAAAATGCAATCATATTTGGCTCTTCTATCGGTGCCTCACCTGGGTGTGCACTATGGTTTCTATATTGGAAGCACGTGCGCAACCGTTCCGCCTGGTTGCTATCAATAAGCTCCATGCCCTCTAAAACAACTATCAGATCTGTATCGAAAACGGTTTGTAGTTCCGACAGAGAAGATATAGAGTATTCTTTCTTCCAAAATTTGTACTTACCTTTGGTAGCGGCTTTAAGTTTGGCTGAAGTTTTATTAAATGTATCAAGGCCAATTACTATCAATTTTTCCTGTATTTTATGAACAACAGCACACCAACCCAGTACAATCGCTGCCCTGTTGAACCCCGACGACGCGCAATCAAATGCCTCTTTTAAATATTCAGATTCCTCCGGCGTCGCTAAATCTGGTATAAGATCATGAAGACTAAGTGAATTACTGGTTTCGTCTTGATAGTCCTGCTTGATTGGCAGAATAAACTTATCATCAAATTTTCGTAGAACTTTGTTTATTACCTTTAGATAAGAGGTTTTTTGATTATTTGGCCGACTAATAATATGTAGCTGTCTCATTTGTTCTGCAGTTTCTTTAATAACTTCTGGGTTGAGCTTTACTTTATGCTCCAAAGGACTTCTGAGATCCTCAACCCAAGTGCTGGCAATTTGATCTGCAAGCGCCATGGGCACTTTCCTGGAGACCCTATCTCCAGGAATGGAACTTACCTCTTTTTTTAACTTTTTTAAGCTTTCTTTAAATGACTCAACACTGCCTATAATGTCTTGCTTCACGAATCAGAGCCCACGAGAGATTTCACAATCTTGCCTAGCGCGTCAAGCCCATCGTTTGATAACGTCTGAGCCTCACCCTGTGTTTCCAGTGGAGCGCTAAAAAGCTTAGCATGAGATGCATTTTTGAAATTAGTAGAAAAGTTTTTCTTATCATAATAGCCCTTTTCTTGACAGATGGATCTTACGGATTCTGCATCACACGCCATCGAATTTCCCAGAATTCCATTCTTTAGCGCTATAAGAAGAGCCCATTCTATTTGGCCCTTCGATACAACCTCGGCTGCAGGCTCTTTAATAAAATGTAGCTCTTCATCTTCGTACAAAAACAAAGCCTGAAGATGTTCTTCCGTCACACCTGTACGCTTCATAAAAACCCTGACCTTTGCAGGCGTAGGAATGCTTTGACCAGCTGGCTTACCATGATCATCTAGTTGCTCTTCCTTCTTCTTTTCTATGCCTTGTTTTTCCGGTGGAGATGATTTTGTCTCTCCTGAATCGGTTAGTAGATTCTCTAACAATAATTCAAAACATCTTTCACGGAACTGCTCAGGAACACTGGAGGCAACCTCTGCTATATCCTTTAGCTCTTTTTTTAATTTTTGATAGTCCATACATCTCTCCGATATTTTTGAAACTTAACGCCCAAAGCAGCGGCCGAGCGTAGCGAGGTCCAGCCCCGCAGGGGCGATGCTGCCTTTGCTTGTTAGGTGAAGTGCACAACATAGAACTCGTACATTAAAACCAGCTCAAAAAAGAAGACTATGCCTGCTGAGTACCAGCCTGCATTAGCCATAAGTTTACTAGTGCCCTGATAAAAGGCTCGCTTACATACGTGCACTGAATAACCTACCAGTGCAGCCCCAAAGCCCGGAGACCAACTGAAGTTACCCTCTGGAAAGCCGAGCAAAACGAACCAAAGCAACATGCCTACAATAAGGGCAGAAAGTAACCCCAAAATTACGGCGTGCACTGGCAATATTTTGGACTTACGCTCATCAGAACCAGCTAGAGCCGCGATTGCACCCAATAAGAGTACTAGATCAAAAGGGATTAGGGGGAAAACCTGCCAAAGATTTACAGACTCAAAACCACTAGCCCCGCTGAGCTTCAAAGCAACTACTGGAATATGTGCCAAACAAACAAAAATGCCCAGCACCAAATTTATTACGAATATTTTCTTAAGGCTCATTTATCACCTAACGCCGCAAACAGGGGCCGACTGAAAGGAGGTCCCGGCCGTGCAGCGGCCCTTGCTGATTTGCTTTGTTAACCATTTTCTTGCACAGCTTTATGCTTAAAAACCATAGCCACTAAGTATATAGCGAGAAACGGCATGCCCAATTGCGCGAGAATACTCAACCCTAAAATAATTGGACTCATTATTTCTGCACTAACAACTTCCATCAGAGCTATGATGATTGGACCAAGAATAATACCCCCAATAGTCATAGCTATAAAACCGGCAGGAATTGACATTACTGGAAATAGCCATTTATTTGGAATTTTCCCTTTTAATCTGAACCAAAAACCAATTACCACTAGAAACGGCCATGCTATAGATACGGCGTAAGCGATAATCTCATAAGTACCTGGAGTATATTGATTAAGTTCAATT
>JBNKFV010000002.1:0-96420 GCA_050289485.1 Cellvibrionaceae bacterium
TATCGAGCGTGGCAGCCCGCTATTGCGGTTTTCAATATTGGATCCGTACCACTTCATACCCGCGGTGCGAAAACTTCCGCCCAAATAGGCCGGCATGCACATGAACCGGCGATCAGCAGTGGGTTTTGGCATATCAGGGAAAGGTGAATCTTCGGGAAAAATAATAATCGCACCGTGTTCGTTATTGTGCGCGCCTGCCATGCGGTAATCACCGGTATGCAACAGGCTGAACATCTCTTCCATCGCATCGACACACGCAGGCATGTCGGTCACGCCAGCGCGAATCATGTCGGGTTCGGAAAGGTAGATGAAATCGATATTGGTCGTAGTGCTCATCTCAATGGCTCTATTAGCTTATTATGGAGATTTGGCTAGCCACGCGTGGTTGCAGCTAGCATGATTTATGCATGTATTGGTACGTGACAGGAGCTGGTCATCAGCGCTAGCACTGGCAAGTACTTATGAGCACTTACTTTCGTAGTAGCATAAGGATATGCTTGGACAGGTGTCTGCCAAATCTCCTGTAGGTACGATCCAACTGAATGCGTACCCTGACAGGCGCACTGCCTGTTGAGTATGGAGATGATTTTCACGAAACTTGTGTTTGATGTATATTGCAGTGATGGTTAAAGGTTTTGCAGAATCGGCCAGTTAAGAGGGTTCAAGTACATGGTGGCAAGTTCCATCAATGAGCGTCAGGTTAACGTCGATGGTCAGGCGACTATCCGGCTGTTGTTTCTTACTGCTTTGGTTAACGCGCTTCCTCGCGATAGCCGCACCGATTCGCTGTTACGTGAGCACGGTTTGACCCGATCCCTACTGTCAACGCCCTATGAGAAAGCCCCTTTACATCGGTATATTTCGTTGGTCGAGTCGGCCGCTGAGAAGTTCGATATCCCTTATCTGGGTGTTGAAATGGGAAGGTCATTTGATCTGGCCGAACTGGGTCCATTTCAAACGCTGCTGCGTGCCGCTGGCAATCTGCGCGGTGCACTTGATTGCCTGATACTGTTTCAGAGTCGTTTCCAGACGAAGACACTACTTGAAGCTGAAGTGGGGCAGAAGACCACAATATACACCTATCGCATCGAAGACCCAAGAATCTGGCCCCGCCAGCAGGATGCGGAGTTTGCCATCACGGGTATTGTCACCTTGATAAAGCAGCTGATCTGGTCACATTGGGTGCCGATGGAAGTGTACTTCGAACATTCAATTGCTGGGCGCAAAGTTTATCTTGAGGATTTTTTTCGAGTGCCTGTTGTGGGCAACCATGTTGCTAACCAATTGGTTATTCTGAACGAGCATCTCGACCGCCCATTTTCGGGCATGGTGTCCGCTGAAGATCGTAAACTCAAATCGATCCTTGAATGCCATCTTCTCGACTTGATGGGGCCAGAGACTGAGCCAGCCAAAGACGTGGTTGCTCAAACCCGAGAGGTCATTGATCGCTGGTTAGGGCGAAGACATGTTGATAGCGCCTTGGTAGCGGCAGAATTTAATTTGTCTGAGCGCTCTTTTCGTCGCCGACTGAAGGAGGAGGGCGTTTCTTTTCGCAGTTTGCTCCAAGAAGCTCGGCAAGCACGCGCGCGAACCATGCTCGAATCAGGTGATCTGAGCTTGGCGGCGGCGGCTGAACAACTGGGTTATTCCGATATTGCAACCTTTTCTCGAGCCTTCAAAGAGTGGACTGGGGTGTCACCACGGCGCTTTTCAAAAAAGGGTGTGTAGAGTGTGTTTTTGCTTTACTGTTGCAAAAAAGGAACAGTGCGTCAAAGTAAAGGAGGTTTTGCGGACAAAATTCCCGCGCTAGAGTCCCAATATTTGAACAATGGTGCTTGCGGGAGACGCCATAATGACCGATTCTAACTTAGATGCGTTCGACACGTTGTTTCAAAATGATCGCAGTGCTTTGCACCGCTATGTGCGCCGCCTGCTGGGAAGAGGTGAGGGCTCTGAAGACATCGTACAAGAAGCGTTTTTGCGCACCTACAAGCATTTTGAACGGGTTGTGGAGCCTCGTGCGTTTGTATTTACCACCGCGCGCAATCTAGTGGTAGACTCATGGCGACGTAATCTTGTAGTGACTACGGAAACGATGGAGGAATTCGAAAACTCAACAATGGAAGAACCCGGTGAGTCACTGGAAGATCATGTGCTTGCCAGTGAGAGCCGGCGCTTGTTGAATGAGGCTGTTGCCCGGCTGCCTCCTCGGTGCCGAGCAGCATTTACTATGAGAGTTTTCGAAGGCTGTTCATACAAAGAAATTGCCGAGCGCCTGGGTATTTCGCCAAAGACGGTGGAAAACCATATCGCTCGTGCCTTGCGAGAGACGCATCAGTACGTGCGTCAACGCTATCAGTTGAAGTGACAACTCAAATATGTCTGATCTAGACCCAAAGTCGAGTATGGAGCAGGTCGAGCAAGAGGCCAGTGAGTGGATAGTGCGTTTGGACGCCGATGTTGTTTCTGACAACGATCGTGCCCAATTCAAGGTATGGCTGGCAGAGGATCCGGTCCATGAGCGCATCTACGAAGAGCTCATGACCACCTGGAGTTTGTTCGAACAGCTTCAGTTTGAACCTGGATCAACGGCTGATACAGCCGTTCACGCGCCTGTGCGACAACAAACAGTGTGGCAAGCTCTAGGGCAATGGCTTTATGATTGGCGCCAACTTACGCTGGCCATGAGCGGCGTTGCGGCAGCAGTGTTTGTCGCCGTTTATTTCCATTTAATGACCGTAAGTGAAACCTATCAAACGACCTTTGGCGAGCATGTCACCGTGTCGTTACCCGATGGTTCCGCGGTGCAGCTGAATAGTAACAGTCGTGTGCGGGTGGATTATTCCTCGCGTACACGGGTTATTCATCTCGAACGAGGTGAGGCGTATTTTGAAGTGGCGCACGATGCCGATCGTCCCTTCTGGGTTACCGCGGGAGATGGCTGGGTGCGTGCTGTGGGTACAGCGTTTGGTGTGTATCTGAATCCAAAAGGAGTGCGGGTTACCGTGCATGAAGGTACGGTAAAACTGGGTGCTGCCGACAAGGCTTTGACCGAATCCATTTCAGATAAGGTGCTTGATAGTACGTCAGCCATACTCACGGTTGGTGAGCAGGCTGATCTTGAAGGCAGCGTCGCAGTGAAACGCTTCCTTACCAGTGCAGAGCTGGCGCGTGTTGATGCCTGGCGCGACGGTTGGTTGTATGTTGAGAACGAAAACTTGTGCGATGTAGTTGCCGAATTGGATCGGTACACACCTAGGCAGTTGGTTCTGGAGGATAAACAACTTTGTTCGTTATCTGTTGGCGGTTCGTTTCAAGCCAATCCTGAGGGCGCTAAAGCGCTGTTGAGTATGCTTGAGGTGAACTATGGCGCGCAGATTTCTCGCGATGGCAATCTCACTCGTATTCAGGCGGCACATTCATCAATACATTAAATGCCGCTATCACGTGCTGCATTCGGTGATTTGATTTGAGTTGGGGCTTGTCTATTCAATTGGTGTAGTCCAGGCGTGTTCCGAAAGGGATATGTTTGACAACACGGGGGGCTGCACTCATGAGCTATAGCGATGTTGGGGAGGTGATAGCCAGCCGGTCTCTACTGGTAAGACTGGTTGTTCTTGTCTCTTTGCTTTGTACGTCGTTGCCAACGCTCGCCAAAACCATACGCTTTGATATTCCTGCCCAGCCCCTACCGTCTGCTTTAATGACTTTTGCCCAACAGGCTAATATTCAGTTGCTCTATGAGTACAAGGCTATTGCCAATGTGAAGGCTAATCAAGTGCGCGGTAATTTTGATAAGCACGTTGCCTTATCTATGTTGCTACGTGGAACAGGGTTGGAGGCAACCTACAGTACTGCTGACGTAGCCATGATCAAGGTAGCCGTGAGCGATAATAGTAAAATCGCAGACGAGGCTCCCGGCAGTGAAAAGAACCCTAATTATGATACCTCGTCTATACTCGAAGAAATTATTGTAACCTCTCGTAAACGCATCGAGCGAATGCAAGATGTGCCGGTGCCTGTTACCACGGTAAATGCAGTGACACTGGCCGACAGAAGCCTGTTTCGCATGCAGGACTACCACATGCAGTTGCCTGGGTTAACGCTCACACCCAATCAATTTAATGGGGCACCTTCAATTGCGATTCGCGGTATAACCTCTGGTGATGTTACGAATCCAACCGTTGCAATTACTGTTGATGATGTACCTTTTGGATCGTCCACATCGATCGGGGGTGGTTATTACGCTCCAGACTTTGATCCGAGTAATCTCGAACGTGTAGAAGTCCTTCGCGGGGCACAAGGTGCGCTCTATGGTGCAGTGGGTATCGGTGGACTGATTAAATTTATCACGGTAGATCCAAGTACAGCGGCATTCGAAGGACGTATACACGCGGGGCTCAATCGTGTGGATAGTAGCGATGAAAATGGTTACAACGTAAGTGCCAGCCTAAATATACCATTAACTGATACCTTTGCAGTGCGCATGACGGGGTTTACCCGTGAAGATGCAGGATATATTGATAATATTCGTGGTAAGGGTGAGCAAAATGTTAATCACACTCGTGGGGCAGGGGGGTATATTTCGGCCCTGTGGCTTCCCTCCAACGACTTTTCTTTAAAATTGAATGCGTTGGTTCAGGAAAGTAACATTTTGGGTGCGCCTTATGTGACGAATGCGTCAGGCCTTGGTGATCTTCAGCAGGATTTTTTGCCCTCTACGGGTAATGTCGAACGCAAATTTGAATCTTATAGTGCCACCGCCCAATATTTCGTTGATGCCGTTGAATTGACTTCTGTTACCGGTTACAGCGAAAGCAAACTCGATGATGTACTCGATTATACAGTGCTGTTCGGCGACTTTACCCAGGTCTTGACGGGTGAGCAAGATACCCTGGAGACAGATGCCACTACAACTTACAAGTTTAGTCAGGAATTGCGCAGCGTGTTACCACTGGGCGAGCGAATGGATCTCTTATTGGGCGCTTATTACACACGAGAATTTTCGCCTTTTAAATTGCAGCTTATTGCCGCCAGCCCTCAGGGGCTGCCGCTTGACACATTACTGACTTCCGATTTTTTTAGTACCTTCAGTGAATGGGCGGCTTTCAGTACACTCACCTATTATTTTAATGATCGGTTTGATCTGCAAGTTGGCCTGCGTAAAAGCAAGATAAAGCAGACGTTTGGTGAGACAGATAGTGGGCCGTTGGTACCTGTTATTTTGGGAGAAGATTCCCCTCGGCAAGTGCCAGAAGACAAGGCTCGTGAACAAGCAATCACATACCTTATAACTCCTCGATATAAAATATCTCAGGATGTAATGCTGTATGGCAGATTTGCTTCTGGCTATCGTCCGGGAGGCATTAATCAAGGTGATTTCGATGGCCTGCCTACTCGTTTTTCGCCAGATGAAACGCAAAATTATGAAATAGGTATGAAAGGTAGCTTGCTCGATAATCACTTTACCTTTGATACATCTCTGTACTATATCGACTGGCAGGATCTTCAGCTTTCTCTTGTTAATACAGCCAACGGACAAAACTACTTTACTAATGGCAGCCGCGCACGCAGTGAAGGGGTAGAACTGTCTATGCGCTTGATGCCAACAGACGGATTACAGATCGACACTTGGTTAGTGTGGAATAATGCTCAGTTAACCGAGCCCATGCCCAGCCCAGAGCAGGGTGGTGTTCATGGTCCAAAAGGCGCCAGATTACCCTTTGGGAGCCGGTTATCTGGCAGTGCATCCGTAGAGTATAAGTTCTCCTTGGGTGGGGCTACCGCGACAGCAGGTGCCACCATCAGCTATGTGGGGGACCGTTTGGGCACCTTTGTATCTGATGAGTCCCCGCGCCAGGAGTTTCAATCCTACACAGTGGTTGATGTGCGTGGTGGCGTGAGCAACAGCGAGTGGACCGTTGATTTGTATCTAAATAATCTTGGTAATACTCGAGGTGTGCTTGGCGGTGGCAATGGCACTATCATTCCTACAGCCTTTCAGGTAGTTCAGCCTCGCACCATAGGGTTGTCAATTGCGCGTAATTTTTAATAACGCTGAATACTATTAACCCGGCAACAAAATAGATCTCCTTATCTATCTTTGTTGCAGGCCTTGGAAATATCCGCGGAATGTTACGAAATCCCTTATTTCCAAGGCTTACATCGGCCTGCAGCCAATGGTAGCGCGTCTGTGCGCCGCTTATTAACCAAACAATAATTGTTACCGGGTTAATAAATCATTTTAAAAGTGCTCAAGAATTAAAGCGCAAAAGGGTTGGTGCGTTTAGTCGTAGTGTTTCACAAAAATAACCTGTCTATTTTTATGGGTATAAACGTCTTATAGAGTGTGCCTGTAGCATGAATGATGAAGTATCGGTGAGCTGTGTGTGAAAACATGCCCGTACATGGTACAGCTTATCGGTATATAACATGGTACACAGATGCCTCGTGAAACGCTGCCTAATCTCAATCTAAAACCATTGGAGCTTTTGCTATGAAGAAAACAATAGTGCCGTATATCGCTGTTGTGGGTAGTTTGTGGTGTGCTCTGGCGCAAAGTCAGGAGCCAGTCGATGTTGATAATATAAAGTCAATGACAACACTTGAAATCATGACCAAAGTGATTACGCCGGCAACCAATGTTTTGTGGGGTATTAGCGATAGCCCGGATGCAGGCGAATGGCAGGCCATGGTAGATGCAGCCATGATCAATCTTGAGGCCTCCAAGCAAATTGCCAAGGGTGCTAGCAGCACACAAGATAAACAATGGGCTACCGAGCAACTGTGGCAGGATTACAGTAAGGCAATGATTGTTGCGACGAAACAGATGCTAACGGCAGCAAAAGCAAAAAATCTTGATGCTTTTTATGAGGGTAGTGACGCCGTCTATCCACCTTGTGAAAGCTGTCATAAGGCGTTTAATCCCGCTGTGGTCAACCAATAAACAGATACAACACACGGGGGGATAATTCCCGCGATTAACCTCCGGTGTCGCATTTGTTTAATAGACAATGTTTATTCTTCGCCGTAATGTTTTATTTCAGAATAAAAACCACTGACCTGTAGTTGGATAGTTACTGGATCAGTCCCTAAATTTTGCCAAAACCAACCGTGTTCGCCAGCAAACGGCGCTATCAAACTACCGCTTTCGTCAGTCATTACTCCCTCGCTGTAGCGCACAAAAAAGTTTTCTGGATAGTTAGCTGCTTCGGGGCTACCGTCTGGGGGGTGGCCATGAAAATCAACATAAACTTCGTGATTTGCTGCCCATGAATAAACGATGGTTTCGCCCTTATTGAGTACTGCTTTCACTTCAATTCTTTCACCCGATGACAAGGTGTATTGCTTGGCGCTGGTCAAGAAAGGCTGTGGCTGTATAGCAACAACCTTATTGCCCATTTTCAGTATACGTGACGGGTCGGTAAAATCCCAGTTAGTTAAATCAATGTTGTCGAGGGAGTTGGTTACTGTAACGGTGCTTTCATTCTCGTCAACGTATACCTGTATTGTATCGGATGAGTTTGAAGCCGGTTGTGTGCTTGCGTTGTTGCTTGCCAGTTTAGTAAGGCCTAGGGCTTTCCCCAGGCCGGTAGGGTCTTTACCGTATTCTGCTGGAATGATAAATATTAGGCTCACGACAACTGCAGCTGCTAATGCGAATATAAAATATTTGCCTATTTGTTCTGGTCGTACATTGTTCATTGTGCATCACCCCAAAAAAAACCAGCCGATTGATAAAATACCAGTAGGAAACCTAAAAACATTAAAAGCACGTTAGTTGCTAAGGCGTAGCGTTCGAAAGATTGTGTACGGCGCCATAAGGTAATGAGCAAGAGCATGAAAACCAAAGCAAACAACTGCCCCAGCTCTACACCCACGTTAAACGCAATCATATTGATAACGAGTCCCTGTTTGGCCAGCGCTATTGCCTGCAATTTCGATGCTAGCCCCAGGCCATGGCATAAACCAAATCCAAAAACAGCCCACTGGGTATTGGGTGCAAACCTATACCGGCTAAAACCGCCAAGGTTGTCCCAGGCCTTATAGACAATAGAAAATCCAATAATGGCATCAATAAAGTAGCTGTTAATGCCGAAATCAAAGATAACGCCCGTTAGCAGTGTAATGCTGTGGCCCACAGCAAACAGTGTGACATAAACGGCTACATCACGAAGTTTGTAGAGAAAGAAAATGACACCAAAGAGAAACAATAAATGGTCATAACCTGTGACCATATGCTTGGCACCAAGATAGATGAATACAGCAATATCATGCCCGGCGTTTTGGCGTAGAAAGGCCGCATCCTGGCCGGCTACGCCGTGTGCCATAACTAACACCGGGCATAACGCCAGTGCTAGCAAAATCAGCGAATGTTGTAACCTGATAATGGTGTCGCCCTCCACTGAATGGTAAGTAATTTACTCTAAAATTCGTAGGTAACACCCACGCGAAGAGTGTGTGGATCGGTAGCGCGGCTAACGGTGCAATCCAGCGTGTTGCAGTCAATATCGTCTGCTGACAAAGCATATGGCCGTGGTTTAGTAGTAAAAGCAGATGCTTCCTCTAGCGTTATGAATAAAGACACTTAAAGGAAAAGAAACAGACAAAAATAAATCGCATTTACAGAGAATACCCCAGTTTTAGCAACTACCTCGTTGGTAAGATGTTTGTAGTGTTAGAGATAGATGGGCTGGGTGGCCCCACATGGAGTCGTATGTTAAAGTGTTTTGTGGGGCGCTTTCTTGGATAGAACGACATGGTTTTCATCTACCCGCTTAACATCAATATCCAGCATTACCTCAAGGGCATCAAGGGCATCAAACATGGCTTCTACTTCACCAACTTTGAAATAACCTGCTACTGGAAGATTGCGAATATCATCATCTTTTATTTCGATATTCACATTGGTATAGCGGCTCATTTCGTTAATAAACTCTGTTAGTGGCTCACCGGAGAATGCCAATAATCCACTACGCCAGGACAATCTTCGTTCCTGAGCTGCAGTATCCAATGTTTCCACTTTTCGGACTTTTTCATTAAATTCAGCAGCCTGTTGGGCATTAAGTTCAATCAGTGGGGCTGAAAGCGCTACTTTTTTCTTATCATTGATATTAAATTCGCTGGGCTTTGGTGACAGTGCAACACGGCCCTCGGCTACCACTACGTCAACGATATCAGTTCGGTAAGTAACCGAGAACTGAGTGCCTACTGCTGTGACTACACCTTGTCCAGCAAAGACAGAAAAAGGTTTGGATTTGTCATGTGCGACTTTAAAAAACGCTTGGCCGTTGGTCAGCTGAATGTGTCGAGCGTCCTCCGTAAAATTAATATTTACCGTTGAGTTAGTGTTTAGTTCAACGGTGGATCCGTCGGGCAAAGCAAAGGTTTCTTGCTCGCCTACGGCAGTAGCGTAGGTAGCTACAAACGTTGTTTGTGAACTGTCCCAATAGTTATAGAAAACACTGATAAATACTGCCAGTATTATACCGGCAGCCATGGCCACACTGGTAAGGTGCTTGTGGTCTAGCCACTTGCTTCGAATTGTTGCAAGCACGGCCGACTTTTTAGATGTACTATTTTCAGCAGCATATTTTTCGAGTTCGCCTAAAATATCAAAGCTATCCCAGATTGCGGACAATTTATCGAAGGTCCCTTTATTATCAGGGTTTTTGCATTGCCAGCTTTTAAAGTTGTTAATATCGTTGGCGGAGATATCGCCTTCGCTCAAGCGCATTAGCCATTCAGCGGCTTCCATCTCGATAGTATCTGTATCCGCTGCAAGGGCCATTTTAGTTTCATTGCTCATGGGTTACACCAGAATCACTGAACCGGCCGAAAAAACAGCGACTTTACTGATTTTGGGTTATTGGCACGGTTAGGTTCCTTGTTGCTAGTACTAGATTTCTGATTGCTGGCTATCGCGTCTAACTCTGAAAAATCATAGCCGTTTTTGACTAAATAGTTTTTACAGGCGATCAAAGCTCGGGCAACTCGCTTTTCAGCAGCCTGTTTAGAAATGTTTAGTTCGTCTGCAATCTCACTAAATTTCATATTGTTCATTTTTTTCATTAAAAATGGGGCCCGGTACTCGGGGGTTAAGCTGGCTACCGCCTGGGAAAGCACATATAGTTTGCGTTTGCTTTCTAATGCATCGTCGAGCAATGACTGCCGCTTATCAGCAAGTGTCTCTATGCCACCTGGCGAGTCATCAGCGTAGTCTGTTTTAGTGCGGAAGTGCTTTTTGACCTCAGAAAGTGAAAGGTTTTTTGCTATTTTCAGCAAAAATGCCTTGGGATCTCTGATATCTTCTTTGCGCTCAACCGCAAATGCTTTTAGAAACACTTCCTGGGTCAACTCGTCGACATCCTCTGGTATCGGGCAGTATTTAGCCACAATGCGTCGTATAACTTGTTCATTCTCGATGAATGCTTTTAATATATGTGATGACATGCCAATGTGTTCAATAAAATCGTTAACAGTTAATCAGGTGAGCCTAGCATAGGCGCAAGATTGTAAAAAGACGGCTGTTAACGATAGAACTACCTGTGATCTCATCTAGCATTCTTAAGAATGAATAATTAATGGATCAAATTTCTAGTGGCTTTTGTATAAAAGAATAATAATTTCCTATATAAACAACATATAACGATAATAAGCGCCATAAAATTATCAGCTTGTGCCCTTGGGTGGAGCTGTTACTGCAAGGCTGGCACGCACCATTGGCTACAAATTCGAAACATGGTGTTGACTATTTGGCATAAAAAGTGCCGCCTCGAAGTATAAGGGCGTGGTTTGTGTTTAGCTGAACCCCACCCATCGACCAAGAAAGATGACCCCTACCCATAGACTGAGAGATAGACCGCCTGCGACACGGGCTGCAGTGGGGGGCGGCATTGTGCGATCCCAGTCAGCGATGCTTTTAAACGCTGTCATATGAAATATCGCCATGTTAATGCCAGCTAAAGCGATGAGTACAAATTTTGCTTGAAAATACCCGTTGTGGGCATAAGTAGTGGCGTTCGATATGAACAGCAATGTTCCGGAAGCCGCAGCTACAGCAAATGCGCCCCATGTGTACGGAAGTAGTTCGTTGATGATTTTTTGAATTCCGGGGCGGTGCGCCTGGAAGCCTAGCAGCCGTAGATCGACAATCGCAATGGTGCCTAAAACCAAGGTGATAGCGACAACATGTAGGCTTTCGATATTAGGGAAAAGTGCAGATCCAAATGCTATTGCTTCAGATAGTGGAAGGGTGACAATTTTTTCAAGATACATGTCTATATTCATTTCGGGTAACCATGCCTTTGTTATAACGGTTTGATGCGTAATGTGTATTGCTAAAGATCTGATTGCTGGGCTTATTTAAACGCTACCCGCCGTAGGCGATCCATCGGCCAGAGAAAATAACCGCAACCCAAAGTAATAATGAGAGTACGGCAAGCGGTTTTGCCCACGTTAAACATGCACTCTGCGCTACGGTATCTTCAGATTTTAGAAAAGGCTTTACCAATAAAAGGCTAAAGATAAATGCCGCTAATACCATTGCCATCTTGGTCCAGAAGAAAAAATTGGCAATGGCCCTTTGCGGCTCTGAAATCATCAGTAAAAGGCCGCTTAGCAGTAAAACCCCCAGTGCTGTCCATAGCCATGGAAGATAGCGGCGCATCACCGTGCTGGCGCTTTCGTCACTAGCCATAACACCAAGAATACGCAGCTGGCTTATCAGTGCTGAGACTACCAGCGCGGCAATTGCGCAAATGTGAATTGATTGAATAAAAGGTACTATCCAAAATGTTTCTTGCATCATCATGCTCAATGATGTGTTAGAGACCCAGTTGGTGATATTTTCCATAGCTTAAAACCATTTATTAGTCAGTAGGGTTGCTTTTCTCATAGGGCGCTTGCAGGTCTAACCTTTTCAGCAATACCAAGGGGGGATGTCGATTTCCCTTTGCTGCTCCTTTATATCAAGTTACCGGCTTTCAATATTGCTTCAGCCAGTTGTATGTAGGTGTGGTGAGCTGAAAGCGCTTAATGGCAGATACCAATTTAATCTGCCCGTATACCTTAAGACACTTAATATCTAAAAAGCCGACAACCTTTTTAACCGTTAACTGGGTAAGTAGAGAGAGGGGATACGTATGTGTGAGCCCCAGTGTCAGTTTCGACTGCTTTATTACAGAGGTAGCTAGTAAGGGGGCGTAGTTCAGATTATTAAAACGTAGGCTGGGGCAGCTGTAATGCCGATTTGCCCGTGTTTGTGGGCAGTTTGTGGAATATGTTGGTGGTCTATTTGTTTAGTTTTTATGAAAAATGAAATTTTTTGGGGGTTTTCCAGGTCTTGGGAGTCTTTTTAGTGAACACCCACGATTATAGTGCCAGTTTTTGGCGTTGGGGTATGTCTATGGTGGCAGCATGAGGTATTGAGCATGGTGCTGATTACGGTGCCAGTAGAGGTATGAATTATGGTGAAGAGTATTCAATGGGTAGGTTGTGTATTGGTTGTAGTAGAGGAGTCTTTTAAATGATTAAGTTGGCAAGGTTGGTTTCTTTATTTTCTGTCATTTTCGTTTTGGCGGTTCCTGCTCAGGCGCACCACTCGTTTGCCATGTTTGATAAAGACAAGCATGCAACCATTAAAGGTGTGGTGAGTAAGGTCGAATGGCGTAACCCGCATGTGTTCTTTATTGTTACAGCACCTGATGGGAAAGGCGGAGAGGCAGACTACCTGATCGAAGGTAATAGCCCTAACGTACTGATGCGTACCGGTTGGAAACGCAGCACCCTGAAGAAAGGTGATGATGTTTCTGTCGAATTTTATCCATTACGTGATGGTCGTCCTGGTGGCTTGTTGGATGCAATAATCTTGATTGATGGCACGAGAATGGAGGGATGATGTTGCACGGTATTCGCGCTTCATTGCTGGCAGCAGTATTCCTGTTTGTTACAGCATGTAGTTCAACTCCAAACTCTTCCAGTGTGCCGAATTTTTCCGGCACCTGGGAACGGTACCCTGACCCATACGCTGTGTTTACCGACAATGCTTTTGCCGTTGATCCGCCGGCTCCTGATGGTGGGCCAACGTTAAAGCAGCCGTATGCCCGCGAATACAAAGCGTATGTAGAGCGAAAAGCCAAGGCTAGTCGAGAAGGTAAGCCCCTGATCGACGCAAGCACGCAGTGCTTGCCCGAAGGTATGCCAACGATTATGGGTGCAATTTACCCTATCGAAATCGTTCAGACAGATAACAAGTTTGTCGTGCTTGCCGAGTTTCTTACTCAGACTCGTCGTGTGTATATGAACGAAGAGATGCCGTCCCTGGAAGATATTTCTCCAGGCTACAACGGTTATTCAGTGGGGCACTGGGAGAAAGGTACTCTGGTTATCGAAACGATCGGTGTGCGTGAAGACGTTACTTTTTATGCAATACCGCACTCGGAAAATATGAAAATAACCGAGCGTATACGGTTTACTGGCCCGGATACACTTGAAAATCAGGTCACCATTGATGATCCGGCGTATCTTGCTAAACCTTATGTTTTCACCTTTGGTTATCGGCGTGCCAAGGACTATCGCATCATGGAATATATCTGCGATAACAATCGCAACACGTTTGACGCAGAGGGAAATGTAGGTTTAGAACTTCCGTAACTCTAATAAAGCTTTCAGCAGTAGGTGCCCAGTTGAGAAAGTCTGCAATGACGATTCTTATCACTGGGTGCTTTGATTACCCCTGATAATAAAGATAAAGCGCAAAAAATAAGACAACAGGACTACAACATATATAAGGAATTATTTGATATGAATTCGAAACACTATCCTAAATTAGTCGCACTCGCCTGCGTTATCCAGGCAGTGAATGCAACCGCACAGACAGGTGCAAACAAGCAAAACTCCTTCATGTTAGAAGAAATTGTGGTTACCGCGACCCGCAGGGAGACCTCTTTAAGCGAAGTGCCTCTGAGTATCGTGGCCATGGATCAGCAAACACTTGATAAGCAAGGTGTTCGTTCTGTGGGTGATGTTATGCGTCTGACACCAAGTATCACCTTTGGGCAGGGTGGCCAGTACTATGGTACGGGTCAAACCAATATCGCTGTGCGTGGTGTATTTTCTACCTCTGGAGTGCCCACCACAGGCGTGTATATTGACGATACACCTATCCAAAGTCGTACCGGTATAAGCCCTAGCTTGACCAATGCCTATCCAAAAATCTTCGATCTAGATCGCGTCGAAGTATTGCGCGGCCCACAGGGTACACTGTTTGGTACTGGCTCGATGGGCGGTGCTGTACGTTTTATCACACCAGACCCTTTAAAGGCGCCAACGCAGTTTTATACGCGGACTGAGGTGAACTCTACCGAGAATGGTGACATGGGCTATGAGCTGGGTGTTGCTGGCGGTACTACAATTATTGAGGATGTTCTAGGGGTCAGAGCGAGTATTTGGCAACAAGAAGAAGGGGGCTATGTTGATCGGCTCGATCGCGTAACCAAAACGGTAGCCAAGGAAGATGTTAACAGCGAAAGTAGTACTGTTGCTCGAATTGCTTTGGGATGGCAGGCGACGGATTCTCTGGTTATTACCCCATCGGTTTTATACCAGAAGCTAGATATCGATGATTCATCGCTTATCGAAGTAGCCACATCAGATATTGGTGATAATGACTACAATAGCAGTCTTTATGCCGTACCGCAGCCGCACGAGGACGAATACTGGCTGCCAGCGTTAAAGGTAGAATTTGATATTGGTGATATGACGCTTATTTCCAATACTTCTTACTTCGACCGTGAAACCAGTACGGTCAGTGATGATACGGCGTTGAACGTTATACTCTGGGGTGCCTATACAGGATCGAGCCTGCCAGCGCAGTTTGCAGATGATCGTTCTAATACACAGAATGCGACCAGTCAGAAAGGCTTCACGCAAGAAATTCGATTACAAAACACAGATTCAGCAAATGGCTTCGATTGGGTGGTTGGTGCGTTCTATTCGGATATGACGACGAAAGACAGCTTTGATGCGTCAGACGTAAATTTACTTGAGCATATTAATTTTGGGTCGGACTTCTATGGAGCCACTTTTGATTCTGTTGAAGCGTTCTTTGGTGGTGTAGGTCTATACCAAGGCCAGTATGTTATTAGTCAGCGATCTAAATACAACGATGTACAGAAGTCTGTGTTTGCCCAAGTAGACTACGAACTGATAGATCGCCTGACGTTGACGGTTGGTTTACGTTATACCGATGCGACTTTCGACTTCGATAATTTTGTTGCTGGTCCTCTGTACTCTAGCAATGAAGGGATCATCACTGCGGTGAAATCGAATAGCAAGGATGTAACGCCAAAGTTTGGCTTGTCATTTCAAGCAACAGACGACAACCTGTTTTATGCCAGCGCAGCACAGGGTGTGCGTGGCGAGAGCGTTGCTGAACCAGTAGGTTCTGCTTGTGCCGATGATGCTGCAAGGATTGGGTTTGATCCGCTGACAGCCCGCAAAGTCGATGCTGATTCACTGTGGAGCTACGAGCTTGGTACTAAGAACCAGCTGATGGACGGGCGTATGGTTCTTGAGGGATCTATCTATCACTCGAAGTGGGATGATGTGCAGACCAATGTGTTGCTGCCAGGTTGTGGGGTTAACACTACCCTTAATTTCGGTGAGGCCACGATTGACGGTGCCGACGTTTCTCTAATGGTACGGCCGTTGCAAAGTTTAACGGTAAGTGCAGGAGTGTCGTACATGCATGCTCGGTACACTAAGCAGATCGGTGACGTACCTGGGGTGGATAGGGTTATTAGCAAAGGCGAGCATCTTCCAGTGGCGCCTTGGTCAGCGCGCTTGAGTGGTGAATATGAGTTTGCGTTAAGTCAGCGCGAAGCCTATGTGCGTGGCGACTTTACTCACACTAGACGTGACGGTAAATCGCTGGATCTCGCGTCAGTACTGGTCGATCCAGATATTCCTCGCACACCTTCCACTTCGGTACTTGATTTGCGGGCGGGCATGTACTTTGATGACTTGGAAGCCAGCTTCTTTGTTAACAATGTTCTTAACGAGAACGCGCTACTGAGCTACGGACATGATAATCCAGGAGCTGGTATTTATCGTTCAACCGTTTACCGCCCGCGCACGTTCGGCCTTACTTTAACTTATCGTAAGTGAGGTAAACCGTGGCGTTAAAGTACTATGTTGTACGCCGCTTCTTCGTTGTTGCCCTGCCTAAGGCAGGGCAACATACGTTGAACAAAATCCTGGCATTACTTCTGTTTTGCAGCTTTTCAGCTGGTCTACAAGCCGATGCCATTGACGATTACATCAATGCAGAACTGGTAAACCAAAAAGTGCCCGGCTTAGCGCTTGCCGTCATGCGCCACGGGCATCTCATTCGTGCACAAGGTTATGGTTTTGCCAATCTCGAACACCATGTGCCGGTGCATCCCGATACTGTGTTTAAAAGTGGCGCACTGGGTAAGCAATTTACCGCCGCTGCAGTCATGCTATTGGTTGAAGATGGCAAGCTTGAGTTAGATGAATCCATTCGCGCCTATTTGCCCGAAGCACCAAAAACCTGGGCACCGATTACGATCCGCCAGCTGCTGAATCACACCTCTGGGCTGGCACCATTCCCGGCCGGCGACTTCCGCGCTGACTATACCGACGAAGAGTTGCTCGGCAACATTTACCCATTACCACTCATGTTTACTGCCGGTAGTCGGTGGGGCTATAGCTATTCTGGTTATGTGGTGTTGGGTTGTGTTATCTCTCGAATCACCGGTGAGCACTACAGCAATTTGTTAGCCAAGCGTGTATTCGCGCCGCTTGAAATGCAAACCGCCCGGCTGATTGACGAAATTGCCATTGTGCCTAATCGTGCTAACGGTTATGTGTTGAATGATGGCGAATTACAGAATCCAGAGTGGGTATCACCAACCGCGAATTCTACTGCCGACGGCTCGCTTTATCTCTCGGTGCTTGATTATGCACGTTGGGAAGCGGGTATGACCGAGGGTAAGATTCTTAACGCCCAGTCCTGGGCCGACATAGCGCGCCCTGCACAACTGGCGAGTGGCCGCACGTACCCCTACGGTTTTGGCTGGTATCTTGAGCATGAAGCCGGGCAAGATATCTGGTACCACTCGGGTGAGTGGCAAGGCTTCAAAACAGCGGCTATTCGCTATCTGGGTGATGGGTTAACACTGGTTGCGTTAGCCAATGGTGATGCTGCTAACCCCGACAAGATTCTACGTCATGTAGCAGGAATGCTAGATCCCAAACTGGCTCGGCCTGCTGCGTTTCCGATTAAAGATCGCGAACCAAAAATGACCAAGCAGGTGAAAAAATTGCTGCAACAATTGGCTAAAGGCAAAGCAGAGTTTGATGCATTTGCTTATGTTCCAGAGCCAGATTTCATCTACGTGGTAGGGCCTTATGAACCCCTGTTAGCCCCGCTGGGTGCACTCCGTGAACTTGCCTTGTTTGCCCGTACAGAACGCGGTAACGACAAGGTGTACCGCTATCGCGCGCGTTACGAAGGCGGTCTTGTCGATATATCGTTGAGTTACGCGCCTAGTGGCAAAATTTCAGAGATCAAACTTGTGCCTATTGAAGAGTGGAATACACCCCTTTAGTGAGATGATTACCATGGTCAATCGACGTAGTGTTTTAAAACAGACTTGCACATTAGCATTAGGCCTCGCGGCAAGCAGAGTCAGTGCCGGACTCGGTGTGGCTGCGCCTTTTCCCATGCGAGCTTTGCCTGCAGGTATTCGCTCTGTAATCCGTCGCGACGAAACATTAATGCGTTTGGGTGGCGTGGGTGATGGCTATAAGATGACTTGGGGTGCTGATGACAATCTCTATGTTGCGGTTAATGATGGCACTGGCTGGATTGATCAACCGCGCATGTTTTATGGTGCCATGTTATGGACAATCGATGGCGATATTCGCACTCCCTCATTTACTCAAGTCGAAACTTACCCTGAAGTGAGTGATGCTACCCGGCCGGAAGATGCCCCCAAATATTATGGGCATGGCATGTTGGCGGTTAAGGGGCGTATTTATCAATTTCTCAGCACCTTGGACCAGGCTAAAGAAAGGCCACGACACTGGCAGGGTTCAAAGCTGATTTACTCCGATGATAATGGGCGCACTTGGTACAATCAGGACGGTACGACTCCCGTTACTTGGGCAGACTGGGACACGCAATCACAAAAGACCCTGACATTTTTCCAAGAACCCAACGGCAGTTTTGCACTGTTGTCGATACTGCAAATGGGCCAGGAATATTCCGAAAACCGGGATGGCTATATTTATGTGTATGGCCTCAATGGCAATGTTGATGGTCTGATGAACGAACTGGTTATGTTCCGTGTTCCCGTTGATGATATGTTGAATCGTGATGCCTACGAATACTTTGCCGGGCATAAGGATGACGGTAGTGCCAGCTGGGCGAGTGATATCAATGCCCGTGCAGTCGTACATACTTTTCCACGTGGCTGGGTTAATGGCACTAATCTGTACGAAGGCGATTTGGTCCTGGACTCGTGGGTTCCCAGTGTGGTCTATAACAAACCACTTGATTTATACATGATGGCCAGCGCCGGTATTGGATGCGCACCCGACGGCACTGCATTTGGCAAACCGAGCTATCTGGGGTTCTGGGTGTCTTCAACGCCTTGGGGGCCATGGAGGCAGATTCATGAAGAGACCGAATGGACGCCCGCTGGTGACCAAGAGGCTCGCTGCTATGCACCACAAATTGCACCAAAATGGATATCTGAAGATGGTACATCCTGCTGGTTGCTGTGGGCTGACTTGAAAGGTCTTCGCAAATTTGGGCAGGACATGTCACTGCTTGACGCAGCTCTGGAGAAAGCCAAAAGCCCAGAGCAGAGCAGTGCTGTTACGCTTGATTTTTTCCGTCGCTATATCCCTGGTTTTTCCTGTAACGCCCAGCGAATTGACTTAACGCTGGGCTAACCGCTATGCAGGTGTTTTTCTACAAGAAATACACCTGCTTCCTACTCGTGAGACGTAAAACCGCCAAACCAACAGCGTATCGCACCCAATCGTGTGGTGGCCGACGTAGCAGCGACGGCTTGCTGGAGCATACGCATCAGTAAACCAGCGATCCATACCATTTTTTCAGTACAGAAAATCCACTCAGCTGGCTTAATCCACTCCGACTCCGCCGCTTTTCGACTTTATCGGCTTGGCCAAGGGCGCGCTATAGGACGATAGCCGGGTAGGACTGAACGCAAATACCGAGTTTAATGCGTATACTTCGCCTCATGGAGTTTGAGGGTTTCAGAAGGCTCTTTTCTTAATTTTTTGCGTGATGTCGTGAGTGGTAGATGAATATTGATACCGTAATTTTCGATATGGATGGCTTGCTGGTTAACTCAGGGCCCCTATGGAAACAGGCAGAGAAAGAAATACTGGAACCGCTGGGTGTTACCTTTTCACTGGCGCTGATGCCGCAAACATCGGGTATGACAACAGCACAGGTTACCGAGTATTGGTATCAGCTTTTTCCATGGCAGGGCGAGTCATGTGCAGAGGTAACCGGCCGCCTGGTGAAACGGGTGGTAGAGTTAGCGTGGCAAGCTGATAGCAGTGTAGCAATGCCCGGTGTTGAGCATGCGCTAAGTATTTGTGAGCAACAGCAATGGCAAATTGGATTGGCCAGTAACGCACCGATAGAAGTGATTAATGCGTTTACAGAATGCTTGAACCTAAAGCACCGTTTTAACGGGTTGGTGTCGGCAGAGGCGGTTGCTCAGGGTAAGCCACACCCGGCGGTATACCAGCATGCCTTGGCCCTGTTGCAGGCAGATGCCCGCAATACCATTGCCTTTGAAGATTCTGTGGCGGGTATGCAGGCAGCGCAAGGGGCAGGTATTGCCACCATTGTCGTACCTGCACCTGGCGATTACGATAACCCACAGTTTGAGGATGCAGATTACAAGTTGGCGTCTCTCCATGACTTTACGGTGGCGAACTTCTAACAGAGTAGTAAGGTTAGCACTGATTAATAGCGAATACCTCTCGAGTATCGGTGTGCAAGTTGCTGGCCTAAAATAGCGAGAAAGTTACCTAGCATTTTTTGTCTGGGGTGTGGTAAGGCAAAGTGAATTTGTGCAGATAATGTAACGTAATTGAATAGTGTGGGTGGTAGAAAAATGGCCTTTAAATTTTTCAAAGGCCATTTTTTGTTGCCAGTGATGTAGTGACTAACTATTGATTACCCATTTATCTCTCTGCGTAATTGTTGGGCTGCTTGCACCATAATTTCCAGTGCAGGTGTCACTTCATCCCAAGAGCGTGTTTTAAGACCACAGTCGGGATTAATCCACAAACGTTGCAGCGGTATGTTTTTGGCCGCCAGTGTAATCAGTCGCACAATGTTTTCCACTGTGGGAATATTTGGCGAGTGTATATCGTAAACACCCGGACCAATATCGTTAGGGTAGCTCACCTGTTCAAACGCTTTTAACAACTTCATATCGGCACGTGAGGTTTCGATGGTAATCACATCGGCATCTAGCGCGATAATGGCTTCGATAATATCGTTGAAGTTTGAATAACACATATGAGTGTGAATCTGAGTGCAATCATTCACACCGCTGGAAGCCAAACGAAATGCATTAACGGCCCAGTCTAGATAGCTGGTCTGTTGTTGTTTGCGCAACGGTAGCCCCTCGCGCAGTGCCGGTTCGTCAATTTGTACAATGCCGATGCCGGCGCTTTCTAGATCCTGAACTTCTGCACGGATAGCGAGTGCCAGTTGGTTGCACGTTGTCGAGCGAGGTTGATCGTCGCGCACAAACGCCCAGTTGAGCAGGGTTACGGGCCCCGTAAGCATGCCTTTAACCGGTTTTTGCGTGAGTGACTGCGCGTACTGTATCCATTTTACTGTGAGTGGTGTTGGGCGGCTGATATCACCGTAAATGATCGGTGGTTTGACACAGCGTGAACCGTAAGACTGCACCCAGCCGAAGCGGGTAACCAGGCAGCCTTGCAGTTGCTCACCAAAATATTCCACCATGTCATTGCGTTCGGCTTCGCCATGTACCAGTACATCGAGCCCCGCCTGTTCCTGTCGTTCAATACAGTAACGAATTTCCTGTTGAACACGTTGTTCGTAATCGGCTTCACTGAGGTTGCCTTGGCGCCATTGTTGGCGGGTGTGACGGATGCTGGTGGTTTGTGGAAACGAGCCAATGGTTGTGGTGGGCAGCAAAGGCAATTGCCAGTGTGTAGCCTGTTGCTGGTTGCGTTGGTTGAAGGGTGATTGTCGTTTAGCCATGGAGGGCGTTAAACCCTTAATGGCTTGTTGTATATTGACGTTATTTACATGGGCTGACAGGCGGCGTGCGTTTAGCGCGTTCAGGTTCGCTTGCAGTGCATCGGCAATAGCGTCGCGGCCGTACTCTAAGGCTGTTGCCAGCAGTTGTAGTTCCTCCAGTTTTTGTCGCGCGAAGGCCAGCCAGGGGCGAATATCCGGGTTGAGTTCAGTTTCGCTATCGAGATCAACCGGCACATGCAATAGCGAGCACGAGGGTGCCAGCCACAAACGTTGATGTAGTTGCTGGTAGATGGGTTCGAGCCAATCCAGCAGCGCGGTTAAGTTGCTCTTCCAAATATTACGCCCGTTGATAACACCCAGCGACAGTACTTTGTTGTCGTCGAGTAATTGAATGGCTTGTTCTATCTCGTCGCGGCCGTTAACGGCATCCAGATGCAGTCCTTGTACTGGCAGGCTGCACGCCAGCGCCAAGTTGCCTTGGAGTGGGCCAAAATACGTGGTCAGCAGCAGGTTGATACTGTCGTTAGGTAAGGCCGCGTACGCGGTTTTGAAGGCATGCTGCCACGCATTCGGAAGATCGGTTACCAGAATCGGTTCCTCTATCTGCACCCACTCAATACCTTCTTGAGCGAGCGTAGTGAGTAACTGGTGGTAGGTTTGCAGCAGTTGGGGCAGCAGCGTTAAACGATCGCTGTTGTCGGTGCTTTTGCCCAGCCACAAATAGCTTAGTGGCCCCAGTATCGCCACTTTCTGGCTGCTACGGCATACCGAGGTTTCGCCAATCTGGCTGAGCAACCGCTGCGGGTTCAGGTTAAAACACGTGTGCGCGGTGAATTCCGGCACAATGTAGTGATAGTTGGTATCGAACCATTTTGTCAGCTCTCCGGCCTGGGTGTTGTTCTCGGGGCTGTCTCCACGCGCGCGGCCACGGGCGCAGCGGAAGTAGCTGTCCAATTCATTATCGGTTGCTTTTACCGCTCGGTCTGGCAGGTTGCCCAGCGTGGCGCTCATATCCAGTACGTGATCGTAGAGGGAAAAGTCGCCTACTGTGGTTAGGCTCAAACCCTTTTGATGGTGCCAATGTTGTTGTCGTAACTGCCGGGCAGTGGTCTGTAATTGAGTCAGTGAATCGGTTCCCTGCCAGTAGGCTTCCAGGGCAAATTTCAGTTCACGGTTAGCGCCAATACGGGGGTAACCCAGGCTGTGTGTAATCGTCATCATGCTCTCCATTTACGTAGTGCACGCATGGTAAGCAAGCTTTATCATGAAAAATAATGGTATTATTTCAATAATTGATTAACTTTATTCATGATTTGTTGGTGTCAACAGGCCTAGGTTGCTGGGTTTTGGTTTGCTGTTGTGTAGTAAGAGCCGCTTTCGTAAATGTATTGGCTACCTATACTGATAGAAACGAATTTGCCAGGTAGGTTTGCAACTGTGAATGTCAATTATATTAACCCAATGTTAGAGGCTACGACGTCGGTACTGAGCACAATGGCGCAACTAGAGCTGCAGCCAGGCAAACCTAGAGTGTTGAATGATTCCCTTACCATAGCCGATGTGACGGGTATTATTGACCTCAAAGGCAAGCAAATAAACGGCTGGTTGGCGGTGGGGTTTTATGAAGACACCATTCTAAAAATAGCCGAAAAAATGTTGCGAGAGGAGTTCCGTACTATCGATCATATGGTGGTAGATCTGGTGGGGGAATTAACCAATATGATCTGTGGTAGTGCGAAGGCAATCTACGATAAAAAGGGGCTTGGTGATATTGAAATGGCATTACCCCATGTTGTCGTAGGAAAGGGTAAAACGATGGGGAGGGAGGTATTTGGCAGTATGATCGTTTTGCCATTTTCTAGCGATGTGGGTGAATTTAGCGTGGTTTTCAGCCTTTCCTAAACGTTGTCCAATTTGTTGTTGTCTGTGTTGACTGCGGGGTCGGAACGTAGCGGCATACCTGGTGCATTCCCCTGGCAATATCCGCAGCTCGGCAGCGTATTCGCGCGCGGATGGCTAACGCTATGCTAAATTCTGGGCAGATACTGCCTTAACTTGACTAATTTTTAAGATTATAAAATGTTAGAACGCACTCACTTGGCAATTTTGCGAGAAGTTAACCGCCAGGGCACCTTAACGGGTGCTGCCAACAAACTTTGCTTAACCCAATCTGCATTGAGCCACGCGGTTAAAAAACTGGAACAGCAAATCGGTACCCGTATTTGGATGAAAGAGGGGCGTCGCCTGCGACTGACAAGAGCTGGCGAGTATTTGCTGGGCATGGCCAACCGTGTGCTGCCCCAGTTTGAGTATGCCGAAACCCTGATGGCGGAATACGCCGCTGGGCAGCGTGGTATTTTGCGCATTGGTATGGAATGTCATCCCTGTTATCGCTGGTTGTTAACCGTGGTAAACCCCTTTTTGGCGGCATGGCCAGACGTGGATGTGGATGTACGCCAGCGGTTTCAGTTTGGTGGCATTGGTGCATTATTCGGTTACGACATTGATCTGTTAGTCACGCCTGATCCGCTGTTGAAAACCGGCTTGGTGTTTACGCCGGTGTTTGATTACGAACTGGTGCTGGTGGCGCATCCTGATCACCCTCTGGTCTCGCGGGACTACATAGAGCCGGCCGATCTAGCTTCACAAACCCTGATTACTTACCCGGTAGATACCGAGCGACTGGATATATTCAGTCAGTTTTTGCTACCGGCCTGCATCATGCCGCAACGGCATAAGGTGATTGAAACCACCGATATTCTCTTACAAATGGTGGCGTCTGGCCGCGGTGTGGCAGCGCTGCCTGGCTGGTTGGTGAACGAATACGCTGCTCAGTTGCCCATAAAAGGTGTGCGTTTGGGTGCGCAGGGAGTGCACAAGCAAATTTTTGTTGGCATACGTGAAGCTGATGAGGGTATCGATTACATCCGCAGTTTTATCGAATTAAGCGCTCAATGAAAAACTGATTATGGATTTTCCGAAAGGGCAGATCTGTGTGGTTGATCATGATTAATTGATTGGTGTGGCGTTAACGCTGCAAGTAGATGATTCACGCTTTAGCAATCCGCATACTTACGACGATTTGATTGGGCGCAGAGACGTGCTTATTAATGATGCGAGGGTGATGTGCTCTATGGGTTAGACTTGTTGATCAGTCCGCAGTATCGGGCAATCAATACCGCCGCAAAGATCTCAATGAGATTCGCTGGCTTGAAAAATAGCAACTTATAAAGCGGCACCGGCGTAGCGCCGATGCCGTATGAGTTATTCGCTGGCTTGCGTTTCTTCCTGCACAGCAGGGGCCAGGGTAAAATTAATTTGCCGTTGTTGGTCGTCTACTTTGCTCAACACAACATTTAAACGGTCACCATGGCGGTAGGTTTTGTCGAGCACCTGCAGTGTAATGCGGTCTGCATCAAAGACCACATCTTTGCGATTCAGCTCGCGGGTTCGCAACAGCACAAAACCTTCAATGCCCAGTTCTTCAATTCGAACACCGACACCTTGGCTGTTTACCATCACTACGGTTACGTCGTAAGTGGTACCAATTTTATCGGCCATGTATTGGCAAATCAGCCATTGCTCGGTTTGGCGAACGGCTTTGCGGCCGTTACTTAATTGCTCTTGCATGGCTTCGGTGGTAGCCGGTAGTTCAATGGCCGTGTTGCTTTGCTGTAAATGTTGTTTTATCAACAAGTGATTGTGAAAGTCGTTGTAGCGACGAATAGGTGAGGTAATGGTGGCGTAGTGCTTCAGGCCTAGCCCCAGATGTGGTTTGGGCTCGGTAGACAATTCGCCGGGTTTTAGCTGGCGTTTCAGTTGCGCTAACAATAATGCGGTATCTTCACTTTGTGCTGCCAGCTGTTGCAGGTTTTTGATTAAGGTTACGTAACCATCCAGTGTGGTGAGGTCGCCTACAGCGAGATCGGGCTGGGTTTTATTGAGTAGCTGGGTTATGTGTTCCAGGCGGTCTTCGCGAAACCCGCCGTGGGTGGAAAACAGCGCGGGAATATTGTGTTGTGCAAAGAAATCGCCAGCAGCGATGTTGGTAGTGAGCATGGCTTCTTCTACCAGTTTATGGGCACGGGTTTTGTCGTGCTTTTCAATGCGATCAATTTTGCCTTTATCGTTAAGAATTAAGGCGTAATCGGCTTTGTCTTCCATGGTGAGAGCGTGCTGTTCGCGGTAAGCAAAACGCTTCTTCGCCAGTTCATCGAGTACTTTTAACGAGTCCACAATGGTGCTCTCGGTGATCGTGGCGCTGGTACCCGCATCCAGTAATTCAGTGACTCCCTGGTAGCTCAATTTTTGCCGTGAGCGAATGCGGGCGACAACAAATTCGGCTTGTTCAACGACTGCTTGCTCGTTGAGCGTAAGGTTGCATACTAGCGCGGGTCGCTCTTCGCCTTCACACAAGGAAACGTGATGGTGGGCCAGGGCCTCTGGCAACATGGTCACTGGGTTGCCTGGAAAATACAGGGTTTGCAGGCGTTGTGCGGAAGTTTTGCCAACGGCACTGTCTGGCGCGACCAGCGCACTGGGGTCAGCAATGGCCACGTGCAGGCTGTAGCCGCTGTCGGTTTTGCGGGCGAACAGCGCGTCGTCCATGTCTTTAGTGCTTTGTGAGTCGATGGTGACAAACGGGATGCTGGTCAGATCCTGGCGGCTTTCGGCATCAGCGAGCGTTGGCGAGAAATCTTGCAGTTGTTCTGCCACGGCGGGCAGCCATTCATGGGGCAGGGTGTATTTGGCCAAGGCATAGGTGCGCTCGATAAACGGGTCGCTTAATGTACCCAGGCGACGCACCACTTCAGCCTGACACTTGCCATCGTGATAGGGGTGGCGGATTACCTTGGCTTCAATCAGTTCACCGGCTTGGGCTTGTCGGCGCTGTTTAGGGGGCACGAATAGCCAATGGTTAAAAAAGGGCAGGTCGACAGTGGCAAAATGCCCTTTTCCACGAACTTCGTAACGGCCTACAAAGTTTTTGACGGTGGTTTCCAGCAGTTTTTCCAGCGTACCTTCCAGCTGGCCTTTGTCGTTTTCGGTGATAGCGACTTCCACTCGGTCGCCGGGGAAGACTTTCTGCATTTCGTCGGGATTCAAAAACACATCACGGCCGTCGTCGCAATTGACGAAACCAAAGCGCCCACTGGTACCCTTAACGGTACCTGACACAATATCTTTTGCTTCACGAATGGTTTGTTTTAACTGGTTCAGCTGCTGAAGAACGTCTTTATTAAACATGTTGGGTCGTTTGGTTTTCCAAAGTAAGTGGTATGCGGCAGACCTGATATAGAGCGGTTGACGCCCGCAAATTAAAAAGGATCCGAATCATAGCAAAGTATCAGGGCCTGTTCACGCTAATGCGCTTACCACTGGGGGTGAACATTTTTTTCCCAGCAAGGCGAAATGAGTGAGGTTTAGTTATACGGCTGGGAGCAAGATAGCGCTAGCCCTTAGGCTCAACAGAGGCAATTGTATTAGTGTGACTAGGCCCTCGGGTTGGAGCATGGCTTTTGCCCAGCAGGCAATGGCAGGTATAGTGTGCGCTTTGTGTTGTTACCCCTAACCGCCTGCTAATAATCAGGAGTTCGCGTGCCCCAAAAAACTATCAAGCCCGGCATCTATCAACACTATAAAGGGCCATTATACCGAGTGTATGAGGTGGCTACTCACAGTGAAACCGAAGAAAATGTGGTGGTGTACCGCTGCCTGTACGGCAAATTCGCCTTATGGGTGCGGCCGTTGGCCATGTTTACCGAGTCGGTAGACGTAAAGGGTGAGCAGATCCCGCGATTCAGCTGGTTACGTGAAGCTGACGACGAGGCCGACTTGTGATTTGGCAGTGCCCCCTTTGCAAGAGCGGGTTTGAGAGCACCGTGGCCGGTTTTCGGTGTGAGCAGGGGCATGAGTTTGACCGTGCCCGTGAGGGCTATGTAAACCTGCTGCCGGTGCAGCATAAAAACTCGAAAGCGCCTGGCGACACTAAGGACATGCTGCGTAGCCGTCGCGAGTTTTTGGAAAAAGGCTATTATGCGCCCCTGGTGGATACCTTGGCAGAATTACTGGCAGAGCCTGTGGCACAGGCGCCATCGTCTTTTCATTTGCTCGATAGTGGTTGTGGAGAAGGTTACTACCTAGGCTGTTTGCGCAGTAAGTTGGGCTTGCCTGCCGCTTTTGGGTTGGATATCGCCAAAGATGCTGCACGCTTGACTGCAAAACGCGACAAAAGCTTGTCAGTGGTTGTCGCCAGTGGGTATAACCTGCCGGTGGCTGATGCCAGTATCGATGCCATACTGCGTATTTTTGCACCGGGTGATGCGCAGGAATATGCTCGGGTATTGAAGCCTGATGGGCATTTTATTGTGGTATCGCCGGGGCCGCAGCATTTGCAGGAATTGCGAGCGCTAGTAATGCCGGATGCACGCGACCATGAAGCGCCGGCCCATGAGCCGGGCTTTGTGTGCGAGCAGACTCGTTCGGTAACCTTTACCCAGGTATATGACCAACAGGCATTGCAGCAGATGCTGGCCATGACCCCAATTTTCTGGCGTGCCAGTATTGAGGGCAAAGCCGCCTTAGGGGCCTGCACGGAAACCTCGATAACGGCCGATTTTCTGGTGCGGGTATACCGTTTGCCCGCTGCAGCAGAGCAATAATTATGGCAGATAGGTTTTCAACTATGCCTACAAAAGCGCAAGACGAACATTTTATGCAGCAGGCGTTGGCCTTGGCCAAACGTGCTGAGGTGCATGCCGAAGTGCCGGTAGGGGCAGTGCTGGTGCGCGATGGGAAAATCCTGGGCGAGGGTTGGAATCAGCCTATTACGTCCGCAGACCCCACCGCCCACGCAGAGATTGTCGCCTTACGCGCAGCGGCAACAGCTGAACATAACTATCGTTTACCGGGTAGCACGCTCTATGTCACGTTAGAGCCCTGTTCCATGTGTGCCGGTGCCATTGTGCATGCCCGGGTTGAGCGTATTGTTTACGCGGCGGCTGAGCCAAAAGCGGGGGTAGCTCACAGCAATGGTTGTTTCTTCGCCAGCGCGTTTTTGAATCATCACGTTGTGATTGAAAGCGGTGTGTTACAGGCGCAAAGCAGTGAGCTTATCAGCAGTTTCTTTACCCGGCGAAGAGCGCAGAAAAAAGCGTTGAAGCAAAATAGTCAGGAGGGTAGTGTGCCGCCCTTAACCGACGGCACGGCTGCTGCCGATTAGAGCAAAGAGCGCGTGTTGCTAATGGCGCTAGTGGCCTGTTGATAGTTCACGGCACGGACACTATGCTCGGTTTCATTCGCGGCCGCCAGGCGACGTGCTTTGATTTCGTTGTTCCAGGCGAGAATATTATAAAAGTGGCGAATACTCTGTACGTATTTTACGGGTTCCCAGCCGCGGGCATAGCCGTGTTTGGCGTCGCGGTAGTAAGTGCGCTTAGCTAACAGGGGTAAATGCTCTTTAACATCTTTCCATTTGTTGGGGTTGCCACCCATTTTTTCCGTGAGTACGCGGGCGTCTTCCATATGGCCATAGCCTACATTATAAGCGGCTAATGCCAGCCAGGTGCGGTCTGGGCCCTGCACGCTGTCGGGAATACGGTCGTAAATTTTCTTGAAGTAGTTGGCTCCACCCTCGATGGCTTGCTCGGGATCCAGACGATTCACGCCCAGCTCTTTGGCGGTTGTCAGGGTGAGCATCATTAAACCACGCACACCAGTATGGGATCTGGCCCGATGATTCCAGTGGGACTCTTGATAGCTGAGGGCTGCCAGCAATTGCCAGTCGATCTCGTTGGCTTCTGCCGCTGAGCGAAAGTGTGCTTCCCATTTAGGTAAGCGGCTTTCTATACGCTTAGCATACAACAAGGCGCCACTGAGATTGACGGTTTCCGCTGGCTTGTAAAAGTTTTTGGCGATACGCTCCAGCGTGCCATCTTCAGTTTTCTCTCGTAGAAATTGATTAGCGGCCTTTTGCAGGCTTTTGTCTGCCTGCTTGCGGAACGCCCAGCCCAGCGGTTCTGGTGCGCTGATATCAAAGGCAATGCGAGCCTTGGGAAATACGTTTTGATTCATTGCATACGCGTTGGAATCCACAATGGTGTAATCGATGCGCCCTTGGTGCACCATTTCCAGGAGCTCCAGCATATCGGCACGCGGGTCTTCTTCCCATTGAATGGCTGGATTATCTGCTTGCAGGCGGCGTAGAGTTTCGCTGTGCGAACTGTTGGCGATCACGAGTACCTTTTTGCCCACAAAGTCTTCCGGGCTGGTGGGCTTGGGCTCACCACGGCGATAAATGACCTGTTGGGTAACTTCGTAAAAACCGTTGCTGAAATCGACCTTCTTAGCGCGTTGCTGAGTAATGGTAATGCCTGCGGCCACCAAATCAACCTGGGTGCCGTTTACCGAATGTAGCAGGTCGTCGAGGTTTTCTTTTTCAATAATCTTAAGCTTTACACCCAAGTACTTGGCAAATTCTGCAGTGAGTGCGTAATCGTAACCGGTATACCCGTAAGGGCCTTCGTAATAGGTGGTGGGTCCATTACGCGATGCAACCGTGAGGTAACCTTTGCTGCGTATGTTTTCGAGGTCGGTAGGGGTGCGACTGCCGCCAACGGCTACACATACGACCAGTAAAGCGCAAACCATTAGCAGGCGCTTGACGCTGGTGTATACGATGTTATGCCAGACTGCGTGATGTGCCATGGGCGTCGTTTTGCTCCGCTTGCGGTAGTGATGTCGCACGTTAACGTTCAGTACACCTCGGAGCCTCTACGGGGCTTCACAAGGCAGTGAAAAAAGCCATTTTACTTTGAGGTTGTGCAAAATTTGCGCGGATTTTACGCAAACAAAGTGTGATGCACCAGCTTGTTTTTCCTTGCATAGTATAGTAGTTACCGGCTTGGTTGGCGCGCCATTCGTCGCAGATAAGCCGCTTAAGGCGCGGGGCTAAGCGCTTGGCTTTGACAGCTTGGCGTCTAAAGCCTTTATCTTCGGTTGCTTGGGGGTGTGTAACTACTTACACCTTTGCGTGTCGCAAGCCGGTAAAGCAATGACTGCGGCATGATGTTAAACCGGTATCAGATTCCAAACGGTAGGTTTGGTGATATTAATGGTAATTGGGTTAATGTTTGGCTGCTTCAACGGCCGATATCAAGTACAATGGCGGCCTTTTTTCCAGGCCACTCTCGGCGAGGCGTTGTCTTCGATGGGCGCTGGCGGCACTTTCCATTGATTTGTTCTGTTTGGGCCTTGCTGGCCCTGCATTAGTTAAGGCGTTGGAGTCATTATGCTGATCTTGCCCGGTAACCCGGCATTGTCTTCCTTTAGAACTGAAAAATTGCTGGCACAACTGCAGGCGCAGGCGTCCGGTGTAACGGGGGTATTTGCTCAATACGTACATTTTGCCGACTTAAACGGTGAACTGGATGAACATGAGCAAACCGTACTCGATCAGCTGCTGCATTATGGCCCGCGGGTGAATGTAACCCGTTACGACGCCAACACACCCAATTGCTCACTGTTTTTGGTAGTACCACGCCCAGGCACCATCTCGCCCTGGGCGTCGAAAGCAACTGACATTGCGCATAACGCCGGTTTAAGCAAGGTGCGTCGTATTGAGCGTGGTGTTGCTTATTATGTGGTTGCTGACGGCGCCGCTGATCGCGCAGCCTTGGCGGCACAGCTGCACGATCGTATGGTGGAAACTGTCTTTACAGAGCTTGCTCAGGCTGAGCAATTATTCCGCCACGATACGCCAGCCCCCATGACTACCGTTGATGTATTGGGTGGTGGGCGTGAAGCGCTGGTAACCGCGAATACCGAACTGGGCCTGGCGCTGGCGGAAGACGAAATCGATTATCTGGTAAAAAGCTTCGAAGACCTCGAGCGCAACCCGGTTGATGTTGAGTTAATGATGTTTGCGCAGGCTAACTCTGAGCACTGCCGCCATAAAATCTTTAATGCAAGCTGGACGGTGGATGGCGTTGATCAGCCCCTGTCACTGTTCAAAATGATCAAAAACACTTACGAGCAGGGCGGCGAGAATGTGTTGTCTGCCTACGCCGATAATGCATCGGTAATCGCGGGGCAGAAAGCAGGGCGCTTTTACCCAGATCCGGTGACTAAATCATACGGTTATCACCACGAAGACATTCATATTTTGATGAAGGTCGAAACCCATAACCACCCCACGGCCATATCGCCGTTTTCGGGCGCGGGTACGGGTTCGGGCGGTGAGATTCGCGACGAAGGTGCGGTAGGTCGCGGTTCCAAACCCAAAGTGGGTTTAACGGGTTTTACCGTGTCTAACCTGAAAATTCCGGGGTTTGTACAGCCCTGGGAAAAAGATTACGGCAAGCCAGGCCGTATCGTGTCGGCGCTGGATATTATGATTGAAGGCCCCATTGGTGGCGCTGCCTTTAATAACGAATTTGGTCGCCCCAATATTTGTGGTTACTTTCGTACCTTTGAGCAACGTTTCGACGGTGAACAGCGTGGTTACCACAAGCCGATTATGCTGGCCGGCGGTTACGGTAATATCAAAGCTGAGCACGTAGACCAACACGAATTTTCACCGGGCACCAAACTGCTGGTGTTGGGTGGCCCAGCCATGCTGATTGGCTTGGGTGGGGGTGCGGCATCGTCAATGACCTCGGGCAGCTCTTCTGCTGATCTGGATTTCGCTTCGGTGCAGCGGCAAAACCCAGAGATCGAGCGCCGTTGTCAGGAAGTGATCGATGCCTGCTGGCAGTTGGGTGATAAAAACCCTATTGCCTTTATTCATGATGTGGGTGCCGGTGGTTTATCCAATGCCTTTCCAGAGCTAGCCAAAGACGGCGGTTGTGGCGCTGTCTTTGAATTGCGCAACGTGCCTAACGACGAACCTGGTATGAGCCCGGTAGAAATCTGGTGTAACGAATCCCAGGAGCGCTATGTTCTTGCGGTAAACCCGGAAGATCTCGCGCTTTTTGAATCCATCTGCCAGCGCGAGCGCTGCCCCTATGCGGTGGTGGGTGAGGCGGTGTCTGACAAACACCTGACGCTTACCGACAGCCACTTTGATAACAAACCGGTTGATTTGCCTATGTCGGTGTTGTTTGGCAAACCGCCCAAAATGCATCGTGAAGCACACCGCCATACAGGCGTTACCCGTGCATTTGAAACGGATGCCATCGACATCAGCGAAGCGGCCGAGCGTGTATTGAAGCACCCGGCAGTCGCGAGCAAAAACTTTTTGATTACCATCGGCGACCGTAGCGTAACCGGGCAAGTGGTGCGCGACCAAATGGTTGGGCCTTGGCAGATTCCGGTAGCCGATTGTGCTGTGACTACCAGCGCTTTCGACACCTACTGTGGTGAGGCTATGTCGATGGGTGAGCGCACCCCAGCGGCATTGATTAATGCACCTGCTTCTGGCCGTATGGCGATTGGTGAAGCTATTACCAATATTGCCGCTGCCCGCATTGGTCAGTTAGCTGATGTTAAATTGTCAGCTAACTGGATGTGCGCCGCAGGTCATAAAGGTGAAGACGAAAAACTGTATCGCACCGTAGAAGCGGTGGGTATGGAGTTGTGCCCAGCGCTGGGTATTACTATTCCCGTGGGCAAAGACTCCATGTCGATGCGCACCGCGTGGCAGGAAGAAGGCGAAGACAAAGCCGTGACGGCACCCTTGTCGCTGGTTATTTCGGCATTTGCGCCGGTGCTGGATGTTCGTAAAACGTTGGATCCGCAACTCAATAGCAGTGCTGCCGATTCTGAATTGCTGTTGATCGATTTGGGCAATGGTAAAAATCGTTTGGGTGCGTCGATTCTTACGCAGGTATACGACCGCATGGGTGACGAAGTGCCTGATGTGGATTCGGCCGAGCAGCTCAAAGGTTTCTTTGTGGCCCTGCAAACCTGTCTGGAAAATGACTGGTTGCTGGCCTATCACGACCGCAGCGATGGCGGCTTGTTTGCAACCGTAGTGGAAATGGCGTTTGCCGGTCACTGTGGTGTTAACTTGTCGTTAGATGGTTTAGGCGCTGATGCGGTTGCCGCCTTATTCAGTGAAGAACTGGGTGCGGTTGTGCAAGTGAGTGCTGCCAATCTGCAAGCGGTACGCGATTGCTTCGCTGCAAACGGTTTAGACAACCTGGTACATAGTGTGGCGAAACTGGATGGCGACGATTACATTACCATTCGCCAAGGTGAGCAGGTGTTGTTTGAGCAGCCGCGCGCGATTTTGCAACAGCTGTGGAGTGAAACCAGTTATCAAATTCAGGCGCTGCGCGATAACCCGGAATGTGCCCGCCAGGAATATCAGCAGCATTTGCAAGCCAACAACGGCCTGAGTGTTGAACTCACCTACGACATTGATGAAGATGTTGCCGCACCGTTTATCAATACAGGCGTGCGCCCCCGTGTGGCGGTATTGCGCGAACAGGGTGTTAACGGCCACGTTGAAATGGCAGCGGCATTTGATCGCGCCGGTTTCGATGCAGTTGATATACATATGAGCGATATCTTGGCAGGCCGTATCACGCTGGATATGTTTGCCGGGCTTGTTGCCTGTGGTGGTTTCTCTTACGGTGATGTGCTGGGTGCAGGTGAGGGTTGGGCCAAAACGATTTTGTTCAATAACCGTGCACGTGATCAATTCCAGGCTTTTTTCCATCGTCCGGAAACATTCAGTCTGGGGGTTTGTAATGGCTGCCAGATGATGTCTAATCTCAAATCGCTGATTCCCGGTGCCGACCACTGGCCGCGTTTTGTGCGTAATCTGTCTGAACAGTTTGAAGCACGTTTCAGTTTGGTACAGATTCAGCAGTCGCCTTCTGTGTTGTTCAATGGCATGGCGGGTTCGCATATGCCGGTTGCGGTGGCCCACGGTGAAGGTCGCGCCGAGTTTGCGTCTGATGAAGACTTTGTAGCTTTCAATCGCAGCAATGTCATTGCCATGCGCTATGTTGACCATCAATTGATGGCTACCGAGCAATACCCCGCAAACCCGAATGGATCTCCGGCGGGTATTACCAGTGTCACTAGCCAAGACGGCAGGGCCACAATCATGATGCCGCACCCGGAGCGGGTTTTCCGTGCGGTGAATAATTCCTGGCACCCGGATGATTGGAAAGAAGATGGTGCCTGGATGCGCTTGTTCCGCAATGCGCGTGTCTTCGTTGGCTAAGGATTTAACTCCAAGACAGTCAGCGCAATTTACTTAAAACAGGAAAGAACAATGTCTGAAAAATATACAAGCATTGATCAACAAGCCAGTTATGGTATCGGTCGTCAAATGGGCGACCAACTGCGTAACAAACCTTTCGAAGGCTTTGACAAAGATGCGGCAATTGCCGGTTTTGTCGATGGTGTAGAACAGAAAGAATTACAGGTGAGTGCTGAAGCTATTAATGCTGCCTTCAAGGTGATTCAAGAGCAGCTACAGGCGCAGAAAGACGAAGAGGCTGCAAGCTTGGGTAAAGCTGGGCAAGAGTTTCTCGACAACAATGCCAAACGCGATGAAGTGACGGTAACGGCCAGCGGCTTGCAGTACGAAATTATCACCGAAGGTAATGGTGAGTTACCTAGCAAGGCGTCAACGGTACGTACCCATTACCATGGTACCTTGATCGACGGCACAGTATTTGACAGCTCTTATGACCGTGGCCAGCCTGCAGAATTTCCGGTAGGTGGCGTGATTGCCGGTTGGACAGAAGCATTACAAATGATGCCGGTTGGTTCAAAGTGGCGTTTGTACGTGCCTTATAACCTCGCCTATGGCGAACGCGGTGCAGGTGGTGCAATTGGCCCCTATGCAACGTTGATTTTTGACGTAGAACTGTTGGATATCATTGGCTGATAATGCCACCGGTTTTGCTGTAACGGAAAAGGGCTGGCCATGTTTGGGCTGGCTCTTTTTATTTGTGTGCCTATCAAAAGACAACAAGAGACAAACACAACGATGAGTACAGAAGATCAAGCCCTTTGGGATCTGGTTGATCGTTATATCGAAATCAGTAACGACGCCTGCAACGAAATGGACCCTGGCCAGGTAGCGGAAGCATTGCTATACGCAGCCGCGCGCTTTAATGCATTTATGGTTGCTGCCAGTTCGGAAAGCCGTAAAGATTTTATCGAAGACAAAGAAGATGCCGGGCGCTTTATCAGCAAGCAATTTAACGGCATGCTGTTTTCCAACTTGGACGACTACCAAGAGAACTACAAAGTGTATATTCGCCAGGACGAACCAGCAGGAGAGTAACCTGCTGGCGTTTTAGGGCCTAGGGCTTGTTTGACAGGACCTAGGGCTTTTTGAGTGTAAATGCCGCGGTACCATCACCCAGCCGACCTGCTTTTCTAACCGCTGACTTTTGTTTAGTCTGGGTTGTAGTATTGCTGCTACTTTTGCTTTTGGGCTTGGTCGACTTTGTTTTACTGGTAGTTGCTGGTTTACGCTTCTTGGTGGCAGCGGCCTTGCCGGATTTTTTAACCTTTTTCGGGCCTTGATATTTTGCTTCTACTGGCCCTGCCGAGCGTTTTTTCAGCTTAATGCCCAGCGCGTTTTCGCAGCGGGCTTTGTTGTCCCAGTCGCGTGAACCAATAAAAACAATGCAAAGGCCTTTGCTGCCCGCTCTGCCGGTGCGGCCACTGCGGTGCACGTAATCTTCGCTGGAGCGGCTCATGTCGTATTGCACAACGCAATCTACACCGGGAATATCAAGGCCGCGGGCGGCCACATCAGTGGCGATCAATACGTGATTGCTGCTGCGCCGAAATGCCTGAATCACCTGTTTGCGCTGCGCTTGCTCCATGTCGCCATGTAAGCACGAAACCTGGAATTTGTGGTATTTCAGCAGGCCGGTTAAGCGCTGGGCCTCGGCCTTAGTGTTGGTGAACACCAGGGCTTTGTCGAATGTCTGATTCGCCAGTAGCCACGTAAGCACCTGTTGTTTGTGTTTCTGGTCGTCGATAAACATCATTTGATGCTGAATATCACTGTGTGCGGTATCTGGTGCATCCATTTGCAGTGATACAGGATTATTCAGAATGCTTGTGGCCAAGGCAGCAACCGCTTTATGTTGCAGTGTGGCTGAGAACAGGAGTGTTTGTTTTTTATCATTGCACTGGTTGGCGATCGTCATAACATCGTCGGAGAAACCCATGTCGAGCATACGGTCGGCTTCGTCGAGTACCAGAAAAGCCAGATCGTTAAAATCGGTGGAATTTTTGCTCAGGTGTTCCAGCAATCGTCCCGGTGTGGCAATGATGATTTCCGGATTCTTGCGCAGCAGCGCTTTCTGGTATTTGAAGTCTTCGCCGCCGCAGATAACGCACGCAGTAACCTGACTATAACTCGCCAATTGCTTGAATTGCTGGTAAGTCTGTTGCGCCAGTTCTCGGGTAGGCACCAATATCAATGCTCTACACCCGAGGTTGGGTTCGGGGGAGTCCATAAACCGTTGTAGCATCGGCAGTAAGAATGCCGCTGTTTTACCGCTTCCGGTTTTTGCGCTGGCGAGTATGTCTGAGCCTGAAATAATATGCGGAATACTCTCAGCTTGTACTGGGGTAGGTGTGTTGAAGTTGAGGGTGTCGAGTGCTTTTAGTAAACGCTCGTTGGTTAGCAGTTGGGTAAACAAACCAGGTCTCCGGCGGTGAGGCAAATTGGCCGACAGTATAGCGCTTGTAGGCTATAGCGCCTATGCTGGTGCGGGTTTAATTACGGCTTATTGCTGGTGAGACGTTTTCGTCAATCAAACAAGGAGAATAAGATGTCGTTGGTAAAGATTGTGGTTAGTCGATGGGGGATGTTGTTGTGCTGCCTTGGCCTGTTGAGCACGGCAGCCGTTGCAGATAATGAGAAAACCGTAAAAACGGTTAAAGTCACTGACAGCATTTACGTACTGATGGCTGGGGGCGGCAATGTGGGGCTGTTAGTAGGTGACGATGGTGCGTTTGTGATTGATGATGATTACGCCCCCATGGCCGATGAGCTCAAAGCTGCTATCGCTAAGGTAACTGATAAACCTGTTGCCTTTCTGGTAAATACGCATTGGCATGGCGATCACACCGGTGGTAATACTGCCATGGGCAGCAGCGGCGCTATTATTGTGGCCCATGAAAATGTGCGGGCCCGGCTTAAAAGTGGTGGTGAAATAAAAGCATTTAAAATGGTGACTCCACCGGCTCCGGCAGCTGCTTTACCTGTGATCACGTTTGCTGACGAAATTCGTTTTCATTGGAATGGCCAAGCCCTGGACGTAAAACATGTGGCACCAGCACATACCGATGGCGATGCGGTTATCTATTTCACAGACAGTAATGTGCTGCACACAGGTGATGTATTTTTTAACGGCATCTATCCGTTTATTGACGCCGACAGTGGTGGTTCGGCTAGAGGTGTGATTGCTGCGGTTGATCAACTTCTGGCAATGATTGATGGCCAGACCAAGATTATTCCTGGGCACGGACCTGTGGCGTCGCGCCAAGACTTGGTTGCGTATCGCGAGATGCTCAACACCAACGTTGAGGCGATTGCGGCTCTAAAGGCAAAAGGGATGACGGTAGATGAAGTGGTTGCAGCAAAACCGACTGCTTCTTACGATGCCAAATGGGGCGGCTTTCTAGAGCCCGATATGTGGGTGAAAATTGTTTACCAAGCATTGTAAAACGTAAGTTTACGATTCAACGAGGCTGTTTATGTTACTCAAGGGAAGTTGTCTGTGCGGCTCGGTTAATTATGAAATTAACGGCGAGCCCACTGCATTTTATCATTGTCACTGTCAGCGTTGCCGTAAGGCAACCGCCACTGGGCATGCCTCTAATATACGGGTGACTGCCAACGGTATTACCTGGACAACGGGTGAAGATCAATTATGCAGCTATAAAGTGCCCGAGGCCGAGCGCTTCCGCAATGACTTTTGTGGTCAGTGTGGTTCACCCATGCCACGCTTTTTTCCACAAATGGGTATGGTGGTGTTACCTGCGGGAACCCTCGATACGCCTGTGCCAGAACTGCCCCAAAGCCGCATTTTTTACGCGTCTAGGGCGTCTTGGAGCTGTGCTGATAACCTGCCTGCTTTCGACGAATACCCTGTGTAATGTGGGCGGCTGTGACTCTGCACTATAAATTGTCGGTATCGGAAGCGGCGCCAAAGGCGTAAAAGTCTTCCAGTAGAGTGCGCATGGCTGAGCGCCTGTCGGGGCTTTTACGCCGCTTGCGGTGGTAAAGGTCGACAGGTAGCGTCTTGCATGGGTCTGGGTAAAGTCGACGATCTTTTTTACGCCGGTTTATGAACATTGACACTGGGCTTTGTGTATCTAACTTGGCCATTTTCAATCTTACTTCGATGCCAGGGCTTCTCAAGTGTTTGTAGTTGGCGGAACGGCGTTCAGCTATTACCCCCTCTTGGGGGCAGCCTCTCTATTCTAGCTCATTTCTAGCCCACTCAATGAATTTCGTGCAGATCAGGTTGTGCAGGGTATTGTTTCGTAGGCTCTACGCCAACAATCCTTTATAATTGTGCGTTTTGCAAATGCACTTCTGTGCCTAATGGGAGGAATGTCATGGCTGCAGCACCGGTTGAAAGCGCGATCCGTGAGAAACTGGCCGCCGAATTCAGTCCGTTGGTATTGCAAGTGACCAATGAGAGTTATATGCATAGCGTGCCAGAGGGCTCAGAAAGCCATTTTAAAGTGGTTTTGGTGAGTGACATCTTTATCGGTAAGCGTCAGGTACAGCGCCACCAGAGTATTTATAAAGTGCTGGCCGCCGAGCTGGCTGGCCCGGTGCATGCCTTGGCATTGCATACGTTTGCGCCTGAAGAGTGGTCAGAGGCGGCAGTTCCCGCCTCACCCAATTGCCTGGGTAGCAGCAAAGCCGGCTGATTGAGCTTTACCCCTATGCTTATTGATAATATTTTGTTCTGCGGTAGATGTACCGCCATCAGTTTTTTACAGGTTAAAGCGTCTCCATGACTTATATCATCGCGGCACTGTACAAATTTGTCACACTTCCGGATTATCACGCACTACGAGCACCACTACTGGATTTTTGCGTAGACAAAGGCATAAAAGGCTCCTTGTTGCTGGCGCAGGAAGGTATCAACGGCACCGTATCGGGTAGTCGAGAGGCCATTGATGATCTTATTGTCTATCTGCAGCAAGACGAGCGATTTAAAGGGTTGTCACACAAAGAGTCGGAAGATCACACACAGCCTTTTTACCGCATGAAGGTAAAGCTGAAAAAAGAAATTGTGACCATGGGCGTAGAGGGTATAGACCCCAAGGCCGTTGTGGGCACCTATGTAAAGCCAAAAGACTGGAATGCACTGATCAGTGACCCAGATGTCGTGTTGATCGATACCCGCAACAATTATGAATATTCGATAGGCACGTTTAAGGGAGCCATCGACCCGAATACCGAGACATTTCGTGAATTTCCGACGTATGTCGAACAACACCTCGACCCCCAAAAGCACAAAAAAGTGGCGATGTTTTGCACTGGGGGCATACGGTGTGAAAAGTCGACCGCTTTTCTTAAGGAAAAGGGGTTTGAAGAGGTTTACCATCTTGAGGGCGGAATTCTTAAGTATCTCGAAGACGTTCCTCAAGAGGAAAGCCTGTGGCAAGGCGAGTGTTATGTGTTTGATAACCGTGTAGCGGTTGATCACGGGCTTAACAAAGGTTCTTACGCCATGTGCCACGGGTGCCGTCTGCCGATTACGGAGCAGGATACGCGCTCACCCCATTACGAAGAAGGCGTGAGCTGCCCACACTGTTACGATACATTGACAGACTCGCAGAGAGCGCGTTTCAGAGAACGGCATAAGCAGGTGCAGTTGGCGAAGAGCCGTAAAGAAGCTCACTTGGGTGCTGAACCACCCAAGCGACAGCAGCTGCGTTAGGGTAATAGTACACAACCCTGGTTAGCTTTCAGCCTGTACTCTGAAATTGATTATCCAACTAACAGTCGATAATAAAATCGACGATATTGATATTGGTGAATGACATGTCGTCTGAAGCATGGTCAGTTGATCTGGTAGAAAAAATCGCTACGCACACGAGTGGGTTTACGGTACGTTTTGAGGGAAACCCCCGTGATCCGTCCTCTGTGTACCCCGGCGTTTTCCCGAAGGAATTGTCGGCGTTAGATCAGGTGCGCTTGCTGCGCGCGGGTGTAGAAGCGATAGGGCGTGCCAGACCTGCGGCGCGAACCGTTGAGAAGCCAGCGGTAAAACCGGCAAAGCCCCGGCATGTGGCAGAAAACAAGCCTAAGCGGCCAGTATTGTCACTGAAAAAGCGCTCAGATACTCCCGCTTAACGACTTTGCTTCGGTGAAGAAAGCAAAGCCACCGGGTAGGGTGGCTATTGCGGGCATGTGACGGTACTCATATCGATAGGCTGCGACAGGCCTGTCTCGGCGTTAGTCGCGAACAACGAACTGCCCTTTTAGCATTAATAGCGTTTTGTGGTCGTCTACCAGTTTAAACATGTGGTCGAACTTTTCACCGGCAACGGCAACGTCACTTACGCCGGGCTCGGCGGTGTAAGTGACACCAGCGATCAGGTCGTCAAGTTCTTTGGTAACTGCCAGCATGGATTCGAAAATTGAGTTGGTGGCTGCGTCGTCCTGAAACAATGCGCCTTTGCCGGTCATCGCCATGTAGTCATTGCACTCTTTCAGCCATCCGATACGTTGCTCAATAAAATTCTTGGTATTGCGCATGCTGCCGCGATACTTTGTGGTCATACGATCGGTTCGGTAACCCTGAAGGCTGGGAATATCTCGTTCGATAAAACTCATTTTGGTGTCTTCGCAGAATTTCCAACTCAAGTAGGTAGGAAATTCAACCTGGTTTGTACTCTCGGCTTTTAGGCGCTGACAGCTCTCATCGCAGGCAAGCGAGGATATAGACACAAGGAGTAATAGTGGTAAAAGGAGAAGTCTGCTCATAATTGGCCGCCCTTGTAGGTTTCAAATGTTATATCCGGCACAACTTGGATCGTCCTTTTATATGACAAGTAAATACTCTAGGTCAATGCTTTAGTATGAGATAGGTGACAGCTGGTTAATAAAATGTGACCAGCTGTGCAACTTTTAGGATAAGTGGTTCCGCTAGGAAGGTGATCAATTACTCACCTATTGTGTGAAGTCCTCCAAAGTACTCCCAAAGCTCATGGCGGAACTCTCTTAATGATAACGCCTGTATGTTGAATGAGGCGTCTATTAAGGCGGCTGCATCACCCTGACTGTCGTCATCGGCGCTTTGGGTGACCAGGTCGCTAAATTTGAGTCGCTTTAGGCTCAGGTCATCATTAAGTATGAGTTGGAGCTTATCCTGCCAGTGAATAGCCAGTTTGCTCACCCGTTTGCCATTGTTGATATGGGCGTTAATTTCTTCACCAAACAGATCATGACGTTTGCAACGCACCAGACTGCCGTCTTCACCAGGTTCCCTAAGCTCGCATTCATCGCCGATGGTGATGCCAGTGGGGACCGACTCTGCCTGTAGCCAGTGGGTCATAATCTGGTCTGGGGTGTCGTTTACCTGCGGTAATACCAGTGCCAGACTGCCTAGCGATTCGCGCAGCAGGTTAATCAGCGCCTCGGCTTTACTGTAAGTGCTGCTATCGATAACGAGCCAGCCGTCGGGGTCAAGGTAGGCAAAGGTTGTAGACTGCCGGGTGAATGCCCGAGGCAGGTTTTCATGAATCACTTCTTCTTTGATGGAATCACGTTCTTTTCGGTAAACCTTGCGATCTTCTTTTTCTTCCAGCAGGCTGATCTTCTCCTGGGTGAGCTCTTTGATCACGCTGGACGGCAGCAGTCGCTCTTCCTTACGCATACAGAGTAAAAAAAAGCCATTGCTGGCATGACAAAGCTGGTCGGAGTGTTTGCCGAGCGGGGGTGTCCAGCCTGAGCGGCTTTGTTCCTGTTTACCACAGGGTGCGAAAGCCTGTTGGCTCAGTGCTTCTTCAAGTGATTCAGCAGTTTGGTTGAAGGGTTTGGTTAAACGATAAAACAACAGATTTTTAAACCACATAGCATTCTTAATGTTGATCAATAGCAGAAAGCCCGGAACAGGGTTCCGGGCTTGGTGAACGGGTGTTACGGGGAGCTTATGCCCAAGGCGTAGGGTTCTTGGTGATAGCTACGCTGACGATATAGCCAAAGGTGGCCAATGCTGCCAGCCAGGCACTAATACGCGCAGGTTTGGCAAAGTAGGGGCGTAATGCCACAACTCCCAATGCGATATATACCACCAGCGCTACCAGCTTGGCAGCAATCCAGTTATGGAAGCCAATTTGCTGCATCAGCAGCAATGCGCTAACCAGCAAAATAGTATCTATTATGTGGGGCGCAATCTTTACCCACTTTTTATACAGTATCGTCGAGCCGCTCATCATCAGCACCCCGCGCGCAAAAAAGCTCAGAAATGACAGGGCAACAAACGTAAGGTGAAGATGCTTTAGGGCAATGTACATAGTTGTTTTCTTTTATGTTGTAGGTGATAAGGCTCGCTGCACAAGCGTCAGCATGGGTGACGGTAAGTCGAGCTTTAACGCAGCCTGTTGGCCTGCCGTCGACATTTTGTTCCAGGTTTTACGAATAATATCGATCAATTTGTTGTCATTGTGTTTGGCTGCAAAGTCGGCCAGGTAAAATTGCAGAAACACAAGGCAAGCAACATCTTCGAGGGTTTGCACGTCGCTATCTTTCTTCAGGCGTTTTTTCTGCAAAATAGCTTTAACCCGTGTCTGATCGTCGGCGCTGTAACGGCACGCTTCCATAATGGCCGCCGTTTGTTCGCCGTGAAATACAGCCAAGTCGGCACGCCATTTTTTATAGCCAGCCCGATCCATTGGGTAAGTGCTGCGAGGTATTTTCCAGCGCTGTATGTGCTGAGCTCTCGCTGCGATCTGTAGAAGCTCGGAGGCATCTGGCGCAAATTGCTTCAAGCAGTCTGACATACGTTGGCCGTACAACAGCTCGTTGGCTACCGGTTGACCGTTAACGTCGGTCTGGTTGGGATCTTCCGCATTGGCGGCATCAATGCGTGTAAAAACCTCGGCTAAAGTTTTGGTCATTGCTAATTAACCGGCAGGAATGCCAGCGGCTTCAGCAATGGCGCGCAAACCGGCAATATCAGTGATTTGAATGTCTTTCTTGTTCACGTTCAGAATGCTCTGCTTCTGGAAACGGCTTAGTACTCGGCTGATAGTCTCCACCGTAAGGCCCAGATAGTTACCAATGTCGGCGCGTGACATAGGCAGAATAAAGTTGGTAGCTGATAGGTGACGCTGGCTGTTTCGGCGCGAAATGCTTAACAGTAACGCAGCAACACGCTCTTCAGCCGTATTTTTGCTCAGCAGGGTGATCATCTGCTGATCCTGAGTGATCTCGTTACTCATGATCTGGAAGAAATGGCGTTGCAGGCTGGGAATGGCAATACTCAGTTCTTCCAGGCGTGAAAAGGGAATTTCGCACACGGCTGTGGTTTCAAGGGCTATGGCCGAGTTGGTATAGCGGTTTTTGGCGATGCCGTCCATGCCGAGAATTTCACCTGGCAGATAGAAGCCTGTGACTTGCTCCTGGCCGTCGCTGGTAATGTTAACCAGCTTAACGGTGCCTGAGCGCACCGCGTATACCGATTGAAAAGGGCTGTTGGCACGATAAATATAGTCGCCCTTCTGCACCGGTCGGCTACGCTGAATAATCTGATCCAGCTTCTCTATCTGGTCGATATGCAGACTGATGGGCAGGCATAGACCACTCAGCTGGCAATCGTTGCAGGAAACTTGAGGTGTAGTGTGGCAACGGACGTTGCGGTAGGGTAGCGAATCTTTCATGAACCAACATCCTGGTTTTAAGAGCGACTTCGAATGCGTCAAAAGTATGTGCATCGTATGATAGCCTAGTGCCGCTGGCCGCGTCACTATTTGTGGCTTGCTCTTTGCGGCAGGGTCTGCTCGGCAAAAAGGGTTACCAACGTCGCTCATTGGGCATGTGTGTATCTGCTGTATAGGGTATGGGGCACGTGAAGGCAACAAAATGGCACAAAAGCACGAAAATTATTACGATATTGAGGGTGGTGACAAGTTGTTCTTTACTTATAACACCTACGCTGCCTTCTAATTGAACAGACCAAGCCCTGAGAATATGGATATGCGGGGGTCTTTGCGATTACTGTTGAACTATGGATTAACCACTTCTTCCGATTGTCTACATCGGTCACATCAGCGCCGGGTGCGTTTGTCGCGTATTGTCTTTCTCTGTGCCATCGCCGTTGGACTATTGTTTTTCATACGCTCCCATCTTGGCGGGTATTGAATGGCATCAGTGGTCGCTCTCAATGGCGATAGTGTTATTGGTGATGGCGTTGTGGTTGTCTCGGCATGGCCGGTATTTACGGTTTAGCCTGCATTTGGCAATGGTGTGCATTGCTACTGCGGTGGTGGTTGCTATTTATTCCAGCGGGGGCTTGCAAATCACCAGCTTGCTCGGCTATTTCGACCCTACACCGCAATCAACCGGCTGTATCAGGGCCATACTGAGTTTTCTGGCCTGGCGCTTGCGATAGCTTATCGTTATGTCAAATTGCATGGTGGGGAGCTTTCCGCCAATAGTATTGAGGGCGCGGGCATGGCGATAACGCTTGAATTACCCATCTACCCTCCGGAAGCTGGCGCAACATACTCTTACATATGTCGCATCAGCATGGCAAAGCCGCCATCTTCCGTTAGCGGCAGGCTGGCAGGCAATGGCAGTTTAACGGTATGGCCTGAGCCCAGTGCAGACTCTATACGTTCGCCTTTCAGACTTTCGAGGTGTTCAACGGTAAATGTCTGGTTGCCTGCGGGTGTTACCAGCTCAACCGTATCACCTACTGAAAACTTGTTTTTCACTTCCAGTGTCATCCAGCCGTTACTGGCGTCGTACTGGAGAGCTTCGGCCACAAACTGTTGATTGGGATTGGCGCTGTTACCCACATTATAATTCTGGTATTCCGAAGGTACATGGCGGCGGTAAAAGCCTTCTGTATAGCCGCGATTAGCTAGATGGTCCAGCTCGCTCATCCAATTCATGTCGAAGGACTTGCCGGTTTCGGCGGCTTTGATGGCGGCGCTGTAAACTTGTGCCGTGCGGGCTACGTAGTAGTGAGACTTGGTACGGCCTTCGATTTTCAGCGAATGAATGCCCATTTTTACCAAGCGCTCTACATGTTGCACCGCACGCAGGTCTTTGGAGTTCATAATGTAGGTGCCGTGCTCGTCTTCATAAGCAGGCATGTATTCGCCTGGTCGGCTTTTCTCTTGCAGTAGCAGCGGTTGCACATCCTCTTCTGGTGTCCAGGTTTTAGGGTCGCTGTCGACAGGTGTTACCGGTATTAAATCGCCCAGTTCGTTCTCCTTGGCCGTGTGGGCGTTGTATTCCCAGCGGCAAGAGTTAGTACAGGCTCCTTGGTTAGAGTCGCGGTGCGTCATGTAGCCAGACAGCAAGCAGCGGCCGGAGTAGGCGATACACAAGGCGCCGTGAACAAAGACTTCCAGCTCCATTTCCGGGCATTGCTGGCGAATTTCTTCAATTTCGTCCAGTGACAACTCGCGGGAGAGAATCGTGCGGGTAATGCCTTGCTTGTGCCAGAATTTCACCGATGCCCAGTTTACGGCATTGGCTTGCACCGATAAATGAATGGGCATATCAGGCCAGGTTTCGCGTACCAGCATAATCAAGCCGGGGTCAGACATAATCAGCGCATCGGGCTGCATGGCGATAATCGGTTCAAGATCTCGTAAATAGGTTTTGACCTTATCGTTATGAGGCGATAGGTTACTGGCAAGATAAAACTGTTTGCCCAGACTGTGGGCCTCGTTGATGGCTTCCGCAAGGTTTTCCAGGCGGTTAAACTCGTTATTACGTACCCGTAGGCTGTAGCGGGGCTGGCCGGCATAGACTGCATCGGCTCCATAAGCAAACGCGTAGCGCATGCGCTTAACGGTACCGGCGGGAGATAGGAGTTCAGTGCTCATGGAAAACCTCTGTCAATGGGCGCGATGGGGCGGCGATTTTACTAGAAACCCTCAGCAATTACAGGGGTTAACATGCAAAATTAGGCCTTGGCCGATTAGCGGTATGGCTTTGCCGTGATGACAAGGCCAACTAAACGAGTACCCGGTGTGGATACAAAAACAGGTGATAAGGCACTCACGCAAGAGGCATTGGCCGCAGAGGTTGAGCGCCTGCAGCGTATGATTCGCGAGCTGGTGTCGCGTAGCGAAGATATCCAGCGGGTGCAGCAGCGCTTTCGCGATTTTGAATATCACCTGCTCAATGCCACCACCTTTAAAGAATTGATGGACGTGTTTTTGATAAAAGCACGTTCACATTTCAAGCTGCAGGCAACCAGTTTTATAGCCCTGGATGAAAACGGCCACTTGGCTGACCTTATCAGCGAAACCAGTATTGGTTACTACAGCCAATCGTTACAGTTACGCCAACGTTCGAATTTTTTCGCGACACTGTATGCGCAAAAGCCGCGCATTATCCTCACTCATTTGGATAGCCTTACCAGTACGCGTCTGTTTCCGGCCGCAGGCAATGTAGTCTCTGCCGCGTTGATGCCTTTGGTTCGACACCAGAAAATTATCGGCAGTTGGCATTTTGGCAGTGACGATGCCCATCGTTATGAACCCAGTAAAGGTACTGATTTTCTGCAGCATATGGCGTCGCTGGCGGCTATTTGCTTTGAAAACGCCGTGGCCATGGAACAGGTACAGCGCCAGGGAATGATTGATACGCTTACCCAGGTAAAAAATCGCCGAAGTTTTGAAGAGGAATACCCTAAAGAGCTCGACCGCGCGGTGCGAACGCAGCAGCCTCTTACCTGCCTGTTTATCGATGTTGATTTCTTTAAAAGTGTGAATGACCGTTATGGCCATGCGGCCGGCGATGCGTGTTTGAAATGTGTAGCCCAGCAGGTGCAAACACAATTACGTAAAACCGATCTGTTGGTGCGTTTTGGTGGCGAAGAGTTTGTGGTGCTGATGCCCGCCTGTAATGATCAGCAGGCCCGGCAGATTGCTGAGCGTATTCGGGCCCATGTGAAAATGCAGCCCATTGATACGGGTGATGGTAGTTCCATTCATGTAACGGTATCGCTTGGGGTTGCCACCTGGGCCCCGGCCGATAACCAAGCCTGGGATGAGTCGGTGCGCAAAGTGATGGGCGACCGCATTCTTCAGCAGGCTGATCAGGCCATGTATCACGCCAAAGCTGGGGGGCGAAATCGCGTCGAACAGGTCAAGGTAGGGTAGGGTTCTTGTTAACTGGCCAGGGGTTCGGCTGAATCAAATAGCGCGAATGCCAGTTTTTGCCAGTTACCCAGAAGGCGTGTTTGCCAGGTACGTAGGCGATGCCGTTCAGTACGTGATCCTGGCGGCTGTCATTATTATTGGCGCGGGTGAGTTCCGGCAGCGGCAGTGTTGCTAATACCTGCCCGGTTTTTGCATCGATGGCTAAAAGGTGTGATTCCTGCCACTGATTGGCCCAGATGACGCCGTCGATATATTCCAGCTCATTAAGGTTGTCCCATTCCACGGTTTTGAGGCTTTTCGGTCGTTGCTCGGTATGGTGAACAGTGATAATGCGTTCGATGGCAAAGGTTTGGGGGTTGCGGAAGAACAATTGGCTGCTGCCATTGCTCATGATTAGCTGGCTGCTGTTGTTGGTGAGCCCCCAGCCTTCGCCCTGATAGGGCAAGGTGCCTGTGGGGGTGAGCTGATCGTCAAACAGGTACAGCGTACCGTGCTTCCAGCTCAGCCAGTAGAAAGTGCCATTAAAATGGGCCAGTCCCTCGCCAAATACCTGGGGGTCGAGGTGGTAAATATGATTAATCTCGTTGCTATCCTGATGATACTGAATAATTTTCGAGCGGTGGTAGCGCCCGGTTGATTCGTAAATCCATTCGCCATCGGTGAGGAGTCCCTGGGTAAACCATTCTGTGTTATGTGGTTTTTGTTGCAGTAATTCGTAACCGATAACGGGTGGTTTGCCTGTTACCAGCCTGTTTGCAGGCGTGTCTGCTTGGGTGTGCGGCCACGTAACCAAAAATGCCACACCCATTGCTAGCCGCAGGCAACGCTGAAAAATACGAGGGGCCACATCAAGTCCTTGTGCCGGGGAAGTGGAGTGTGAGTATACCCTACCGGTTTATTATTCGCTGGTCTCGTTGACAGCAGCCTGCCGCTGGGCTTCGCGTTCATTCACATAAGCGATGGCCTCTTTCACCGCGACAGTCACCTTGTCGTTCACTTCCTGCATTTCTTGTGGCGACATAAAAAATGTCATATCGACATCGTGGCGAATATAGCGCGGTGGTAGCCGGTTTAGGGCAACACAAGCGATATCGGCCAGGTAGTCGTGATCCTGGCGGGCGCGCTCGCTGGCGCGGGCAATTTCGTCGATAACCTGACTTTCGTAATAATTGTGAATGGTGTCTATACCACTTTCGATGCTTGTACGGTGTCTACCAGTCCCAAGTAACATGGTCACTCCTCGTGTTGTTTACGCGTTATCGTTATCAACATTGTAGACACTAGTGTAGGGCTCAAGCCAGCTGGTCAGGCCTCAACGAGGAGGGGGCATAGCTCCGGCACTGAAATTCGACGTCTTGGCCACGTGATCTACCAGGGGGTTGTCTGTAGCTGAACCGGCAGGGGCCGTTGAGAGGGAGGAATCCGCGACTGATTATTGCGCGGACTCAACACCTCTATCGCGATGGCTTTTCTGGCTGTATTGGCGGGTTAGTTGGTAAAAAAATTGGGAAACAATTTTTCAAAATCGTTATTCATTTTTTCCACGTCGTTTGACTTCAACATGCCATTAGCCAATAGGGAGAGTTTTGCATACAGAAAGTGCATAGCATCCATTTTGTTGATCTCAATCCGTTTATGCTCCACCGCTGGAAATTCCACACCGCCTTCACCGAGTGGAAAGATTCGAGCCATCATGTATTTGCTGTCAATATAATTTATTACCTGTTGGTCGAACGCTTCGTAGCTCATATTGAACACAGCCTGAAATGAGTCATCGACTGAATATCCTTTGTTCATCGCGTATAGGAACTGATACATCTTTTTTCGACGCTCCGGGTCTGTATTCAGGTAGTGAATGACGGCGACCGATCGAGCATAAAATGTGTCAACAAAATGCGTGCCTTTTCAATCGGCAGGCAGCTTGTTTATTATTGATATAATACATGAATCGCGTAAGTGGGTAGAACACGAGTGGCAAGTAAGAGTTATCTGGTGCAGAAAACCTGTAATCAATTGCTGGATTGGGTTGCGGCCCATTCGGGCGGAGCCGAGCCCTATCTGGCCAGTGTTTTGTCTCTGGCGGAGGAAATGGATGTTAGCCGGACTACCGTTCGGGCTGCCTTGGTACACCTGACGGAACGGGGGGTGATTGCCGAGGATCTCACGGGTAAGCGTATTCTGCGCAAGCCAGAGAAGGCAGACTACTGCCAGCTGGGGGATGAGCCGGCCTCCCGGGAGGCGACGATAGAAAAGTATTTTCTGTCTCTTATTCATAGTGGCCGGCTGCTGCCTGGCAGTCGCTTTTCTGAGTTGGAGCTGGCCAAGCAGTCGGGTTGTAACACGGTGACGGTCAGGGAGTTTCTGGCACGTTTCTCCCGTTTTGGACTGATCGAGAAGAACCCTCGTTCCCAGTGGCAGATGGTGGCTTTCGACCATCGTTTTGCCATGGAGCTGATTGAGTTTCGCCGAGTGCTGGAGATGCGTGCTCTGGTAAAGCTGCTGGAGTTGGAGGATGAGCACCCTGTATGGTCAGAGCTGGCGAATCTATTGGAGCTTCACCGGGCTGTTTTGCAGGACTTTGAGCGCCGGCATGCTGAGGTGTCGGCACTGGATGCCCGTTTGCACCGTGCACTTTTATCCGGTACGCGTAACCGGTTTATCAGTCAGTTTTTTGAGGTGGTGTCTTTTGTGTGTCATTACCACTACCAATGGGACAGATCGGGGCAGAAGGAGCGCTTGCGTGTAGCGCTGGCCGAGCATATTGAGTTGTTGATTGCCCTATTGGCGCGGGATGCGGCTGCTGCTGTCGCGGCGCTGGAGGCACACTTGGATACCGCTGAGCGAACGCTGTTGGATTGTGCCACCCAGGTCGGCAGGGCTGAGTAAACGCTGCGCGCTAGGGAGGTGTTGGGGCGAGGGGGAAATTGCTGGATTTGATTGTATTTTATTAATAAAATACACTTTAGAGAGTTATTTGACGAGAGTGATTTTATGGCGTCTGAGCCAACCGATAAGCGCTTTGTGCTGCTGAATGATGAAGACAATATTCTGGTGTGCTGTGCTCATGTTGCAGCGGGGGAGCCGGTTCAACTGGAAGGATGCGTTGCCGTCCTCTCACGGGATATTCCGGTAGGCCACAAACTGGCCCGTCGCAATATAGCCTTGGGGGAACGTATTGTTAAATACGGGGCGCCCATTGGTTCTGCCACCACTGACATAAAACTTGCGGAACATGTTCATCTTCATAACATGAAGAGTGATTATATCCCCAGTCATACCCGTCAGGGTCGGGGGGGCGTATCGTGAAAGGTTATTTACGTGCCGACGGACGGAAAGGCATTCGTAATCAGATTCTGGTGGTATACCTGGTGGAGTGCGCCCACCACGTGGCGCGTGTGATCGTTACGCAAAGCGCTTCCGCCTCTGTGCAACTGATAGGTTTTCCCGGCTGTTATCCCAATGACTATTCACTGAGAATCATGGAGCAGCTGTGTACTCACCCCAATGTGGGTGGCGTTCTGTTGGTCTCCCTGGGCTGTGAAGGCTTTAATCGGGAACAGCTGGCGGCCACGGTAAACAGTAGTGGCCGCCCCCTGCGGACACTGGTGATACAGGAGTGTGGCGGCACGTCGTCGACGATAGCCGCAGGAATGGCCGCTGTAGGTGAGTTGACGCAGATCCTGCAGGACGTGCCCCGTGTGGAGATGGGGGTTGAGGATTTGGTCGTGGGCACCATTTGTGGGGGCTCCGACGGAACCAGTGGCATCAGTGCCAATCCGGCCGTCGGCCGCTGCTTCGACCGCTTGATTGAGCAGGGCGCTGCCTGCATCTTTGAAGAGACTGGGGAGCTAATTGGTTGTGAACATATCATGGCCGAGCGCGCCGTAACGCCTGCGTTGGGGCAGGAAATTCTCCGTGCGGTGAACAAGGCGGAAGATTACTACCGTGCCATGGGTTACGGCAGCTTCGCGCCTGGTAATGCCGAGGGCGGCCTTACCACGCAAGAAGAAAAATCACTGGGTGCTTACGCTAAATCCGGCGCGTCGCGTATTCACGGGTTGATAAAACCTGGCGACCTGACACCCGGTGCCGGGCTTTACCTGATGGATGTGGTGCCCGACGGCGAGCCTCGTTATGGTTTTCCCAATATCGTCGACAATGCGGAGATTGTGGAGTTGATCGCCTCCGGTTGTCATGTGGTGCTGTTTACCACGGGGCGTGGTTCGGTGGTTGGATCCGCTATTTCCCCGGTGATCAAGGTTTGCGCCAACCCGGAAACCTATCGGCGTATGCATGAAGATATGGATGTAAATGCTGGAAGAATCGTAGAGGGCAGCGCCAGTGTGGATGATATTGGTGAAGACATTTACCAACTGGTATGTCGGGTAGCCGGTGGCGAGCAAAGCCGTTCCGAGGCACTTGGGCACCAGGAATTTGTCTTGACCTACAAGTATTTTGAGCCCAATGGGCCAGCATGCCTGCCGCGTTGATGCGGGTTGGCTGTATTTAAGTGAGCGTGAATAGCATGATTGGGCAAGTACGGCGGCAGCTAGGCAATACGAACTTAATGGTCAGCGAACTGGGGTTTGGGGCTGCCACACTGGGTAATCTCTATCACCCTGTTTCCGATGCTGCGGCGAAGTGTGCGGTTGAGCGGGCGCTGGCTGCCGGTATTAATCATTTCGATACAGCGCCTTACTACGGTTTTGGTTTGAGTGAGCGCCGCCTGGGTGATGCATTGCGGTTACTGCCGGCGGAGCAATATGTACTGTCTACTAAAGTAGGGCGTCTGCTTCAACCCTGTGGTCGTGCCGAAGACAAGTATGGCTTCTGCTCCCCCATGCCGTTTGAACCCGTTTACGACTACTCCTACGACGGCATTATGCGCTCTTACGAGCATAGTATTCAGCGTTTGGGGCTGCCCCGGATTGATATTTTGTATATGCATGATATCGGGCGGGTAACCCATGGTGACGAACACGACCGCTTGTTTCGCATTGCCATGGAGGGGGGCTACAAAGCGATGGATGAGTTGCGTTCGCAGGGATTGGTACAGGCTATTGGTCTGGGCGTGAATGAGTACCAGGTTTGCGAACAGGCCATGGATCATGGCGATTTCGATTGCTTCTTGTTGGCAGGGCGTTACACGCTGCTTGAGCAGGATGCCCTTAATACTTTTTTGCCGCGCTGCGTCAGGCAAAACGTTTCCATTGTGTTGGGTGGGCCGTATAACTCTGGCATTTTGGCCACCGGTGTACGGCGCGAAGGGGTTGTCCCTCACTACAATTACCAGCCCGCAAGTGACGCTGTTATTCAGCGTGTGCAACGCATCGAAGCCTGGTGCGATGAGTATGGGGTTTCCCTGGCGGCGGTAGCACTTCAGTTTCCACTGGCGCACCCGGCCGTATGTAGTGTGATTCCCGGATTAAATTCCGAGACCCGTGTCGAACAGGCGCGGGGCCAAATGCAGGAAAATATACCCGACGCTTTTTGGATGGCACTGAAAGACGCAGGCTTACTGCATCCGGACGCACCATTGCCGGGCCGGGCGGATCATTGAATTTTACCGTTATTCGTGGACTTTTTTATGACTCAGCAACTTAAAGGCAAAACCGCACTGGTTACCGGTGGTGGCAGTGGTATAGGCGAAAGCATCAGCCTGAAACTGGCCAGCCAGGGCGCGAAGATTGTGGTAGTGGATATGAACCTCGATGCCGCCACAGCCACAGCGGAAAAAATTTCAGCGGCTGGCGGCAAGGCGAGTGCTTTTCAGTGCGATGTGTCTGATCAGGCGCAGGTCGATGAGGTATTTGCGGCGATTCAGGCTACCGATGTTATTGACGTGTTGATCAATAACGCGGGCATTGCGCACGTGGGAAATCTGGAAAAAACCAGTGAAGCGGATCTGGACCGGCTTTATCGGGTCAACGTCAAGGGTGTGTACAACAGCATGCGGGCTGTCATTGAGGGTATGAAGGCGCGGCACAGCGGGGTCATCATTAATATGGCGTCTGTGGCAGCATCCGTCGCGGTGGCTGATCGATTTGCCTATTCGATGACCAAAGGGGCTGTGTTGACGATGACCTATTCGGTAGCCAAAGACTATATTCACGACGGCATCCGTTGTAACTGCATATCGCCGGCGCGGGTGCATACGCCCTTTGTGGACAATTTTCTGGCGCAGAACTATCCCGATACCCGGGACGAAATGTTCGAGAAACTATCCCAAAGTCAGCCTTTGGGGCGCATGGGGCAGGCAGAAGAAGTTGCCGGCCTGGTGGCCTACTTGTGCTCCGATCAGGCCGCGTTTATTACCGGCACGAATATTCCCATCGACGGTGGGTTTATCACATTGAACAGTTGAGCAAGCGTTTTGCTACGTGTGTTTTCAGCTATCTGTCCAGGTTAGGGCCTAATTTAAACTAATAACGAAGGGTACTGCGATGAATACAGTTGAGTCGGCTGAAGCGCCTGCCGAAATAAACAAGCCAGAGGCCACCAGGCCCGTGGAGGTGGTGCCGGCATCGTTGCTGGTACCATTCGCCTTAATCACGTGTTGTTTCGCACTTTGGGGGTTTGCCAATGATATTACCAACCCCATGGTTGCGGCATTCCAGAAAATTTTCCTGACCGGTGCCGCGGAAGCAACCTGGGTTCAGGTAGCCTTCTATGGTGGCTATGGTGTGATGGCAATCCCCGCCGCCTTGTTTATTCGTCGCTACTCCTACAAAGCGGGTATGCTGACCGGCCTGGCGCTGTATGCCATAGGCGGGTTGCTGTTTATACCGGCCAGCGCTATCGGTGAGTTCTTCCCCTTCCTGCTGGCTTATTTTGTGATTACCTGTGGCTTGTCGTTTCTTGAGACCACCGCGAATCCCTATATTTTGTCGATGGGGCCGGAAGAAACTGCCACCCGCCGCTTGAATCTGGCGCAGGCGTTTAACCCCATTGGTTCCTTGATTGGCATGTACATCGCTTCACAGTTTATTTTGGCGAAACTGGACGAGCGAGGTAAGGATGCCAGAGCGTTACTGCCGGTCGACGAGTTTGAAGCATTGAAAGCGGCAGATCTGGATATTGTCAGTCAGCCTTATGTCATGATTGGCATCGTGATCGCGTTGCTGTTTATCCTGATTGCCAGAATGAAAATGCCCGACAACAAAGCTTCTGCCATTGTGGATGACAGTATCGGCGCTATCTTTGGTCGACTTATCCGGTCGAAAACCTATGTTGGCGGTGTGGTGGCCCAAATGTTCTATGTGGGCGCGCAAATCATGTGCTGGACATTTATCATCCATTACGGCACCGAAGTGTTTATGGGCCAGGGGGTGTCTGAGAAAGATGCCCAGGTCTTGTCACAACAGTACAACATTGCGGCCATGGTCATGTTTTGCCTGAGCCGGTTTGTGTGTACTTTCCTGTTGAAGTTTATCTGTCCGGGGCGGCTGTTAATGATGCTGGCCCTGGGTGGCATCACCCTCAGTCTGGGTGTGGTTCTGCTGGGTGGACTGCCGGGGCTTTACTGCCTGGTCGCTATCTCTGCCTGTATGTCGTTGATGTTCCCTACCATTTACGGCATTGCCCTGAAAGGCCTGGTGGGTGACGACGCAAAACTGGCGGCGGCGGGACTGATTATGGCGATTGTCGGGGGTACGATCCTGCCAATGGCACAAGCGCTGGTTATCGATCATTGGGCGCTGGATCTGCTCGGTGCGATACAAGCCTCGTTTACCCTGCCATTGCTGTGCTTTATTGTCATTGCCGTGTATGGCTATTTTACGGTAACGCCACGTAATGCCTAATCTGCAAACGCCAAAAAGCGTCGCGCTTTACGTCACCTGTCTGGCCGACATTCTACGGCCGAGCGTGGCCTTCGCGGCGGTCAAACTGCTACAGGAGGCCGGTTGCGAGGTTGTGGTGCCCAAGCGTCAGACCTGTTGCGGCCAGCCTGCCTATAACAGCGGCGGTGAGGAGGAGGCCAAATTGCTGGCCCGGCAAGTGATAGAGGTGTTCGAACCTTATGACCAGGTTGTGGTTCCCTCTGGTTCTTGTGCGGGCATGATCAAGGAGCATTATCCAAAACTGTTGGCAGGTGATACCCATTGGCACCCGCGGGCAGTTGCCTTGGCCAGCCGCACCTGCGAGCTGGTGAGCTTTCTGGTAGACCAGGTGGGAATGGAATCTGTGGCGGCGCAATACCAGGGTAGTGTGTGTTACCACGATAGCTGTGCGGGCCTGCGTGAACTTGATATCAAAGCCCAGCCGCGCAAGCTGTTAAACAGTGTTGCAGGGCTGCAGCTGCAGGAGCTGGAAGGCGCGGAAGAATGCTGCGGTTTCGGTGGCATGTTTTGTGTCAAATACTCCGATATTTCTGACCGGATGGTAAGCCGCAAAGTGGAGGCCATCGCGGCCAGCGGTGCTGATACCCTGCTCGCAGGTGATCTTGGCTGCCTGTTTAATATGGCGGGAAAACTGAGTCGTAGCGGAAGCCAGGTCAAGGTGCGGCATGTGGCGGAAGTACTGGCCGGAATGACAGACATTCCCGCCATTGGCGAGAAGGATGAATAGATGCAACCCACCTGTAATTCGTTCACAAGTAACGCCGCCACCGCACTAAAAGACAAGAAGCTTCAGGGGGCCCTGGATAAGCTGGGCAGTGGCCTGCAGGCACGCCGGGCAGCAGCGTTGGCGCAGTTGCCTGAATTTGAGCGGTTGCGGAACGATGCGCGCCGCATCAAGCGTCAGGTCATGGCGAACCTGGACGGTTATCTTGAGCAGTTCGAGCAGAAGGTTTTGGCCCAGGGCGGTCAGGTTCACTGGGCCGGAACGACGCAGGAGGCCCGTGAAGCGATACTGCGTATCTGCCGCGATGCGGGTGCAAAAACCGTCACCAAGGGCAAGTCCATGGTGACCGAAGAACTGGGGCTGAATGAATTCCTTAAGGCGCAGGGAATGACGCCGGTAGAAACGGATTTGGGCGAATATATACTGCAATTGCGGCAGGAGGCGCCTAGTCATATCGTGGTCCCGGCCGTGCACCTGCAGCAGGATGATGTGCGGCAAACCTTTGTTGACCATCATGCTAACCTTGATCCCGAGCGGGAATTGACCACCCCTGAGAGCCTGGTGGGTGAAGCGCGTGAAGTGCTGCGCCGCCGTTTCAGTGAGGCGGATGTGGGGATTACCGGTGCTAACTATCTGATTGCGGAAACCGGCTCGACGGTCATTGTCACCAATGAAGGGAACGGCGATTTAACCCAGACCCTGCCCAAAGTGCACGTGGTGGTGACTACCATCGAACGGGTTATCCCCACGCTGGATGACCTCTCTACTTTTTTGCGGTTACTGGGTCGCTCTGCCACAGGGCAGGATGCAACGGCCTACGTTACCCTGTCCAGCAGTCCCCGGCAGGAGGGCGATCTGCATGGTCCCGACGCCTTCCATGTGGTGCTGCTGGACGGCGGGCGCAGTGATCTGCTGGGTACAGAAAAGCAGGATCTGTTGAACTGTATACGCTGCGGCGCCTGTATGAATCATTGTCCGGTATACGCTTCTGTCGGCGGGCATGCCTACGGCTGGGTCTATCCCGGTCCCATTGGCGCGGCGCTGACCCCGGCCCTGATTGGTTTGGAAAAATCCGCTGCGCTGCCCAATGCGTCGACCTTTTGTGGAAAATGCGACTCGGTTTGCCCGGTCAAAATTCCCTTGACCGACATTATGCGCAGCTGGCGTGTGCAGGAATATCAGCAGGGATTGTTATCGCCAACAGCACGCGCTGGTCTGGCTGCCTGGGCCTGGCTGGCAGGAAAGCCCCGAGCCTATCAGCTGGCGACCAGACTGGCGGCAGTTGGACTTGCCCTGTTTGGCAAGTGGAAGGGGTTGTCGCGGCTTCCGTTGGCGCGTGGCTGGACCCGACACAGGGATTTCCCTGCCGCCGAGGGCAAGACATTTCACGCGCAGATGAAAGCCCGTGGGTTGCAGGGGGTACGTTATGAGTAATGCACGAGAACGGATCTTTGCCGCCATTGCCCGTCGCAAGCAGGCTATTCCCCAACCGGCGTTTGCAACGCCGGAGGCCCCCCTATCCGCGGGTAATACTATTCCCGCCAGCGCACAGCTAACCGGTGCAGGACTGCATGCTGCGTTTGAACAGCGTGTGGATGCCAGTGGTGCTTCGTTCGAGCTGTTGGAATCCGATGCCGACATTCCTGCGGCTGTCGCTCGGTATTTGAGTGCGCAAGGCGCGCCGGGGCAGTGTTTTGTCAATGCTGCTGTGGCGGGCCTTGATTGGCTTTCGGTACCGGGCCTGGATATTGGCTGTCAGGCGGAGGATGCAGACCGGCCTGTGTGCATTGCATCGGCCTATAAAGGAATTGCCGAAACCGGCAGCCTGGTACTGACCTCGGCGCCGGGGCATTCAGCGGCCAGCTATTTTCTGGCCGAATACCTGATCGTCATTTTGTCCCGCGCAGATATTGTGGCAACTCAGGAGTCTGTGTGGACTCACCTGCGCCAACATCCGGGTGGGATGCCGCGCTCTGTGCACCTGATAACGGGGCCATCGCGCACTGGCGATATTGAACAAAAAATAGTCATAGGGGCACATGGCCCCAAACGCTTACATCTATTGCTCAGGGCCGCGTAACCGGCTCTGTATTCACGCTTCAGCCGTTTGCGGTTGTTAACGATAAACGAGGTTATCACTATGAAATTATTGCGTTTTGGTGAACCGGGGCAAGAGAAACCCGGTTTGTTGGATGCGGATGGAAACATTCGCGATTTGTCTGGTCAGGTCAACGATATCGACGGCAACTTTCTGGAAAGCGACCTGTTTGCAAAAGTGCAGGGATTGGATCCCGCCAGCCTGCCTCTGGTTGCTGACAACCCGCGCCTGGGGCCTCCTGTTGCCCGGGTTGGAAAATTTATCTGTGTTGGGCTCAACTACGCCGATCATGCCCGCGAATCCGGTATGGAGGTGCCATCGGAACCGGTCCTGTTTATGAAGGCGACATCGGCAATCACCGGCCCTAATGATGTGGTACAAATACCGCCAAACTCGAAAAAAAGCGACTGGGAAGTGGAGTTAGGTGTAGTGATTGGCCGCGAAGCCAGGTATGTGTCTGAAGCCGATGCCATGGATTATGTGGCGGGTTTCTGCGTGGTTAACGATTTGTCTGAACGGGAATACCAACTGGAGCGTCAAGGCCAGTGGGTGAAGGGAAAGGGCTGTGATACCTTTGGTCCTATTGGTCCTTATCTGGTGACCCCTGAGGATGCGGGCGATGTAGACAGCGCCGGTATTTGGCTGGAGTTGAACGGGGAGAGGGTACAGGACGGCAATACACGTACTATGGTGTACAAAGTGCCGTTTTTGGTGCACTACATCAGCCAGTTCATGAGCCTGCAACCGGGCGATATTATCAGTACAGGTACGCCGCCAGGTGTGGGTCTGGGCATGAATCCCCCTAAATTCCTGCAGTCAGGCGACGCCATGCGTCTGGGTATCGATAACCTGGGTGAACAGTGCCAGCAGGTGGTGCGTTATGGTGAATAACCATTAGTGGCGCAATAGATTGAGCATTCGGCGCCGCCGAAACGCTTCCGTGCCGGGTAGGCCTGGCACGGAATGCGCCTGCATAATGGTTGGTTGTGCCTGCAATCGTGTCTGTTCTAAAAAGTGCTACAGACGATAAAATCTGCAGGCATTGCCGCCAAAAATTTCTGCTTCATGATCCCGCTGTTTGCGTTCTACGTAATCCTTAATCAAGGTATAGACTTGCGAATATTCACCCGCCAGTTGGCACACCGGCCAATCAGAGCCGAACATGACGCGCTCGGGTCCGAAACACTCAAAAACATGATCCAGGTAGCGCTCGAAATGGGCAGGCTTCCAGTGCGCCCAGTCGGCCTCAGTGATCATGCCAGAGAGCTTGCAGTAAACATGGGAGTGCGACGCCAGCTCGGCGATACTTAGCTGCCAGCTCTGCCATTGGCCGCCCTGTATGTCGGGCTTGCCGATATGATCCAAGACCAGGCGCATGGCCGGCAGGTGGTGGACGAGCTCGCAGGCTTGTGGCAGTTGTCTGGCAAAAACCAGAATGTCGTAGCAGTAGTCATGCTGGGCTAAGGTTTGCAGGCCACGGATAAAGTCCGTTTGTAACATGAAGTAAGGTTCTGGTTCATCCTGCAATATATGACGGAAACCTTTTAGCTTGTTGGCGCTGGAAAACAATGCCAACTGGTCAGTCAGGGTATCGGACGTAATGTCTATCCATCCGACGACGCCGCGGATAAAGTCAAACTGTTCGGCTAATGCCAGTAGCCATTGGGTTTCTTCCAGTGACTGGCGTGCCTGAACCGCGACGCAGCCATCCAGCTGAAACTGCTCAAGTTCCTGGCGCAGGTCATTGGGGAGAAAGTCCCGTTGCAGCACACCCATGGCATCGGAAATCCAGCTGTATTGATCTTCTGTGTAGTGCCAGAAATGTTGGTGGGCATCAATCTTCATTGTATTTCCTATCACTGTTCTGCCATATCAAAACAGCATTCCATAAATTGCCATTTCTGCCCGGCCGGTGTATTGGGAAGCTGTTGCTGGTACTTATCCATCAGTGTTTCCCACTCCTGGCAGGCCGGGTCCAGCCGCAGATACGCTTGAAAGGCCTCATCGGGATTGTAGCTGTCTACGGTTTGCAGCAACATGAAAAGACGATTACCCAACAGGTAAATTTTCATATCGATAACACCAGCCTGTTTCAAACTGGCCAACACCTGCGGCCAGACATTCTGGTGATGTTTTTTGTACTCGGCAATCAGCGTTGGGTCGTCTTGCAGGTCGAGAGTGAGTGCATACTGTTTCATCGCGCCAAATGTCCTTGGAAACGTTTGCTCTATAGTAAATGGTGTCGCTCTAAACACGAGCGTAATAAGGGTAACTGCTGTTCCGACATGCCAGCGGGTCGTTGCTTCCAGATAGGCAGTAGTCTGCGTTCGATTTTAGTCGCGTGATTTTGCGCAATGTCGGCGAGTTTATGTTCCAGGAATGGATTCAAAAACCGCTCGCGAACGGTTTGCGCATAGGCCGGTATATCTTCATTGAGACCCATGGACTCGAGTATGGGAATCACTTCCGTTTGTAAAAGTTTCTCCAGTGCACCGCGTAAGTTGTCATCCTGCATGGCTTGATAGACAGTGCTGACATCGGTGCGTTCCTGTTGCTGCCAAAGGTCAACCAGAAAGGTATGCGACAGATTTAAAATTCCGAGTTTCAGCCACTCCAGGGGCGCTAATGATTTCACAACACGAATGGCCGGGTGCTGGCAGGGTAGGGTTAATCCAGGCTGGTCTTCAATGGCCCAGAGGGCATAGGGTTCAGCCACTGCGCCAATGGGCTCAATGGCTTGCGAAACGATGCGGTCGACTAGAGAGTTAACCCAGATGCATTCAGTCGTTAGCCATTGTATGAATGTGCTGGGCAGCTGCCAGCTGCTGGCAAGATCCAGCACAATACTTTTCAGTACATCACCATTATTCGCGATTAACTCGCAGGGCATGATGACAATGGCTTTGCCGCTGTATTCATAGCGGGCGAACAGCAAAGACAACAGCTTGGTGGGAAAGCTCCGTGGGGGTTGATCACCCGGCCGGTCGCTATCTACGAGTTGATAGCCGGCGTCGGCGGTGTTGGAGACAACATGGGAGGCACGTTGGCAGAACAGCTCAACGATACGCGGCCAATCGGTATCTGCCTGAAAAGCAGATTCGATGCTGTTGATGTGTTCCTCTTGATTGATAATCTCACCCGCGGCTAAACCCTGAATGCGTATTGGATAGGTTTTCGAAGCATTCATTGCGGCGACGCGACGCCGTCCAGACTCACTGTTTGACGTTTGTACGACGGCGACCGGGGCGGAGGAGTGCCCGGCTGCAATAGACTGTCCGACGAAATAGTCGACGTGGGCCTGTAGAAAACGGCTGGTACCGAATTGCACGATGATAGGGGTATTAGAAGGCATAGTTATAGTTCCACAACTGCTTTGATTACGCCGCTGTTAGGCGCTGACCAGACGGGGAGAAGTTCTGTCAGCTGGTTGAAGTCGCCCCGATGGGTAATCATCGGTGAGGCCGCAACCGAACCTTTTTGCAGGCAGTTAACCACGTGCCGGAAATCTTCCGGCGTTGCGTTACGACTGCCGAGCAACGTGAGTTCCCGTTTGTGGAACTCCGGGTCGGAAAACGAGATGTCGGCTTTGACGATGCTGACAAAGACATAGCTGCCGCCATGGGCAACCCACTCAAAACCGGCCATCATGGCTTTGGGATTGCCGGTAGCGTCTATCACTATCTGAGGATAATCGCCGTTGGTTAAGTGTTCCAGTCGGGCTTTTACATCGTCGCCAGCGTGTATCACTTCATCGACGCCCAGGGAGTCCTGGCAAAACTGTAAACGCTCCTGGTTCATATCCAACGCGATAACGCGAGCGCCCTGTACCTTGGCGAACTGCATAATGCCCATGCCGATGGGGCCGGCGCCAACGGCCAATACCGTGGCTCCCGCCTGCACGTTGGCGCGGCGCACGGCATGCGCACCAATCGCCAGGCATTCCACCAATGCGAGTTGGTCAAGCGTGAGGTTTTCGGCGACCACCACATGGTCTTCCGGCACGGCAAGGTATTCACACATGCCGCCGTCGAGGTGAACCCCAATGACTTGCATGTTGGTACAACAGTTGGTTTTTCCGTGACGGCAGGCGATGCAGGTTCCGCATTCCATATAGGGAATTATGTAGGCAGCCTTGCCTGGGGTTAGCGACACACCCTGGCCCACGGATTCGATAATGCCAGCCAGTTCATGCCCGAGGACTCTCGGGTATTGAAAATACGGCTGATTACCCGCAAACGCATGAATGTCGGTGCCACAAATGCCTATGCGCTTAATCTTTATCAGCACTTCCCCCGGTTGGGGTGTTGGCTTGGGTGCGGTGCTCATTACCATCTGGCCAGGTTGCATACAGACAACGGTTTTCATCATTGCGGTTGTGACTCTTTTTAATGGCTTTCGTTGTGATTTATCAGTTCTCGGTTATGTGTAGCGAGTGTTACAAAAGTTTGTTTTGCTTGAACCAGGTGGTCAGAGAGGTGAACCAGTCAAAGGAATGTCGCATGCCAAAGCCGTGTCCTCCGTAGGGTACGAGAATTAACTCGCCCTGAATGTGGTGCTGCGCTAGTGCCTGGGTGTATAGCAGCGAGTTTGCCACCGGGACGATCGGATCGTCGCTGGCATGTACGATAAAGGCGGAGGGGGTTGACTCGGTGATTTGCGTTTCATTGGAATACCACTGAACATCGTCAGCGTCTGGCTCGGCACCCAGCAGGCCCTGTCGAGAGCCGTTGTGGGTTATTCCGTCCTTCATACTGATAACCGGATAAAGCAAAATTTGAAAGTCCGGTCTGAGGTTGGCGTTCTTGTGTGCTTCCTGTACGGGGTGGTCGAAGTGCGTTGCGGCTGACGATGCCAGGTGACCTCCCGCAGAAAAGCCCATGACCCCAATTTTGTTCGGGTCCAGTTGCCACTGATCACTGTTGCTGCGTACAAAGTGGATGGCCTGCTGCGCATCTTGCAGGGGGCCGTACATTCTGTTGGTCATGGTGTTGTCACTGGGCGTTCTGTATTTTACGACAAACGCCGTAATACCCAAGCCATTCAGGCGCTCTGCAACGTCGTATCCTTCTTTGATAATAGAGACCCCCCAGTAGCCACCACCGGGGAAGATAATGACGGCGGTCCCGTTGGCTTTTTCGGGATCTGCAGGGTAAATGCTGATGGTCGGTTGATTGATGTTGCCGATGAACAGATTCGGTGTTTGCTGATTACTATAGACTTCTTGATCGGGCCGTTTGATTTCACCTGGTATGGCGCCGTCGTAAAGATCGACAACCTGCACGGTTTGAGGGTGTTGATCGCTGTTGTCGGCTTGAATGCCCGCGCCGGTAAGGGTGCTGCATGCGCTCAGTGAGACAATACAGGTTAGACAGAGAATAATTGCGTTTTTCATTCTTTTCCTCCGCCCTGATTCATGGCTGTTTGAGTCAAGGCTTGGTTTTATTGTTTGCTATCGGTACGGTTTTGCAGGTGTAATCTCAGCTGGTTGCACGGTAACAGCGCCTTCTACTTTCCAGTCGGGCAGGCAGCCCATAGGTTCTGGTTTTGATTATCACCTATGGTCCTCGCAATACGCTCCTCTGAGAGCCTGGCAGAGCCGCAAGATAGCATTATATGTAAACGTTTACAATTTGGTGCGGACTCCCTCTGTCGATTACGGGATAGCCTCAGTGGCGGTGCCTGGCAATGCTATTTCTTAAAGTATGATAGTATGGCGCAAGCTTGCGGTTTACCCATTTATAAGCAGGGTGGATTGATAAAAGCCGGTTGAGCACGTTGGGTGCCTGAGCATCGGCCTTTAGCAGGGATATGAATAATGAATAACTATAGAGAAGAAGGTAGGTTGCGCAGTGTGCATGCTTGGGTAGCTTACACACTGGGTATCCGTATAGTCAGTGGTGTTTACGCGGAGGGCGTCTATTTGCCCAATGAAGCCGCGATTGGCGCAGAGCTTAAAGTCTCGAGAACGGTGCTGCGCGAAGCCTTCAAATTGCTGTCCGCCAAAGGCTTGATTGAATCGCGGCCGAAACTGGGCACCCGTGTGCGACCGAAAGCGTGTTGGAACTTGTTTGATTCCGATGTGTTGCGCTGGTGTTTCGAGTCCACTCCGCCCATGGAGTTCTTGCGAGCGCTGTTTGAAGTGCGCGATATTATCGAGCCCAATTCGGCCGCACTGGCGGCTCAGCATGCGACTCCTGAGCAGATCGCCGAGATTGAGCAGGCCTATTACGCCATGGAAAACGCCCGCCTGGATACTGATGAAGTCATTCAGAGCGATATTAATTTCCACATGGCGATCCTGCGTGCTACCAATAACGAATTCATGGTGTCCCTTGGGCAGTCCATCAAGACGGCGTTGATGGGGTTGTTTCGCATCAGCAGTTCGGAAGAGGCTGGGTATGTAGAAGCTCTACCGGGACATAAAGCGGTGTTTCTGGGTATTCGTGACGGGGATGCAGCGCGTGCGCGGTTGGAAATGGAATTGTTATTGTCTGGATCTGCTAGTCAGGCATTGGAAGTCTTGCAAGTGGAGCTTGACGTGCCCGCGACGGTGTAGCCTGGGGCCGGTTTTGCTTGTTGAGGGGTAAAAGGCGGTCACAGAGATCGCCTAAAGGATAGGCCCGGCAGAACGAGCTGTTGCGGGCCTCTTTGCGTCGATGTTTACAGGGGTTTGACGGCAGGAATCTGACGTTGCTCAATCGTTAGCCGATTGCGCAGAGGTCGGCCAAAGGGCTTTGCTTCGATCTCAAATCGGTCGCCAGGCTGTACTTTGATGCCGTCGCCAAAGCTCAGAGTTGCGGTGCCAAAGAAATGCACATGCACTTGATTGGGTCGGCAAAACCCTGCGTATTTGAAGTGGTGTGTTTCCAGGTTGGCAATGGAGTGGGACATGTTGGCTTCGCCGCTGAGAAAGCCTTTTTCCCACACGGTTTCCCCATCGCGCACGATTCGCGACGTGCCTTCAATATGGTCGGGCAGTTCGCCGAGCAGAAGCTCGGGACCAATGGCGCAGGAGCGCAGCTTGGAGTGAGCCAGGTAAAGGTAGTTCTGTCGCTCCGTCACATGGTCAGAGAGTTCGTTACCCAGCGCGAAACCAATGCGGCGTGGTGCGCCGTTCTCGTCAATGACATAGATGCCGGCAATTTCCGGTTCTTCTCCCGCATCGAGGGCGAAATCGGGGCTGGTCAAATCCGCTTCCGGTGCAGTAATGCTGTTACCGTCACCTTTGTAAAACCATTCGGGTTGTACGCCCATGGCGCCTGCGGCGGGTTTGCCGCCCTCAACGCCCAGGCGGAACATCTTCATGGTGTCGGTCAGGTCTTCCTGTGCGCTGGCACTGTTTTGCGCGTGCATGGCGGCACGGGTATCGGCGCTGCCCAGGTGTGTCAGGCCGGTGCCGCTTACCAGAAGTTGTGCTGGTTCGGGATGATCGATGGGCGACAGCAGGCGCCCCTGGTCAATGATGGCTTGGTAGTTCAGTTGCTGGTCGGTCAGCAGACTTTTTGCTAAATCTTGCAGGGGTTGCTCTGTGGCTATTGCACGGTGCGCAAGCTCGAAGATGCTGGTGACCTTGGACAAGGATTGTACCGTGTTCTGGTCGATCACTGCCGCGACGGCTCGCTGGCCTGCTTCAGTTTTAAATTGAATGAGTCTCATGTTTCTTGGTTCCTGGTGGCGGCCTCATCGACAGGTCGGCTGTAGGCAGGCCTTAAGTAGGCAATATGCGCCGGCGGTAGAGCTGCTGCATGGTTGTCGTGCACCTTACTCTGGTATAGCCGCAGAGGCGCTGCTATTGTTTGGTATTTCATATAGTAATACAATAATAAGTAATTGGCCAAGTGTTAGGATCTTTCAATGTCCAGTGATAATTTCAAAAAAAACTCTAAGAATATCAAACCCCTGCGGTCGGCCAGCTGGTTCGGCACTCAGGACAAAAACGGCTTCATGTACCGGAGCTGGATGAAGAATCAGGGTATACCTGACCACCATTTCGACGGCAAGCCGATTATTGGTATCTGCAATACCTGGTCTGAATTAACCCCTTGCAACGCCCATTTCCGCGAGATTGCCGATCACGTCAAGCGTGGCATCTATGAAGCGGGTGGTGTGCCAGTGGAATTTCCGGTGTTTTCCAACGGAGAGTCTAATCTGCGCCCAACTGCGATGCTAACTCGCAACCTGGCGGCTATGGATACTGAAGAAGCCATTCGGGGCAATCCGATCGATGGTGTGGTTTTGCTGGTGGGTTGTGACAAAACCACGCCCGCACTGCTGATGGGCGCGGCCAGTTGCAATCTGCCCACCATCGTGGTGACTGGCGGCCCTATGTTGAATGGCAAGCACAAGGGTAAAGATGTGGGGTCGGGGACCCTGGTCTGGCAGATGCATGAAGAGTACAAGGCGGGCAATATTTCCCTGCATGAATTTCTCAGTGCCGAGGGCAGCATGTCTCGCTCCGCTGGTACCTGTAATACTATGGGTACGGCTTCCACCATGGCCTGTATGGCCGAGTCTCTGGGTACCAGTCTGCCGCATAATGCCGCTATTCCAGCGGTGGATTCGCGGCGTTATGCCCTGGCCAGTATGTCTGGCATGCGTATTGTGGACATGGTGCGTGAGGATCTGGTGCTGTCCAAAGTGTTAACCAAAGAAGCTTTCCATAACGCGATTCGCACCAATGCAGCGATTGGCGGGTCCACCAATGCGGTGATCCATCTCAAGGCCATTGCCGGGCGCATTGGCGTTGACTTGAGTCTGGACGACTGGTCGGAGGGGCGTGGCGTGCCGACGCTGGTGAATTTGCAGCCGTCTGGCCAATACCTGATGGAAGACTTTTATTATGCTGGTGGTCTACCGGCGGTGCTGCGCCGTCTGGGTGAGTCGGGCAAACTGAATCGCGATGCCCTGACGGTGAATGGCAAGACTTTGTGGGAAAATGTGCAGGACGCACCCTGCTATAACGACGATGTAATCCGGCCGCTTGAGCAGCCGCTGGTGGCTAATGGTGGCATTTGTATTCTCCGGGGTAACCTGGCGCCACGCGGGGCCGTGTTAAAGCCCTCTGCCGCTACACCAGAGTTGATGAAGCATCGCGGCAGGGCGGTGGTGTTTGAAAGTTTTGACCACTACAAGGAACGCATTGTCGACCCGAATCTGGATATTGATGAAACCTGCGTCATGGTGATGAAGAATTGTGGTCCCAAGGGGTACCCTGGCATGGCGGAAGTGGGCAACATGGGCTTGCCGCCCAAGCTGCTGAAGCAGGGCGTCAAAGACATGGTGCGTATTTCCGATGCCCGCATGAGCGGCACCGCCTTTGGTACTGTTGTGTTGCATGTGGCGCCGGAGGCCATGGAGCTGGGGCCATTGGCTGCCGTGCGCGATGGTGACATGATTCAACTGGATGCCGAACAGGGACTGTTGAGCCTGGAGGTGTCCGATGAAGAATTGGCTTCGCGGCTGGCCGAGCTTAAGGCCAGCCAGGTGATTGCTTCCAGCGGGGGCTATCTGCAAATGTACCGCGAGCGGGTGTTGCAGGCTGACGAGGGCTGCGACTTCGATTTCCTGGTGGGCTGCCGGGGTGCGGAAGTGCCGAAACATTCGCATTGATGATCGCGAACACAACGGCCCTGTAAAATAAGAGAGCGCTAATACATGATGCAACTGACCAATCAATACCCCAGCCTGCAAGGCAAAACAGTCTTTATTTCCGGCGGTGGCTCCGGCATCGGCGCCAGCCTGGTGGAGGCTTTTTTCCGGCAGGGCGCCAAGGTGGCCTTCGTGGATATTCAGCGGGAGGCGTCTGAGGCGCTGGTGGCCCGCTTGCTTAGCGAACAGCCCGCTGTGGGCGAACTGTGTTTCTATTGCTGTGATCTGACCAATATCGATCAGTTGCGCGACACCATCACTCAGGCGGTTGAGGCTCTGGGGCCCATTGCCGTGCTGGTAAATAACGCGGCCAACGATAAACGTCATGACTTCCGCGAGGTGAGCCCTGAGCAGTGGGACGCGTGTGCGGCGGTTAATCTGCGTCACCAGTTCTTTGCCGCTCAGGCAGTGTATCCCCACATGCAGCAGCTGGGTGGGGGTTCCATAATTAACCTGGGGTCCATGAGCTGGCATGCCAGCCAGGGCGGCATGCCGGGTTATACCAGTGCCAAGGCAGCGATTGAGGGGCTGACCCGCGGCCTGGCCCGCGACATGGGGCCGGACAATATCCGCGTTAACACCTTGGTACCTGGTTGGGTAATGACGGAAAAACAATTACGTGAATGGGTGACTGAGTCTGCCCAGGAAGATATCGAACGCAGTCAGTGCCTGAAAACACGGCTGATGCCGGAACACATCTGCGCCATGGCACTGTTTTTGGCTTCAGATGACAGCCGTATGTGCACGGCGCAAAATTTCATAGTCGACGGCGGCTGGATTTAGGCAGTACCTGTATTCTCGCAGGGTCTGTATCTACGCTGTAGTTGGAGTTAACCGAGGAGATTTTTATGACTATTACAGGCAAGCAACTGATTGCCGGCCAATGGTGCGATGGTCGCGCCGAGCCTTTTTTTGGAACTAACCCCGCCACCGGTGAGGCGTTGCAACCAGCCTTTACCTGCGCCGACGAACAGCAGGTGGCCGAGGCGGCTGCTGCCGCTGGCGACTGTGCGGAAACGTTTGCCAATCTGCCCCTGACTCAGCGCGCCACTTTTCTGCGAGCCTGTGCTGACCAAATCATGGCGTTGGGCGATGAGTTGCTGACCCGCGTCAGTGAAGAGACCGGTTATCCGAAAGCGCGCGCCGAAGGCGAACGCGGACGCACCTGCGGCCAGTTGCGTTTGTTCGCCGACTGGATTGAAAGTGGCGACTACCTGGACGCGCGTATTGACCCGGCATTACCCGAACGGCAACCACTGCCGCGCCCGGATTTGCGCAGCTACAACCAGTCACTGGGGCCGGTAGCTGTATTTGGTGCCAGCAATTTCCCCTTGGCCTTCTCTGTTGCCGGTGGTGATACCGCCGCTGCCTTCGCTGCCGGTTGTCCGGTTATTGTTAAAGGTCATAACTCTCACCCGGGTACCAGCGAGTTGGTGGCGCAGGCGATCGACAAAGCGGTACAGGAATGTGGTTTGCCCGCCGGTGTATTTTCTCTGCTACTGGGTGCTGGCCGACGTGTAGGCACGGCTCTGGTGCAGGCACCGGAAGTGAAAGCCGTGGGTTTTACCGGCTCTTATGCCGGTGGTATGGCGTTGTTCAACCTGGCTAATGCGCGGCCGGAGCCTATCCCTGTGTTTGCGGAAATGGGCAGCGTTAACCCAGTGGTTCTGTTGCCGGAAGCCTTGGCCAACAGCGCGGAAAGCATTGCTGAAGGTTTTGTGGGTTCGCTGACGCTGGGTACTGGTCAATTTTGCGTTAACCCCGGCCTGGTGCTGGCGGTGGAAAGTGAAGACCTGGCACGTTTTGAGAGCGCTGCTGGCGCGGCACTGTCGAAGGTGTCTGCCGGGGTTATGCTGAATCAAAACACCCAGCAGGGTTACCAATCGGGCGTGGCCCATTTGCGCGACCAGGCTGGCGTGAGCCAGGTGGCGGCCGGTGCGCCAACTGGTGATGGGCAGGGCTTTACCTGTCAGGCTGGTCTGCTGTCGGTCAGTGGTGCGGATTTTCTTTCTAATAGCGCACTGCAGGAAGAAGTTTTTGGCCCTATGTCGCTGCTGGTTAAATGCCGTGACTACGCTCAATTGCTTGAGGTGGCAGGGGTATTGCGCGGTCAGTTGACCGGGACCCTGCATGCCACAGAAGCCGAGCTGGGTGGTTATGGTGACTTGATAACATTGCTGCGCCAGCGGGTCGGACGCTTGCTGGTCAACGGTTTCCCCACCGGTGTTGAAGTGTGCCACTCTATGATGCATGGCGGCCCCTTCCCGGCGGCAACGGATGCGCGTTTCACCTCTGTGGGTACCCGCGCTATTGAGCGCTTTGTGCGTCCCATCTGTTTTCAGAATTGTCCCGACAGCCTATTGCCGGATGCCCTGAAAAACGCCAATCCGCTGGGTATTTCACGCTTGGTGGATGGGGTGAGCACACGGGATCCTCTGTAATAACTGGAGCGCTGTCCGCGGCAGCATAATAAAAATAACCAAATAAGATGAATGTATCTTGCGGGAGTTCATATGAATAGCAAGTCGATCCTGGCCGGCGCGTTAGCGCTGGCCATCAGCCTGTGCCAATCTGCTCTGGCGGTGACTGTGGGGTTTTCTCAAGTGGGCTCTGAAAGTGGCTGGCGCACCAGTTTCAGCGAATCAGTCAAGGCTGAGGCCGCCCGCCGGGGCATCGATCTGAAGTTTTCCGACGCGCAGCAAAAGCAGGAAAACCAGATCAAAGCGGTACGCAGTTTTATCGCCCAGGGCGTGGACGCCATCATGATTGCACCGGTGGTAGAAACCGGTTGGAAACCGGTTTTGCGTGAAGCCAAGCGCGCGGGTATTCCGGTGGTGATCCTCGATCGCAATGTTGCTGTTAAGAACAATAATTTGTTCCTCACGCGTATCGCGTCGGACTTTGTAGAAGAAGGCCGCCGCGCTGCTCAGTGGTTGATGGATACCACGGATGGGCAGTGCTCCATTTTGGAGTTGCAGGGTACCGTGGGTGCGACCGCAGCTATTGATCGTATGAAGGGCTTCAATGAAGTGATTGCCAAGTACCCCGGCGCGAAAATCGTGCGCAGCCAGACGGGCGAATTTACGCGCACCAAGGGCAAGGAAGTGATGGAAGCCATGCTCAAGGCAGAAAACGGCGGCAAGGGTATCTGTGCACTCTGGTCGCACAATGACGAAATGGCCATTGGGGCCATTCAGGCTATTAAAGAAGCGGGTTTGAAACCCGGTAAGGACATGCTGGTGGTGTCCGTGGACGGCGTGCCCGATTACTTCAAAGCGATGGCAGACGGCGACGCTAACGCCACTGTGGAGCTTAACCCGCACCTGGGTGGTCCCGCTTTCGATGTGATCAACCGTTATCTTAAAGGTGACCGTAACATTGAGAAGCAAATCACTACCACTGGCGACCTCTTTACGCAGGAAACCGCCGCTGCGGAATACCAGAAGCGCAAGGCCCAATGACCGATCTGCTTCTCCAACTGCACCAGATCGAAAAGCGGTATCCTGGGGTCAAGGCGCTGGATGGCGTTGATTTCCAGCTGCGCGCCGGTGAGATTCATGCCCTGCTGGGTGAAAACGGTGCGGGCAAGTCCACGCTGGTGAAAGTGATGACCGGCGCCTTGCAGGGTGATGGCGGCAGTATGACTTTCCTGGGTAGCCCGTTGTCATTACACAGTACCGCACAGGCGCAGGCGGCGGGTATCAGTACCGTGTATCAGGAGGTGAACCTGCTGCCCAATTTAAGTGTGGCACACAACCTTTATCTGGGGCGCGAACCAAAAAAATTTGGCTTGATCGATTGGCCGCGCATCAACCGCCAGTCGGTGGCTGTGCTCAAGCGCTTTGCCTTGGATATTGATGTCACCAGACCCTTGTCCAGCTATTCCGTGGCGGTGCAGCAACTGGTGGCGATTGCCCGCGGGGTGGATATGTCGGCCAAGGTGCTGGTGCTGGACGAACCCACTGCCAGCCTGGATGCCGATGAAGTATCACAGCTGTTTACGGTGATGCGTGAGCTGAAAGCTCGCGGTATCGGTATTGTCTTTATTACTCACTTTCTCGATCAGGTGTATGCCGTTTGTGACCGCATCACGGTGTTGCGCAACGGTGGTCTGGTGGGCGAATTTGAAACAGCCAGCCTGCCGCGTGAGCAACTGGTGAGCCATATGCTGGGTAAGGAGTTGGAAGCGCAAGCGCACCGGCCAGGGGCGCGGCAACAGCGTGCTACCGGTGCAACCCTACTGGATCTGCAGGCGGTGGCCGTGCGCGGCCAGCTGCAGGCCACCAACCTGACTGTCGGACGTGGTGAAGCCGTGGGGCTGGCCGGCCTGCTAGGAGCCGGGCGCTCAGAAGTGTGTCGGGCGGTGTTTGGGGTGGACAGAATTTCAGCAGGGCAGCTGGCTTTCGAAGGCCAGACACGTAAATTTCATCAACCGGCCGACGCCATTGCTGCCGGTCTGGCGCTGTGCCCGGAAGATCGCAAAAGTAGCGGCATTATTGGCCCGCTGTCGATTCGCGAGAACATTGCCCTGGCGTTGCAGGCACGTATGGGCTGGTGGAAGCCCATGAGCCGGGCCCGGCAACAGCAATTGGCCGACAGGTTTATCGCCGAACTGCAGATTGCCACTCCAGATGCCAACAAACCCATTGAACAATTGAGTGGTGGCAACCAGCAGAAGGTGATACTGGCCCGTTGGCTAGCCACCAGCCCCAAACTGCTGGTGCTCGACGAGCCCACCCGCGGTGTCGATATTGGCGCCCATGCGGAAATTCTCAAACTGATCAAACAATTGTGCGACCAGGGCATGTCGCTACTGGTGACGTCGTCAGAGCTGGGCGAGCTGGTCGCCTTTTCCGACCGGGTGGCGGTCATGCGTGACCGGCGCAAGGTGGCGGAAATCGCCGGCGACCAGATCTCAGAAGGCGCGTTGATGCGTGCCATTGCCGACGCATAATTTTTTCTGTGAGGAATACTGTGAATCATATGCAATCGGCCGCGGTCAAGGCGCGGTCCGTTTCTTCGGCACCGCAGCGCCAATGGCCCCCGCTTTCCGGCCGTTACCTGTGGCCACTGCTTGGTCTGGGGCTGCTGTTGGCAATTAACCTGTTATTGGCGCCGGAATTCTTTCATATAGAAATCAAAGATGGTCGGCTGTACGGCAGCTTGATTGATGTCCTTAATCGCAGTGCGCCCGTGGCGCTGTTGGCCATTGGTATGACCCTGGTGATTGCCACCGGCGGTATCGACCTTTCGGTGGGGGCCACCATGGCCATTGCTGGCGCGGTGTGTGCCAATCTGGTGGTGAGCGGGGTGGACAATATGTTGTTGCTGGTGGCGGCGGGCCTGGCAGCCGGGCTGGTGGCGGGACTGGTCAATGGCAGCCTGGTTAGCTATCTGGGTATCCAGCCCATTGTTGCCACGTTGATATTAATGGTAGCGGGTCGCGGTATTGCTCAGCTGATCAATGCCGGACAGATCGTCACCTTTCAACACGAGGGCTTTGCCTTTCTGGGTACGGGTGCCTTATTTGGCATTCCTTTCCCGGTGGTGCTGGTATTACTGGTATTGCTTGTCACCCAATTGCTGATGCGCAAAACCGCTTTGGGTCTGTTTGTGGAATCCGTCGGCTGTAATGCCTCTGCGAGCTACTATTTGGGCATCAACGCCAGTGCTGTCAAGCTTATGACCTATTGCATTGCCGGATTGTGCGCCGCGCTGGCGGGAATGATTGCCGCCGCCGATATTCAGGGTTCCGACGCCAATAATGCAGGGTTGTGGCTGGAGCTGGATGCCATTTTAGCGGTGGTGATCGGTGGCGCGTCCCTGATGGGAGGGCGTTTTTCTCTGTTGTTGTCGCTGGTGGGGGTGCTGGTAATTCAGTGTCTGAGCACCACCATTATCATGAGCGGTTTGCCACCCAAGTTTAACCTGTTGATCAAGGCGCTGGTGGTGATTCTGGTGCTGTTGCTCCAATCGCCGCGCTTCCAGGCTCAAATGCTGGCGGTATGGCAGCGGGTGAAGCCAGGCCGGGGGAGGGCAAAGGTATGATGCAGTCACGCTATTCTTCTCTGTACGTCACCGGCGGCTTGCTGGTACTGCTGTTTCTGGTGGGGTCGCTACAGTTTTCTGGCTTCGCCAGTCCCCGGGTGGTGGCTAATTTGTTTTCGGATAACGCTTTTCTTGCCATCACCGCTATTGGAATGACCTTCGTTATTATTTCCGGTGGCATTGACTTGTCTGTGGGTGCGGTCATTGCGCTGACCGGCGTGGCCTGTGGTGTATTGATTGGTGAGCAGGGCATGCACCCGTTGCTGGTGTTTCCACTGGTGATCATCGCTGGAGGCTTGTTTGGCGCGGGCATGGGGTCGCTGATTCACTATTACCAGCTGCAACCGTTCATTGTCACGCTTGCCGGTATGTTCCTGGCGCGAGGATTGGCCACCACACTGAGTGAAGAGTCGGTGCCTATCGACCATGCCTTCTACGATGCGGTGGCGGATTTTGGCGTGCAGTTGCCGGGCGGGGCCTGGCTGGGTGCCTCCACTCTGATTCTGCTGCTGGTGATGTTTGCGGCCATTCTGCTGGCTCACTACAGCCGCTTGGGTGGTTACATCTATGCCCTGGGCGGTAACCCGCAGTCGGCGCGCCTGATGGGTGTGCCGGTGGCTGGTACTACCATTGCCATTTATGCCATCAGTGGTGTGCTGTCGGCGGTGGGCGGCATTGTTTATTCTTTCTACACGTTTTCTGGCTATGCCCTGGCGGGTGTGGGTATGGAGCTGGACGCTATCGCCGCCGTGGTCATTGGCGGCACATTGCTCACCGGTGGCTCGGGCTATGTGCTCGGTACCTTGATCGGGGTGTTGATCATGGGGGTGATACAGACCTACATCTCCTTTGACGGCACGCTCAGCAGCTGGTGGACCAAGATCGTTATTGGTTTGTTGCTGTTTGCGTTCATCGCCATGCAGCGGCTGCTGACGCTGAGGAGTAAAGACGCCTCCTGATTGATACCTCGCGGGCTGGGACAGTGCCCAGCCGTCTGCTATCCATTCGGTTACAACGTTGAGACTACCTATGAGCTCGAATCAGTTGCTAAAAAAAAGTCTGTCAGGACTTTTACTATTGGCTGCAATAGCGCTGGCTGCCTGTGGCGGTGGGGGTTCCGGGGGTGGTGCGGGCAGCGGTTCCGGGAATGACTCTGGAGGTGTAGTGGATGGGGATGATAACGAAGCTCCAGCAGATGACTATCAGGTACCTGCAAATAATTTCGCCGTAAATGGTGATGTTGAAGACAACCTCTCATTCTGGGGGGTGACTGCCGGTGAAATTTCCCGTGACACCTCTGTCAAACACGGCGGTTCAGCCAGTGCGCATATTACTAACAGAGCGGCAGACTGGCACGGCCTGACATTCAATGTGGGCACGCTGACGGAGGGGAATGAATACGAGGTGGCGGTCTGGGTAAAACTGCCGCAAGGCGCTAATGACACCGTCATTCAGCTGACGGCCAAGCGTGTTGATGACAGTGATACCAGTACGTATAACGAGTACACCAATATTGATATGGTGACGGCAAGCGCGTCTAAGTGGACCCTGCTTCAAGGCTTCTATACCCAGACCGGCACAGACTTCGAGCATTTTATTATTGAATCGCCGGATGCCAGCATCAGTTTCTACGCGGATGACTTCTCTGTTGGCGGAGACGTGGTCGACAATAATGGTGGTAGCGGTGACAGTGGTTCAGGTGACCGGTTTTTCGTCGGTAATATCACCACTTGGGGGAGTGTAAGGACTGACTTCGCTGATTACTGGGATCAGATAACCCCTGAAAACGAAGGTAAATGGGGATCAGTAGAAGGTACCCGCGATGTGTACAATTGGCAGGGTCTGGATGCGGTTTATAACTATGCTAAACAACATAACCTTCTGTTCAAACAGCATACCTTTGTTTGGGGTAACCAGGCTCCAGCGTGGATTGAATCACTGAGTGCATCGGAGCAGGCGGAGGAAATCGAAGAGTGGATTCGTGACTTCTGTACCCGTTATCCGGATGTGGATATGATCGACGTGGTCAATGAAGCGACACCGGGGCATGCGCCGGCAGGCTATGCCCAAAGTGCATTTGGCAATGACTGGATTATTAAATCCTTCCAACTGGCACGAGAATATTGCCCCAACGCGACTTTGATTCTGAACGACTACAACGTATTGACCTGGAATACCGATGCCTTTATCGCTATGGCCAAGCCTGCCATTGATGCGGGTGTTGTGGATGCCATTGGTGTGCAGGCGCATGGCTTTGAAGGTTGGGCGACCGCCGACCTGGAGTCGAACCTGAACAAAGTCGCAGCACTAGGGCTGCCGGTTTATGTTTCAGAATACGATGTCGCCAAAACGGATGATGAGGAACAGCTGCAAATCATGCAGTCGCAGTTTCCGATGTTATATAACCACCCGTCGGTTAAAGGCATTACGCTGTGGGGTTATGTGTACGGTAAAACCTGGGTGGAAGGCAGTGGTTTGATCCACGACGACGGCACGTTGCGTCCGGCCATGACCTGGTTGTTGAACTATCTGGATGCAAACCCAAAAGCCGGTGGTGATTCCGGTAGTGCCCAGACCTGTGATCTGCCGACAACATTCAGTTGGACTTCAACGGATCCTTTGATGACACCGCATAACCCGGATTGGGCGTCGGTTAAGGATCCCACCATCGTTCAATATAATAATCAGTACCATGTGTTTACGACGGTCTTTGATACCGCCAGAAACAGTTGGGGCGGTATTTATATGACCTTCAGTGATTGGGCTGAGGCTGACTCCGCCGAGCAGGTTTATTTGTCGGAAACACCGACTGGCGATATGGTTGCACCACAGGTGTTCTACTTCGAGCCGCATAACCAGTGGTATCTGATTGCGCAGTGGGGTGCCAAATACTCCACCAACAGTGATATCAGCAACCCTTCCGGTTGGAGTTCTCCCAAATCGCTATTGAGTGGTGGTCTCAATAACGGTATCGATTATTGGGTAATTTGTGACGATGATTATTGTTACCTGTTCTTCTCTGGAGATGATGGCAATCTTTATCGCTCGAAAGTCGCGATTGATAACTTCCCGAACTTTTCCGGCTACGAAATTGTGATGTCGGATCCGGAGGTGGGTAAGCTGTTTGAGGCCTCCAACGTTTATAAAGTGGATGGCACCGACAAGTACCTGCTGTTGGTGGAAGCCTATGATCCCCGTTACTTCCGTTCCTGGACCGCAACCAGTCTGGATGGTCCCTGGACACCGTTGGCGGATACCCAGTCAAGTCCTTTCGCCGGTGAGGCCAACGTTACTTTTACTGGCAGTAAATGGACTCGTGACATCAGCCACGGTGAGATGATCCGGTCTGGCTATAACCAGAAAATGACCATAAACGCCTGCAATATGCAGTATCTGTATCAGGGGCGTGATCCTGATTCCGGTGTGCCCGAGTACAACCAACTGCCTTATCGACTGGGTCTTATCAGCGCCCAATAGGCAAATCAACACGCGCCGTCAGCCGTTTGCTGGCGGCGCACTTGTCTTCCTGAAATCTATTAACCCGATCTGCGACTAATAGTGTCAACAGACCCTGAAAAAAGGGGAGATCAATACCACACAGGTAACCTGGTGGCATTGATCTCCCCCTTTGGTATTGCTCTCTTATATTTCTATTTACTGGCGGAGGGTTACTCCTCCAGGGTTACTCCTCCAGAGTTACAACGAGGACGGATTTGGCCGGTATTTTGAGGGTCATTCCGTCTTTGCTGGCTTTGCTCTCGTAGTGTGAGGGTTTCACATTAGCCGGCTGCGCAAAGGTGTTGTGGGCATCCATCCTGGCGGCGGTCAACAGCTGGCCCGAAGCCTGGCTGAGTTGGCTGCCTTTGATGTCAACTTGAACGCTTTGGGCATGGTGCGGATCCAGGTTTACCACGGCCAGGTGGATCTTGCCATCTTTGCCGCGTGCGGCAGAGGCGCTCAGGGCTGGCACTGATAAATCGCCGAACGAGTAGGTGCCTGCGCCTTTAAGGCTGACCGGCAGCGAGGTGGCATCCTGAAACACCGAATACATACCGTAAACGTGATAGGTTGGGGTTAGTGCCATCTTCTCGCCATCGGTCATGATCATGGCCTGCAGCACGTTCACCATTTGGGCGATGTTGGTCATCTGCACGCGCTCGGCGTGATGGTGAAAGATATTGAAGTTAAGTGCCGCGACCAATGCGTCGCGTAACGAGTTCTGCTGTACCAGAAATCCTGGATTGCTGCCTGGAGCAGGGTTGTACCAGGTGCCCCATTCGTCCACGTAAAAGCCGAACTTTTTCTCGGGGTCGTTCTGGTCCAGTACCTGTGTGCTGTTACGCAAAAACTCATCCATGCGCAGGGTGTTCGACAGGGTGCTGATCCACTGTGCTTCGCTGAAGCCGGTGGCGTTGCCTTTGTCGCCCCAGTCGTTGGTGGGCAGTGTGTAGTAATGGAAGCTGATGCCGTCCATGTTGTACTTGATTTGCTTGCTCAGGACGTCGGTCCAGCGGGTGTCGTCACCACTGCCGCCGCTGGCCACCAGTTTGGGGCGCGTGCTGCCGGCTGGGGTCTTCAGGAACGTGGCCCAGTGGTTATAAAGGTCGGCGTAGTACTCCGGCCGCATGTTGCCGCCGCAGCCCCAGGTTTCATTGCCCACGCCGAAGTAGGCTACCTTCCAGGGTTTGTCGCGGCCATTCTGGCGTCGCTCCTGGGCCAGGGTAGAGTTGTCGTCGGCGGTCATGTAAGTCAGCCACTCAGACATTTCCCTGGGGGTGCCGGTGCCCAGGTTGCCGTTGACATAGGCGTCGGCGCCGAGCATTTCCACCAGCTCAAAAAACTCGTGGGTACCAAAGGCGTTATCTTCGGGCACGCCGCCCCAATGATTGTTGACTCGCACCGGGCGTTGATCCCGTGGGCCCACGCCATCGCGCCAGTGGTATTCATCTGCAAAGCAACCGCCTGGCCAGCGTACCAGCGGTACCTTGATGGCCTTCAGGGCTTCAACCACGTCGGTGCGAAAGCCATCCACGTTTTCGATGTCGGAATCCTTGCCTACCCAGATGCCGCCGTATATGCCGTGGCCCAGGTGTTCGGCAAACTGGCCGTAGATGTCCTTGTGGATGACTGGGCCGGGTTGCGCAGCGTCGATTTGGACATGGGGAGCAGCATCGGCCAGTAACGGGATTGTCAGGCAGCTGCCAAGTGTCAGGTTTCGGGCGAAGGTGCGAAGTGAATGGCTGGAAATAGGCATGTTATAGCTCTTGTTAGGCGGTTAAGATAGTTTTATATAGTAATACCGTATTATTCTTAATTAGAGGTTGTTCTACAAGTTCAATCATGGCCTGAAGAATGGCTGTCGCCGGCCTGTACACTGAAGAGGATATTAAGAAATCTGACCGAAACTGAAATTGATTTGATATACGGCTGAGCGCCAAGCGACGAATATGCATGCGGGGAAGCCAGGATGCTAGTGCTTCTTAGTGATAGCATCGTTACTAGGTTTTATATTTATAGTAATGTCGACAGGTTCGCTTGTGCATCCACCAAACCGTCTTCGATGCCGACGGCCGGGTAGACCATATTCAAGCCAGTGGTTTTGCCAAACAGTACAGCTACGACCTGGCGAACCGTATCCAGGGTTCAATTTGTCGAGCTTAAATCAGCAGAGTTTACGAAAACGGAAACAGGAATCCAGACTCCCCCGCGACCACTGTTTATAATCGACCACTTCTAAGAAGAAAAGGGCTGCACTGCAGCCTAAACGTTACAATAGGATCTTACCCATGCTCCCTACCTCTCGATTCTTTTTTTGCCTTACGGCGGTGCTGTTGCTCTGCTGTCAGCTCGCGCAGGCGCAAACAGCCCCCCGCGAACGCCTGCCGATGGACCAGGACTGGCGTTTTACTCTCGGCCATGCCAGCGATCCCAGTCAGGACTTTGGCCACGGTCAGGGTTATTTTTCTTACCTGGCCAAAGCTGGCTACGGCGAGGGGGCGGCGAGCTTTGACTTCGACGACCGCGGCTGGCGCAAAGTAACGCTGCCGCACGATTGGGCTATGGAACTCCCCTTCGACGCCAAGGCCAGCCACAGCCACGGCTACCGCGCGCTCGGCCCGCGCTTCCCGCAGAATAGCGTCGGCTGGTATCGCCATCATTTTTTTATTCCGGCGAGTGATCTGGGCCGCCGTCTGCGCATTGAGTTTGATGGTATTCAGCGCCAATCGCGGGTCTTCGTCAACGGTTTTCTGGTTGGCGAGGAGATGTTTGGCAATCTCAGTCAGAGTTACGATATCACGCCCTACTTGAATTACGGTGCAGACAATGTCGTCGCGGTGCGCGCCGACGTGTCCACCGAGAGCGGCTGGTACTACGAGGGCGCGGGTATTAACCGCCATGCCTACCTACTGAAAACCGCCCCCATTCACGTTGCCGAGAATGGCACCTTTGTGCGCAGCGACATCGACGGCAATCGCGCCGAGATTCGTGTCTCCACGCGTATCGTCAACGAACGCGAGAACACGGCCATCGCGGTCGCCAAAGCAGCAGCCGTGAAACGCACGCAGATCGTCTTCGACGCACAGGGGCGAGAAGTCGCCCGAAAACGCGCGCGCAGCACAAAGATTGGCAATGGCCAGTCGCTCGAATTAGAGGACCGCATCAAAATCCGCAACGCGCAGCTTTGGTCGCCGTCGAATCCCTATCTCTACACACTGGTGACCGAGCTACGCGATGGCGACGGCACGCTGCTTGATCGCTATCGCACTCCCTTCGGTCTGCGCAGTATCCGCTTCGACCCCGACAATGGCTTTTTCCTGAATGGCGAACGTCTGGTATTAAAAGGCACCAATAATCACGAAGACCATGCCGGCGTGGGCACCGCGACACCTGATGCGCTGATTGAATTTCGCTTGCGCCGACTTAAAACCATGGGCATGAATGCTTATCGCGGCTCGCATGCACCGATCTCACCGGCCTTGCTGGATCTCGCCGACCGCCTCGGTATTCTGGTAATCGATGAGAACCGTCTGATGGGTGTCAACGCGCTCCATCTCGACGCCGTGCACCGCATGATCCAGCGCGACCGCAATCACCCGAGCGTGATTTTGTGGTCGCTCGGCAACGAAGAGTGGGCCATCGAGGGTAACCCTAAAGGCGCGCGCATCGCCAAAACCATGCAAAGCTACGCCCGGCAGTGGGATCCGACGCGCCTGAATACGGTTGCTATCAGCGGCGGCTGGGGCGGTATTTCCAGAGAGATCGGCGTCGCGGGCGTCAACTACATCAAACAGGCGAACACCGACAAGCAGCACGCTGACTTCCCCTGGCAGGTAATGCTGGGCACGGAAGAAACCACCACCCAGCAGACTCGCGGCATTTATTTCGAGAACGCCGCCAAGGCGCACCTGCCGCCATTGGAAGACGGCAGCTCCGGCGGTAACGTAGAAAGCGGTTGGCAGTATTATGCCGCGCGCCCCTATTTGGCCGGCCTGTTTTATTGGACCGGCTTTGACTACCGGGGCGAGGAAGTCCCCTACGAATACCCTGCGATATCCTCGCAATTCGGCATTCTCGACACCTGCGGTTTTGCAAAAGACAGCTACTACTATTTGCGCGCCTGGTGGCGTGATGAGCCGCTAATCCACATCACGCCCCACTGGAATTGGTCCGGGCGCGAGAATCAGCCGATGGACGTGCGTGTTTACAGCAACGCCGACGAGGTTGAGCTCTTCTTCAACGATCAGTCGCTGGGGCGCAAGAGCATGCCGCGCAATGGCCACCTGAGCTGGACTCTGAACTACGCGCCCGGCGAATTGCGCGCACTCGGTTACAGCGAAGGTGCGCCGACAATAGAAGACCGCGTTGCCACCAGTGGTCCCGGCACGCAAATCCAACTGCGTGCAGACCGCCAGCACTTGCGTGCCGATGACCGCGACGTTGCCGTCGTCGAAGTCGCCGTACTCGACAGCGAAGGTCGGCCCGTCCCGCTCGCCAACCAACTGATCCACTTCGCGCTTGAGGGACCGGGGCGCATTCTCGGCGTCGGCAATGGCGATCCCTCCTCGCACGAGGCCGACCACCTGATCGAAACCGTGCGCAACCTGGCACTTGGAGACTGGCACGCTCCGGATGCCGGCGCAGAGCCGGCGCCGATCACTTTTGTGGCCCGCTTCGACAAGCCCACGTTGGGAGCGAGCGATACCGTGAGCTTGCTTCTAAACGCGCTGGGCAGCAAACAGAGCGCCTTTCTCAACGGCCGCGCCCTGTATCGCGAGCAGACACCAGACCAAGCGCGTGCGAGCATAGAGCTGAAACCGAGTGATCTGAAAGCCCACGGCAATGAGTTGCGCATAGAAGCAGAGGCATACAACGAGTGGGGGCAGCGCAACAAACTGCACGACCTACAACCGGCAGTGCTGCACCTGGTAACGCCAGCACCCCCTTATTCGCGCAGCGTCTTCAATGGCTTGGCCCAGGTTATCGTGCAGTCCAGTGCAACAGCGGGTGTAATCAAACTGCACGCCAGTGCCGAGGGCCTGAGCCCGCAAGTATTGGAGATTAAAACCGAAGCTGCGCCGGAATAAACGGCGCGCGGAGCTTAATGGCCAGACCCTGGAGCAGTTACCGTGCTACTGCACGCCGACGGTGACCGGATGACTGAAGAATATGGTCAAAAAGTTGCGCGTGTAGTCCGCCTGCAGTTGTTCGTCGGTGGTGTTGATATCAAATTCAGTGGCGCTAATATTCAGGTGAGGATGCTCTTGGCGTACATTTTATCTGTGCAAAAATATTCTGTTTTTTTTGTCGATGGCTACAGCTAAATCATAATGTGGCTTAACAGGCTGTTGAAAAAGTATTACGTTGTTGGTTCGATTCTTCTTGCTGCACTGCTGCACTGCTGCACTGCTGCACTTTGGTTTGGGCGAAATGTTGTTTATAAAACCGGAGGATGCGGAACATGATAGTGGTGATCATCAAGGCTTAGTGTGCCAGGCATCCAAACTTCAGCATGCTTTCACAGAATATGAGAGTCAATTATTTGTTAGCGGCTAAATATGGCGTGGTTGAAGCAATCGCCTCTTTGATAAGTGTCTATTCCGGCAGTACTTTGCCAGAGTATGATAGGGTTGAAACAAACGCCTGGAAATACATCTACGCTGCGAAAGCGAAGGGAGAAACGATAAATTTAAAATTTATGGATCCCGATTTTTCGTCGCCATCTACAGTTAGGGCCAGCCATTATGCCAGTGTGTACGACCTGATGTAGGCGATATAGTGTAGTGGCTCAAACTTAATCTGACAGTTATCCATTTTTTAGAAGGTGTCTGTCAGATTTAGATCTGAGCCGATTTTAAAGTTCTCTAGATTATGACACGCCCAGATCGAACGAATGCCACTGTCGGGGTTGCATTGCGCCCCTTTAGGTAGCCTTGGTGCGCAATGAACATGATTCATTTGTCCACTCAGTTCAACCACCTGCAATATGTAATTCGGCACCCAGTCGATGTGATACTGACAGTGCCAGAGTGCATGCATTAACTTTTCAAAAGCGCTTATGTTGAGTTCTTCTTTAAGGTTGATGTTGTGAGGACGCTAGTGTTCCTTAACGATAGCATCATTATCAGATTTTATACTCACAGCAATGACGGCAGGCTTTCCTGTGTATTGAGATACCTTGATAAGGATCTTTATAAAATAGATAACTGCCGGCACTGATATCATGAGAGCGAAAATCTCAATTCTCCAGGTGTAAAAAGTACTTAAGCTGTCTACATTTTTGCTTCTAAATAAATCAAAGAATCCAAAGCCTGTCATAAGCCAGCCGAAAAAATTCTCAAGCGAGTGCGCTAATATTGGGATTGCTAAATTTTTGGTTTTGAAAAATATATAGCAATATACGATTCCCGACAGAAAGACGGGTAGCCAAATCTTTGCAGGATGAAGGACAGTAAACAGAATGCTGGAAATTATCATGGAAAAAGGCAGGGCCATTCTATAGCTTAACCTTTTAAATATAATTCCTCTAAATAGGATCTCTTCAACAATAGGAGCCAGTATTAATTGAGAGGATGCAAACAATATTATCGAGATAAACTGATTTCCAAACGATGGTCCGGGATAAATCCTTACTGCTTGTTCCTTGAATGCCCATAGTGATGCAGCATAATCTTGAGATGCTAGTGACGAAATATACACTTGGATGCCGAGCAACCCGTAACCCATTAAGCTCGAAAAAAAAGTTAAGGAAAAAACCAGTAGTAACTGTTTATGTAGGTTTTTATAATTTTTTTCTGAGAGTAAATATAACGTACTTGATGGCATTAATAGCAAGAGCATAGGGATAAGAATCGATGCGGTTATTATATAAGAACCTTTATTTGCCAGATAATTCCTAACCCCGAATGAAGCTATGTAGCCAGTTAGAAAGATTTCGGAAAATATTTGCATTAAAAGAAATATAAGAAGTCCGAGAATGGCGATTCTAATGTGTTTATCGCTTTTTACCGATAGACTATTGAAACTGAAATTCATGTTATCAACCAATCAAAAGCCAGGGGGGCTGGCAAGCTGTTTATGTGCAAAGAGTATTAAGATCCAGGTCCTGACATCTGTGCCATGGATTCATAGATGTTGTTAAATGCGTTGTAGCCCGCTTCATATATGTCATTTATTAATCTTCCGGTGTCTGACTGAGCTACTACACATAACTGGATAGGGGAAATCTTCGACGCAGGCTAATTGTTCATTCAGTATTGCTTGCTGTGAGTTATATTTGCGTAGAAGGTCGCCATTCAGATTGTCACCACTTGCAAGCGTGCGCTCATCACGAATAACGAGCAGTGGCTGATTCTTTGCGACTGGCTTGCCTTCAGATACCAGGACTTTTTCGGCGATACCACTAGCTTCCGCATATATCCAGATAATGCCTTCTGGTGGCTCAAGCCAGCCTGTAACAGTTTCTTTGCGTGCGTAATGACTGGCGAATAACCAAATAAATACGGCCAGTACCCACAATACTAAGGCGTTAAGTATAAGGGTGTGAGATAAGCGAGGAAGTAGAAGTGCATCTCTGTGGAGACCTTGCTTGCGGTGTTCTATGGCCTCTTGGCGAAATAGTCCTTGTTGCATTCCATTGGTCTTGTATAGAGCGAAATTTTATTATAAATAATATAAATTATTTTGTGATACTACATGGTATAACAAACCCTGGGCAATGTTTTCGCGCCAAAAACTCAAGCGTGAAAGCCTGTAACCCGTTTGAAGGCCTGTGTGCGTGCGGGTGGCAGTTTACGGCGAGCAGTCGCGGGTGGGTGTGGGGCAGTGTGAGTCCGGGTTCTGCGTCAGCCGGAGAAGTTGCTCGGGCTTCAGGAGTAGGGTTTTGTACCGCTCGGGAAAATGCGTTAAAAATGGGTTTTGCAGTTCAATTGCACGACGCTTAGTAAGGTTGCTGGCCTCCACGCTGGCGCTGTAGTAATGGTGCCACAGATGGGCCAGTTCGCCGTTTGCGAGCACTTGTTGCAGACCTGCCTCCAGTCTCTCTATAAGTTCCCGGTCGGCGTTATGGGTCAGTAGTACCCGGGGTAGCGGGTAGTGCAGCAACAGGGATGGGTCCAATAGCAGCCCGTGGATGTCTCGATGGCTTGTCAGTTCTGCCTGCCACTCGTTAATGCCACGGCAAAAAAGGTCGATGCGGTTGCTGGCTACCATCCGAAACAGGCTTAGGTAGTTCGATACTTCCACCACTTGCAGGCCATTGGCGCGTAGTATTTGGGTGTCCAGCCAACCTATGCCTTGACCGATTAGTAGTTGGCCCAGGTCTTTCAGTCGGCGTACGTTGGCCAGTTTAGCTTGCCCCTTCGAGCTTGCGAAACACACGCGATAACCCACTGCGCCAAACTCCACAGGCGGTAATAAAACGTGAATATTCGGGTTGTCTCTCAGTGCATCTGAATAGCTGTATTTGATGACCAGGTTGGGTTGGCTGTGGTTGGCGATAACCTGGAGGCTGCGCGCGGTATTCATGGGGGGGTAGGGCAGTAGCCGGTAAGGTCCATGGCTACGCCGGGTTTGCTCAAGCAGTAGTTCGAGGAGGTCGTGTTCAAAAGACTGGCGCGTGTCTACCTCGGCTTCGGGGGCGCGGTAGTAGACTGTTAGGGGCTCCTTGCTCCACAGTAAGGCGGGCATCAGTAGCAGCACGCACAAGAGCAGTTGGGGCGTCGGCATTACCTGTAGCCCTCAATATGTACCGTGTATAGTCATGCGATTGAGTATAGCTGAATGGCTGATGTGTGCTGGTCATGGGGGCTGTTGCCACTAGGTTGGATCATCCCAATGAGTGGCAACAGGCCTTAGCATGCTGCTCGTTGGTCAGGGAGACTTCTGTACCTCGTCGTCTGTATTCCCGTAGGGCCAGTTAGCTTTGCTGAACGCGGCGCCGTCAACCCACAGTGTCTGGCCGCTGATAAAGGAGGATTGCTCGCCACCCAGGAACAGTACGGCATCGGCAATATCACGAGCATAGCCTACACGGCCAAGGGGAGTGATTTTAGACCAGGTTTCGGCATAGTCGGGGGCTTCCCTCTCGGTTCGTTCCACCAGTATGCCGCCTGGCGCTACAGAATTAACGCGGATACCGTATTCGCCCAGCTCAATAGCTGAGGTTTTGGTGAGCATTTCGATGCCGCCCTTACTGGCAGCGTAGTCTACCAAGCGGGGAAAGGCCAGCTTGCTGCAGCCTGAACCAATGTTGACGATGCTGCCCTTGATACCCGCTTCCACCATCAGGCGGGCGGCCCGCTGGGTGTTGAGAAAGCAGCCTTTGAGATTGGTACGGATGACTCGATCCCAGTCTTGTTCTTGAAGTTCCAGCAAGGGGGCCCAGGTTTGTATGCCGGCATTGTTGACCAGCAGGCTGGGTGCTTGCTGAAAATGATCCATCAAACCTTTATAAAAGTTGTCTACCTGGCTGCTGTCGCCTACGTCGCAAGGGGAAAACCAAGCCTCGCGGCCCATGGCGGCCACGCTGTCTATTAGTTCGCGCGCCGAGTCATGTTCGCTGTCGAGGTTGTTGACGGCCAAATCCCAGCCAGCTTCAGCCAAATGCAGAGCGATGCCCTTGCCAATGCCTGTTGTGCCGCCGGTGACTACTGCGATTTTTCTGTCAGCCATGAATACATGTCCTATGGAGGGCAGGCCGATGCCTGCGTGATTGATGTTAATGTTATTGCGCCAACCTAACACAAAATGTAAACGTTTACAATTGGTGTGGGTGGAGAGCGCCCTTCCCTGGGTTTTATGCTAGTCTCGGCAAGGGGTGGTGGTGCCAGGCTGTGGGCATGGGTGTGGCGTGGCGAAGGGCTGGAGAGTGCTTTTGTTATCGCGGCGCATCAAGGTTGCCGTAGCAGCACTTGGGGCCTAGTCTTGGCGGGTGAAACGGGGATGTCAGGCGAACTTTTCTTGACAAGATGAAAACGTTTACATATCGTGTCAGGCAACCCGGCTAAGCCCACAGTGGGCAGGCAAGAATAAACAATAAATCGAACGCGCGGCTGGTTACAGGTCGCCCGTCCATGTTAAGAGGGCAAGAGCGATGAACTCCATAGAGGGGACTTCAGTAATAGATGCGGCGCCGGTATCTCGCGCCGACGACACCAATCACCGCGTCGTTATCGGTATCAGCGGCGTGGCTACCCTGGGTGGTTTTTTATTTGGCTTTGACAGTGGCGTGATTAACGGCACCGTTGACGGTCTGCAAGTTGCTTTTAATTCTGATAGTGCCGGCACAGGTTTTAACGTGGCCTCCATGTTGTTGGGCTGTGCCGCCGGTGCGTTTTTTGCCGGAACCCTGGCTGACCGATTTGGTCGTCGATCTCTATTATTGGTGGCAGCCGTTTTGTTTTTAATCAGCGCTTGGGGTTCTGGCGTTGCTGGCGGGTCACTGGAGTTTGTGATTTATCGAATTCTGGGGGGGATGGCTGTCGGTGCGGCCAGCGTTATGACGCCCGCGTACATCTCTGAAGTGGCACCGGCCGGTTATCGAGGGCGCTTGGCCACGGTGCAGCAGGTAGCGATTATCTCCGGTTTGACGGCTGCCTTTGTCAGTAACTACGTATTGGCCAAGTTTGCCGGTGCGTCTACCGCGGAGTTCTGGTTGGGGTTTGAAACCTGGCGCTGGATGTTCTGGATGGAGCTCATTCCTGCAGCAATTTTTCTGCTGGGTCTTTTCTTTATCCCTGAAAGTCCTCGTTATTTGGTGGCCAGTCGTCAGCTGGATAAAGCGCGGGCAGTGTTGGTTCGGTTGTTTGGTGAGGATCAAGGCGCAACAAAAATGCGTGAGATTGATGACTCCCTGGCACACAACCATCGCCCGCAACTGCGTGATTTGATCAATCCTACCACTGGACGCCTGCGCGGTGTGGTGTGGGTAGGCATGGGACTGGCGGCTTTTCAGCAGCTGGTCGGTATTAATGTGGTGTTCTATTACGGCGCGGTGCTTTGGCAGTCGGTAGGCTTTACCGAAAGCGATGCACTACTGATTAACGTCGTGTCGGGTGCCGTCAGTATTGCTGCAGTGATTGTGTCATTGTTGCTGGTCGATAAAGTGGGTCGCAAACCGCTGTTGTGGGTGGGCTCTGTTGGTATGGCGGTAACGCTTGCGGTTGTAGCGGCGGCTTTTTCTCAGGCAGAACTGGATGCCAGCGGTAACCTGAGCCTGTCAGGCAGCACGGGTACCGTGGCATTAATTGCGGCCAATGCCTATGTGATTTTCTTTAATGCGTCCTGGGGACCCGTTATGTGGGTGATGCTGGGTGAAATGTTCCCTAATCAGGTACGCGGTTCCGGACTGGCTGTGAGCGGTTTGGTCCAGTGGTTGTCTAATTTTGGTATTACGTTGATGTTCCCCATTATGTTGGTCAGTATCGAGTTGTCTGGCAGCTATGCGGTTTATGCATTCTTTGCGGCCCTGTCTGTGATATTTGTGTCCCGTTATGTGCGAGAAACCAAGGGGCAGGAATTGGAGCAAATGGAGGGTTAAGCCATGGATGAATTGCCAGTGGAGGTAACTTGCGCCTGGCCGGCAGGTGCCGAGTTGGGCGAGGGGCCGGTGTGGGTGGCTCGCGAGCAGGCGATTTACTGGGTGGACATTAAGGGCTGCCAGCTGCATCGCTACCAGCACCCGACTGGCGAACAGCAAAGTTGGCACCTGGGTGCGCAGCTTTCTGCCGTGGCGCCGCGTGCGGAAGGCGGCTTTGTCGCCGCCACCCGCAATGGTTTTGCGCTGTTGCAGATGGTGGACAATGTTCCGCAACTGCAACCGCTGGGCGGTCCCGAGAAAGATCTTTCCGGCAATCGCTTTAATGACGGTAAGGTCGACGCTGCTGGCCGTTTTTGGGCCGGGAGTATGGATGATGGCGAAAGCCAGCCGACCGGCGCGTTGTACCGGCTTGATACCAACCTGCGTTGGCATCAGGTAGACGCTGAGTACGTGATTACCAATGGTCCGACTTTCAGCCCTGACGGCCGTATCCTGTACCACACCGATACCCTCAAACGGCAAATCTACGCTTTCGATCTGGACGATACTGGCCAGCTGCATAACCGGCGGCTGTTTCTTCAGCTCGATGAGGCGGGCGGTTACCCGGACGGTATGACCGTGGATGCCGAAGGTTGTCTGTGGGTGTGCCGATGGGGGGGCTGGGGTATTACCCGCGTATCGCCCGAGGGCGAACGTATGGCGCAGTTGCGACTGCCTGTTTCCAATGTGACCAGCTGCACCTTTGTCGGGTCGGAACTGGACACCCTGTATATCACCAGCGCCCGCAAGGGGCTGAGTGCGGCAGAACTGGCTGATCAGCCCCTTGCGGGAGGCTTGTTCCGTTGCCAACCCGGTGTGACCGGTCTGGCGACAAATCTGTTTAAGGGTTGATAACAGAAAAATATCCTGTCCAGAGTAGCTCTGAATCATTTACCTCTGACTTAATTCGGAGTTGCTCTGGATATAAACGTTTACAGCAATTTGGCATAAAGCGAGGTTTCCGTGGCTCCATTTAATACCACCCCAGCATCACTGTTGCCCGAGGACGGCTTGGTCGGCACTCTAGTGGGTCGTGCCTGGCTGCCCGCCAGCTTTACTGGCACGGTGGCCGGTCCCAGCCCTGTGTGGTTGACTCAGGACGGCGTGTTTGATCTCAGTACCCTGGCACCCACCTTATCGCAGTTATTGGAACAGGGCTTCAGCCGCGACCAGTTTGATTTGGATAGCGCTCGCCGCATTGGCAGTGTTGAAGAACTGCTGGCCAATAGTCTCAGTGAATCACGTAACCCAGAACAGCCTTATCTGCTGGCCCCGGTGGACCTGCACGCCATAAAAGCTTGCGGTGTCACCTTTGCCTGCAGCATGCTGGAACGGGTAATTGAAGAGCGTGCCGGCGGCGATCCGGCCCAGGCCCAGGCCCTGCGCACGCAAATGACCGATGCCATCGGCGGTGACCTGTCTCGGGTCAAGCCTGGCTCCGAGGAGGCTGAGGCGCTGAAAGCCGCTTTGCAAAAGGCTGGCATCTGGTCGCAGTACCTGGAAGTGGGTATTGGTCCTTTCGCTGAAGTCTTTACTAAGGCGCAGCCACTGTCTTCGGTAGGGCTGGGTGACCAGGTGGGCCTGCATCCTGTATCCAACTGGAATAATCCCGAGCCGGAGCTGGTGCTGTTGGTCAACAGCCGTGGTGAGGCGGTGGGGGCCACGCTGGGTAACGATGTTAACCTGCGTGATATTGAAGGCCGCAGTGCCTTGCTGTTGGGTAAGGCCAAGGACAATAATGCGTCCTGTTCGCTCGGTCCCTGGGTGCGTTTGTTCGATGCCAGTTTCTCTGTGGATGATGTGCGCAGCGCCGATGTCAGCCTGGATATTGAAGGTGCAGACGGCTTCACTTTGCATGAAGTCAGCCCCATGAGTGCCATCAGCCGTGACCCGTTGGATCTGGTCGGGCAAACTATCAGTGAGAGCCATCAATATCCTGACGGCTTGGCTCTGTTTACCGGGACGTTATTCGCACCGACGCAGGACCGTGACCACCCTGGCCAAGGTTTTACCCACAAATTGGACGACATTGTCACTATTCGCTCGCCTAAACTGGGTGCGTTGGTCAACCGTGTGACCACCAGCGATGTTGCGCCACCCTGGCAATTTGGTATGGCGGCGCTGATGCGTAATTTGAGCCAGCGCGGCCTGCTTTAAAACAACGTTTGATCCCGGCTGCCTGAGTACAGCCGGGCCTGCTGAGAAAAAGGCAGGAAGTTTTCGGAAGCAAGGCCGGGTCAGTGTCTTCTGGGGTACTGGAGGGCGTGCTCGGTTCTTGCAGCGGTAAGCCGCCTTTGGCTGGTGCGCCGCAGCGTATTAATTTTTCAGTGACTGAATCGACATGAACAAGACCCGCAAACTACGCAGCACCGATTGGTTTAATGACCCCAGCCAACCGGACCAGACTGCCATCTATATTGAACGCTACCTGAACTACGGCGTAACCCGTGAAGAATTGCAATCGGGTAAACCGATTATCGGCATCGCGCAAACCGGTTCCGACCTGGCTCCCTGCAACCGACACCATCTGCAACTGGCACAACGGGTGCGCGATGGCATTCGCGACGCCGGCGGTGTGCCGTTTGAATTTCCCGTGCATGCCATTCATGAAATGGGCAAGCGACCCACGGCGGCACTGGACCGCAACCTGGCCTACCTGGGCCTGGTGGAAATACTCTATGGCTACCCCCTCGACGGTGTGGTACTGACCACCGGCTGTGACAAAACCACCCCAGCCTTGTTGATGGCTGCGGCGGCGGTAGACATTCCGGCGATTGTTCTGTCCGGCGGGCCCATGCTCAATGGCTGGGACCGACACGCACCCAATGTGGAGCAGCGAGTAGGCTCTGGTACGATTATCTGGCGTTCACGGGAAGACTATGCCCGTGGTGAAATTGACTATGAGCGGTTTATGGAAAATGTCACCGACAGCGCTCCCAGCCCTGGTCACTGCAATACCATGGGCACGGCGTTGACCATGAACAGCCTGGCCGAAGCCCTGGGTATGTCATTGCCCGGTTGCGCAGCCATCCCGGCTACCTATAAAGAGCGTCCGCAAATTGCCTACTATACAGGGCAGCGCATTGTGGACATGGTGTGGGAAGACCTGAAACCGTCCGATATTATGACTCGTGAGGCCTTCCTCAATGCCATTCGCCTGTGTTCCGCCATTGGTGGTTCCACTAACGCACCGCCTCATCTGCAAGCCATCGCCAATCGCGTTGGCGTGGAGCTGTCCATTAAAGACTGGGAAACCCACGGTGAGGATGTACCGCTGCTGGTAAACTGTCAGCCCGCTGGTGAATACCTGGGTGAAGAGTTCTTCCGCGCTGGTGGCGTGCCAGCGGTGATGGGCGAGCTGTTGCGCGCTGGTTTGGCCAACGGTGAGTGCCGTACGGTGAGTGGTCGCAGCATGGGTGAAAACTACGGCGACGCTCACTCACGCGACGCACGGGTGATCAAGCCTTTCGCCCAACCGCTGCTGGCCAATGCCGGCTTTGCCGTGATGCACGGCAACCTGTTCGATAGCGCCATCATGAAAAAGTCTGTGATTGGCGATGATTTCAAACAACGCTTCCTGTCTGATCCGGAACGCCCCAACGTATTTCGCGGCCGCGCGATTGTGTTCGATGGACCTGAGGACTACCATCACCGTATTGATGATCCGGCACTGGCCGTCGACGAGCGCTGTGTACTGGTGATCCGCAACTGCGGCCCGCTCGGTTATCCGGGTTCGGCCGAGGTGGTGAATATGCGGCCGCCCGCCTATTTGATTCAGCGCGGCATCAATACCCTGCCGTGCCTGGGTGATGGACGTCAGAGCGGCACCTCCGCCAGTCCATCGATTCTCAATGCGTCGCCTGAGGCCGCTGCCGGCGGTGGCCTGGCGCTGCTGCAGACCAACGACATGATCGACATCGATCTGAATCAAAACCGCGTAGACGTGTTAGTGTCTGATGATGAGCTGGCGCGTCGACGGGCAGCCTGGCAGCCACCCAAACTGGTCAACCAGACCCCCTGGCAGGAAATTTACCGCAATACGGTAACCCAGCTGGACGAAGGTGGCGATATGGCGATGGAAGAAGAGCATATCCGCCTGGTGGAGACTCACGGCACGCCGCGGAATTCCCACTAGGGCCTGTATCACATTCCTTTTTTCGAATAAACCTAAGTAAGCGATTAGAGCTATGAAGAAACTGTTGCACCCATTGCCCCTCTTTTGTGCCGCATTGGCGCTGGCAAGCTGCACGGCCCTGGGGCCTGTGCGCGATCTCAACCGCTGGCCGATGACCGCCAGTCCGGCATCATCGCCGGCGGTAGAACAACGCGTTGAACAGGTCTTGCAACGCATGACACTGGAAGAGAAAGTGGGTCAGATCCTGCAGCCGGAAATCCAGGCCATTACCCCGGAAGAGGTCAAACAGTACCACATTGGTTCGGTATTGAATGGCGGCGGCTCCATGCCCGGCCGTAAGGCGGGCGCGCAGCCGGCGGATTGGCTGGCGCTGGCCGACGCCTACTGGGAAGCGTCCATGGACACGAGCGACGGTGGTACCGCCGTTCCCATCTTCTGGGGCACCGATGCCGTTCACGGCAACGGTAACCTGGTAGGTGCGACGCTGTTTCCGCACAACATCGGCTTGGGGGCAGCACACGACCCTGACCTGGTGCGCGCCATCGGTCACGCGACGGCAGAAGAAGTGCGCACCACCGGCGTTGAGTGGGTTTTTGCCCCCACCTTGGCGGTAGCCCAGGATGATCGCTGGGGCCGCACCTATGAAAGCTATTCCGAAAAACCTGACCTGGTGCGCGACTACGCCCGCGCCATGGTCGAAGGCTTGCAGGGCAAAGTGGGCACTGATGCATTTCTTGATGAATCCCACGTCATCGCCTCGGCCAAACACTTTCTGGCCGATGGCGGTACCTATCAGGGTGACGACCAAGGCGATGCGCGCATCGACGAACGCGAATTGATCGATATTCACAGTGCTGGCTACCCCAGTTCCATTGAGGCTGGGGTACAAACTGTGATGGCCAGTTTTTCCTCCTGGAACGGCGAAAAGCACCACGGCAACCGCTACCTGCTGACCGAGGTGCTCAAGCAGCGCATGGGCTTCGACGGTCTGGTTGTGGGTGACTGGAACGGCCATGGCCAAGTGCCTGGCTGCCGCAATGACAGCTGCCCTCAGGCCATCAATGCCGGTATCGACCTGCTGATGGTGACCCACGAATGGAAAGCCATGTTTAACAATACCCTGGCACAAGTGCGTGCCGGGGAGATCAGCCAGGCGCGGCTGGACGATGCGGTGCGCCGCATTCTGCGGGTGAAAGTTCGTGCCGGCCTGTTCGACGAAAAACCCTCTGCACGTGCTCTTGCCGGCCGTGCCGACGTAGTCGGCAGTGCGGAACATCGCGCCCTGGCGCGTCGCGCCGTGCGCGAAAGCCTAGTGCTGCTGAAAAACCAAGACCATCTGCTGCCGCTCAAACCTGACCAAACCATTCTGGTGGCAGGCCCTGGTGCCGATAGCCTGTCGATGCAATCCGGTGGCTGGAGTGTGAGCTGGCAGGGTGCAGGTATCCCCAACGACCAGTTCCCCGGTGCGACGTCGATCTATACCGGTATTAAAACAGCTGTGGAAACGGCCGGAGGCGAGGCGATTCTGTCTGAGGATGGCAGCTTCACCGACAAACCGGATGTGGCTGTGGTGGTCTTTGGCGAATCCCCTTACGCCGAAGGGCAGGGGGACCTCGATACTCTGGAATTTGAACCGGTCAACAAAACCAGCCTGGCCTTGCTGAAAACCCTCAAAGCGCAGGGGATTCCTGTGGTCTCTGTGTTTTTGTCCGGTCGCCCGCTGTGGGTCAACCCCGAACTAAATGCGTCTGACGCCTTTGTGGCTGCCTGGTTGCCCGGCACTGAAGGGGCCGGCGTGGCCGACGTGGTGATCGCTAAGGCCGACGGAACTCCTAGGTTCGACTTCACTGGTCGCTTGTCCTTCTCCTGGCCTAAGCTGCCGCTGCAGGCACACCTGAATCCGCACCACGATGATTATGCCCCGCTGTTTGCTTATGGCTATGGTTTGGATTACGCCGCGGGCAAAACCGGTCCTGGCCTGCTGGAGGAAAATGTTCCCGGGCTGAGCTCCGGTGCGCCGGAAACCTTAGATCTATATGTGGGCCGACCCATACAACCCTGGGGTGTGAACGTTTTCGAATATGACCAGACGCAGTTTCTCAGCGGCGCCTTTGCACAGCTACCTTCTGGTCGGGTGACCGTTGAAACCCGTGATAAGGACGTGCAGGAAGATGCGCTTGAGCTGCGCTGGCACGACACTTGGGAGGGGGGCTTGCGTCTGGACTTCGGCCCGGCGCTGGATTTGTCAGGCTTCCTGGCAGAAGGCAGCCTGAGTTTCGACCTGAAGGTGGATGATCTGGCTGCGGGGGACCTCTTCCTGGCCCTGAGCTGCGGCCATGACTGTCAGCGCCTGGTCGACCTGACCGTGGACGCACGCGCCCACAGCGGCCAAGGCTGGTATCGCCTGTCCTTCCCGTTGCGCTGTTTGGCCCATGCCGGCGACGACTTTACCCACATCACTTCACCCTTCGGGCTGCGTAGTGGCGGCAAGGGGCAAGTGGCCGTGGCGAATGTTCGCCTGCAGCGCAGTGATGCCAAAGAGGCCAGCTGCGACGCGTTGCGCAATCTATCCACCACCCCGGCACGCCGTCACGCCTATTGGACGAAGGACTGGTGGGACGAGCGTTTTGCACACAACCAGGCGCGGTTGAAGCAGGGCAATGTGCAACTGCTGATGTTGGGTGACTCCATCACCGAAGGTTGGGATAAAGGGGGCCGTGCTCTGTGGGACGAGCGTTTTGAACCTCTGGGTGCGGTGAACCTGGGCTACGGTGGTGACCGTACCGAACACCTGTTGTGGCGTTTACAAAATGGTGAGCTGGATGGCATTTCACCCAAGGCGGCGGTGGTGATGATTGGTACCAACAACACTGGCCTCCGCCGGGATGGCCCGGCGATGACCGTCGCTGGGATTCGTGCTGTGTTGGACGAACTGCGCGCACGCCAGCCGCAGATGAAAATCTTGCTACTGGGAATCTTCCCGCGCGATGCGCAACCGGGTACGGAGGCGCGCCGTATTAATCAGGCAGTGAACGACCGCATTGCGGAGTTTGCCGATGGTGAGCATATCTTTTATCAGGATATCGGTGACCAGTTCCTCGACAGCGAAGGGCGTTTGAGTGCCGATATCATGCCGGACTACCTGCATCCGAACGAGCAGGGGTATCAGATCTGGGCGGATGCACTGATGCCGTTGGTATCGCCATTGTTGAAGTAGCTTGTGGCGGGGGGGG
>JBNKFV010000003.1:0-124679 GCA_050289485.1 Cellvibrionaceae bacterium
CCACCGAGTTTGGCGCCCTGCCAGCCGTTTCATCAGCTCACCAATGGCACCCACACAGTCACCTGCTTCAACAATCAAATGCACATGATTGGTCATCAGGCAGTAGCTATACACTTTCAAACCAAGTGCATTTTTCCACTCTGCCAAATTATCGAGATAATATTGATAATCTGCGTCTTCAACAAAAACCACATTGCGGTTGTGTCCGCGCTGTACGATATGGTGCGGCATACCCGGAACAATGACGCGCGCCTTCCTCGGCATAACACTTCCTCCTTGAACTCGTTAAATAAATCTGTCCCCTTTTTTTTCAATCAATTTCAAGGAAGAAATGATGCCAAGGAAGCCACGATTCTATTTGCCTGATGTTCCCGTCCATATTGTTCAGCGAGGGCATTCCCGAGGCCCCGGAATTAAAGGGGTCAGAGCCGAATGGCACTTACTTCAGCTCTAAAGCTAGCAACCACGGGGCTTAGCGACTTGTTTTTTTTATGAATGACTTAGCGCTACATACATAGGTACTGAGGAAACAATCCCAAACCAACTCAGTATCATGATTGTCAGTAACGCTTAATGAGCTTGAAACGACCATGTTTACTGAGGTTTGGGTCTTAAGTAAGTGCCATTCGGCTTTGACCCCTTAAAAATACTTAAATTTGTATTGCTTTGCCATATCGTCTCACTAATATTTTAGATTTATCACGAAACGGCTTTTCTACCAGCGAGTATGAATATTTAGACAGAACGATAATAACCAATAAACTTAAAAAGTTAATTATTAACGAATAAAAGCCCAGGGAAGATTGAATGTCCCATTTTAATAGGTATTCAAAAATATTTGATACTCCTGCCAGTACAAGGGCATGAATCATATAAATTGAGTATGACCATTTGCCGATGCTTTTAAATAGCGGGGTCAGCAGGATTCTACCCCAAATACCCGACTCCCTTTGAGAAAACACCAAGATAGAGACAGCAAAAAAGGCAATAATCGGAATAAACAACAAAAAGTCAAGTTCGGCAACAGAAATCAAAATAACAACCGATACAATGCACAGTGTTTCCAAAGCCGATAAATTATTACGGGTGTTTTCAGAAAATTTAATATGTTTAGAGATTCTGTTTACAAAAACGCCTAAATAAAAGGCCGCCAAGCATCGAAAAAAACCATAATCATAAGTAATATCAAGGCTGCTTCTGTCTAATGATATGAGAAAGCAGTAGCAGCCAGCAGAAATGACCAAAGGGACAGCGAAAGAGCCCTTTTTGTCAACTGTTATCGTGAAAACGAAAAAAACGATATAGGAGAAAAACTCAGTACTGATGCTCCAAGAAGGGTAGTTCCAGCTAAGGTGATTATGCACGCCCATGGAGTTGATAAGAAAAATATTGGAAAAAAAAGAGGCTAGGTTATTTTTGTCTAATTGTGTAGATCCACCAAAACCTGAATCAAATAAATATTGCTTCACTACAATATAAGGTATCCACAAAAACAACATTATAAAATGAAGTGGGTATACTCGCCCTAGTCTCAGCAAACTATACTCTTTAAACCCTAATCCACTATGGATGCGAGAAGAATAGGCAAGTGACATTACAAATCCAGAAAGGACGAAAAAGAAATCAACGAAAAAATAGCTATTTGAGATAAAGCTCAGGCTATCACTGCCATAATTAAATGGCGAATGAACCAATACAACCAAACATGCTGCCACTCCTCGCAATGACTCTAGTTTATACTGCATAATATTCTTTCCCTTAAATGGTATGGGGTAAGGCCTTTGGTTTGTGGTCACCCACCATTCCTAGCAGAGCGAACTATTCTTGCTCGAGCCAAACTGGGGACTATATAACGAGGTGTTTAACCAAAGCAAGTGCTCTTCTGAACTCGAATTGCTTGAATTAAATTAAAGGGGTCAGAGCCCTTTGCTATTGTTTCCACATAAACTCGATGAAAGGTGTTGTGATAGACTAAGCCTTCTATTTTTATTCAATCAATTTCAAGGAAGAAATGATGCCAAGGAAGCCGCGATTCTATTTACCTGATGTTCCTGTCCATATTGTCCAGCGAGGGCATTCCCGATCCCCGGTATTTTTTGAAGCGCAAGATTACGCCACTTATGCGTATTGGTTAAAGCAGGGGTGTCAAAAATACCCTGTTGCGATTCACGCCTTTGTCTTGATGACTAATCACGTACACCTACTGGCAACTCCCACAGAAGGGCAAAATATCAGCCAATTGATGCAATTTGTAGGTCGGCACTATGTACCTTATATCAATCACAAATATGGTAAAAGTGGTTCTATTTGGGAAGGGCGCTACAAAGCGTGCCTCGTGCAGGAAGAAACCTATTTTTTAGCGGTTATGCGATATATTGAACTGAATCCTGTGCGCGCCAGCATGGTGGAGTTGCCGGGGCACTACCGATGGTCCAGCTTCTGTCATAATGTAGGTTTGCGGGATATCAGTTTTGTTACACCGCATCGTATTTATAATGCATTAGGTAGGAATAAAGCTGATAGGAATGATGCCTACCAAAAATTGTTTGCAAACCATGTGGATCCATCAGATATGAAGAGGATCAGGGAGGCATGGCAGACGGGTACGCCTCTGGGGAATGACCTGTTCAGGAGAAAAGTTGAGCGCCAGCTTAAGTGTAAAGTTGGTATTGCCAGAAGAGGGCGGCCAGTCAAGTTGACGTGCAAAAAAGGGCTTTGACCCCTTAAAAACGACCCCTTAAAAACGATCTACAGGCGCCCACCCAGCGTAATAGCTTTTATGCGTTATCTTCGCCGGGGGTAGTATGTTTGGTTTTCGCTATGTGCTGGTGCTGGCTATGGTTTTTATGTTGGCTAGTTGTGGCAGTGTTAGGGTTGAGACTTATGCTGACAATCAGCCAAGGTTGGTACCAGAAGCGTTTTTTAATGGGCGGTTGATGGCTCATGGAATCGTTAAAAATCGCAGTGGCGAGGTGATCAGGTATTTCAATGCTGCGATTAAGGCCTACTGGCAAAATGGCATAGGCACTCTTGAAGAAGATTTTGTTTTTGACGATGGTGAGCAGCAGCGCCGTGTATGGACTCTAACGCCCGATGGGAGCGGTGGTTATATTGGTACTGCGGGTGATGTTGTTAGTGAGGCGCCAATCAGGGTGGCGGGTAATAGTATGTTTCTACGGTACGTGTTGCGCGTTCCCTATGGCGATGGAACGCTGGATGTCACCATTGATGATCGCATGTACTTGGTTAATGAAAGCGTACTGATCAACGAATCGGTTATGAGTAAGTGGGGACTGGAGGTGGGCTCTCTGTCATTGGTGATTCAAAAAATGTAAGTTTCGATTGCCTGTTATTTTTCATGCCCTCTCATATTGTCTTTACCCTTTAATATTTTTCTTACTTCCTACAAACAAAAAAAGCGAAGGCCGCTAAGCCTTCGCTAACTCCGAGAGCAATGGAGTATAAGGAACTATTACGCTTTCAGTGCTTCAGCAGCAGGCACGTAGTCGTAACCCAGGGCGTCGGCTACTGCCTTGTAAGTCACCTTACCCTTGTGAACGTTGAGGCCGTTCATCAGGTGTGGGTTTGCCATGATGGCGTCTACGCCTTTATTGGCGAGTGCAACCGCGTGTGGCAAGGTGGCATTGTTCAGTGCCATGGTTGAAGTACGGGCAACCGCACCAGGCATGTTGGCGACACAGTAGTGCACAACGCCGTCAACAACATAAGTTGGATCTTGGTGGGTAGTGGCTTTTGAGGTTTCAAAGCAACCGCCCTGGTCGATGGCTACGTCAACCACAACGCTGCCGGGCTTCATGCGGCTGATCAGATCGCGGGTTAACAGTTTGGGTGCTGCAGCGCCAGGAATCAGAACTGCACCAATCACTACGTCTGAAGCCAAGGCGTTTTCTTCAATCGCTGCTTCTGTTGAGTAAATGCACTTCACGCGGCCGCCGTATTGGTCATCTAACCAACGCAAACGGTCTGTAGAGCGGTCGAGAATGGTTACATCAGCACCCATGCCCATGGCAATGGTGGCTGCGTTGTGGCCTACGATACCGCCACCGATAACGGTCACTTTGGCTGGCTCAACACCCGGTACGCCACCCATCAGTACGCCGCGGCCACCTTGAGCTTTTTCCAGGTGGTGTGCGCCCATTTGTGGTGCCAGACGACCGGCTACTTCACTCATGGGGGCCAGCAGAGGCAGGCCGCCTTTGGCATCGGTTACTGTTTCGTAAGCGATACAGGTTGCGCCAGAGGCCAACAGCAGTTCAGTTTGCTTGGGGTCTGGAGCCAAGTGCAGGTAGGTGTACAGCAGTTGGCCTTCGCGCAGCATGGTACATTCTTGTGGCTGAGGCTCTTTAACCTTGATGATCATCTCAGCTTTGGCAAAGATTTCTGCGGCGGTATCAATGATTTGAGCGCCGGCAGCAGTGTAGTCTTCATCGGGGAAGCCGATGGCGGTGCCAGCATTGGTTTCAATTATTACGGAGTGGCCGTGGCTGATCAGCTCGCGGGCTGAGGCAGGTGTGAGGCCAACACGGTATTCGTGGTTCTTAATCTCTTTAGGTACGCCAATCAGCATGTTGCTCTCCTGAGTTGTAGATAAGTGGAGTAAAAAAGGGCTTCTTAGAGCTCGATAAGTTGATTGGCCTAGTATATTTATGATTATTTAGATTTTTTTCTTTATTTTTCAAATTAAAAAGAATAGTTTTCTTATAAAATTAATTTTTAAAGCAAATAATATTGTTTTGGTGTTTTTATGAGGAAAGCCCCCCGCCCATTGAATCGTATAGATCGAAAAATTCTTCGCATACTTCAGGATGATGGCAGGATATCCTTTGCGGAGCTTGGTCGTCAGGTAGGACTAACCACAACCCCGTGTATAGAACGCGTAAAGCGGCTGGAGAAGGACGGCTTTATTACCGGGTATTCAGCCGTAGTAAACCCTGAATACCTTGATGCAGGGCTCATTATTTTTGTGCAGATTAAGTTTGATCGTACCTCCAAAGCCAACTTTGACCAGTTTCGGCATGCGGTAACACTGCTTGATCAGGTTCAGGAGTGCTATCTGGTTTCAGGGGGCTTTGACTACCTGCTCAAGGCGCGGGTAGCCGATATGGGCGCTTACCGGGAGTTTCTTGAGGAAACCCTATTGAGTGTGCCCGGTGTGAAAGAGTCTACCAGTATTGTGGTAATGGATATGGCCAAAGAGACGCTGAAAATCCCCGTGCCTTATTAGAGCCTGGTATTTTGCGGGTCTGGCGGGCAGAAGTGATGTGTGGGGTCTTTACTTAGAAAACTTGAGTGCCAGTAGTAAAAGATTCCAAAAGTTTCGGGTAAGATGTGCCACTGAAAAGGGAAATGAATGGTTTGTGCCTCCTCTATCTGTGGGTGATATGGGTTATTTCTGTTTTCGATAAGGCCGTTGTGAGCAATATATGTCTCGGCCGGGTTGGTAGAGGTCGTCAGGACGGCGGCTTGGGGTATTTCTACGGCAGGAATTGAGGGCAATCCTGCCCGTGTTTTTACCTTGGGATTATCAAAACGATGCTTACGAAGGTTCTGGAAGTTAGATGGAACGCCTTGGTCAACAAGCTGTTTCTGGGAGTGGCGGCACTTAGCCTAGCACTATTGGCGAGTGGTAAGCTTTGGGCAGAGAGCGAACCCTTACCTGCGGCGGAAATTACTCAGCTGAATCAGCGCCTGAGCCTGATTCCCTATATGCAGTTGCTGGAAGACAAAACCGCCAGCCTGACATTTGAGCAGGTGAGAAGTGCGCAACATGCGACAGATTTTCATCCGACCGGTCATCATTCGCCCAATTTCGGCTTTACGTCATCGGCCTGGTGGGTGAAATTTCGATTGCACAATCCGCTTGATACTGATGAGCCGCTGGTGATTCGCCAGGACTATCCCCTGATTGATCTTTTCGATGTCTGGTACTCCCATGGTAATGAGCAATGGCAGCATATTGCCACGGGTGACCGCCGGCATTTTGATGAGCGCCCTCTGGATAACCGCACGTTTTTAATCCCCGTAAAACTGGCACCGGGTGAAACCATCGAGGTTTATGCCCGTTTTGAAACGCAGGGTTCCATGAACATTGGTCTGTTTGCGCATAGCAACAATGATGTTATCGGTCTGGTGGGCGCAGAATATTTGGCATTGGGGGTCTACTACGGTGGCTTCCTGGTGCTGATTGCGTATAACCTGGTTATGTTCATTACGGTCAGAGACAAGATTTTCGCTTATTACCTGCTGTACGTGTTGTGCTATGGCTTGTATATGTCGGTGCATAATGGCGTTAGTTTTCAATACTTGTGGCCTGACAATATCTGGCTTGCCAACCAGAGTCTGATTATATTGCTGGCGTTATCTTTGTTTTGGGCGCTGCGCTTTACCCGCACCATCTTGCAGACCGAAAGATTGCTACCCCGGTCGGATACCGTGGCTGGCATTATGGAGTGGGTATCCATTGCCTGCCTGTTGATATCGCTGCTGGTGTCTTATGGCACGATGATTATTCCCGTTGCTTTCCTTACCTTTGTGATTACGGGCCATATGATGGGGATGGCGGTACGGGCCGCTTTTCTGGGTTCAATACCGGCGCGCTATTATCTGATTGCATTTACTGCATTACTGATGAGCGTGTTTGCGTATATGCTGAAAACCTTTGGCCTTTTGCCTCACACGTATTGGACGCAAAATGCCTTCCAGGTAGGGGCATTGATTGAAATGATATTGTTGAGTCTGGCTATTGCCAGTCGCGTCAATGAAATCAGGCAGCAGTCGTATGTTGATGCCTTAACCGGCCTTAATAACCGCCGTTATCTCAATCAGGAGGTCAGTGCCGAGATACGTAAAGTCGAGCGTACCGGGCAGCCGCTTGCCCTGGCGGTGATCGACATTGATCATTTCAAACAGTTTAACGATAGCCGAGGGCATGCCGCCGGTGACGAAGCATTGAAAGTGGTTGCCAAAATATTGAAAGAAACCGTGCGCAAGCCTTTTACGCCTTGTCGTTACGGCGGCGAAGAATTTGTGCTTATTTTGCCAGGTGCTGATGCCATGGCGGCCGCTGTGATTAGCGAACGGGTGCGGCAGCAGGTAGAAGCGCAAACCAAAGCAGCCCTGGGGTTGACGGTGAGTGTTGGTTACGCTTCTACCGAGCAGGGTGAATTCAGGCACGAGCGTGAATTGTTCGAAGCGGCCGATTGTGCGTTGTACCAAGCAAAGGGTAAAGGGCGTAATCAGGTAGTGGGTTTTTGTCGTGACAGTGAGCGTCGGCAGTCACCGTCAGCTACCGAACCTGGCGATGACAGCCCTTGGGTTAACGAAAGATATTAGCCCGGCGAATATTATTGTCGGGTTAATAAGCCGCGCACGGATGCGCCGCCATTGGCCGCAGGCCAATGTAAGCCATGAAATACAAGGGATTTCGTAAAATTCCGCAGGTATTTCCATAGCGTGCGACAAAATAGATAAGGAGATCTATTTTGTCGCCGGGTTAATAGTTCAGTGAATACAACATAAAAACAAGCAGCGCGTGCCGTAGCAACCAATAACAGGCGGTGATAGCTGTTGATTAAAAGGGGAGTGGGGTGAAGAGCAAGCGTGTACATGTATGCGGGGTAGCCGCGTTGGCGTTCGTGGCAGCTTGGTTAATCAGTGGGTGTGATGACCAGCCTTCTTTGCCTGCCAGTAGCCAGACGGTTAGCGGCCTTCAATTACTGGATCAGGGGTGGAATGATCAACAGCGCGAAACAGCTTGGTATACCAGTTTTGGTTCGCGCATTGTGCCATTGCCTTGGTTTTTAGCCTTGGAGCAAACACAAAACCGTGAGCCGTTCAGTAGCGCCTCCCATTTACGCGGTTTTGGTTTTGCAGTGGCGGGGCCATCCAAGGCCAATCCTCATAGTTTGCCCATTGGTTTAACGGCAACCCCTTCCGATGGCGGTACCCAATGGGTGGGGCTCGGTTGTTCAGCCTGTCATTCCGGCCAGATTTACTATCAAGGTAAGAGCCTGCATATCGATGGCGGTCAGGCACTGATCGATTTTCAAGCATTCGAGCGCGACCTGCTTGCGGCACTTAACGCTACCCTGGCCGACGAGGCTAAATTTCAACGTTTCGCTACTGCGCTGTCAGCGGGACCCGACTTGCGTGATGCCGTGCAAGCTCGTGCGGCACGGTTAAGCGAGGTGGCCACACTCAATATCACGCATTACCCGTATGGTCGAGGTCGGTTGGATGCTTTTGGCCAGATCTTTAATGCGGTTGCTGCCGACTTTCTGGCCATTCCCGACAATCGTCGTGAGCCCAATGCCCCGGTCAGTTATCCCGTGTTGTGGGATGCTCCGCACCTGGATTTGGTGCAGTGGAATGGTTCTGCCCCCAATGCTGGCCCAGGGCCGTTAGTACAGAATGCAACCACCGCGCTGGCGGTATTTGGCAACCTGAATATTCACAGTGGGGGGTTGGGTTATCAATCTACGGTTGAGATTGATAACCTCGGCGAGATTCAGGATCTGTGGTACGGCCTGCGTGCACCGGCGTGGCCACAAGCGCTATTAGGTGCAATCGATCAGAACTTGGCACAACAGGGTGCCCGCATTTATCAGCAGCAGTGTCTGTCGTGCCACGAACTGTCTGACCAGAATAATGCTCATCGTGAACTGACGGCTACACTGGTAGCTGTTGATAGTGTTGGCACAGACAGCACGATGGCCAGTAATTTTGTTCATGCCAAATCCAAAAGTGGGGCGTTTGCGGGTAAAAAACTGATGTATGTGGCCGGTGCCCGTTTGGGTGAAGAGGCCAGCACCATCGACCTGGTGGTGCATGCAGCACTGGGTGCGCTGCTTGAGCATCCCTGGAAGTCGCTCAAAGCTGGCCTGCTCAGTTTTCACAAGGTGCTCTCCGCCCCCTTGAACGAACGGCCCTACGCCTACAAGGCGCGCCCCTTATCAGGCATTTGGGCCAGCGCGCCCTATTTGCATAATGGCTCGGTGCCTACGTTGGCGGCCATGCTTTCCACGACTCGTCCCGAGCGTTTTGCAGTGGGCGAGGTTGAATTTGACCCTCATGCCGTAGGGCTGAGTGATCAGGTGTTGAACCCTGCTCATGTGAGCGAGTTTGACACGAGTGCTCCCGGTAACGGCAATGTGGGGCATCTTTATGGCACTGCGCTTACACAGGCCGATAAAGCAGCTCTTATCGAATATTTGAAAACCCTGTAAAACGCTAATCCAAGTAGGAGACCCGCTATGAGTAAGGGATTTGTAACGCGTTGGTTGTGGCGCTTGTTGGTGCTGGCTGTATTACTGCTGTTGGCGTTGATCGGTGGGGTGGTTTACTACCTGCAGTCTTCCGCTGCGCGCATTCCGCAACTTGAAGCGGTGGATGAATACCGCTATCTCAACCGTGGCTGGCAGGAATCAGCACGTGAGACATATTACCACACGCCACAGGGTACCAGTATGCCGCAGGGGGCGGGTGACAAGGCTTTGCGTTATCGCTGGTTTTTGAATTTGGAGCAGCCATTGTCAGAAGCGCTTTTTGCCGACGAGCAATTTTTGCAGCGGTTCCGCTTTTTGGCCGATCCCAGCCACCCAGATGACCTGCCGGTGGGGTTTAATCGCCGTTATTCTGCCAGCGTTGGTGAAGATGTTTTGGATATCAGTTGTGCTGCCTGCCATACCGGGCAGCTTCATTATCGTAAAGAAGGTAAACGCTATGCGCTGCGGGTCGATGGTGGCCAGGCGATGCATGCTTTTACCGATTTACAGCGCGGTAGTTTTGGCCCAACGCTGATCAGTGCTCTGGCGGAAACCTGGGCTAACCCGCTGAAGTTCAAACGTTTTGCGGACAAGGTACTGGCCGACGGTGGCGACAGAACCGCCTTGCACCGACAGCTGGGTGCCACTGTAAAAGCTTTTTTGACTATCAAGCAGAATAATCCCTTGGCGCACTTGTACCCTACCCGCGAAGGGTTCGGGCGCACTGATGCCCTGGGGCGCATTGCCAATACGGTGTTTGGTGAGCATTTGAGTGATGCTAATTTGCAGGTGTCGTCAGCGCCGGTGAGTTATCCGTATCTGTGGAATATCTGGAAATTTAACTGGGTGCAGTACAACGGTTCGGTGGCGCAACCGCTGTCGCGCAATGTGGGTGAAGCGCTGGGGGTGGGCGCGGATATTCGTTTGCTGAACGCCGAAGGTGGGCCGCTGCCTCCAGCCGAGCGCTTGCGCAGCTCTGTGAATATTGCCGGACTGGAAAAGATAGAGAGGGCCTTACAGCAATTGCCAGCACCAACCTGGCCAGACGATATTTTTGGCCCGGTCGATCAGTCTAAAGCTGCCCACGGGGCGCAGTTATTTCAGCGCCATTGTCTTGAATGTCATGGCCCGCACCTTTCCAGCCGCGCGCGGCAGCAGGCTGAGGCGCCGCTCAAGGCTGGCCCGCAAGAGCACTGGTTGATCGAGGTGATTGATGTTGATCATATTGGTACCGACCCAACCGAGGCCATGAGTTTTCTGAGTCGCAAGTACGATTTATCGGCCACCGGTATTACCCGTGCCGATATCAAGGCACTGGTAAACCCGTTGTTGCAGCGTAAGTTGGCCCGAGACATGTTAATGCGCTTGCGCGAGCTGGGGGCAGATTCCACGTTAAGCGATGAGGCGCAGGCCGCATTTACGTCCTTGGCGGCAGATTTTCCGGCGCCGGATCAGCTGGCTGACGCAGGGTTTCAACCCTCTCCGGTGGCGGCGATTAAAGCGGTGCTGGACCAGTTTGATCTCAAGCCCAGTGTTACGCTGTCGCCCGACTATCAGGCGTACCGCCAGCTGGGTTGCGGTCATCAATGCCAGGTGAACGCTCTCTGGTACGACCTCGACTACGCCCAGGCCGGCTTTGCCAACCTGCTCGCCAGCATTGATCCGGCCAATATTACCGAAGGGTTGGGGCTGAATATTATTAATTTACTGATCAAGCAACGTTACTACGAAGATAATCACCTGACCGACGCGGAGCAGGCTTGTCTTGAAGGCTTTGGCATCTTGGATCTGCCACAGCAGATAGTGGGCTACAAGCCGCGTCCGTTGGCAGGGGTATGGACAACGCCACCGTTTTTGCACAATGGGTCGGTACCCACGATATACCAGATGTTGGTACCGGCCGCCGAGCGCGATAAAACGTTTTTTGTGGGCCCGCGTGATTACGATCCGGTTAATCTGGGGTATGAGACGGCACAACCACCGGGTGGTGAGCACGACGGTTTCTGGTTTGATACCAGCCTTACCGGCAACCACAACACGGGGCACAGCTTTCAGGCAACCCCTGCCCAGTGGCAGGCTTATTTGAGCAATCCATCGGCAAATCCGCTGCCCAAGGGGGTGATCGGCCCGCTGCTGAGTGATGAGGAGCGCTACGCGCTACTTGAATATCTGAAAATTCACCGCGATAACCCGCCGGGTTATCAGTACGCCGGTGCCCCTGCCTGTTTGGCTTCACGAGGATAAGGAACGCCCCGGTATGAGTGACGGCAACTCCAATTACTCCCAGGATTTTGCCCAGGTGCAAGCTGATGAGCTGGCCTGGATTGAGAAACGGCGTGAACAGGCCGGTATTGATAGCAAACAACCGATTACGGGTTTGGCTTTCTCTGGTGGTGGTATTCGTTCGGCCTGCTTTCAGCTGGGCATTCTGCAGGGTTTGTCAGAAAGTGGTTGGCTGAAAAAGGTGGATTATCTATCGTCGGTATCTGGCGGTGGTTATATGGCGGGCTGTTTGCAGTGGTTGATGCACCGAGGGCAGGGGGCTACCAGCTTGTTCGGTGCGCCAGTGCTTAACTGGCTGCGTGCTCATGCCGCCTATCTGGTGGCCGGGTCGGGTGTTGGTGCTACCACGTTAGCCAGCGGCATTATCGCGTCGTCTTTATTTGGTTTGCTGGTGCTGCTGCCTATATTGCTGTGCGGGTTTTGGCTGGCGGGCTTACCGCACAGTCAATTTCTCTGGCCGCAACACTGGCACTTGCCGGGTGGCGAAGTGATTCATGGCCACAGTGGCTATCTCTTCATGTTGTTTGCATCGATTGTGTGCTTTGGCCTTTTTCTGCTGACCATCCCTACCATGGCCTTGTGGCGGTCTGCCCGGTGTAACGATTTGAGTCGCCGATTTGGGCCGCGCAAGTTGATGGGCTGGCTGTTGCAGGCGGCGGTAGCTTTTTTGCTGGTGGGTAGCTTGCCCATGGTAGCGCAAATGGACGATGCCCTGCTGGCCCTGCTGGCGTCGGAAAAATGGGCCGGGTTGGGCAAGCATCTCGATTACCTTGTGCCGTTCGCCACCGGCACTTTGGCTATGTACCGTGCTCGGTTTAGGCCACGGCTGGCAGCGGCTGGGCTGGCATTGTTGTTGTATGGTTTGGCGGCATTTTGTTATCACCTGGTTTTTCATGTCGGCATTGTTGATACCCCCGTGTTTTGGGGCTTTTTCGTATTTGCAGTGGTGTTGGCCTCGGTTGCCAGTGTTAATCGTTCGTCAATGCACAGTTATTACCTGGCGCAGCTGTCACAGGCGTTTTTTTATGGTGGTAAGGCCGGTAATGAAGATATGTTGCTCAGTGATATTAAGCCTGATACAACCGCGCCACTGCCATTGATCAATACAACGCTGGCGACAGCCAACTCCAAGCGGCCGTTGGCACGCTCGCGACTGGGTGAGAGCTTTATTCTCAGCCCCTTGTACAGTGGTTGCCCGGCAACCGGGTTTGCCTGCACGCAACGCTTTCAGGCCGGTCGTCTGACACTGGGCGAGGCGGTTACCACCAGCGGTGCGGCAGTAGACCCAGACACGGCGCAAACAGCCAACCGGGCATTAAGTATTTTTCTTACTTTGGTGAATTTTCGCTTGGGGTTTTGGGTGCAGCACCCACGACGAGCGGGTAACTACTTTGGCTTTATGCCGTTCTGGCTGATTTTTCGCGAGCTGTTTGTCAAAGGGCTTAGTGAGCGCGCATCCAGTCTGCACTTGTCTGACGGCGGCCACTTCGAAAATCTTGGGGTGTATGAGTTACTGCGACGCGAATGCCCGTTGATTATCGCCTGTGATGCATCCGCTGATCCGCAGTTGCAACTCAATGATCTGGGCATTTTGTTGCAGCGTGCCCAGGCTGATTTTGGCTGTGATATTCATCTCGATACCCGGGCACTGTTGCGACAAGTAGACGGTGTGCAGGAAAGTTGTTGTGCGCAGGGTAGTATTCGCTACGCGTCTGGGCGCGAGGGGCGTATTTTGTATGTTAAATCTGTCTTGACGACGACCTCTTCTGCGCAGGTAAGGAGTTTTGCCCAGGTGGACGACAGTTTCCCCAACGATGGTCTGATTAACCAGTTTTTTGACGAGCGCCACCTGGATGCTTATCGCGAACTGGGCCGCGAAAATATGACCGTCGCGCTGAAAACCTTTGCAGGTGAGGTGGCTCCCAGCGTTAGCGTATAGATGCGGCAACCAACTGTGGTAAACTGATCCGCTCGCAAAATTCTGGGGTTTGTTATGTCTGTTGATACAAAAATTGCCACGTCTGCTTCTGAGGGAGCGCCTGCTTATGCCAAAGCCATAGAAGAGGCATTGGCTCGCAGTAAGGTCAAAGACCACTGGCAAAATCCGCAAACCAAGCGTTATAGCAGCGACGAGCTGGCGGCGTTAAAACAGCGCATTAAAGACTTGCTTGTTGCGCAGGATGCGGCCCTGGTTGCCCACTATTACACCGATCCGATAGTACAGGCGTTGGCTGAAGAAACGGGTGGTTGCGTGGCCGACTCGCTGGAAATGGCACGATTTGGTAAGAATCACCCCGCTCAAACCCTGGTGGTTGCGGGTGTAAAATTTATGGGCGAAACCGCCAAAATTCTCACGCCTGAAAAGCGCGTGATCATGCCCACACTGGAAGCTACCTGTTCGCTGGATGTGGGTTGCCCCATTGAGGATTTCAGCGCTTTTTGCGACCAGCACCCGGACCGAGTCGTGGTGGTTTATGCCAATACCTCGGCGGCGGTAAAAGCACGCGCAGACTGGGTAGTCACTTCCAGTATCGCTTTGGATGTGGTTGACCACCTCGATGCCGAAGGGCACAAAATTATCTGGGCACCCGACAAACATCTGGGCGACTATGTGCGTCGCGAAACCGGGGCCGATGTGCTCTTGTGGGATGGCGCCTGTATTGTGCACGAAGAATTCAAAGCCAAGGGCGTGGAAGACCTGAAAACCCTGTACCCCAATGCAGCGGTACTGGTGCACCCCGAGTCGCCAAAAGCGGTGGTTGAGCTGGCCGATGTGGTGGGTTCTACCTCGCAGCTGATTAAAGCCGCGCAAACCATGGATCGTGACACCTTTATTGTGGCCACCGATCAAGGCATTTTTTATAAAATGCAGCAGTTGTGCCCGGACAAAACGTTTCATATTGCGCCTACCGCCGGTAGCGGTGCTACGTGTCGTAGCTGTGCCAACTGCCCGTGGATGGCCATGAATGAGCTGGATACGCTGGTGCATGTACTGGAACATGGCGGCAATGAAATTCATGTCGACCCGGAACTGGGCAAGAAAGCCATGATCCCACTGCAACGTATGCTCGATTTCAACGCCGGTAAGCGTTAATCACTGCGTACAACAAACCCGCGGAGCAATAAGGCTTCGTTGTCTAACCCGGCGATCGCTGTCGGGTTTATCTTAAGGGCAGTCTGCCAGTTGGGCAGGCTGCGAGTTTTCCGAATCAGAAAAATTAGGCCCAGCGGAAATGTCTGAACAGCTCGCCAATGACCATCAATTTGTTCATCTACGTTTACATACCGAGTTCGCTCTCGCCGACAGTATTCTGCGTATCAAACCGTTAATTGCGAAAGTCATCGAGCTGGGTATGCCTGCGGTGGCTGTTACCGACCCCTGTAATTTTTACGGTTTAATCAAGTTCTACAACGCTGCCATTGGTGCCGGCATCAAGCCGATTTGTGGGGCCGATTTTTGGGTGGCCAGTCAGCAGGCCGACGGCAATCCCAGTTTAATTACCTTGCTGGCCATGAATACCCGTGGCTACAAAAATATCACCGAACTGATTTCGTTGGGTTACCAGAAAGGCCAAAAACATGACGTGCCCTACCTCCAGCGCAGTTGGATCAGTGAGCGCACTGAAGGTGTTATCGCTCTGTCTGGTGGTAAGTGGGGGGAGGTAGGCAATGCCTTGTTGAGTGGTCGGCGTTATCAGGCCGAAGAAATGTTAAAGAGCTGGATGGCTGAATTTCCGTCACGGTTTTATCTGGAGCTGCAACGTACCGGGCGAGATAACGACGAAGAATACCTGCATGCTGCCGTCGATTTGGCAGCGGAGTTGGGCTGCCCTGTGGTGGCTACCAATGATGTGCGCTTTCTCAAACAAGACGAATTTGAAGTACACGAAGCGAGGGTGTGTATTGGTGAAGGGCGCGCCCTCGATGACCCGCGCCGAGAACGCCGTTATTCAGACCAGCAATACCTGCGTAGCCCGGAAGAAATGTGGGAGCTGTTTAAAGACATTCCGGAAGCGTTGATTAATACCGTTGAAATTGCCAAGCGCTGCAACGTAGATATTGAGCTGGGCACCTATTATCTGCCGGATTACCCCATTCCCGACGGCTTTGAAAGCGACTCGTTTTTTCAGCAGCGTATCGATTATGCCACGCTGGAGGCCCGCGCCAAAAAAGCCATGGAAGAAAAATGGGCCGGGCGTGAACACGAAAATGAGTACGCCGATATGCTGCGTACCAATGTGTTTTTCGAAAAAATTTCTTACGAAGGTTTATACGACCGCTTGCGTACTATTTTGCCGGATCCTAATGCGGCGGATTATCAGGTGCGCCTGAAGGAATACACCGACCGGCTCCAGTTTGAGCTGGATATCATCATGCAGATGGGGTTTCCCGGTTACTTCCTCATCGTAATGGACTTTATTCAGTGGGCCAAAGATCACGATATTCCCGTGGGGCCGGGGCGGGGTTCTGGTGCGGGCTCACTGGTAGCTTACGCACAAAAAATTACCGACCTCGACCCGCTGCAGTACGACCTGCTGTTCGAACGATTCCTTAACCCGGAACGGGTTTCCATGCCCGACTTCGACGTTGACTTCTGCATGGACAACCGCGACCAGGTGATCAGCTATGTGGCTGATAACTACGGTCGTGACGCGGTATCGCAGATTATTACCTTCGGTACCATGGCTGCCAAAGCGGTGGTGCGTGATGTGGCGCGAGTGCAGGGTAAGTCATACGGCCTTGCCGATAAGCTGTCGAAGATGATTCCCATGGACGTGGGCATGACCTTGCAGAAAGCCTACGAGCAGGAAGAGGTGTTGCGCGAGTTTCTTGCCAATGACGACGACGCCCAGGAAATTTGGGACATGGCTAAGCAGCTGGAGGGTGTTACCCGCAATGTGGGTAAGCACGCGGGCGGTGTGGTGATCGCCCCAACCAAGCTGACAGATTTTGCGCCGCTATATTGCGACGAGGCGGGTGCCGGCCTGGTAACCCAGTATGATAAAAACGATGTAGAAGCTGCCGGCCTTGTGAAATTTGACTTTCTGGGTTTGCGAACGCTCACTATTATTGACTGGGCGGTTAAGATGGTCGACCGCCAGCGCGCGCGCCGGGGCGAAGAACCGCTCGATATCAACCACATTCCGCTGGATGATGCGCCCACCTTTAGATTGCTGAAAGATGCCAAAACCACCGCTGTATTCCAGCTGGAATCCCGTGGTATGAAAGACCTCATTAAGCGCTTACAGCCTGATAATGTTGAAGACATGATTGCCCTGGTGGCCCTGTTTCGCCCCGGCCCGTTGCAGTCAGGCATGGTAGACGACTTTATCAACCGTAAGCACGGAAGGGCCGAAGTGGCCTATCCGGATGCCAAATATCAGCACGATAAACTCAAGCCGATTCTTGAACCTACCTACGGCGTGATCGTTTACCAGGAACAGGTAATGCAGATCGCGCAGGAACTTGCGGGATACTCGCTCGGCGGCGCCGACCTGCTGCGTCGGGCTATGGGTAAGAAAAAGCCCGAAGAAATGGCCAAACAACGCAGCACCTTTGCCGATGGCGCGGCCTCGCAAGGGGTTGACCCCGATCTGGCGATGAAAATCTTCGATCTGGTAGAAAAGTTTGCCGGTTACGGTTTTAACAAGTCGCACTCGGCTGCTTACGCGATTGTCTCGTATCAGACCGCCTGGTTGAAAACCCATTATCCCAGTGAGTTTATGGCCGCCACCATGTCGTCGGATATGGACAATACCGACAAGGTGGTCACCTTTATTGAAGAATGTCGTCAGATGGGGCGCATGCCGCTGCCGCCAGATGTTAACCGTGGTGACTTTATGTTCACTGTGGATGACGAGGATCATATTATTTATGGGCTCGGTGCCATTAAAGGACTGGGCGAAGGGCCCGTAGAGAGCATTATGCAGGCCCGCAAAGATGGCCCGTTTACCGACCTGTTTGATTTCTGTGCGCGCGTTGACTCGCGCAAAGTGAACAAGCGTGCGCTAGAGGCGTTGGTGCGCAGTGGTGCGCTCGACAGTATTGGCCCAAGCGTTGATCTCGACTACGACCGCGCCGTGCTGTTTGCTGCCATTCCGGAGGCGGTTAAAACGGCTGAGCAGTCGGCTGCCAATGCCAATGCGGGTATGCAGGATCTGTTTGGTGAGGTGGCGCCAGTAGCGGGTGCCGACGGCGATGTTTATAAAGACTTTGCCCATGTGAAGCCGTGGAGTATGAAAGAGCGGCTCAACAGCGAAAAAGAAACGTTGGGCCTTTACCTGACGGGCCACCCCATCGATGAGTACCGGCAGGAGCTCAAGTATCTCACCAGTGCTGTGATTAATCAGCTGCGCCCAGAGCGTAAGAAAAAGCAGAAAGTCGCCGGGCTGGTGGTAGGCATGCGCGTGGTAAAAACCAAGCGTGGCGACAATATGGGGATTGTTACGCTGGACGATCGTACCGGGCGTATCGATGCCACATTGTTTTCCGATACCTACAATGAACACCGCGAAAAGCTGGTGAAAGACGCCATTTTGGTGATTGAAGGCGAAGTGAGCCACGATGATTTCAGTGGCGCTTTGAAAATGCGGGCAGACTCGGTAGAAACTCTGAGTGATGCGCGCCAGTCCAGCGTGCGCGGAGTGTACCTGAGTATCGACAGTGCACAGGTTGATCGTGGTTTTACCCAGCAGTTGGCGCAGTTTCTCCAGCCCTATCGCGATGGCCATTGCACGGTAACCTTGGAGTACCGGCGCCATGATGCTCGCGCCGAATTAGTGTTGGGTCCAGACTGGCGGGTACGCCCCACTGACGAGTTGCTGCAGTCATTGCGCAGCCAGTACGGGCGTGATCAGGTGCAGTTGTTGTATACGTAAGCGGTGCTCTGGTTTCGAGATGACTCTCCTACAACAGCTTAACCACATTGTTGCGGCCCTTTAACTCGACGACTGGCACCTTTTCGCGTATCTTTATGCCCCCTTATAGATGGGCGTCGGGCAGAGCTTGTGAGTGTGAACAGGCCTCAGCACCGGAGCCGCAAAATTAATACTAGACGCAAGCAAAATGCCCCATAGGGTAAGGTATCTATGAACCCAAATTACCTCGATTTTGAACAGCCAATTGCTGAACTAGAAGCCAAGATCGAAGAGCTGCAGCTGGTCGGCAGTGACAATGACCTTAATATCGCAGAAGAAATTGATAACTTGCGACAAAAGAGCCATAAGCTGACCGAGAAAATCTACGCCAACCTCAGTGCCTGGGAAGTGGTAAAGGTTGCCCGTCATCCACAGCGCCCTTATGCCGCTGACTATATCAAACGCATATTTACCGACTGGGACGAACTGCACGGCGATCGCCATTTTGGTGACGACAACGCTATTATCGGTGGTGTTGGCCGTTTGGATGGTCGCCCCGTGATGGTCATTGGCGAAGAAAAAGGCCGCAGTGTAAAAGAAAAAGTGGCCCGCAACTTTGGTATGCCCAAGCCAGAAGGTTACCGCAAGGCATTGCGCCTGATGGAAATGGCTGAGCGTTTTAAAATGCCGGTGCTGACATTGATCGACACCCCGGGGGCGTACCCCGGTATCGATAGTGAAGAGCGGGGCATCTCTGAATCTATCGCCCAAAACCTCGCGGTTATGTCACGTTTGCGCACACCCATTATCTGTACGGTGATTGGTGAAGGTTCTTCCGGTGGTGCTTTGGCGATTGGGGTGGGTGACCATCTCAATATGCTGCAATATGCAACCTACTTTGTGATTTCGCCAGAAGGTTGTGCCAACATCATCTGGAAAACCGTCGACAAAGCACCATTGGCGGCAGAGGCGATGGGGGTGACGTCAAGCATCTTAGAAAACCTGGGTATTGTGGATGAAACCATTGCAGAGCCATTAGGCGGTGCCCATCGCGATATCGATGCCATGGCGGGCAAACTCAAAGAGCGTTTATCAGCGCAACTGGATGACTTGGTAGATATGCCTATCGATGAGCTGGTTAACAAGCGTTACGAGCGTATTCTTAAATACGGTACGCCCTGATCAATAAGCGATTGTTTCCATCCATAAAAAAAGCAGCCAACGGGCTGCTTTTTTTATGGATGATTACATGAGGTTGCGAGTGGTCAGGTGCGACGAATTACCAGCGACAGGCTGAGCTTGTCGTGCAGCAGGCGGCCGTCCCAGCCAAATAGATTAATCCATACCGTAATTTTGAAGCCGGCCAGGCTCAATAGAAACAGCAGGTGGCGCCAGTAGGCATGTAGCAGGTTGAGGCGTTTGCCCTTGCGTGACGTTACTTTCAGGCCAAACAGTACTTTTGCCGGAGTACCTTGCAACGGTGACGCTTCCAGCAGTGGCACAAAGCCAGCATAAACGGCGATGGCATACATCACGCCCAGGACTGTGTCGTCACCGGTAAAGGCGGTACAGAAAAACAGCAATACCAACATATCGACTAAAGTGGAAAACAGCCGTCCGTAGTAGCCAGCAAATACCATGGGCCCTGGATGGTGTTTGGGGGTGGTCCATTGAAGGCCTTTAGGTTTAGGCGCCTCGGCCTGTGAGCATTGGTTCAGCAGACGCGTGCTGGCCTCATCGCCAAAAATAGCCTCAAGGCGCAGGTGGTCGTCGGTCCAGCGAAAGTATTGATTGAGGTGCGCCAGCAGGTCGTCGCGCTGTTCCAGCTTGGAACGGTATTGATTGAAAAAGTTTTTCAGTCTTTCAAATAAGTAATCGGAGAAATCGTTTTTAAATTCCAGGTCGTAGAGGGCGTCGTGGCCATCAAGAAACTGCCAATGCTCAATGCTCGCCGACTTCACGGTGGCTGCCAATGCCTCGTCAGTTTGCTGGGCAAGCCACTGCCATGACTCGCGCAGGTAGGCAATGCGTTTATCTTCGGCTGTGTCTGGCGCTGGCTGCTGGATTGGGGCTTCACTGCTTTTGGGCGCGCCTTCAATGTAAGCGGGTTCTAACGCGGCGGTAGCCGTGTCGTCGGTTGCGTCGGGCACGATGTTGGTCGCGGGCTCGATCGGCTCTGCCAGTGTTTGTGTGCCGCTTGCCTGAGCAGGTTCTTCTGCATGGGGTTCCTGTTCATGCCCTTGCGCGGCACGCCAGTCTATTTCGTGCAGGCAGGTTTTATAGGCTGCGTGCAGGGCTGCAAAGCCTGTGGGGTTTTCGTCGGGCTTATTCAGTTTCAACAGGGCCGCATAGGCCTGTTTAACCTGGCGCTTGTTGGTTGTGGGGGCGAGCTGCAGGGTTTCCCAATGTGTCATGTGAAAAGGTTTTCCTGCTCCAACTCGTCGAGAATCTCTTTTAAACGTTCGGCGTAGCGTTGAATCTCTTTCGGGTTTTGGCGTTCGAGTATCTGTTCGAAATCGCCGATCAAATGGCCGATAGACTCACGTCGGTCGTCGATCGATGCCTCATACAGCCGCTCGGCACGGGCGATTAAATGGCGATTTTCTTCGGTTTCCCGTGGGTGAAACTTGAGTTTTTCGAGTTTGCTGCGCGACGCTTCAATGTCGCGGTCAGACAAGGCCGTTGGTGAATTAACAATGGTTTTTTGATAGCTGCGGCCGGTGGAATTCACTACGACATCGACTTCGAGTAGGCCGTTCATGTCGTAACTGAAACGCACGTTGACGGTTTCTTTGCCGGCCAAGTTTTTGGGCACTTTGGCTTCCAGCTCGCCTAAAAAAATATTATTTTTGGCCAGCCGTGATTCGCCTTGATAGATCCCTATCGAGAGCGTTGTCTGGTTGTCTGTTACGGTCTGCAGGGTTTTTTCGATACTCACGGGCACAACGGTATTGCGCTCGATAATGGGTAGAAACAAATTGCCCTGCTTGTTGCTTTTGTCAGCTTCGTTGACGATATCGGTGCCCAGTGAGTAAGGGCACACGTCGGTGAGCACTACATCGTCAAGGTCGGCATTCTTTGCGCGCAGCCCCGCCTGAATTGCTGTGCCCATGGCAACCACCAAATCGGGGTTGATATTGCCCGACGGCATACGCCGAAACATTTTACTCACCAGTGATCGCAGCGGCTGCATACGGGTAGCACCACCTACCAGGATCACTTGGTCTATATCGGCAAGTGTAGTGTTGCTGTCTCTAAGGGTGCGTTCGATCGGCGCCTGAATACGTTGTAGCAAAGGCAGGCACAGACTTTCGAAGCGTTCCCGATTGATTTTCCAGGGTTGCGTCTGCGTTTTTACAGCACTTTCCAGGACGGCTTCCTGCTTGCTGCCCAGGGCGTGCTTCACCTGATTGATGGTGCTGTAGAGTTGCTGTTTTTGGTTGGCGGTAAGTGTGTTGCCGTCGATAGTGTTATCGGTACAAAAGGCGGTTAGCAGTACTTGGGTGAAGTCTTCACCGCCCAGGAAGTTATCGCCAGACGATGCATGAACTTCGATAACCCCGGAAAAGTATTCCACCAACGACACATCGAAGGTCCCGCCGCCGAGGTCAAGCACAATAAACTGGCAGGCCTGGTCACTATCTTGCAGACCATAGGCCATGGCGGCGGCAGTGGGTTCATTAATCAAACGCTCTACCTTAAGGCCGGCCAGCTCGCCGGCTTGTTGTGTGGCTTTGCGCTGTACGTCGTTAAAGTAAGCTGGCACGCTGATCACTGCCTGGTCGATGGTATGGTCAAGGTAGGCTTCGGCGTCTTCTTTAAGCGAGCGCAACACCAACGCCGAAAGCTCCACGGCGCTGAAATCACGTTTGCCCAGCCGAAAACGCTGCTGGGTGCCCATGGCGCGCTTGAAGGTAGCTGTGGTGAGTTGACTGTGGCTGATTAAGCGGTGTTTGGCGGTATCGCCAACCAGTATTTCGCCGCTATCATCCATGCCCACGACGGAGGGGGTCAGGGTGTGACCGAGGCGGTTTGGAATTAACAGGGCTTCACCATTTTGCCAGATAGCGCAGGCACTGTTAGTGGTGCCCAGATCGATTCCCAGAATAGTCATGTGCTTTCCTTAGTCTGTGATTTTGGTGACACGATATTTTGGCGGGATGTACGGGGGCGATCAAGTCTAATGGGTCTTTGCGGTGATGTGTTCATACAAACGGTGCCTTCTATTTAACCCGGCAAGCATTATTGCCAGGTTAATCGCGTTGCCGATCGGTTGGTGTTGGACGCTAATTGAATGGGTTATCGACGAGGAGCCAGGTAACTAGGGCTGGTCGGGTGGCATTTTCTATCGCACCGCAGACTGCATTCAGTTAGGCCTGGCGGTTTTTTCGCAGTTGCTTATTCAGCCGCCACTGTCCTTCCAGCCATTGCGGGGTTAAATAGAGCGCGCGTAGCGCCCATTGGCGCAGCTCGTCGGCACGGTTCTCGGGAATTGTATGGCTGTTGTCACAGTAGCGCCGATACAACCGTTGCCAGCCTTTAAATGATAAATAGGTAATCCTGCCCTTGAGGCGGTTGGCACGTTCGTTACCGGTAAACTTGGAATTTAACCCCAAGCCAATATCTTCTGGCGCTCCAACGACAAGGTTATTGGCAAAGCACAGGTCGCTGGCGCGCTGTAGGGCTGCCGAATGGTGATGCATATGCTGCAACTGCAGTGTCTGATCAAATTGTTGCAGTGCGCTGAGCCAGAGTTTTTGCGTACAGTCGAGCTGAAAATACGGTGCTCCGGCATATTGCTGCTGACCGTGCAGGGCGGGGTCAAAGGGATAGTCTGGGTACAGAGGAAAGTTCCACAGTGCCAGTACGTCCTCAGTCAGACCAAAGTAGAAAAAATCGCAGGCATGAAACAATACCCGCATTCCTTTAGCGTATTCGCGGGTAAAGGTGTTGTTTACTACCACTCGCTCTTGCAGAAAGCGATAGTCTGGGTGGCGGGCGGGAAATGCTTGCTGCAGAGTTTTAAACTGGTCACTGGTTAAGAAATTATCTGACCTCAACTTCATGGCGTAGCGGGTTTGCACGCGCTTAAGCCCTTCCACCGACGATACGATCTGGCGATTATTGTTAACTTTGGCTGGTGTGCCATCTTCCAAATAGCGATTGATATTCGGGCCTGGGTCGTCACAAATCACCAGGTCATCGTAATCAAGGCCTTCAAGGTTTTGCTTTGGCCAAGTGGACAAAATTATTTTTGCCCCGGGTAAATGAGTGCGAACACTCGCCAGCGACCGGTGCGTAATACCTTCGTCCATTGGGCGGTCGGCGCGGGCCTGTACCGGGCCTTGTACAACCACCGTAATGTTCTCGTTACTAATCATTGTCTATTTTCCTGCTGTTCCTTTCTACTGCTTACTTGTGGCTTTCTTGGCAGGTTTCCGCTGCGACAGGTACCCAGCTTTTTCTCTCTAAGCAGTCCCGGTATTCATCGGGTGTACCACAGAAAATAACAGCGTCATTTTCTATGACTGAAAAGCGAATGTCGTCACCTTGCGCAATAGCAAGGTTGTACATTGGCGCAATATATTGTTCACCGCCGGTTAACTGCTGGGTGTCCAGCTGGTTATATTGTTGGTAATAGTGTTTATAAGCTGTGGCGCTGGCCCAGTAATACAGACCTGTGCAGCAGTATTCGGAAATTTCCTGTTTTTCTGCCGTGCGTTTTACACGGTCAGAGAAGGGCGCAAGCGGCTCTACATTGCTCCAGTTCTTACCACTGCCGATAAATGTCTCAAGGTAGCCAGAAGCTACACCACAAAAATGCGGCTTGGTGTAACCGGGCCGAAAGGTATCAATATTAAATATATACAAATCCTCGGCACTGTATTTTTCCAAGGCCAGGGCGACAGTTTCTGCTTGGCCACGAGTAGGTTGGTCGAGTACAAAGATATCCACGTCTTGAATACCGAGGCGCGAGCTTTCTCTACGTACAAAGTTTACCGAGTCGAACTCATCTTCCCGCACGATAAATAAAAACCGATCGCTGGAAAAATAGGCGGAAAAACTGTTGACTGCATGGGCAAATAGTGTGTCACCGTGGGCCTGTAGTTGAAATTTCGGCAAGGTAAAGCCGGCACGAAAAAAGCGCGACGACAGTCCAGCCATAGGGATTACAAACATGAACTTGTCTCTTTCAGGGAGGTATACAATCGATACGCGTTAGCCAGCATGCTCCACTGGCGGTCGGGCCTGTCGTTGTGTAATGGTAGCATGGACAAAAAAAGATGAATGGTGATGGCGCGCACCGCTGTGAGCTTTTCTTTGCTGTGGGCAAAAAATACATCTTCAAATGCAGCATTTATCGCCTGATGTTGGTCGCTGTCGGCATCTGTCAGCCACAAGCTGTCGTCGGTGTCCCGTCGTGCAATCAAACGCCCGGCAACGATCAGGTCATATAAACCACAGACAGAGTGATATAGTTTGGCTAGATCATAACGGCTGTCGCCAAGCAGGGAGGGCTCGCCAGCACTGTCGAGACCACGTGGATCCAATACTTTTATTCGGCAGGTGCGGAAATCGTACAATATATTGCTGAAGCAGAAGTCACCGTGCACTATGCTCACATCGTCCGTGCGGGCCGGAGGAATGAGTGCCCCGGTCAACTCAGCCAGGGCCATGGGTGATGGACAGGACTTACCGTTAAACACTACCGGCGCATGGACATCGCAAAAACCGTCGGTGTGCAGTGCCTTTAAACGCGCTTGAGTTTTAGGCAGGTAAAGCGCATTCAGGCGGCCGAGATCCAACTGTGCCTTTTCAAGGGAGACGTCATGGTTGGCAGCGTTGGCACACTGGTGTAGAAAATCCTCACAGGATACAAAAATACTGTGCCATATCTCTTTGGTTAAACGACCAAAGACAAACAGGTCATTGAGCGGCAAATTGTAGATGTATTCCAACCCGTAAGCAGCACGAGAGTGTGTACTGTGCATCTCCAGCAGCCTGGGGGTAAAGAGCTGTAGTTCCCCCGGCAGTTTTTGAAACCAGTGCGCCTCACCCAGTACTTTTTCCTTATGCTCGCTGGTTTTACGCACAACCCGGGTGTTTATTTGTAGGGCATTAAAGCTGCGTTCAGTCGTGAACGACGCGCGTGAGCGGAAATAGGAGTTGATGTGACCAAAGTCATACCAGTCCATTGCCTGCACATTGGTCAGTGGCCGATTCAGCCCATAGTCATTGAGTGCGGCAATGAAGTGGCCGCGGTGACGAGTGAGGCTTTGGGTCAACGCCTGGCGACTGGAAAAGGCGAAGTAGCCACTGATAACCTCTTCTCCATCCACGGCCATTTTTTCATTCAGTGTAGTCATGTGCTCTGTGGATTTTGTCGATACTACGGCACGTTGATAGAAACCGGTATTCGGGGACACGGATAACAGGTCTTCACCAGTAGGTAGTGACCGGTAAAGGGTATCACCGTGTAGGATTCGCAGGGGTTGATCTGCGAGCGAGGTCATATTCAGGCAGTAGAGCACAGATTCGCCCAAGCTTAAGCCCTCGGGTACCCGAATGAGCTGCACTTGGTGTTGTTTAATATGGCGTTGTTCATAGTCGCTGAGGACAAAGCTTTCAGGAATGGATAAATAAATATCGTCACTGTGGCCCAGCTGCTCTGCCAGTGTCACCTGATATTCGTACAGACAGCGATTGCCTATTGGTAAAAAACTTGGTGGTAACAACCCGATTTCACTGACAAATTCACCGCTGATATAGGCGGCTGAGGTAATCAGAAACACCTTAAACTCCCCGTTTAATCCGCACCTGTTCCTGTTCCAGCAAGGCGTCTATTTCCGTCCGGCTTAGGCTGGTAAATTCACTGGGGCGTATAGCTTTGTCATCGACATAAAAGCCTGTAAAACCGCACCAGGGTTTTCCTACCAGTACCTCGTCAAATGGTACCTGGTGTTTTTCCAGCCAGGCCAGGACGCCAGGCAGGGTGTGTAGATTAATTTTTCCCACGTTGCCTTCGTAGGTACGCATATTTCTAGCGGTAAAAATGGTGATGGCAAACCCATCAGCGTGATAGTCGCGAAGTTTAGCTATGAGGGGAAGATTTGGCTGCTTGTCTGGGTATGGACCAGGTTCATCGATGGTGAGAGTTCCATCCAGGTCAATTACGAGTTTCTTCATCGGTTAACCGTCGCGTTCAGTAAAAGGCGGCCATTTTCGCATAAAGCCAAACCAATTACTTCATCGCTGTGCTGGTGTCGAGTCGTTCGGCAAGCAGTGGCGTCGGCTTAGTAACGGTAGACGTCTAATTATGTTTACGTCGCCAACAAACGATCGTATTTACGACTGAGGATATCGTAGAACTGTTCGCGATAATGGCTGATATCGGCCTTGAATTTGACGATGTCGTTGTCGCTGATATCTTTGCGGCCCACGTAAACCTCTTTGCGAAACAAGGCGATTTTGGCGCCGTACAAACGCAGGGTTTTCTCCATCGCCTTTTCGCCCAGCATCAACAGCTTGGCTTCGGCGTCGGCCAGCTTTTTAAATTCGCGCACCAGCTCAAGGTTGACTCGTTCGAGTTCTTCGCGACGGGCTTCTGGCCAGCGGCTGCCAAAGCGGGTTGACTCAATGGCCAGCGATGCGTATTTGGCAAACACGTGGTTCACATTGCCCACATCGGCAGAAACACCCTCAAGCAGTTCGAGGCGGCGTTGCTGCTTCACGGCGGTTGGTTGGCTGCTGTTGTGGCGTGTTGCCACCCAGGCCATGCCGCCGGCAATCAGAGCGCCGAGCCCAACCTTGATGGAAGTGTCAATAATTGGCCAATAGCTTTGAATATCCATGGTGAATCTGCCTGTTTTCTCAATCAGATGACGGTTAATTGACGTTTTGTGCCGGTCGATGATGTTATTGAGGAAAATAGCAAAATTCAGTCCAAACTCGGGCGGCCGTCTAGCATGCGTTGCTACACGCCCGCTGCCGCGAGGTATTCAGCCTTGTTGCTTGAGTGGTTCTATCAGTGATTCCAGGCCATTGGCCTTGATCTCGTAGAGTAGCGCCAGTTGCTGGCCAAGCTTGCCAGCGGGAAAGCCCTTTTCATAAAACCACACCACATAGGGTTCTGGCAGGTCGACCAGTAAGCGCCCGGCATACTTGCCAAAGGGCATTTTGACACGGGCCAAGTCGAGAATCAGTTGCGGGTCGAAAGGGTATTCGCTGTTCATTAGTGTGGATAGGCCCTAGCTTCCGGCCAGCCTTACGGTGTAGCCCAGTGCTTCGAGTTCGACTTTGAGCTTGTCTCGATTGTCGGTCTGAATCTCAATGTCCATATTTTTGACACTGCCACCCACGCCGCATCGTTGCTTGAGGGTTTTGGCTACCTGTTTCAGGTCGTCGGCGCCTAAAGGTAGCCCTTTGATAATACTTACGCCTTTACCTTTGCGGCCTTTGGTTTCGCGATGAATGCGCACAATACCATCGCCCTGGGGAATTTCTGCCTTGGGGGTGTCGCCGGTCTTTATGCGGCCGGTTTTGGTGGAGTACACCAGTCTGCTGTTATTGCTCACGTTGGCTGTCCTACGCTTTCACCAGTTTTTGTTGCCATATACCAATGCAGGTAATGACTGCACCTACCAGAAAAATATGCTGGGCATTAAATGGCGGCAGTGGCCAGAAATAAAACATAGGAGCCAGAATGGCGGCCGTAAAAATGCCTAGCGATACCAGTTTTTCGGCTTGCTCCGGTAACTTGATGGATTTACCGCAATGAGGGCAGTCAAAGGGCTTGCGGTTTAAAAAGGTGGCGAGCAGGCCTTTTTGCTGTAACAGGCGTTTGTCCATGGGTTGCTGGCAGTGGGGGCAGCGTAAGGGTTTGAATAAAAAGGCCATGATGAAAAGTCTAAGTCTACAGAGTGTTGATTGGTCGCCAAGGGTAAAGGCTCGTGGGTCGCTTGCCAAGTAGGCAGTGGTCGGTGGCATCCGTGTACCGGCAAAATCGACGACTGTAAGTCGTTGATTTTGGGAGCAAAGGAAAAATCGCATTGTGTCCTTTGCGTGCTTTGAAAAAGTCAGGAAGACTTTTTCAACAGCCTGATAGAATAGTGCAGCAAGGCTTGTGCCCATGGTACGCTTTCGCCCACATAACGTGCGGGCACCTGCGCAAGCACGTAGTAAGACGGAACAGGTTAATCATTCATGCAAAAACAAACCCGTAGAGAGTGGTTGTACGAGGTTATTTTCGGTACTCATACCCCCGCTGGCAAACGCTTTGATATGTGGCTTATCTACGCCATTTTATTGAGTGTGCTGGTGCTGGTGTTGGACTCTGTAGAGCGGCTTCACGGCGCACTTGACCGCAGCTTTGTTTATGCCGAATGGGCGTTTACGCTGTTGTTTACTGTGGAATACGCCTTGCGCCTGTACTGTACGCCCAATCGTTGGCGTTATGCGTTGAGCTTCTACGGTATTGTTGATCTGCTGTCGATACTGCCAACGTACCTGGGGCTTATTTTTGGGAACCTCAATTATTTGTTGGTGGTTCGCCTATTGCGTGTATTACGTATCTTCCGGGTACTGAAACTGGTGCGTTATCTGGAAGAAGCCAATTTACTGGTGCGTTCGATGGTGCAATCGCGGCACAAGATTTTTGTCTTCTTCGCAACGGTGGTCATTATCGCTACTATTTTTGGCTCATTGATGTATGTGGTAGAGGGGCCAACCAACGGCTTTACCAGTATTCCCAAAAGTATTTACTGGACTATCGTGACCATTACCACTGTAGGTTATGGCGATATTACGCCACAGACAGTGGCTGGCCAGTTTATTGCGTCGTTGGCGATGTTGACCGGTTATTCGATTATTGCGGTACCCACCGGTATTTTAACGGCAGAGCTGTCACGTGAAATGCAGCGTGAACACAGTCGCCGCCAGTGCCCGAAGTGCCAGAAATCAGGCCATGACACCCACGCGAGCTTCTGCCAGTATTGTGGCGCGTCGCTCCATGACAACCGTTGAGCAGGTTCTGCTATGACCACACAACATAACGACCCGGCAATGATTGAAGATTTGCAGTCACGGTTGGCTTTTCAGGAGGATATGGTCGACAGCCTCAATGCCACCGTGGTGTCGCAGGCCGAAGCGATCAAGGTGTTGCAGATGCAGGTGCAACACCTGTCAAAACGATTTAAAGACGTGGTTGATAGTCTTGAAGGGCCTGGTGGTGGCGCTGCGGATGAGCGTCCTCCCCACTACTGAGTATGGGTGACAGATTTGTAGCAGAAGGCATATTGCCCTAATGAGCCCCTGCGGCATTTTCGTTTTTACTCGCACAGCCAGAAAAGCTGTCTACACTTAGGGGACGATAGCACAGTCGTCAGCCTCCTAGTGGGCGTTGGTGTGTTTGGAGATGTTCCGCTTTTTATGGATTGATGAATGGATCGCGCTGCTGAATTCTTAAATCCACATCCCACCTGTCAACTTGCCGCCGATGCGGTAGTGCACTGGTATTGCAACCTCTCTCAATTTGAATTTCACATTGCTGCCGATATAGAGCGGCTAGTACCTGGTGTGAGTGCCAGCCGTTTAACCTGGAACGAATTTCTGCGCTGTTTTGATGATGGTCAGATTGCCAGTATTGCTGAGCAACCTGTCCGCCAGCCTAATCGACAATTTCGCTTTAGCATTCATATGGGTAGTCCGCCTGATCGGAAGCTCATACAGGTATTTGGCGAAGCGTTTGCCGGTAGTCACGGTTGGGTGTTCAGTGGTGTGATTAGCGGTAATCCCCAGCCCATGACACAAGCCGACACTGGTCTGGTTCAAGGTTGGATGTACGACTACTGGTTTGAGCATTCGCAAGTTGCCTCGTGGATTGCTGACAGCGCTGGTACGTTGCGCCGCGTTAACATGGCATGTGTTGACATGTTTAATGTTGATCGTGATTCCATCGATCGGATTATTGGCCATTACAATTTGTTCGAAGACAAGGAATTTCTGAAGATTTCACAGGTAGACGAGGTGCGCAAAGCTTTTACAGAGGCGCAGCAGATCTCCCTCGAAATTACTTACAATCTGTCGTATCTGGCTGCTACCTATGATGTGAATAAGGAAGGTTTGCAGCACCTTGATATGACCATTATAGTGGATCTCATTCCGGTAAAAGCGGCCGACGGACAAGTGGCATTCGTGCTGGTTCAACATCGCGACTTGAGCCATGAAAAAGAAATCAGCAACAGCCTACGGCAGCAGGATCAGCTGCTTCACAGTATTATCAATAACACCAGTTCGATTGTGTCAGTGACAGATCTGCAAGGGCGCTTTATTCTGGTGAATCAGGAGTTTATGCGTTTTACTCAGGTGCCCATCGAAAAAGTATGTGGTCTGACCAGTAGCGCTATTTTTCCCAAGCATGTAGCCCGTTTTGCCGAGTGGCAAGACCAGCAGGTGATTCAGTCGCAGGAGCTGGTTCAGGTAGAAGAACATATTCCCACACGCGATAACCCTTCAGCGACATTTTTAACCGTGCGTTTTCCTATACGCGACAGCGATGATAACGTTTACGCGGTTGGTGCCGTGATGACCGACATCAGTAGTCGTAAGCAAAACGAAGATATTATTGTTGAACAGCGTACCGAACTGCAGTTATTGCTGGACTCGGTGGGTGTTTATATCTGGTATCTCGATCGTTGGGGGCGCGTAAAAACTGCCAATCGGGATGCTGCCGAACTGGTACCGCTTGAGGAAAGCTACGGCAAAAACTTTCTCGAATTTATGGTGAACTGGGATTCTTCCGAAGAGCGTCAGCGGGAAATTATGCAGGTCATTCGTACCGGTATTCCGCTGCGTAATTCGGTAGAACGCTACACGGCAAAGCACGGGGAGGAACGATGGTTTCGTGTCGACAAAATTCCAACCAAAGACATGGAGCAAAAGGTATCTGGTGTGCTGCTGGTCGCTGCGGATATTACCGATACAGTGTACAAAGAGCAGGAATTGAAAGAGAGTGATACCCGTTATAAAGCGTTTATTGCCAACAGTGCTGATGCCATTTGGCGCTACGACCTGGTTCCCCCTGTGCCTATTACACTACCGCTTGAAGAACAAAAAAAACTGATTACTGAACGAGCGGTGATGGCTGAATGTAATCATGTGTTTGCCAGGTTGTGCCAGGCCAGGGATCCGCAAGATCTAGAGGGTACAGGCCTGCATTCTACTGGCAGTGTCGCGTTGCTCAATGATATTGAGGTGTTTCTGGCCGGTGGATATTGCTTGGCAGAAAAAGAAGTGACAGTCTCTATTGCCGACGATGAAGTCGCCTATCTCTCGGTATCAGCCCAAGGTACGGTTGCGGATGGGTTTTTGCAGCGTATTTGGGGTACGTCGCGCAATATTACCGAAACCAAACACTACATGGATGTGCTGGAATACCAAGCCACTCACGACTCGCTTACACTGCTGCCTAATCGTAACAAGTTGTATACCTGCGTTGAGGAAATGTTGAATGAGCTCGAGCCGAACCGTAAAGCCGCTTTATTGTTAATTGATCTTGATCGATTTAAAGAAATCAACGATACCCTAGGGCACTATGCGGGTGATCACGTGCTCAAGCAAATTGGTCCACGCCTGGAAAGTGAGTTGCAGGACTACGATGGCATTGTTGCCCGGCTTGGTGGTGATGAATTTGCTATTTTTATCACCAACATGCTCCATGCGCAGAAGGCTGTGATTTTTGCCCATCGAGTACTCGATGCCATCAGTCAGCCTTTTGAGCTAGAGGGTATCTACACCGAGATCAGTGCCAGCATTGGTATATCTATCGCCCCCGATCAGGCTCACGATGTGAGCACGCTGCTGCGCTATGCTGACATTGCCATGTACCGGGTAAAAAATGACTTGTCGCGTGTTGGTGTCTACAAAGCCGAAGAAGATTCTCATTCGGCGAAGCGTCTTACATTGCTCAACGAATTACGTAAAGCGATCCGCGAAGACGAACTGGTCCTGTATTTTCAGCCGAAAATCGGGTTGGAATTTGGCAATGTGTTTGGCGTTGAAGCATTGTTGCGTTGGAATCACCCTCGTCTGGGATTTGTGTCGCCGGGTGAATTTATTCCTTTAGCCGAAAAAACCGATGTAATAGAGCCCATGACACTCTGGGTGTTGCGCAGTGCATTGAGTAATTGCCGCGAGTGGTTGCATAAAGGTTTTACCCTGTCGGTAGCGGTTAACCTTTCTTCGCGTAACTTGATGGGTGAAGATATTGCCGAGCGTATCGCCGCATTGTTGCATGAGTTTCAGGTACCACCACAGCTGTTGGAACTGGAGATTACTGAAAGTGCCATCATGCTTGATCCTCAGCGAGCGCTGGCGGTATTGAAGGACATTAATCGTTTGGGGGTGAGCCTTGCCATTGACGATTTTGGCACGGGTTATTCTTCGTTGGCTTACATTAAAAAATTGCCTGTCAGTTCATTAAAAATCGACTACTCATTTGTGATCAATATGCTGGAGGACGACCAGGATGAAATTATTGTAAACTCCACTATCAATCTGGCGCACAACTTGGCATTAAAAGTCGTGGCTGAAGGGGTGGAAAGCCAGCAGGTACTTGAACGGCTTGCACAATTAGGCTGTGATCACGCCCAGGGGTACCATGTCGCCAGACCAATGCCGATGGCTGCACTGCTTACTTGGCTTGACCAGACCCACTGGCAATCAAAGTAGTGTTGTCAGGTTTGGTTATAAACAGTCCCTAAGCCTTATTGTTAAATATTCTTGGCCATATCGAAAAAATGTGATGAATATCTCATTTTTGTTTTTATTCGTTTTTTTGTTCGCTGGCACTTAATTGATTCAATGTTTCTATCTATACCGGTTCCTGGCCTTGCGGTAGACTCGTCCGCTGTCGATGCAAACAAGTCTACTCAAATTGCCTTGGTAGGGTTACTTGTTAACCCGGCAGGAAGTATCGTTGGGATAACAAGCAGCGCATGGATACGCCGCCATTGGCCGTAGGTCAATGTAGAAATCAGAGATACAAGGAATTTCGTAAAATTCCGCTGGTATTTCCAAAGCGCGCAACAACATAGATAAGGAGATCTATTTGTTGCTGGGTTAATAGCATAGCAGATGGAATGCGCGAATGTCGGACAGTCCCTATTTTAATGACGATGCTTTTTCCAATTCAGCAGACCTGCTGTTGCAGGCTATGGCGACGGTAGGTGCGGTTGCCTGGCGTTGGGATTTGCACAATGACGAATTTTTCTATTCGGCAGAATTGGCCGAGCTGTTGGGCCTTGACTTAAATCTTCAGCAGAAAAACCTGCTATCGCTATTGCCCAGTAACGAGCGGCAAGGCCTCTACCGCACGGCAAATCGCGCTTTCGATAATAACGACGTGCTCGAAGACCAGCTTCACCTGCAATTAGAACATGGCAGTTTTCCCTTTCGGATTATTGGCAGCCGCATGGACTTCGGCGATCCTGCTGCCCGTTTTCTAGCCGGTATTCTCATTACCGGTGTTGATACAGGGCAGATGTTCAGCAGTATTATTTCCAATGCCGAAGTGCTGGCGTTCGTCAAAGATTTGCAAGGCCGTTATCTGTTTGTCAATGAACAGTATGCTGGCGCCTATCAACGTGAGCAAGTGAGTTTTATCGGGCAGACAGATGACGAGTTGTTTCCCGACAAAAACCTCTCGCGGTTGCAGGGTCTTGAGTTGCAAGTGATGCAGTTGGGGCGGTCGGTGCAAGTTGAAGAGAACCTTGTTACTGACCGGAAACGCCGGTTTTTGAGCAGCCGGTTTCCGATTACCAATGGTCACGGTGAGCTGTATGCCATTGGTGGTATTCTTACCGATATCTCGCGGCTTAAACAATACGAACTAACCATTGATGCACAGCGACGTAATCTGCAGGGTGTTATCGATGCAGTGCCTGCCGAAATTACTCACTTCGACATCAATGCTTGTGTTATCGCACTCAATAAGCAGGCGGCGCAGTCGTTGGAGCAAAGTACTGAGCAGGTCAAGGGTAAAACGCTGCTCGAGATTTCCCCCGATAATGACGCAATGGCACGTGCGCATGAGACGATTGTTCAGGTGATTGCAACTGCTGAGTCATGCTCCATGGTGGTTAATCGTTGTATCCAAGATGATGTATTTATTTGGGAACGTGTAGATACGATTCCGTTGTTTTCCAAGCAATCACAAGTAACAGGTGTATTGCAGGTTTCTACAGATGTTTCCGAAATCAAAGAAAACGAACTCAAACTGATGCGCCGTGAAGCCAGTTACAGTGCGTTTATTGCCAATAGCTCTGAGGCCATTTTAGGGTCAGAAATTCGCCCACCTATGCCTTTGGCACTTGACCACGAAGCACAGCTTGACTGGATTTCCAAACACTTGATTTGTAGCGAAGCTAATCAAAAGGCTGCTGCTATGTTGCTGCATTCTATAGAAGACCTCACTGGGAAACATGCCATGGATGTTGTTAGTGAGGAAAATCGCTCTGTATATCGGGATTATCTCGACCGGTTAATTAAAGATAACTATGCGACCAGCCGGTTTCTTGGTCAGTTTAAAACGCCGACCAATGATACAGTTTGGTTTGAACTGTCTGGCAGAGGGCGTATTGAAAATGGCAAGCTTACAGAAATATGGAGCGTATTTCGTGATATAACCGAGCAAAAAATGCAGGAGCTTGCACTGCGTCGCAGCGAGTTGCGTTACCGAATGTTTATTGCCAAAAGTCACGAGGGTATTTTTAGTCTATCGTTGCCGCAGCCTCTGGATATTAATAAAAGTGCCGCGGAACAGCACGATGAGATTTTGCATACCATTTTTATCAGTGAGTGCAATGAAGAATTAACCCGTCAGCATCAAAGTGATTGTAAAGGCCGCTTGTTGGTCGATGTTTTTGGCACCGATGTGGCCTCTAGGCTGATTAAGTCACTCATTGAAAATAACTACGAGATGCCTGAGCAGGAATTAGAGGTGGTCGGTAAATCCGGTGTATCGCACTGGTACCTGGTTAATATCGACGGCATTGTTGAAGCGGGTTGTCTCACCGGTTGTTGGGCAATCAGTCGTGACATTACCGAACGCCGTCGTTATTTGAACGAGTTGGAATTTCAAGCTAATCATGATTCGTTGACCTTGCTGCCCAACCGTAAAGCCCTGTATGCCGATATCAATGCTCGCCTCGATAAACTCGCGATCAATCGTTCGCAATGCATTGCATTGATGTTAATTGATCTGGATCGGTTTAAAGAGATTAACGATACATTAGGGCATCACATGGGCGACAAGCTGCTAAAGCAGCTTGGCCCTCGTCTTCAGGAGGTGTTGAAGAGTAGTGATAGTTTGGTAGCTCGGTTAGGGGGTGATGAGTTTGCCATTATTGTTACCGAGCCGAACGAAGCAGCGGCGCTGGATAAAGCCTTTAAGGCTTTGCTGGCGATCAAAGAAACCTTTGATCTTGATGGCTTCAAGGCTGATATTAGTGCGAGTATCGGTATTGCTTTTGCTCCCAAGCATGGGCGTGATGTAGGTGTGCTGATGCGTTACGCTGATGTGGCCATGTATCGTGCCAAGACCGAGTCAATGGGTGTGCTGGAGTACGATAAATCATTCGACGAGCACACGCCTAAGCGTTTAAGCCTGATTACTGATTTGGGCCGTGCTATCAAAGAAAAACAATTGCTATTGGTTTTTCAGCCTAAAGTAGACTTGCGCGAAAAACGCCTGAAAAGTGTGGAGGCATTATTGCGCTGGCGGCACCCCAGCCACGGTATGGTGCCGCCAGGTGAATTTATTCCCTTGGCTGAAACCACTGAGCTTATTCGGCCGTTAACATCATGGGTGCTTGATACGGCGCTGGCGCAGTGCCGCCAATGGCAAGATCAAGGGCTGAATATTCCGGTAGCGATTAATTTGTCGGCGCGCAGTTTGCACGACGAAAATATTGTTTATCAGGTTAAAGGTGCGCTCATTCGGCATGGTGTGCCCGCATCCAGCCTCGAATTAGAAATTACCGAAAGTGCGATTATGGCTGACCCGCAACGGGCGTTGCGGGTGCTACAGTTAATGGATGAGTTGGGGGTCTACTTGTCCATCGACGACTTTGGTACAGGGTATTCTTCTCTAGCCTATCTTAAAAAACTCCCCGTTGATTTGCTGAAGATCGATGCATCATTCGTAACCGATATGTTGTCTGATGATCAGGATGCAATCATTGTAAACTCCACCATTCACCTCGCCCACAATCTGGGCTTGCAAGTGATTGCCGAGGGGGTGGAAAACGATACCACGCTGACTGAATTGCACAGTATGGGTTGTGATCAGGCGCAGGGTTATTATGTTGCCAAACCCATGGATGCCTTGGAATTCTCGTTGTGGTTGGGGCGAACCGCCTGGCTACCTTATCGCTTGAGTGAGACTACCTGACTCACTATCTCTAGCCGGCTGCTGATCTTCATTTTCGAGGCAGTGTATCTATGGAAATGAAGGAATTTATAAGTGATAAATGACCGAGATGAGCCTGTTGTTAACGCTGCAGGGACAACGCAGGTAGAAAATCAACAACCTGCTAGGTGTTATCTGATGATTGCCATCTGTTGTCGACTGTTATTTAATCGACATCTCTGGTCTTTGAAATAACTAAAGGGCGTGCATGAATAAAAAAGTGATCAGTTTGATTTTGGTCGTAGTAGGTATCGCGTTGCTGGTATGGGGTTATGATGTTTATGACTCTGCCGGTTCACAGGTAAGCCGGGCGCTGAGTGGCGATACGCCCATTGAAGCCTGGTTTGGAATAGTCGGTGGAGCAGTGTGTATTCTCTTGGGTGCGTTGAGGATTAAATAATCATGAATAAACTGGTTTTAATATTGCTGGCAATTTTTTTACCTCCGGTTGCTGTGTTTCTGAAATGCGGTGCGGGTAAACACCTAATTATCAACATTGTGTTGTGTTTATTATTTTTCTTTCCCGGTATGGTTCACGCCTTATGGACGGTGACTAGATAACGTTATTTGCGGTTATAGTTTTGAATTTTTCTGTAACTCGCGAATGCTTTTGATGCGCTCCTGAATAATGGCTGTTTCCCGGGTATCGCCGCGGGTGTAGTGGAGCGCGTTTTCCAGCTGGTGCACGGCTTTGTCATAAATGCCGTTGAGTACAAAGTATTCAGCGCGCGCCTTGTGTACGCCTAATATATTGCCGGCCAAGCCGTGAACTTCTGCCAACAGATACCATAGATAGTCATCTTCAGGGCGTGCCTTGGTCATGTTTTCCAGCACGCCTTCGGCCTGTACATAATTCCCTGATTCCATTAGCAGCTCAGCGAAACGAGTAGACAGCGGATAGCTGTTGGGGTTGTTGCTGAGCTGCTTGCGCAGCATGTCAAGCGCCTTATCAAAATGGCCGGCCTTGGCTTCTATATCGATAGATGCCAGTTGGTAGACTGTATTGATAGGGTCTTTGTCCAGCAGTGGTTGCAGCGCCTCTCTGGCTTCGTCCAGCTGTCTGCCCTTGGTTAACGCCAGAGCCAGCCCATAGCGGCTGGCATCTTCTGAAAAACTCAGGCCCTGAAGCTCGCTGCGAAACCGCTGGGCTGCCACAGTCGGTGTATCTTCGTTGGCGACTTTTACGCGGGCCTGCATCAGATAAAACATCAGCCCTTGTTCGTGCTGGGGTTTGGGATAGCGTCGAGCCCGGTTTTTACTGTCGGCAATTCGACTCTCGGTGACCGGGTGGGTAAGTAAAAATTCGGGGTAGCGACGACTGAAGCGCGTGAGTTGCAGCATTTTTTCGAACATGCCGGCAAAGGCATGAGGATCCATACCTGCATTTACCAGGGTTTGCATGCCGATCCGGTCGGCCTCTTGCTCGTTCTTGCGGCTGAAACGCAGCTGACTGTCTATAGCGGCAGCCTGAGTAGCAGACAGTGCAGCCAACCCTGCGTCGCCGCCTCCGGCAGCAGCAATGACCAAACTGGCGAGCATGGCAGCCATAAAGGGTAGCTGTGAGTTAGCTTGTTTTTCGATACTGCGCGCATAGTGTCGCTGGCTCAAGTGCGCCAGTTCGTGAGCAAGTACCGAGGCTAGCTGGTCTTCGTTTTCTGCATTCAGTAACAGGCCTGTATGCACGCCAATAACGCCACCAGGTACCGCAAAGGCATTGATGGTGTCATTGGGTACAACCACCAGTTGCAAGTTTTTGTCTTGCAGTTCACTGTAGGCGGCCAGTTTATTGAGTAGTTTTTCAAAGTATTCGTTGATCAGTGGGTCGGAGCTGGTGCGTACCTGACTGCGGAACGACCTTAACCACATTTCACCTAATTGTTTTTCCTGCTGGTGGGATACCAGGCCGCGGCTGGCGTCGCCAAGATCAGGCAGTAATACTTGTGCCTTCGCGGGTGGGTTGAGCAGCAACAGGCTGCTAAACGCAAGGGTGCGAAGTCGGCGGGATGAGTGCAAAAAACGCAATATTGGCACCTTGGTAACCTGAGTGATCATGACGAATGAGGCCAGATTGTAAACCATCTGGGGGGTATCTGCTTCGCCTAGTTTGAGTCTCTGAAACCGCGAGAGGTTCCCGGTGTTATCCTGTATAGTCCGCAGTCGGGTTTGTACTGCTGTTGTATAAACGGTACAAACTGCTGGATACAGCGAGTTTGAAGCAAGGTTTATTACATGATCACGGTTGATGCGCGTGGTTTGGCATGCCCACTGCCACTACTCAAATTGAAACAGGCACTGAATACAGTGGCCGACGGTGAGCAGGTCATGCTGCTGGCAACGGATGCTGGTTCGTGGCGCGACGTTCGCAGCTTTGCCGAGCTGAGTACGAATGAGCTGGTCAGTGCGGAAGAAAATGGCGGCGAGTACGTTTACATTATGCAAAAGAGTAAGCTTTAAGGCTTTTGAACGGGCTGAGCCCATTTTTTGAGGGACTATTTTCATGTTAACAATATTGCGAACCTGGGTAGACCGCTATTTTGCCGTTGAAGAGGCGGTATTGCTGGCGGTTCTACTGGCGGTCGGGCTCGTGGTGATGATGACGATGGGCACTATGCTTGCGCCCATGATCGCCAGTATGGTTATTGCGTTTCTTATGCAGGGCGTGGTGCTCAGCCTCAAGCGGCTAGGTTTGTCGCATGCTGTGGCGGTGGGCGTTACGTTTCTGTTGTTGGTAGGGCTATTTATGATAACCCTGCTTGGGCTGGTCCCTTTATTGTGGCAACAAACCGCATCGCTGTTTAAAGAGTTGCCGCGTATGTTGTCAGAAGGGCAGAAGTTACTACTGCTTTTGCCAGAGAAATACCCGGCCCTGATGACCACCGAGCAAATCAATCAACTGATTACCTTGACTCGCTCTGAAGTGGGTGTATTCGGGCAAAGCATTTTGTCATTCTCTCTGGCGAACCTGCCGATACTGGTGGGTATCCTCATCTATATGGTGCTCGTGCCTTTATTGGTGTTTTTCTTCCTTAAAGACAGCGAGCAGATTCTCGCATGGCTCAGTTCTTTCTTGCCCAAGGAGCGCCCTGTGATGCGTAAAATCTGGCATGAAATGAACGAGCAGATTGCCAATTACGTACGTGGTAAGGCCATCGAAATTGTGGTGGTGGGCTTGGTTTCTTATATTAGCTTTTTGCTGCTGGGGCTTAATTACGCCGCGCTGCTTGGCTTGGCGGTGGGGTTTTCCGTGGTGGTGCCATATATTGGTGCAGCGGTAGTCACTGTGCCGGTTGCCATGATCGGCTATTTTCAGTGGGGTTGGGGTTCGGAATTTTTCTACCTGCTGCTGGTCTATGGCGTTATTCAGGCACTTGATGGCAATGTACTGGTGCCCTTGCTGTTTTCCGAAGCAGTGAACCTGCACCCAGTGGCTATTATTCTTGCGGTGCTGGTATTTGGTGGCCTGTGGGGATTTTGGGGGGTGTTTTTTGCCATCCCGCTGGCAACCCTGATTAAAGCCGTACTCAATGCATGGCCGCTGCGTGAAACGTTTGTCGCCGAGCATCCGCCAGCAGAATGATTGGGTAGCGTAAACAGATATAAGGTAAGCGATAAGGGGATTTTTGTGGCTTTTTTAAGTGTTTCGCGGCGTTATGCTGCTGTTTGGTGGTTACTGGTTTTTTGCGTTAGCGCCAACGCACTCACGGTTAAAGAGCCTGTTAAAAGCCCTAATGATGATCGGCAATACCGTTATCTGATGCTCGATAACAACCTGCCGGTATTGCTTATTTCTGACCCCGACAGTAATAAATCAGCTGCCTCGATGGATGTGTCCGTGGGTAGCGGTGACGACCCGCAAGACCGTCCGGGTCTGGCGCACTTTCTAGAGCATATGCTGTTTTTGGGGACCGACAAGTACCCCAAGGCCGGGGATTACCAGGCTTATATCAGTCGCCATGGTGGCAGCCATAATGCCTACACTAGTCAGCAGCATACCAACTACTTTTTTGATATTGATGCCAGTCACTTTGAAGGGGCACTGGACCGGTTTGCCCGCTTTTTTGTGGCGCCTCTATTCAATGAAACTTACGTTGATAAAGAACGCAATGCGGTGCACAGCGAATATCAGGCCAAGATTCAGGATGATTATCGTCGTGGTTACGATGTCATTCGCGAAGTGGTTAATCCGGCGCACCCTGCGGCAAAATTCTCTGTAGGCAGCCTGGATACACTGGCGAATACAGCAGAAGATCCTGTGCGCGATGATCTGCTGGCGTTTTATCAAAAATATTATGCCGCCTCGAATATGCGCTTGGCCGTACTTGGCCCGCAGCCGCTGGATGTGCTGGAAAAGCTGGTAAAAAGCCGCTTTTCTGAGGTGAAAGATTTTGCGGTCGGCTATCCCAAGGAGGCCCCGTTATTTGTCAAGGGAGCTTTACCTGAGGCTGTATTTATCAAGCCGCTGAAAGATGCCCGCCGCTTGTCATTGATGTTTCCGATACCCGACATTACCCCTTACTACAAAGAAAAACCCACCGAATTTATCGGTAACCTGCTGGGGCACGAAGGTGAGGGCAGTTTGTTGTCTGCCTTAAAAGCCTTGGGGTGGGCCGAAGGGCTGGGTGCTGGTGCCAGCGAAAATGGTCGCGATAGCGCGGTGTTTTCTGTCAGCATCCAATTAACGCCTGAGGGTGAGAAACACATTGATGAAATTCTGTCGGTGCTGTTTGAAACGATTGATCTGATTAGCCGTAAAGGGCTGAATGCCTGGCGCTATCGTGAGCAGCAAATCATGGCGGAAATGACATTTCGCTATCAGGACAAAAGCCAGGCCATTTCCAGTGTGCGTCGCTTAGCGGATGCGATGCAAACCTACCCAGAGCAGGACGTATTGCGCGGTAGTTACCTCTATAGCCAGTTCGACAAACAGCTGATTAAAAACTATCTGTCATACTTGCGGCCGGACAACATGCTGGTAATGCTGACCTCGCAGGATGTAACCACCGAGAAACAATCACAGTATTACGATACGCCTTACCGGGTAGGCAGTGTTAGCGAGTTTTATCAGGGGCAGGCAAAGTCTGGTGAGAGCGTAGTCAAGCACTACAGTGTGCGGCGCGTGCGTGATGCCAGTGAAAAGCTGGAACAGCCCATCCATTTGCCTGCACGTAACCCGTTTATCCCCAAAGAAGCGAGTGATGTGGCTACTGGCAAAAAGGCTGTTGTGCCAGTGCCGGAAAAAGTGGTTGCTGATAAAAATTTGACCATATGGTATGCCAAAGATGAGCGTTTTGGTGTGCCCAAGGCAGATGTCTACATGCGCCTGCTGTCACCCGCAGTGGCGGCATCTGCGCAAGGTGCTGCGCAGGTAGAGTTGTTTGTTGATCTGATAAACGACAAGCTTAACGAGTTCAGTTATCCCGCAAGCTTGGCGGGCTTGGACTTTAACTTGCGAGCCACTAATCGTGGTATTGATCTTGATGTGGCTGGGTTTAGCGCCCGACAAGATTACTTGTTGCAAGAAATTCTCGCGCAGCTGAATAAGCCTGATTTTTCAGAAGCCCGATTTAATCAGTTAAAAACAGAGCGCTTGCGCCGCTGGCGCAATAGTCGCTTGCAACCGCCCTATCAGCAGTTGCTGAGTAAGCTGCCAACAACCATTTATTCGCCCTATTGGAACGACGACACGCTGGCGGATGCGCTAGCGCCTGTCACTTATGCTGAGTTTAAAGCGTTCGCTCGCGTGGTGTTTGATAGTGCTTCGGCAACCCTGTTGTTTCATGGCGATGTGGATGCCGGCTTACCGCAAGTGTTGCGTAAGTCGTTGACCCATTTATTGGGTAATCCGACTGACGTGGCTGTTGGGAGTTCGGAGGTGGTAAAACTCAAGCCTAACGAGGCCTGGTGGCAGACAGTGCCCACCTCGCATCCAGACCGCGCTGCGGTAATCTACGTGCAAGGGCAGGCCGACACGCTGGTTGATAAAGCCCATATGCTCGTGTTGCGGCAAGCGATACAGTCGCCGTTTTATGAGCGCTTGCGAACTGAGCAGCAGCTGGGCTATGTCGTCGCGGCGTATGGTATGCCGATTAAAGAAGTGCCGGGTACGGTGTTTGTGGTGCAGTCACCGTCGGCAAGCCTGCAAACGGTGGTCGACAGTATGCAAGCCTTTTTACAAAACTACAGCGTACCGGCTGAACAGGTTGACGCCTTCAAGCAGGCTGTATTGACAAAGTTGCTAGAGCCGCCGCACAACCTGTTTGAGCAAGGTGGCAAGTTTTGGGCTAACATTTTGCGTGGGCGGGAAGATTTTCGTTGGGCGCAGGCTGTTGCTGAGGAGGTTAGGGCAGTTACTGCGGCAAGCCTCGACAATTATCTGCAAAAAGCCATCAAGCAGGCAGCGCGCCGCGTAATGCTAACAACAGGGCAGACACTGGAAGACCAGGGGGGGCGTCCTGTAGTATCTGTGGAGCAGTTTAAGCAGCAACATGAGGCTTACCGGTACCCTTAATAAAAGCGTCATTGGCACAAGATAGGCTGCTTCACGTTTGGTCTGTTGTTTGAGTCTATAGTTTTGTAGTTTCACTACAGATTGTAAAAAAAGTCGGTAGGGCTAGATTTTCCTGCATAATCCGATAGTTGTCGATGAGAATAAAGTTGGAATAACGGATGTTTTTTGTAGTCACTGGCAATTTAATCGCCATTGTGTAAAAATACTACAAGTTTGCAGAATCAACAAAGCTAGCCGTTCAGGTGCAAGCCTGAGTCCATTACGACTACCGCTTATTCTGCCGCCGCTAAGCAAGCTGCAGGTGTACTTAAACCCTGTGGTTGTGCCTACGGACATTCAGATTTGTTCATAGTGTAACCAAATACCATCTGTGTGCTGCGCAGGTAGCGCCAGGCCCAACTTCGTTGGGACTATTTTGTTGGGATTGCGCCGGGCTGTGCATCTGAGTTTTGGGTGTTGCGTCCTGAGTTGTGTTCCAACCGCATTTATCAATGTTAGCAATGCCCTGAGGGGTATATACCTAGGAGGTATTAATGGAAGACATCGATGCCCTGGAAACTCAAGAGTGGCTAGACGCAATTGATTCGGTCATACGTCACGCGGGTCCAGAGCGAGCCAGCCAGATACTGACAGAACTCGCCAAGCGCGCTACCGACACCGGTGTGGAATTACCTCCGGCTATCACAACGCCTTATCGCAATACCATTGCTCCACACAAAGAAAAGCGTATGCCCGGCGACCTGTTTATGGAGCGTCGTATTCGTTCTTTGATTCGCTGGAACGCCATGGCTATGGTTGCGCGCGCGAATAACAACAATGAAGGTTTGGGCGGCCATATCGCCACCTTCGCATCGGCGGCTACCCTTTACGATATTGGTTTCAACTACTTTTTTCGCGGTAACGAAGGTGAACAACCTGGCGACCTGATTTACTTCCAAGGCCATGCGGCACCGGGTATGTATGCCCGTTCTTTCCTTGAGGGTCGTATTACCGAAGACCAGCTCGACAAATTCCGTCGCGAAGTCGATGGCGATGGCCTGTCCTCTTATCCGCACCCCTGGTTGATGCCAGACTACTGGCAGTTCCCAACCGTATCCATGGGACTGGGGCCCATTAATGCAATTTATCAAGCACACGTAATGCGCTATATGTCGGCACGCGACATGGTAAAACGTGGCGACCGCAAAGTGTGGGCATTCCTCGGTGATGGTGAGTGTGACGAGCCGGAAACACTGGGCGCTATTTCACTGGCAGGCCGTGAGGGCCTGGAGAACCTGATCTTCGTGGTTAACTGTAACCTCCAGCGTCTCGATGGCCCGGTGCGTGGCAACGGCAAGATTGTTCAAGAGCTTGAAGGCGTATTCCGCGGTGCTGGCTGGAATGTGATCAAGGTGTTGTGGGGTCGTCATTGGGATCCGCTGCTCGAACAAGACAAGAGCGGTCTGTTGCAGAAGCGCATGGATGAAGTGGTTGATGGGGAGCTGCAAAACTACAAAGCCAACGGTGGCGCGTACACCCGTGAGCACTTCTTTGGTAAATACCCAGAGCTGGCAGAACTGGTTAAAGACATGTCTGACGACGACATCATGGCGCTTAACCGTGGTGGTCATGACCCGTTCAAAGTGTATGCAGCGTATGCCGAAGCCATGGCGAACAAAGGCAAGCCAACGGTTATTCTGGCACAAACCGTTAAAGGTTACGGCATGGGCGCGTCTGGTCAGGCGATTAACGAAACCCATTCGGTTAAGAAGCTGGATATCGAAGACCTTAAGTCATTCCGCGACCGTTATGGCCTGCCCATCAGCGACGATGAAATTAAGAATGTTCCTTACTATCGTCCACCGGCAGATAGCCCGGAAATCAAATACCTGCTGGAGCGTCGCAAGCAATTAAATGGCCCGTTGCCAGCCCGTAACACCGAGTTCCCTGTATTGCAGGCGCCAGAGCTTTCTGCGTTTGATGCACAGCTTAAAGGTACTGGCGACCGCGAAGTGTCTTCTACCATGGCGTTTGTGCGCGTACTGTCTACCCTGGTGAAAGATAAAAACATTGGCGAGCGCATTGTGCCTATCGTGCCTGACGAAGCACGTACCTTTGGTATGGAAGGTATGTTCCGTCAGTTGGGTATTTATTCTTCTGCTGGCCAGCGGTATACCCCGCATGATGCCGGGCAGATCATGTACTACAAAGAGGACAAAAAAGGCCAGATTCTGGAAGAGGGGATTAACGAATCCGGGGCAATGTCTGCGTGGCTGGCGTGCGCTACGGCGTACACCAACAGTCGTCACCCAATGATTCCGTTTTATATTTTCTATTCCATGTTTGGTTTCCAGCGTGTGGGTGATCTGTGCTGGTTGGCGGGTGACATTCAGGCGCGTGGCTTCCTGATTGGGGCTACCGCAGGCCGCACCACATTGAACGGTGAAGGTTTGCAGCACGAAGATGGGCACAGCCTGATTATGGCGAACACCATTCCCAACTGTCGTAGCTACGATCCCTGTTATGCCTACGAGCTGGCAGTAGTGATTCAAGACGGTATCAAGCGCATGTTTACCGATCAGGAAAACTGCTTCTACTACGTTACGGCCATGAACGAAAACTACACTCATCCGGCCATGCCAAAAGGTGCTGAAGAAGGCATCATCAAAGGTATGTATCAGTTGAAAGCGGGTGCCAAGGGTAAAAAAGGCACTAAGCGAGTGCAACTGCTGGGTGGTGGTACTATTCTGCGTGAAGTGGAAGCTGCGGCAGAGATTCTGCGGGACAGCTACGGTATTGAGTCTGATATCTGGAGTTTGACCAGTGTGAATGAGCTGACCCGTGAAGGTCAGAGTGCGGCACGCTGGAACCTGCTACACCCAGATGCAAAAAAAGCCCGAGTACCGTATGTTACTCAGTGCCTGCAAGACACAGCCGGGCCGATCATTGCCGCAACGGATTACATGAAACTTTACGCCGAGCAATTGCGCGCATTTATGCCACGCACTTACGCCGTGTTAGGTACCGATGGCTTCGGTCGCAGTGACACCCGTAAGAAGCTGCGTCACTTCTTTGAAGTGGATCGTCACTTCGTGGTGGTTGCGGCACTGAAGGCCCTGGCCGACGATGGCGACATCGATGCAGCGGTTGTTGCAAAAGCTATCAAAGAGTTTGGTATCGATCCGGAAAAACCGGAACCGATTAGCTGTTAATGGCATAAACTGTGCTGCACTGTTACCCAAGGTGCAGCTCGGTCATGCTCAAAAAGCAAGAACTGAAGTACTGCGAAGGGGTTGTAAGAAGTCGCAACTCCTTGGCAGCGACAACCTGGTTGTCCGGCTTCATTTCATTAACGGTTTGAATTTGAATAAGGAGCTACAGTGTCTACTCAAAAAATCACTGTTCCCGATCTTGGCGGCTCGGAAGGCGTAGAAATTATTGAGATATGTGTTGCGGTTGGCGACTCGGTTGAAGCTGAGCAATCGCTTATCACTATCGAAACAGACAAGGCCACCGTTGATGTACCCTGTCCGGCTGGCGGTAAGATTACGGCATTAGCCGTTAGCGTGGGCGACAAGGTCAGCGAAGGCGACGAAATTGGTACTCTCGAGGTAGGCGGCGCTGCCGATGCAGCGCCTGCGGTAAAAGAAGAAACCAAAGAAGAACCTAAAGCTGCACCTGCAGCCGAAGCTCCCAAGGCCGCAGCGCCTGCCAAGGCTGTTGCTGCGCAGGCCACCGTGCCTGATGGTGTAGAGGGTGCTGAAGTCATCGAAATCAGTGTGGCGGTTGGCGATACCATTGCCGAAGGCGACACGATTGCTGTGCTTGAAACCGATAAAGCTACCGTTGATGTGCCCGCGAATGCTGCCGGTAAAATCACCGCCGTTAAAATCAAGGTAGGCGATCAGATTAGTTCGGGCGACCTGGTGCTAGAACTTGAAGGCAGTGCCAGTGCCGCACCGCAAGCAGACGCTGAACCTGCCAAGGCAGCAGAGCCTGAAGCAGCACCAGCCCCGGCGGCCGAGTCTGCGCCTGCCAGCACTGGTCCGGTACAAGCGACAGTACCCGATGGTATTGAAGATGCCGAAGTAATTGAAGTAACCATTGCCGCCGGAGATACCATTGCCGAAGGCGATACGGTTGCTGTACTCGAAACCGACAAAGCCACCGTTGATGTGCCAGCCACTGCCGCAGGTAAAGTGACTGCGGTAAAAATAAGCGTGGGCGATAAAATCTCCAGCGGTCATGTTGTTGCCGAGCTGGAAGGTTCTGCCCCAGCTGCCGCAGCACCGGCTCCGGCGCCTAAGGCAGAAACAAGTGCCCCTGCTCCGGCAAAAGCCGCTCCCGCAGCGCCTGCAGCGAAAGCAGCAGTGCCAGACACCAGTAAAGAAATTGTGCGCAGTGCTAGCGAAGTCTATGCTGGCCCGGCAGTGCGTACCCACGCACGTGATCTGGGTGTAGACCTGAAAGATGTTAAGGCGACTGGCCCACGCAACCGCGTACTGAAAGAAGACGTAGACAACTACGTTAAAAACATTATCAAACAGCAAAAAGCACAACCGGCGGGTGCTACCGCAACCGGTGGTTCGGGCATTCCTGCCATGCCGTCGATTGACTTCAGCAAGTTTGGTGATGTTGAAATCGTTAAAATGTCGAAGATTCAAAAAATCACGGCATTCAATATGCAGCGTAACTGGCTGAATATTCCAGCCGTTACTCAATTTGATGATGCTGACATTACCGATCTCGAAGTCTTCCGCAAAGGCCTTAAAGCCGAAGCAGAAAAACGTGGCGTAAAACTAACTCCGCTGCCATTCCTGCTGAAAGCCTGTGCGGCTGCCTTGCGTGCCGAGCCAACGTTTAACGTATCACTCACACCAGACGGTGAGTCGATGGTTAAAAAAGACTACGTGCACATTGGTATTGCGGCCGATACCCCCAACGGTTTGATGGTACCGGTGATTCGCGACGTGGATAAAAAAGGCTTGTGGCAGCTGGCAGAAGAGGCCAATGCCATTATCGCCAAAGCCCGTGCTGGTAAATTAACGCCAAGCGACATGCAGGGCGGATGTTTTACTATTTCCAGCCTGGGTGCCATGGGTGGTAACGGCTTTACGCCTATTGTGAATGCGCCAGAAGTGGCCATTCTGGGTGTATCCCGTGCACAAATGAAACCGGTATGGGATGGTAAAGAGTTTATTCCACGCAACATGTTGCCGCTGGCATTAAGCTACGATCACCGTGCCATTAACGGTGCAGATTGTGGCCGCTTCTTTACTTACCTGGTATCAGTGATTGCCGACGTGCGTCGCCTGTTGCTCTGATCACAGGCGTTGTATTGGTGATAAAAACCCGGCTTCGGCCGGGTTTTTTGTGCCTGAAAATAAATCGTTATAAAAATGTAATAAGATTCTGATTAAACACACCTGTGCTATCCACGTTTGGCAAATGGTGCGCGCCCTCGATACATAGGTAGTTAGCGTTAGGGATCTGGCTGGCGATATACTCGCTGAGCATGGGTGGTGAAATAGGGTCGTTTTCGCCGCTGATAACCAGTGTTGGCTGAGTGATATTTGGCAATTGTGGGCGCACATCAAAACTTTTTAGCCCTTCGGCAATATTGGCAAAGGATTCTCCGCTGGCCATGCTGGCTTGTGCGTGCCATTGCTGAAAGGTTTCGATGCCTTGTGGTGATGTTCTGAATGCATCATTTACCAATAGTGGCCAGTTTTGTTCAAACCGTTTTTCTGCTCCGTTGGGGCTTAGAAAAATCTCAATCCATGAATTAATGACGGCTTCCATTTGTGGTTCGTTGGCGTTGGGAAAACTGTTGGCAATCACCAGTTTATTGCAAGCTTCAGGATGGTTGATGACCAGCTGCTGAGCAATCATGCCGCCCATTGATACCCCCACAATATGCGCGCGTTGAACGCCGAGATGGTCGAGCAGGGCCTTGGTATCGTTAGCCAATTCGTCTACGGTGTAAGGTTGCGTTACGGGGGGCGAAGCTCCATGCCCTGCATGATCTGGAATAATAACTTGATAACCAGCGTTTACCAGCGCCGCCAATTGGGCAGAGAAAGCGCGGCCACTGTTGGTGATACCGTGCAATAGTAGTACCGGCTCACCTTGCCCTTGTGTGAAGTAGTAAAGGTTGATGCCGTTGTGCTGGTAATAGGGCATGGTGGTTTACTCCTGCGTGACACTGTTTGGGGCTGCTGATATGGAGTGTGTAGCTGGCAAGCGTAGAGAAAAAGCCAATGCAAACAAAGGGATGCAAATTATCAACATGGCCACCCAGGCATAAGACAAGTCGGTAAGGTGGTCGTTCAATACGCCGGCGGCATAAGGGAAGGCAGCCGCTAACATATAGCCAGTGCCTTGTACCATGCTGGCAAAATATTCTGCTTGTGTGGGACTGTTGGCGTTGTTGATAGTGGCGATCATCGACAATGGAAACAGCGAACCGATACCCAGCCCTAATAATGTAATGCATAGCCATACGGTTTGTAACGGCAGCATCAACAACAAGAGTAAACCCAGCGTTAAATTGCTGATTGCCACCAGTAGTGCAGTACGCAAGCTTACATGGTGTGCCAAAAAGGTTACCAACAGGCCAGCAATAATTTCGATAAAGGTAAATAAACTGAGTAGGCCGCCCGCCTGAGTCTCGCCCCAGCCGAGTTGCAGGTAATAACCCGGCAGCCACGCTAATAGCAGAGTGAAGCCACCGGTGGACAAGCCAAACAGCAGGCACAGCCGCCACAGTACACCGTGATGGGTTGCCGGGTTTACAGCCGATGAGAGTGTCGTATTGGCAGCTGAATTGAGGGGTTGATTTACCGCTGGCAGCTTGACAATGATGATCCAAATAAGCAATGCAAGCGCAGCGGGTAATGCCCACATGACCAGCGCACCGTTTACGCCCAATGCTGTAATGGTTAATGGCGTAACACCACTGGCGATGGCTGCCCCGCCCATAATAGAGGTAGTAAATAACCCCATGACTTTGGCGGCGTGGCGGTGAAAACAGGCTTTAATAACGCCCGGAATCAATACTTGCGCGATGGCTATACCGATGCCCGCAAGAGTAGCACTGAGCATTAATAAGCCAACGTTGTGAATATAAAACCTTGCGAGGCAGGCTGCGGTAATTAGTGCCATGGCCAGGGTAATACCCGTAGGCGCAGACAAACCCTTATAAACTCGTTTGAGTAATAAACCGATCAAGCCCATTAAAAAAATGGGCACAGTCGTTAGTAGCGAAAATGTGCCGCTTTGTATATTGGCCAGTGCCTGAATGTGATTGACCAGTGGCGACAGCGACGCCAGAGCCGGGCGTAAATTGAGACCCAGCAAAATAATGGTTAGCAACAGCCAGCCACAGGGTATACGGTGCATAGGTTTTCCGTTAGAGTTAAGTTATCTTCCCGTCAAGATACGTTTAATTTATTACTATATCCAGGTAAATATTTGGCTTGAAGATAGCAGATATAGTAATAGCCTGAGTAGCTATATGCTGTAGTCAATGAGGCAATGGAAGAATCGTTTTTTCTCATATCTTGAAACAAAAAAGGAGTAGCTGATGAAAGGATCATGCTTATGTGGCGCAGTTAGTGTGGAAGCGGAAGCGCATAACGATGTCGGGCTTTGCCATTGCAATATGTGCAGGCGCTGGTCGGGTGGCCCCATGTTTTCTGTGCATTGCGGTAGTAATGTGACATTGCAAGGCGATTCCATCACGCGATATCAATCGTCTGATTGGGCGCAACGAGGGTTCTGCAGTTGCTGTGGTACCCACTTATTTTATTACCTGATGCCAGCCAACGAGTATATTTTGCCAGCAGGGTTATTTCAGGATGAAGTATTCACTCTAACCAGTGAAATATTTATCGATGAAAAACCTGATTTTTATGCATTTAAAAACGAAACCCATAAAATGACCGGCCAGGAAGTATTTGAACAATTTGCGCCAAAAGAATAAAGCGCTTTAATTGTCGATGACTGTTGCAGCAATGCCTGAGGTGTTGCTGCTTTGCTTGTTCTTTGTAATGGCAGGCGCACATTGCTTGGGATCGTGAATAATAACGACACATTCCAGGCATTGGATACATTCGTTGTAATCAATCTCGCCCGACTTTTCTATCGCATTGATACCGCAGCGTTTGCGACATAGCTGGCAAGGGCTGCCGCATTCTTGACGGCGGTCTAACCATTTGAAGATATGCAGTTTGCCCAGTATCGAAAGCCCAGCGCCCAGCGGGCACAGGTAGCGGCAGTAGAATTTATGGATAAACAGGCCGATACCCAAAATCAGCAGGGCATAAAGTACAAAGGGCAGGCTTCGAATAAATAGTAAGGTAATCGCGGTTTTAAATGGTTCGATTTCGGCGAGTTTTTCTGCCAGCGTTAGCGAGTAAAACGCTGTCGCTGTCAAGCCAATTAGCACAACATATTTTACCCATAGCAGGCGTTTATGCTGAGTGGGCTTAATATTGAATTGCTTAATGTGTAGCCTGTTGGCCAGTGCCGCTGTCCATTCCTGGAGTACGCCAAACGGGCAAAGCCAGCCACAAAATACCCCGCGTCCCCATAAAATGAGTGTGGCAATGGTGTAGCACCATAAAATAAAAATAATAGGGTCTAGCAAAAATACGCTAATGTCGAAGCCATTGGCAATGGCCAGCAGTAAGGTGAATATATTCACCACGGAGAGCTGCCCCTGTGCATAAAAGCCAATAAAAAACAATGTGAATACTAAAAATGTCGTGCGAATAATACTAAATCGTTGGCTGTTTTTTACGAGGGAACGCTGGAAAATAAATATAAACGTGAGTATTACCAAGCCGCTACACAATACTAGAATATCTGTCATGCGGCTTTTCCATAGTGTTAACCACAGTGGAGTCGATTTGGCTGTTGTCGGTGCTACCTTATCAAACAGCGCCGCAGGTAGGGCATAGTCGCTACTGAATTCTACCGTGTGCTGAATAAGGTAATTTTTTTGTAGGGTCATGGTGAGCATTAAACTCATGGGGCTGGCGGGGTCGAATCCAGCTTGTGGTTTAATTTTGAATAAGCGCAGATTGTCGTATACCGGCATATTGTCGGCTGGGTGAATGTCTTGCATATGAAAAAAGTTCATGTCACGCAGCCCAATGGGTAACTTATGTTGTACCAGCGCGATACGTTCAGGTTGGGTGCCGGGTTTGAAATCTTCGCCCAGATAGTCATAAAGCCCAGTAGACATCACCAGTATGGCGTGCTCGCCGTTACCGAGTGATTCCATTAACTGTTGGTAGTCGGTGTTGCCCAGTAGGTTGCGGCCAATCAATGGCGTATTTAAATAGGCGTAATACAGCGTAACGGCGTTTGCAGTTGGGTGTAGTTGCGGGTCATTAAAGTCACTTAGCGGTTGGTCGAGTGCTTGTTCAATGGTGCGTTTATCGATTGCCCATTGTTTTACCAGTTGCTGGTCGAGTAGCTCCTGCCAGCCGAGTGGTTGGTAGGTGTCGGTTTTTACTTGTGCAGGCGCAGCCTGGGCAAACTCGGCAAGCTTTTCCCGTGCTACTTCTCGTGCCGCCGAAATGATCGTGTCGTTGATCACCATCACCGATACGGTAGCTTTGGTTACGCCATCAAGGTAGATATTACCTTCGGTATCTCCTCCCGCTGCATTACCAATAATCAGTCGTTCGGCGAGACTACGATCGAGGTATTGATTAATAAAGCGATTGAGTGGCTCTGGCCCCAGCCCGTGTAAAAAAATAGGTTCGTGGTGATTCAGTATATGCAAGCCCGCAAATCGCCCCTGTGCATCCAGCCCAATAAATAAGTTAATACGTTCACCAGAAAAACCCTTTAAATCGACGAAATCGTTGGTTGCAAAGGCATAGCCTACAATTTCGTTGAGCTGATAGGCAGTCCATATTGGAGGGTTGCTATGGGGTGGTTCTATACGCGTAGCGGTGGGGAAGAACTGTTCGATCAATGCGGGCAATGCTGAATCCTTTGTCTGCTCACTGGCTACTCCTGCCTGCACAGTTTGTGGTTGTAGCCATAGTGTAAAAAGTAGAAATACCATCGCTAGAGTCTGTAGACGGGTTGTGGAAGGTGAAGACCGCATAGTGTTATCACTGGTTGTTGTTATGTTGAATAGTGAATTAGCTAATCACAGCGTGCATTGAAATTAACCATAATTCCATGCTGCCTTTTGTTAAAAAAAGTACAACTTTAGGCGAAGAAAAGTCTAAGATTCGTGGTAGTCAGGTTGGTTTGAGGCATTTACTTTTTTATGCTTGCTATTGTTTTCCTTTTTTATTTTTCGCTAGAAAAACCGCTGCAGTAAATTTCTGGTAAATACCATGATACAGGCGGTTCGTCACTCCCTCTTTTTTACTGCTTTCGATGTAGCGCTTTGGCCGTAGGCTGCCTATGACTATTTGCTTATGGGTTTGGTCGTAAGGTCGTATGTCTTAAGTTTCTTATTGTGTTCATGATTCCGTCATCAATGCCTGTGCGTTGATCTCATAAAAATTGGCAGAAAACTCGCCGCCTTGTGCACGGTTTCTGTCGATAACTACGCACCTAAACACGTGGGAGAACTCATGAAAAAAAATCTAATAACTCAGTGCATGATTTCTGGTACAGCATTAATGGCGATGAGCATCACCAGCCAGGCTGCTGTGGAATTCTATAAAACTGACGATACCAGTTTGTCTGTTGATGCATCTTTTAATACGTTTTATGTCAGCAGTGATTCAGATAATGATATCGGCGGTACCGACCGTACTCAGTCACGGGTGAAAATGGGCCTGTTGCCAAACTGGGTGGGTTTTAATTTCAGCAAGCAAATGGGCGGTCTTAAAGTGGGCGGCCGTTCCTCTTTTTGGGTAACGATTAATGACAGCAACACAGGCATTACATCTACCGGGATAGACGTTCGTCAGTTCTATGGCACGGTCGATGGCGACTTTGGTCAAGTGTTGTTTGGTAAAGATTTTACCCTGTTTAGCCGCTCAAATATTTTTCTTGACGAAATGCTCGCCGGTTACGGTGCGGTGAATGACACCTTGGGCTTGATTGATGGGCAAGGGGTGTCGTTTGGCCATATTGGCAGCGGATATTTTTATCCATTTCCGCACGCGCAGATTACCTATCGTTCACCCGATATGGGAGGTTTTAAACTGGCCCTGGGAATTGTAGATCCAGGAAGTACTACCTCTGACACCGGCGCTGGCCGCACCAGTGAAGAAAAACTGCCTCGCTTTGAAGGTGAGCTAACGTACAGTGCCGATTTGGCTGAAGGCACTAATTTGACAGCCTGGGTGGGCTTTTTACAGCAGAGTTCAGAGAGTGACAACACCAGCGTGGCCGATGTGGATTCGCAAGGTGTGTCGTATGGCGTTAAGTACAAAATGGGCGGTTTGTCGCTGCATGCCTCTGGTTTTACTGGCGAAGGTCTGGGCTTTTTGTTAGGGCCGGGTACAGACGCTGGCCTGGGCCTGCAATTCTTGATCTCAGAAGGGGGCAAGGAAGTTGATAGTGATGGTTACGTTGTACAAGGCGCTTACACTATGGGTGCTAACCGGTTCGTTGCCTCTTATGGTGAAACTACCGTGGAAACCGCAACTGAGTGGAATAATGAAACTACACAGGTTGCCTGGTTCCACGATATTAATTCGGTACTACGCACGGTAGTTGAGTACAACGTGAATACGCTGGACATTGGTGGTGCCGAAGAAGAAACCAACACGGTAGCCGTTGGTATTATTGCCAATTTCTAAGCCGTTGCAGGCCCTGGCCTGGCATACCTATACAGACTGATTTCGAGTAGCTTGGCGGGCACTTCCTTGGGGTGCCCTTTTTTTATGCTCTGCCTATGCGCTGTTCGATATACAACTAAATGACTAGAAACAGACAGACCAAAGTACAGTTAATCACTGGTGCGGGTAGGCATAGTATGGCTGTGTAGGGCTTTGGCTTGAACCAGGGCTAAACACAACTCGACCTAATAAGAACCGTGAGGTAAGCGACATGATATATGCTCAACCTGGTGAGGCTGGATCAGTCATCACATTTAAGCCACGATACGACAACTACATTGGCGGTGAGTGGGTAGCGCCGGCTAAAGGTAACTATTTTGCGAACGTGACACCGGTAACGGGCGAGCCGTACTGCGAAGTGGCACGTTCTACCAGCGAAGATGTTGATCACGCGCTCGACGCCGCACACAAGGCAAAAGACGGTTGGGCCCGCACGTCGGTTACCGAGCGCTCGAACACCTTACTGCGTATTGCTGATCGCATTGAACAGAATTTGGAAATGCTCGCGATCGCCGAATCGTGGGAAAACGGTAAAGCCGTTCGTGAAACCCTCAATGCGGATATTCCGTTAGTGGTTGACCACTTCCGCTACTTTGCCGGTTGCTTGCGTGCGCAGGAAGGTACGGCTGCAGAGATTGACGAACATACCGCTGCTTACCACTTCCATGAACCTTATGGTGTTGTGGGTCAGATTATTCCCTGGAACTTTCCACTGCTGATGGCTGCTTGGAAGCTCGCGCCTGCACTGGCAGCCGGTAACTGTGTGGTGATGAAGCCTGCCGAGCAAACGCCAGTGAGTATTCTGGTGTTGATGGAAGTGATTGGCGATCTGTTGCCACCTGGCACTGTGAATATTGTCAACGGTTTTGGTTTGGAAGCCGGTGCACCGTTAGCCTCCAGTACGCGTATCGCCAAATTGGCTTTTACCGGTTCAACAGCAGTGGGTAACGAGATTCTCAAGTGTGCTGCCAACAACCTGATTCCATCTACTGTAGAACTGGGTGGTAAATCACCTAACATCTACTTTGGCGATATCATGAATCAGGAAGAAGATTACATCAGCAAGTGTGTGGAAGGGTTGCTGCTGGGCTTCTTTAACCAAGGTGAAGTGTGTACTTGTCCTTCGCGGGCGTTGATTCACGAAAGTATTTACGACGACTTTATGAGTCGCGTACTCGACCGTGCGGGTCAAATCAAGCAGGGCAACCCGCTGGATACCGATACCATGGTGGGGGCGCAAGCTTCACAAGAACAGCTCGACAAGATTCTGTCGTATATGGATGTGGGGCGCGCAGAAGGTGCAGAAATTCTGTTGGGTGGTGGTCGCAACATGTTGTCGGGCTCATTAGCAGGCGGATTCTATGTGCAGCCTACACTGATGTTTGGTCACAACAAAATGCGCGTGTTCCAAGAGGAAATCTTCGGACCAACGCTGGGTATTACCACCTTTAAAACTGAAGCAGAAGCATTGAGTATCGCCAACGATACCGCTTATGGTCTGGGTGCCGGTGTGTGGACACGCGACATAAATCTGGCCTACCGCATGGGCCGTAATATTCAGGCGGGCCGCGTGTGGACCAATTGCTACCACGCCTACCCAGCCCACGCTGCCTTTGGCGGTTACAAGAAGTCGGGTATTGGCCGTGAAACTCACAAAATGATGCTAGATCACTACCAGCAAACCAAAAACCTGTTGGTAAGTTACAGCAGCAATCCGTTGGGCTTCTTCTAAGCGGTACTCGCAATATTCGTGCTTCACCCTGTCTGGGCTTTCTCGGCGCTTACCTCACGCCGCCCGGGCAGGGCTCTTTCGTCTGCCTCCCTATAATTGCCTGTCGTTTGATCACGTTGTTTTGCTTGGTTGCAGCGCTCTTATCTTATGGGTGTTATGCGGGCTTTGCGCCTTTGAAACACCGTTGCCATGCAACGGCGTGGCTGCTACCAAACCTCGTCCGATATACATCTAAAGTACAGTATTGCTCGCCACTGGCTGTCTCTACTATTGATTGTGAGGCTGTTCCCTGCGGGGATATTTCAGGCTTTTATTAACCACTATTGCTCAACCAAACAACCAACAAAATGAGGAGATGGCTATGTGGGTTAAACCATCCTACGAAGACCTGAGAATCGGTTTCGAAGTCACCATGTACTTCCATAACCGCTAATCTGGCTGCGGGGCTGCCTTGGGCGCCCCCTTTCCTTGGTTTTAAGTGTAGTAATTACCCATGCGAGTAAGAGTTTTAGGATCTGCAGCCGGAGGCGGTTTTCCCCAGTGGAACTGCAACTGTGCCAACTGTTACGGTGTACGCAATGGCAAAATCAACGCCAAAAGCCGTACCCAGTCTTCCATCGCCATTAGTGTCGATAGCGACCGCTGGATAGTGATCAATGCGTCGCCTGATATTCGTACCCAGCTTGAATCGTTTAAAGACATTCAGCCCAAGCGCGGTCTGCGTGGCACCGGCGTGGGTGCGGTGATGCTGGTCGACAGTCAGGTTGATCATGCCACTGGCTTATTGATGCTGCGCGAAGGTTGCCCGTTCGATGTATACACCACCAGCATGGTGTATGAAGACCTCTCCACCGGTTTTCCCATTTTTAGCATGTTGAAAAGTTGGAATGGCGGCATAAATCATCGCTTGTTGCCGATTGATGGCGCGCCGCTGCAGCTGGGTGGTTTTGAAAGTCTGCGTTTTACCGCCGTGCCACTGTGTGGCAAAGCGCCGCCGTATTCGCCGCACCGTAATGATCCGCATCCTGGCGACAATATTGCGCTGTTTGTGGAAGATCTCGACAGCGGCAACTGTTTATTTTATGCACCAGGTCTGGGTGGTATTGACGACAACCTGGTGTCGTATATGCGCCGTGCCGATTGTTTGATGATAGATGGCACTTTCTGGCGTGAAGACGAAATGATTTTAGCGGGGGTTGGCACCAAGCTGGCCCGGGAAATGGGGCACCTGCCGCAGTCGGGTAAAGGTGGCATGATCGATGTGCTAAGCGCATTTCCCACTCAACGAAAAATACTCATTCACATCAACAACACCAACCCAATTCTGGATGAGGATTCGCCCGAACATAAGGAGCTGGTTGCCGCTGGTATCGAAGTCGCGTACGACGGCATGGATGTAGTGCTGGGTGAAGCCGTGATGCCGCACTGGGATTTGGTAAGAGAGGCCCGATAATGACAGCGCAAGTACACATTCAACAACCATTGTCTTTGCCGGAGTTTGAAAAACAGCTGCGTGACAAAGGCAGGCTTTACCATATTCATCACCCATTTCACGTCGCCATGCACAAAGGTGAATGTACACCAGAACAAATTCGAGCCTGGGTGGCCAATCGTTTTTATTATCAGGTAAATATTCCACAAAAAGACGCGGCGGTGATGGCTAATTGCCCCGATCGCCATGTGCGTCGGCTGTGGATTCAACGCATGATCGATCACGACGGGCGTGACGATGACGCTGGCGGTATTGAAGCGTGGCTCGACCTGGGTGAGGCCTGCGGCCTGCCCCGCGAAGAATTGCTTGACCACCGCCATGTGTTGCCCGGTGTGCGTTTTGCCGTAGATGCCTATGTTAATTTTGCTCGCCGAGCAACCTGGCAAGAAGCGGTGTGTTCGTCATTAACGGAAATGTTCGCACCAGAAATTCACCAGCGCCGCCTGGATACCTGGCCAGAACAGTATCCATGGATAGAGGCTAAAGGCTTGTCGTATTTTCGTAAACGCTTAAGCGAAGCGCGTCGCGATGTAGAGCATGGTTTGGCGGTTACGTTGGAACACTTTCGCAGCGCCGAACAACAGCAACAAGCATTAGCGATTTTGCAATTTAAACTGGATGTGCTGTGGAGCCTGCTGGATGCAGTCACCATGGCTACTGTGTATGAGCGTCCGCCTTATCACCATTTACAGGAGCGTGCGTTATGATCAATGTTGGTATGGTACCTGTGTTAAATCGCCACTTTCGCCTGCAATGGGAACCAGCGCAAAAAGGTTACGTATTATTGTATCCAGAAGGGATGGTAAAGCTGAATGACACTGCCGCAGAAATTCTGCGCGAGTGTGATGGTTTGCGCAGCATCGCTGGTATTAGCAAAAACTTGCAGCAACGCTATCCAGATGAATCTTCATTGCAAGACGATGTAGGTGAATTTTTTGCCACTATTGCGCAAAAAGGCTGGGCGCATTTTGTCTGAGGCTGCTTCTAAACATGCGGGCCCTCCACTCTGGTTGTTAGCAGAGCTGACATACCGGTGCCCGCTGCAGTGCCCGTATTGCTCTAATCCGCTGGAGTTTGCCAAAATTAAAGACGAACTCGATACTGAGACCTGGCTGCGGGTATTGCGTGAAGGCCGTGCAGCTGGTGCTGTGCAGCTGGGCTTATCAGGCGGTGAGCCCCTGTTACGTGATGATCTCGACATTCTCGTGAGCGAAGCCCGCCAAATGGGCTACTACACCAATTTGTTAACCTCGGGCATGGGGTTAGATAACGCACGCGTTGCCGCGCTAAAAGAAGCCGGACTTGACCACATTCAATTAAGTTTTCAAGACAGCGACGAAGACACTGCCAATTATATTGCGGGCAGCCGCAAAGCATTTCAGCAAAAGCTCACCATGGCTGAGGCCATTAAAGCCCATGACTACCCCATGGTGGTTAACATTGTTTTGCACCGTGACAATATCGATCACCTTGAAGCATTTTTGGATTTATGCGTGCAAATGGGGGCTGACTACGTTGAACTGGCCAACGCCCAGTATTACGGCTGGGGCTTGATCAACCGAGACCGGCTAATGCCTACCCGCGAACAACTTGTCGACGCTGAAGCGATTACCCAGTTTTATCGCCAACAATATGGCGAGCGCATGAAACTGTTCTTTGTAATCCCTGATTATTACGAAACCCGGCCCAAAGCGTGCATGAGTGGATGGGGTTCACTGTTTTTAACGGTGACGCCTGATGGTACAGCCTTGCCTTGCCACAGCGCCCGTGATCTACCCTTGCAGTTTCCTAATGTGCTCGATACCAGTTTGCACGATATCTGGTATCAATCAGCGGGTTTTAACCAATTTCGTGGCGATGACTGGATGCGCGAGCCTTGTCGTACCTGCCCAGACAAAGAAAAAGATTACGGTGGCTGCCGTTGTCAGGCCTATTTATTGACGGGGGATATGGCTGCTGCCGATCCTGTGTGTGAAAAGTCTGAGCATCACCACTTGATTAAAAAGGCTGTTGCGCGTACTGGTAACACGGGTGATGTGCAGCCACTGATTTTTCGCAATACCCACAACTCAAAAAAAATAATCGATGGGTCATTGTCATGAATAGGTTGCTGCGTTACCTCTGCGTTATCAGTTTATGGATCTTGTCCAGTAATATCTTGGCTGCCGAGCTACCGGTGATTAGGGTAGGCGTATTGAAATTTGGTACGGTGAGCTGGGAGCTGGATGCCATGCAGCGGCATGGCATTGATCAGCAGTACGGGTTTGCCCTGAAGGTATTGCCATTGGGCTCTACCAGTGCAACTGGCATCGCACTGCAGCGTGGCAAGGTGGATATTATCGTTAGCGACTGGTTGTGGGCACACGAACAGCGTAATAGTCAGCGGCAATTTTCATTTTATCCTTATTCAACGATGACCGGTGGGCTGGTAGTTAATCCACAAGCCAATATTCATTCGCTGTCCGATTTAAAAGGTAAGCGTATTGGTGTGGCTGGTGGCCCAACGGACAAAACCTGGCTGTTGATAAACGCTTATAGCGAACAAACCACAGGTATGCTGGTGTCAGATATTGCCGATGTTACTTTCGCTGCGCCTCCATTATTGAATCAGCTTTTTATAAATGGTCAGCTCGATGCGGTGGTAAATTATTGGCATTACAACGCACGTCTATCGGCCCGTGACAATCCCGTACTGCTGAATACACCACAAGTTTTGCAGGCACTGGGTGTAGAAGCGGAAATTCCGTTACTGGGTTGGATATTTGATCGAGAATGGGCCGATCAAAATGCAAATCTTATTAATAACTTTTTAGCGGCATCGGCAGAAACCAAAGTACTACTGAAATCGTCGAATAGCGAGTGGGTACAGTTACGGCCGCTGATGAACGCAAACAATGAAGAGGTGTTTGTCGCGTTGCGCGATGCCTATCGCGCCGGTATTCCTCGTAATGATGTAACGCCAGATCTAGCGTTACTCAACCAGATTTTGCAACTATTACATAGAACAACCGATTTGCTAACGGGATTGTCACCCCAAAAAAACCATAACAACGTGACGCAACAAACCTTTATTGATGAAAGGGTTTTGTGGTCGCGCATCAGCGCTCAACATGGTTCATGAAACAATAAAATACTTTACACTGCCGCAGCGTTATCTTGGCATTGTCGGTTTGCTGATTATCTGGCAGGTATCTGCGCAGGTATGGCAGCCTGCGGCCTTGCCTTCGGTAGTTGCGGTGGTGAATACCATGTGGGCGGAACTGGATAGTGGTGCCTTGCTATTTCATATTAGTATTACCTTGCAGCGAGTATTTTTTAGTTTTATTGGCGCTATGCTGGTAGGTGTTCCGTTGGGACTTACCATGGCTCATTGCAAGACGTTGGATGCCTGGCTGGATAGCCTAGTAACGCTGTTGATGAATATACCTGCCTTGGTCATTATTATTTTGTGTTTCTTGTGGATTGGCCTGAACGAATTGGGCGCTATTGTTGCGGTTGTTATCAATAAAGCGCCTATGATTACCGTTACCTTGCGTGAAGGAGGGCGTGCTGTTGATAAGGATTTATTAGCTGTAGCTAAGGTGTTTCGGGTGAATCGCTGGCAGCAATTTAGATCATTTTATTTGCCGCAATTGTATCCCTATTTATTGGCTGCTACTCGCACAGGTTTGGCCATGGTGTGGAAAATCGTGCTGGTAGTAGAATTGCTGGGGTGTAGCGAAGGGATTGGCTTTAAACTGGGATTGTATTTTCAATACTTTGATATCGCAGGCATTTTGGCCTATGCCTTAGCGTTTGTGTTATTGATCATGCTGATCGAGAGTCAGATGATTCGCCGTTGGGAGCGTTGGGTTATGCGGTGGCGCCAATGATTACTGTTAATATCGAACAAAAAAATTACGATGAACACGCTGCGCCAGTGTTAAAAAATATTCATTTGCAAATAAAAACGGGTGAATTTGTCGTCATCGTGGCCCCGTCGGGTGCTGGCAAAACCACTTTATTGAATATGATGGCAGGTATTGATGCGGGTTATACTGGCGCCATTACCAATAAAAATGGTACTGGTTTTCCAAAATGTGGGTTCATGTTTCAGGATGCTCGCTTGCTACCATGGAAAACTGCTTTGGAAAATATAGCGGTGGTATTACCAAAGCCGGGTAGTCACCACAGCCTGCAGCAGGCCGGAGAAATGTTGGCGCGTGTCGGTTTGCGAGATTGTGCTGGTTATTATCCAGCACAACTGTCTGGTGGTATGCAGCGCAGGCTGGCTTTGGCGAGAGCACTGGTGGTTAGTCCTGACTGGCTGTTGCTGGATGAGCCCCTTATATCACTTGATGCAAAAGCGGCCTTCGACTTAGAACAATTGATTCTGGATCTTTGGCATCAAAGGCATAATACTGTGGTGTGCGTAACACACCGGCTGGATGAAGCTATTCGTATGGCTGACAGAGTGATTGTGTTGTCAACAAATCCTGCAACTATAGCTGGAGAATGGAAGTTGACCGAACCCAGGCCTCGCGCTCAGCATACGATTGACTGCCTAAAGCCCGTGTTAGAAAAAGCCTTGGACAACGTTGCACGACCACTACAGTGATAACTGCCAGAGTGCTAAACTATTAATCCGGCGACAAAATAGATCTCCTGATCTATTTTGTCGCACGCCATGGAAATACCTGCGGAATTTTACGAAATTCCTTGTATTTCCAATACTTACATTGGCCTACGGCCAGTGGCGGCGTGCCCATGCGCCGCTTATTAACCCGACAATGATTCTTGCCGGGTTAATAGATTGTCTGCGTAGCCTGCTCACTTAAAGGGTTGCGAACCAATAACTATAAAATGATCAACGAGGATAGGCCCATGCGTGCAGCAGAGCGCTCGCTGTCAATTCCAACCCGTGCTGTTAGCTATGGCAGTTCATCGCACCCCGATGCAGCAATGGCGGCTGCCGAATTTCATGCATCAATCAACATATCGAATCCTGCCTGCGTGGTATTTTTCTGTTGTGTCGATTACGATCGCGAGGCACTGTGCGAGGCCTTAGGTAAGCTGTTTGGCAAGATTCCAGTAATTGGCTGTACTACGGCCGGCGAAATCTGTCCCTGGGGAAAAACGACAGGTTCCATTGCGGGGTTTTGTTTGTCGGCAGACTATTTTGTGATCGAAACCATGCTAATCGAGCACTTGGCAGTATTTGATGAGCGTCGCGCTGATGATATGGTAAAAACCGCACTCGCTAAAATGCATCCGCGCGCCATTGCCCCATTGCTTGATCACAGCTTTGCGTTGTCGCTGCTTGATGGTATGTCGGTGCGCGAAGAATTGATATTGGCCGCCTTTAAGGATGCGCTGCCTGGCATACCGTTGGTGGGTGGATCTGCTGGTGATAACTTACATTTTCGCAACACCCATATTTATTTTGATAACCAGTTTTACAGTAATGCGGCCGCTATTGTTCTGGTAAATACCATTTTCCCTTTTACCATTTTGAGTGGACATCATCTGCGGGCCGATACCGAAAAACTTGTCGTAACCAAAGCTGACCCGGCCAAGCGCATTGCCTATGAATTCAATGCTGAGCCAGCCGCACTGGAATATTGTCGCGTAATGGGTATTTCTCTCGACGAACTTAATTCCAGCAAATTTGCCATGCACCCTCTCTCGGTACAGGTAGGTGATAATTATTATATTCGGTCGATTCAGCAAGTGAACGACGATTTAAGTCTGACTTTTTTCTGTGCCATCGAAAATGGTATTGTGCTTACCAAAATGTTGGATGGCGATTTGCCTGCTGAATTTAGTCAGCGGATGCAAGAGGTTGTTGAGCAAATGGGCGAACCACAGTTGGTGATCGGCTGTGATTGTATCCATCGCCGCATCGAGGCTGAGCAAAAAGACCAGAGCGAAGCCATGTCGGCACTATACAGGCGTTACAAGGTAGTTGGCTTTAATACCTACGGTGAACATACCAACGCCATGCATGTGAATCATACATTTACTGGTGTAGCCATTGGTGGTGCATAGTGCAGAAAGACGGTGCGAAGGTAACAGGTATAACAGCACAGGCTGATCTTGGTAAGGCGTTGCCCGACGAGAGTTTTGAAAGCGTAGTAGAGGCGCTGCGTTATGAAAATGAAAAGCTCAAGAAAACCAATAAGGTTCTGATAGATCGGGTAGAGCAGGGTTGGGCTAACTCGGGCGATGCGTATAGATCTTTTCAAAATGCGGCTATTCTGGCTGATCGCGTTAAAGAACGTACTATTAAGCTGCGTAAAACACTCTACAAGCTCGAAGAAGCTAATCAGAACCTGTCGCAAACCCGTCTGGAATCTGCTCACTCCAAACAACGTTTGTTGGATGCTATCGAAAGTATTTCCGACGCGATCGTATTGTTCGATAAAGAACGTCGCTTGGTACTGGCTAACAGCCACTTTTACGATTTTTGGAAACATTGCGAAGCCAAAATAGAAGTGGGTGTAACCCAATATAAAGACCTGGCCCCGCTGGCCGTAAAATACGGCATTTATGATATTGATCGTAAACCGTTTGAAAAGCTGGTGCAGCGCGGCGACAGCTTTCGCGATTCGGTGATTCGTTTAACTGATGGCCGCTGGCTACAAGTCTCTGAGCGATCCACTGCTGACGATGGCTTGGTGGTGGCTTACAGTGATATTACCCGCCTCAAGGAAAACGAAATTGCCCGGCATGAAAAGGTATTAGCCGATCAAAACCGTATCTTGCAATCCATGATAGCCAATCTGCCATTGGGGGTTGTGTTGATTAATGGCGAACATGAAGTTGAAGCCTGGAATGGACGTTTCGTAGATTTGCTCGGACAGCGCAGCGATGGTGTGATACGCGGCATTAATTTCCATACCCTATTACAGGGAAGCGTACTACAAAATATTGCCGCTATTCCTCTAACGCCAAATGCCTCTCAAGTTAAGAATTCTACTCTCAAAGAAGACGAACAGATGCTGGAAAACGGCCGTTTCGTTGCCGTTACCAGTCATCGTATTCCCGGTGGTGGTTATGTGATTACTTATCAGGATGTGACTGAACAACGTCGTACCGCAGAAGCATTAAAAAATGCTTATAAACATATGGAAAAGCGTGTTTATGAACGTACCGGTGAACTAACGGATCTTAATCACAAACTGCGCATAGAAATTGAAGAACGGGCCCAGGCAGAACGTGATCTTATGACCGCCAAGCGTGAAGCTGAAGATGCCAATATATCAAAAACCAAATTTATCACGGCTGCCAGTCATGACTTATTGCAACCACTGAATGCCGCGCGTTTATTTGCGACGGCATTAATGGATCACAATTTGCCAGAAAATGTTACGCAATTGGTGAAATCGTTGAGCTATTCATTAAACGACGTGGAATCACTATTGGGTACACTGGTTGATATTTCTAAACTTGAGGCTGGTATTGTAGATCCGGTGCTCGACAGCTTTCCTGTCTCGGAACTGATACAGAACCTGGCCAATGAATTTGTACCGCAGGCTGCGAGTGCAGGATTGGATTTTGATTTTAAATCCAGTTCATTAAATGTGTATTCCGACAGTCAGTTATTGGCGCGTATTCTGCGTAATTTTCTTAGTAATGCGATTCGCTATACGGAATCTGGTCGTATTCTTCTAGGTTGTCGTCGCAGGAAAAAGTATCTGGAGATTCAGGTTTGGGATACAGGTGAAGGTATTCCAGAAGATAAGTTGCAGGAAATTTTTCTCGAATTTAAGCGTATTGGTGGCAAAAAGCATCGTGAAGATAAAGGGCTGGGGTTAGGCTTGGCGATTGTTGATAGGTTGTCTAAGGTATTGCAACACGAAGTTAAATTGCAATCAAAAACCGGCAAGGGGTCCGTGTTTTCGGTATGTGTGCCGATTGCCGAACCAGGGCCTACAGCACGGCAGCATAATAATGTGTTGCCAGAGGTTAGCAATGTGTTTGTGGGTAAGCGGATTCTAGTGGTTGATAATGATCAGGCTATTTGTCGTGGCATGGCAGTGGTATTGGAAGGCTGGGGCTGTGAAGTAGTAACCGCCCATACCCTCGAAGAGCTGGAAAAGCGTAAAGGGTTATTAAAGCCTGCGCCGGATGTGCTTATTCTCGATTACCATCTCGACCATAACGATACCGGCTTGCAGGCCGAAGCGATAATTCGAAAAAAACTCAGGCGCTCTGTGCCCAGTTTATTTATTACGGCTGATTACAGTAATGAACTGCGCCAACAGGTAAAAGAAATGGGGTTCAGGTTGCTTAACAAACCGATCAAACCATTAAAGTTGAAGTCGGTACTGGGCTTTTTGCTCAGTGATAATAACGAAAAAGCCAGCCCGTAAAGACTGGCTTTTAAACTCGCAATGTTAGTGTGAACAGGCGCTAGCGGCTACGATGTAAATAACGGTCGAAATCAATTGACGACGCACACAATACGGCTTTCATTCGGTTGTGTACTTTCAGTTTGCGCAAAATAGCTGATACGTGGGCTTTTACGGTGGTTTCGGCAATGTTCAGCTCGTAGCCAATCTGTTTATTCGATTCCCCTTTGGCCATACGCTCAAATACCAGTAGTTGCCGTCGCGTAAGTGAGGAGATAACTTCTGGTGCGATGGCGTTGTCAGGTGTCAGCCGTTGGCTCGTGTTGCCACTACGCCGAATAATATCGGGGGGCAAAAATGCCTGGCCATCCAATACCTGTCGAATAGCATCAATAATATTTTCGCGAGGCATCGATTTGGTGATAAAACCCACGGCACCATAGGTCATCGACTGTAATACGACATTTTTGTCTTCTTCTGCTGACAATACTACGACGGGAACTTCCGGATAGCTGCTGCGTAAATTGACGATACCGTTGAGCCCGTCCATGCCCGGCATATTTAAGTCAAGCAATACCAGATCGAGATCGCTATTTTGTTCAATATAGTCAATGGCGTTCTCTAGCGAGCCTGCTTCGCCGATGGTGGCGTCTGGAAACTGCTGGGCGGTCGCATTGCGGATGGCTTCACGAAATAAGGGGTGGTCGTCTGCTATGAGTATATGAATCATTATTTTATCCTCGTGCGAACGGTACGGAAGATTAGGCCTGCAATCAGGCTGTTAAACCTTCCTTCTCTCACTAGTTTTTAAAGGCCAGAAAAACCGCGTTGTAAACAGGCTCTCTGGTATTGTAAACAGGGTTTATTAATAAGCAAATCATTGACTGGCCCCGTTGTTTAATTTGCGGCTTAAAAAACTGCGTTGTGGGTCGTAACCGAGCACAGCTGCCGTGGTGAGCAGCAGTGTGGTGCCGGCACAAATTGCCAGGGCACTGCTATTTAACTGGCCATATAACGCAAAGCGAACTAATTCAACCGCGTGAGTAAACGGATTGGCGGCACTGATGTGGTAAAGCCACAAGCTTGACTCTTTCAGCTTCCATAGCGGGTAGAGCGCCGACGACATAAAAAACATGGGAAAAATGACAAAGTTCATCACCCCGGCAAAGTTTTCCAACTGGCGAATCATCGACGACAGTAATAAACCCAGTGCCCCGAGCATAAAGGCTGCCAACAGTGCTGCTGGAACTACCCAGATATAGCCCATCAGTGGAGGGGCAATGTCAAACAGGCGGGCAATGGCTAAGAACGTCGCCACCTGGCACAAGGATACCAGTGACAGTGCCATCAGCTTGGTAACCAGTAAATAGGCGCGAGGCATGGGGCTGGTGAGTAGTACCCGCATGCTGCCCATCTCGCGGTCGTAGGCCATTGATAGTGAACTTTGCATGCCATTAAATAGCAAGATGATGCCGATGAGTCCAGGCGTAATATAAACCTCGTAAGTAATGTAGGTTTCATACGGAGGAATAATGGCTACACCCAGCACGGAGCGAAAACCTGCAGCAAACACGGCGAGCCAGAGTAAAGGGCGAACCAACGCCGACAAAAACCGTGAGCGCTGTTGCAAAAAGCGCAGCAACTCGCGTTTGAGTACACCGGCAAAGCAGAAATAATAGGCAGCAAGTTTCATGGCGCCCTCGTAAGTTGATCGAACAATGCACCAACGTCGTCTGATTGATGCTGCATCAGTAACTTGCTGAGTTTACCCTTGGCTTTGCACTGGCCCTGATGGAGTACAAGCAAATCATCTTCGGGTTGTAGCTCATCCAATAGATGAGTGGTCCAGAGTACCGCCAATTGTTGTGCTTTTACCAGCTCGCGAATATGCGAGCTGAGCGTTGCACGGGCTTGTCGGTCGAGTCCTGCCGTGGGTTCATCAAGCAGCAACAATGAGGGGTTATGCAGTAGCGCACGGGCTAACTCTACACGGCGCCGGTGGCCACCATTTAGTTGTCTGACGGTAGTTTTACGTTTTTCTTGTAATGCGAAACGTGCGAGTTGTTTGTCGATTTCAATGCGGCGAACACGTGGTGACATACCGTGCAATGCGCCGTGGTAATGCAGGTTTTGTTCAACGGTAAGATCAAGATCAAGCGTGCTTTGTTGAAACACAACCCCTATATGCCGTAAGGCCTGTTGTGATTGCTTCGCCAGCGAATGGGAAAAAGCATGGATACAGCCTTGCTGCGGCTTCAATAAGCGGGTAAGCATACCCATCAATGTGCTTTTGCCCGCTCCATTGGGGCCGAGTACCCCCAGTATGTGGCCTGCAGGCAGCGTAAAACTCAAGGGCTGCAACGCCTGGTGCGGCCCGTATGCATACGCAATATTTTCTACTTGCAGTGCTGGCTGTGTCATAGTGGGTGTACCGATTACGGTTTTATCGTCACGCCCCATGGGTAGCGACCTACTTTAATACTCTTAACCACCCGCAGGGCGGGCACATCAATGACCGATACATCGCCACTGATACCATTAGTGGTGAACAGTTTGCTTTGGTCTTCATTGAGAGCCAAATGCCACACGCGGCTTCCCACCAACAAATATTTAATGACTTTCATGTTGGCGACATCAATCACGGCTACATGATTAGCTGGGCCTAATGCCACAAAGGCATAACGGTGATCGCGTGTAAGCTGAATGCCCACGGGTTGAATTTTGTCGCGATGCACTCCAGAAATCTCAAAGGTAAATGTGTGTAAAATGTTACGGCTGTCTACGTCTACCACGGTGACGGTGCCGCCGATTTCAGACGAGGCCCACAGGGTTTTGCCGTCTACAGAAAATTCAACGTGGCGGGGGCGTTGGCCTACCAGTGTATTGTCAACTACCTGTAAACTTTTGCTGTCAATCCAGTGCAGCATGTTGCTGGTTTCTGAGGTATTGATAACCCATTTACCATTGGGGCTTACCGCCATGCCTTCGGGTTCGATACCTACTTCGATCTGGCTGATTACCGTGCGTTGTTGTGTATCAACCACCGTGACAACAGCAGAGTCTTCGTTAGCAATGTAAAGAAACTGGCCGTTCGGGTGTAAAGCAAATTGTTCGGGGTCTTCGCCAGAGGGCAGGTTGCTGATCACGGTATTGGTAGCCGTATCAAGAATTTGCACTGCATCGGAATCGCTGGCACAAATATAAAGGCGCGAGTAGTCATTATTAAAGGTAATGCCCCGCGGACGCATTCCAACATTAATGGTATCGGTTACTGCTAGTGTATTTAGATCGATGACTGACAATGTATTGTCTTTTTCGTTGGAAACATAAGCCAGTTCAGCGAATGTATATGAGCTGCCGCACAAGAATGCTGCAAAAATAACTACGCTGGTTAAACGCGATTGAATCATTTGGTAGGCTCCATAGTACAAGCGACCTCGGTGCGATCAAAACCCAAGGTGTCTAATTCTGAGGTTGGATGTAAGTAGCCTTCCTGCGGTGATTGGCTCACAACGGCATTGGGCTGCACCAGTGGAATAGGTTGGCGTATCTGGCCGTTCCATGGGCGAAAGCTCAATGGGCGGCCTTTAAAGGCACTCAGTTGAAACTGATCGCTCATCATGTACTGGTAAATGATTGTTAGTTCAGTACTTTGCGTTTTGGTCACCGCTTCACTAATGCTGCGCACCGCAACCCAGGCCGCATAATCTTCAGCATTCATCGTGCGCTGGGTTTGGCGATAAAAGCGGTTTTGCAGTTGTGCACCGCCCCATTGTTCAATCGTCCAGTGCCATGCAACCGGCGTTAACCCTTGTGTGCCAGCAACGGGGCGGGGTAGCCAGGTGTTGTAGGGAATGTATTCGCCCACATCGCCGGCTTCGTCAGCAACTAACGTGATGTCATAGTTCTTGGCTTGTGTGAATAAAGGCATTTCACTTTGTGCGGTACGGCGTAAGTCAGACTTTTCTGCCCACGATCGGTTGTCAACAATCTTGCCGCCAAAGCGTTTTGCGGCTCGTTGTAAGGCTGCGGCAAACTGTTGGTCTTCGGGTTGGGTGCCGCGCAACAACAGCCATTGATTCCAGCGTTTTTTAATAAGGAATTGTGCCAGTGCATCGGCCAGCATGGCGCGGCTGGGAATGGTGTGCAACAAATGCAACTGGCAAGCCGTGGTACGCAGTGAGTCGTCAGGGCTCGAGGCGTTAATAATCAACGCGTGCCCGGCAATATCTGGCTGGCTAGCAAGGTGCAGCAGGCTAGTGGCAGGTAGCTTGGTAATAATGAACGGGCTTTCTTCGTTTACCCAGCGTGAGGCAGTGGCGATAAGTTTGGCAGTATCAGCATCGGCAATATGTGTGAGTGCATAATGGTTGCCTAAAAATTTACCGGTGGTGTTGCTATCGGTAATAGCCAGCATGGCACCACTGATACCGGCGTCTTTGGGGTATTCACGAATGTTCGATAATACGGGTTTCGGGGGTAGCAGTTGTTCGAGAAACAAGACCGAAACCTGTCGCGGTTCGGCGGCCTGTAACTGGGGCGATAACAGAATGTATGCGGCGCAAACGGCCCGATAAATCGTTGTGCGCATAATGAATGATCTCTTTAGGCGGGTTTGTCAGGTTTTCAAGTAGGCCCGCTTTATTATTTTGGCTACTGTATAGTGGCTTCAGTAGGCCGGTGCAATAGGGTCATCGTATGAGGGCATTGGCTAATTTGGTATATGCAATTGGTAGCGCTAAACCAAGACTAAAGTAGTAGATTTGTGTCCGTTAAGCGGCCAGGTCTGCGAAAGCACTGCGCGTGAGCCAAAAAATTACAACTTTGGGAGTAGGTTTTGTGACGGCCCGCGACACCAAAGCATAATTGTTGCTGCTATCGCTTTTGATAATCTGTGATACATAGAGCCGGCTCATCACCGAGCTGGGAGGCCCTAACACATATATCAATAACGATAGTGAGAGACTTGCTATGACTTCATCTACTTTCACCCTGGCTCGTCGCCTTAGCGCAACCTTGTTACTGGCCCTGCCGTGCTCCTTGGCTATTGGTCATGGCGATGTAACGCCACAGGCAGTAAACACTGATACTTTGCCAAAACTTGGCGAAGAATGGCGTGAAGAAAATCCTTATCGCGGTGATAAAGAAGCGATTCGGATTGGTGCCTCGGCCTACGCCCAAAACTGTGCCCGCTGCCATGGTTTGGATGCTATTTCTGGTGGCATTACACCAGATCTACGTCGCTTGAACGACGAATTCGAGTTTTCTTCCAAACAAGAATCAGACGAATGGTTTTTAGAACGTATTCGTCACGGTGCCGTGATTGATGGACGGGTGTATATGCCACCATTTGAGGCTGTATTGAGCCAGGAAGCCATGTGGGCCATTCGTTCGTATCTGGACACCCGCAATCTGAACGAAGACTAATCGTTGAGGTTCGCGGCTATGTCACGCAGTGAGATTTGTTTGGCGGTGACGTTACTGTTTTGTTGCATGCTTTGGAAATATCTGTGGAATTTTACAAAACCCCTGATATTGCCAATGTTTCCATTGGCCTGCGGGAAAAGGCGGAAGGTTTATGCGCCGCTTATGAATCCGGCAATTATTCGTGCCGGGTTATTAATGTGCTTTTTCGCTAATGTGGCGCAAGCACGCTCTTACGATGACGTGATGGGGTCTGGCTATATTGAGTTCGCTGTTTACAGCGATTTTGCTCCGTACTCGTTTCTCAATGGTGATGTGCCTGAAGGGATTGATATTGATATTGGCAAGGCCATTGCTGAGCGTATGGGGTTAGAGGCACGCTGGATGTGGATTGTCGCCGACGAAACGGTGGACGATGATTTGCGTAACGCCATTTGGAAAGGCCACGTTGTTCATAAACGCGTGGCCGATGTGATGCTGCGAGCACCGTACGATCGTAACTATTCCTACGCAGTAGATGGTTACGGTCTGCCGCGTAACGATATGGTTGTGATGTTAGCGCCCTACCAGGTTGAAAGCTGGAAGTTGCTACGCAACCTCGATAAAACCGGTGAGGTACGCAATCTGTCCATTTTTCAATATCAGCCTGTAGGTGTAGAGATAGACACCGTACCCGACTTTTTTCTGTCGGGTGTGTATCAAGGCCGTTTACGTAAAAGTGTTCAACATTTTCCGAGTGTATTTGCTGCGATAGACGCATTTAAGCAAGGCAGGCTCAGTGCTGTGGCAGGTATGCGGGCGCAACTTGAATATGGCTTGGGAGCTGATCGCCAGGCCGTTTTCGATATTGATGACGATGGTATGCAGGGCATGGGAAAAATGCAGTGGGATATTGGGATTGCTATCAAACATACCTATCGGCAGCTGGGTTACGCCCTTGAAGCCGTAATACGGGATATGGTCACCGATGGCTCTATAGAGAAGCTGTATACGCAGCGTCATATTACTTACCAGAAGCCAGATTTTTATCAATCTTTACCGTAAGAAACCTCCTCCTTCTTGCAATCACGCCGGCCTGTAGGCCGGCTTTTTTTATATGTATATGCTTGCGCTGAAGCTCTTCGGCCAGGGCTTCCACTACCAAATTGCTACCAAGGAACGAGAAAGACAATGCCGTTGGTTAATTGTTGTAAAACCGGCGCAATCAGATACTGGGCTTAGGGTCGTATCGCTCTGCTTGTGGCGTGCCCTTGCTGGGTGCAATAGCGCCATAGGCGGCTCGGCTGCCTATAGGCTACCTGATAATAAAACGTAAACCTCTGTAGGAGAGTTCCGATGAATAAAAAACAATTTGCAAGGTCTGCTGGTTTTGCGGCAACCCTGCTAAGCCTTGCCTTATGTTCTGTGCATGTGAACGCGAAAGTTACCGACAAAGATATTATTAATGATGCGAATACCACCGGTGATGTAGTTACCAACGGTATGGGGCAGCAAGGGCAGCGTTACAGCCCACTTAAAACTGTGAATACCAAAAATGTGAAAAAACTCTCTCCTGTGTGGTCGTTTTCATTTGGTGGCGAAAAGCAGCGTGGCCAGGAATCACAACCTTTGGTAAAAGATGGTGTAATGTATGTGACGGCATCTTACTCACGAATTTATGCCATCGACACCAGCACTGGCGAAGAACTGTGGCAGTACGACGCCCGTTTGCCTGATGGCATTATGCCATGCTGCGATGTCATCAACCGGGGCGCGGCATTGTATGATGATCTGGTGATTTTCGGCACATTGGATGCAAAGCTGGTGGCGTTGGATGCTAAAACCGGCAAGCCTGTTTGGCGCAAAACTGTTGGTGACTACAAAGCCGGCTATTCATTAACGGCTGCCCCCCTGATTGTAAAAGGCAAAGTGATTACTGGGGTATCCGGTGGTGAATTCGGTATCGTTGGCAAAGTGGAAGCCCGAGATGCCAAAACCGGTGAGCTGGTGTGGAGCCGTCCAACCGTTGAAGGGCATATGGGTTATCTTAATGGCAAAGAAAACGGTATTACCGGTGGAAAAGCAGGAAATACCTGGCCTGGCGACATGTGGAAAACCGGTGGTGCAGCGACATGGCTAGGCGGTACTTACGATCCAGACGTAGACTTGATTTTCTTTGGTACGGGCAATCCTGCACCGTGGAATTCGCATTTGCGCCCTGGCGACAACCTGTACAGCTCGTCACGCCTGGCGATTGATCCTGACACCGGTAAAATCGTGTGGCATTTTCAAACTACCCCTCACGATGGTTGGGATTTCGACGGTGTAAACGAAGTCGTATCGTTCGATTACAAAGAAAAAGGTAAAACCGTTAAAGCCGCTGCGACTGCCGACCGTAATGGCTTCTTCTATGTACTCGACCGTACCAATGGCCAGTTTATTCGCGGTGTTCCATTTGTGAAAAATATTAACTGGGCCAAAGGGCTCAACGATGATGGTCGCCCTATTTATAACCCCGATTTTCGTCCTGGTAACCCTGCCGACATGAAAGATGGTAAAAAAGGTAAAACAGTTTTTTCCATTCCTTCTTTCCTTGGCGGTAAAAACTGGATGCCCATGGCCTATAGCCAAAAAACAGGCTTGTTCTACGTACCTTCAAACGAATGGGGTATGGATATATGGAACGAACCGGTTAACTATAAGAAAGGTGCGGCTTACTTAGGTTCTGGCTTCACCATCAAACCTGTTTTTGAAGATCATATTGGGTCGTTAAAAGCCATTGATCCGGTGTCTGGCAAAGTGAAGTGGGAATACAAAAATACCGCACCTTTGTGGGGTGGGGTGCTGACTACTGCCGGAAATTTGGTATTTATTGGTAATCCCGAAGGCTACCTGTTGGGCTTTAATGCAAAAAATGGTGAGCTGGTTTACAAATTCAATACCGGTTCCGGCATTGTAGGTTCGCCTATTACCTGGGAACAAGGCGGTGAACAATACGTGAGTGTTGTATCAGGCTGGGGTGGTGCGATCCCGTTGTGGGGTGGTGAAGTTGCTAAATTTGTGAAGGACTTTAACCAAGGCGGCAGCGTCTGGACCTTCAAAATCCCTTAAAATTAATATTTCTTCAATTTTTAGAAATCATAAGGCCCACCATTTGGTGGGCTTTTTTGTCAATACAGCAATTTCTCTTTATTTCAGGCTGACTATAGCGCTATGTCACTGGTTGACGTAGCGCCTCGGCCGTTACTATTATCACTCACTATATTGCTAGCTTCTATCTCTCGAGAATATTATCGGTTGCTTCATTAAGAGTAACCAGATATCTACATGCTATGTTCAAATATGCTATAGGTATGTTTGAATGCACAGGGATTTTATAAGTTATGAGAAAATGCCACTATTTTATAGGAATTTGGTTAATTAACGCTTTTTCTGTCCCTGTACTGGCTGACGATGTATGTAGTTTTTACTTTATCAAGGGTGAATATTCCGAAGCTAGACGTATTTGTGAAAAAAGCATGTATAGGGATAGCGATGCAATGTTTCATTACGGAATGGCGTCACTGCTGGTATTTATCGGAGATGAAAACCTTACTAATATCATAGGTAATGGTATAAATCGCTCACTTTGGCATTACAGAGATACATTGAAAAAATATGTAAATTACCTTTCTTATGCTGCGAATGATGGTCACGCGGATGCACAATTTTATTACGGTGTATTGAATTATAGATTGCACGGTTTTACGAAAGAATTAATTTTTTCTAGCTCAAAGGAAGAAGATATCGAATTAGAGGGGTGGTTGGAAAAATCTGCAGAGGGAGGAAATCTATTCGGTATGTATTTTTTGGGTATGCGTGGTGTTAAACGAGGCCTAAGAGGCAATTATATCATTCTAAATGAACATAGATATCAGTACTTAGTGCTTGCAGCACGCCAACAGTTTAAACCGGCACTTGAAATAATAAATATAATACAGAACGTGGATGCCCGAGATGTTGAAAATGAGATGAAAATTAATCGTTATCTCGATTTAGGTTATAAAGCCTTGGTAAGCATAAACAGAAACCCTGATTTGGCCATAGAGTGGTTCGAAAAAGCTGTAGCATTAGGTAGTAACGCAGCATTATTACATCTTGGGCGGATATATAAACGGGATGACCCCAAAACTTCAAAAATGTATCTTTCCCGTGCTATTGAACGTGGTCTGCTCGAAGGATACATCGTATTGGGTGATATGTACGCATGTCACGGGGATAAAACTAAAGCTATAGAACAGTATCGTTTAGCATTATCGCTTGGTTACAGTTTTGCAAAATTTTCTATTGATGAGTTAGAGCAGTATGGAGTTTCGGAAGATTATTGTCTGGATGTTGACTGATTATCCAGGAGTTATTAGTTACTAATTAGTGCGTAAGCAGGCAGATCAAAGAGCGTTACTCACTTGCTTTAGATGTATTAGGCGCCAATAGCGAGGCTGGCGCCAGAATTTGATTGAACCTTCGCACGCTCCCAGTACAATCCTTGGTGAATTTCTTATTCCTAACACCATTGTCAATACATATACCTTTATTAAGTCCTGAGGTAGAGGCTATTGTAGCGCCGTTGTGGTAGCGAGTCGGCTGTCAGTATATTGAGGGGTATGAGCACATATTGGCACCCACAAGGACTCGTCATGAATTCGCCTGCGTTCGGTCGTATCACCCGCATTGCTGCTATCAGCAGCGCATTACTCATCACTGCTTGCCAACCGAAAAACCCACCACCAACCGATGATCCTATTCATCCCGATGACACCAGTAAAACCAACCCTCTCAGTATTAATTATCGCCCACCTGTACAAAGTGAAACTGAAATTGCCGAAGTGCCGGTGACCGGTATTAACTTGGGCTGGGGTTGGGACCGCAGTGAAGGTCAGCTGGTGCCTAGTGTTTGTGTTGAATTTGTCGAAGCCAGCGAGCCAGCGCAAACCCGCTATATGTCGATGTCTGAAGTGTCAGACTCGTATGAATTAATGAGCAGTATGGGGATGTCGGCACAGGCATCGGTAAAAACCATTGGCTATGACGTTAGCGGTAAGGCAGCCTTTGCCAAAACTGCCAATATCAGTAGTTACTCTTCCAACTTTGTGATGAATGCCACTGTTGAAAACGGTGTACGTTATACGGCTCCAACGGAAGAGGGTTATGTGCGCTTAACGCCTACTGCCGCAACACTGGCGCGCCGCGATCTGGCTGAGTTTGAACACCAGTGTGGCGACAGTTTTGTCTCGGCAATTTATTCTGGTGCAAAGTTAACGGCGGTTATTACTATTGAAACCCATAGCCAAAAAGAAAAACAAAAAATGTCGGCAGAGCTTAGTGGGTCAGGGTGGGGTACACGTTTTAAAGGTGCTATGAATAAAAAGAGTGGCAGTGCTACTGAAAACAAAAACATGACCTTGTCTATTTTTCAAACCGGTGGCCGGGGTGATGGCATTCCTAAAGATCAGGATGAATTATTGGCAAAGTTAGATATCTTGCCAGCCATTGCCTTTGATGCACCGAAAGACTTCCATATGGCTACCACGCCCTACGAGTTGTTGGCCAACTGGCCAGCCAAACCCATTATCCCTAGCCAGCAGGAATTTGCACAGTTGGCCAGCTACTGGGGTGCTTACAATACACTCTATGATGAGATTCAAACAGTATTAGATAACTCACAAGATTACACAGCACCTACGCTGCTCACTAATCAGTGCGTTGGCTTTACAAACAAAGACAATGAGGGCGCAGCAATTCCCACTGTGCCAAAGGCATTAACACCTGAGCAGATTACACGTTTGGAACGGGTACAAGATGATGTAAGGGATTCATTACTACGGTTGCAAAACTTTGCCCGTTTTTGTTCTGCCGCTGACGAAAAATGTGAGTTTCCGGAAGATGCATTTCGTTCGCCGGTAGCCTTCCGTGCGCAACTGCCATTACCTATTGCGCCTACCAGTGTTACTGATAAAGATGCCTACGATTTGGCCACGCTAGCACAAGCACAACTGGTGTCACCTACCAAGTTGCGTTGTGATGATAATAAAAGTGACCCATTATGCATGAGTAACCAACAAATCAATGACTGGAAGCAAAAGCTGGGTTATGAGTTGGTGAAATTCGATACCCTAGAGGCCAGAGACAAACGCGTAGCGAAATTGAAAAGCGAGGTACTACCGCCCCTTGCGACAAACTGTGCCGACAAAACAGTAGAAAGAAAGGCATGGTTCAGTGTTGAACCCGGTTATCCCGCATTGTGGTATCACCCGGCTATAAGTACCTGTGCATTAAGCGAAGAGGCTCGTTGTTCACTAACGCCACTGGCTCCTCAAGAAAGTGATGAACCTAATACACCAGCGGTAGACGTTAACAATGGTCAGGCGTGATTGCTGTTACAGAGTGGTTTATGCACTGATCACTGCGCTTTGTATGGCGATAGCCGTGCCTGTAGGCGCGGCGGTTGATAATTTTTACTGCGAAGAGCCACAGCTACGGGTAATCCAACATTTGCGCAAACCGGAACTGATGTACGAGGTAGCTCGGGTTAGTGATGCGCTGGATATTTGCACGCGGCCTCGTGCTCAGGATGGTAGTGAAAATTTTCTCTATACCTGGGGGCACAAGGCCAAGCTGGAAAATATGTTGTCGATGAACCGGCTCGACTACTGTGCGCAGGATCAGGCACGTTTACTCACTAATATGGCATTGCATATTGATCGCAGCGGTGCGGCTAGTGGAGCAGAAAAGGCACGCCTGGATAACGCCTTAGAGCTAGTGGTGAGAGATGCTATTAGTAATCCCAGCCAAAGTTATTATCCTGAATTGCAAGGAAAATCGCTTACTGCATTACGCGACGCATTGAATCAGAATATAGAAGATTGCGGCAAAAATAGTTATTGTCGAGCACATTATCAAGGGCGTTTGCTAGGTATCGATCAGTTTGAACATAGTGCGCAACAACGTGCTAACACGTCAACCTTTGGTATTGGTGTGTCGTTTGCTAATGATCCGGTTAGTTTTGTATCGCATCGCTTTGATGACAACCATTTAGGCTTAGTGTGCAGAATAGATGGCGGTAATTTACCGATTACCGACTTTATTGCTGGTAACACGATGGACGAAATGCAAAAGCTGAATATTGTGATTCCCCCAACAGGGACATCGGCAGAAGCCACAACCATGCGCAGCTTGTTTCCCTACTATAATCCGCTGGCATTTCGTTTGGCGGCACATCATCGGATTTTTCGCATGCCGTCTGTCAAACCGGTTTATCTTGATAAATGTACTATTGAGTATCAAACCAGTTGCCAAGTGCTGTCTGTTCGTACCTTGCAGGATTGTCGTGGCTTGACTGTCATCAATGATGCATTGCAAGCATTGATAGCTGCAGACCCAAACGATTCAAGCCCGTTACTGGGCAATTATCGTAATCTGGCACAATATTTTATTGAGTATGATCACTACCCCAATACGGCACTGCTGCTTGAAGGTGTGCAAGCGCGAATTAATAATCTTTGTAATGATTGAAACGCATTGCCGGTAAGTTGAATACAAGTCCACTCATTACCTAATAGGTTACGTTTGGTGTCGATAGTGTTTGGTTGTCGCTTTATTATCAATCCGGTGACAAAATAGATCTCCTTATCTATTTTTCGCACGCCTTTGAAATATCCCCGGAATCTTATAGAATCCCTTTTATATCAAAGGCTTACATTACCCTATGGCTAATAGCGGCGTATTCATGAGCCGCTTGTTACCCGACAATCATTCATGCCAAGTGAATAACGGAGAAGAACATTGCTTAATGCACGTAAAAATGGTGGCTTTAAAAAAATCGCGTGGTTGATCATTCCGCTGCTGTTGTTTATTGCGGGAGCCATATTCCTGTTTGGTTCTAAACCCGCCCAGCCACCATTGCCCTCTATCGAGCGCGATACCGCCGAGGGTCAATTGTTGCAACTGCCCATCGTCTCAGTGAACAATCAGGTAAGTTGGCAAACAGGATGGGTAGAAGCGCTGCCTGAAGCACGTGCACAAGTACTGCAAGCCTTGAGTGAGTTGCATGCGGCGTATCCTCAGCGAGGGATTCGGGTATCGCTATGGACGCCCGCAGACCAGCTCACCAGTCAATCGTTTGCAGATCGACTGCAAAAGAGCCTCGCAACTTACAGCTTGGCCGAAGCGGAGGCTATCGCCACCCCAGACTTTGCCAGGCAGGTGCAACAGGGCGTAGTAGTGTTTTGTCGTGCTGAGGATAAATCGCTGGTACGGCAGCTGTTAGGCGCATTAACACCGTACTTGGCAGGCACAGTAGCCGTGCGGTTTGACCAAGCCCTTAAAAGCGGGCAAGTGAGAGTATTTTTGATTGGCGAACCTCAGTTCAACGGCATAGGCCAGGCCACTTACGATGCTAATGTGGTCGCCAAGAGCCAAGAATAAGGTGTCGTTAAATCCGCTTAAACGGTATTGTGGATTAAATGGGTAGCGCCAACCAGTTCCTGGTGCCTACTGAATAATTTTAACCCACTCGCCAGGCACCGGTTCGCCACGGGGGTAATACCCGTTAATCAGGCGTAACTCATCTTCCCCATATTTCCCTAGTTTTAAGTGGTTGGCGAGTCTGGCAAATGTGGTTTCGCTATTGGCTTTTACGTAGTGAATCGTTTTCGATTGCCGTTTGCTGCTGGCGCGATAGGGCCTGAACGTCGCGATAGTTTTTTTGAACATTTCATCGTAATCAACACCTTCTGCGGGTTGGTTAACCTTACCGGTAATGATGTACGCAATACTGCCTTGCAACAGTACCGCAACCCGGTCTGGTAGGGCAGCGCCTTCACGTTGCGCGAGCCCTGTGTGGCCACTTAAACCATATTGTTGTATGGGCTCGGATTGTTTAAGCAAGCCTATCCCAAGTGCATCACGCAGGTATTGCTCGGGCGGTATGGGGCTTTTCAAGCGTGAAACGGTAAGGGTAATGTCTGCCGCGTTGTCGTCGGGATGGGCGATGATGGCAGAGCGTTGGTTTTCGACTTTCCATTCGTCGGGATACACCAGCGTAAAGCCGAGGTTGGCATGGGAAAAGCGGTTTTCGTCTTTTTTGGCGCCGGGTATCGCAAGTTCATAATTCTGGCCGTACACCACACCTTCTAAATGTTCACGATAGCTATCGTGGCCAACCACGGCCTCACTGGCCGGAATTTTACCGGCTTCGGCAACCAACTCCCGCAGACGCTGGTCGTTACGCGGGTGGGTGGAGAACACACCGTGGTAGGTGGCGGTTTTTTTGCCCGCTTCGGTCGCTCGCAATTTGGTATAACGTTCTTGATCTTTGAGAATACTGATCACTTCAATCATGGCTTGAGGATCGTACTTCGCGTTAGCTAGATACTGAGCACCAAATTTGTCGGCTTCCAGCTCCATGTCACGACCATAACCGGCAATGGCGGCGCTGCTCCATTGATTGGCAGCTTCAGCAACCACCGCACTGCCTGTGGTTAACACAGTGAGTACCGACAAGGCTCCAGCGCCGGCTCGCGCGCCTTGTTGTCGTGCCGCGTGGCGTGCCGTAACGTGAGCAATTTCGTGACCCAGTACCGCCGCCAATTGCGCTTCAGTCTGCAAGTACAGCATCAGGCCTCGGTTAATGTAAATGTAGCCGCCGGGCAGAGCGAAGGCGTTAATGTCGGGGCTGTCGATAATGGTAAAGTGGTATTCGAGTTCGGGCCTATCACCGGCTGCGGCCATGCGGTTACCTACTTCGTTAACATAGGCTTGTAGTTTCGGGTCGTCATAAACCGGGGTGTTACGCATGAGCTCTTCATGCAATGTTTTACCTAACTCCACCTCCTTGCTTTTCGACATGGTGACAAAATCAGCACCGCCAGTGGCCGGGTTAATCGAGCAGCTGCTTATAGCTAATCCCGCGCACAGCAAGGTGCTTACAAGGAGTGTGCGCCAAATACGTGTTTGATGGAGTCTATTGGTCTTCATTGATAAAAAATGTCCGTAGTTGGGTGCCAATACCTTTGCAGGCGTTAGCTTGTACTCTGGCAATGATGGGGATGGGGACGATTAATGCTGGCATGTAGGAGGTGCCTGCGGCGTCAACACTGATTTGTCCTAATTCTTTGCGTGTTTGGTAGTCCCAGATTTCGGCTTCGTATTCGGATTCTTTGTCCCAGGTGCCAAAACCAAAACAACCTGCACCGCCGGCTGAAATTGAGCAGCCGATAGACCCGGCACTGTCGGTAGTTTCGGTGTTGCCGTCGACCCACACAATGTAACGCACATTCTTCTCATCCAGGGCTTTTATCAGCTCTTGGTTTTTTAGGAAACGGCGCATATCTTTAGCGCGCATAGGCGCGTAACGGGGCTCGAACCAGGGGTAAAAGTCATCGAGGAATGCCTGCTCATCAATCACCTCGACGTCGGTTTCACCTGACTCAACCAAATCACCGATACAACTGACCAGGGTGGGTTCGGTTTCATAATCGCTGGCATGGCGGCGCCCCAGCACCACGATTTTTTCATCACCATGAATCACGCTCTGGGTAACCCGGTGTTCGTCAACACGTACCGTGGTGCATGCGGTCAGTGCTAGAAGCAGCAAAGGAGACAGCCGTGTGAATAACGCTGATGTGTTCATGACTGACTCCCGGCTTGCGCAAGCCATGCTTTGATTTCGGGGATACTTCTAAAGGTAACGACCATATTCGCACCCAGATCGCGCAGGGCCATCACCACGGCTTCTTCCATGGCGTTTTCATTAGATTTGAGAAAGGCTGTAGGGGTTTTGCCATAGGCAGAGCTAATCCAGTCGGCCAGTAACTCCCCCTGACTGTTGTAAACTTTGAAGTTGTATTTAATCCAAATCTCGTAAATGTTAACGCGGGTTTCTCGCGGCACCGCGTACTGAAAATCAGTAATTTGCGGTTCAAAAATCAGATCGACATTGCCGGCCGTGGTGCCGTCAACATGTTCCACATCGGTAAACATGCCACTAAATACGGTGTCGAGTACTTGCTGATGCGCCTCACCGCTTTTGATAATCCATTTGGCCCGATCTTCGCTTTCTTCTTTGTATTCGTATTGGCTAAAGTTTTGCGGGTAGTAAAGCCCGATACGCAGAGGTGTTTTATAGGTGAGTGGTGAGGGAAAATCACTTTTTACCGTAACGCTGCTGGTGCAGCCAATAACAGAAAGCCCCATGCCTGCCAGCAACAGGAGCATGCATGTACGCTTCGCGAAGGCGGTTATTGTCATCATCATATGCCTCGTTATGGTATGGGTATTTCTGCCCTCCTGGCGGTGTTACGCTCCCTACGCCTGTTAACAGGCTATAACCTAAGTATGGACTATAAACGGTAATCGTTCAGGGCCACAAACGTGCCCCCGTTGCGTCGGGTTAGCTCACGCATAAGTGCCGCAAAGCGAATACCTGTGGTTTGCAAATTGCTGGGGCGGGCAAACTGCACAGGAAACCCCACTGCATGTATACGTACCTGCGGCTCGCCCTGGGCATTTTTCGGGTTGATGCGCTCTACGGTATCTACCACCTGTTTGATGGAATGGCCGGTAAATTCGTCGCCCAGTACGTACAGGCTGATTTTTTTCGTGGGATCGTAAAAGGTGCGAATGGCTTTTTGAATACCTTCGACCGGGCTACTGTTACTGAAGGGATTCCAGCTACGCAGTCGGTTAAGAATAATCTGGCGGCGCGATTCGGTATCGGGTATCCACTCGCCACGATAGTTGGAGAACATGTAGTCACCCATGTCATTCATAATCTGAATGCCTTTGACTTCTGGATAAATATCCAAAATAGCGATCATTTCTTTCATCATGCGTTCCCAGCCGTAATTAAACATACTGCCAGACGTATCGATGATAAAAATGATGTATTCACTATCAACGGGTATGCCGCCAATCAAATTGTTTTTGCGTTGGTATTGCTCGCCCAACAAGCGCTGCATTTCGGTGGTTAATTCCTGCAGGGCTTGTTGCAGCTTGCCGCGAATAGTGTCGTCTACCGTAGCAGCCTGCGCCATTTGCGCATAGCGTGCTTCCAACTTGGCAATACGGGTTTTTAAAATGGCAATGCGTTCTTTGTTGAGCGATAGCTGCTCTTGTTTGGCCGTGAGTTCGCGGTTATAGATCTGTGTTTCACCGCGTATTTCAAACAGCTGTTGCTGCAGGTTGGCCACTAATCCATCAAGTTTCACGGCGGATTCTTCGAGTACTTTGGGCTCCACGGTTTTGGTAATCATTAATAACAGTACGATCGCGCCGAAGCCACAACAAATAACGTCGAGAAACGATATATTAAAATCTTCACCTTGGCGTTTTTTTCGCATTATGGCCAGTCCTTCGAGGGGCTGAGAAATGACCCTCGTGTTATCTGCGCCAGTTGCCAGAACGCCGCCGCTGCCATGGGATCGCCCTCCATGGGCTCGAGTATCACGTTTACCGGCACGCCCTTGGGTAGAGTGTCGACCGCTTCGTTAAACAATTTCAATCGTTTGGGGCCGCTAATGGTATTTTCTTTGGGGGCTCTGCCGCCTTGTGTGGGCAAACCATCGGTAATCAGAAAAATATTGTCGGGCAACGGATCGAGCTGACTGATCGCCAAAAATGTATTGATCAGGCTGGTGCCGCCTTTGGGGGTAATTTGTTGCAGCGCTAATATGGATTGGTCAAGCTGGGCGTTGTCGTCTACGGGCAACCATTGGCCGCCACTGCTGGCTAGCGCCGGCTGCGCGTTGGTATTGAAGGTGTAAATTTGGTAGTAGCTTGAGGGCGGCAGCTGGGTGGTCAACCAGCTGACACTGGCCAGTGAACGTCGCCATTTGGCCGACGACCGTTGTACGTCTTCGGCCATGTTGCGGCGGCGAATAATATTCACCAGGCTGTCGTCGAGCATACTGCCAGAGGCATCGAGCAGAATGATGATGCGCCTGCCCCCCAGTTTTAAACCGGTGAGGTATTGACGGTCACCCTGGCCGACAAACTTGCGTACGTCGTTACCGCGATTTTGTTCTTCGCTTTTGAGCTTTTTCTTTTGTTCTTCCAGGGCTTTGATCTGTTCTTGCAGGCTTTTTATTTGTTGATCATCGTCCTGCTGATCGAGCATCGCAATACGCTGCTCTATGGCGGTAATGTCTTCATTGATGCGGCGCGCCAGTCCATCGGCATCGGCCATTTCCTGGTCGAGATCGGAAAGGGTATTTTTCAGGCGTACCAACCCCAATTGCCCCACACGAATATCTTCTTCTAATAAATTGACTTCTGACTGTAGGTCTTCGTTTTTAACGGTAACCTGATTATCCATTTCGTGTTTGATCAATAAAAAAATCAACGCAACGGCGCCAAAGCCACACGACATAATGTCGAGAAACGACAGGCTAAAGGTAGAAAAACGACGTTGTTTGCGTGCCATAAATCGCTCAATGCTCGCTAATGATCAATAATTGATGAGGCGTTTCGCCAATGCCCACGGTGTCGCCAACGCTAAGTGTTTGGGTTTGTTTTACTGGTTGGTTGTTGATGGTGATGTCAGCCCCGTTACAGCGCAATGCTAACCTTTGGTCGCGGTATTCAATGGTGGCCAGCGTATTGTTGTCAGCGTTGTTTGATAAACTGCCGTCGGCTTGCACATGCCATTGAGGTTTTAAGCGGTAGGCGTTATGCCCCACCAAAATATGGCTCGCGGATGCTGTTTCTCTTGCGCCTGTTTTAATTTTAACTGTGGCGCTGTTGAGCGGCGTAGCTGGCGTTAGCCGGGTAATAAAGCGAATGGTGTCTTGTGGCTGCGCAAGCAATTGTGATGCGCAGGCTTCAGCATTGGTTGGTAAGGCGGATGCATCAATTACGTGGCAGGCAGCGATATTTTGCAGAGCTGGCATGGCGCCGGGCAATGCAGCAAAACGATCGCTGCAATAAATGGCTTCGGTGCTCGCAAAGCGCTGTTCAATGCGTTGGCGTATACGGTCGTACAAGCGTGCACTTTTTTCCAACAATGGCGCTGCCAGTAGCGTAATATCGCGATTGTCGAGTGTAATGCGGGCACTGCCATCGTTACCTGGTTGGTTACATTCGGCAAACCAGTCGAGTAGTTGATTATGCAGCGCTTGCTCGGTTTCTGCTTTGTGCAGCGGGTTGAACCGGGTTTGCTGGATAAATTGTTCGGTAACACCTTGTGCCCAGTGATCGAAAAAATGTACCAGGCCGGTGGCGCCAATAATTTCCAGCTCGCGGCGTTGCAGCGTGTTATCGAGCACCAGTTCGCTGATGACCGTTTGGTGCAACTGAATATCGATATGAATCCAGCGGTTGTACTGGTGAATATGCTGACATGCCAGTAGGGCGCTGTCGATCATGCCGCCCACGGGTAAAGCGGCCGATTGAATGATCCCCAACAACAAGGCCAGTTGCTGTTGTGAAAAACTACCGGGCACCGCCAGTACGTGGGGTTGGTCGTGGGCGGCGGCAAGGATATGTTGCAAATGGTGATAGGCCAAGTCGGCACGGTGGCGAATATTGTTGGCACTGGTGTTGAGATCATCAAGGCTGAGCTGTTGCCAGAATTGGTGTTCAACGGCACTAGGGTGCAGTTTGGCTTGTGCACGGGCGCTATCGCCAAATGTAAGTTGATTGGCGGTAATCCAGGCGTAACCTGGGCTTTGCGCCCGCAAGTCGGCGCCTTGAAAATAGCGTATGTCGCTGTCGTTGATTTCCAATAGACCTAAGGCCATAACTACATTGCTCTATAAAAACCCATTAATAGTCTGTTAGCCGACGGTGAGATAGCGCAATAATTTGCGGTCACCATATTGCTGTGAATCGAGCACCACTCGCTCTTGCGCAAGCTGCAGCTGATGCGTAAAAAACATAATGACAATACTGATAATTAAGGCAATAAACGTTGAGTTAAAGGCAACGCCCAAACTCACCGTTACACCGGCAATATCACCTTCAACCGCTTTATGTGCTTGTCCCAATGCTTCACCAATACCCCGCACCGTACCGATAAACCCTATTGAAGGAATCGCCCAGGTAATATAGCGCACCATCGCCAGCTCGCTGTCGAGGCGTTCCGATTCGGCTTCGCAGGTATCTTTAATTGCTGCTGCGGCTTCGCCGACGTTGCGCGAGGTTCCAAAGCGTTGCAGTGCCGTGAGTAGGGCGCGAGGCATTAAACGGTTTTGTTGGTCTTCGGGCAGGGCTTGCAGCGGTCGCGATAGGTCGCGGGCATCTTCGGGTAATACGCTACTCCCGTCGCTAACGTTCAGCAGCGAGTGTTGCAGCAGATGGCGTTCGGCCATCACTTCACGAGCTTTGTAACTCATAATAGCCAGCGCCCAGAGCATTAAAATAAAACAGGATTCCTGTTCGTAATCTTTTATCACCACAAACAGCGAGCGCTCTACTACGTAAGCTTCACCGGTCTGCTGCCTTTCCAGTTGTTGTTGCAGTAGAAAGTCGGCGTTGGGGCGAACCAGGGTGACATAAATGGCATGCACGATAATCACGGCCAGTAACAGGGAAAAAAGCTGGTAGATGAATTCTGTATGGGTCCGGCGTTGCATGGTCGGTCCTTATGGTTGATTCGGTTAAATATCGGTGGGAAACGACACCGATAAATCTTCAGAAATTTCTTCGGTTGGCGTAAAGGTACTGTCACTGACTACGCCCGTATTTTTGTCATTGGTTTTACTTTGCTCTTTTTGGTTGCTGCCTTGCTGTTGGCTGCTATCGGCTTCCTCTTCTGCGCTCTGTGCCCAGGCCGTTGTGCCAGCACCACTGATCAGCGCAAACGCGATCAGGGGAAACACCAGAAACTTGCATGTGTGACGCATTATTCTTGCCCTCCGTTATCGGTGTTACCATCAACAAACCGGGCTACGCGAAAACCGACATCGTAACGTTTGTCGATCCCGTAATCGCGAAACGACAGGCGTAAATCGGTCACGGTGCCGTGGGCCCAACTGTTGCCGCGTATCACGTGATAATCCCCACTTTCTGGCCCTAGAGGGTTTTTCTCTACCTTTAACGACAGGCCAGAACTAATACCGTAATAATCGGTGAGCCATTCGGCTACGTTCCCGGAGAGATCATACAGACCGTGTTGATCGGGTGGGAAACTGCCTACGGGTGCGGTAACCGCGTAGCCATCGTTGTAGTCAGCTTGAATATAGCCGAGCAGAGGTGCGCTCTGGCGATCGGCAATATTAAGTGGCTTGCCGGTAATCGGTAACTGCTCGCCCCAAGCATATTTTTTCATAGTGCCATTGTCGAACCGGGCGAGCCATGTCCATTCCACTTCTGTCGGCAATCGATAGCCTGTTGAAGCGGGATTGATGCCGGTAATTTTGTCTTTTTCTACGGTGTAAAACAGTGGCAGGCCTTCCTGTTCCGACAACCAGTTGCAGTAGCGAGCGGCTTGATTCCAGCTGATGTTCGTTACCGGGTTTTGCTCGTTATTGAGACTTTTGCCTTTAACATGGCCTGACGAATGAAATGTTTCGAAGCGACGATATTGGGCATTAGTTACCTCATGCAGGCCAATGTAAAACGCGCGGGTAAGTTCAACTTCGCGCAGTGCTTCGTTGGCACGGCGGCCTTGCTCGCGGCGCGACGAGCCCATGGTAAAGCGCACATCGGGGCGGAACAGTTTGAGTTGCTGGCCTGCTGGTGATTTGATCATGGGAGGAATTTTGTCCCACTTGGCTTCTTCAGCGGTACGCAGTGTAGCGATTACCTGTTGTTGCAAACCGGGGCGGGGGGTTACGTTAGCAATATAGTCTTCGTAACCCTCTTGTTTCACCACAATGCGATGGCTGCGCGCTGGCAATTGTATCGTTTGCCCGGTTCGCCCCATTAACCGGCCATCAACGTAAACCAGGGCGTTGGCTGGCTGCGAGGTAATGGCCACATCACCCACGAGGGGCTGTAGTCTAATAGACACACTGGACTCTTCGCCCGAGGTAATCTGCAGCGTTTTGTTGGCAGGCTGGTAGCCGTCTTTAAACAGCAGTACTTGATGGGGGGTATTGGGCGTAAGCGCCAGCTCAAGTGGTGTGGTACCGTAGAATTTGCCGTTTACTGTAACGCTGGCCTCTGAGGGCGAACTGGTCACGTTAATTAAGCCATCCGCTTTGCTCAGGGTAATATCGGTAAAACGCTGGGCTTTACCGGCCTCGATATCCACTTGTTGCTGCCAGCGTTTGTAACCAGCCGCTTTTACACTGAGTTGATGCGTGCCTTCCAACAGCTCCACAGTGGCGGGTGTTTGCCCAATCAGGGTGTCACTACTGTAAATGTCAGCCCCGGCAGGGGTAGATTGCAGGGTTACCTCTGCCCACGCAGGCTCAAGGTTAACGTTTAGGGTTTGGGTAGTGTCGCGGCCTTCAATCGTAATAGCGGTATTGAAGTCTTTATAGCGCTCGTGGCGCAAACTTAGCGAGTGTTCTCCAGCGGGAATATTTTGCACAGTGCTTTCACTGGTGCCGATGAGTTTATCATCTATCCAAACATCGACAATTACGTTGTCTTCGGTAACAAGGTCGAGGTGGCCGGGTAGGGGTGTCAGCGCGAATCCATAGTTCTGATTTTGCGCATCGCTCACCGTTAGTTCAGTGGTTAATGGATAATATCCGGGCGCGGAGAGTGCGAGCTGATAGGTCTGTTCGCGCAGCAGGTAATGGTTACCCATTTTGAATTGCAAACCACCCTCAATGGCGACGGTGGCTGTATTCGGTACGGGTTTGATCACTACCGATTTGGCGCTAAAGAGATACCAGATAATGGCAAGCGCCACCAATAAAGTAGCCGTTAACCCGATTTGCCAAGGCTTTAGGCTGAAACCCTTCCCTTGTTTATGTTGATCGGCCGGAGCAAAGTCGATGGGCTGAATAATTATGCCATCGGCGTTTTGATCGCCGTTATGGTCGTTTGCCTCGTGCTTGCGGGGGCCAGACTCGTCAGCCGTCATCGTTGTGTATTTCCCTAGCCATTAGCAATTTTTTCTTCGCACTGAATCACAATGACCGGTGCGGTTTTAATACCTGCTTCTAACACAAATTCTTTACGTACATCACGATAACCCTCGCGAGTGCCTACCAACGTGTATTTACCCGGCGTCAGGTTCATGGCGTGTTCGGTAAAGGTACCAAGTTCGCCCACACGATAGAGGATAACCTTGGTTTGTGCGTCTGATTTTAGTTGCACGGCCACGGGTACGCGAGCAAGTTCGATGGCTTGCGCCAGCTGCTGCGCCTGGGCCTGTGCAACGGGCCCTGGTGATGGCAAACCGCGCAGATCACTGAGTAAGGTTTGCGCGTAGCGATAGACTTTATCGCTTTGTAGTTTGGTTGGGTTGTCCAAAATATCTTGAATATTGTTGTGTAAGGTCAGGCGGGTTTCGCTGCGAATTTGACCAATCTTTGCGCTAACAACATTTCTGTCTAGCGCCAGCGCTGCGTCGTAGTGTGTTACTGCCTCTTGCCATTGTTCTTTCCGCTCAAATGCCTGGGCTTGCTCCAGTTGCTGACTAATACGAAATTGCTGCTGCTGATTTTGTGCCTGCGCCAGTGCGTGTTGTGCATCAGCGGCATCAGGCTTGAGAGCCAACGCCTGCTTAAAGGCTTTTTGTGCTCGTGCAAATTGGTTGTCAGCCAGTGCACTAAACCCCTTCGACATGGCTTCAGTAAAATCACGTTCAATAATCAGTTGTTTGATTTCAGTAAGTCGGGTTTGAGCCTGTTCACTACTGGGGTCTTTCGCTAATGCTGCCAGATAGTGTTCTTTAGCAGTGTCGTAATCATTGTTTGCCTCGGCGAGCTGGCCTTGCTTTAACAGGCTTTGTACATCGGTAAGCACCATTGCCCGTTGCAGTCCAACTTGCGCAGCCTCACGGTTCGAATCAATTTTTAAGGCCAGCGTATAGGCTGCGATTGCTACATCTGCATCGCCGGCATCAAGGGCCGTATCGCCTCGGCTTAGCGCCGCTTCGAAGGCGGCGGGTGCTTGTTCGTTAATGGCTTTAAACTGGACAAGGGTGTCGTTGTAGGCCTGTTTGGCTTGTTCAAATTCGCGGCTGCGATAAAATTCGTCACCCCGCTGTGCCGTTGCCAATGCCGCTTTATAGGCGCTGTTAGCCCATTGGCTAACCTCCTGCTTTTCCAGCTGTTCTTGCTGGCTCAACAGTTTGGCGAGAATGTCTTGTGTTTTGCGGCGTTCGCGGGCAACTTGGGCATCATTCCAGGGTGACTCCAACGGTTTTGCCGCAGGCGTACCACTGGCGGTGTTTTCTGTACGGGTTGCATCGGGTTGCTGTGAGGTGGCAGATACCAGTGGGCCGGCATTTTGCACCCAGCGGGGTAATACAATAAATACCACCAGTAGCAGGGCGACCAAGCCAGCTAAGGCAGCCAGTGCTTTAGGGTTTTGCCGCAGCGTGGTGGGTGTATCAGAGTCGGGCAATGGTGCTTTGTTGGTATCGTCTTGCATAATCTCGCCGGGTAGTCAGAGCCTGTTTACACTAATTTGGATGAGTCTGTTGTGGCTAAAAAGTCGCCAAGTTCCAACAGTAGGCACTTTAGGCGAGGCGCCAGGTTACTGTGCGCCTGTGTCTATTTTATAGATATCCAGTAAAATTTTTCGCCACTGTTCGTATTGGTTTTCTACCGTTCCCGATAAGGTAATGGTGCGGTCTTCAAGTTCAATAATCTGGGGTTCTATGCTGGTTTCCAGCGAGCTGCCAAGTTCCAGCAGCGCTTCAGCATGCATTTTGGCTTCGGCATTTTTGTCGAAGCCACTTTTGATCAGGTAGCCACCACCCACAATGGCCACTTGTCCGGCGGCGCGGGCAGCACCGTTGTCGGTTCCGGCACCCATTACACCACCTACCACAGCGGCAATACCGGCGATAGTGCGTGCACGGGCACTGCGTTTCATGTCGCGCAGGGTAATCACTTCGTCGTAGCTTTCACCGCGCCATTCCAAGTAGGGTTTGGTCATTTCTTCGGCGAAGGTGTTGTAGTACTCCTGTAGAGTATCGACATACAGATAATCGCGCTCGCGAATTTTGCGAATCCGTTGCAGCATAGGATCGTTTTCGGCAGGCAGGCGTTTAATTTCATAGGTACCATCTTTTTTGGTGGTGATGTGTTCGCCAAACGCCTGCGGCGAAAAACTCTCGGCAAATTTAAGCTCGGCAATGGTGCGAATACGGGCAATATCGTTGGCTTTCAATGTTTTTTTGTAGTCGTAAATGTCGTTAGCGATGCGGTTGTATAAGCCCTGAAAAGGCTCTTTTTTGGGTACCCGTTTGGGGTCGTAGGCATAGCGGCTGGCGAGCTCTTCGTATTGTTTATCGAACCAGTGGTTGCCACTGACATCACGCACGCTGATATCGACGATAAGCAGCTCACCGTCGGACTGCACTATTTCCCCCGACACAATCACATCGACAACCACGGTATCATTGGGAATCATACGTACTGCGCCCCAAGCAGCGCTGGTTTGCATGGCTTGCACCAAGTGGTAGGGCATAAACCGGGATTCTGCTTTGCGAATTTCCGGGAATACGACGGCGTCTTTTTGATCGTCAATGTTATCGAGGCCAGGGTTAAACGGCAGTATGCCAACATCAAGTAACTGCTCTTCGGCAATTTCCTGAGTTTCCATTTCCAGTGGCTCAACGGCCGTTGTTTTCACCACGGTATTGGTACAGCCGGTCAATGCTAGCCAGAGCATGGCCAGCAAGACGGGAAACAGACGTTGTGGTGTGCGGCTTGATTTCACCATTTACATTCTCGCTTTGTGATGGATCTGTTCGTGATGCCCAATGCTCAGACCCTAGCTTTGATTCTTTTTGTACTTTCGGTATTCATCCCAAAGTTTTTCCCGTAGCTCGGGATCGGTTTCCCGCATGGCCGCTTCACGAATTTGTCGGGCAACTACGTCGTCATCATCGCCACTGGGAATATCCGCAGGCGGTGCAGCGGCAGCCTGAGTATTGTCGTATTCACCCTGGCGATTGTCACCGGGGCCAGCCGGCCGGGTGCCGCCACCACTGGCGGTAGACGCGTAGCCATCATTGGTTCCACCGTAGCCGTTGCCTTCTGACTCGTCGCCGGTACCGGCTTCATCATAAGGCGTACCGCTGTAAGCCTCTTCGACGGCCTGTTCACTGCCTTCTTGGTTGCGTCGGTCGAGTACATAGCCGCGCTCACGCAGAATCATACCATCGTAAGTCGACATAGAGTCGTTAAGCACGGTTTCCATTTTTTCGAGCTGCTCTCCACGACTCATGGGCGGCTCGGCGCCTGCGCTACCACCTGCATCGCCAGCGCTGCTGTTTGTGGATGACGATGCCGCAGAAGCACTGCTGGGTTGTTCATCGGAAAAATCAATATCGTCGGTGGGGGTGCCATCGCTAGACAGGGTGCTATCTTCAGTGCCTTCTTGTCCACTGCTGGCAGTGCTACTGTTTTGATCGGTGTTGTCAGCGTTACTGCCGCCGGCGCCAGTCTCCCAGGGGGTTGGGTCCTGATAAACATCGCTGGTGCGTCCAGTCGGGCCTGTATCACCGGCGCCGCTGTGTTGGCGGCTGTTGCTGTTACTGCTGCTGGAGGACGATGCGCGTTGGTTACCCGAGTCGCCGGCACTGCTGGAGGTGTTTGAAGAGGGCATTGATGCACTGGGCATGCTGGCTGTCGGACCACCGGTTGTGGGCATGCTGGCGCCTGTTGAAGGCATGCTGGCGCCAGTGCTACCACTGGAATTGCTCGCTGATTTGCTGCGGGATGATCCCGAGCTGCTGGAGCTGCTGGAGCTGCTGGAGCTACTCGACGAGCTGGCAGATGGGGTTGAGGGTTGCGACTGCGACGATTGTGTTTTGCAGCCTGTTATGGCGGCTGCAACTAAAATCAGAACGATAGCGTGGGTTGTCTTCATACTAACTTTACCTGCCTGTTGGCGCGCCCCTGCGATATTACGTCTGGCATTACTCTGGAAAGATGTAACGCTGGCGTAGCTGCGCAGTGGCAACGGGTTCGCCGTTTTCAAATCGGGGTCTGAATTTTGCTGCTTTTAATGACTGACGTACCTGATTCTGAATCCGGTTATTGTCTTCCGGGTGAGCCTCAAGAATTTCGATATTGTAGGCGCGACCGGATTTGGACACGTCAAATCCAACCAGCACGTAGGCATGCGGCGCGTTATTGTCGAGCACCTTGGTTTCCAGATTGGGAATCGCTGGCAGCGCCACCGGATGATCAAACAGGGTCAGTGCCTCCGAGTCTGAATGGCTGGTAGCTTCGTTGTAAGCCGACTGATACTCCTCTAACGCTGATTGCGGCCGATTAAACAGCATATACCAATCACCCAGTTCGACCCGCGCCTTTGTGGCTTCAGTGGGTTTTGACTCAGGGTTATGCTGGTAGATAGACATCATACGGTCGATAGCTTTTTTACCACTGTAGTAGCTGTTCTGTACATATCTCGCTAATTGTTCTTTCTTTTCCGCATAGTTATTAGTAGTGCTCACGTTGAATGCCGACCCCGCGTATGGCTGCTCGGTGGCAAATCGGGCCAGGTAGTAGTTTGAGAGTACCACACCGCGTAATTCATCGATTAAACGCAGATCGTAAGTGCCATAGTGGTCGTCGATAATTTCAACCGCCATATTGTAAATACTTTGGGCGTTGATCAGGTGATCGTAGTAAACATTGCCTTTGGTAGTAAAGGCGTTGATATGCCAGTTGCTGAGCTTGTCCAATACCGGCAGCATTCTGGGATCGTCTTTGCCAAAATTGCGTCGGTGCAGCCAATAAAGGTGGTGGTGCCGATCATTAGCCTCATCCCAATCGCCCAGCGCTACATAGCTTTCAATCAAACGCTCGAAAACGGGGGCCTGATTCAGGTTGTAAAGACCTTCGTGAATACGGTCGATATGCATGGCTCGTTTGAAGGCTTCAATAGCCAGTTCATGCTGGCCTTGCTGCTGGTAACCAACCCCCAAACTTACCAACTGCTCCGACAGTGCTGCGTCGTAAGGGCCTCGGGATGACTCGAGTAATTCAATCTGATCGAGCGCCTGCTGTAGTGTCTGGTTCACCGGAACCGGCTGCGGGATGGGTGCGGTAATCGGTGAAATGGTGGTTTCGCTGGTCACCTGGCTCTTGAGCCCGCTACTACCGGATAGTGCGGCAACCTGCGAGGGCTGTGCAGCCGTGTTCGAAGGCGCGTCTTCTGCGCCAAGCGCAAAAGGTGAAACCAGAAGGAATACATAAATGTTAAGGCATTGTCTTAGCATTGGCTTACACCATTGTTTGTATCTGAAACACTACCTGAATGCCTACTTCGTGAAAGTAAGATCTCCCTTTTGAAGTAGAGTGCGTATCAGGTACTAAGTTCCCATATCTTGGTCTAAGTCCGTTGGTTTCCTTGTCCCTGGTTGTTGTTTGGGCGAATGCCCTATGATTCGTGCCGCGCTTATTGCTTATCGCTATAGGCGTAGCGGGTACTGCGATTGCCAGAACCTATTAACCCGGCAACAAAATAGATCTCCTTATCTATTTTGTTGCACGCCTTGGAAATGCCCGCGGAATTTTACGAAATCCCTTGTATTTCCATGGCTTACATTGGCCTGCGGCCAATGGCAGCGTGTTCGTGCGCCGCTTATTAACCCAACAATAATTGTTGTCGGATTAATAATACAGGCAGCGTGTAACGGAGAATGGTTACCGAATTTACAGAGCAGCCCTGGCGATATGTTGCGGTAGACTGTAAGTATAGACGCGAGAGGATATACCTGCGTACAGCGGGGCTAAATTGTTATTAGAGGTGTTATTTACTGGTTAAACGGGCATAACAGCAACCTGCTGACCGTGAAGGTCAGGCAGGTTGCTGTTGCTGTAATAACACCTGTAAAGGGTGCGGCAACGACTGGTTGTCGATGCGTTTAACCTGGCTGCGACATGAATAGCCGGTGGCCATCAATTGAACGCCGTTACCGCCCGTGTGCACGATAGGGCCCCACGATTGTGCGTAAAGGGTTTTTGAGGTTTCTACATTGCGGCTTTCATGGCCGTAAGTGCCTGCCATACCGCAGCAGCCGGTATCGAGGATTTCAAGCTCTTGCCCCAGTGCGACAAAGATTTTCTGCCAGTCTTTCATTGATGGCGCGGCGTTGGTTTTTTCGGTGCAATGCGCCATCAGGGCGTACTTGCCGGCGCCGAAGCGCTGGCGTTGTTCGCTGAGTTTGTCGGCGTGTGTCGCCAGCCATTCTTGTACCAGCATTACACGGGGCACGTCGCGTTTGTCGAGGGTTTTGGTGTACTCGTCGCGATAACAAAGGGTCATCGACGGATCGATACCTACCAGTGGTATTTCGCTGTTGGCCAGCGTGCGCAAAAGTTTGGCATTGGCCGCTGCCGTACGATTAAACGCTTTCATGAAGCCGTGCACGTGCAAGGGTTTTCCGTTGGGCTTAAAGGGCGCCAGCAACGGAATAAACCCTAAGCTGTCGAGCAGTTTGAGCACATCGATGACCAGTTGGGTTTCAAAATAGCTGGTAAAGGCGTCTTGCACCACAATAACGGCCCGTTGTTTTTCGTCTACCGTCATTTCGCGAATATTGTCTGGCGAGGCAAAGCGAATATTGTGGCGTGGCAGTTCTGCGCTCAGGTCGATGCCGGTAAGTGCCGGGCTATCACTCATACCCAGGCCTTTGGCAAATACTGTTTGCATGAAGGCGGGTTGGCTTACCGCGTTATACAGCCAAGGCATTTTGGCTGCCAACGGCATCACAAATTCGAGCCCGCCAATCACGTAATCTTTAACCGGGCGCAGATAGCGGCTGTAATAAAGTGACAAAAATTTGCTGCGAAATTCTGGTACGTTCACTTTAATCGGGCATTGGCCAGCACAGGCTTTACAGGCCAGGCAAGCTGCCATCGATTCGTGAATTTCGTGAGAAAAATCGTAGTCGCCACGGTATTTACGCCAGCTGTTTTTGATACGCGTGGGTAAGCCAATAAAAAAGTTCTGGCGTTGGGTTATCTTGCCTTCTTCAACCACATCAACCCCGCGTTCGCTCATTTGCTTGAGCCACTCGCGCACCAGGGAGGCTCGGCCTTTGGGCGAATGGGTGCGCAAACGCGTACCTTTCCACGATGGGCACATGGGATCGTTTTCGTTGAAGTTGTAGCACGCACCATTACCGTTGCAGTAAACCGCGTCGCTGTATTCGTTCCAGGTTTTTACCGGTATCTGGCGGTCCAGCTGGCCGCGCGTCGTGACGTTGTCAATTTTGAGTAATTCTTTGTTGCCCGTGGTGGCAATCTTGCCTGGGTTCAACTGGTCGCGTGGGTCGCACACCGCTTTAATGCGCTGTAATTGTGGGTATAGCTCGCCGAAGAATTTAGGTGCGTATTCCGAGCGCACACCTTTGCCGTGTTCGCCCCAGATCAAACCATTGTATTTGGCGGTAAGCTCCACCACGGCATCGCTGATTTTACGAATTAAAGGCTCTTGGCGCGGATCTTTCATATCGATGGCTGGGCGTACGTGCAGTACGCCGGCATCCACATGGCCAAACATGCCGTATTGCAGGCGATGGCTGTCGAGTAGCGCACGAAATTCCATAATATAGTCGGCCAGATTTTCTGGGGGTACGGCGGTATCCTCAACAAACGGAATCGGCCGGGCTTCGCCTTTGGCATTGCCCAGTAAGCCTACGGACTTTTTGCGCATGCCCCACACTTTTCCAACACCTTCGTTCCAGGCCACGGTGTAACCAAAACCGGCGTTGTCGCCACTGTCGAGCTGGTCGGTGAGAATTTTTACTTTGGTGTGTAATTCGGTTTCATCATCGGCGGTATATTCCACCAGGTTAATGGCTTCAAGCGCTTGCCCTTGCTTCACTGGAAAGTACTCGGCAACGGTATTCCAGACGATATCGCCTTGGGCCAGATTCATGACTTTTGAATCAACCGTCTCAATGGACGTTGGGCCAGCTTGCATCAATCGATTGGCATCACGCAGCGCGGTATTGAAGTCGGCATACAGGATATTGACGAGTGCAGAGTATTTGGGAATTTTCAGCAGGTTGAGTTTAGCCTCAACAATAAAGCCCAAAGTGCCCTCGCTTCCGCACAAGATGCTGTTAAGGTCGAACCTGCCATCTTCAGTACGAATGTGGGCAAGGTCGTAGCCGGTCAGGCAGCGGTTCAATTTTGGAAAAGTGGCTTCAATTTGTTGGTGGTGATCTTTCTGAATACGGTCGATAACACGGTGAATTTCGCCCACACGGTCTTGTCTGCCAGCAATGGCCGCGAACTCATGGTCGTCAACCGGGTACGACAGCCACTCAGTGCCATCGAGAAAAACGGTTTTTAATTCCAGTACGTGGTCACGGGTTTTACCATAAAGGCAAGAGCCCTGGCCTGAGGCATCGGTATTGATCATGCCGCCGATAGTGGCGCGGTTACTGGTAGACAGCTCCGGCGCAAAAAACAAGCCGTAAGGCTTAATGGCGTCGTTGAGCTGATCTTTGACGACACCAGCCTGCACTCGTGCCCAGCCTTCTTCAGCGTTAATCTCCAGTATCTGGTTCATATGTTTGGAGATATCAACAATCAGACCGTCGGTGAGAGATTGGCCGTTGGTGCCGGTGCCGCCGCCGCGTGGTGACAGCACGATGCCCTGAAACTGTTTGAGACTCGACAGCTCGGCGATACGAATCAGGTCTTCGCTGTTACGCGGGTACAGTACGCCTTGGGGCAGCACCTGATAAATGGAGTTGTCGGTAGCCAGTACAACACGGTTAGCGTAATCGGGATTCAGATCGCCTTCAAAACCACAGGCTTTCAGGGCATCGATAAAATCCAGATACAGTTTTTGTACTGGCGAGGTAGACGTAATTGCAGGAATCATAGGCAATGGGGGTAATGCAGAAATTGGACGCGCATTTTACCTGTTGCAGGCTGCCTAACCAAGGGGCAAACGCGGTCCCTTTTATAAAGGTTGTGTGATAGCCGCTTTAATCGAGTGCTAGTGTGAAATCATCGGCATCTTGCCAGGCAGGAAACTTTTCTTTGAATTTAACCAATGCAGAAGCAGATAGCGTACTTGTCGTGACAAACGGTGCCCCGGGTGGGGCATCGATCACGGGTTCGCCTTTGAAATCCACCAGCAGCGAGTCGCCACTGTAGTCCAGGCCGTTGCCGTCTTTGCCAATGCGGTTAACGCCGGCCACATAGGCCAGGTTTTCGATGGCTCGGGCCAGCAGGAGTGTGCGCCAGGGGTGGCGGCGCGCGGCTGGCCAGTTGGCCACGCAGAGCATTAGGTCGTAATCATTTTTTGACCGACAAAAGACCGGAAAACGCAGGTCGTAACAGACCGTCAGCAAAATGTTCCAACCCTTGTACTGAATGACTTTACGTTCTTTTCCCGCCAGGTAGCGTTCGTGCTCGCCCGCCATACGAAACAGGTGTCGTTTGTCATAGGTATGACATTCACCCTCTGGGGTTACAAACAGCATGCGGTTAGTATTGCCTTGGGGTGTCTGGTATACCACGCTGCCGCATAGGGCTGCACCGAGCGCGCGGGCCTGGGTTATCATCCACTCGCGGGTGGGCTCGGCCGCCTGGCTGCCAGTGTGATCCGCACCGGCAAGCCGGTCTGGTTCCTGGGTAAAACCTGAGGTGAACATCTCGGGCAATAGTACCAAGTCGGTCTGGCCTGCTAGCGGGGCGAGCTTGTGTTGCAGCTGGTCACGATTTTGCTGAGGTTGGTGCCAAAGTAGATCGGTTTGTACCAGCGTAAGCCGTAAGTCCTGCATTGTCGTATTACCGTGTGTCATGGTGTACATCTGTCAGATCGGGTTTGAACCAAGGAGACTGCAACAAACTATGAAGAAGTTCGACAAAATTTACCAGCGTGCCCTTGAGAGAAAAGGTGGCGAAGCCGGGTTGGCGGCCTGGTTACCAAAGAATAAAACGCCACGGCAGCTTGCCAAAACCGCTTCCGATCGCTGGCTGGCAGAAATGACCCGCTGTGTGTTTCAGGCTGGCTTCGTGTATCGGGTAATTAACCAGAAATGGCCAGATTTCGAAGAGGCATTCTGGGGGTTTGTACCTGAAAAAATGGTATTGCTGTCACCGGAGCAACTGGAAAACCTCAGCAAAGACACCCGCATTGTGCGCAATCTGCAAAAGGTACTCACCGTACCTAAAAATGCTCAGTTCATAGTAGATATTGAAAAAGAACACGGTAGCTTCGGTGAGTTTATCGCTAACTGGCCTGGCGAGGATTTGGTTGGGCTGCTACACCTGTTCAAAAAGCGCGGTGCCCGTTTGGGCGGCATGACGGGGCAACGGGTGCTGCGCAATATGGGGCGCGATACGTTTGTGCTTACCAACGACCTGATTGCCTGCCTGTTGGCCGCAGGGGTAGACATTAACAGTAACCCCTCAAGCCAGAAAGACATGAAGGCCATACAGCAGGCCTTTAACCAATGGCACGATGAATCTGGCTTGCCGTTCAGTCATATCAGCCGAATTTGCGCCTGTTCAGTGGGTGAAAATTATTCAATGGGCGAATAACCCTCTGGTATTGAGAGAAATTTGTGGCCTGGTTCCACGGTGTTTTCGGTAAAGTTTGCTACTTTTGTATGAATTGATTTTCGCTGAGGATATAGGGTTCTCCGTATGGGTTTTAAAGAGTATTTGAATATATTGGCTAAAAATGACGGATCAGATTTATACCTGAGTACCGGCGCGCCGCCCTGTGCCAAGTTTCAGGGGGTACTCAAGCCGCTGGAGCGTGAACCAATGAAGCCGGGGCAGGTTGCTGCCATCGCGCAGGAAATAATGGATCAAGAGCAGCGTCAGGAATTTGAGCACGAACTGGAAATGAATCTGGCCATTTCCATTCCTCAGGTGGGCCGTTTTCGTATTAATATTTTCAAGCAGCGCAATGAAGTATCCATTGTTGCCCGTAACATCAAAACCGATATTCCCCGTTTCGATGATTTGAAGTTGCCGGTTATCTTAAAAGATGTGGTGATGGCCAAGCGTGGCCTGGTGTTGTTTGTGGGTGGCACAGGTTCGGGTAAGTCCACATCACTCGCCGCATTGATTGATCACCGCAACAGCACCTCTGGTGGCCACATTATTACCATTGAAGACCCGGTCGAGTATGTGCATCGGCATAAAAAAAGCGTGATCAACCAGCGTGAAGTCGGGGTAGATACCCGCAGTTTTCATGCGGCATTAAAAAACACCTTACGCCAAGCGCCCGATGTAATTTTAATTGGTGAGATTCGCGACCGCGAAACCATGGAGCATGCGTTGGCCTTTGCTGAAACTGGGCATTTGGCCATTTCAACATTGCATGCCAACAATGCCAACCAGGCGCTCGATCGCATTATCAACTTCTTCCCTGAAGAGCGCCGCAATCAGTTGCTGATGGATCTGGGCATGAATATCCGTGCGTTTGTTTCTCAGCGACTGATTCCTACCGTTGATGGTAAGCGATGTGCTGCCGTAGAAATTCTGCTCGGCACGCAAACCATTCAGGAAATGATTTTGCGTGGCGAATTCGAAAGTATTAAAGAGATCATGGAAAAGTCGGAAAATCTCGGTATGCAAACCTTCGACGGCGCGCTGTTTAAGCTGGTGCAAGAAGGCCGCATTACCGAAGACGACGCCATTAAAAATGCCGACTCGCCTAATAACCTGCGTTTGCGGCTTAAGCTCAATAAACAGTCAGGTACGCCCAGCGCTGCCGGTGCTTCGTCGGGCATGACCTTGAGTTTGGCATCAGACAGTGAAAACGAAGACAGCGATAATAATGCTGGCGGCGAATTTGACCTTCTCGATTGAAACAGGCTGCCCACTGATTGTCTGAGAAATTTTTGACGACACTGTGACTCGGTGTCGTCTCTTGTTGTTTAAACAAGAGCTTTTCCTGCCCACCAAATATCTGTTCTGATGATTATGGTGCCATTGAGCGAAGAGTTGTTTAAAACCTTTGCTCTTTCCAAACTATGTCTATACTCAAGTCAACGGCTGACCAGCGGCATAGGCTGGTATGCACGACACAATGATGTACCAGTGATCAGGTAGAGCATGGCCAATATTATGGAAAATTCGTATCAACAATCATTCCCTTACTTCCTTTATATTTTCTTACCCATACTTTTTATATTCACATGCATAGTAGGGTTTTTGGTTTATGTTGACGTTAGCTCGCGTAAAGATCTGGTTGCGTTGTCGGAACAGCATACAGTCCAGTATGCGGAGAAAACTTTTCTCGACGGGCTGCATAAACGCTCGGAAGATATTAAATACCTGGGGCAGCAACGCAGTATTCGTGAATGGGCGAATACCTTATCGACAGAGAGTATACGTGCTGTTGGAACAGATTTTGTTGCTTTCATAAAAAATTATTCCCAATACGACCAGCTCAGACTGTTAGATGTTAATGGGCGCGAAGTGGTTCGTGTCGACAATAACGCCAATGGCCCTGTATTGATTCCTGGCAATAAATTACAAGACAAAAGTGGGCGTTATTATGCAGAAACGGTAGCCCGGTTGTCTCCAGGCGATATTTATATGTCGCCCATCGATCTCAACGTAGAGTATGGTGAAATAGAGCAGCCGATTAAGCCCGTGCTGAGAGTCGGCCTTGCCATTTTTGACAGTAACGGTAAACGCATGGGTGCGATTATTCTTAACTATTTAATTGAAGACTTGTTTTCCCGCATCAAAAATATACATGCCAATAATGACCGTGAATTATGGTTACTCAATAGCGAAGGTTACTGGCTGTTAGGGCCGGAAAAGCTGGAATGGCAGTTTATGTACTCTGATGGAGAGATGGTCTCTTTTCCCGCGAAGTATCCTGATTTGTGGCCCTATTTTCGCGCCGGATCAAAAAGTGGTATGGCAAACAATGACGATGGTTTTTTTTCCTACCAACGTTTTGGTCTGGAAGGCATTGATGAAGGTGGTAAAGCCCGAACCTGGATCTTAATCAGTATTGTTCCAAAGCCCGTTTACTTTGGGTTTATTGCGCCCAATATAGGCGAGCTGATTGCTATTTACATCGTATTTGTTTTGTTGTTGAGCGGAAGCGTTTTTTCGCTAAGTTTTAAAGATCGGTTGCGTAAACAAAGTGAAAGCCAGCTGCGTGAACGTGAGCGGCAATACCGCAACTTATTAGACAGCGCCCCGGATGCCATTGTTATAGTGGATGAAAGTGGTGAAATACAGTTGGTTAACGACGAGGTGATTACCCGCTTTGGCTACGACCGCGAAGAACTGTTGGGCGCTAATGTGGATATATTGGTGCCAGACAATACCCGCAGCCATCACGCTGCCTTGCGCGACAGCTATACTCGCGCGCCCAGTGTCCGGCCCATGGGAGCGAGCCGGGCGTTGTTTGCCCGGCGTAAAGATGGTAGTGAGTTTCCGGTGGAAATCAGCCTCAGTCCGTCGCACAACAATGGTGAGCTTTATGTTACCAGTATTATTCGTGATGTGACGGAAAGAAAAAAGCGTGAAGAAGTTTACCTCCAGGAGCAGGAGCGTTACAAACACCTGGTCACTCACATCCCTATTAGTGTATTCAGGTTGTCGTCTGGTCCGCAGAATAAAATCCAAGACGCAAACCCAACCATGATCAATTTGTTCCAGGCAGATTCGTTAGCTACCTTGGCAGCTGTGCCATTTTCTCAGTTGTTCGCCCAGAAGGAAGATTTGGTCAGCTTGATGAATCATCTTGCAGCCAAGGGGCTTGTAAATGGTTATGAAGCCGAAATGGTAACGCTCTCGGGTGAAAAGTTTTTTTCCTCCATTACCGCAATTGTCATGCGTGAAGGCGACGGCGGTATGTACATAAACAGTATTATTGAAAATATCAGTGCGCGCCGAACCCAGGAAGAGGAAATTAACAACCTCAACCAAGTGTTATTAGGGCGACAGCAGGAATTGGAAAACCTTAACCGTGAGCTGGAGGCTTTTAGCTATTCTGTATCACATGATTTGCGAGCACCGTTACGCGCTATGGATGGTTTTAGTCAGTCTTTGCTGAGAAATTATGCCGACGTGTTGGACGAGCAGGGTGTGGATAGGTTGAGTCGTATTCGTGCCGGTGCACAACGTATGGCGCAACTCATTGACGATCTGCTCATGCTATCCCGCATCAGCCGATACGACGTTAAATCAGAAGAGGTTGATATGGGGAAAATGGTTCATGAGATATTTGATGATATTAAATCGCAGGATAACCCCCAGCGTGATGTCACTATGCACGTGATGGACAATCTTTATGTAAAGGCAGATTCCCACCTTCTGCATGTTGCACTCACTAACCTGTTGTCCAATGCCTATAAGTTTACCGGCCATACCGAGAATGCGGAGATTACGGTCGGGGTCATGCTTGAGAAAAGTGAGTGTGTTTATTACGTGAAAGACAATGGTGCAGGGTTCAATATGGATTATGCGGAGAAATTGTTTGGCGCTTTTCAGCGGCTGCACGATACGCATGAATTCCCCGGTACGGGTATTGGTCTGGCGACTGTGCAGCGAGTGGTGCACAAACATGGTGGGCGTATCTGGGCAGATGCCGAAGAGGGGCAGGGTGCAACATTTTATTTTACTTTATGCAGGAGTGTGGAATGACAAGAGGTGTAATTTTACTGGTTGAAGATAACCCGGATGATGAGTTGCTTACCCTGGAAGCTTTAGAAGCCAATAGCGTTGGCAACCAGATTGTGGTTGCCCGTAACGGCGTTGAAGCTTTGGATTATATGTTTGCTCGCGGTGAATACGAAGGCCGGGATATCGCCGATATGCCCGCGGTTGTTCTGCTGGATTTGAAGCTCCCCAAGCTTGATGGTCTTGAGGTGCTGAAACAGATTCGTGCCAATGAGGTAACACGGTTACAGCCGATCGTCATTTTAACGTCATCGAATGAAGAGGAAGACCGTGTCAAAGGCTACTCTCTGGGCGCGAATAGTTATGTTCGTAAACCCGTCGATTTTGATGATTTTGTACAGGCAGTCGGTCGTTTGGGGCTGTACTGGTTGTTAATTAACGAGGCTCCCCCAAAAATATGACCATTACCCACGCCAGAGTTTTTATATGTCGCAGTTAGCTACTTTGCAGAAACAAACACCACTTAAAATTCTTGTTGTTGAAGACAATGAAGATGACTTTTTATTGCTTTCCGATTTTTTGAAAAGTAACGGAGTTGCTACTTTTGTAAAGCGAGTGTGGTGCCATGACTCGCTGCTCGAGGCATTAAAGGAATCGTGGGATATTGTATTGTCTGATTATTCCATGCCCAACTTTAGCGGACGGCGTGCGCTGGACGTTGTGCGTCAAGTCGACCGTGATGTTCCCTTTGTATTTGTGTCTGGCACTATTGGCGAAGAAGCGGCGGTAGAGGCGATTCGCAGTGGTGCGCAAGATTATGTGATGAAAACACACATGGCGCGCTTGATTCCTACGCTGGAGCGTGAATTACGTGATGTTGAGTTGCGTAAAGAAAAGCGTAAGGCGGAAGAGAATCTGCGTAAGTTATCCATGGCGATCAATCAAACGGCCGACAGTGTGTTTATCTGCAATGACAAAGGCGTTATTGAGTACGTCAACCCGGCGTTTGAGTCGATGACAGGCTATAGTGCAGAAGAAGCCATTGGCGAGGTGGCGGCTATTTTTTACGCCGGTGGGCATACTCACGAGTTGGTTGAAAATGTGTGGGCAACCCTGCGTCGTGGTGAAGTATACTCTGGCCAGTTGGTGAGCCGGCGCAAAGACGGTTCTCTGTTTCACGAAGAAAAAGTGATTACACCACTGCCTGATCAGGAGGGGAAAATCACCCACTATGTATCGACTGGCCGCGACATCAGTGCAAGAATCGCGGCAGAACAAGCTCGGGAGCGCCTTGCCAATACCTTAGAGGCCACGCCGGATATGGTGGTTATTCTCGCACCTGAAGGCAACATTCTTTATCTTAATAAAGCGGGTTTGTCGCTGCTTGGACTAACTGAATCAGAGGATGTAACCCAACGCCATTTTTCAGAAGTATTCCCCGATCCATTGCAGCTACAATTTAACACGCAAATATTGTCTCAGGTGTACCGTGAAGGCAGTTGGATGGGTGAGTCGGCGTTGCGAATAGACGGTGTTGAAGTGCCAGTTTCACTGGTAGTGTTAGGCAGTAGGGATAACGATCATAAAATAGCGTACTACTCGTTAATTGCACGTGATCTGTCTGAGCGTAAGCAATTTGAATCGGAACTGCAGCGACGTGCCACCCACGATAATCTTACCGAATTGCCAAACCGTTATTATTTAATGGAGCGGTTGAAGTTGTCGTTGTCAACCGCAAAACGTAAAGGCAAACGGGTTGCGCTGTTGTTTTTGGATATGGATAAATTCAAGCGGGTTAACGACAGTATGGGGCACTCGGCTGGCGATCAATTATTAAAATCGGTCGCTGATGCATTTTGCCAGTGTTTACGGCCTGGCGATACGGTGGCCAGATTGGGCGGTGACGAATTCACGATTATTATCGAAGATCTGCATCATTCGGAAGATGTGGTTAACGTACTTGGTAAATTGTACCGAGTGTTCAGTAAGCCATTCTTGGTGCAGTCGCAGGAATTGTTTGTCACATTTTCAACCGGTATTGCTATATACCCAGATGATGGCACGAATGAAGCCGATTTGCTGCGTCACGCCGATATCGCGATGTATCGCGCTAAGGCGATGGGTGCCAACCAGTATCAGTTTTTTGCTGCCGACATGGATTCTCGCGGGCGCGAAATTCTTGAACTGGAAGCGCAACTGCAATACGCCCTTGAAAATAACGAGTTTGAACTTTACTACCAGCCCCAGATCGATCTCGAAAAGGATCAGGTGATCGGCTTGGAAGCATTGATTCGCTGGAATCATTCAACCCTAGGGTTGGTGCCGCCCTCTGAGTTTGTGCCTTTGCTGGAGTCGTCAGGGCTTATTTACCCGGTGGGCGAATGGATTATTCGCCAGGCTTGTGCTCAGTATCACCGGTTATGCTCCGCAGGCTTTCCCGGTATTCGTATCAGTGTGAATGTCTCGTCGGTACAGTTCCGAGACCCAGCTTTCAAAAGTAAGATTATCGCTATTTTGGATCAAGCCAACATGCCGCGGCAGATTCTCGAACTCGAAATTACTGAAAATATCGTGATGCAGGATCCCCAGCGCGCGGCAGACATCTTGCGGGAGATGCACGCGCTGGGTGTGCGTACGGCGATTGATGACTTTGGTACAGGTTACTCATCACTGGCCTACCTCAAGCGCTTTCCGTTGAACAGCTTGAAGATTGACCAGACCTTTATTCGTGATCTTCTGATTGACCCTAACGATGCGGCCATTGTTGAAGCCAGTATTTCGCTGGGGCGTAAGCTGGGGCTTGAGGTGATTGCGGAAGGGGTGGAGACTGAGCCACAAATGGCATTTCTACGCCAGCACAACTGCGATGTGGCCCAAGGTTACTGGATCAGTCGGCCGTGTCCGGAAGCAGCGATGATGGCATTTCTACGAGAAGGCGGGTGGAAAACATTCCAAGGGTGAAAGGCGCTGGCGATGGGTTTACAATAGCGCCCTTCATTTATCCGGTGCTGTCTTTTGCTATGAATTCACTTGTATTGCCACATCTTACCCGAGCCGAGGGCGAGGTGACTATTCCCGGCTCAAAAAGCCTTTCAAACCGTTTATTATTGTTGGCTGCCTTAAGTGAAGGCACTACAACCTTGTCGAACCTGCTGGTCAGTGACGATGTTAAGCGTATGCTTGAAGCACTCAGTGCGCTGGGCGTTGACTATACCCTGAGTGAAGGTGGTACCGGTTGTACCCTAACCGGCAAAGGCGGTGTATTGGCCACGGGCCAGGATTTAACCCTGTTTTTGGGTAATGCGGGCACAGCGATGCGACCACTCACAGCCGCGTTGTGTTTGGGTGACGGTAGTTTTACCCTCACCGGCGAGCCACGTATGTACGAACGCCCCATCGGCGACCTGATTGATGCGTTAGTGCCCCTTGGTGCGAAGGTAGCTTACTTGAAAGACGAGGGTTACCCACCGTTAAAAATTGATGCGCAAACCTTGCACGGTGGTACGGTAGAAATAGATGGCAGTATCTCCAGCCAGTTTTTAACCGCCTTGTTAATGGCGGCCCCGTTGATTAACGAGCCGGTTACGATCAAAGTGGTGGGTAATCTGGTATCAAAACCCTACATCGACATTACCCTCGATGTAATGGCGCGCTTTGGCGTTAACGTGATTAATCATGATTATGCCTCTTTCGAGATTGCTGCCGGTCAAACTTACGTTAGCCCGGGCGAGGTGTTTGTTGAGGGTGATGCCTCCAGTGCAAGCTATTTTCTGGCAGCTGGTGCCATTGGCAAAGGCCCGGTACGTGTGCACGGCACTGGCACGGCATCGGTGCAGGGTGATGCTCGGTTTGCCGAAGTACTTGAGCAAATGGGCGCGCAGGTTACCTGGAGCGAAAACTGGATTGAGGTAAGCAGCAGCGGCACGTTAAAAGGGGTAGATGTTGATTTAAACCATATCCCCGATGCGGCCATGACCATTGCCACAACCGCCTTGTTTGCCGAAGGTACCACGGTGATTCGCAATATTTACAACTGGCGCGTAAAAGAAACTGATCGCTTAGCTGCCATGGCCACCGAGCTACGCAAGCTGGGTGCCGAGGTAGAGGAAGGGCATGATTATATTGCCGTAACACCGGTTGCCAGCTTACGCGATGCTGCTATCGACACCTATAACGATCACCGTATGGCGATGTGTTTTTCGCTGGCAGCATTTGGCAACGCGACGGTAACGATTAATGACCCAGGTTGCACCTCGAAAACCTTTCCCGACTATTTTGATCGCTTCGCCAGTATTACTCAGTAACTCTCGGCCAACAGGTCATTGGTTGATGGCCTGTTTTCTCCATGGCGTTTTAACTGCACACTCGGTCACGGCCCTCGCGCTTGGCGCGGTAGAGTGCCTCGTCAGCTTGGCGTAGGGGTATTTCCAGAGACGTTGGGTGGGTGAGCTCGGCAATGCCGATTGAGGTAGTGATCTGCAACGGCTCGTCGGTAACGTTAAGCGTAGATTCGCGTAATGTGATTCGTATGCGTTCGGCAATCAGGCGGCTCTGCGATAGATTGGTATTTGGCAGCAGAATATAAAATTCCTCACCGCCTACGCGATAAATACTGTCGCCATCGCGCAGGGCTTTTTTGCAAATATTCACCATAAACTGTAGTGCTTCGTCGCCCACTTGATGCCCATGGGTGTCATTGATTTTTTTGAAATGATCAATATCCAGTGCGAGCAAGCTTAACGGTTTTCCAGCCTGGCGGTGCTGAATGAATTCCCGTTTGGCAACCGTATCAAACTCACGTCGATTACCTATGCCCGTCAATGGGTCTTTGAGACTGCTGATTTTTAATTGCTTGGTGAGTTCATTGCGCTCAGTAACATCGAGCATCACGCCTACCTGGCCTCCGATGTTGCCGTTGGGTTTAAAAAATACGGCTTTATGAAACTCGATATCACGCAAACTGCCATCGCATTGTTTTACCTTGGCTTCGTAGCGCTGAGTCCCTCCTTGTTTGAGTAGTTCACAATCAGCCTGATAGTAAGTTTCTGCCAACTCTCTGGGGGCGATATCAAACACGGAGTGGTTAATGATTTTTTCGGCAGGCCGGCCTATAAAGCGGCTAAACGCGTTATTACAACCGCGGTAAATGTGCTGTTCATCCTTGTAAAAAATGGGTGCAGGTATGGCGTCAATAATACACTGCAAAATCGTACTATCGTGGTTGAACCGGCTAATCTCACGTCGTCGCTGTTGCGTAAGAATCCAAGCAGCTACACGCTCTGTATCTGAGGCAGCCAAACAATCGCTGGCCCCCTTAGCGAGCCATTTTGCTGTATCTTGCAAACACCAGTTTTTTTGCAAAATAAGGGCGTCACGGCCGGCAAGCAGAGGGTATTCTGCCTCGGTAATATCACTTTCGTGCACAATAACCATGCTAGACACTGCGGATTCTTGCAAAGACGCTATTGCTCTCCATTGGGCAGGCGCCCATTGAGCCGGAGTGTCAAGGCTGGTCAGCAACGCCGTTAACGGTGCGACGAAAGGCTCACAGGCCGATGTGTAATAAATCGCGGATACATCCATTGAGTAATGCTCGCGTTGAAATTGACGACAGACCGGTTAGAGTAGCACAATTTGCCGGCCGACCAGTGCATAGGCTTCCGATTATCGGCATATGGGCGAGAGGAATGGCTATATTAAAGACTATATTTTAGCTCCTGCAGGTGGCGGTCAGCCTTGAAACACCCAAAAATGCACCATATTGGGTTATACCGCTAAGAGCTTAGAGTGAATCAAGCTCTTCACTGGCATCGAAATGTTGCAGTAACAGGGCGTCACTCCAGCCATATTCGCCTTCACATATCACCACCGCAACCTGTTTTAGCCAGCTACTCAAGGGGCTATCGGCAAACAGCTTTTGCTGTAGCTCCGCCCACAGGGTTGGCAGGTGTTCAGTGAAATAATTCAGGTTGGTAAACTCAGGGTGTTCGTAGTCAGGTTCTACTTCGGGGTAGCGGCCAATGGTACGGCTCAACGCCGCAAGCTCATTGACACTGTGGCGAGTGTCGCGTTGCGGTTGAATTTGAATAATCAAACACTTCATGCGTAATTAACAGCTCATAACGGTGAGAAGAGATAAGCCCGATAGCCTAAACGATTTGCTGCATACCGCCTAGCACTGTGTTAATGGTCGCAGGGTGTTAACGGGACTATGGTTGTTCGCCATGCCTGCGGTTATAAACCTGCTGCACATGCACAAGACTAATCAGCTTGATGGTTGGCTTGATGAGAAGTTGCGCGCTCCCCACAATAAACAACCAAGTGCCATTTTCCTGTAGCGAGTTGTTAAGAAAAAACACACTGGCCACCAAAAACCAAATGGCAATAAGAAAGTCGTTGAAAGCGCCGAGCGCTTCGTAGCGACGCTGAATATTGATATGTTCGTGGCCTAATTGAATGTCCAGTGAATTATTCTGGGACGTTGCCAATGTGTTCTCCTGTTGATAAATCATGGAAGGCCGATAGCCTGCCTCAGCTTGTTACGCCGGTAAAGCAGTGGCGGTTTTATTTGCTGTGTTATTAACCGGACAATGATTGTTTCCAGATAAATACCTATTTGGGCTTGACATTTTTAGCCAAAGTGCTAATTTTTTAGCATGTGCTACAAAATTAGCATCTTGTCATTATTATTGAGGATGTATGTGATGCCACCGCTTTCGTTAAAAGACCTTAGTCGCCGCGAGCGACAAATTGTGGATGTGCTGTTACAGCAGGGCGAAGCCACTGCCAAAGACGTGCAGGCCGGTATGCCCGATGCCCCCGGCTACTCTGCTGTGCGTGCACTGCTGGCGCGTATGCTGGACAAAGACCTGATTACTCATCGTCAGGAAGCCGGCAAATATATTTATGCGGTAAAAGCCACTAAGGAAGAAGCGCAAGAGAGTGCCTTGCAGCGTATGCTGAAAACATTTTTTGAAGGCTCGGCAGCAAAGGCCGTGTCGGCTTTACTGGGTAGCCAGGGGCATGATTTGTCGGCAGAAGAATTAGCCGTGCTCGAAGCGCAAATTAAAAAAGCCAAGCAAGATAAAGCAAAATAATCCATTGCTATCGCGCAGGTACATCGTATGACGGTATTCAGCCTGATCATTGCCATTGTTGCCAAGCCGCTGGTGCTACTGGCGGGCATTTTCTTTCAGCAGCGCGTTGATGCGGCCAATTCTGCTTCGGCAAATTATCTGTACGCCTTTGTTTGTGTTTGCTGTTTACCGGTGATCGCCATTGTGGGTTTGTTCGGTGGTGTTGTTCATATTCCATTAGCGACAGGAGCATTTTCTCAGGCAGCGTTGTTGGATGTATTGCAAACCTCGTGGGGTATGGCGGTTGTAAGTGTTTATAGTGTTGGCTTTTTTATCGTGGTGTTTTATCGCGCGCTGGGTATTTACGCGTTGCGGGTGCAGCAACGCCATTACACACCTGCTGCTAGCGACGTGCAGGATTGGGTGAACCGTGTTGCCGACACCATGCAGATTAAAAAAACGCTACGGGTTTGGGTATCACCACAACGGCATTCCCCCTATGTATGGGGTGTGACTCGCCATCACCTGGTAATACCGTCGCAATTACTCGCGCTGGATCGCGATGGGCTTTTACCCTTGTTACTGCATGAACTGTCGCATGTTAAACGCAACGATTGGTTAAAAGCACAAATAGTTTTACTCATTGCTGCGCTGTTCTGGTTTTTGCCACCGGTATGGTGGCTGTATCGCCGCACGCATGATCTGGCGGAACAGGCGTGCGACGACCGTGTAGTGGATATGTGCGACCAATACCCGGAATATGCCGAGTTGCTGGTGCAATTGGCTACCACACCGAATAACGCTATTCACTCATTGCCTGCTTCCAATGCGATAAATGGATCACGGTACTATGGTTCACGTTACTTTGGTTCACGCTACTATCAGCGGGTACTGCGTTTGTTCGACCGTTACCAAAATCGTGAAACGATGCCTGCACGAGAAGTATGGTTAACCGCCGCCATTCTAACCCTGTGGGTTACGCCTCTATTGGCGGTGAATTTTACCCGGCCAATACATGAGCCAACGTCTTCTCAATATATTGAAGTATTGATTGCCTCAGAAAAAATTGAGCCTCACTCGCAACAAAAGGTACATGAAACGGTGCGTTATTATTTGCCACAAAAACCACTGCCGGTGGCTGATGTGGCACTGCCTGCTGCCGCGTTTGAAACCCAACGATTACCCCAGCACTATCAAGAAATGGAAACACTGGCGGTTGTGGCCAGCCCGGTAACGATGGACAAACCGGCAATATCGAGTACCGCGGGTGTTTCTGTGCAGGGCTATTTGCCTAAACAATGGTTTACGCCGCGTTATCCGGCGCGAGCCATACGTAAGGGTGTTGAAGGTGAAGTGCACGTTACGTTTTCCATTGATGCACAAGGCCGTGTCAAGAATGCCCGGGTTACGCAGGCTGAACCTGCCGGCTATTTTGAAAATGCGGTGATGGCCGCGTTGGTAGATTACCAGTTTGTGCCATCTTACGTGAATGGCGAGCCGGTGGTTGTACACGGTGTTGCTGAAACGTTTTTATTTCGTCTGCAGTCGCACGACGATGCCCAGCCTGTCGCAAATACGTCGGATATTGCCGGTAGTTCTATTATCGGTGCGTCCACTGGCCCCCCTGACTAACCGCTGTACCACTGAGCTACCTCGGTAGCACTTTCTTTTCATTATTAAAACGCTTTGGAGGGTGATTATGATCGCCGCAGCTATCTCTCGTCCTGATTTTCGTTGGTTAAGTGCATTGCCTTTGGCTTTGTTAATAACGTTGTCGCTTTTATATCTAATGCATCAATTGGTATTTAGCGATGCCATGCCACCGGATGACGCATTGCCTTTAACTATTGACGATGTTGTGTATTTGCCAAAAGAAATTATAACCGAATACGAGGAAAAACCAGTCAAACCACCTGCACCTATAGAACAGCCACAGCCGTTACCATTTGAGGCTCCTGAAATTGATAAGATGGTTACCGCAGCAGGCCCGGGCTTTGGAAAACCCATCATGGCGGGTGGTGATGGTGGAACAAAAGTTACGCTAAGTACCGGCGGTGCCCTGGTAAAACGGGTGATGGTTCCACCCGTGTATCCTCAGCGTTTACTGGCCCGCGGTGTAGAAGGGTATGTAGATTTGCAGTTTGATGTAACGGAATACGGGGCCACCAAAAATATTATCGTACTGCGTTCTGAGCCCGAAAGTGCGTTTGACAGCGCCGCGATTAAAGCCGTAGAGCGCTGGCGCTATCGCCCGGCCATGGCCGATGGGATGCCAGTTGCCAGTAACAATGTGCGAGAACGTATTCGGTTTACAATTGAGCAGTAATGTTGGCCGTCACCAACGCCACCGCAAACGGGTGGCGTTGGTTAGCATTACACCCGTAGCAAAACGGCATCACTGACCAGCGTTGCGTTTACGCCAAACGCCGGTGCTTTGGGATTATCTGGCATAGGATTAAGCCGGGTAACCAGTTTGAAGGGTTGTTGCCTTGGGTGTCGTATAGCGGTATCTGGATCAATCGTGGTAATGACACAACGTTGACATGGATAGCAAAGCCGAAAGAGCACACTGCCATCCCGATAGTGAATCAGAGTGTCGTTAAGATTGTGCTCGGCGAAAGCAGGTAAACCGTCAATCACCAGATTAGGGCGAAAGCGGCGCATGTCTATAGCGCATTCACCCAGTGCTTTTAATTCACTGTTCACTGCGTTCAGGCTCGCCTGATTGGCCACCAGGTAGGGGGCGGCATCGGCAAAGTGCGTGTGGGTATCTTTGCCCAGCAGCTCAGGTTTTGACTGCGGCCGCAAGCTGTGATTTGCCATTCTCACCAGGCGCAATGGTTCTTTGGCGCCCAACGCCTGGGTTATCCATTGATTTACGTCGTTGCTTTCACTGCAGGTGTTGCAGGTATCCTGCCAAACAACGGCTTCTACCTCACTGGCGTCGGCTGGCATGGTGTAGGGAACAATACAGTCGGGCAGGCCGGCTTTACTCAATACCAAACCCGCGTTCGAGAGCGCGACGTTAATCAGCGCCATGCCAGGCATTTGTCGCTGGGTAACAAACTGCCCGTTAGGCTTGATAATCATCCATTGCCGGTCACGTATTTGCTGGTCGGCTATGGTGACACTGAGGCCCTGCGCGGTGGCGTAAGCCTCCGTTAAAGCAATGCCCGGTAGTGACTTTACCGGGTACAGGTATAGGCCTGTTAGTTGCATTACTTTTTGGCCTTAGCTGCCTGACGCGCTTCAAATGCGGCCATTTGTTCGGGGGTAGCCTCGGTTTGATATTGTTCTTTCCAATCGTTATACGGCATGCCGTAAACCATTTCGCGGGCTTCGTCATAATTTACATCGATGCCTTTATCTTTTGCCGCTGCCATATACCACTTGCTGATGCAGTTGCGGCAAAAATCGGCAGTAATCATCAGCTCAATATTCTGTACCTCTTTATGGGTGTCGAGGTGTTGTAACAGGCGCCGAAAGGTCGCGGCTTCGATCTCAAGCTGGGTTTGTTTGTTCATGGAATTGGTTACTCTTCTAAAGCTATGTAGTCAAAAGTGATAACTATGTCACATTGGTGTTAGGCGCATTTTGTTAGCCTGCCGGCCAAACTGCAAACTGTCTCTATAGTACAGGCAGTTACGGTACCAACTAGTACGAGACTAATAGTACGAGACTAATAGTACGGTACTAATAGTAAGGATGCAGCGACGGTATTAATAGATAAGGATATTGTTATGAGTTACCAGGGATGGTGCCAAGCACACCGCGATACCTCGCTTTCACGTCGTGCCCGCAGTCGCGGTGCCGCGCTGTCAGAATACCTTCCGCCCTTGTCCGTCGCCGTCCTCGTGGGGGTTATCGGCTACCAGCAATACGCCCCGGTCATCAAAGAACACGTGGGCAAGATGGCCACCCAGATCGCCTCCAACTACTACCAAGGCTGGTTCTACCCTAAAACCACCCCCGGCCTGGCGCCCATGGGGGGAACCAGCCCGTATTCGCCACCCGCCTCGTCGCCCGGCTCCAGCGGCCCGGCCTTTGGCCCGCTGCAGACCGGTAGCAGCAGCGGTACGGCGGGCACACCGGGTACCACTGGCACACCCAACACCACCGGAGGCAGCGGCGGCAGCAATCCGTTTCTCCCGGGTACCCAGTGGGGCGGCAACCGCTCCCCGGTGGGGCCGGGCAGTGGGTTTGTTAACCCTGGCGGCAGTGGCACCGGGGGGAGTCAGGGGCAATCCTGTCAGGCGTCTTCCTCCTCATCGTCCACGGCGTCATCGTCGGTGGCTTCTGCCGCGTCCACCCACACCCTGTTCGGCAACCCCATCGATATCGGTAACGGTAATAAATACCAGTGGGAACCCGACTTTATCGACACCGGCACTGATCCCCTGGTGTTCTACCGTTACTACAACAGTATCCAACGTAATGACCGCACCGCCTTGGGCTATGGTTGGCGCCACAGCTATCAGCGTCAGCTGACGATCAGTGAGACGCAACCGGATCAGGTACAGATGGTGCGTGACGATGGCAGCGCCTTTTTTTATACCCGGGAAGGGGAGCACTGGGTACCCTTAGGGGCGGTGGCTGATCGTTTGGACGCAACGGATACCGGCTGGCGGTATCACACGGTACAGGGGGCGATCGAGACCTACACGCCCGAAGGGCGCTTACAGCAGATCGACTACCCCAGTGGCGTGGTGCACACGTTAACCTACACCAACGGCCAGTTGACCCAGGTGGCCGACAGCCGGGGTCGTGCCATCACCTTCGCGGTGCAACACGGCCGCGTACGCCACGTCACCTTGCCCTCGCAAGAACTCATCCGCTTTGCCTATGACGACTACGGCAATCTGGCCCGTTATCAGCGCACGCAGACCGGGTGGTGGTCACAGCTGCTCAGTGCGTTCACCCATGCCAGTACCACCTATCATTACGAGGCTCCCGGTCTCCCGCATAGCCTCACCGGCATCACCGATGCACAAGGGCAGCGTTATGCCACCTGGGGCTACGACGACCTGGGGCGCGCCACCCTGAGCCACCACGGCGAGGGGGTAGAGCAGCTGACCATCACCTACCAGGCCGACGGCACTGTCAGTCTGGTGAATGCCGCCGGCTTGTCCACCCACTACACGCTGGAACCCGCCCGGCCCGGCTACCGACGAGTGGTGCGTATCGAGGGTGATGCCACCCCCTCCTGTCCTGCCACCGGGGTCGACCTGACCTATAACCCACAAGGCTTTCTGGCCTTTACCGTCGACGCCGAAGGCAGCGGCCAGCAGTTTGCCCGCAATGCCCGTGGCCTGATCACCCAACACACCCAAGGGCTGGTACGCAACGATAACACCTGGCAGCCCAGCGACGGCGCCTTGCGCACCGACACCACCTGGCACCCCGACTTGCCCCTGGCCACACAGGTACACTACCGCCGCTACCACCAGGGCCACTGGCAGGCCTACCTCGTCAATGACTATGCCTACGACCCCCACGGGCGCTTGCGAACCCACACCGCCACCGACCTGAGTCCGCAGACCGAACCCTATGCCACCCAGGGCACCCAGCGCACCTGGACCTACAGCTACACGCTGAACCCTGACACCCAACAACCACAACAACTCCGCGTCAACGGCCCCCGTGAGCCACGGGCCAACGGGCAAGACGACATCACCACCTACCAGTTCAATCCCCAGGGCCTGCTCACCCACATCACCAACCCCCTGGGGCAGACCACCCACATCCGCCACTACAACGCCCAGGGTAATCCCATTGAGGCCATCCTGGCGAACGGCATTCACCTGCAGTTGACTTACGACCGCCACGGCCACCTCGACACCCTCACCCGAGAGGCCGGCGACCTGACCGAAACGATCGACGTCGATATCGACCGTAACGGTCTGCTCACCCAGCTGACACAGGCCGATGGCAGCCGCCAGCACTTCACCTACAACGCTGCCCGCCAGTTAACTGAAGTGACCAACCACTGGGGCGACACCCTGCGCATCACCCCCTCGCCGGTCAGTGGCCAGTGGCGGGCGCAAACGGTGTACGACCGCAACGGCTTACCGGTGCGGCAGTTTGATCGACAAATGGATTCCCTCGGGCGCGTACTGGCAGTCTTGGGCCAGTATGGCCAACAAACGGCGATTCGTTACAACAAAGTCGGGCAATTGCGCAGCCTTCAGGAGCAGGGTAACGACCAGCCCACGCAACACCAGTACGACGCGCTGCACCGCCTCACCCACACCCTGGATGCGTTACAGGGCAGCACCCACATCGACTACAGCCTGCAAGGCCAGATCGCCCAGGTCACCGATGCCGAAGGCAACATTACCCGCTTTGCCTACAACGGTTTTGGCGACGTGATCATGCTGCAGAGCCCCGACACCGGGGTATTGATTCACCACTACGACAGCGCGGGCAATAAAATACAAACGCAGGGTGGGCCTACCCTCGATGCTGCCCAGGCCAGTACGCAGGCCACCGCCTATCGCTATGACCTTGCCAATCGTTTAACGATGATTGACTACCCCGGTCACGGCCATGATGTGACCTACACCTACGACAGCACCGATGCTGCACATGGCCAAGGCATTGGCCAGCTTACGCACATCAGCGACGCTAGTGGCACCACCGACTACACCTATGATCCACTGGGCCGTCTGATCAACGACACCCGCCGCTTTACACTCAATGGCCAAACCACCGTGTTTAGTGTGGGCTACCACTACACGAAACACGGGTTGCTGGATCACATACAATTGCCTAATGGGGCTCGGCAACAATTCGAGTACGACGACGGGCGCATCAGCGGTATCAACTACCACAGCCCACAGGGCAGGCAAACGGTGATTGATGATGTGGCTTATGCGCTGGGCCACACCCCCGCCACCTGGCGCTATGGCAATGGTCTTGCCTACCAACAAACCTATGACCGTAACGGCCGCCTACGCACCCAGCAGCTCACACACGGACAACAAAAAACACCCCTGTGGTCGCAACAGTACCAGTACGATCAACGTAACCAGATTGAGCAAATAGATACCCTCGCCAGTGCAACAGAATTCAGCACCCGCTATCGCTACGACGCCTTGGCCCGCTTAGTGGCTGAAGGGGGAGAGGATGCGGCCTACCCAACCCGCGCTTACCGTTACGACGCCGTGGGCAATCGCCTCAAACAACGGTTCACCCTGAAGGACCAGTCAGTGGATCTGGGGGCAGACTACGCGGCAGAAAACAGCCATCTGCAACGCTTCGGCCATACTCAGCTGTTAGTGAGCGACAACGGCAATACCCTGATGGAGCTGCATCCTCAGCGCGATCGCCGTTACGTGTATAACCAAACCAATCAACTGGTGGCGGTGTATAGCAGCCAGCAACTCAGTGCCACCTACGCTTACAACAGCCTGGGGCAGCGGGTACATAAACTTGCCATCACCGCGCAGGGATTACAACATACCGTGTTTCACTATACCCAGGACGGCCGGCTCCTGGGCGAAACGCTGTGGAGCCCGGAATACGGCATACAAGCCAGCCGCTATTACCTGTGGTGGCAACGCCACCCAGTGGCCATGGTCGAAGAAAACGGTGACCAGCCTCCGACCATCACCTACCTGCATACGGATCACCTCAATACCCCGCGGCTGGCCACTGATGCCAACCACACCGTGGTCTGGCAGTGGCAGAGTGATGCCTTTGGTGTGGGCCTGCCTGATGAAGACCCCGACGGCGATGGCACGCTCACCACGCTCAACCTGCGTTTTGCCGGGCAGTACTTCGACGCAGAAAGCGGCCTGCACTACAACGTCCACCGCTACTACAACCCGGAAACCGGCCGTTATACCCAGAGTGACCCCATTGGGCTGATGGGGGGCGTCAACACGTATGCCTATGCCATGGCTAACCCGGTGGCCAATACCGACCCCTGGGGCCTGTTTTTATTTGCGTTTGATGGCACGGGAAATGATTCAGAAAAACTGGGTGGATTTAATGCCAATGCCGTCACCAATGTGGCGCTGTTTAGAGACTATTACAAAGCGGGCTATTCAAAAGATGATTACTTCTACAGAGCCGGTGTTGGTACTGCGGGCTGGGTTGACTATGTTGTGGGTGGCGCGACTGGTTTGGGTTCCAGACAACGTATTAACGATGCGTTAGATCAACTTGATACGTTGCTAAACGATAATTCTTGGGACCGCGTGATCGATATTGTCGGTTTTAGCCGTGGGGCCGCCGCCGCGCGGGAGTTTGCTAATGATGTGTTCGAGCGTATCGACAATAATTATTGGGGCAATCAGGTAACCCAGTGCAATTCTCTTAATATCCGCTTTATGGGGTTGTTCGATACAGTGGGCTCAATGGGTATTGCCGGTAACAGCACTAATATTGGGTATGATTTTACCCTTGATCCACGTATAGGGCAGGTAGCGCAAGCGGTTGCCTTAAATGAGCATCGGCCGTTATTCCCCTTATCATCGGTATCGCCAGTAGCTGGGGCGTCCATCACTTCGGGCAATGTGGTAGAGCAAGGGTTTATCGGCGCACATTCTGATATTGGCGGCGGTTATGCAGATAGCGACTTATCCGATGTGGCCCTGCAATGGATGTATCAGCAAGCGGTGAATGCAGGCGTTAATCTTGGTTCCTTAAAGGCAGAACACCAAAGAGTCCGTAATCCGGTGATTCACGACGAGCGAAAACTGGCTAGTGACTGGCTTAACTCGGACCGAGCTATTTTTTATCCAAATGACCCCTTTAACAAAAGTGGCAGACAGTGCGAGCGTCGGTATAAAGGCAAGTGTGTACAATGGTCCGCATTCAATCCAGCAGAGAGAATGCGCACAGCACCTCAGTTTCCAGATCTTTCTTCTATGATTAACGAAGGCGCTAATGGAAGCCAGCGCGGTACGGTGGATATGAATCAGTATCGGCAGTGGTTACAACAAAACGTGAACATCACTGTAGACTAATGGAAACAGGTAAGATGAAAATACGCCTCCTTGGTGTTTTATTTATGGCGTTGTGTAGTGGCAGCTGCACAACGTTAGCGACCCATTATTATAGTTTTTCTATTCATAACGATAGTACATCGGATGTGTACCTGCCTTTCATGTTGAATCAAAAAAATGAGCCGGTTTATCAGACAACTGACCCCGATAATCCTTTTTTACCTCGGGAATATAGTGGCCTGCATACTGCGGATTTATCATCAACGCTTGAGTACCTGGAAGTGCGCTGGAAAAAGACACCAGATAGCAACTGGATAGAAAAAAAAATTGATGTAAGGGCTGCCGTCCCTAATGGCTTTTGGGGCGCAATTTATGTGAGCATTCTACCCAATGACGAATTGGCGTTGTCATGGATAATGAAGCGAGAGCACGCAAACGGCCAAGGCTCTGAAGATTGTGGCGGTTATATTTTTGAGCATTACTATGATGAAGAAACCAAAGCGTCGATTGAAGAAAATATGCAAGAGCTAAACGCCTACCGTGATCAAAAAGCAAAAGATCTTCAAGCCGGGTTGGTCGATAAATACCGCAGGCCGAAGTATTTAGATACTGCTACGGAAGCGGATTTTCGTTGTAATATCTACTTGTATTTGTAGTTTTTTCATCCTAATAACGGTGATCGTTCCATCTACTACCCCAATGACCCGTTCCCGCCCTTAACGACGCGCAAATGCACGCTGAGACGCCGGGGGCAGTGTGAACAATGGTCCGCCGTGGATCTGTCAGAGCGTATGAAAACGGCCGTCCAGTTTCCGAATCTTTCCTCTATGATTAACGAAAGCCGCAATGGCAGTCAACGAGACGCAGTGGATATGGGCCAATACCAGCAATGGTTACAGCAAAACGTGAATATTACGGTACCGTAATGACATTAATTGGAATGAATATACGCTACCCTGGTCTTTTGTGTGTTGTGTTATGTAGTGGCTGATCAGTGTTGAGTATGTGTTATGTCTGGATAGTTCCCTAAAATGATAGCGGAGAAACTTTTGCGCATAGACATCGTGCCATATCCGTCAAATAATAAAGGTTTATTGTTGTCACTCTTGTGCAGGATAAGCCTATGACCCACCACGAAATGCATCGCTCACATCGCACTGGTTGGTTACGCGCCGCGGTGTTGGGCGCTAACGACGGCATTGTATCTACCAGCAGTTTGATTATTGGTTTTGCGGCTGCCAATGCAGCACAGAGCGAGATTGCGTTGGCTGGGCTTGCTGGCTTGGTGGCCGGTGCCATGTCGATGGCGGCGGGTGAGTATGTGTCGGTCAGTTCGCAGGCGGATACAGAAAAAGCTGACTTGGCGTTAGAGCAGCAATCCCTCGATGAAGATATTGAGGCCGAAAAAGCCGAGCTGGCTGATATTTATGAAGGGCGTGGTTTAACTCCAGCGCTGGCCCGCGAGGTAGCCGAACAGCTAATGGCTCACGATGCACTGGCTGCCCATGCCCGCGATGAAATTGGCATTACCGAAACCGGTGAAGCACGGCCGGTGCAGGCTGCGTTATCTTCGGCAGCTACGTTTACAGTAGGTGCGTTATTGCCGTTAGTGGTGGCGTGGTGCGTGCCGGTAACGCAAGTGATTATCTGGGTAGCGCTGTTGTCGTTAGTGTTTCTCGCCTTGCTCGGCGCCATTGCCGCACGGGCCGGTGGGGCGCCGTTAATAAAAGCAGCGCTGAGAGTAACCTTTTGGGGTGCGTTGGCCATGGCGTTGACGGCGGGCGTAGGGCTTGTGTTTGGTGTGGCTGCTTAACGGCCTGGTAATTAGTGTTAACAGGACCTAGCAAACAAAAAGCCCTCGCGATGAGGGCTTTTTTTATGGGGGGTAGCTTGGGTGCCGTTACATTTTTTCCATTACCTCAATACTTAGCAGGTTCAGACCGGCTGCCAGGCTCAACTAAATCACATTATCAGCTCCTTCCTTGGCCTCAACACCCAAGCCCATGCCAGCGCTATACACAACCTTCCCCCCCTATCCATCCCGAAAAAGACGGCTTCGCTAGCGGCAGGCTTTCTTCGCCATATACAGCCGTAACCAGAAATACTTCTTAATCAAGACTCTACAGTCAATCCCTTATGGATTTCATATTTCGGAAAATGTTTTGCTTATTTCGGAAATAATGATAATGTTTCTTGTCAAGGCGCTAGATTATTAGGGCCGCGATAGAAATGTTTAGGTTGCATAGCGCTCAATCAGAGGAAATAAGAATATGAATAATAAAGAAAATACTCGCCGCCGCTTATTCACGTCACGGATAGGCCAATGTTCGTTGCTAGCCAGCAGCGCATTGGCATTGACATCAGGTGCCGCTATTGCCCAAGAGCAAGCGACACAGACTAACGACAACGTCATCGAAGAGGTCACTGTCACCGCGCAGTTCCGGTCACAAAGGTTGCAGGACGTTCCGGTCGCCATTACAGCAGTGACTGGCGATATGCTGGATGCACGCGGCCAGACCGGCATCGTTGATATTGGAGAGCAAGCGCCGAACGTCACTCTGCGCCAGGCGCCCGCAAACTTTGGTCCGGCGGTTGTTGCCTATATTCGTGGTGTTGGTCAGCGCGACACGAGTTTTGCGCTAGAGCCGGGCGTCGGCCTTTACATAGACGACGTCTACCTCCCAACAATGCACGGGTCGATGCTCAATCTCATTGACCTTGAGCGCGTAGAAATATTGCGCGGGCCACAGGGTACACTGGCGGGGCAGAACTCCATTGGCGGTGCCATCAAGCTTTATTCCAAAAAACCCGATGGGGATGGCGGAGGTTACCTTCAGACGACCTATGGTGACTACAATCGCTTGGAATTCCGGGGTGCGAGCGATTTCACAGTGGTACCCGATAAGCTATTCGCCCGCCTGTCGGGCGCATCAGTTCACAAGGACGGCTATGTAAAGCGCTATGACTATGCCTGCACACATCCCGGCACCTCGATTCCGTCAGCGTTGACGGCTTCCCGGTCGTGCCAGCTGGGAACCGAAGGCGGCAAGGATTATCTGGCAGGGCGCCTGGCGTTGCGCTACGAGCCCAGCAGCGACGTAACCCTCGATGTGTCTACCGACATCACACGGGATACCAGCGAGGTTGGACCGAGTACTCTGTTGTATGTGGGGCAGCGAGCTGCCCCCGGCCAAATAAACACCGGCTCGGCAACCTCCGGTCGGGGCTCCGACGCTTTCATTCTGGCCGGCATTCCTTATGGAACGGCAACCGGATCCCCTTTCATCAGTTATTCGCCCTACGGAAATTTTGCACAGGATACTTTCAGCAACAGCCCCTACACCAGTTACGAGAACTATCTTGAAACGGCTCCCCGTGATGGATCCGGCGCCTGGTCAGCGCCGCTCATGTCGGCCATCGACTCTTGGGGTACTTCAGTGAATCTGGATATTGCGCTGTCATCTGATTTCAGCCTAACGTCGATTACGGCCTATCGAGAATTCAGCGGCACGTATTCGTCTGGAGACGGTTCGCCGTTGTCTCCGACGCTGATGGCCTCTGAAATCAGTAATCGACAAGTCAGCCAGGAATTGAGACTGAACGGCAGCCTTGGATCCCTCTTTAGCTTTACAACAGGCGCCTACTATCTCGACAAGCGCAGCGAGAACACTCAGCGTGTCACATTAACAACGCTGAATTTCATCGAACATAATGAGGTTCCGGCTACCACCAAGGCGGTGTTCCTGAACGCGGACTGGGAAGCCCTTCCCGATCTACATGTGCTCGGTGGCATTCGT
>JBNKFV010000004.1:0-151717 GCA_050289485.1 Cellvibrionaceae bacterium
CGGCATTCTAACCAGCTGAACTACCGGTCCGCAAATACTTACTAAACAGTTCAGCATTTAGTAAGTGGTGGGTGGTACAGGGATCGAACCTGTGACCCTCGCCTTGTAAGGGCGATGCTCTCCCAGCTGAGCTAACCACCCCCTTGCTAGGTGGGGCGTATCTTAATGAAATAATTTGCCTCGTCAATGTTTTTTTCTATTAAATTCAAAAGCGTACGTGTTTGTATAAAACCTGTTCAGGTGGTCTTATTAAGGGAGGCTGATATAATCGCCAGAATTTTTCCCACGCATGGCCAAGTTGTTGCAATGATGAAAACACAAGGCGTTACCCCCAACCAGTTCTCTCTTCGGCTTCTTTGCTCAGTGGCTGTGCTGCTGCTGAGTATACAGTCGCTATTTGCCGTTGCCGCGATCGATGTATACGAGTTTGATTCGGAGCAAACCCGTGAGCGCTACCTGCATTTTATTGATGAGCTGCGCTGCCCTAAGTGCCAGAACCAGAATCTTGCGGGCTCTGATTCGGCTATTGCCGCCGATTTGCGTCGCGAACTGCACCGTTTGCTGGAGGAGGGAAAGTCGGATGATGAGATCGTCGACTTTATGGTGTCGCGTTACGGTGAGTACATTCTTTATAACCCTCGCGTAACGCCGTCTACGTATTTGCTTTGGTATGGCCCGCTGGCAATGTTGGCCTTGGGGGTTGTGGTTCTTATTTTGGTGGTGCGAGCGCGGCGCCGTACGCGAGCAGAGCAAGCTGCAGCAAGTGAGGGGCCAACCCTTAATGCGAGTGAGCAGGCGCGGTTAGCCGCGCTGCTGGAGGCTAGTAAAGCGAATAGTGATGGTTCACCGGCAGAGGAGCCGAAGTCATGACAATGCCGGTTTTAGGGTTTATCGCACTGAGTCTATTGGGGATATTGTTTGTGGTGTGGCCCTTATTAAGGGGGTGGCGCACGTCGCGACAGGTAGCGGTGGCCGAGGTAGATCGTCAGGCCGAAAACGTGGCCCTGTATCGAGACCACTTAACTGAGCTGGAACAATCCAAAGCGGATGGCCGTATTGATAGCGAGCAGTTTGAGCAGCTAAAAGGCGAGTTAGATCGCAATCTGTTGGAAGAAGTGCCCGCCATGAATGCGGGGCAAGGGGTCGATACGCCTCGTTCGCGCCGCTTGGTGGTGGGTATTTTGGTGGTAGTGGCGCTGCTGTTGCCGCTTTCCAGCTGGATGTTCTACAACGAGCTGGGGGCTGACGATGCTATCGCGTTGGTAGCCATTCAGGAGCAATTATCACAGTTGGGGCACGACACACGGGCTGCCCAGCAGCAGGGGGCTGCCAATGCTGAAGCGTTGGGCAAAAAGCTGCTTGAGCTGCAGCAAGAATATGTTCAGCGTTTGCGCCAGCATTTGAGTAAGCATCCCGACGATGTACAAAACTGGTATTTGTTGGCCCGCAGAGAAATGATGCTGCAAAACTATCCTGCGGCGGTATCGGCTTACGAACAAATTCTCAAGCAAGATCCGCAAGCCGTGCAGATTATGGCGGAGCAGGCGCAGGCGCTGTTTTTGGCGAATGGCAACCGGGTGACCGAGCCGGTAATGGCGCTGGTTAGCAAAACACTACAGCAAGATGCACAAAATGTAACGGCGTTGGGCTTGGCGGGTATTGGGGCTTTCGAAACTGAAGAGTACGCTCAGGCGATTGATTTCTGGCAGCGGGCGATTGCTGGTATGGGGCCTGACTCTGCCGGTGCATTGGCACTCAAGAGTGGTATTGAACGGGCCAAAAACCTGCTGGGCGATGCCGGTGAGGCTGTTGCCAATGCCGAGGGCGCGGAGGAGTCGTCGCAGGTCGATGCCGACGGGGCCAGTGTGGTGGTCAATGTGGCACTGGCGGATGGAGTGGCGGTAGACAGCAACGATACTGTATTTGTGTACGCGCGCGCCTGGCAGGGTCCCAAAATGCCGCTCGCGATTGCCAAAATTCGCGTGGCAGACCTGCCAACGCAAATCACGCTTACCGAAGCGATGGCCATGATGCCCCGTATGACGATTGCCACCGTGCCGCAACTTGAGCTGGTGGCTCGGGTCTCCAAGGATGGTTCGCCACAGACCAGGCCGGGCGATTGGCAAGCCGCAAAAGGGCCTGTTGTGCTGAAAGATCTGACGGGGCCTGTGCCGCTGGTTATTTCCTCACAAGTGCAGTGATTGATTGCCCCTGTTCCGGTTGTTAACAAAGGGTAATAAACCCGCTGCCAACTGGGTGTAAAGCACCGGTGGAGTGTGTAGAATTCGGCTTTTATCTGAACGGGTGGCAGATGTTTGGCAGTGCTGCAGGATGGCACGATCTGTCTATTAAAAATACAACAAAAACAATTTGTTATAGAACTAAGTGAATGTAATTTATGCGGCTTAAGTGCATTAAACTTGCGGGGTTCAAATCGTTTGTTGATCCCACCACCGTACACTTTCCCAGCAACCTGAGTGCCGTGGTTGGCCCTAATGGTTGTGGTAAATCCAATATTATTGATGCGGTGCGTTGGGTAATGGGTGAATCGTCGGCAAAAAACCTGCGCGGCGAGTCGATGACAGACGTTATCTTCAATGGTTCTGGCGGCCGTAAACCCGTTGGTCAGGCGTCTATCGAACTGGTGTTCGACAACAGTGACGGTAAGTTACTGGGTGAATACGCCAGTTTCTCGGAAATTTCCATCAAACGTAAAGTGACTCGCGACGCACAGAATTTTTATTACCTTAACGGTACCAAGTGTCGCCGCCGCGATATTACCGATATTTTTCTGGGTACCGGTCTGGGGCCGCGCAGTTATGCCATTATCGAACAGGGTATGATTTCACGCCTGATTGAGGCCAAGCCGGAAGAACTGCGGGTTTATATTGAAGAGGCTGCGGGTATATCCAAATACAAAGAGCGCCGTCGTGATACCGAAAACCGCATGCGCCGCACCATGGAAAACCTAGAGCGTTTGACCGATATTCGCGACGAGCTCGACCGGCAGTTGAGTCGCTTGGAGCGGCAGGCGCAAGCAGCCGAAAAATACAGCCTGTACAAAAAAGAAGAGCGCGAAGCGCGCGCCCAGCTGCAGGCCTTACGCTACAAAAGCCTCGATGAAAAAGCGCAGGTGATTAAAAGTCAGGTTACCGAGCTTGAATTAAAAGTAGAGGCGCTAGTAACCGATCAGGTTAATCGCGACACCAATATTGAGAAGTACCGCACGCAATTTACCGAGCTGGGTGATCGCTACAATGAAGTGCAGGGCCGTTATTACGCGCTGGGCACCGATGTGGCCAAAATTGAGCAGACTATTCAGCATGCGCAAGAGCGCACCCGCCAACTGCAAATGGATCTTGAACAAACCGACCGGGAAGCCAAAGAGGCTGATGCCCACTTTCAGACCGACAGCGACAAAGCACAAGGTTGGGAAGCCGAGCTGATGGAAATTGAGCCAGAGCTGGAAATGGTCAAAGAAGCCGAACTTGAAGCCGCCGAACTGCTACAGCAGGCAGAAGAGGCCATGCAGGTATGGCAAACCGAGTGGGACCAATTTAACCAAACGGCCTCTGAGCCGCGCCAGCGTGCCGAAGTAGAGCAGTCAAAAATTCAGCATTTGGAACAAGTACAGTCGCGCTTGCTGGACCGTATCGACCGCCTTAAGAAAGAAAAAGAGGGGCAGGTTGCAGGTGATGTAGAAGAAGAAATTGCCCTGCTTGGCGAGCAGCTTGAAGAGTTGGGAATAGAAGTTGAAGAAAAACGTCTGCAAGTGGAGTCGTTGGGTGACGACCTTAATCGCTTGAGTGACGAGCGTGAGCAGCGTGCTTCACGTGCTGATGAGTTGAAAAGTCAGTTACAAACTCAGCGTGGTCGTCACGCCTCGCTTGAGGCATTGCAGCAAGCTGCTATGGCAGAGCAGGACGAAGCGCTGGGCCCGTGGCTGCAAAAACAAGGATTGCAAGATGCCCAGCGCGTTGCCGAAACGCTCGAAGTGTCGGCCGGTTGGGATAAAGCTGTTGAAACCGTATTGGGTTCGTCGTTGCAAGCGGTCTGTGCCAATGGTCTCGACAGTGTCAGCCAGTTTCTCGGTGAGCTGGAGCAGGGCGAACTGGTATTGCTTGATAGCCAGGCCCAGGTAGATACAACAGAGAATAGCAGAATAACTTTACCCATTTTATCAGGTTTCATTTCTAGTGCATTGAATTTAAATGGGTTTTTAGCTGGAATTTATGCGGCAGAAACCTTGGCTGATGCACTTCAGGTACGCTCTGGCCTTAAAGGCCAGGAGTCGGTGGTTACCCGCGATGGTATCTGGTTGGGTGGCAACTGGGTTCGCGTACTGAAAACCAAAAATGCTGCCAGCGGTGTGATTGCCCGCAAGAAAGAGCTGGAAACGCTGAGCGCATCGATTGCTGAACTGGAAGAAAAGCTGGCAGTAGAGGCCGATGCACTGGAAGCCTTGCGTGAAGATCTGCGCAGTCACGAGCAGCGCCGCGAGAGCCTGCGTCGTGAGTCGGACGCTGCCAGTAAACGCTATGCTGAGGTGAATTCTGAGCACAGTGCCAAGAAAGTGCGGGTTGAGCAGATTATCGAACGCCGCGAGCGGTTGGACAAAGAAATCAATGAGGCCAAGGAGCAATTGGCGCAAGAGGCAGAGAAACTCTCTGAATCGCGCACGGTATTGCAGGAAGCCATCGAGCATATGGAGCGCGACAGCGACCAGCGCGAGGCATTGTTAAGCCGTCGTGATGACATTCGGGCCAAGCTCGACCAGGCCCGGCAGACGGCCCGGCACAGCAAAGACCGCAGCCACGAGTTGGCCATGCGTTATCAGTCGGTTAAAACCCAACTCGACTCCATCAAAATGGCCATTGGCCGTTTGAGTGAACAAACCCAGCGTTTGCAGGACCGTCGCCAGCAGTTGCTCGATGCCTTGGGCGAAAGCCAGGATCCAGCCGAAGAACATAAGCTGGAGCTGGAAGCTTTATTGGAAAAACGCCTCGCGGTAGAAAACGAATTAACCAGTTCGCGGGCTGCAGTGGATGCCGTAGAGCATGATTTGCGTGAAGCAGAGAAAACCCGTAACCGAATTGAGCAGGAAGTACAGGGCGTACGTGGCCAGTTGGAAAATGCCCGTTTACAGGCGCAAACGCTGGAAGTACAGCGCCAGAATCTGCGTGAACAACTTGAAGAAGAGCAGTTTGAGCTGGAAACCCTGCTCGAGACACTGCCAGAGGATTTGCAGGAGCGTGCGCTGGAAGAAGAGCTAGAGCAGCTGGCCGCACGTATCTCGCGCCTGGGTGCTATTAACCTGGCCGCTATTGACGAGTATAAAACCGAATCTGAGCGTAAAAATTACCTCGACAGCCAGAATGCTGATTTGCATGAGGCGCTGGAAACCCTGGAAAACGCGATTAAGAAAATCGATCGTGAGACCCGCACCCGCTTTAAGGAAACATTTGACCAGGTGAATACTGGCCTGCAAACCCTGTTTCCCAAAGTGTTTGGTGGTGGCCATGCATACCTTGAGCTGACCGGCGAAGACCTGCTGGATACCGGTATTGCCATTATGGCGCGTCCGCCAGGCAAGCGTAACAGCACCATTCACTTGTTGTCAGGTGGTGAAAAAGCGCTGACAGCCATTGCCTTGGTATTTTCGATCTTCCAGCTGAATCCTGCGCCGTTCTGTATGCTCGACGAGGTTGACGCACCGTTGGATGATGCTAACGTGGGGCGTTACGCACGTATGGTTGAAGAAATGTCAGCCCAGGTACAGTTTATTTACATTACGCACAACAAGATTGCGATGGAAATGGCGCATCAGCTCTTGGGTGTTACCATGCATGAACCCGGTGTTTCACGCCTTGTAACAGTGGACGTAGAAGAGGCTGCAGAACTGGCTGCCAGTTAAGGGTGCCGGTGCTGCGTTTGTGGTAATTAGAGACAAAATTTAAAAGAGGCGAAAAGTCAGATGGACTTTGCTATCAGAGAGTGGCTAACAGTCATCATAATTCTTCTGATTGTGGCGGTGATCCTCGATGGCTTGCGGCGGGTGCGTCAAGCCCGTCGCAACGGCATAAAAATGTCACTGAGCATGCATCAGGGCACAACCAAAGATGATCTCGATGTATATGGCAGTGAGCTGCCCAACGGCGGCGCCCGTGTAGTGGGGCAGCGCGACGCCAATAAAGCGGGTGAAGTGAATACCACGGTGCGCAAATCCAGCGAGCGCAAGCATTTCAAATCATCACGCCCACGGCCCCAGCCAGAGCAGCAATCATTGAATCTCGACGAAAGCGTGCCCATGCTCATGGATTCCGTTGCAGAAGAGCCCAGCACGCATACGGTGTCGCCAGACGACATTGAAGACGTGTTGTTGGCTGATTCATCGGGGCGTCGCGAGCCTACCTTTAGTGAATATGTTGAAGACGATTCTGATGAGGTGGATTCCGACCGCGGTGCCGATGCAACACTGGGTGAAGAAGCGCTGGATTTCAATGATGAGCCTGACTATGACACGGCCTCTGACGCGGATGATACCGTTGACGACGAGGTCGATGATGAGGGCTACGACGAGGTGTATGAAGAAGACTATCCGGAAGAAAGCTATTCAGAAGAAGACTATGCCGATGATCAGGCAGAGATTGACGCTGCCGCTGAGGCGGAAGAATCTGCAACAGAACAGCCGGTGATGGATCCAGAAGAGGTGCTGGTTATCAACGTGATGGCCAAACCCGGTACCCAATTTCGTGGCGCGGCGCTGCTTGAGGAACTGCTGGCTTGTGGCATGCGTTTTGGTGCCATGAACATTTTTCATCGGCATTTGGAAGAAGACGGTAGTGGCCCAATACTGTTCAGTCTTGCCAATATTGTTAAGCCGGGTATTTTCGATCTGGCGTCGATGGATGATTTTTACACGCCGGGTGTCAGCCTGTTTATGACGCTGCCTATCGATGCAGAGAGTCTGGCAGCTTTCGATATTATGGCGGGCGCGGCACAGGCGCTGGCAAGTAACCTGGGTGGTGAATTAAAAGACGATAGCCGCAGTGTGCTTACTCAGCAAACCCTGGCGCACTATCGCCAACGTATTAAAGACTTTGAGCGTCGCCGGTTGTCGATGGCGTAAGCCTGGTAGCGTCTAGCGTGCGATGTTCCCTAAAAGCAAGCCCGCATCGGCTGGTTTTGCTTTTTGTATTTCTATCGTTTGATTCATAGCGTTTGATTGATACTAAAAAGAAGGCCTCTCCTTGTCCTCCAGCGAAACCACGAACCTCCCTGTCGAGCAGGAAATTCAGCAGTTACGAACGCAACTGCGCCATCACAATTATCAATATTACGTATTGGATAACCCCGAGTTACCCGACGTTGATTATGACCGCCTGTTTCGCCGCCTGCAGGCGCTGGAAAGTGAGCATCCAGAGTTTTACTCGGACGACTCACCCACTCAACGGGTAGGGGCTGCGCCCCTCACAGCGTTTACCCAGGTAAGCCACGAAATGCCCATGCTGTCGTTAGACAATGCCTTTGACGATGATGAGTTGCAGGCGTTTAACCGCCGCATACGCGAACGGCTTAACACAACCGACGACATCGAATATGCCTGCGAACCCAAGCTCGATGGCATTGCGGTAAGCCTGTTATATCGCGATGGATTACTGGTGCGCGGCGCTACGCGTGGCGATGGCACCACCGGTGAAGACATTACGCAAAATGTAAAAACGGTGCGCTCAATACCGCTGCGATTATTGGGCGATGATTATCCCGCTATGCTGGAAGTGCGTGGCGAAATTTACATGCCCAAAGCCAGTTTTGAGGCACTGAATGATAAAGCCCGTGAAAGTGGCGACAAAGTATTTGTTAATCCGCGTAATGCGGCGGCGGGCAGTTTACGCCAGCTCGATTCCAAAATTACCGCAAGCCGTGCGTTGGAAATGTGCGCCTACAGCGTAGGCCTGGTAGAAGGCGGTGAACTGCCCGAACGCCACAGTGATATGCTGGCTGCTCTCAATCGCTGGGGCTTTCGCATTAACTCGCAGATGCGTGTGGCTACCAACCTTCAAGGTTGTATCGATTATTACCAGCATTTGGGCGAGATACGCAATGATTTACCCTACGAAATCGATGGCATTGTGTACAAGGTGAACAGCCTGCGTCTACAGGATCGCTTGGGGTTTGTATCGCGGGCCCCCCGCTGGGCCATTGCGTATAAATTTCCCGCTCAGGAAATGGCCACCACCCTGCGTGACGTGGAGTTTCAGGTAGGCCGAACTGGCGCGGTAACCCCGGTTGCACGCCTGGAGCCTGTGTTTGTCGGTGGGGTAACCGTATCAAATGCCACATTGCATAATCGCGATGAGATCGAGCGTTTGGGCGTTCAGATTGGCGATAGGGTAGTGATTCGCCGAGCCGGTGAGGTGATTCCCCAGGTGGTATCGGTGGTTGTGAGTGAGCGCCCGGCTGATGCCAGGCCGGTCGTGTTTCCTGAGGCTTGCCCAGTCTGCGGCTCACCCGTTGAAACGGTGCCTGGCGAGGCGGTGGCACGTTGCAGTGGTGGCTTGATTTGCGCGGCCCAGGCAAAAGAGGCCATTAAACATTTTGCCTCACGTAAAGCGATGGATATTGATGGGCTGGGTGACAAGCTGGTGGAGCAGCTGGTGGATGAAGGCCTGATCAAGCATGTGTCGGATCTCTTCAGTTTGCGTGCCGAGCAATTGGTGTTGCTAGAGCGGATGGGTGAGAAGTCTGCCACCAATTTGATCGAGGCGATCGAAAAAAGTAAAACCACTACCTTAGAACGGTTTATTTATGCGTTGGGGATTCGTGAAGTGGGCGAGGCCACCGCGCGTAATCTGGTGCGTAATTTCGGCAGTTTAGACAAGCTGATGGAGGCCGATGAGGCTGCTTTAACCGAGGTAAATGATATTGGCCCGGTGGTGGCCCATTTTATTGTGGAGTTCTTTTCTATCGATCATAATCGCGAGGAACTCGACAAACTGGTAGTGGCAGGGGTGAACTGGCCTGCACCGGTGGCTACGCAGGGGGCAGAACCATTGCAAGGGCAAACCTTTGTATTAACCGGTACACTGGAAACCCTATCGCGCAATGAGGCGAAAGGTTATCTGCTGAATCTGGGCGCCAATGTGGCGGGTAGTGTGTCGGCAAAAACCCATTGCGTGGTAGCAGGGCCGGGGGCTGGCTCAAAACTCAAAAAAGCCGAAGAGCTGGGGATCGAGACCATGGACGAACAAGGTTTGCTCGAACTCCTCAGCCAGCATGGAGTGAACGTTGCAGGATCATAGTCGTCGAAATGATCGTTTTTCGTTAGCAGGATTGCGCGTCGCTATCCTGCTATTGCTGGTGGTGGGACTGGCGGGTTGTGTGACCAGTCCACCACGGCATATTGACAATATCTGTTCAATTTTTGATGAGAAGCGCGGTTGGTACGACGACGCCAAGGATGCCTCGAAACGCTGGGGCTCAAGTATCCCCACGATGATGGCTATCATGCATCAGGAATCTCGCTTTCAGCCCAAAGCAAAGCCGCCGCGCACCAAATTTTTGTGGATATTTCCTGGGCCGCGAAAAAGCAATGCCTATGGTTTTTCGCAGGCGAAGAAAGATACCTGGCAATGGTATAAAGACAAGTCGGGCAACTGGGGTGCAGACCGCGACGACTTTGATGATGCGATCGATTTTATTGGCTGGTACAACCAGATGAGTCATAAGCAGAGTGGGGTCAAACTCAACGACACCTATCACCTGTATCTGGCGTATCACGAAGGCCACGGTGGTTTTAACCGCCGTACCTTCAGTAAAAAATCGTGGCTCAAAGCGGTAGCGCGTAAAGTATCCGCCCGCGCCAGCCGTTATCAGTCGCAGCTAGTGGGCTGTGAAAAACGGCTCAACAGCGGCTGGTGGTTTTTTTAGTTATTGCTAATCAGGAGCAAAGCGATCTATGGATCAGGAATCGGTGGTTTATGGTTGTATCAAAGACGCCGTGGTGTTTAACGAGAGTCGTGAACGTCGTGCCATTAACCGCGCTGCCATGTTGTCGTTACCCACGGCAGATGAGTGGCCGTTTCTAGCACAGGAAATGTTTTCATTGCCGCCGGACCATTCGTTGGATGCACAGTTTCAAACCGATGTACTGCACTTTGGTGCTTCCTACAAGGCGGTTGAGTACGAGTGGGATCAGTGGATCAACCAGTTTGAGCAGCTGCTAAGTCAAATGTATTGGGTGTCGGCGGTGGTGCATCTTGAAACAGAATTATCGGGTACTCACACGTTTACCTGGGAAGCCGACGGTGATTTCCATGTGCCCGGTGAAAGTGAAATTACGGTGCGCTGCGAATGGAGCCATGAGTCGGGCGTGCTGTAAAACACAGAGGTTGTAAAGCTTGATCAAAATACGTTTTCGTCGTGGTTCCATTTTAAGTGTCGGGCTTATGTCTGGCGCAGCCTTTTTGGCGTTAGCAGTATTTGGATGGGATTTTCCCATCGAAACTGTGCTGGTGTATCTGGCAATTTGTATCGGGTTTGTGATCATTATCGCGGCATTGGCACTGGTCACCGTGTGGTTACTGAAGTTGATTGGTGGGCGTAACGATAACCACCCATAACGAATTTTTGGTCAAGGATTATGTCGACAGTGATTGACGATACCTCGGTACCCATTGACTACGTGCGCTCGCTGGTACTGTCGGCCACCGAACACGGTTGTGATAGGGCCAGTTTACTTGCTGATGCCGGTATTACTCAGGAAGAGCTCGACAATGCGCTTTATTTCTCTGCGCTCAAGTACGGTCAGTTGTATAACCGCGTTATGCAGCTTACCCAAGATGAAACCTTTGGCATGTTTACCGGCGGTAAAGTCAAAATTGGTTCGTTTCGGCTTATGTGCCTTACGCTGTTTCACTGCGACGACCTGCGTCAAGCAATATTGCGCCTTGCCGCATTTGCTGAAGTGTGTCGTGGCTTCAGAATTAAGCAGCGGCTATCGGAACAGGGGATGCTGGCTCGAATTACGGTGGCACCGCTTAGCGATACCTCGGAAGAGGAATTTGAGCAGCTGGCACAGGCTGCCAGTGCTGTGCAAATACGCACACTGTTGTCGATGTGGCATCGTGTGAACTGCTGGCTGGTGGGGCAGGAGATACCGATTACGACCATGTACCTTACCTGTGACGAGACTTCCTTCTCTTCACTGGCAGAAACCTATCCTCAAAAAGTACTGTTCAATCAGTCGTTTAATGGCTTTGAATTCCCTGTGCGCTTTTTAGACTACCCCATGGTGCAAAACCAGGAAACCCTGATGGAGTTCTTGCGCACAGCGCCTTATCACCTGGTGGTCAGTGACTCAATTCAGCAAAATATAAAGAACCGGGTGCGAGGCATTTTGTCTAAAGATGTCAGTGTTGCCATGCCCAATGCAGACGAGGTGGCACAGCGTCTGAATATATCGGTTACCACCTTGCGGCGTAAGTTACAGGCAGAAGACAGCTCATTCCAAAAGCTGAAAGACGAATGCCGTATGGAAGCCGCGTTTCATTACCTGAGTTGCCCGGATTTCACCAATACCATGATTGCTGAGCGATTGGGTTTTGATGACACCAGTGCTTTTTTTCGAGCGTTCAAAAAGTGGACAGGCGTAACGCCGGGAGAGTACCGAAAACAGCTGGCTGAAGAGCGGGGGTAGTGGCTGGTCGATTTGTCGAGACCAGCTAAACTTACTCTAAATGTGTCTGTTGGTGTGGTAAAACGTGTACTGTGAACTGGCCCTACTCACCAATGACTCCTACCGGTTATATTAGGCGGGGAGTTGCGAGTATAAATGTGCCTGTGTAATTTAATAACAGCCTAAGAGGTGGAACAAGGAATGGCCGAATATAAAGCCCCCCTGCGAGATATGCAATTTTGTTTGTATGAGCTTCTCAATTATGAAAACCACTGTGCCACCTTGCCGGGTGGAGAAGACGCAACCCCGGATATGGTGAATGCCATTCTCGAAGAAGCCAGTAAGTTCTGCGAAAACGAGTTAAGCCCGTTAAATGCCGTCGGTGACAGCGAGGGCTGCCGCTGGGAAGATGGCAACGTGTTTACCCCAACCGGATTCAAAGAAGCCTATCAGCAGTATGTTGAAGCGGGTTGGCCATCCATGACCCATAGTGTGGATTATGGCGGGCAGGGGCTACCTACCTCGTTAGGCAACGTGATTAACGAAATGTGTGGTACGGCAAACTGGTCGTGGAATATGTATCCGGGCTTGTCCCACGGTGCCATGAATACGCTGCATGCCCACGGCACAGAAGAGCAGCAGCAAACCTTCCTCACCAAATTAATTGAAGGCGTTTGGACCGGCACCATGTGCTTAACCGAGCCTCACTGCGGTACTGACCTTGGATTGTTGCGCACCAAGGCTGAGCCCAATGCCGACGGCTCTTATAGTGTGACCGGTACAAAAATATTTATCTCTGCCGGCGAACATGATCTGGCGGAAAACATCGTACATATTGTACTGGCGCGCTTGCCTGATGCCCCTCCGGGCACCAAGGGTATTTCGCTGTTTATAGTGCCTAAAGTGAATGTGAATGCCGATGGCAGTTTGGCTGAGCGCAATGAGGTCAGCTGTGGTTCTATCGAGCACAAAATGGGTATTCACGGTAACGCCACCTGTGTGCTCAATTTCGACGGTGCCAAAGGCTACTTGATTGGTCCCCCGAATAAGGGGCTCAACTGCATGTTCACGTTTATGAATATGGCGCGCCTGGGTACCGCATTGCAGGGCCTGTGTCATGCCGAACTAGGCTTTCAGAACTCACTTAAATATGCCAGAGAACGTTTGCAAATGCGCGCACTCTCTGGCCCTAAAAATCCTTCTGGCCCGGCTGATCCTATTATCGTGCACCCTGATGTGCGCCGCATGCTGCTCACGCAAAAAGCGTTTGCCGAAGGCGGCCGTATGCTGATTTATTTTGCCAGTATGCAAGTTGATCTGGTTGAGCGCAGCCAAGATGAAAAAGTTCGCAAAGATGCCGATGACTTACTCAGCTTTATTACCCCTATTGCCAAGGCCTTTTTAACTGAGGTGGGGTTTGAGTCTGCTAACCATGCGGTTCAATGTTTTGGTGGCCACGGTTATATCAAAGAGTGGGGGTTGGAGCAGAATGTTCGCGATAGCCGTATCGCCATGTTGTACGAAGGTACCACCGGTATTCAGGCGCTGGATTTGCTGGGACGAAAAGTGCTCGGCAGTCGTGGTGAATTGCTGAAAAAATTTACCAAACTGGTGCATAAGTTCTGTCAGGCAGAGGCAGATAACTTTATGTTGAAACAAATGGTTGAACCTTTGCAGCAACTGAATATGGAATGGGGCGATCTCACCCAAAAAATTGGCATGAAGGCCATGCAAAACCCAGAAGAAGTGGGTGCTGCATCGGTGGATTACCTGATGTATTCTGGTTACGTAACGCTGGCATACTTCTGGGCTAATGCCGCCAAGGTAGCTTCTGAAAAGCTGTTGGCTGGTAGTGACAACCCGGCGTTTTATCAGGCTAAAATCAGTACGGCTAAATTCTATTTTGCCAAAATACTGCCGCGCACCCGAGCGTTAGCGATGACTATGGCCAGCGGGGTTGATAGCCTCATGGAGTTGGATGCAGAGCATTTTGCATTTGATTAGCGTGCTTTGCTCCCATAACGAGAATAACAATATCAGATGGAGATAAGCGGTTGGATAATCAGCAAACCATTGTCGATTTGATTGATGGCGCCTGTGCGCAATTTGCTACAAACATTGTCTTTACCTGTATGGGTAAATCATTAACTTACGCTCAATTGGGTGAGCTGAGCGACGCGTTTGCGAATTATCTGCTGCACCATTCCTCGTTAAAGCCCGGTGATCGTATTGCCGTGCAGTTGCCCAATATATTGCAATACCCGGTGGTGGTATTCGGTGCAATCAAAGCGGGGTTGGTGGTGGTTAATACCAATCCGCTTTATACACAAAGGGAATTAACCCATCAGTTGAATGATTCGGGTGCAAAAGCACTGGTGGTGCTATCGAATGTTGCCACAGTGGCCAACCAGGTTGTTGGTGATACGGCAGTTGAATCAGTCATTGTGACTGATATTGCGGATCTGCATGGTTTTCCCAGAAAGCAGATGATTAACTTCGTTGCGCGGCATATTAAAAAATTGGTGCCGCTTTATCACTTTTCTCAGCAGGTATCGTTGAGTGATGCGCTTTCTCGAGGGGCGGCGGTTAGCGATATGTCGACACTGCAACAAAGAAAACAGTCTGTTGCGCTGGGTGATGTCGCTGTTCTGCAATATACTGGTGGCACGACGGGGGTTGCCAAAGGCGCCATGCTTACGCACAACAATCTGGTGTGTAACAGTTTGCAGGTGCAAGAGGCTATTGCTGACTACCTCCGGCCGGCACAGGAAGTTTATGTTGCCCCCTTGCCGCTGTATCACATCTATGCGTTTACTTTGCATTGTTTGCTGTTGGCGCGCACAGGTAACGAATCCCTTTTAATACCGAATCCTCGCGATATTTCCGCATTTGTTAAAACACTTAGAACCAAACGCCTTACCGGGTTTATAGGTTTGAATACGTTGTTTAATGCGTTAACCCGTAACAAAGACTTTTGTGCAATAGATTGGTCATCGTTACGGGTTACCTGCTCTGGCGGTATGGCGCTAACGCAAGAGGCGGCAAAACGGTGGTACAACGTAACTGGTGTAAGGATTTGTGAAGGCTATGGCTTAACTGAAACCTCGCCAGTGGTGAGTTGTAACCCACCAGAGGCTATTCAGCCGGGTACCGTTGGGTTGCCGGTTCGGGATACACAAGTAAAAGTAGTGAATAGTAATGGGGAAAGTTTGCCCGTGGGCGAGCCTGGCGAGCTTTGTGTGAAGGGGCCGCAGGTAATGCTAGGCTATTGGCAGCGGCCAGAGGCCACTGCAGAAATTATTGATACAAACGGTTGGCTACATACCGGTGATGTCGCTGTTATTCAAGAAGACGGCTACATTCGTATTGTTGATCGCATCAAAGATATGATTTTGGTGTCTGGTTTTAATGTATATCCGAATGAAATTGAAGATATACTTAATCTTCATCCTAAAATCCACGAAGTGGCTGCCGTGGGCGTATCTGACGCGAATACTGGTGAAGCTGTTAAATTGTTTATTGTGAAGAATGACCCTTCGTTGACCGAAACCGAAGTAAAACAATATTGCCGTGAGCAGTTAACCGGTTACAAACGGCCGCATTATGTAGAGTTTGTCGACGACCTGCCCAAGTCTAATGTTGGTAAAGTGCTGCGCAAGGCATTGCGCGGTCAATAACCTTTTATTTCCCTATTTCTTACAGGATATATACCTATGTTTGGTTTAGATTCAGCAGTCATTATTTTTGCAGTGTTTGCAGTTGCACTGATATTAATGGGGGTAAAAAGTGTTCCTCAAGGGCATGAATGGACGGTAGAACGCTTTGGTAAATATTCACGTTTGCTGCACCCAGGGCTGCATATCATTATTCCGTTTGTTGATGCCATTGGGCGTCGACAGATTGTGATGGAACAAGTGCTCGACGTGATGCCGCAAGAGGTCATCAGTGCTGATAACGCCATGGTGACCACCGATGCAGTTTGCTTTTTTCAAGTTATCGATACGGTAAAATCGTCGTACGAGGTTAACGACCTGCCACGTGCCATGCAAAATCTGGTGATGACTAATATTCGAGCGGTGCTTGGCTCTATGGAGCTGGATGCCATGTTGTCAAACCGCGATGCGATTAATACGGCGTTGCTGCATAAAGTTGACGAAGCAACCAACCCGTGGGGCGTAAAAGTTACCCGTATTGAAATTAAAGATATTACTCCGCCACGCGATTTGGTGGATGCCATGGCCAATCAAATGAAGGCCGAGCGAGAAAAACGCGCGCAAATTTTACGCGCGGAAGGCGAGCGGCAGGCAGCTATCGCCGTGGCACAAGGCGAAAAAGAATCTCAAATTCTTAAAGCGCAAGGTGAGCGGGAGTCGGCTTTTCTGGAGGCAGAAGCCCGTGAACGTGAAGCCGAGGCGGAAGCAAAGGCAACGTCTTTGGTGAGTGAGGCTATTGCCAAGGGTAATGCGCAGGCGATTAATTACTTTGTAGCGCAAAAATACATTGATGCTCTGGGCGAATTGGCTTCGGCAGATAACAGCAAAGTCATTTTAATGCCGTTGGAGGCTTCCGGGGTGATTGGTGCTATTGATGGCATTAACGAGCTGATCAAGTCAGCCAAATCGCCTGGTTAAGGGCGGCGGAGTTTAGATGAACAGTTTACTGGTTAGTTTGGAAGCGTGGCATTGGTTATCGGCAGGCATTGTGCTGCTGTTGCTGGAAGTGCTTGGCGCTGCCGGCTTTTTGCTGGGTATGGGCATTGCTGCCATTGTTGTCTCGTTATTGATGGTAATACTGCCTGACTTAAGCTGGCAGTGGCAGTTTACGCTGTTTGCTGCTTTGTCGGTAATCTGCACCGTTGCCTACTGGCGTTATTTTCGCAGTTTTAATCAGGCAACCGATCAACCGCTGTTGAATAATCGTGCGGCTACGCTTATTGGGCAGCGCGCTACCGTGATTGAGGCAATCAATAACGGGCGCGGTAAAGTGCAGATACAAGATGCCTTTTGGGCAGTGGAATGTACACAAGACTTGCCCGAGGGTGCTAAGGTAGCGGTCACTGGAGCCAAAGGCATGACACTTCAGGTTAAGGCCATCACGTAAGTGTTTCGTACTGAGCGAATATAAGGGGGAGCATGAGCAACGCGTTAATTTTATCTGGTGGTGGGGCCCGTGCATCGTACCAGGTTGGCGTGTTAATGGCGCTGAAAGAGTTGTTGCCTAATCCTGCTGAAAATCCTTTTCCCATTATTTGTGGCACCTCTGCAGGTGCCATTAATGCCTTGTCGTTGGCTACTCATGATGGTGGTTTCGATGGTGCTGTCAGCAATCTGCAAGATATCTGGCAAAACATTGATATCCATCGCATTTTTAAATCAGGCTGGCGCGATATTGCTAAAAGTGCCTTTCGGGTTACCCGTTCGTTGTTTAACCAGGGCGTGGCAGACTCCATGCCCTTGGCATTGCTGGATAATTCACCGCTACGGGGGTTTCTCGAAGAGCATATCGATTTCAGTCAAATAGACCGTTTGATCGAGTCGGGTTGGCTTAAGGCCGTCTCGGTAACGGCCATGGGCTATGCCTCGGGCGAGTCAGTTGCGTTCTTTCAGGCCGATCCCAGTCTGGCTGGCTGGCGGCGTTACCGCCGCGTAGGTATGCCGAGCAAGCTTTCGGTTGATCATTTAATGGCCTCATCTGCCATTCCCACATTGTTTCCTCCGATCAAAATCAATCGCGAGTATTTTGGTGATGGTGCCGTTCGCCAGCTGGCGCCTATCAGTCCGGCACTGCATCTTGGAGCCCATAAAGTGTTCGTGATTGGGGTGAGTGGTAACCGCAACCCTATTCATTGGGGTAAGCGCCGCCTGGTAAAGCACTCGCCCTCAATGGGGCAGGTGGTGGGCCATCTGTTTAACAGTGCCTTTATTGATTCGCTTGAAGGCGACCTCGAACATCTTGAGCGGGTAAATCAACTGCTTACCCTGATTCCAGAGGATATTCGTGAGAAGTCAGAGTTGCCGTTGCGGCCGGTTGAGTGCCTGGCTATTTCCCCATCTAAAGAGCTTGACCGTATCGCTGGGCGTAAAATTCGGTATCTGCCGCCCTCGATGCGTATGATGCTGCGCTCTACAGGCTCCACTTCCCGCGGCGGTGGTGCTGCCGCTGCCAGCTACCTGCTATTTGCCAAATCTTTCTGCCAAGAGCTGATTGAACTGGGGTATCAGGACGCCATGTGGGAACAAGACGCTATTAAGCGGTTTTTTGACGATTCTCAAGCAGGTAACAGCAGTGACAGTAAGTAAATCTATTTGGTTTAAACCTTATACATTAGCGCAAGTTAATCAGCATATACCCGGCAATGCAGCAGGTCATATGGGCATCATCGTCACAGAAATAGGTGATGACTACCTCATAGGTACCATGCCCGTTACCGAAAAAACGGTTCAAACCATGGGTATTGTGCATGGCGGAGCCAATGTGTTATTGGCTGAAACTCTGGGCAGCATCGGTGCCAATCTACTGGTTGACCCAGAAAAACAATACTGTGTTGGCCAGGAAGTGAACGCTAATCATGTGCGAAGTGCTGCGAAGGGGCATGTGACGGCGAAAGCGCAGGTGCTGCATGCGGGTAGTCGCTCGCAAGTGTGGGAGATAAAAATCTACAATGACGACGGCAAACTCACCTGTATTTCGCGCTTGACCATGGCAGTGGTAGACGGCCAGGCATTACAATTTTAATTTTCCATACCCGGCTACGAGTGGTAATTGGGGTAGAGAGTGTAATTAATACATAGGTCTTTACCTATTGTTTACACATTTTGTCGTTATGATTGCGCACTAGATGAAATCGCTGACCGTTGTGCATTTCGGGCCAGCTTAATTTATAGCCAATAGAGCAACAGCATGACCAGTGCGGAAAAACTACCAGTGAAAACCAAAGTACGCTTGAAGCGCTTGTTACCTGTTATTGTTGTAGGTGTTTTCGTTGGGTTAATTACCCTGTTTTCTGTATTCCGACCGAAATCAGAGTTCCGGCTTCCTGAACCTCCTCCTGCACTTTCTGTTGAAACAATAGTGCTTAAACCACAGAAATTTGATGTGCATATCAAAAGTTACGGCATGGTTTCTCCTCGCACGAAGAGCAGTATTGCAGCACAAGTGAGCGGAAAAATTATTGCGGTGAGCCCAGCTTTCAAGAAAGGAGCCTTATTTAATCAAGGCGATAAGTTATTGCAGATCGAAAAAGCCGATTTACAGGCCGACGTGGATATCGCGCAAGCTCAACTGATGGATGCTTTGCAAGCGTTGGAAACCGAAAAAGCGGAGGGTGAGCAGGCGTTAAAAAATTGGCGTTTGTCTGGCAATAAAGGCTCCGCGTCGAATTTGGTCTTGCGCAAACCACAGTTGCAGGCAGCGGAAGCCGCCGTATTAGCCGCTCAAGCAAGCCTTGAAAAAGCAAAGCTTAATCTTGCCCGAACCGAAATTTACGCGCCCTATGATGGCCGTGTATTAGATACGCATGTTGATGTGGGGCAACTGGTTAGCAGTGGTACTGCCATAGCGGATATTTATTCCACAACCGTGATGGAAGTCAGGTTGCCTATACGTAATACAGATTTGCCCTACTTAACATTGCCAGAACAATACGTTGACGGTGAACAGGTAACTCAAGACTTGCCTGAAGTGACACTCTCATCCGGCTTAAATCCGAATGATCAATGGAATGGCCATATTGTGCGTACCGAGGGTGAGGTCGATGCTGAGTCTCGTCAATTACACGTAGTGGCTGAAATCGTCGCAGGTGATGCCCACGTACCAGAAACGCGTATGAGGGTTGGCCAATATGTTATTGCAGATATTCAAGGTAAGCTGCTGGACAGCGCCATTGTTATTCCCGGCGATGCAATTTATCAAGGACGTTTTGCTTATGTGGTAGAGAATGCAAAGCTGCAACGTAAACAAATCGAAATTGGTTGGCAGGGCGAGGACAATGTTCTGATAAAGTCCGGCTTGAAAGAAAATGATGAGCTGGTATTAACTCCTTTAGGGCAGGTGAATTCTGGTACGCCCGTGATCGTGTCAGCCTCACGTTATTAGCCCAGCAAGCATTATTGTCTGATTTCCATATCTACTAAATTGCCGAAGACTGCTTATGATCTCCTGGTTTGCTAAAAACGATGTGGCGGCCAACTTGTTAATGGTCGCATTAATTCTGGGCGGTATTCTTGCCTTTAAATTCGGTGCGCGTATTGAAACCTTCCCTGCTACTGACCCAAATACAGTGTCGGTATCGGTAGCGCTGCGGGGCGCGACGCCGGAAGATATGGAGCAGGGTGTTGCTCAGCGCATAGAAGAATCAATAGCAGATTTGGAAGGTGTTGAAAAAATTACCAGCTCTTCATCGGAAGGGCGGACATCAGTTACTATTGAAGTTGATGAAAGCTATGATCCACGTGACCTCCTGGCAGATATTAAAAGTCGCGTTGATAGCATTAATACCTTTCCCGTTGAGGCGGAAAAACCTGTAGTAAGCCTTGCTCAACGTGAGTTTTCGGTGATCAATGTGATCATCAATGGTGAAGCGGATGAAGACGAAGTACGTCGTTACGCTGAATCGGTAAAAGAAAATATACTCCGGCTGCCAAATATTACCCGCGCAGATCTCAGTTTTGCACCCAATTTTGAAATTGGTATTGAGATTTCTCAAGACCGTTTGCGTCAGTTTGGGTTAACACTCAACGACGTGGCCAAGGCTATCAATAGTAGCTCGCAGGATATCTCAGCAGGCAATCTTCGCAGTTCTGGTGGTGATGTGTTGCTGCGTTCGAAAGGCCAGGCTTACTACCAGCATGATTTTGAAAATATTGTTTTAAAAACCAATAAAGACGGTACATTTTTAACGTTGGGTGATTTGGCTAATGTTAAAGATGGTTTTGAAGAAGATAACGTGGTCGCTGACTTCGATGGCAATAATGCCATTATGATTCGCGTTTACCGAGTGGGTGATCAAAGCGCCATTGATGTTGCCAATGAGGTGAAAGACTACGTCAATCAAGCGCAAGCGAGCTTGCCGGCTGGTATGCGCCTGTTTTACTGGGATGATGACTCAGAAAGTCTGAAAGACCGCCTCAGTACACTAATTTGGAATATGATATCTGGTGGCATATTGGTATTTCTATTGCTGGCACTGTTTCTGCGGCCAGCGGTAGCGGCATGGGTGTTTGTGGGTATTCCTATTTCCTTTGTTGCATCATTTATGGTGCTCGTATCCTTGGGGGTTTCGGTTAATCTTATCAGCCTTTACGGTTTTATTTTGGTGCTTGGTCTAGTGGTGGATGATGCCATCGTTACCGGCGAAAGTATTTATGCTCATCAACGCACCGCAGTTACCGGGCTTGAAGCTGCTATTCAGGGAGCACAGCGGGTGGCGATACCGGTGACTTTCGGTGTGCTTACGACTATCTGCGCGTTTTTGCCTATGGTATTTTTGGAAGGTCGAATGGCCACCTTGATGGTTGCTATTCCTGCGGTAGCCATACCGGTACTGATTTTTTCATTAATTGAGTCAAAATTTGTACTGCCAGCACATCTTAAACATCTGAAACCGAAAAAGGAAAACGACATTACCGGCTTTAGTCGTTGGCAAAATAGATTTGCCAATCGCTTCGAAAGCGCAGTGGTAAAATATTATCGCCCGATGCTTAACCGGGTGCTCGATTATCGGTACAGTGTATTTTTAACGTTTGTGGGCATGCTGGTGCTGATGTTGGTATTGGTGACAAAGGGGTGGATTCAATATACAACTTTTCCGCGTATTCCAGCAGATACGATTCGCACCAGCTTGCAAATGCCTGTAGGAACTCCGTTTAACGTTACCGATAAACATGTGCAGCGTATTGCCGGCGAGATTGAGGCGCTGAGAACAAAATATACTAACGATGAGGGCGAGTCTGGTATTGCTCATGTAATGGCAATTACAGGAGGGAGAGGGGGCAATATCAATGAAGGAACTATTTATGTTGATACCAATCCGGATGTTCTCGACCAGTTTGGTGTTTCTGCCTCATCGCTCACCAGGGAATGGCGGCAGCGTGTTGGCAATGTGTCCGGTGCTGAGTCACTCACATTTCGAGCTGAGGCTTTTCGTTTTGGCGATCCTATCAATATTCAGCTCGCTGGCAATTCGTTCAAAGAGTTGGAAATGGTGGCTGATAAAGTCAAAGAACATTTGGCCACCTATCCCACGGTATTTGATATTGCGGATAGTATGTCCAGTGGTAAGGAAGAAATTCAAGTTGACCTGACCGAGCAAGGTTATCTGTTGGGATTGCGTCGCTCAGAGGTCTTATCAACTATTTCAGCTGCGTTTCGCGGTGTACAGGCGCAACGTATTCAGCGAGGCAGAGATGATATTCGCGTGATTGTGCGGCTGCCATTACGTGAGCGTAGTAACTTAAATACGCTTAATGAACTATTGATCAGCACTCCAGAGGGTACACAAGTGCCTTTGGGGCAGGTGGCCAGGTTCAAAACTATTAAGGGGCCGTCGCAAATTACCCGTATTGATCGTTTGCGAGTATTGAGTGTAACAGCAGATTACAGTAAGGCTAATACCAATAGCATTTTATTGAATGACAGTATTGAAAAATACATGGGTGAGCTACTGGCAGCATATCCTGGTATTACCTATTCATTAGAAGGTGAAGCCAAAGAGTCAAGAAAAACCGCTGCCAGTATGGAAGTTGGTGTTGTCGCTATGCTGTTTGCCATTTATTGCTTGCTAGCACTGCCATTAAAATCTTATACGCAGCCTCTGATTGTGATGTCGGTTATTCCGTTCAGCCTCATAGGTATGATCCTAGGGCACCTGATTATGGCTGAAAATATGACTTTTCAGAGTTATCTCGGTGTGATGGCGTTGATTGGTATTGTGATTAACGACAGTTTGGTGTTGGTTGATTTTGTTAATCAGGAGCGCAAACCGCAACATCAGGGGTTGCGTGAGGCCGTGCTTAATGCTGGCGTTGCCCGTTTCCGCGCAATCATGCTTACCTCGCTAACAACATTCATTGGTATATTCCCAATGATGATTGCCACCACCAAACAAGCGATGTTCTTGGTACCCATGGCAATTTCACTGGGTTTTGGCGTTTTATTCGCGACGTTTATTACCCTGACACTGGTGCCAGTTGTCTTAATGATTTCTAATGATATCAAGCGATTCTTTCGGCGTGGTAACCAAGAAGAATCGCTTGCGATTAATCTGCCAAATTGATGGGGTTAACGTACCGGCGCTATTGTTTGGCGCCCATGCTGATGGCCAAGTCGTATTGTTCTGCTGTAGAGACTGCTTTTATCGGCCAGCCATTTAGGTTGTCGCGGATTATATTTGCCAGGGCATTAATGTGGTGTTCTTCTGCGTTGAGTGCTGGTATGTATTGAAAAAACTCGCCGCCATTATTCATAAAGTAGTGACGGTTCTCCTGTGCAATTTCTTCCAGTGTTTCCAAGCAATCCGCAGCAAAACCCGGGCAAAAAACCTGTACAGATTTTACGCCTTTTTCAGGCAGCTGCTTGAGCGTTTCATCCGTGTAGGGCTGTAGCCATGGCTCTCTGCCAAAACGCGATTGGAAGGTGGTGATGCACTCCGATTCGTTGAGTGATAAGGCCTCGGCAATGAGTCTGGAGGTTTTATGGCACTCACAAAAGTACGGGTCACCTTCATGCAGGTATCGCAGTGGTACGCCATGATAGGACAGTATGAGTAGGTCTGCTTTGCCGTGTGTACCTTGAAAACGTTTTATCTGCTCTACGCAGGCGCGAATATAGTCTGGATTGTCGTGATAATGGCTGATAAAGCGCAGTTCTGGCAGCCAGCGGCGGTGGGTGAAATCGTTGGCGATGGCATCGAAGGTTGAGCCCGACGTGCTGGCTGAGTACTGGGGATATAAAGGTAATATCAGCAGGCGGGTTACTCCAGCATCCAGCATTTTTTGAATTTTTTCGCCAATGTTGTGGCTGCCATAGCGCATGGCAAAATCGACGATAATATCGTCGCCATTGCGGGTCAGTTTTTCACGCAGTGCTTCTGTTTGCTCAATCGTATGCAGCAGCAGGGGAGAACCTTTGTCTGTCCAAACAGCTCGATAGGCTTTGGCCGAGCGGCGTGGGCGAATACGTAGAATAATGCCGTGGAGAATAACATACCAAAGAGGGCGAGATACTTCGACCACTCTGGGATCGGCAAGAAATTCGGCTAGATAACGTTTTAAGGCACTTGGCGTAGGTGCATCAGGCGTTCCCAGGTTGGTAATGAGTACGCCGGTTCGTTGTGCGCGACCGTGGCGGTAATACTTGTTGCCGATAAATGTTGTCATGGATTTTTCAATTAATGGCTAAGTCATAATGTTGTTATGGGCTAGGTGATAGTGAACACATCACCACGTAAATACGTAGTGTGGTTCATTTAGATCACGTGAGCGAATTATAGGTAAGTTTTCTGTTAGACAACAGGCAAGTAGCTCAGAATTAAAAAAACCGGCTATGCCGGCTTTTTTTGCTGCGATGGATCGGGGCTTACTCGTCGAGAGTATCGGCTTCAACCTCACTGTCGTTTAGATTTTTAACACTGGTACGAGTAAATTTTTGCGCAGAACACTGTTTAACTTTGCGTTCGGCTACCTGGAAAGCATCTCTTACGGCAGTGTGAATGGATGCATCGTCCTGGTGAATTACAATGGGTTTACCTTTCAGATCAATTTCAATTGATGCTCGGTAGAGCTTGCCTTTGTGCTTGTGATTGTGAGGGGCGTCAAGAACAACACGGCTGTGAATAATGTTGTCGTTAAAGCGAGATAGCTTGGCAAGCTTTTTCTGAATGGTGCTGGTGAGCGCAGGTGATTGATCGATATCGCGGTAAACTACGTTTGCTGACATTGGCAAACCTCCTTGCCTGAGTTGTACTCTATCCCCGCACGTTACTGGTGCGGTAGATGGTTGAATCTCTGGTTTCGGGGGCGCCCTTAGTAGCTATATTGCGACGACTGGAGAAATTTGCAAGGGTTTTTTTGTTTGAATTTGCGATGAGTCAAGCTTTGTCTAAAAAGCCATATCGTTGCGTATAAAAGCTATAAGAAATGCTGTTTTTTTATACGAAGCGATGCTTGGAAGAGGGGACGAAGAAAATCAAGGGCCGCCAACAATGCACAGCTAGCCCTCGTATTTGTATTGGCTGTAAAGAGATTAACGACAAATAGCCAGGTAACCTTTGACGGCAGTTGCCATGCCTTGATGCAAAGCATCGACGGTAAGCGCGTGGCCAATAGACACTTCCAACAAGCCGGGTACTTGGCAAAACCGAGGTAAATTTTGTTGATTCAGGTCGTGCCCGGCATTCACACCCAGGCCTATTTGTGTGGCAAATGCACCGGCTTCTTCATAGCGGCGGGTTAACTCGGCCAGCGCGTCGCTCTTCTGCAGAAAGGCTTCAGCGTAGGGCCCGGTGTACAATTCGATACGGTCAGCACCGATATCTTTGGCCAGTTGTATTTGAGCGAGGTCGGGGTCCATAAACAGGCTAACGCGAATACCTAATGCCTGCAGACGATCAATAATAGGCTTTAGCTGGTCGCCCGTTTGGGTTAAATCAAAACCGTGGTCAGAGGTAAGCTGTGACTGGTTGTCGGGTACCAAGGTGCATTGGTCTGGCTTGGTGTCTTCGACAAGCGCCATAAAGCCTGGGTAGCTGCCTAAAGCGCCCTCAAACGGGTTGCCTTCAATATTGAACTCAATGCCACTGTGCTGTTTGCACAGCTCACTTAACTCATGCACGTCGGCAGGGCGAATGTGACGTTGATCTGGGCGAGGGTGCACGGTTATGCCCTGTACACCACATTGAATACAAAGCTCGGCAAACTGCTTTACATTGGGATAGTTGCCTTCTCTGGAATTACGAATTAAGGCGATTTTATTCAGATTAACGCTGAGGGCGACGGCCATGGTGAGTCTCTCGCTGCTTGTAGGCGGTTTTATTACAGTTGGCTGGGGGTTAGGCGTGTGGCTTTGAGAATGCGCACAGGTACATTGGGTGCGTTGGGGTAAGCCTTGTAAAGGCCGGTTTCTTCTTCACTGATGGCTATTACAACATCCATACCACTAACGACCTTGCCAAATACCGTGTAGCCAGCTTTGTCTTTTTTGGGATTCAGGTGCGTGTTGTCAGCAATATTGATATAAAACTGCGACGTTGCGCTGTCTGGATCGGGTAAACGGGCCATTGCCACTGTGCCAGGCTTATTGAGTAAGCCATTGGCTGATTCGTTGACGATAGGTTCACCGGGCTCTTTGTCGGTAAAGTCGAAGCGTTTACCGCCCGTTTGTACCATGAAGTTAGGTACCACCCGGTGAAAAATCAGGCCGTCGTAAAAACCTTTATCGACGTAGGCCAAAAAGTTTTCCACCGTGACTGGGGAGAGCGCCGGAAACAGCTCTATTTCAATATTACCCAGGTCGGTTTTTAGCAGAACCTTGGGTTCGGCAGCCTGCACACAGGTATACGTTAGCGCCAGGCACAGGCTGCACAGAAGTTTGATAAAGCTTTTGATCATATACCCAGTTAGCCCATTCTTACCCAGTTAGCCCATTCTTACCTAGTTAGCCCACTCTGAATATTTTTTCTTGGGTCTGAGTGCTGGAATAATCAGGGTTAGCAGTACTCCCAGCCCCACGGCACCGGCACCATACATAAACCAGCTGCGGCGATCGTCATTGCGTAAACGGTTGTTTTCGCTCACTTTAACATCGAGCTCTGTTTGCAGCAGTTCATATTTTTTCATGAAGTCCTGATGCCGTTGATGTAGCGACACTGCATCGCCGGAGATTTTTTTCAGCTCCTCCAGCTCCTGTGTGGTGGCGTCTAACTTTTGCTGAGTATCTTGCAGCGCAGTAGAGAGTTCTTGATTTTTGGCTTCTTCATTTTGCAGTGCAGTTTTGGCATCGGCGTACTGGTCGTTTCGCTCTGCCAGGCGCCTGCTAACGTCGGCAAGTTTTAGCTCGGCAGTGGGCTCTTTTACAATGTATTGGCTGCGCATCCAGCCGGAGAGGTCGCCAGCTTCAACTTGGCTCCATTCGCCGTCTTCAGACTCACTGATGATATTGAGTTTGGTACTGCTTCTGAGCACTTTATGAATTTTGTACTGATTGCCCTGGCCCGCGCGTAGAGGCACATAGAGTTCATCGGCAATATAGCCTGTTGTGGCCAGCAGTGGCGCACTTACTGCGGCTAACAGAAGAGCCATAAAGATAGGGATAATTTTTTTAATCACGTAATAATCCATTATTCGATTTTAAGGTAAAACATGTTTGAACGGTTTAACGGTAACGCTCTTATATACACCGTGAGCCACAAAAGGTTCATCATCTGCCCATTGTTGCGCATCAGCAAGCGATGGGAATTCGGCTATCACAATGCTGCCGCTGAAGCCCGCCGGGCCTGGATCTTCGCTGTCGATAGCAGGGGTAGGCCCAGCGATAATCAGGCGACCCTCGTTTTTCAAGGCCTCAAGCCGGGCCAGGTGGGCAGGCCGGTTGGCGAGGCGCTGCTCCAGAGAATTGGGGACATCTTCACAGATAAATACATACAGCATGGTGATTCCTTGTGTTCGGTTTACGAGTTGGCAGGCGCTATTCGCCTGGATCAATCAGCAGATCGTCGAGCTCCAGTGATGTGAGTTTTTTAATGTTGCGAAACAGGTAAAAAAGCGCAAAAAACAGCACGAGCGTAGCGGGTACTGCAATCACAGGAAAACTTAACGCGGTCATTTTTCCTAATTCTTCGTTGAATTCAACCGTACCGGGGGGGCTAACCAGAAGAATCTTCGCCAATATGTAGTTAAGCGCGGAGGAAAGAAAAAACGACGCCGCTACCAGCATGGAGGCGTTAAAAAGTACTCGCTCAAAGGCCGCCTCGGTACCGCTTTCCTTAAGCGCGTTGGCTACTTTGTCGACTTGCAGTACCTTGTCGTTGTAGAGAAAGGTCTTTACCAGCGGGTAAGGGGTTTTCAGTGACAGCATGGTGGCGATGCCAAATAGGCCGGGAATGGCGGCTTCTTTAATGGCAATGTATTTGGGATCAAGTTCCAGCAGACTAATAGAGCCAGTAAGCAGGGTGCTGATAACCCCCAGGGCGGAAAACAGGTTGATTTTGCGGGTAGCAACAAACTCTTTTAAGCCATAGCCGAGAGGAAATGCCAGGGCGACCACCAGCGCCAGTTTGGTGCCCAAGTACTCATCACCACTGGCTTTGGTGAGGATAACCGTAGGAATAACAATGTTGATCAGCAGGTTCAGCAGCAGGCTTTCGCGCTTTTTTTCCGGCACCTGGCTAGTAGATTTGGCTTGCGTCATAGGTATGATGGTCGCTTATCATGAATAATGTTGGGTGGTAACTCCCACCAGAGGGTGGGATTTTAAGGAATACCCGGCCATTAATACAGTGATCAGGTGGGCAATTGACAAAATGTTATGATTTACACTGTCACAGCACCGCATCTGACGGGTTGTTGACGCCGTCTGAGCTGGTGTATAGAGCAGCTCAGCAACAAGTCGATGTGCTGGCACTAACTGATCACGATACCGTAAGTGGGCTGCAAGAGGCGTATTCTGCAGCGCAGGCCCACAATATTGAGCTTGTTCCTGGTATTGAGTGCTCAGCGTTATGGGCGCGTCGTACGGTACACGTACTGGGTTTAAATATCGACCCCGCCAATTCGGCATTGCAGCAAGCACAAGAGCAGTTGCAGCAACTACGAGAAGAGCGCGCTGAGCGGATTGCACGGCGGCTGGCAAAAGTCGGCTTGCAAGACGCCTTGGCGGGCGCGCGGGCTCATGCTGGCGAAGGGGCGATTGCCCGACCGCATTTTGCGGCGCACATGGTAGAAGCCGGCTTTGTAAAATCCACGGCTCAGGCATTTAAGCGGTACCTGGGAAATGGCAAAATTGGCGACGTTGCCAATGCTTGGCCATCGCTCACCGAGTCTGTCGCCACCATTCTAAACGCGGGCGGCATTCCAGTGCTGGCGCATCCTGACAAATACAACCTGACCCGAACCAAATTGCGGGCGTTGGTGAGTGACTTCGTAGCGGCTGGTGGTCGTGGGCTAGAGGTGGTCAATGGTTATCAAGACAACGCGGTTACCCAGCGTTTGGTAGCATTGTGCACGGAGTATCAGTTGTTGGGATCCAGTGGCAGTGACTTTCATGTGCCCAGCCAGCCCTGGCAAGAGTTGGGGCGACAATCGCTGCTGCCGACAGAGGTTCAGCCCGTATGGGATGTATTTTAAGGGCTTGCATTAACCCGACATAAAAGCGTGCTGGGTTAATAGTCCCTCTATTTATTGAAGCCTGCACGATGGCAGGCTTTATGGACGTAATTTGAAATGATTGAAAGGAGTGTATGTGGCCCAGTTTTTTACGGTTCACCCTGAAAACCCGCAAGCCCGGCTGATGAAGCAGGCCGCTGATATTATTCGCAGTGGCGGTATTGTCGCTTATCCTACCGATTCGGCGTATGCCTTAGGTTGCCATTTGGGCGACAAGGTGGCACTCGACCGAATTCGGGCCATTCGCAGTCTGGATAAAGATCATAATTTCACCCTGATGTGTCGCGATCTGTCAGAGTTAGCAGCCTATGCCAGGGTCGATAATCAAACATTCAGGCTGTTGAAGGCTCACACGCCAGGCCCCTATACGTTTATTCTACCGGCAACCTCGGAAGTGCCGCGTCGTTTAATGCATCCAAAGCGAAAGACCATTGGTATTCGGGTGCCCGCTAATCCGATTGCGCTGTCGTTAATCGAGGAGCTCGGTGAGCCAATCATGAGTGTCACTCTGATTTTGCCTAACGACGCACTGCCCCTGACCGATCCCTACGATATTCGCGAAAGCCTTGAGCATCAGGTAGAGCTGGTTATTGATGGCGGTTATTGCGGTATGGAAATGACCAGTGTCATCGATTTGTCTGATGAAGCCCCCAAGCTGATTCGTAAAGGTATGGGGAGTTTAGAAGAATTTGATCTAAGTGATTGATTTTAGGCTAAATCTTAATTTTTTCTTTGACTGTTAAGTGACCGCTTTAGTGGTTATAATCGGCCGCTTATTTTGGCAGCACTGAGGGCCTGTTTAGAAAGCCTGGTGCACCCGCGATAGAGGGCAAGCGTGACTGAAGACGTGACAGAACAGGACAACCTGGTACCGGCAGAGGTGCAGGCCGCTGCGGAGCCTGATACAGCTGTTGTTGCCCCTGCGGCGGACGGCGAGCCCGTTGATGCGGATGCAACCGAGCAGGAGCAGCGGCCGGAGCAGGGTGAAATGCCATTTGCCATGGTGCATGGTAAGGCGTATACCGAGCTGCCAAAGGACTTGTATATTCCGCCCGATGCGTTGGAAGTATTTTTGGAGGCGTTTGAAGGCCCCCTGGACTTATTGCTGTACCTGATTCGGCGCCAGAATATCGATATTCTTGATATCAATGTGTCTGAGATCACCCGCCAGTATATTGCCTACGTTGAAATGATGGACGCCATGCATTTTGAACTGGCAGCGGAGTATTTGGTGATGGCTGCCATGCTGGCCGAAATTAAATCGCGCATGTTGCTGCCGCGCAGCGATGAGGCTGAGGAGGATGAAGAAGATCCTCGTGCAAGCCTGATTCGTCGTTTGCAGGAGTACGAGCGCTTTAAAAAAGCGGCGGAAGACCTAGACGGCTTGCCGCGCATGGGGCGCGATGTTCATCAGGCTAGTGCGCAGGCGCCAGACAGAAACCTGACGCGACCAGAGCCGGAAGTTGAATTAACTGAATTGCTGCTGGCGCTATCAGAAGTGTTGCGCCGTGCCGATATGTTTGAAAGTCACCATGTTGAAAAAGAGCGCCTGTCGACGCGCGAGCGAATGACGCAAGTGCTCGATAAACTTGCCGGTAAGCACTTTGTGCCGTTTGTGAGTTTGTTTTCCGTAAGCGAAGGTCGCTTAGGTGTGGTGGTTACCTTTCTCGCGGTGATGGAACTGATTAAAGAATCGTTGGTAGAAATTGTCCAAAGCGAATCCTTTGGGCCCATTCACGTAAAAGCCAGAACACAATGATTGAAGATGAAGTGATCGACAATAATGAAGAGCCTTCCGATGCCGATGTTGCGGTAGACGCAGAGCTTAGCGATGATTTACCCGCTCGTGCAGAAGTGTTTGACCGTTATTTTCCCAGCCGTGAAGATGATGAACCTCTTGGTGATCCGGTGCCGGTAGCACCGGAGATGCTGCGCAAAATTATTCAGGCTGCGCTGCTGTCGGCAGGAATGCCTTTGTCGGTGGATAAGTTGTCATCGCTATTTGATCCTGAGCGAGATATTTTGCCAGAAAAAGCCGACATTACTGCGGCGCTGGAAGCGCTGGCAAGTGAATGCGACGACGATGGTTTTCAGTTGGTAGAGGTTGGCACCGGATGGCGTTATCAGGTTCGCCCTGAAACCGCGCGTTGGGTTAATCGCTTGTGGGAAGAGAAACCGCAAAAGTATTCCCGTGCCTTGCTTGAGACGCTGTCGTTAATCGCTTATCGACAGCCAATTACGCGTGGCGATATTGAAGAGATTCGCGGTGTGGCGGTGAGTTCGCACATCATCAAAACTCTCACCGAGCGCGAATGGATTAAAGTGGTAGGGCATCGTGACGTACCGGGGCGACCGTCATTGTACGCCACAACTCGGCACTTTCTCGATTACTTCAACCTTAGAAGCCTTGATGAATTGCCTTCGTTAAGTGAAATTGCTGATCTCGATAAAATTGATCCAGCATTAAATTTGGCGCTGGACGATAGCAACCCAGACGAGCCAGATACCGATGCCGGAGAAGCTGCTGCCCCGTCTGCTGAGAATGCCGAGTCAGTTGACGCCGTTGATAGTAGTAAAGAGGTGGAAACAGATAATACTGTTCATGCGGTTGAGTCTGAAGATGATCGTGATATTGATGCAGATTCTGCAGCAGCCTTTATTGAGGCAGTGGCCGAACCCCTGGAATCTGACTCTGCACCGGCTGAGAGCGGGGAAGATGTTGTTGAGCCAGAAAACGCAGAGGATGATACGGTGGCAGATCATGATGATATAGAGGAAGGTTCACCACAGGCTGATCGCCCATCATTGTTTGACAGATAAGCCATTGTGCCTATGTATTCAGGCATTTTATTCGGCTGCATATTCGTATGCAGCCGTTATATTTTCAGGTTTGAGTAATTAATGATTGATAAAACCCGGGCTGTTCAGCCCCCCGCAGACGAAAAGCTGCAAAAAGTGCTCGCCCGAGCAGGTTTTGGCTCGCGTCGTGAAATGGAGCGTGCCATCGACAACGGTTTGGTAACGGTGAATGGCAAACCAGCGAAGCTGGGCGATCGTGTTAGTGCTGCCGATAAAATTTATTTTTCCGGGCGCCTGGTGGTTACGAAAGATGTTGTCGAAGCGCCACGGGTGATTTTGTATAACAAGCCCGAAGGCGAAATTTGTTCGCGTTCCGACCCGGAAGGGCGTCGTACAGTGTATGAAAACCTGCCCAGATTAAAGCAGGGGCGTTGGATATCAGTAGGGCGGCTGGATTTCAACACCAGTGGTTTGCTGCTGTTTACCAATGACGGCGACCTGGCTAATCGTTTGATGCACCCGTCGTCGGTTATCGACCGTGAGTATCTAGTACGTATTCAGGGCGACGTAGACGATGATATGAAAACTCGCTTAAAGCAGGGCGTGTTGCTTGATGATGGGATGGCGAGATTTACTGATATTGTTGATGGCGCCGGCGAAGGTCGTAATCGTTGGTTTTATTGTGTGGTAATGGAAGGTCGTAATCGTGAGGTGCGGCGTTTGTGGGAGTCGCAGGGCGTAAAAGTATCGCGTTTGAAACGGGTGCGTTACGGTAATGTGTTTATCCCATCACATGTACGTGCCGGGCAGTGGATCGAATTAAATCCCGCTGAGGTGAAAGACCTTTGTATGACTGCCGGTGTGGATGCGCCGAAGTTGGAGACCAGTGTTGACCAAGAAAAACAGCAGGCACGTCATCAACGTCGTTTGCGCTCCAAAGGTAAGCGCACTTAAGCCTGTGCAAATTGCTTATCTATAAAACAAAACCCAATACAAAAAAGGAGAGTAGTGAGGGGAGCAGGGGAGTTTGATATTGGGAATAAAAAAGCCACCGGCCTTCGGTTTGGCGCGGTGGCTTTTTTAGAGAACTCATCGATGTTTAGGCGGTGATGATTCGGTTACGTCCTTCGCGTTTGGCTTCATATAGTGCTTTATCGGCACGTTTGAGTAGGTTGTCGGCGTCTTCGGCGGGCAGCATGTTGGCAACTCCCCCGCTGATGCTGACACTGAGTTTGAATACATTTTCGCCGTCTTCGAGATGTTTCAAGTCGAGACTGGAAATTTGGTTACGCACGCGTTCGGCAATGATTCGCGCGCCCTCTAAATCGGTTTTGCTAAAAATAATCACAAACTCTTCGCCGCCATAACGGAATACTGCGTCTGATTTACGGCACGTGTCTGCCATGGCTTGGCCAACACTGCACAGAACTTTGTCCCCCACGCTGTGGCCAAAACGGTCGTTAATTGACTTAAAGTAGTCTATGTCGGCAATCATGATCGACAGTGGTTGCTGGTAGCGTGAAGCCATCGACATCTCATGTGAAAGCGCGTGCTCAAGTGCGGCCCGGTTGCCCAGTCCCGTGAGCGGATCGGTAGCTGCCGAGAGTACGGCGTCGCGATAGCTGATAGCATTGCGCAAGGGGTACAGCAGGGAGCCCAGAAAGCTTTCTATTGCGGCCATTTCAGTTTCGCTGAAGCGCCGGCCACGATACAGCGTGATTTCTCCATAAACTGAACTGTTGGTGCTGAGCCGATAATTACAGCGGTGTCTGGCGGTTTTGCCAACGGTAATAGCAAGACCTTTAGCGTCGTGGCTGTAGCTAAGACCATCCAACGAAATACATTGGGCCACGTATTCGTAGAACAGGCGCACGATGAGATCCAGCTCCAGTGTTGTTTGTAAAATACTGGTCAGGCGTAGCTTATGCGTATCTTCTACCGCATAGGAGCCGGCGCTGGGGTGGGCCACCACCTTGTTTTTGGCGTTTTGCTCGATCGCGCTTGGATTCTGTACGTGAGTTACCATAATTTGAACCTGAGTTGGTCGCTGCCGTGCAGTTTTATATTGGGATGTTGCTTAGGTTTGTCTTCTAAATCTACGTAAAGCTAAATTCGTGCCACTTTTTTTGCTATAAAAATATTCTTTAAAATCAAAGAGGTGTAGGCTTTGTTTTGGTTTTGGTGGGGAGATGGCCAAAATATTGGCGTTTTTGGTGGTGTTGGCTAGCGGCAATACGTTGCCGCTTTGCCTGGTTTTTGGCGCTTGCGGCGAAACCAGTAACTTGGGAAAATCGCCGTCCATTTTCATTGGCACTGCAGTGGTTTGCAGCTTTGCTGGTGACTATTGTGTTTGGGAAACGACGGTACAACGAATTTAGGAGCACCAGGTGGCGAAAGTCGGCTTATTTTTTGGTAGTGATGAGGGTAATACCGAGTCTGTGGCTTACCGTATTCAGGCGCGTCTTGGTGAAGATGTCGTGGATGTATTCGATATTGCCGATGTCACACAGCTGGAATTCGCTGATTATGACAAGATTATTCTGGGTATCCCCACGTGGGATTTTGGCCAGATCCAGTCGGATTGGGAAGAGTTCTGGGGTGATATGGGGCAGGTTGATCTTTCGGGTAAAACGATAGCGTTGTTTGGCTTGGGTGATCAGTTTGGTTATGGGGATTATTTTCTCGATGCCATGGGTATGCTGCATGACCTGATTGTACCCAATGGCGCGAAAATTATTGGTCATTGGCCGACTAGCGGCTATGACTTTGAGGCCTCAAAAGCTGTTACTGCCGACAGTAAGCAGTTTGTAGGGTTAGCCCTAGACGAAGACCAGCAGGAGGAACTGACCGCAGGGCGATTAAATGTCTGGTGTGGGCAGATTCATGCGGGTTTTGGTTTGACTACACCTTTACACGACGTTGACGATTAACCACCCGGCAACTGGGCGGTTACCACCGCCCTTAACGGCGCGGGGTGGCCCTCAGCGGTTTTGCTGTGGTCGTTAGGATCGAGAAAATTAGCCAGCGAGTGAAAGCGCATCCAGTCTGTTTGGCGCTGCTCATCGGTAGAGGTCTGGTTTATATCCACTACTTTGGCTGCGGTAAACCCACATTTGCGCAGCCAGCCTAGCAGGGTGGGCGCACTCGGCAAAAACCAAACGTTGTTCATCATTGCGTAGCGGCCTTCCGGTACCAGTACCTTACCTTCATCGCCTTCAATAATCAGTGTTTCTAACACCAGTTCGCCGCCGGGTTTTAGTGCGCCTTTAAGTTCCATGATGTGGTCAATCGGTGAGCGGCGGTGGTAGAGCACACCCATGGAAAACACAGTATCAAATGCTTGCAGGTTCTCGGCTACGGCTTCCATAGGCAGCGGTAGTACGTCGACGGGTACGTTGCCGATAAAATGCTTCAGCATCAGAAACTGCACAATAAATCTAGGCGATGGGTCTATCCCAATAACCCGTTCAGCGCCTTCTCCAAACATTCTCCAGCAGTGGTAGCCGTTGCCACAACCAACATCCAGCACGGTTTTGCCTTTCAGTGGCGACAGGTGCGGCAGTACGCGATCCCATTTCCAATCTGAGCGCCATTCAGTGTCGATAAAGGTACCGTGAACCTGATATGGGCCTTTGCGCCAGGGAATAAGCTGTTCGAGCTGTTGGCGGATACACTGACGAACTGCTTCAGGTTGCTCTTCTGCGCTACCCACAATAACGCCGCTTTGAAGATCAATATGTTGTGTTGTTACCAGGGGCAGGGCCTCGAGGGCAGTACGCCAGCTGGCCAGGTCACCAAACCGCTTCTCACATAACCCGCTAGTGATTTGTTCCGGTAGCATTACGGCCCAGCGGGCGAGCTTGGGGTGGTCGGTCAACGAATCCAGTAAGGGTTTAAAATATTTGAGCATGATATATCACTTGTGCGGGGTTATTTCTGGGCAATCAGAGAGGCAAAATTAAGGCACTGAAACCATACATCGGCATCGGAAAACCCCGCACTTTTCAGGCGTTGGCGGTGGGTGGCCAGTGTTTCTGGAATCAGTACATCTTCGATAGCACTGCGTTTTTGTGCGATTTCCAAATCACTGTAGCCATTGGCACGTTTGAAGTTATGGTGCAGGTCAATCATGAGTTGCTGGTGCTGAGGATCTTCAAAACTGACTTTCTCAGAGATAATCAGTACCCCGCCCGGGCGAAGACCCTGGTAGATCCGCCGGATAATATCCTGCCGTTCGTCGACCGGAATAAACTGCAGAGTAAAGTTCAGTACTACCATGGAGGCGTTAGTGATGTCGGTATCCTGAATGCTCTGGCAAGCGAGGGTCACCGGCACATCGCGCGAATCGGCGTCGATAACGCTGCGGCAGCGTTCAATCATGGCGCTGGAGTTGTCGATACCTACAATTTCGCAGTCTGTCGCCCGAATCTGGTGGCGCATGGCCAGCGTTGCCGCACCCAGCGAGCAGCCAAGATCGTAACAGCGTGAGCCACTTTGGGCGTAGCGTTCTGCCAGATCACCAATCATGGCTATGATGGTGGTATACCCCGGTACTGAGCGCCGAATCATGTCGGGAAACACGCTAACGACCGACTCATCAAAGACAAATTTACCCAAATTTGACATGGGATCGGCAAACAGGTTGTCGTGACCGCTATGAGTAGAAGATTTATTCATGGCTACCGATTGTAGGTGTGTCTGGAAAAGGATGCAGATTGTAGGTATTTTTTACGGGTTTGTCGCCTATGCTGCGTAGGGCCTGTTAACACTAAAGCCGGCTCATCCAAATTAGTGTTAACAGGCCCTGGATCACAACGTTTTACTAAGGCGCTTTTCGCCACTACGCTGTATTGCCTATACTGTGGCGGCATATACTGGTGCAATATAGCAATAATCTCTACACAACAAAGGATGACGGGTGGCTTACCATCAACTTGATAGTCTCCGAGTACTGATTGTCGACGACTTCGACAGTTTTCGGTCGACCCTTGGCACTATATTGCGCAATATGGGTATCCACTCTATCGATAGCGTTGCTGACGGTGAAGATGCACTTGAGGCGGTGAAGAAAAACAGTTACGACTTGATATTGTGCGATTACAACCTCGGGCGTGGCAAAAACGGCCAGCAGGTTCTCGAGGATTTGCGCCACTATAATCTACTGGAGCCTGGGCAAATGTTTATTCTGCTTTCCACCGAAAGCAGCAAAAACATTGTGCTTGCGTCTTATGATGCTCAGCCAGATGCCTACCTCACCAAACCCATTACCGCAAAAACCATAGAGCAGCGCCTGACGCGCTTGCTTTTACAGCGCGATAGCCTGCAAGAGGTATACGCCGCGCTAAAACTCGGTAAGTTGAAACAAGCCATTGCGGCTGGAGAAGCTGCACTGGCAAAAGGGGGCAGGGCGGCTGTCACTTGTCAGAAGCTACTGGGCGAACTGTATTTACAGGCAGGCCTGCTGACCCAGGCGCAAGACTTATATACCCATGTGTTGGAAGCCCGCAGTCTCGATTGGGCCGAGGTAGGGTTGGCCAATGTGCGCTTGGCACAAAACGACTTTCCTACGGCCGAAGCCTGGCTGCGACAGGTACTGGCTCGCAACCCCATGTGTATGGCGGCATACGACAGCCTGGCCAAGTTGTATCAACGCAAGGGTGATGTGACATCGTTACAGGCAGTGTTGGCGGAGGCAGTTGAAATTTCGCCCATTGCGATTTTGCGTCAACAGCAATTGGCACGCGTTGCGCGAGATAATTTTGATGTGCCAGTGGCCGCAAAAGCGTATCAGCAAGCGGTAAAACTGGGCGATAACAGCTGCTATCACACCGTCGCCGACGTGCTGGACTTTGGCCGTATGAGCGCCGAGCTGTTCAGCGTTGATGAACACCTCGCGCGGGGGTGTGCCGACGACGCCATCAATGCCTTAACCCACGTAGACAAGCGCTTCAATCCGTTGGAAAAAGAATCTCAGTGGCAGGCCTATTTAACCCAGGCGCGTTTGCTTGTTGGCAAGGGCGATACCGATCAAGCCCGTAAAGTCTTTGCTGCGGCACAAACGGCGATCGAACAAGAAACCAAAGGCCTGGCATTGGATACCTCCCTCGATCTGGCGCAATCCATGTTTGCCTTGGATGATAGAGACAGTGCGCAAAAGCTGTTGGCCGAATTGGTGGAAAAATATCAAGACGATCAGTCAGCCCTTAAGCGTATTGACCGCTTGCTCGATGAGCCAGTGAGTCGCGACAGCCGTTCGATGGTGGCACAAATCAACCAGGAAGGCATTGCCTATTACAAACAAAAACGCTTTCGTGAAGCGGTGGGTTTTTTTCGCCATGCGCATCAGCTTTTTCCACATCATATGGGTATTACACTAAACTTGCTGCAATCGCTGATTGGTGAGCTTAGCCAGTTTGGCTTGAAAGCCGATGTAGTGGCAGAAACGGATAGTTTAATCAGTGAGGTATACCATAATATAAAACCCACCCATGCCCAATTTGGGCGTTTTCGGCAGTTGCAGGAAATGCTTGCCAGCGTTAAACGCAAGCCGGGCAGTCTTTAATCACTCTGTGTGGGTAGTATTTGAAACAGGCTAATTTATGACCGATCAACCCGAAGAACAAGAAGGTCCAGATTTTTCCACGGTACTCGCGTCCAGTGTTCACGACATGAAAAATTCTCTGGGCATGTTGCTGAACTCGCTGGATGAAATTGTTGCTGCAGTGGTGCCCGCCAACGATGAGCAAGCGCGGCAATTTGCCACCCTGCAATATGAAGCATCGCGTATTAACGGCGAGCTGATTAAATTGCTGGCCATTTATCGGATGCAGAAAAACCGTTTGCCGCTGCATGTTGATGAGCATTTTGTGATTGATATGCTTGAAGAACAAATGGCCAGAAATCACGGACTGTTTCTATCGCGCGGTGTGTCTATTACGCTCGACTGTGATGAAGATTTAAACGGGTATTACGATGTCGAACTGGTGGGCGGTGTTATCCATAATATTCTGGTTAACTGTGCACGCTATTCAAAACGTGAAATCCGGCTTGCGGCTTTTATGCGCAACGGCAAACTGGTGTTGACAGTGGAGGATGACGGCAGCGGTTACCCGGAAGATATGCTGACGGGTGAAAATGCCCGCACCCACAATGCCATTAATTTTGATACCGGTAGTACCAATTTGGGGCTGTACTTTGCCGAAGAGGTTGCAAAAATGCACCGCACTGATGGTGAAATCGGTGGCATACGCCTCTACAATGGTGGGGCGCTGGGCGGTGGTGTATTTGAAATGGAGCTACCTTAATGCGAATGCTAACTACAGATATGCTCTTAATTGATGAGTGTTAACAGGCACTAGCAACTGATACGTTGCAGAGAATAGGTTAGCGGATACACATGGCGCACTTTGCGCCTTTTCTTTTTTGTAGGAGTGAGTGGTTTGACCATCGATAAAATTGCGTTACGAAATAACTTTGGTCGTTTTGCGACGGGTGTCTGTGTGGTATCTGTCACTCATGATGAAAAGCCGTATGGTATGACAGTGAATTCGTTTTCGTCCTTGTCGTTGGATCCGCCTTTGTTGTTGTGGAGTATTCAGAAACAATCTGAATGTTTTTCCATGTTCCATGATGCAGAAACCTTTGCAGTGAATATATTGCCCGAAGGTGATATGGATGTATCAAACCGCTATGCCCGTAAGCAAAACCATGAAATTCCCCCTGTTGATTATCATAAAGGTAAATTGGGGTTGCCTCTGTTGAAGCATTCCTTAGTCAGTTTTGAGTGCTCGATGTGGAACCGCTACGAAGGTGGTGACCACATTATTTTGGTTGGTGAAGTACAAGCGATGGAAGCTCGCGCGGGCAGTCCGTTGCTGTTTTATGCCGGTGGTTATCGCTCGTTGTATACGCCGGAAGATAATTTTTAAGCCTGCTTGGTGAAATGCCTGGCAATAAAAAAGGCCGCAGATTTTGCGGCCTTTTTCGTTAGCTAATCGAGATTATGTCGTTTGTGTGCGTTTAGGTAGTACGTCGCGTAGTTTGTTGGCCAGTTCGGTCATGGTGCGTTCTGTGGTATCCCAATCAATACATTTGTCGGTAATTGATACGCCGTATTCAAGCTGGCTCAGGTCTTCGGTGAGTTTCTGGTTGCCCGCACCAATGTTACTTTCAACCATTAAGCCGATAATTGATTGATTGCCTTCGATAATTTGATTGCAGATGTTTTCCATTACCAAGGGTTGTAGCTCGTGGTTTTTGTTGGAGTTGGCATGGCTACAGTCCACCATGATGTTGGGCAGAATGCCGGCAGCGTGGAGTTCTTGTTCACACAGGGTCACATTCACGGAATCGTAATTGGGTTTTGCGTCACCGCCACGTAATACCACATGGCCGTAAGCATTACCGCGGGTGTGCATGACTGATACCTGGCCGTCGTTATTGATACCGAGAAAACGGTGTGGATTCGACACCGACTGCAAGGCGTTGATCGCCACAGTAAGGCTGCCGTCGGTACCATTTTTAAAGCCTACTGCCGACGACAGGCCGCTGGCCATTTCACGGTGAGTTTGCGATTCGGTAGTGCGGGCACCAATAGCAGACCAGGAAATAAGATCCTGCAGGTATTGCGGCGAAATAGGGTCGAGTGCTTCCGTAGCGGTGGGTAAACCCATTTCAGAAATATCCAGCAGTAACTGGCGACCAATATGCAGACCTTCCTGAATTTTAAACGAGTCGTTCAGGTAGGGGTCGTTAATCAGACCTTTCCAGCCCACCGTGGTGCGGGGTTTTTCAAAATACACGCGCATTACCACATAAATGGTATCACTGATTTTGTCTGCCAGTGCCTTCAAACGCTGGGCGTAGTCTTTAGCGGCGTCTACATCGTGAATAGAACAGGGGCCAATAACGACCATCAGGCGATGATCTTTGCGATCGAGAATATTGCGCACCGTTTGCCGGCCTTGTTCTACGGTTGCCAGTGCTGCATCGGTGATGGGAACTTCTTCCTTCAGCATGGCAGGTGAAATCAGAATCTCTTGCGAGATAACATTGATGTTTTCGTTCGATTGGGTCATGACAACTTCCATTAATGAAACTGGCCCAGCTACCTTGGCCATTGGCACAATATAGCGTGTAAGCCGCTATTGTGCTCATTTCATGTGAAATTTTCCAGAAGTCTGTCCATATTCCCATCTGAGCTCATCACTAGGGCCCATGGCGACTTCAAATTATTGTTATTATTATAATATTATTTAGAATATCAGCCATGGGAAGTCCCGTTGTGGCTAGAGCAACCGCAAGGGACGTATTGATGCCGAGGTGCCTGGTACCTTGCTGGTATCGGCAGGGGAAAGGGGTTTAGGCCCCGGTGTTTAACTAAATCAAAATAGGGATAGCTTTGTGGACAATATTGTATTGCAAGATAGTGGCACTGCGCCTGGTGAAAGAGACATCGACATCGGTGCAGGTGTCAACCTGCCTCGGCCAGGTCGATCCTTGTTATGGCTGCTACTTTTTGTGGTTCTGTATTTTTTGAGTGTAGTGATTTTTGGGTTTGTCGCGGGTGTGGCGCTTGCGGTTCAACAACCGGAACTGGTTTCTCAGCCAGAAAAAATACAGCAAGCCATGGAGGCTCTGATGGGAAGTCCCTCAGGTATGGCTGGTATGTACGGCGTTCAGTTTTGCCTGTTGCTTCCTGTGTTGTTTTTTGCCTCCAGGTTCCCAATGCAGTCCTACAGGGAAACGCTCGGGATTAAATCGTTCTCGCTAGCGTCGCTGGGCTTCTGGTTATTGGTACTGGCTGCTTATTTGCTTATGCAAATAGTGGTTAATACCTTTGTAGGCGTTGAGTCCACCGAATTTCTCTCCTCGGTGGATAATAGTAAAAATCTCTGGTTGGCTGTGGTAATGATCGTGCTGGCGCCCCTGCTTGAGGAGTTGTTATTCCGAGGCTACTTTTTTAGAGCATGGCGCCATACCCGCCTGGGGTTGACCGGTACTCTGCTGCTAACCTCTGTCTTGTTCGCTGGCCTGCACTGGGGCCAGTATCACTGGGTATTGCTGGTGTTTCTCTTCTTGTTTTCTGTGATCCTGGGCCTGGCGCGGGAAAGAACCGGCTCAGTCTGGGTGCCAATCATACTGCATGCTGCGAATAATACCTTGACAGCTATTTCGCTGCTTTATTTCGGCTTGGGGTGAAGAGATGCGCAGTTTGTTATGCGTCTTTTTGTTCTGCAAGAAGGCTGAGTATCAGAGCAATACTTGTCATAGCATGCCCGATGGAAATAGCCGCTAATGGAGGCTTTAAAAAATTGGTTGAATGCTTACCTGGCTGTGTGGGGGCGAAAAAAATAATAGCGCTTTTTCACAGATATGGACGTAGAGTGCACAAATTTATTGTTAATTTTGCGGTATGCCAATTCATATTTTTTATGGCGTTGGCCGGTTGAGTAGTATCGATTCCCGTCGCGCTTTTATTAACCCGGCGGGCATTATTGTCGGGCTAATAAGCGGCGCATGGAAGCGCTGCCACGGGTCGCAGGCCAATGTCAGTCTTGGAAATACAAGGGGTTTCGAAAATTCTGCGGGTATTTCCAAGGCGTGCGACAAAATAGATAAAAAAATAGATTCAGGAGTATCCATGGTATTAAAAATGATAATTTCTGCTGTGTTAGTGACAGTTGCTTCCCCCGCATTTTCAGCCAATTTGAGTGTCACTGATATCGTAAACATGGGAGGGGTTACGGGGATTGTGATTTTAGCGCTGTCGGTGTTGGGAGTGGCGGTGGTACTGGAACGTTTTTCCGGGTTGCGAAGAAAGTTTATTCTGCCGGATGGCTTGCTAATGCAGGTTAAACTGTTGTGGGAACAGGGCGACGTTGATGGCATTGCCCGGGTGTGTGAGGAAAGTGGCAGCACCCTGGCCAAGGTGTTGGCATTTGTCAATCTGCACCGCAGCCACCCATTAAATATTATTTCTACCGGGGCCGGGGATATTGCCTCCATGGAGTTGCGTCGGCATCTACAAAAAGCCTATCCGCTGGCGGTAGTTGCTACCATTGCCCCGTTGGCGGGCCTGCTGGGTACGGTGATCGGCATGATCGAGGCTTTCTATGTAGTGGCTGCATCCGGCACAATTGGGGATCCTGCGTTACTGGCAGACGGCATCTACAAAGCGTTGTTAACCACCGCTGCCGGGTTGTGTGTTGCGTTGCCTGCCTTGGGGTTTCACCACTACTTCAAAAATAGAACGGTACTTTATGGTATCTCGCTCGAGGAAGAAATTAACCAGGTAACCAGTGACTGGTTTGCCGCGGGAGAAAAATAGTGCGCATTAATCTGGAGGAACAGGATAACCTTGAGCCGAATATGGCTCCGTTGCTGGATTGTATTTTTCTGTTGCTGATTTTTTTTCTGGTGGCCACCACGTTTGAAAAACAAAAGCAAGAGGATAAGCCGGTAGAGGAGTTGTTTGTGCAGTTGCCTGATTCGGCGGTCGCGATAGAGGCTAAGGGAAAGCCTGACGCAGTGACGGTGATTACCATTGATTCCCGAGGCAAATTGTATTTTAACGGTCAACGGGTGGATACCAATACACTGCATGCAAAGATAAGGCTATTGGCGGCCAGTCAGGCTGAGCAAACGATTCGCATTGACGGCGATCGGAACACCCCGTTGCAGCATGTGGTACATGTTTTGGATTTGTGTGAGTTCGAGGGGTTGCACAATATCAGCATTCGGGCAGCATCTGATGTTCCTTACTAAGAAAAAGCCGTCGACCAAGGCATTGGTTAAAACGCCCAAAGCTAACGGTTGGCTTGCTCGGCATCCTTACGCTGCAATGGCTTGTTATTTTCATTTTCTGGGGTTTCTATGGTTGAGTCTTTCTGGTGGCTTTTCCATGCCGGATTATGTGAGTCGGCAGGAACGCGCTGAGGCCGAAGCCTACACCCATGAGAGCTATCGGCAGGCAACCCGGGAGCGTCTGGAAGACATGGAACGGGTGAAGGCGCGGTTGGAAGAGATTATGGCTAGCGCTGAGCCGGCGCAAACAGGGCCGGACTCGCTGCATGACGGCTCCGCCGATAAAATTGCTGCATCGAAACTCCCTGAGGATGAGGAGCATGACTCTGGGCGCGAGCAGCCGTTAACGGAGCTGTCAACAAAAGATGCGTCAATTGAGGTGCTTTATCAGGCTTCTGAAGCGCTGCTGGAAGAAATTAAGAGCCTGAAAGACGTTTATGTCGCGGAGAAACTGGAGCGCCTGGAACAGATGGGTGAGCAAGCGGCATTGCCTGGGGAGCCTGTGATGGCAGACCGCGCTGCCGAGGATGATGAAGTTGCGCAGGCTGGGCTATCTTTGCCCCCGCTGACCCAGGAAGAAATGTTACAGAAAACCACCGAAAATCAACGGCAGGCTCGCGAGATTCTGGCCCGCGTAGCGGCGAATCAGGGAGCGGGGGAATTTGGTTTTTTTACGTCGGGTAGCGGTAGTGGCATTCCCAGCACAGGGAAGGGGCCAGAAGGGACTTCCAGAGGTGACGAGACTGGTAACGGGACTGGTGTCGGTATGGGGTATGATCCCGCCAGTCCGTTGGAGGTTAATCAGTATTTTAGTCAATATGGCGCCGGTGGCGTGAAAGATCTGACCGGACAGATGCAGCAGCATTATGCTTATCAGTCCAATCGTTCAGTGCCAGGTGAATCTTTGCCGGCGTCTGGGCCTGCTAAGGCTCCGCCTATCTACGCACATGAAGCATTTAAGTATTCACGAAAAATCAGTGCCAGTGGCGGCCATTCCCGCTGGATGATGCTGGATGCATGGTATTTTATCGGCCCTTATTCAAACCAGGGGCGAAAAAATATCCACACCCGTTTCCCTCCGGAGCTGGGCGTTGACCTGGATGCAAAGTATCTGGGCGAAGGCGGGCGACTATTGAAATGGCAGTATGTTGAATATGACCATCTACCGTTTGTTCCACTGGATAACACAGACTATTCGGTTTATTACGCCTATACCGAAGTGATTAGTGACCGCGACCGGGATGTCTGGGTGGCTATTGGCAGTGATGACCAGTCCAAACTGTGGGTGAATGACCTGTTAATCTGGAAAAGTATCGATGTGGAAAAACCCTGGGCTATCGATGAGGGCTATCGTCGGATCAGTTTAAAGAAAGGGCGTAACACCTTTCTTTTTCGGTTGGAAAATGGGGTGCAGCGGGCAGCCTTGTCCGTTGCGTTGGCAGATGGTTAGGGCTTATGGATTAAGGGATTTCGGTTTGGACCGGTACCTCATGAAAACAAGCCAGCGATGGAAAATACAAGGCGGTGCGCACAGGATATGGCTCGCTGCCGCGAAACAGTTTTGCATAGCGCCGTAATTGCGGCGTGTAAAGCTCTGCCTGCTGAGTGATGAAGCTTTCCAGCGTATCGCTGCCACCTGGCTGTGCTGATTTGTAATCGATAATCCAGCGAGTAGGTGGCTGTTTGATCATCTTGCCAGTGCTGGGGCAGGGCGCCAGATCACTCACAAACGTACGATCAATCACATTGAGGGTGGCTTGACTGCCACTTTTTGCCCACAGGGCCTTTTCGCACTCACTGGCAAGATGCCGGTGGTCGAGTAACCATTGACCGATGGGATCATGAGCAATCGTGTGCAATGCTTGCTCTATACGCTCGCTAGCTGATTTCAACTCGTCAGCGAGCAGGCCGGCCTGTTGCAACCTCATGGCAATGCCTGCAGGGGTGGTACAGGGTAGGCCGACGACTTGGTTTGCTTCGACCATTTTTTGCAGTAAGTGGTGCAGCACGGTCCCGGTCTGGCGTGCGACAAAGGCACTACGGGTTTCTCGTTCTGGCAGGTTGTCTTCGTCGTCAAATTCGTGGCCGCGATAGGCTGCCAGTAGTGGGTCAGGTTCAGGTAGTGGCGCAACCCAGCCAGGTGTATGCCGCCGCAGCCAGTCTGGCTGCTCCACGTCTGGTTGAGAGGCTTTCGGTGGTGCCGCTGTTAGTTGCATTTGCTGCGAGAATACCGGCCATATGGACGCCAGTAAGGCACCTGCTGCCGGCGCTTTGATTTCATCTTTTTTCTCGTCGCGGCTAACGTTAGCCAGCAAGTGCAAATTGCGTTTGGCGCGCGTGCAGCCTACATAAAGTAGTCTGGTTGATTCGTAGGCCTGCTTCATTTTGTTTTCATTGGCGGCAAAGCGATAAATCTCGTTTTTGTCTGCGCCAGTGGCCGATGTAGGTGCCATCACCAGATCGGTGCTGCCGTTAGCCTGCAAGCGCTCTTGCCAAAGCAATAAGGCGGTGGATTCCGGGCGCGGCCTGGCATCCAGGCCCGGAATAATCACCGTGTCGAACTCCAGCCCTTTGGATTTATGCAGGGTCATTACTTGCAGTCTGGGGTTGGCGCGGCTGTCTGGTACGGCAAACAGTTTATCCACGGCCCGTTCAAAGACTGCCCAGTCGCTTAACAACCCACCTTGTTCATGTTGGGTAAGTAAATCGAAATAACGCTGTGTATTGGCGAGGTCGTTTTCTTCCAGCAGGCTAGCCGGGCCGCCCAGTGCCAGCCATAAACCCTCTACGCTGGCGCGCAGGCCTTTGCGCTGGCGCGTTTGCCACGCCTGTAGTAGCGGCTTGCTGAAACGTTGAATCAATGGCGCGGCAGTATTGCTCATAGAAAGTGTTGGCCACTGCTCAAGCGGCAGTGTGTGTAGGTATTGCAAGCGTTCCAGCAGTGTCGGGCTGGGAGCTGAATCAGCCTCTGGCGTGGTCGCTAGCGCTGCATTAGCAAGGGTGTACAGGTCGTGATTATCCAGCCCGCACCATGGGCCGCGCAGTAGCGCCAGCCAGGCAATCCGGTCGCTGGGATCGTGTAGGGCCCGGGTTAGCGACATCAGGTCGATAATGGGCATACGTTGCGCCAGTGGGTCAATATCTTGCGCCTGCCAGGTGAGCCCTGCCTGTTCAAAGGTGCGTAGCACACTGCTTAAATGCGGGCGTGAGCGTACTAATACCGCCACCGTTTCAGTGGGATGGTCAGTTAATGCCTGCTGTACCAGGGACAGAACCAGCGCGGCTTCGGCGTCGCGATTGTCTGCATCTTCAATGGCGTGGCAGGTAACTCCGTTGCTGCGACCCGCGTCGGCGGATTTGAAAGCTTCACTAGTGGCGTAGGGTACAGCCCCCTGATTGATATCTTCACTGGCGGGAAACGCCAGCGCAAAGGTGTTGTTTACCCAGTCAATAATCGGTGAGGTACTACGGAAGTTGACGCATAGGTCCATGGCCTGAAGGGCTACATTGCCGATGCCATTGCGTCGTGCCTCTAGAAAAATGCCCACGTTGGCGCCGCGAAAACCATAGCAGGACTGCATACCATCGCCTACCAGAAACAAGGTTCTGCCATCGCCAGGCTGCCAGCCGGCAGTGAGCTTTTCCAGCAGGCGTAGCTGGGGTACAGAGGTGTCCTGAAATTCGTCCACCAAAATATGCTGAATACGGTAATCAAGTTTTAACGCGAGGTCGGTTGGGTTTTCATCATCGCCCAGTGCTTGCAGAGCGGCTTGGTTGATTTCGGTAAAATCCACCTGGCTATGCTGCCTGAAAACCAGTTTTAGCTGCGCAACTAACAGTGGCAAAACTTGCGTCAGGCTATCGAGAAAGGCCCACTCCTGATCGGCATATAAAGGCTTAGGCAGCAGGCGTATCTGGTCGAGTAGCGGCGGTAATCCCGGTTGTTGCTGGAGAATAGCGATGATGTTCTGCAATTGTTGTTTGCGCAGGTCGCAACGGGCTTTTTCAGTTTTGTCTTTACTGGTTGGAAATCCTTCTTTTACTGAAAGCCGTTTGCGCCAACTGCCGCTATCGGTTTGAAATACCCGAATTAATGCCTGCCAGCGAGGTAAGTCGTCGGCAGTGGGTGCTGGCAGACCCGTCATGCCCTGGCATAAAACGATGGCATCTTCCGGATTGGTTTCAAGCAAATTAGTGGCCGCATAATCGGCGAGTATGGCCAGGTCGGAAGCCACCTCTGCCATTGCCTGACTGCATTGTTCGAGAGTTTCAACAACAATATGGTTGAGTACCGATTCGAGATACTGACGCTCATCACGGCTGGCAAACACATGGGGTAGCCATTGATCGCGTTGTGCGAGCAGGCTTACCAGCAGATCTTCCAGGCGTTGGTAGTTGTTATCGAGATGGGTGAACAAGTGTTCCACAGCCGGCTGAAAAGGCCCTGGTTGTTCAAGGTGGTTGAACAGACTTCTGCAAGCTTCGCGATACAGTGGATCAGCATCGTCAGTGGTGCTCAAGCTGATACCCATACCGCTGCTAACCGGCAATTGTTGGGTAAGGCTGCGGCATAGGCCGTCGATCGTCATTACCCGTAAGCGGCTTTTGTTAGACAGAATCTGCCAGTTCAAGCGTTTGCTCACATCCAGCACCGCTTGTGCGAGATCCCAGGTTTGTGCCTCGTAGGCATCGGCGGGGCGTGGGGCATGCGCAGCAAAATGCAGTGCCTCGTAAATACGGGTTTGCATTTCGCCGGCGGCTTTGCGGGTAAAGGTGATACTCAGCACTTCTTCAGGGTGTTCACAGCGTGCTAAAAGGGTGAGTACACGTTGGGTAAGCAGGCCGGTTTTACCCGATCCCGCAGGTGCCGACACGGCAAAAGACAGGTCAGGGTCTAGTGCTTTGTCTCGTACGGCTGCATCGCTGGGCTGCTTCATGGCTGTGTCTCTGGCGCAGAACCGGTGGTATCCAGTGCTGCCAGTAAGTGCCTGATTTGTGCCTGCTCGGCAAACCGGTTTAGTGGCTCCATGTCGGCATATCGCCCCTGCACTTTGGCTGTGCTGTAGTCGTTGGCGGCGTGCCCACCGGTGTGTTCATCAGCCAGATCACCCAGGCATTGTAACCAGTATTGCCATTGTGCTTGCCAGCTCTCTGCTGCGCTTTCTATGCGTAGTGCATCGAGGGGCTTAAAGCCTTGGATACCGCAGTTGCCGTTGCTGATACCTTCGTAACAGGCATCTTTTACATTAAGCAGGGCATAACCAATGCCGGCGATATTGTCACTGGCCTGCACATCACAGTTGATAATATCGCCGTTGGTGAGTTGGCTTGCTCCATAGACCAACAGCTGAGGTTCTACCGGACGGGGGCCGAGTAAATCATTGCGGCTGGGTGAGCCGGTTTTATAGTCCAGCAACAGTAGCCGGCCGTCTTCCAGTTGGTCGATACGGTCTACCTGCAGACTCAGTGGCATACCGTTGATGGTGACCGACACTGATTTTTCGATGCCAATAACGTGAAAAGGCGGTCGCTGTGTTTCTGCCTGCAACCAGTGAAGTACCACGTTTCGTTGCCGTTGTTTTTCCAAATTGACTAATGTGCCACCCAGACGAAACGGTTTCAGACTGTGTGTATCGGCAAAAGCCTGCTCGATGAGTTCAGTGATATGCGCTTCACGTTGTGCTGGCGTTAAGGCTAACAGTGCCGCCTGTGTTTGCGTGGTGCGCCAAAATTGCGCTAACACCTGGTGTAAAATAATGCCCCGTTCTTTGGCGGGAAACCCTTCTATAGGCTGCTCTACTGGGTTGGCATACAGGCGAAAGCGCGCGAAAGCGTTAAAGGGGTTGGCTGCTTGCCATTGCAACAGCGTTGTGCCGCCTCTGATTTTTTGACGTTGCTCAGCCGTAATGGCGGGTGCGTTTCCAGCGGTATACCAGTCGAAAGTTTGCGAATGAAACTGTTGTTGCTTTGCCATCGGTTTTCTCAGCAGTGTTTCCAGCTGAGCTTGCTGGTTGCTATCGATAGGTATATCCACAATCAGAGGGCTTGCCCCCCGAATCTGGTCGTCGTCATTGCGGGCACTGGAAAAACAAACCGTCTGTGCTGTTGCACGATAATGGGTGATCAGATTTTCTGCGTACAACAGTTCGCGTTCGGCGCTGGCATGTGGCATGCCCATGGTGCGTTGTAAACTGATGGGAAGTAACGGGTTGGGTTTGGGGCTCACTGGCCACGCTGCGTCGTTAAGGCCAAATACCCAGCAATGGGTGAAGTGCAAACCGGCACCTTCCAATATACCAAGAATTTGTAGCGGCGAGTCGGGGGTTTGGGCCTGAAAATGGGTGTTCGAGGCGAGCTGCCTGAGTGCCTGTATAGCTTCTGAAAAAGAGAGTTTTTGCTGATTCAGACCCAGTTGGCGGAAACTATTAAACAGTTCCCAGAACTGATTAACCTGCTGGTATTCGTTACTGTCGAGGCGCCTCTGCCCTGGCCAGCCAAGCAGGGTTAATGCGGCGAGAAATTCGTCAGTCCATTGCTCAATAGAACATTGATGTAACCGTCGAAACGTTTCTTTGACCTGCTGCAAACACTGCAAAACGGTTTGAGCTTGTTCGGCGTCTGTCTCTGGCAGTTTGGTAATAATGTGTTCGAGGCTGCGCTGAACGGTTGATACGCTAAGCCTGCTGACTCTTAGTGCAGAAAGTTTTTCTATCCACGCTGCGCGGCAAGTCAGGGTAAGTTTTTCAAACAGGGTGAAGGGCGAAAATAGCAGTTGTTTCAGCGTTTGCAAATCAATGTATTGTTGGCTCAGCAATAATAGCTGAAACGCGGTATACGCCGTGGGCGTTTGGGCTAACGGCGTACCGGCCGAAAAGTTAAATGGCAGGGTGTAGCGGGGTGTTTCGGGCAGCAGACTATGGGCTTCAAATACGTTTTGAAATACCTCTTCGACGAGGTTGCGGCACTGGCCCAAGTTTGGTGTAACGATACCAATGGTTGCGTTTGGGTTTTGCGTTAAAACCTCTTTGCTCCACAGGGCTGCCGCGCGAATTTCATCATCGCGGGTGGCGAACTCATAGCGCCGTAAACAGTTGCCGTGAATGGGCGGGCTGCCTTTGTAATGAACGTTGTTTGCTGCTGCATTAAACAGTGTTTGATAGGCTGGTGCTATGTCGTCGAAAGCGTAAAGGTAAATATCCTTTGCTGCTTTATTAGTATCGCTAAACTGGGTGGCTAAGGGACGCAAAAGTTGTTCAAAAATTTGTACATTCAGTGTTTGCAGTTGCGTAAAAAATTGCTCACGCCAGTGCAGAAATAAATCAAATTCACCATGATTGTGTTCTTGCAACAGCGCTTCATCGATATCCCATAACAAGAGTAATTTACAGGCCTGCAATGCAGAATCTGCGGTTTGCTCGGCATCCATAAGGGGGACATCGTTGAGGCTGGTTTTAACAATCTCTTGCATTAGCAGTTTAGCCTGCGCATCACTGATCACTCTGCGGTAGGGCAGCTGGCCTCGATCCATTACGGCTTGCCATAGCTGGTCAACCCAGTGGTTTACCGCAAAAACGGGTAGCGGCGTCCAGCGGCTGGCACCTTGGGCAATTTGTTCGGCGTTGTAGGCCTCATTGATTTTGCGACTCAAGCGGCTATTGGGTGTCAGAATCACCGAGTGGTTATCAATAGCGTTGCGTAGCGCAGAAAGATCGAATAACAGTGATGGCATTGCTGGCCTGCTCAAGGACGTGTAGCGCGATATTAACTGAGCGAAAGAGAATACGTAACCGGTAGATTACTATGGGTGATAGGGCGTTGGCGCCTCAACGGCATTAGCCTGCACCCCGGTGGCGAGGTGCATAGCGGTGATGTGGCTAAATATTAGCCAGCCATACGGGCTTTAAAGTCGCGAATAACCTGGTTGAAGTCATCCGCAACGGCTTTCATTTCATCAACCATGGCATTGTGCTGTTTGGTTGGTAAGCCGCATTTTAAGTAGGCTTCTGCCGCAGCAATGTACGCCTGAACATCATTTTTTGCTTTGATCATTTGTGGCGTCACGGCAGTTGCTGCATCTGGCAATGCAGGTTTTTCCGGCTTGTCGCCGCAGCTGTACGCTGCTGCACTGGTTAACAAAAGAAGCGTAGCTACAACGGTTTTAAGCGATTTTGCCATAGTTATGAGACCCTTAAGCAGTATGTAATTCGGCGCGTTTACGTCGCCCGCAATGTGCATTACTGAATCGTCCTTGGATTTGCTGATCTTACTCTAATCAAGTGATGTTTGCCGAGATGGCAATTTTAGACGCCACTTGTGAGGCTAATGTTAGCACAACAAGGTGTGCTTGCAATGCAGTGATCCTTCCTATTCATCGGCCACCCGGGATTTTTATTGAGGACTGATAACCGGTTCAAAGGGAACGTGTAAAAATGCCGCGTGTTGAAAACCTGTATCTGAAAAATAATGCAGGGTGGCCGCGATAGTGTCTTTTGGCGCAGTGGTAAAGACCGTATGTAAAGGCGTTGGGCATATTGCCGGGGTAGCCGTATCGAAGCCATGCTCATTAAGGAGGTGGTTGACGCGCTTGGCAATGGCTTCGCCGGAGTCGAGCCAGCGCCAGTGTTTTGGTGCGAGTGCGGCAAGCTCGCTGCGTAGTAGTGGAAAATGGGTGCAGGCAAGCACGATGGTATCTAGAACGTTAACTGTATGGTCGTGAAAGAATGGACTCAGTATTGCGCGCAGTTCTTCACTGTCGGGTATTTTCCCAGCAAGCTTCTCTTCGGCAATTTCAACCAGGCGGGTACTGCCAATGCGCACAATCTGGCAATCGCTGGCAAAGGTGTTTATCAGGTTTTGAGTGTATTCCCGGTTTACGGTGCCGGGTGTTGCCAATAAGCCGATAGCACGAGATTGCGAGGTTTCTGCCGCTGGCTTAATCGCCGGCACCACACCAACAATCGGCAAGGTGATCTGTTGGCGTACAAAAGGCAGGGCGATCGTGCTGGCGGTATTGCAGGCGACAACCAAAATATCTGGTTGGCAGGCTGCTATCCCGGCTGTCAATACGTTATGGACTCTCTCAATCAGAAACTCCGCCGGTTTGGGCCCATAGGGAAAGGCGGCAAAATCGGATAGATAACTGATTTGTGCGCCCGGTAGTGTGTGCTGAATATGCTTCACGATCGTGAGGCCGCCAACACCGGAGTCAAATACCAGTACGCGAGGGTATTGCTGGGCGTGTAAGAGTGTCATGGCTGATGGCGTATGCTCACGTCAGGTGACTGCAGGCGGATTGGCAGGTATCAGATCTTTGATTGCCTGCAGATATTTTTTGTCTTCCTGCTTGAACAGGGTAGCGCCACCACGCCGGTAGGCCTTCAGCAAGGAGCGCCTTGCCTCACCGGTTTTATGCAGTAATAGCTGGCTTTGGCCAAGCCGCAGGTGCACAAACGGGTTGCCAAGTATTCCAGGGCAAAACAGTGCTGACTGCAAAGCCTCTTCTGCCTGTTCCAGTTTGTCAAAACGGAAATAGGTATCACCTAATGCGGTTAATACCCATCCAGCCTCAACGAATTCTGTTTGCGGTTTGGGCAGTTTTACCCAAGCCTGATAAAACAGGCGCAGGGCCTGACCAAAATCCTGCTGGTCATAGTACTCATAACCCTGTTGACACAGTTGTTTAATGGCAATGGTGGTTTCTTGATCTAAAGCAGGCATATCCAACAACCTACGGAGCGCGTGGGGGGGCAAATGATAGCAAGGGTTTAACCGCAAAAACCAGCCCGAGTAAATACTGGGTGCAAATTTGGGGTGAGATTCTTATTTCGAGGGTAAGTTCGTGTAAACTGCCCCGTGGCCTGGATGGGTCATTCATCAAAGAATATGTGCTGACAATTGGTTTTATATATGGGCGAATCGGTAGCCATTGAAGTGGTCGTTTTACTGGTGCTGGCATTGCTAGCGTGCTGGGCATTGAGCGCTGTGGTGTTATTGCGCCAGCAAAAGCATGCAAAAGAACAACTTAAGGAATTTGACGCAGCGTTGCAGAAGCAGGTTTTCGAGTCAGAAAAACATGTACAGCGCCTGCAGCAAGAGCTGGAATATGTTCGCAACCAGTTGATGGAGAGTAAAACCGCAAATACCCGGTTGGACCAGCAACTACAAACGGTGCAAGCCAGTGCAGCAGAAATGGATCGTTTGAACTCTGCCCTGGAAGAGAAGGTCGTGCAATTAAGTAAAGTGCACGAATTGCTGCAAAAGCAGGAAGCGTTAGGGCGGGAATTAACCGAGCGAAACTCGCGTTTGTCTTCTCAGCTGGAGACCGAGCAGCAGAATTACCAACAGCAGATTGAATTGTTGAAACAGGCCAAATCTGAGTTGAGTAAAGAGTTTGAAAACCTGGCCAACCGGATATTTACCTCGAAGCAAGAGCAGTTTCAACAGAGCAGCAAAGTCACCTTAGAATCATCTATTGGCCCATTAAAAAGCCAGCTGGCCGAATTTCGGCAGAAAGTAGAAGATGTTTACGCCAAAGAGAATGCTGATCGCAACAAGTTGGCAGGGCATATTGATCTGTTACACAAGCAAACCCAAAAAATCAGTGAAGAAGCCAATAATCTAGCTAATGCGTTGAAAGGCGACAATAAAGCCCAGGGTAACTGGGGTGAGGTTGTCTTGGAGCGTGTGCTGGAAGAGTCTGGCTTGCAGAAAGGCCGTGAATACGAGGTTCAGGTGTCGCTGAAGTCTGATGTAGGCGATCGACGCAGCCCCGATGTTATCGTTCGCCTGCCTGAGAATAAAGATATTGTGATTGATGCCAAGGTAAGCTTGGTGGATTACGAGCGTTTCTGCAGTGCGGTTGATCAGGCCGAAAAAGACAAGGCCTTGAAACAACATGTTGTCTCCCTAAGAAACCATATCAATGGTTTGAGCGTAAAAAGCTATGAAAAGCTCGAAGGTATTCGTACGCTGGATTTCGTATTTATTTTTGTGCCCATTGAAGCAGCGTTTATGGCTGCATTGCAGTACGACCCGACTCTGTTTAAAGATGCTTATGATAAGCACGTGATCGTGGTTAGCCCAACAACGCTATTGGCTACATTGCGAACCGTTGAAAACATCTGGCGTAATGAAAAACAAAATCGCAATGCCGATTTAATTGCGACCCGAGCGGGTGGCCTGTACGATCAATTTGTTCTGGTGGTTGAGGCGGTGGATGACATTGGGAAGAGTCTTGATCGGGCTCATCAGTCTTACGAAAAGGCCCAGGCCCGCATGCAAACTGGCCGTGGTAATGTGTTGCGGCGCATTGAAGAGTTGAAAAAGCTGGGTGCGAAAACCAAGAAAAGTATTGAACCATCAAAACTTCAGTATATTGATGACGATATGCCAGAAGAAGATTAACAAAAGCAGGGTGAAGAATGACGATTTGGTTAGTATTGGGCGGATTGATTATAGCTGTGCTGGCTGGCGTAGCTATATATCTGCATTGGAAGTTACATCAGCTCAACAAGAAACAAGCAGAATTAAAGGCTGCTCAGGACGCTAAAGCAAAAGAAAAGTTAGATTACATCAATAATAGTATTCAAATACTGGCAAAAGGTATGATCGATGATCAGTTGACGCTCACTGAAGGCAGTATTCGCATTAGCATGTTGCTCAGTTATCTGTCTGAGGCTGAAGCTCATAAAAAGGAATTTATCGCGTTTTACCAAGTTGCGGATAAAACCGCACACATTCCTATTTTGGAAGAGTGGAAAAAATTACCCGCCAAACAGCGTTTACAGTTCGACAAAGAGCGTCAGGTAGTTGAAGCGGAATATGAAGATTTTGTGGTTGATGCTGCCAAGCGCATCATAGGTCGGCAGTTTCCTGCCTGACCTATGAGAACAGCTAGCCGGCGGGTCTATGGCTTTTTCTGTAGTAACATTCCACACTCCATATGGTGTGTGTAAGGAAACTGATCAAAGAGCGCGAAACGGGTAATATTGTGCGTTTTCTGTAGTGTTTCCAGATTGGCTTTGAGCGTATCCGGGTTGCAGGAAATATAAATAATATTGTCGAAACGCTGAACCACACTTACCGTATGGTCATCAAGTCCAGCTCTGGGTGGGTCGACAAAAACAGTAGAAAAGTCAAAGTCGCTGAGATTAATACCTTCCAACCTTCTAAACGCTCTAACACCATCCATGGCGGCAGAAAAATCTTCGCTCGACATTCGCACTAATTCGATATTGTTGCATTGATTGTTGGCGATGTTCTGCTTGGCGGCATTGACCGAGGTTTTCGAAATCTCCGTGGCCAGCACCCGGTTAAAGCGGCGCGATAAAGGCAGGGTGAAATTGCCATTACCGCAGTAGAGTTCCAGTAGATCTCCATTAAGCGGGCTAGCTATGTCAGACGCCCAGTTAAGCATTTTTTCGCAAACGGTGCCATTTGGCTGAGTAAACGCGCCTTCCGGTTGAATATAATCGAAGCGCTGGTCGGCCACCGTCATGCTCTCTACAACATGTTCTTTTACCAATACGCGTTTTTGTCGGCGGCTGCGGCCGATAATGCTGGTGTTCAGATGCTGCTGCAGTTCGCTGGCCTCAGCTTGCCATTGATCATTAAGCGACTTGTGATAAATCATAGTGACCAAACTGTCACCCGTGAGCGTGGTTAGAAATTCGATTTGGAAGAGTTTGTGCCGCAATAAGTCGTTCTCATTGATGCAGGCCAGCAAGCGAGGCATTAGATGAGTAATCGTTGTTGAAGCGACGGGAAAGTCGTCAATAATGTAGGGCTTTTTATATTCGCCGGGTTGATACATGGCGTAATGGGCCTTGCCATCTTGATGCCATACTTTGAACTCAGCTCTCAGTCGATAGTGGCTGGGTGGTGAGGGAAAGACTTCCAGATTAGGCACTGAAAATGGGGCGAATAAATCGGTGATAGTGGCGACTTTTTCGTCCAGTTGTGTCTGATAGTTTTCCGGATAAACTGCGTGTATGGCCATCTAACTGCTCTATTGAGTAATAGTTTACAAAGTCGGCCATTATAGCAGCTATAAAACCGAGGGGCTTTTGGTTTGAGTATACAGTGTAAGAGGAAATGTTAATGATTAAGCGGCTAGCGGTGAAGGTAAGCGGGCAGGGGCTTCACGATATTACACAGGCAGTAAAAGATGCAGTGGCTGGTCGGCCCTCTTTATCCGGGTTGTGTACGCTTTTTATTCAGCATACCTCGGCAAGTTTGCTGATCCAGGAAAATTACGATCCTTCTGCCAAATATGATTTGGAACGCTGGCTTAATCGGTTGGTGCCAGAAAATGACCCCTTGTATACCCATACGTTGGAAGGTGCCGATGATATGCCTGCCCATATCAAGGCATCGCTTACCGCATCATCTTTGGCTATTCCGGTGGAAAACAGTCAGCTGTTGTTGGGTACGTGGCAGGGTATTTACCTATGGGAGCATCGTCACGGCGTCAATAACCGTACCGTGGTGCTTCATGTCGCTCAAGACGCTAATCCATAACCCTGAGCCATTAGCACCGCGAGTAATGGGATAAGTGCTACGAGGATTAGTTCTATTTTTATAATTCGGAGAAGGTAACCGGGAATGGCCTGAGCCTCTGTTTTTCGATGGCGGATAAAATAATACGTCGGCCAGATGGAGAGTAAGCCCACCGTGACAAAAAGACTGACTTTCAGATGAAATATCGGGTTTTTTGAATAAAAATCTGCAGGTTTGCCTGTGAAGAACCAGAGACTGAGGCCAGTGAGTAGTACGGCAAGGGCGGTGAGGCCATAAAACATATCAACCCTAGCTATTTGCTTGATCTGATTCTGGGGTGACTGTTTAAGCAAGTAATACTGTAAAGCAAGCACAGAGACCAGTATAAACAGGCTGATAATATGTAGGTACTTTACGGCTACGTAAGTCATCTCACACCTCAGCTTTTGCCTGTATTACAAACAGTTGGTAGGTTTGGGTAGCCCGGCTATTTTGGCAGCCAGCTTGGCAGGGCTTTCCGGGAATAGTTTGAGCAGGTAGATGCTGCTGGCTTTCTCGGGTCCTAGTGTGAGCTTTACCTGTTTTACCAGTGCGCGCATTGCGGGTGACAACTCATATTCCTGATAAAAATCCCTCAGTAACCAGATAATTTCCCAATGGCTGTCAGTCAGCAGAATGCCTTCCTGTTCGGCAATTAATGCAGCAACATCTTCATTCCAGTCACTCAAGCTTTGTAGGTAACCGTCGGTATCGGTTTCAATGATTGCGTTGTTGTAATGCAATGTCATGTTAAAACCAGCTCTGTACGTGTTGATGGCGTGTACAGAGCGCGACAAATTCTGCGTAATCGATGCAAACGACTTCAGGGATTAACTGCGTGTCTATTCCTCTGGCCTGGCAGTCTTCCATTAATGCATAAACCTTAACTGCATGCAGCTGTTGTGAGCAGGGGCTGGAAGACAGAGCACCCAGTACACCATTTTCGATAAGTACAATACTGTCTTTTGCTGAGGCAATACGCAGGCAGTCAGATAATGCCATGTGCTCGAAAGGTGATTTGTTGACCGTATGTAGAATCACTGGTGCACCGTTAAAAATTAATCAGTTTGTCGTGTTGCAGTATCAGCCGTTGAATGTCGGCGGTGCCAAGTGCGGTAACGGGAATGACGGTATCACTGACTTGTAAGCCTCTCGCACTTAAAGAGGGCTGGCAGGCATAAATTTGATCCAGGTCGTACAGCATAAACGCTTTTAAGTTGGACGAGAGGTTTTTTTGCTGCAGTTCAGCCGCATTCTGATTGGCTTGTAACTGAAAGACGCCGTCGTCCATAAACAGCACGCTGACATCCTGCTCAAAGACGCTTGCAGCCAGAACCGCGTCGATTCCATCTTTCGCCAGTGAGCTACCATAGGGAGCGGTACGCAAGATAAAGAGTATTCGCTGTAGTTGCATAGTATTGGCGCCATCCTACCCAAAGGTTATTAAACGGTCTGATTGGATACTGGCATCTACCAACTGGCCAAGCCCTGACAGCGCAAAGGGCGTATTAATCACGCCTGCCGATTTGTTGTGGCGCAGTGCTTCTGCTTCGTCGAGCATACCTCTGCGCAACGCGGCAGCAACACAAACTACCATGTCGATGCTGTGCTGCTCGGCCAGCGTTTTCCACTCTTCTGCAATACTTGGCTCATCTTGTGGTGGCGCCAGCTGACTATTAGCAGCATAGACACCGTCGGCATAAAAAAATACCCGGTAAATGCTATGTCCACCTGCCAACGCAGCAGAAGCAAATTTTAGCGCGCTGCGGCTGCTTTGCTGGGAGGGTGGGCTGTATACGGCCAGAGAAAAAATCATAATGCCTGAGGTAGGTTCTAAGTATTGAGCGGGATAATAGCAGAAATGAAAAGCCCCAGCATAACTGGGGCTCTTAAGGATGCGTTAGCTGGCTAGTGCTTAGTCGTCGCCCAGTGCGCCAAGCAGATGCAACAAGCTAGTGAACAGGTTGTAGATATCCAGATACAACGCCGTGGTGGCCATGATGTAGTTGGTCTCGCCACCGTGAATGATACGGCTTGTGTCATACAGAATAAAACCAGACATCAGTAAAACAATGACGGCGCTCAAGGCTAGATGGAAGCCACTGATGTTCACACCAAAGAAGCCTGCGACCATCATACCCAGTGCCGCAACAATTGCCACGATCAAGCCGGTCATCAGGAAGCCACCCATAAAGCTGAAATCTTTACGGGTTGTTAAAACATAAGCAGACAGGGAGAAAAATACCAATGCGGTACCGCCCAGCGCCTGCATCACAATTTGTCCGCCATTCGCCAGACCCAGGTAGTGATTAAGCATAGGCCCGAGAGAAGCACCGAGTAGGCCGGTAAAGGCAAACACGACGCCAACGCCTGCGCCTGAATTGGCGGTACGCGGCAAGACGAACCAAATGAGCGCCAGAGCGCCCAGAGACATAATTAAGCTCATGCCGCGGCTAATGTCTAAAGCCATTGCCAGACCTGCGGTACAAGCACTGAAAAGTAGCGTCATAGCCAGTAGCGCGTAGGTGTTTTTCAGTACCTTTGACACCTGTTCCTGTGAACCTACCAGCGTACTGTGTGAATAAACGTTTTGCATGTTGACTCCGTGTTTACTAAGCAATGGGTTGTTGAGCAGTCATTTGGCTAAACAGTCTGCAATCATACAAAGAGACACCCCAAAAGCAAGAAATTTCGGCCTTTGTACGATGGTTTATTACCTGTTTATGTGGTGCTTAATCCATTGAAAAAAAAGGGTTTTTATGCCACACCTCTTTGACACGGTTGCGTCAAAACGGTTCCGCACAGTCTGTCAGAGTTAGTTACGTAAGGAATGAGAATATAGATGTGCGAAGAGAAAAAATGGCGGTGGGGCAGGGATTCGAACCCTGGGAACGTCGCCGTTCAACGGTTTTCAAGACCGCCGCTTTCGACCACTCAGCCACCCCACCGGAATAGAGCCGGAATTATACATAGGTTTTATGCCCGCACAACCCGCTAACCTATTATTTTTTAAGAAAATATTAATTTTTTTAGGTTTGTATTGAGAGTTGGTGAAACTTTGAGCGAAGGGTGTTGTTTTGTGAGCACTTTGAAGCAGTGAGTGGGGAGTGCCCGGCGTACATAGGTACGCCGGGAGTAAAAGGTAAAGCGTTACGACTGAGTCTGGTTGCGAGGGTCGTTTGCTGGACGGTTGAGAGCGCGAGGTTGGCGCTCGATGTCTGCTGGCAGACTGGTGTCCAGTGGTTGACTCATATTAGCTTGCAACAATTTGGTAACCACTTCGGCTTCGGTTACCGGGCGTGGATTAACCCGGGGGTCGTTAGCCGCACGTTTGTTACCTTCTGCGTCTGAGGCACTTTCTGTAGCTGAAACGCTTTCTGTGACTGAGGCGCTTTCTGTGTTACTGCCTGCCTCTACTGCAACGTTTGGCGTTTGCACTTCCGGTGCAGGTGTTTTCGGTTTTGCTTCGGGCTGCTGGCTGGTCGCTGGTGATATCTCTGCTTGTGCTTGTGCTTGTGCCGGTTCGGCTTTGGCTTCAGTCGATTCCGCTTGTGGCACAGGTTCTGATATCTCAGGCTCTTTGGCTTCAGCTTGTACTGACTCTACCTTGACTTTATTCAGCATGGGTGCAGCAGGTTTGGCAGGTGCTTCTGCAGCAGGCACTTTGGTTTGTGCTGCTTCTGCTTCCGGAGCTGGTTTGGGCTTCACACCTTTCTGTTGAGGTTCAGCAACTGGTTTGGCCGCAGATTTCTCTGCCGGTGCTTTGGGCGAGCTAGGCTCTGGTTGTACGGCCTCAGGTTTTTCCGCTTTTTCAGGAGATTCCTGTTTGGCAGCAGGTTTTGCAGCTTGCGGATTGCCTTTGGCTGCCTTGGCCGCTGCTTCTGGCTTCACTCGCGCTGGAGTCGAGCTTTCCGTTTCTGATTGTTGTTGCGCTTTGGCCTGTGGCTTCTCAGGTTGTTTGTTTGCTGTATCTTTCGCATCAATGGCATCGCTAACCTGTTGGTTCAATTCAGCCAGCTGCTCAGCTTCGTTAGTATTTCTGCGACGTTGCTGCGGGCGACCTTTTTTTCCAGCTGGGCGGCGTGCTGGCTTCTTGCCAGCTTGTGTATCGTTGCTATCCTTCTGGTCGTTATTGTTCGCTTGGGCGTTATTGCCTTGGGCCGAACGAGAGCGGCGGCCACGATTTTCCTGGTCGTCGTTGCGACGCTTGTTGTCGCGCTCTGGCTTACCGTTTTCATTCTTATCAGCAGTCTGGTCGTTGCTCCGTTCCTGCTGGCGGTTGCGATTGCGTCCTCGATTGCGGCGGTTATTGTTGTCATTGTTGCGATTGTTGCGGTTGTTGCGGTTGTTGCGTGCATTCTGCGGACGCTTGGCCGCAGGTTTGGTCTTTTTCTTGCTGTCGTCTTCGGCAAAAAACTCACCGATTGCTTTCAGCAGGCGTTGCAACAGGCCAGGTTTTTTTGGAGGCTCAGGAGCAGGCTGTCGAGGGGCAATTTGCTGTACGGCGGGCTTGGCCTGAACGACAGGGACTTCAGACTCGTTCTTGTCGTCGTTGTGTTCGTCCTGGTTGTAGGTGATTTTGTAGCTGGTTTCCAGTGAGTCGGTTTCACCTTCGCGCAAGCGTTGAACTTCGAAATGCGGTGTAACCATCTCATTGTTGGGTACGATCACGACGCGGGTGCTGTTGCGAGTTTCAATGCCTGAAATAGACTTACGCTTCTCGTTCAGCAGGTAGGTAGCGACTTTGACCGGCGTAATGGCTCTGATTTCGGCACTGCGCTCTTTTTGAGCCTCTTCTTCAACCAGGCGCAGAATTGACAATGCGATAGAGCGGGTACCGCGAATTGTGCCCTGGCCACTGCAGCGGGGACAGACTTTTGAGGTGGTCTCTCCCAGTGAAGGGCGCAGGCGCTGGCGTGACATTTCTAGCAGGCCAAAACGGGAAATCCGGCCTACCTGAACACGGGCGCGATCCATTTCGAGCGCGGCTTTAACGCGATTTTCTACCTCGCGCTGGTTTTTGCTCGACTGCATATCAATGAAGTCGATTACCAGCAGACCACCGATATCGCGCAAGCGAAGTTGTCTGGCAATTTCGTCTGCGGCCTCAAGGTTGGTTTGTAAGGCGGTTTCTTCGATATCACCGCCTTTGGTTGCGCGAGATGAGTTAATGTCGATCGAAACCAGTGCTTCGGTTATGTCAATCACGATAGAGCCGCCAGAAGGCAGCTTCACTTCACGCTGGAAGGCAGTTTCGATCTGGCTTTCGATCTGGTAACGATTAAACAGCGGCGTGCTGTCTTCGTAGTATTTTACCTTGGATTGGTAGTTTGGCATTACCTGTTGAATGAAAGCGGTTGCCAGCTCATAGGATTCGCGGTTGTCAATAATGACTTCGCCGATGTCTGGGCGAAGATAGTCGCGGATTGCGCGCAATATGACGTTGCTTTCTTGAAACAGGAAGTGAGGTGCGCTGCTTTTGTCGGATTCGGTTTTGATCGAGTCCCACAGTTGCAGCAGATAGTTGAGGTCCCACTGCAGCTCTTCTGCGCTGCGCCCAACACCAGCGGTGCGCACAATGACACCCATGCCGGATGGCACTTCAATTTTGTCTAGTGTGTCTTTGAGTTCTGCTCGGTCTTCACCATCGATACGGCGAGAGATGCCACCTGCACGAGGGTTGTTGGGCATGAGAACCAAGTATCGGCCAGCCAAGCTGACAAACGTTGTTAGCGCTGCTCCCTTGTTGCCACGCTCTTCTTTGTCAACCTGCACGATAACTTCTGTGCCTTCTTTGACCACATCTTTGATCTTGATGCGGCCTTCGATATCCTTCGGCTGCTTGGCGAAGTATTCGCGGGAGATTTCTTTCAGGGGAAGGAAGCCGTGGCGTTCTGAACCATAGCTGACAAAAGCAGCCTCAAGGCTGGGTTCGATGCGGGTAATTTTACCCTTGTAGATGTTAGCTTTTTTCTGTTCGCGGGTGCGGTTTTCGATGTCAAGGTCGTAAAGCCACTGGCCATCAACCAAAGCAACTCTCAGCTCTTCTGGCTGGGTCGCGTTAATGAGCATTCTTTTCATGCGTTACCTAATTGTTGGGGCGCAGCACGAAAAAGCAGTGTTTATATGGCAAAGTAGGTAGGCTTGGGGTTGCACGCTGGTTGGCGTGGGGACGGCGACGGATATTTTATGGCTAGCTGGTACTACATACTATATTGATCGGCACTATGGAGCCTTGCTTGTACGAAAAGGATCTACTTTTCGTACTGATGCAGCTTGCTACGCTTGTTGCCACCTTTAATGAACATATGCCATACGATTGAGAGTATGGTTGGCTGTTCCTGCGCGGCAGTATGACGAATATGTCAAAAAGCCGTGACTGTTTTACCTACTATCCAGGTGTTTTTGTGAACGTGGAGCCTATTGGCGTTATGCGTTCAGCTAAATTTATCAACGGTCGTTTTATGCTTGCTGCTTTAGCAAAAATAATATGTTTACCAAGCACTATCCTGTGCAATATCGTTGATGTGCGTTTGTGTTTCTATGGCTTTCGGTATTGCCTTTGGCCTCTGAGCACATCGTCGGCGTCTGCCGCTCTATAACCTGTAACCTTTGTGTACTTTACTAATATTTAAACAGTATCTGCCAGTTCATTCGAACTGCGCTGTGTTTACCATGGAGCAATGACATTAAGTGTCACTGTTCCCTCGTGTTTTGTTGCCGGCTGCTTCTTGCGTGTGAATCTTGAAGCAAACCTTTGGCTGCTAATCCTGTCTGCCTTGCAGTCCGCTTTGTTTGGCCCATGGGTAAGGGGCGGAGGAAGGTGTATCAAAAAGTCGGGTATCGACTGTCGCAACTTGGCAGGATTAATGCCTTTTACATCAGCCGGTTAGCGGTATTTCCTAATTAGGTTGCCTCGATGCAATACCTGGAAACCAGCCTAACATACGGCTCGCCGGACTATAGCATCGTTTGCACTGGTCCGCAATTTTGTTGAGAATGCGCGCTTTAATGTAACGGCCCTAAGCGGCCCAGTCTCAAGGATTCTCTATGTCCCATCCCCATTCGTCCAGGTCCGCAGGTGATTCTCCCGTAAAGCAGGGTATTGCTCACACTGTTCGCTGGGTCACAGTGGATGAAGAGTCGCATGGCCAGCGGATTGATAATTTTTTGCTGCTTCATCTTAAGGGGGTACCAAAATCACGCATTTATCGCATTTTGCGTAAGGGCGAGGTACGCGTTAATAAAGGCAGGGTAAAGCCAGAGTATAAGTTGCAGGCCGGTGACCAGGTTCGGATTCCGCCGGTAGTGGTCCCAGAAAAGCCTGAGCAGACGGCGGTGGGCGATAGCTTGAAACAACTGTTGGAAGCCCGCATTTTGTACGAAGATGAGCGTCTTCTGATTGTTAATAAGCCGGTTGGTCTGGCTGTGCATGGGGGAAGTGGTGTGTCGATCGGTTTGATTGAGGCACTCCGGCAGATGCGGCCGCAGGCAAAATCCATGGAGCTGGTGCATCGGTTAGATCGCGATACCTCTGGGTGCTTGCTGGTGGCCAAGCGTAAAAGCATGTTGCGTTACCTTCAGCAGCAGTTGCGCGATGCCGACAAGGGGGTACGCAAACGGTATCTGGCACTGGTCAATGGTCGCTGGCCTAATCGTCGCAATAAAGTGGATGCACCCTTAAAGAAAAATGAGTTGCAGAGTGGTGAGCGCATGGTACGAGTCGATCCGCTGGGCAGGCCATCGCTTACCGAATTCGCCGTAGAGGAGCGCTTTGCCGACTTTACGCTGCTAAGTGCGGAGCCGGTTACTGGGCGCACTCATCAAATACGCGTGCATGCCCAGTTTGTGGGGTGTAGCTTGGTGGGTGATGAAAAATATGGTGACGATGACGTTAACAAGGCTTTTCGCGCTAAAGGTCTTAAACGCCTGTTTCTGCATGCTCAAAAATTGTCTTTTATCATGCCTGAGTCGTTCGACAATACTAAAAAGGCCAAAAAGGGTGTGCATTTTGAAATTGAGGCGCCACTTGATGATGAGTGGCTCGAGGCGCTGGCTTTCTGTCGTCTTCCATAGATACAAGTTTTCTAAGAAGGGTTTCCAAATTGTTGTTTATATTTGATTGGGATGGAACGGTTTCTGATTCGACCGGAAAAATCGTGGCCTGCATGCAAGCTGCTGCGGCTGAGATGAAGTTGCCTTATCTGGCTGATGCGCAGGTCAAAGAGATTATCGGGTTGAGTTTAATGAGGGCAGCAGCACAGCTTTACCCGCAATTGTCTGAAGCGGATCATAAACGGCTTTGTGATAGTTACTCCCGGCATTATTTGGCGTCTGATCATCTGCCGTCTGGCTTGTACCCCAACGTAAGAGAGACGCTTGAGGTGCTGCATAACAATGGGCACCAGTTGGCCGTGGCGACAGGTAAGAGTCGTAAAGGGTTAGAGCGGGTGTTTGGATCGCTGGCCATGCGAGAATTATTTCATGGTAGTCGTTGTGCGGATGAGACTGAGTCTAAGCCCAGTCCGTTAATGCTGTTCGAGTTGTTGGAGGAGTTTGGTATTCCGGCCAAGCAGGCAGTGATGATTGGTGATACCGAGTTTGATATGGAAATGGCTATGCGAGCAGCTATGCCGCGGATTGGTGTCAGTTACGGTGCGCATGCCGCAGAGCGCCTGCACAAGTATGATTTGGCCTTGTGTATGGATTGTATGAGTGAGTTGTTGCCGTGGGCAGAGGTGCAAGGCTGATGCTTGTTTGTAGTGGGGCCCCTGGAGCCAGTTGCTGCTAGATCTTATCCGGCGGATAGCAATCCAACGGGTAGCAGTTTTCGTTAATTAACATGTCACACAGGCTGATGAGTGGCAGGCCGATTAACGCGTTGGGGTCACTGCCAGTCATATGCTCAAATAATGTAATGCCCAGCCCTTCGCATTTGAAGCTGCCAGCGCAGTCGTAAGGTTGTTCAATATTCAAGTAGGTCTCAATGTGTTGACTGTTAAGGTGGCGAAACGTCACGCTAAAGGGTGTGGTTGCTAGCTGAATATTCTGCGTATAGGTGTTGATGACGCAGAGGCTGGTATAGAAAGTGACCGTTTTGCCGCTGCACAGGGTTAGCTGTTGGTGTGCCTTTTCGTGGTATAGCGGCTTGCCGAGAATCAGTTGTGGTTGCCCCTCGATAGAAGCGGTTTGATCGCTACCTAGAATAAGGCTTTCCCGCTTGAAGGTATGGGTTGCCAAAATGGCTTGAGCCTTCTCCTTGGCGAGTCTGGCGCTTAGCGCCTCTGCCGTTTCATCGTGTTGAGGTGTTTCGTCGATCGCGGGCGGTATACACCTGGCACTGATTCCGAGGCGAGCTATTAATTGCTGTCGATAAGGTGAACTGGAAGCTAGGATGACGTCTTTCATTGCGTACTTATTTCAGAGTTGGTAAACGGCTTGTCTATAGAGTAAGAGCGGGTGAATCCTAGGCTTATTTGGCGATTTTGCCCAGTCTAGCCTCGATTTTTGGGTCTTGGTGCTGTGAAACTACCATATATAGTGTCAATTGCATGATTTTTGAGGAATTTTCCTTTGACAGGTATGGGGCAGATCCATAGAATTGCGCGCTTATGTTAAAGACCTCTCCTGAACGGCCGTTGCCAAGATTCGTTGACCCGCGAAAGTTCGCCCAACAGGGCGTATCCTTTGAGGGTGTGGTAGCAAGTTCGGACCTTGAACGTTTTGCCGAAAATGCTGTTGAAGCAGCGCCGGAAGTGAGAGTGAAACTGGCTTTCGATGTCGATGAAAATCGTCATCGGGTGTTGAACGGGCAGATCCATTGTCAGGCTCAATCACTGTGTCAGCGTTGTCTGGAACCTGTTGTTTATCCTGTGGAATGCGCAATGAATGTTGCCATGGTATGGGATGAAGAAGAGGCGAAGCAGTTGCCCAAAGGGCTTGATCCCTGGGTGCTGGAAGAAGATGGCAGTGTGGATATATACCCGATCATCGAAGAAGAGTTACTGTTAGCTTTGCCGATGGTGGCCTATCACGACCACGAATGTATCGACAAAGCCTTGTACTCCTGTGGTACACCTGTAAAGAGTGAACCCAGGGAAAACCCGTTTAAAGTGCTAGAGCAACTTAAGGGCACGCCGAAATAATGAGGCGCCCCGGCTCTGGTGAATTTGTTAGGTAGGAGCACACAATGGCTGTTCAACAAAATCGTAAAACACGTTCTCGTCGTGGCATGCGTCGTTCACACGATGCACTGACTGGTCCAACTTTGTCAGTTGATCCAACCAGCGGCGAAAAGCATCACCGTCACCACGTGACTGCGGATGGTTTTTACCGTGGCCGCAAAGTGGTTGATACAGGTCGCGAAGACTAAGTCAAGCAAGCACTATTATTAGCACCTTGCCTACAGTTACTGTCGCAATTGATGCTATGAGCGGGGACTTCGGTCCCCGTATTACTATTCCTGCCGCGCTTCAATCCCTTCAAGACAATCCTCATTTGGCTATCACTCTGGTGGGTGACGAACAACGTTTGCAGTCAGATATCGCCGAATCAAAATATGCGGGTTCTTCACGCTTGCAAATTCAGTCTGCCGAAACGGTGCTTTTGCCCGACTCTAAACCCTCAGAAGCATTGCGCGTAAAGCGCCAAAGTTCACTGGGTGAGGCCGTGGGTATGCTTCAGGATAAGCGGGTAGATGCTTGTGTGAGTGCTGCCAACGCTGGTGCCATGATGGCTTTGGGGCGGTCAATGTTAGGCGTATTACCTGAGATCGAACGGCCGGCCATTTGTGCGGCGCTGCCAACGCGCGATGGTGTTGCCTATATGCTGGATCTTGGCGCCAATGTCGATTGCAGCGCCGAGCAGCTGTATCAGTTTGCAGTGCTTGGCAGTGTGATGGTAGAGGTATCTCAGAACAAACCCTTTCCTCGCGTTGCCTTGTTAAACATTGGTTCTGAGCTAATCAAGGGGAATCGCCAGGTTCTTGCGGCGGCGGAGCTGCTCAAATCCTGTGACCAGCTGAATTATGTGGGCTATGTTGAGGCCGATCAGTTGTTTGAGACTGACGCTGATGTGATCGTCGCTGATGGTTTTGCCGGTAATATCGCACTGAAGACGGCTGAGGGTACCGCCAGGTTTGTTGCTTCCGGTTTGCGCGAGTTGTTCTCGGCCGGATTGATGTCGCGTTTTATTGGGTTTCTTGCCCGGCCGTCTTTACAGCGCTGGTTCGATCATTACAATCCGGCCCGTTTGAATGGTGCTTCATTGCTGGGGTTGCCAGAGGTGGTTATAAAAAGTCATGGTGGGGCGGATAGTGATGCCTTTCGCGCTGCTATTGAATTGGCTTATCAGCAGGTAAATACAGGGCTTGCTGCTGCTATGACTAAGCGTTTTCAGCGCGTGTAGCCAGGTATTGGCTCGCTGTCATTCATGTTGAATGCATGCTGAGTTGAATTCTCGATATACAGGTGAATAAATAATGACAAATCAAACATTGGCGCTGGTCTTTCCTGGGCAGGGCTCGCAAAAAATCGGTATGTTGGCCGATATGGCTGCGCAGCATCCAGAAGTGCAAGAGACGTTTGCGCAAGCGTCAGCTGTTTTGGGCTACGATTTGTGGGATCTGGTTCAAAACGGTGAACAGGATGCCATTAATCAGACAGAGGTGACACAACCCTTGATGCTGACTGCCAGCGTTGCGCTGCATCGAGTCTGGGTTAAAGAGCAGGGCGCTCAGCCTGCTATGGTAGCCGGACACAGTTTGGGTGAGTGGTCGGCATTAGTAGCCGCTGATGTGATTAGCCTTGAAGATGCAGTGCGGTTGGTACGCGAGCGCGGTAAATTTATGCAGGAAGCTGTTCCCGCAGGTGTTGGCGCCATGGCGGCAATTATTGGTTTAGACGATGACGCTATAAAAGCGGCGTGTGCTGAGGCGTCGGGCGATGAAGTGGCTGTGCCTGTTAATTTTAATTCGCCGGGGCAGGTGGTTATCGCTGGTCACGCGGGCGCCGTTGAGCGTGCTATAGAGGGCTGTAAAGCCGCCGGTGCAAAACGTGCCATGCCTTTGCCTGTGAGTGCGCCATTCCATACCCCATTAATGCAGCCAGCGGCAGACCGCTTGGCGGAACTGGTGGCTGCAACAGAATTCAAAGCGCCAACAGTGCCGGTTGTGCACAACGTGCATGCAAACACCGAGTCTGATCCTGCTGTGATCAAAAAGCTGATGATTGAACAAATATACAGTCCGGTTTTGTGGGTAGATTGCGTAAATGCGATGAAATCAAGTGGCGTGACTACCCTGGTTGAAATGGGGCCAGGTAAGGTGTTGGCTGGTCTGACCAAGCGTATTGATAAGTCACTGAGTGGATTGGCCACCGAGGCGCCTGCCGATTTGGCGGGTGCACTAGCGGCCACGCGTTAACAATTTAACTACTTGAAAAAACGTTAAAGGAAATCTCATGAGTCTAAAAGACAAAGTTGCGCTGGTCACTGGCGCCAGTCGGGGGATTGGCGCTGCCATTGCTGATCAGTTGGGAAGCGAAGGTGCAATTGTAGTAGGAACAGCCACGTCTCAGTCTGGTGCCGAGGCTATCACTGCACGCTTTGCCGAGAAAGGCATTCAAGGCAAGGGTGCCGTGTTGAATGTGACAGATGCAGCTTCGGTAGCCGCGTTGTTGGAAGATGTTACCGCGTCTTATGGCACACCACAGGTTTTGGTTAACAATGCGGGTATCACGAAAGATAATCTGTTGATGCGCATGAGTGAAGACGAGTGGTTTGATGTGATTAATACTAACCTGAGTGCAATTTATCGTCTGTCGAAAGCGTGTTTGCGTGGCATGATGAAAGCTCGCTGGGGCCGCATTATCAATATTAGTTCTGTGGTTGGCTCAATGGGTAATGCTGGACAGTCTAATTACGCGGCGACTAAAGCCGGTGTGGCAGGCTTTGCTCGCTCTCTGGCGAAAGAGGTGGGCTCTCGAGGAATTACTGTGAATACGGTTGCGCCTGGGTTTATCGATACCGATATGACCAAGGTGTTAAGCGATGATCAGAAAAACCTTATGTTGGCAAATATCCCGCTGGCGCGCCTGGGGCAGCCAGAAGAGATCGCCAGCGTCGTTAAATTTCTTGCCAGCGACGCAGCAAGCTACGTAAGTGGCGAAACTATCCATGTAAATGGTGGTATGTACATGAGCTAACCCATTGAAAAATATGGATTTTTCATGGTTTTGCCAATTAAATGGCAGGAAGGCGTTACAACCGTCGTAAAATCGATGTAAAATGCGCCCTCTTGTTGGCCTTAACCGTTCAAATAGAGCTGGTTTTGCTAAATCTTTTAACTGCAGCCGACTCGATTTTTAAGCAACTAGGAGTTGATAAACATTATGAGCAGCATTGAAGAACGTGTAAAAAAAATTGTTGCTGAGCAACTGGGTGTTAAAGAAGAAGAAGTTAAAAACGAAGCGTCTTTCGTTGAAGACCTGGGTGCTGATTCTCTCGATACCGTAGAACTGGTTATGGCTTTGGAAGAGGAATTCGAAACTGAAATTCCAGACGAAGAAGCAGAAAAAATCACAACTGTTCAGTTGGCTATCGATTACATCAACGCAAACTTAGCTTAATTAGCGCGAGTTTTTCGTAGAATTCGATTTCGCAAAAGCCGTATCTATTTATAGAGCGGCTTTTGTTATATTTGCATATTCGTTTTTACCAATCGGTGAAGTTCCAACGCAAACCAAATGCACAACGACTTCCGTTGTGTATTTTCGTGTCTGCGATATAAATTTGAAAGCTGGAGGATTAAAGTGTCCCGTAAACGCGTTGTTGTGACTGGTCTTGGTATGGTGAGCCCGTTGGGGCATACCGTCGATGAAACCTGGGCAGGGATTCTGGCCGGTAAAAGTGGTGTCGAGAACATTACCGCGTTTGACGCTTCAGCTTTTTCTACGCGTTTTAGCGCGTCTGTGAAGAATCTTGATATCGAGCAGTATCTGCCTTTAAAAGAAGCTCGCAAAATGGATCCTTTTATCCAATATGGAATGGTGGCCGGTATTCAGGCTATGCAGGATTCAGGTATTGAGGTAACGGAAAAGAACGCTCCCCGTTTTGGCACGGTGATTGGTTCTGGCATTGGTGGTATCGGCTCTATTGAAGATGGTGCGTTAACCATTGAACATAAAGGCCCGCGCCGAATTTCACCGTTTTTTGTGCCCGGTGCAATCATCAACATGATTGCGGGTAATCTGTCGATTAAATACGGTCTCCAAGGTCCCAATCTGGCGGTAACTACTGCCTGTACCACAGGTACTCACAGTATCGGCCTGGCTGCGCGCTCCATTATGTATGGAGAGGCTGACATTATGTTGGCTGGCGGCGCAGAAATGGCAACCACTCCAGTGGGGCTGGGTGGATTTGCAGCGGCGCGTGCGCTGTCTACCCGCAACGACAACCCACAGGCGGCCAGTCGTCCATGGGACAAAGACCGCGACGGTTTTGTTCTCGGTGATGGTGCGGGCATGCTGGTATTGGAAGAGTATGAGCACGCGAAGGCGCGCGGGGCCAAAATCTATGCCGAGCTGGTTGGGTTTGGCATGAGCGGCGATGCTTACCATATGACATCCCCGCCGGAGAATGGCGCCGGTGCTGCGGCTTCTATGGCCAATGCGCTGCGCGATGCGGGTATCACCGCTGACGCTGTCAGCTACATTAACGCCCATGGCACATCGACACCGGCAGGTGATAAGGCAGAAATTCAGGCCGTAAAAAGCGTTTTAGGTAGCGCAGCCGATCGCGTGGCGGTAAGCTCGACCAAATCAATGATTGGGCACTTGCTGGGTGCCGCGGGTGCGGTAGAGGCCGTGTTTAGTATACTGGCAATTCGTGACCAGGTTGCGCCGCCTACCATCAACCTAGAGAATCCTGATGAGAGTTGTGATATTAATCTTGTGCCGAATACTGCACAGGAAATGAAAGTGGATGTGGCGCTGTCAAACTCGTTTGGGTTTGGGGGAACCAACGGCTCATTGATTTTCAAACGCGTGTAAGTGTGTATTATCGAAAAGGCAGGCATTTGGCCTGCCTTTTTTTTAGGGTGCAAAAGCGATGAGTGATAGCGTTATCAGTATGATTAATGGCCAGCTTAGCAGCAATATTTCTATTGTTGACCGCGGCTTTAATTATGGTGACGGCGTATTTGAAACCATGGCATTGATCAACGCCTCGATACCCTTATGGGCGTTGCATCGGCAGCGCTTGCTTGCGGCCTGTGAGCGTCTGAAAATTCCTCTCGATATAGCGTTGCTAAGCGCCCAGTTGCAAAAGTTTTTAAGTGTATGCTCCTCCTGTAGTCAGCATCGTGGTGTGGTCAAGCTGGTGGTAACACGTGGTAGTGGTGGGCGAGGCTACGAACCTCCCCTTAATCCGGTACCTACGATTTGTTTTAGTTTTTATGCCACCGATATTCATCTTAATAGTCAAACCAATACTGCCGTTGAATTAGGTATCTGTCAGTTGCAGCTGGCAGGTCAGCCATTGTTGGCAGGCATCAAACATTTGAATCGGCTTGAGAATGTATTGGCTCGCCAGGAAATGCAGCAACAGGGGTTGGTTGATGGTGTTGTATGCAGCCAGTCTGGTTTGGTGATTGAAACAACCGCGGCTAATGTGTTTTTGGTTAAAAACGATCAGTTAATTACCCCTGCGTTGTCACAATGTGGGGTGGCTGGTGTTGTTCGGGAATTGATTAAAACCCTCTGCCAAGATACTGCGTTGTTGCCGCCACCATTGAATAGTTTGTCTTTTCATGAAGCTGATGTTTCGATGGCTATGTTGCTCGATAGTGACGAAATATTTATTAGCAATAGCGTCTGGGGTGTGCGCCCTGTCAGTCGATGTGGCAGTAGAACGTGGGCCTTGCACCCTGTCGCTTTGACACTGCAGAAACATATCGCCGCACATGTTTTAAACGCGGCAGAGGGACGTGTTGAATGAATCTTAAACGAGCGTTGATTTATGGTGTGGTTGGTATTTGGCTTGCTGCGGTACTGGCAGGCAGCACCATTTTTGAATACCTGAATAAACCTTTGCCGATAGATGCAGATGAGTACGTGTTGGTTGTGCCTGCGGGTGGGTCGGTTAATTCCGTTTCCCGAGAACTTCAGGGCGAAGCTCTGTTGAACTGGCCAAAACTGTTTGTGATTTATGCGCGAATCACTCAACAAACTGACATTAAGGTGGGTGAGTATGCGTTGTCGCCGGGAATTACGTCACTTAAATTACTCACTAAGCTGGTGACGGGTGATGTCATTGAGTACAACGTAACCATACCCGAAGGTTTGTCGTTTAAAGAGGTTGTTTCGCTATTGGCTGGTAGTGATAAATTAAACATTAGCTTACAGGGTAAAAGTGAAGCCGAGCAATTGGCATTGCTGGGCATAGATCAACAACATCCTGAAGGCTGGTTTTTCCCAGATACGTATCGCTATGCGCTAGGCGACAGCGATGTAAGTATCTTACAGCGTGCCTATGGCAAAATGCAGCAGGTGCTCGATACCGAATGGCAGCAGCGCGATGATAATCTACCCTACACAACGCCTTATGAGGCGTTAATTATGGCCTCGATTATCGAAAAAGAAACGGGTGTTGAAAGTGAGCGCGCTACGATTGCCGGTGTCTTTGTAAAACGATTGCAGAAAGGCATGCGGTTGCAGACAGATCCCACGGTGATTTATGGTTTGGGTGACAGTTATCAAGGCAATATCAAACGAAGTCATCTCAAACAACCAACGGCATACAATACCTATGTGATTAAAGGTTTGCCGCCAACGCCTATTGCCATGCCAGGGCAGGAGGCAATTCGTGCTGCGTTGCAGCCAGAAGAAAACCCTTATTATTATTTTGTTGCTCGTGGCGACGGCAGCCATTATTTTTCAGCAACGCTTGAAGAACATTTGCAAGCCGTAAAAGAATTTCAAATTAACAATCGTGTGAACAATTATCAGTCACGCCCCGTTAGCAAAAATTGACAATAATAGCGAGTGCAACAATGAGTCAGAGTACTAGAGGTAAATTTATTACTCTTGAAGGCACTGAAGGTGTTGGCAAAAGCACCAATTTGCAATTTATTCAACAGTTTCTTGAACAACGTGGTCTGCCTTTGCTGGTAACACGAGAGCCCGGTGGAACACCCTTGGCAGAACAAATTCGTGAGCTTTTGCTGGCCAAACGTCAAGAGCAGGTTAATGAGCTTGCTGAGTTGCTATTGGTGTTTGCAGCGCGCGCGCAACATTTTCATACGGTGATTCAACCCGCTCTTGAAAAAGGTACCTGGGTTTTATGTGATCGATTTACTGATGCTACCTATGCCTATCAGGGTGGGGGTAGAGGCCTGAGTCTGGATTGTATTAGTACGCTCGAGACTTTGGTGCAGGGTGAACAACGGCCTGATTTAACCATTATTTTAGATGTTGATGTTGAAGTGGGTTTGGGCCGCGCAGGTGAGCGCGGTGAAGCTGACCGGTTTGAATCAGAAGCCGTTGAGTTTTTTGAGCGAGTACGCGCGGCTTATCGCACTCGCGCCAGTCAGGCTCCCGAACATTATGTGACAGTTGATGCTGGTGTGCCTCTTGATAAAGTTCAGCATCAGCTGGCGTACGTGTTGCGACATTTTATTGATAATCCCTAGCACGTAACCCAGGGTTAACTTGCTTAAAAGGGTGGCGGTGATTCAACGTGAATCTCGGCCCCTGTTTGTGGGTGCTGAAACCTAATGGCTTGCGCATGCAGTAACAATCTTGGTGCCAGAGCCAGGGCTTGCGGGGTGGCATACAGGTTGTCGCCCAGTATAGGGTGGCCAAGTGCCAGCATATGCACTCTAAGCTGGTGCGACCTGCCGGTAATGGGCTTCAGTATTACTCTGCTTATGCATAGGTTGTTTTCGTTTCTCTGTGTTACTACCTGGTAAAGGGTATGGCTGGGCTTGCCGTTATCTATATCGACTTTCTGTTTGGGGCGATTGGGCCAGTCGCAGATTAGCGGCAAGGTAATATCACCTTGTGCAGGTTCAGGCGAGCCGAGTACTTCAGCCACGTACTCTTTGTGTACGAGGCGTGCTTGGAACTGTTTACTTAAGTTGCGTTCTGCCTCGTGGCTTAACGGAATAATCATGATGCCGGATGTCGACATATCCAAACGATGTACAATACGCGCATTGGGATACACTGCCTTCAACCGGTTGATGACACTGTCTTGTTTGTCGGGGCCTCTGCCGGGAACACTGAGTAGCTCTGCTGGTTTGTTGACTACCAGTAGTGTGTCGTCGCGATACACGATCTCAATATTCTGAACAGGGAAGGGCTCTGTGTAGTGCATAATATGTGTGAACAATGAAAACCGTGTAGCGAAGAAGCTGGCATTATAGGTGGATTGATGAAAATTCCCATGTATTCCCATGTAAAAGCAACGTGAGTGGGCAAGCTGCGCCACCTAATTCCCCCTAAACTGTTATAACGAGCCTATGTCGAACTCAAGCCGTATACCATACCCTTGGCAGCAGCCATACTGGGCCAAGCTGTTGCATTGGCAGCAGCAGGGGCGCTTGCCTCATGCACTGTTGTTTACCGGCCCCTCCGGTATTGGCAAGCATCATTTGGCAGAAACGTTTGCGCATTATCTGCTATGCGAAAAGCCACAAAGTGATTTGCCTTGTGGCCAGTGTAAAAGCTGCCTGCTTAATCAGGCGCAGACTCACCCCGATTACGCAAGGATAGCGCCAGAAGAAGCGGGCAGAGCGATCAAGGTTGATCAAATCAGGGGGTTAACCGAGTTTCTTTCCCAAACCTCACAGCAAGGCGCTATGAAAGTGATCGTGCTTGATGGTGCCGATCTGCTCAATACCAATGCGGCGAACGCGTTGTTGAAAGGGCTGGAAGAGCCGGCTAAAAATACCCTGTTGATATTGGTATCTGGCCAGCCGGGCAAAATCATGGCGACTATTCGCAGTCGCTGCCAGATTATGCAACTGCCACTGCCGGTTGAAGAGCAAGTATTGCCCTGGTTAAAACCACTGGTAGGCGAGGATGTGTGTGACGAGTTGCTGGACGCCACACGGGGCGCACCATTGGCGGCGCTCACTATGTATGAAGGGGAGGGGCTGGAGCACCGCAAGCAGTTTATCGACGCCTTGCTCGATCTCGCGACTGGCTCTCATTCAGTGGTTGAGGTCGCGAAGAAATGGCAAGATAAAAACCTTGAGCAGTTACTACTTTGGTTGCAGCAGTGGTTAAGTAGTGGAATTAAGCGCCAAGTGGTGGGGCGCAGCTATACCGTAACCGGTGCCAAGCCCTTGATCGATGCGCTGGCGTTGGTGCCACAACAGGTGGTGTATCGCTATTTCGATAAAATAGGTGAAGCCCGCAGGCAGCTCAATAGTGGTGCTAACCCAAATAAACAACTGTTACTTGAAGACCTGCTGCTTGACTGGCAGGCTGTTAACCGTGCCGCAGCACGCCGTTGACGGCATTTTATATGACTTCTGGACATCATTTCATTCTGGGAATAGGCTAGTTTCTTGCGAGAGATTGCAATAGATTGGCTGATTTAAGGCTTAATTACAGGTGTTGGTCGCTAAAGGTGTTAGCGGCCAGCCACAAATATGAGTAGAATTGCCGCTTGGATTCATGCGTGTAATTTGGCAGACAACGGTTTGGGAGCGTTATGAAAGGTCTTGGCGGTGGTGCCCGCAATGGTATTCTCTCATTAACCATTAAGGATATGGCGGTATTATATGCCGCGTATATGCCGTTTATTAACAATGGCGGACTGTTTATTCCTACCAACAAATCTTACAAATTGGGTGACGAGGTGTTTATGTTGCTTAATTTAATGGACGAACCTGAAAAAATCCCTATTGCAGGCAAGGTCGTATGGGTAACGCCAAAAGGCGCTCAGGGCAACCGCGCTGCAGGTATTGGGGTTCAGTTCAGTGAGCAGGATGACACGCCCTCGAAAAAAATTGAGAATTACCTGGCAGCCTCGTTGAAGTCAGATCGCCCAACCCATACCATGTAACTTCGTTTTTCTCGCTTTTTCTATATTCGCCGAGGTCAACTGCACGCTAGTTATCTCGGCGAAGCTGTTTATGTGCCACGGTAATTTTTGTCATGCTGATTGATTCCCACTGCCACCTTGATCGCCTTAATTTAAGTAAGCATAAGGATAGCCTCGACAATGCGCTGCAGGCTGCCCGTGAGCAGGGTGTAAAACACTTTTTGTGTATTAGTATCAGTGTTGATAATCGCGCAGAGGTGTTACGCATTGCTGAGCAATACCCCGACGTTGCTGCCACCGTGGGTGTGCATCCACTGGATGTGGACTCTGGTACTGTAAGCCTGGAGCAATTGTGTGATTGGGCGCGTGCACCAAAAATAGTGGGTATCGGTGAAACCGGGCTCGACTATTACTACAGCGAAGAGAGTAAAGCGGTGCAGCAAGAAAGTTTTGCGGTGCATTTACAGGCTGCGAGTCAGGAAGGGTTGCCGGTAGTTGTGCATACCCGTAACGCCAAAGAAGATACGTTGGCTGCCATTAAAGCCTACGGCTCAGAAGCTTCCGCTGGCGTATTGCATTGTTTTACCGAAGATTGGGATATGGCCAAGCGCGCTATTGATCTCAATTACTGTATTTCTATTTCCGGTATCGTTACTTTTAAAAACGCCGAGAGCTTGCGTGATGTAGTGCGCAAGGTGCCAATGGATCGCCTGCTGGTAGAGACGGATTCGCCGTACCTTGCGCCAGTGCCATTTCGCGGTAAACCCAATGAGCCACAGTATGTAAAAAAAGTGGCTGAATATGTGGCTGAGCTGAAAGGGGTGGATTACGAAACTCTCATTCGTGTAACGTCGGAAAATTATTTCCGTTTGTTCCCTAAAGCGAAGGGGTTGGTGAGTTAATGGTGGGCGACTAAACAACTAAATGGTCTTTTTCGTGATTGCGTCTTATCCGTTGCTAACCTGCTGTTGCAAGAATATCGGCCTCAACACCCTCAAACACAACCTTATCCCATAACTGTTTTACCAGTTTGTCGCGTGCGGCTTCTGTCCACTCACCGGCCAGAATCCAATCGACAATATGCTGGGCTACAGCAGGGTAGTGCACCGGTTTGGCAGTCCAATAATTTAACCAGTTGTTAATGGTTTGTGGGTCTAGCGTGTTCATGGTCATGCCCAGTTGCAATTCTTCCAGTGCCTTGGCGTTGGATAATTGTTCCATCTGCCCTTTGAGGGGTTTAACCAATAATTTTTTACCCAGTTCGATGGCTTCGCTGGCCAGCTCGAAGCCTGCATTGCAGATAACCCCTTCGCAGTTAGCGAGATCTGCCTTGAATCCTTCGCGGCTCAGTGGGCGCAAGTGAATATGCCCATGCTGTTCTGGCCGAGCAAATTCACCGTAATAATAGAACTCGTAGTCAGTGAAGGGCTGTAACAAATTCAGCACTGCCTGTTTGGCTTCAAACCCTAGATACACCAGAATTTTTCGTGATTTTACGTGCGTATCGCCATCGGGAATATCGGCAATTGGCGGCAAGATGGGGTGTCCAAAGTGATGCCAGTGTAAGCCCAGGCCAATATCAGCCGGGGCAAATTTTTTCATGATGCCGCGGCTCATAAAATTATCGCCGCGCATAGGCACTGGATGGTGAAAGGCATATTGGTGGCCAACGCCAATCACTGTTTTTTTCTGGCGTTTTGCCGCCCAGGCACAGGTGGGTTCAAAGTCAGTGACAACCAGGTCATAGCCTGAGACATCCAGTGTGCGAATGTCTTGAATAAAACTGCCCACTGAATTGCCTTTTAGCGTGGCAAGCGGGTCAATTTTGCCTGCACTATGGATAAACGTAAGGCCGGTTTTTGCCCTCCAGTCGGGGAACGGATCCATGTCGAAATATTTTTCTTGTGCTCTACCACTAAAGATATAGTCGACTGATGCAGAGCTTTTTGCGAAGGCTTTGCTCATCGCTCGGGCACGGGTAATGTGGCCATTACCTGTGCCCTGAACGCCATAAAGTATTCTCATGAAAAATAATGCTCGTTAGTAAAACGTGAGTGTATTGCGCGGTAACAGGCTCTATCCACGTATTTGCTCAATCATAGTGCGATAACGTGTAAGGCAATCCAGCTGACGCTGGAACCCAGTGTGGCCCCAGCGAGAATATCGGTAGGGAAGTGAACACCCAGCATCACCCGTGAAATGCCCACACAAACTGCCCATGGAAGCATGATCCAGAAAATAAAGGGAAACAGTGATGCCAGCAGCGTTAGCATAAGAAACGCGGCTGACGTATGCCCTGAAGGAAAGCTGAATTTATCTGAGGGTTGAATAACACTCCGGTAGCCTGGAATTGCATCGGGTGGGCGATTGCGTTTAAACGACTTCTTGGCCACAAAGTAAATGCTGCGCTCCAGTGCAAAGGCGAAGGCAAACAATGGCAATGTTTCTGTGTAACCGGCAAAGTAGAGGGCAACACATACCGCCAAATAAAGTGGGCCGTCTGCGGTTTTAGAGACTGCTCGACTTACTTTCACTAGCATGTCTCTGCGCTTGCGCTTAAGGCACCAGGTAAAGGTCAGGTGATCGTATACCTGTATATTTTCGAGTAGTCGCATAATCAGCTCCTCTGTTTAGCCCAGGGCCTGTTGACACTAATTTATCCCGGCTTTATGACTAAAATGTGAGCGCCAGATGACAGTTCGATGAATCTTGGAGGCGGGCATGTGGCGATAGCTGTGGTAGACTTTATCGCGATAAATCACCCTGTGATTGGAGGTGATGTAACGTGTTGAATGTATAAGGGGATCCAATGAGCACCACGCAGGCACAAATTGTTACCATGCTGGAACTGCAAGATGGCATGAATCGGCATGTTAACGCCGATTGGCGGCAGCAGAACTTTGCCTGGTATCGGGCTATATGGATTGAATGTGGGGAGCTGTTGGATCATTACGGCTGGAAATGGTGGAAAAAACAAACCCCCGACATTGAGCAGGTCACGCTGGAGCTCATTGATATCTGGCATTTTGGTTTGAGTATACGGTTGTTGGAAGACAAGCCTTTGGATGTATTGGCTACCGAAATAGCCGCACAACTTGAACAGGTGGGCGAGGTTGGTAATTTTTCTGAAGATCTTGAAGCATTCACGGCAGACACGCTTGTAACCAAAGGTTTTAATGTGGCCAAGTTTGCCACCCTGATGGCGGGAATTGATTTGTCATTTGATGCCTTATTTAAAGGCTATGTGGGCAAAAACGTATTGAATTTTTTCCGTCAGGACAACGGCTACAAAGATGGCTCTTATCTTAAAGTGTGGTCTGGCCGCGAAGATAACGAACATTTGGTTGAGGTGTTAGACGCACTCAATGGCGATGAAGCAGATTTTAAAGACGCTGTTTATCAGGGGCTGGCTGAACGTTATCAACTAGCCAAAAATGGTTGAACAATTGGCTAGCTGAAAAGGCTCTGTCATTTGAAAGATTTGCGGCGTTGATAGGGTGAGCAGGCCCAAAAACAGTATGGGGCCTGGTTTACGCTTCAGTGTGAAGTGCAGGCTTGCCAGCATCGGGTTTATTGTGCGTCCATAGCAGAATACCCGCCATCAATAGCATAGGAATCAGCGCTACCCACATCACACCAGACCACCCGGATATCGCCATAATCCAACCAGCCGCTAACGAGCCTACTGCCTGGCAGGTAAAGGAAATTGTGTCGTGTAGGGTTTGAGTTTTTAAGTTCTCACCTTTGCGGTATACCTTGGTCAATTGTGTAGTGCCGGCTACAAACAGAAAGTTCCAGCCAACCCCCAATGATACTAAGGCAATCCAGAATGCTGTCAGGGTGCTGCTGGCTAGCGCGGTAGCCAGTGTAACCGCATAGGCTAGCAGGCCGATCATCATCATACGGCGCAGACCAAACCAGCGCACAATTAAATGACTGATCAGTGAAGGCGTAAACATGGCTGCGATATGGCATTGAAGAACCCATTTCGTGTCTGCCAGCGAATGCCCGTAAGCGTGATGCATACTTAATGGGGTTGCTGTCATTACGAAAGTCATAATAGCAAAGCCCGATGCGCTGCTGCCCACGGCCATAATGAACCCAGGTGTTTTCGCGATCTCACGTAACGATCTGCCTGACGACTGCTTTACGGTTTGCACCACTGGGCTAAGCGGCGTAAGGAAAATGACCAGCCCTGCGAGTATTAAGAACAGTGCTGCCAGCCAGTAACCACCCTGATACTCGATGGGCGACAACGCTGCCCCCCAGATAGCCATTTCTGGCCCGATTACCGCTGAAATGATGCCGTTGCAGAGAAAGAATGATACGGCAGCAGAAGCCTTTGCCGGTGGTACTGCCTCAATGGCCGCAAAACGTAATTGCTGCACAGACACCAGTGTGAGCCCAATAACGCCATGGCAAAGGCAATAAAGCGCAAAGCTGCGTATTTCAATACTTACAGCGGCCAACCAACAGGCTACGGCGGTGATCAGCATCATGCAGCCGATGCCACGGCTACGGCCCAGGTAACGGCTCACAATCGCTGTAGGTGTAACCCCAAAAGCCATACCTACAACGGTCATGGCTATGGGTAATGTGGCCAGGTCGGGGGCAGGGGCGAGATTGGCCCCTGCTAAACTGCCAATCAGCATTGTGAGCGGCATGACCGAGAATGCCAGCGTAACGGCCAGCAGAATTAACCAAAGAACAGGTGGTGGAAAGAACATAAAGGCAGTGTCAGAAAACGATAAAGGGTAACCATAACAGGCTGATGCAATGCTGTATGCATAACCGATTTAATTCGAAAACCATAGCGCGTAGGTCGCTTGCCAGATTAAACGCAGCGCCATCAATGTGAGCAGTATATTCAGGTAACGGCTGAAATGATGGTCGGAGAGTTTACCGAGTAAAATCAAGCCCAGCTTTGTGCCCACTGCGCCCATAATAATCATGCCAGCAATCAATGCTAGCCACTGGGTGTATTCAAAACCGGCAACGCCAAAGACAACAATCTTGGCCATGTGCTGAATGCTGAGTGCAGCGGCTACGGTGGCAACGGTAACAAATCGTTGTGTATACAACCGTTTAAAAAAAGCGGATACCAGAGGGCCTGTAGCGCCAACAAAGAGGGATAAAAATGTGGTGCCAGCGCCCAAAGCGGCAATGCCTTTGGGCTTAAGTGCACGGCTGGGCAGCGCTGGTCCCCAGCAGAGATAAAGCACAAATACACCAATAATGCATTGAAAAACCGATGGTGGTAGTTGCACGAGAATAAATGAGCCGGCCAGCACGCCGAGCAATAAACCGGGTGCAAAATAACCAATGGTTGGCCAGTGTATATGGCGCACGGCCATGCTGGCCCGGCTTAAATTTGAGCCCAACTGGATAGCGCCGTGAATGGGAATAATCGCTAATGGCGGCAGAGTGATCGACAGCGTGGCTAACAGCAGTAAGCCGCCACCGGCCCCCAAGCTAGCAGTTATGAGCGACGTAAGGCATGAAAGCAATAACAGACCAGCGGCCAATACAGGTGATACAACATCGGGCAGTAGGTCGGCAGGTAAAAAGGAAAGAAGGTCATTCATAGGGTGGCATTATAGCAGCACGGCAGGCGGATAATATTAGGGCCAATAGGCCCTAACCCGCCACCCGTGAAGCAGCCGTTGGTTATGGGTATTCTGCCCAGAGCTGTTTAAAGGCGTCTACACGCTCGGCATTGACACCCATGTCGCCATAACCAACCCGTGAGGCAGAGCGAATATGCAGTCGTGGGTGGTCGATACGCAACTCAAGATCATCGACAAAGCCAAACAGGTTTGAGCTGAACGTGGCAGCAATATAGTTATCGTTGGTTGTGATACCGGTGCCGCCCATGTTGGTAATGATGGCGGTGGCCGCGGTGGTAACTTCTTCTGTTGACATGCCGCTTATATCGATAGGGGCTGTGTAATGGCTGGTGTCGTCGGCATATTCACTGTTAAGGCAATTAGGGGATTCAGGGCAGTGGGTGAGTTTTGCGTCAGTGAACCCAGATGCATTGCCTTTGCGAGAATCCATGCCTAGTTTTATCAAGCTGCCGGTGAAATAAATAACGGCCATTGCTATCAGAATAACGATGCCCAAGAGAATTTTTTTAATCATGTAATGTGCCTATCAAGTCGTGTGTAGCGTGCTTATCAATAAGATACAACGGTGGATGGTGTGCAACGGGTGTAGTGAAAATATAAGGGATACGGCAATTGTAACGGGCCTGCGAGTTAATAGTCCGTTAACAATGTTTTAGTAGGACTTGTTTATGCTCAAAATGCCTTGCCTAAAGCGCCTACTGTTGGGGCTGGGCAACAAACAGGTTTCCAGTAGTCTGTTCCAATTAGTGTGAACAGGCCCTAGTAAAAGAGACGTGAAAAAGTGATATGTTTTAACAGGCAAGCCTGAGGGTTTGCCTGTTAAGCATGAAAATCAATGGCGCCAATATCGGCAACATAGGCATCGTTAAACTGCATGACAGCAACATGTGCCGGATGTTTTTGGTAATGGCGCAGTGCATCCACACTCTCAAATTGCATGATTAACAGTAAGTCCCAGCTGCGGCCCTCGTGCAGTTCGTCTTTGCCAATAGACAAGCTTTTGATCGTGTCTATTACGTCGGGCAGGGCCAGCATTTTTTCACAAAACGTGTTGATATGTTCTGCTGACGTACCGGGTTGGTACTTCAGCAAAATATAGTGATGGAGCATTTATTCCTCGCTTAGCGTTACCCTTGCGTCGGGCAGAATAGTGGGCGGCGCATCATTTAATTTTTCGATGGCATAGCCTGCTGCCATTTTATAATTGCTCATCACCTCTTCACGCTCAGTCGCAGGAAAAACACTCTCAATATCGTCAAACACACCGCCACAACGCTCGTCGAGAATATTAAGCAGCCTGAATGGGCCAGCACCGCGGTTGCGTAGCACCACTTCGGAAATTTCCGGGCACATTTTACGGTCGTAAGCTTGAATAGCGTTTACGTTAAACCCGTGCTTAACGAAGCTTGCACCCAGCACGCGAGCATCGACAATGGCCTGGCTCGCACCGTTGGAACCGGTTGGGTACATTACATGGGCGGCATCGCCCATGAGTACCACATTGCCGTCAACCCAAGTGGGTATTGGGTCTCTGTCTACCATTGGGTATTCATAAACTTCGGTTGCATCGCGAATCAGGGCAGGAACATCCATCCAATCGAAATCCCAATCGTCGAAATGGTGAATAAAGTGGTTCAGCTCGACCTTCTTGTTCCAGTCGCCATCACCCCAGCCATTGACATTGTCGAAGGTGACTTCGGCAATCCAGTTGATGGTTGCGAGGCCGGTTTCGGGGTCTGCCGGTGAAATAGGGTAAAACACAATGCGATGGTGATGGGTACCTAAGCCAATAAATGAGGCTTCTGTGCGCATGGGCTTACCTGGGCTGGTGCCACGCCACATCACGGCGCCACCCCAGTGAATAGGCGGCTGGTCTGGATGCATTTGGGCTCGAATGGCTGAATGAAGGCCATCTGCACCTACCAGAAAGGCCCCATGCATCTCAAACTGTTGGCCATCACGGGTACTTACCATGGCTGTTACACCGCTACCATCGGCATGGTTGCGATAGCCGGTTACTTTGTGACCTGTAAGAATCGCTTCCGGGCCCATTTTGGCCACCACTTCGCGATACAGAAGCATTTGCAGCTCACCCCGATGCACGGAGTACTGGGGCCATTTATACCCGGCCTCTACGCCTCTGGGTTCTGAGTAAACGTCTTTGCCATTCAGGCCCACCAGGGCCCACTCTTTGGTTTTCAGGCCAATCGTATCGAGTTGGTCATCTCCTATACCCATCTCATACAATTCGCGCACCGCATTGGGTTGCAGGTTAATCCCAACCCCAAGTGGTTTCAGTTCTGGTACCGATTCGAGTACCACGCAGGGTATGCCAATCTGGTGAAAGGTAAGGGCCATCGATAGCCCGCCAATGCCGCCACCAGCAATAATAACCGGGGCCTTAGGAGTAGTTTGTGTTGTCATATCGTGTTGATCGTTTGGTCTGTTTTGCCGCAGGCGCTAGAGGGCCTGCCCATATTATGTGAGGCCGAAGAATAGTCGAATGTAGCTGATTAGTCGAGTTTGCCGCCATAGAAGGTGGGGTGCAGGGCCCACATTCTCAACTGAGCGCCTTTAGATGAATAAAGTCAGATAGCGTGCTCCAGACTTCCTGCTGGGCTTGCAGGCGAAACGATTTGGTAGAATCTTGTACCAGCCGGAAAAGGTCGCTGCCAATTTTGGTAAACCGTTGGGTATAAAATCCGGTATGGCTGCTGTTATAACCGGATTCGTTGTTAACATGTTGCAGTTGCTCATCGTAGTAAAATTCAAATCCGTTTTTCAACGGAACGAGCTCCTCGCGAATGAGCCCGGCAGACATACAGTGTGAGAGCAGGCGCCCTTCAAAAAACAGTTGGTCTTTATGATGATGGCTTGCCGCACTGCGAAACAAAAATGGATGACCGCTTTTATTGACAAATGCCGATACGGCCACTTTCTTGAAGGCTTTTACTTCCCAGCTGTCGAGGCTGTGTAAAAATTTCAGGGAGCACTTGGAGATACTGCCGGGCTTTTGCAGCTCTTGCAGCATTGCATTGGCCCATAGAATTTGCATTTGGGCATCGCTCACATCCAGTACAAAGCTGAAAAACAAAGAGGCCCAGTCGCGATCAACAATTTGTGCGGTGATGTCGCCAGCGCATTTCTTGGCCACCTGGCCAAGAATTTCTTCGAGATTAAGTTGCCGTTGTAGCTCGCAATGGCGCAAACGTAAATGCGCGCGCTGCAACAGCGACCCGCTAGAGTGGGCATTTATGCCGTTGGTATCTGCCGACTCAATAATCCCGTGTGGTAAATACAAAGCTCCCAGATTTTGGGTGCAGAGTGTTGTAAGTTTGACGCGAGCCGATATCTGATTGAGTGTGTTTTCTTCCTGAAACATGGGGTTGCCCTAATGTTACCGGTGAGACTTATTATTGTGAGTGGTATTTTAAAAGGCTCGCAAAGGCTTGTCGTTATTTGGCGGATCAATGACAGAGGGTGGCGTTAGTTCTGTGAAGTAGCGCACAAAAGTGTGTGGCCTGCCAGTAGTGTGAAGAGAGCGTAAATGTGGCCACTTAAAAAAGAATACCTAAAAATATCAATGGGTTGAGGTTGCGAACTTAAAGCTGTTTAATACATTTTTCAGCTAACTCTCTGTGATTGAGTGTGGGCCAAAATAAGGCGACAAAAGGTCATTACTGTTTAACGGGGCGTTTGTTCAATTTGCGTTGCAGGGTGCGGCGATGCATGCCCAGCGTTCGGGCAGTTGCCGATATGTTACCTTGGTGATCGCTTAGAACCCGCTGGATGTGTTCCCACTCAAGCCTTTCTACAGAGGGTGTAGTAAAGTTTGCCAGCGAACCGTCGTGTTCGATATGGGTTTCTTGGTCAACAAGCGCGGCCAGTATTTCCTCCGCACTCGCAGGTTTACTGAGATAGTTGGTTGCGCCCAGCTTAATGGCGGTAACAGCAGTTGCAATACTGCTGTAGCCGGTGAGCATGACAATCTTCACGTGTGGCTGTAGTGCCAGTAGCGCTGGAATAAGCTGAAGCCCTGAGCTTTCAGCCAGCTTGAGGTCGACAATTGCATAATGAATAGCATGTTCCTGTGCGTATGTTTCTGCTTGCTTTAGTGTAGTGGCACAGTAGCAGCTAAACTCGCGCCGTTCGAAAGCACGGCACAGCATTCGGTTTAAGGTTTCGTCGTCATCAACAATCAGTAATCTTTGTTGCGTCATTGTTTTGATGTGTCCATTGCGACCGTCTGGAGTGGCAAGCTGATAGCCAATGTGGTGCCTTTCTCGCCATTCTGAACAACTTCTATCGTACCGCCATAACGTGCAATCGTGGCATTACTTAAAAACAGCCCCAAGCCAAGGCCTTCTTCTTTGCTGGTGTAAAATGCCTGGCTGTAATGTTCAAAACGATGTGCCGGCAAGCCATGACCATCATCTCTAATGACAATGTTCAACGCTTTTTCGTCCCAGGTGAAAGCGATGTCAACCAAGTGTTCACAGGCATCAGCGGCGTTGTTGAGCAGGTTCATAACTGCCTGCTCAATCGTGCTATGCAAACAGACAGTTGTTTGGGGGGCGGTATTCTGCAGAGTAATTTTGGCGTTAACGTCGGGGCGCAGTACTTGCCAGTGCTCAATAAGTTGCTGGCAATACACATGAGCCCTTAGGGTTTCTGGGGTGTTATTGTGCTTTTCCGCTTGAGAGGTCAGTTTTTTTAATGTGCGACTGCAGAGATTAACCTGTTGCTGTAACGTGTGTAGATCATCTTGTAGGCCTTTTTCTTGGTCATGTTCAAAGAGCATTTCGTCGGCAAGTAATTTAATGGTATTTAACGGCGTACCCAACTCGTGGGCTGTGCCTGCTGCTAAGGTGGCGACTGCTAACAGTTGCTCGTTATGTAAGGTTTCTTCACGGTGCTGATTAATTAATTGTTGTTGTTGGTTGAGTGCATGGGCCATACGGGTAACAAAATAGCTGATCAGGCTTACACTGAGTATAAAGTTGAACCACATCCCCAAAATATGTGCGTTCCCCCCGTGATTGCCTGTCAGGTGATGAGCATCTGGCTCCAGTGCCGGTACGGGTAGGTAATAGAATAGCAGCATGCTGTACAGTGCAATACACAGCGTCGCGATTACCACCGTATAACGCCATGGCAGGGTGACCATACTAATGGTCACCGGAACGAGATAATAAGAAATGAAAGGATTGGTGGCGCCGCCACAGGCGTAAAAAATTACGCTGACAAGAAGAATGTCACTCAGAATATGCGCAAAAAATTCTAGCGGGCTAACTTCCTGATGAGCATGTAGTCGTAATGTGGTCACGATGTTAATGCTGGCAAAAACAGCCGCAGCCGCCCATAAGAATGTGTACGGCAGGGCAACGTGAAGATACTGCTTACTAATCACCGTGCCAATGAGTAACGCGCCTACAAGTAGCCAGCGCATTCTAATTAAAAGGCTAAGGTTTTGCCTGGCAGCGGTGATTGATGGCATGGTAGGTTGCTGTATAAACATGGGTCCAGTTTGTTAGCTTAATGACGTGCGTCAACTATTAACCCGGCAATAATTGTTGCCGGGTTAATAAGCCCAACAGTATAACAGCCGTACTGGCCAGGGGTGTAGATTTACTGGCTTAACATATATCGAAAACCAATTTGAATATTACGCCCCATACCTGGTAGTTTATTGCCTAAGGGAACATCAGTGCTGTTGACACGATTATATCCATTTAAGTGTGCCTGATAATGTTTGTCGAAGAGGTTGTCTATGCCGATAGTCAGTTGCAATTGCTCCATAGCTTGCCAGCTGGCATTGATATGTAGCAAGCCGTAGCCGCTGCTGGGTTGTTCGTTATTGTAAGCTGATACTTTGGTCTGTTTGCTGGCAATTTCAGAAGTCAGACTGAAGGTCCATTGACGCCATTGAGTGCCGATGGTGAGCAGGTGCCTAAGTGGCGCAATTCGATAGAGGTTATCGCTAATATCTTCACGCTTGCCCCGCACATAGCTCAGGTTACCTGAATAATAAATATGATCGTTCAAAGTACCTTTGTAACCGGCATCAAACCCATAAAGTACCGCATCAACATTATTGAACTGCAGCGCTGTTTGGCCAGACATCATCATGGAGATCATATTGACACTGGCGGGGGTGTTACTGGTTTGCGTCGGAGTGCCTTGAATATAGTCATCTACCCTCCGATAGAAGCCTTGTAACGAAAGACTTAACGCCTGGTTTTCGATATCAACGCCAATGTTCCATTCGCGTGAGGTTTCTTCATTAAGCTGGATGTTGCCAATATAGTTACGACCGTCGGCCAAACCCCCGGTAGATTGTAATGGTGCCCATAGGTAAAGTTGTTGATAACTGGGTGACCGGTGTTTTTGTGCTAAGCCGGTTGACCAGGTAACTGTGGGTGCGTGGTAAGCAACTTTGATAACGGCATCGGTGTAGTGTTCGTCACGTTTTCGGTCGCTATTATTAAACAAGGGAACCAGGGGAGAGAGCATCATTGGCCCTGTTACATCGCCCGCATCGGTTTGCCAGCGATTGTGCCGCAGGCCGGTTTCCCACGACCACTGATCGTTGTTGACCACCCATTCTACGTAGCCACCCTGTAGTCGTTTATCAACGTCGTTAAAATTGCTTACGTAAAAGAGGCTGTTGGCTGGATTGGTAATGTCGGCGTTGTGTAAGGTGCTGCTGGCATCTATGCCGAGCGTTAGGTCTCCCAACGGCAGTGTGCGTTCTGCATAAAGATGGCCGCGATAATTCTTGCCGGTAGCATCAGTGTAGCGCTGCGCGTTGGACTGCACCTGAGTACGATGAGAAAAATTATCCATGCCATGGGCAATATGTTGGCTACCTAATGCCATATGTAATCGCCATTGGCCGATATCAGTTACTAAATTGGTATTCAGCGCATCCGTATCAATGTAAATAATATCCATCGGCAGGGCAGCTGTGCCGGTATCATTGGTATCGGTGTGAGCGTAGGCAATGTCCCAGGTGGTGTGTTCCGTTTGCCATCCATAAAAAGCGCTTGCGCGACTGCGTTGGAAAAATGTATTGGGTATTTCTCCATCGCTAAAAGCCTGGTTGTCACCAGTTTGGTAGCTGTAGTTAATGCCCGCTTTGTGGTGTTGATTACTTACCAGGCCCTGTAGTGATGAATGGGTCGCATCGTTGTTACCCGTGTACTGCGAATTAACTTGCAAATGGCTTTGCCAGGCTTCTGAGGGAGCGAAGAGTCCATGCTGGCTCATTATCTTAATGACGCCACCGAGGCTTTCCTGCGCACTACTGACTGACGCGATACCTTTACTGACAGAGACTGTTTGTACTAATGTACCAGGCACACTGGAGAGTGGTGCATCCATCGCATTCGGCCCGCCCGCAATCGTCGGCATTCCATCGATAATCATGCTGATTTGTTCGCTATTACTGCCGCGATATTGCGGCAGGGCCGTTAGCGAACCATTTCGACTGGCATAGGCCCCCGGAACCAGTTGTAAAATGTCTTCTGTGGCAGTTTTATGAAGGTGGTTTTCAGTAACGGTAAAACGGTGATTTGCAATTTTTGATTCGCCAATGACAACAACTTCTGCGATGGTTGGGTTTTTATCGGCGGCTAGTGTGATACTTGTGTAACCCACTGCAGTTAACACACAGGATAGGCGTGTGATACAAGCGAAACAGGTAGCTGCCTTGAGTATCAATCCGTGTAATTTGAAAGTAGCAGGGAGTTGGCTGATTGGCTGTTGCATGGAAAACCTCTAACGAATGATAGCGTTATGGTAGAGGTTTTTTGGCAGTGAGTGGATGCGACATATTGTCGCACCAGATCTATCGATAATTCATTAAATATTCGTTATGTGTTCATTAGACAACGGATATATAACCCATCAGGCCGGTTTTCATATGCTCAATAACATGGCAGTGATACATCCAGCGGCCAGGGTTGTCTGCCACAAAGGCTACTTGCGCACGTTCACCACTGGCGAGCAAGATGGTGTCGGTTTCGTAGGGTTTTATGTCACGTTTATTGGAACGAATAATTGTAAAGGAATAACCGTGTAAATGAATAGGGTGCTCATGAGGCGTGGCGTTGTGCAGATCGAAAATATAGGTTCTGCCTAACTCTAATGTTGCCAGCGGCTCCGGAATGTTACCGGCACTCATTCCTTCCCAGGCACGTTTGTTAATGGTCCAGAATTTGTGATTGGTGTTGCCGTCGGCATCCGACGGCGACATGGCGCCTTCCCATTCAAAGGAAAAATATTTGATCTCGGCATTGGCCAGGTCGGGTTCTACAATATCGTGCGCGGGCAGCGTGGGTATGAGGGTACGTTTGGGCAGGTTGGCGGCTACCGTGCGCAAGCGGCATATTTCAAAATGAAAACGCCCCTTGCGGTCGTAGATAACTACGTCTTCGCCGGGTTTTTCCGGCGCAATCAAACCGATATCCATACGCATGCCAGCGCCGGTTGCATGGGCATCGAGAGGATAGGGTTCACGCAGGGCAATGCCGTCAAGCGCGAGCACCTGGGCAGGATGACCTTTGAGGGATAAGTTGAAGACGCGGGTGTTATCCATATTGAAAAAGCGAGTGCGAATCAGGCCGCCAGCAGGAATTTCAAAGACTGGCTTTTGCTTGCCATTTACCGTTTTTACATTACCCAGGGTACCCATGCGAAATGCCTGACGCGGTGAAGTAAAGGGTTTAAAACTACCGTCGTCGTTTAATAGCCAGTCTTTTAATATGATTTCCTGGTCGTGGTCAAAAGGCTGGGGTACTTTTTCATCCACAATTAATGGGCCCACCAAACCACGACTAAGCTGCTGCAAACTGTTCACGTGAGGGTGATACCAAAAGGTTCCAGCGTCGGGGCAGACAAAATCGTACGTAAAACTTTCGCCGGGCATAATCGGTGGCTGGGTGAGAAACGGAACACCATCCATGGCATTGTCGATACGAATACCGTGCCAGTGTACGGTGGTAGGCTGATCCATACGGTTAATCACGTGCACCTTCAGGCGTTCGCCTTGTTTACCCCGAATAGTGGGGGCAGGGTAGCGGCCGTTAAACGCCAGTGCGGGTGTCGTTGTGCCCGGTAAAATTTCTAATGGGGTTGGCGCTATGGTGAGTTCGTATTCATAGTGCCCGGTGGGGCGTAATGTGCAACCAATCATGCTGCTGCCAGCGAAGGCCAAGCCTGTCAGTTTGATAAAATTGCGACGATTCAGGAGTGTACTCATAATCAATGACTGTATTGTTTGTGCAAGGGCTTGTTATACCGTTGCCAGTGTTAAATGGTTGTCCCAATAAATGCTATGATCGCTAAAAAGCGGTTGCAGCTGGTGGTGGTTTTTATTTAGCGCAAATAATTCTCCCAGGCCATTGCTGACGATAAACCGCCCATAGGTTTTGTCGTAAGCGGCACCGGCGACATCTCGCAGTGATAGGCTTTGCTGTAATTTAAGTGTACGCATATTCCACACGCTGATATTACCACCGCGAGGAGTGGCGGTAACGGCGAGTTGCTGTTCGCTGCTAACAGCGACACTCGCAATATACTGCTGCTGGCCCAACCAGTGCAGCTCATCGGCCTGCATGGTTTGCAAGGTATTTTCACCTTGGTGGCTGAGTACCAATGGCCGCAGTGAACTTTTATCGCCTTGAAACTGCACGCCCATAATAACCTGGCCGCTGTCGCTAACATCCAAGTGGCGGATACTCATCTGTGGATGCTCAGGATAATAGTTGTCTAAGACTTTTCCTGTGGAAATGTCGATATAAGCCAGGGAGGATTGCATCGTATCAATATTCAATGCTTTGCGTGGCTGGCTTGGATGCGTGAGTATGCCGCCAACGGCAACCACGAATGTTTTGCCGTCAGGCATAAGGGCTAATTCGTGCGGGCCAATCCCTCCTGCATCAAAGGTGTCGATACGTTGATAGTTACTGATATCGTAAACACCGATCACTCCGCGGGCGTTGTCGTAATCATTTTCTGTGGTGTACAAATAGTGCTGGCCTTGCGACAGGCAGCCATGGCCAAAAAAATGGTAGCCATTATCAGCCCTAATTGTTTTTGCCAAGGTTCCGCTATTCAGATCTACCACATAAATTGCTTTGCCCGGGCGGCGGGCAAAATATAACGCTTGCTGTTTTTGCGGCACATACAACACGTCGTGCGCGCGATCTGGCACAGGTATTTGAAAGCGTTTTTGCGTATTAACCTGATACCCGCTTATCCAGTGCCGTTTTTCCTTGTCGCTACTGGCTGAGAGAATCCATTCATGGGTTGTGGCCGCAGCTAGCAGTGTTGGGCTGCTGGCTATGGCCGATGCACCTATTAACCCGGCCATAAATTGTCGTCGATTAATCACCGTCATTCGCATTGAACCCCAAGTTAACATCCAATGCAGAGGGCAGCTTTGTCCCCATCAATTGCACCAGCTCATTCACGGTCGTGTAAAGTTTGGCTACTTTTTCTCTTTCTTGCGGATTGTTGAGTGCATCAAATAGAGGCGGTATTGTGGTTAGCTGTTGTTCGATATCGCTAAACAGGGTTTCAATTTGATTGGCAAGATCGGCATTATCGTGCTCACGTAAATAGTCGTCGATACCGTATTGGTTTGCACCGCTGTAAAGCGATTTTGCACCACTAAGTGTCGCGGCTATCAGTACCGTGGAATAGCGGCTGCGCCAAGCTTCACTTTGATAAGGGCGCGCGCGATCGCCTTTGGTTTTGTAACCCAAAGGGCGCGACAACTGATCGCGTTTGGCGATTTCTGTAGCTTCAATCAAACTGCCAACCACCGCGCCTAGCGCGTCTGCTACAGATTTGTATTCGCCATTTTCCGGGTTGTGGGTCATCAACGTTGTGAGATAGTCGCCTTTGTCTGGGCGCCATGCATCGTTCAAGTTATTGGCAATCAACGCCGTGTGCTCAGTAACCGCAACGAGCGTATCGCAGCGACGTTGTTTGTTGTCATCGCTTGTATACAGCGCAAGCTGTTGATCGCCTTCATTAAATAGCAAGTGCTCAACGGCAGAGAGGCCTTGTACCACTACGCTGGCTTTGCTGATGCGTTCGAGATCAATAGACTCGCTACTTTCGATCAATGCATTGATTTTACGATCAATTAAATTGTGGTTATCTGGCCAAAATTGAAATTTCCAACTCTGGTTATCCACGGTGATGGGGCCAAAGTTGATGGCTTTTACTTTGTGCCAGTCAGCCATGGCTTCGCGCCAATCATTGCGCAAAGTTTCGAAACTTTCGGGAGTAACTGAGGCACAAAATTGTTGAGCATTCTGCTGAAGGGTATGGGTACTGTTCGCAAATTGCTGATAGTCGGGCACCAGTACATTTTTACCGAGCGATTCCAATAATACCTGGCGCGGTTCTTTTGGGCTGCACGCCGAAAGTAAAACGGTAGCTGAGACAGCCAAGATCAGTCGTGAACCGTGAGTCAGCAGGGGGTTAGCTATCAATCTATCAAGCATGAATATTTTTGTCCGTTTGCTGGATTAATGGTGCCCAACCAGTTCGCCAAAGGCTGCTACAACGATTCCAGGAAAGCAATTAGCTCCTGCCGCTGTTGTTTGGTTAGGTTTTGTACAAATTGTTTTGCGCTTTCGGCTTCGCCGCCATGCCATAAAATGGCTTCCATTAAGGTTCGGGCGCGGCCATCATGCAGGAAGTTAGCATGCCCGGCAACGACATGGGTCAAGCCAATGCCCCATAAAGGTGGCGTTCGCCATTCTCGGCCGGTTGCAAGAAATTCCGGGCGGTTATCGGCAAGGCCAGGGCCCATATCGTGAAGTAAAAGATCGGTAAAGGGAGAAATGGTTTGCTGGCTTAGCCAGGGGTGACGGGAGCTGCCTGTTTGCAGATTGGTTTTATGGCAGTTTTCACAGCCTGCGGCATAAAACCATTTTGCGCCATTGATGATCTCTGGCGATTGCGTGTTTCTGCGTTTTGGTACGGCGAGATTCTCCGTATAAAAAGTTACCTGTTGCAAGATGTGGTCTGACACTTCGGGTTTGCCGCCGGTAGGAGCCTTTAGGCAGGCTTCGGATTCGGGTGGGCAAATGTCGAGATCAAATAGCGATGTTGTTAGCCCCATATCATTTAAAAATGCGGCCGCGTTTTGTTGTTCTAACGAGGGCTGGCCGGCTTTCCAACCAAAGCGTCCTACCACGGTTTGCTGTGCTTTGTGATCCCATACTTTATTTATCTTGCCTGAGATGCCTGTATTGCTTTGCCGCTGTTCAGCTGCGAGTGCGTGCAGCGTTGCATCCGGTATGGCGGCCAGTAGCCCCAAGCCGATCATGGGCGGGGCGATACGCGCAGAAAACTGTGTGTTGGGGTGTAAGGGGCCGTAAGCAAGCTTGCTGATGGTTACACTGGGTTTGCGCAATGTAATCTGTTCGCCGTCGGCAAAGGTCTCTATGACAGGGGTGTAAGTAATATGAATCTGTCCCTCCGGCGGCATACCCGCGATGGCAAAGTCTTGTAGCTGTTCGCCGTAAGTGGGTTCGGGCATCACGCCTTGTGAGGGAGGTAATGATTTTGCCGCGATGCTCAGGCGCAACAACATGGAAACCTGCGATGCCAAATTAGGGTTGGGGGCATGGCCGCGCCCGTCTTTGATGTGGCAATTTTGGCAAGCGTTAGTGTTAAACAGCGGGCCTAAACCATCACGAGCCGTCGTCGACGAGGGAGCCATGACCCAGGGGTTGCGAAAAAAGCTGTTGCCAACATGAAAGTCGAGCTTACGCTGCAATGGCATATTGCGCGCAGGCAATGAAAACGCGGCTGCGTTTTTTGAGGCAACAGCGGTTTGACCGCCAGGTTCGGCAATACCTGCAACGGCTAAGGCTGAGGTCAGCAAAAGGCTCAACAGTAATATAATGCCAGTCAACTTCATAGGTTTATAACGAGAGGCTGTTAAGCCCCTGATGGGGCTTAGTTATCAATGAATTAAAAGGCGTGATCGGCAGTATCTGGATTAAGACTTTCAATCCCCAACGCTGCTGACACATCCTCAATCAATTGGGTTTGAGTCACCAGCGCCGCAATGGCATCGGTGATCAGTTTGTGCCCTTGGGTATTGCCCTCAGCAATTAGCTGATCGAATGCAACACCCTGATTGGCGCTGTCGACCAATGCTTGCATATCGGCTTGCGTGGTGGCCAGTGCAGCTCGCATTTTCTGGTTCAGTTGTGGGGCGTTGGCTTCGGTTAGATCTGCCAGTGAAGGACCTGATAACAGTGTGTCGTCAGTTCGTCGATAGCGCCCCAGATACACATTTTGAATGCCCAGTGCATCGAAGAAATGTGCGTTGTGGGTGTTATCGCTGAAACAGTCGTGTTCATCTTCGGGAGAACTGGCTTCCAATGCAACTTTAAGGCGCTCGCCCGCCAACTCGCCCAGCGATAAACTACCCATGCCATAAAGTGCACGGGTAATCACTTCTTGCTCATCCAGTGTTTTTAACGTGTTGCGATAGTCGCCGTCGGTTGACCACTGGTCTTCCATATATTCGAGGTCTTGTACTAACAGGTCGACGGCAGCCTTGAGGTAGGCGATACGGCGTTCACAAGGTGCGTGTGTGCAGGCATCACCGGTAGCGTAATCGGTATAGGGGCGATTGCCTGCTCCCGGGTTGGTGCCATTTAGATCCTGCCCCCACAGCAAAAACTCAATAGCGTGGTAGCCTGTCGCAACATTGGCCTCACTACCGCCAAGTTCGTTAAAGCTCGCCAACAATTCGGGCGTTAACTTGCTGGTATCAATGGTTTCATCCCCCAGTGTAATGGTGGGGGAGGCAATTATATTGAGCGTCGAGCCGATATTGCCCATTTCGCCATGATAGCCGGGGGCGACATAGTCAATTAACCCTTCATCCAACGGCCAGGCGTTAAGTTGGCCTTCCCACTCATCAACGACAGGGTTGCCAAACCGGAACACTTCACTTTGTTGGTAGGGCTTGCGAGCCACAACCCAGGCTTGTTTAGCATCAGCCAGTGTTTGCTCGCTGGGCGAAGCAACAAGACTATCTATTTTGTCTTTCAGGTCTTTAGCGGTATCAAGGGCGTCGGCATAAACGGCATGAGCCAGCACAGCATAGTGGTCGGCGACATCGCGTTCGGTAACGGCCGCGGCAGGTAAACTGGTGGCAACAAGTGCAAGGGCGGGGAGCCACTGCAAGCTATTTTTAAGCATAGATAGATCCTGTAATACCGAGATAATTGGAAACAGCGTTCCTGCGTTTTGTGCAAACGTTAATTAACTAATGTTGCGCTTTGGTGGCTGAGCGGGCCAGCGCCAGTGTTGGCGACCTGCATCAGCTCGAATGGCGTCAGATAATAATGCTAATGAGAAATGTTATCAATTGGTTTATTGGTATCTGATACTGCTATAGACCAGTGTTCATCGTTTCTACCGGTTGAAAATAGGGAGTAGACCTTGGTCTAAGCGCGGTTAATTCTTCGGTATTTGATCCAAATACTGATGAAAAAAAATCTTAAATGCCTATAATGTCGCCCGCCAGACCGTCGGACGGTCTGTTTCTTCCCAACATTAACGGAGATCTATTGTGAAATCACCAGTTCGTGTTGCCGTCACTGGGGCGGCCGGTCAAATTAGTTATTCTTTGTTATTCCGTATTGCAGCAGGTGAGATGCTGGGCAAAGATCAACCCGTCATTTTGCAAATGTTGGAAATTACCCCAGCACTGGGTGCACTGAAAGGTGTAGCAATGGAGCTGGATGACTGCGCTTTCCCGCTGTTAGCCGGCATGGTATGCACAGATGACCCCAATGTTGCTTTCAAAGACGCTGATTACGCGTTGCTGGTGGGTGCTCGTCCACGTGGACCTGGCATGGAGCGTAAAGATCTATTGGAAGCCAACGCGGCTATCTTCTCTGTTCAGGGTAAAGCCATCAACGATCACGCTTCACGCGATATTAAAGTACTGGTAGTGGGTAACCCTGCCAATACCAACGCATTGATTGCTCAGCGTAACGCGCCAGATATTAACCCACGCCAATTTACTGCCATGACTCGTCTCGACCATAACCGTGCGATGACTCAGCTGGCACAAAAAACTGGCAAAACTATCAATGATGTACAAAAGCTCACTATTTGGGGCAACCACTCTTCAACGCAGTACCCAGATATTCATCAAACTACCGTTGCCGGTGCTGATGCAATGGGCTTGATTGATCAAGAGTGGTACGAAAATGACTTCATTCCAACCGTTCAGCAACGTGGCGCTGCCATTATTGCTGCGCGTGGTGCGTCTTCTGCTGCATCTGCCGCCAACGCTGCGATTTTCCACATGCGTGACTGGGCACTCGGCACACCAGAGGGTGATTGGGCATCTATGGGCGTATACAGCGATGGCAGCTACGGCATCGAAGAAGGTCTGATTTACTCTTTCCCCTGCGTATGTAAAAACGGTGACTGGGAGATCGTACAAGGCGTTGAAATCAATGAGTTTTCTCGTACCAAAATGACTGCAACCGAGACTGAGCTCAAAGAAGAACGCGATGCGGTAAAATCTCTGCTGCCATAGTCACAGCAAGATCTGATATAGAAAATGCAAAGCGGGCTTTAAGCCCGCTTTTTTTGTGCCGTATTTTGCCTCTTAGATGGATTGAATGCCTGATTTATTAACACGCTAAACATTGTTGTTGGGTTGATAAGCGGCGCACGGATGCGCCACCATGGGTCGTAAGCTAATGTAAGTCTTGGAAATACAAGGGATTTCGTAACATTCCACGGGTATTTCCAAGGCGAGCGACAAAATAGATGAGGAGATCTATTTTGTCGCCGGGTTAATAGTCTGTTTAATGGCTTTGCAGTGATGCTCGTCAATTCCAGGTTGGTGATTTAATGTGCTAGTCTGAAAGTACAAGAGGGCGTCGATATGGTGAACACATTTATCGCCAGTTCTGGCATTAAAACTCTGGTGCTTAAGCCCAATCAGTCTATGTCTAACGAGCAGGCATGGCATTTTCTCATCACGTTATTCGGTATATCACTGGTGATAGGGGTCACCTGTCTGTATTGGGGTGCCTGGATGGTATTGCCGTTTTCTATATTTGAGTGTCTTCTGTTGGCTGCCACGTTTTACTGGGTGCGCTGGCAGCAGGGGTACCGCGAAATTCTTGTGCTTACCCCTGAAGCTGTGATGCTGAAGTCTGGTATTGGCAAACCCACCTTTAGCTGGCACAGCATGAGTAGTGGTTTTCGGTTGATGATTGACGATACTCGCCCCGGCCACCGGCTGCACTTATATTTATGCGGTTCAGACGGCGTACTGGAAGTAGGGCGCTGCCTGAATACAAGTGATAAAAAACTGTTTATAGAAAACCTGCGTAAATTCGGCGTCAGAGTGCAAAATAGCGGTCCTTTGACTTGCGTTGAGTTCTGATATTTCATACGCCATATTTATTTGCACAGTTGGGGGAATAATGAGCTTTCCGAAGGTTGGGAATATTGCACCTGCATTTACGTTACAGAACCAAGCAGGCGAGAAAGTTAGTTTGAAGGACTTTAAAGGTAAGAAGAACGTTGTCGTATACTTTTATCCTAAGGCCTTAACACCGGGTTGCACTACGCAGGCCTGTGGAATACGAGATACTCAGGCAGAGCTGGCGAAGCTAGACACTGTGGTGCTGGGGTTAAGCCCAGACCCTGTGGGCAAGCTGCAGCGTTTTATTGATAAGCACGGCCTTAATTTCGATCTGTTGTCGGATGAAGACCACGTTGTGGCCGAAAAATACGGGGTGTGGGGGCTGAAGAAGTTCATGGGGCGTGAATTCATGGGGATTTTGCGAACCACCTTTATCATTGGCAAAGATGGTCGTTTAAAAGCCGTTATGGATAAATTTAAGACGAAAAGTCACCACGAAGATCTGATAAATGAACTAGACTCTTTGGGTTTTCGGTAGTATCGAAGGGGGGCTGTAAAGAACCGCTTACGCTGTAGCCCTTATTAGTACCGTGTATAGCATAGTTGGCGCATAATTTTTCGTGCCAACTGTCAAGTCAATAGGGTGCCAAGGGAAATTACTGTTATCTGGATCACAATATAGTTAACTCAAGTGGTCTCCTGCTTTTAGATTCCTGTATAAGACTTTCTACCTCTGCGCCATACAGGTCACAGTTCATAAGCTGGCAATGAATTAATGGCGCGCCAATCATTGTCTTGGCGTGCCATAGTCTAGAGCCTGTTTGGCATAGAGAATAGGTTAGTCGCCGTATTTACTGGGGTGCCAGTCGCAGTATTTTGGCATTCAGCCCGTTGACGATGAAGGTTGGAGAAATCATTGAGCAGTAATTTCAATAAAAATTCACAAAGCGGTGCCATGGTAAGAGATAGCGCTGCGCTAGAGCCGAGAAGTACCATCGCTGATCGGCTGCGGAACTTATTTGATGTTCTGACCGCGCAGTATGATAGTGATAGTGCCTTTTATACGGCGCTATTGGATTTCGGTCGTCAGGTTTTTGCGGCTGAGTGTGGTATGGTGGTTAGGAAGATTGGCGCGATGGGTAAGATCGTCTGCCAACAGCCGCAAAAAAATATTGTATCACTGGACAACTATTACGACCTGGCGTCGTCATATTGTAGTGAAGTGATTCAGAAAAACAGGTCTTTGTCCTTTTTCAGTTCAAAAGATAGAGACGTTGGTGCTGAGTCGCTGTCATACAACTGGCTGAATATCAGTAATTACCTGGGAGCGCCAATTTTGGTTGGCAATCAGGTGTATGGTGTTCTAAGCTTTTTCTCGACAGCAAGTAGTGAGAAAAAGTATTTTTCCATTGAAGATCTTGAGACCATTGAATTAATGGCAAAAGGAGTCGCCAAGATGATTGAGTTACAAAGCCCACAAGCAAAAGAGTCTGTACCCAGTGGCAAGCAGTTCGCCACGCCGGGCGTAAAATCTTTTGACGAGTACCTTTTACAGGCTCGGCTGCCAGAAGTATACGGTGTGCCCGGTCGCGTTGTTGAGGTATTGAAACGACGGATTAGTCATTCGTCTCTGGCCATTGATCATATTGCCAGTGAATTGAATTTGTCTAAGCGCACGTTGCAGCGGCGATTGCAGCAGCAGAATATCAGCTTTGCTGAGCTGCGTGATCAGGTGAGATTTCATTATTCCATCGATTATTTGATCGAGCAGAATATGAGTATTGATAGTATCTCATCGGCGCTGGATTTTTCTGACCGTACCAGTTTTACCAATGCGTTTAAGCGTTGGACAAACCTTTCGCCCAGTACGTTTAGAAAGCTGTTTAGAGATTACGCCTGATTGCTTCCTCTATATAGGGTGCCGTTCAAAATTTGAACGGCGCCCCCTTTCCCTTATTGCCCGTTTTTCACCAGTGTCGCCTAATAATTGCTAGCGTCTTGCAAAGCATGTAGAGTTACCGGCTTCTTCAATTTCTTTATGGGTATGAGGCCTTTAAATGAGCTTTTTTATTCCTTCTGCATATGCACAAGCCGCGTCTCCCGCGCCGGAAGCCAATCCGCTGGTTACTTTGTTAATGTTTGGCGGCTTGTTTGTGTTTATGTATTTTTTCATCATTCGCCCGCAGCGTAAGCGTCAAAAAGAACATCAGTCACTGGTGACTTCTCTGAACAAGGGCGATGAAGTTGTTATGAGTAGCGGAATGCTGGGAAAAATTACCAAAGTGAGTGACGAGTACCTGATTGTCGAGGTGGGTGCGAACGTTGAGCTGAAATTCCAAAAAATTGCTGTTCATGCTGTATTACCCAAAGGTACATTGAAAAACATCTAATGTATCAAAAAGGCGGGTAATGATTTTTCCCGCCTTTTTTGTGTCTGTTTTAACCCTCATTCAAAATCAAACTGTGCTTGCGGTATGAATCTTCTCTTTCCATCCAAGCTTCCGCTCATTTCTCATCCAACCCCCTTGCAACCTCTTAGCCGCCTGCAGCAGCAGCTCGGCCCCGATGCGCCAACCCTATGGATGAAAAGGGATGATCTCACTGGGCTGTTGGTCAGTGGTAACAAAGTTCGTAAGTTGGAATATACCCTGGCAAAAGCCAAAGCGTTGGGTGTTGATACACTGATTACCTGTGGTGGTATTCAGTCTAACCATTGCCGGGCAACAGCCGTATTGGGTGCCCAACTGGGGCTTAAGGTGCATTTGGTATTGCGCGGCCCAGAAGAGGCCATGAAAACCGGCAATCACCTATTGGGTGCACTGATGGGCGCAACCATTGATGTGTATCCCCTGAAAGAGTACGTGACTGATCTCGATGCTATTTTGCGCCAGCACCAGCAGAACTATGCGCAACAGGGGCGCAAAGCGATGATTATTCCTACCGGTGCCAGTGACGGCACCGGCGTATGGGGATATCTGGATGCCGCCAAAGAATTACAGCGCGATTTCGAGCGAGCGGCCATTCAGCCGGAATATATTGTGTGTGCTACTGGTTCCGGCGGAACGCAAGCGGGGTTAACACTGGGTTGCCACTTATCAAGCAAAAATGCCCAGGTTATGGGGTTTGCCGTATGTGATAACGAAGCGTACTTCTACAAAAAAGTAATGCAGGATATCCGCGACTGGCAAGCCGATTATGCCCAAGCTGTGGATCTCGCCGATATGAAGGTATTGGTTAACGATCAGTACATAGGGCCTGGTTACGCCAAGGCTACCCCCGAGATTTATGCCTGTATACAAGGACTAGCCAAAACCGAAGGCATTTTGCTTGACCCGGTATACACCGGTAAGGCGTTCTATGGATTGCTGCAGGAGATAAAACGTGGCCGTTTTAAAGGCTGCAGCAATATTGTCTTTATTCATACCGGTGGTGTTTTTGGCATTTTTTCTGAGTCACACCTGCCGCATTGGTAGTAAAACAAGGTAATTTGCCTTAATGAAGGGGAATGAATGATGGAAGTCGCACTTAATTGGGTGAATGGGCTGGTCTGGGGGCCGTATATGCTAGTGCTGTTGATTGGCACAGGCCTGTTACTCATGGTGCGTTTACACGGCATGCCGATTCTGCGTGTTGGTTACGGTTTTCGACAACTATGGATTGGCCGTAAAGGCGATGGGGATGGTGATATAGCGCCTTTTTCAGCGTTGATGACATCGCTTTCGGCCACGATCGGTACGGGCAATATTGCCGGTGTCGCCACAGCCATCAGTATTGGTGGGCCGGGCGCCTTATTCTGGATGTGGTGCAGCGCGCTGGTAGGCATGGCCACCAAGTACGCCGAGGCGGTTTGCGCTGTGCATTACCGTGAGACAGATGATCAGGGGCTGCATGTGGGAGGCCCCATGTACTACATCAAGAACGGTTTGGGCCCTAAATGGGTTTGGTTAGGTGTGGTATTTGCTGTTTGCGGTACCTTGGCAGGTTTCGGGATTGGTAATTCTGTACAGGCTAATACGGTGGCCGATGCCGTAGAGAATGTGTTTCATATCGACCGCACCTGGAGTGCCATTGCCATGATGTTGCTGGTGGGTTTGGTGTTGCTGGGAGGCATTCGATCGATTGCATCGGTGGCTTCCAAGCTGGTGCCCTTGATGGCGCTATCCTACTTGTTGTTTGGTTTGGTTACCTTGTGTTTTCACCTAACCAGTATTCCTGCGGCGGTTGCTCTGGTGGTGGAGAGCGCTTTTAGCCCGGTGGCCGCGCAGGGTGGTTTTGCCGGGGCAACGGTTGCCTTGGCGATTCAATTTGGGGTTGCCCGTGGAGTTTTCTCCAATGAAGCGGGTTTGGGGAGTGCGCCAATCGCCCATGCCGCGGCATCCACCAATAGTCCGGTGAAGCAGGGCACGATTGCCATGCTAGGCACCTTTATCGATACCTTGGTGATATGTTCAATCACCGGGCTTGCTATTGTTGTGACTGGCAATTGGCAGGGCGAGGCTGAAGGCGTGGCTATGTCGCAAAATGCCTTTGCCAGTGTGCTGCCCTACGGCGATATAGTGGTTAGCCTCTGCCTGATTATTTTCGCCTTTACTACGATTCTGGGCTGGAGCTATTACAGCGAGCGCTGTGCCCAGTTTTTGCTGGGCCGAAGGGTGGTTTATCCGTTTCGCATTATTTGGGTAGGGGCGATTTGGGTGGGTGCCAACGCCGGTTTGCAGCAGGTGTGGACGCTGGCTGACACGCTCAATGGCATGATGGCCATTCCCAATCTTATCGCTTTGTTGGCGCTGTCTGGCGTTGTGGTGAAATTAACCCGAGAGTACTTTAGTAATACGCCTCAGGCGTAGCGGTTAAGTATTCTGGTGACATCGTCATAGTAGGCTTGCCCAAACATCACTAAGTGATTGAGTAGGTGATATAAATTGTAAATGTCGGTACGTTCGCGCCAGTCGGCTTCTAATCCTGGCGCATTCGCTTCGTAAGCATCGTAAAAGGTCTTGTCAAAGCAGCCAAACAGAGTGGTCATCGCCAGTTCTGCTTCAGGCCATCCCCAGTAGCAGGCGGGATCTATCAATACCGGTTGCTGATCCGCCCTGCAAAGCACATTGCCCGACCATAGGTCGCCATGGATAAGACTGGCTTTTTGCTCGGGAATCAGATCTATCAGGCGTTCTGATAAGCGTTCGAGTTGTTTTGCATCTTTCTCTGTGAAATAGCCCAGGGTTTGTGCCATTTGCCCCAGTGGTTTTAAGCGGTGTAGCCAAAAGAAACTATGTCCAGAATCCATGGGCGGATTGTATTGTGGGGTGAGGCCACAGTAAGTATGGCAAGAGAAACCGAAGTGTGGGGCAGGGTGCTGGTGCATGCTGGCCAGCTGTTCGCCAAAGTACTGCCAAAAAGCCTTCTCTGGGGTGGCTGTCGGCACATAATCCATTAGCAGGTAGTCTGTTTCGGTTTGCTGGATGCAAGGTATGCTAATGGCGTGGGTGGTTGCAATAGCGTTAAGCCCGGCAGTTTCCGCCGGGTAAAGGTCGTTCGGGGTTGAGCCTTTTGGTATTTTAAGCACAAAATTGCCCTCTGGTGCCAAAAGGTGCCATACCTCGTTAATATCGCCGCCCATCAGCGGTTTTACGGCAGCTATTTCCGTAATTAGTGTGTCGCGAGTAATGCGGTTTACAGTGGTTTTGGATAACATGTTCGCAGGTTGTTTTAGAGTAAAGGTTGCTCATTATGCCCAAAGGCTATGGAAATAAATTGGTTATCGCTATCTCGTCCAGGGCGTTGTTTAACCTGGATGATAGCCACCAAGTGTACGAGAAAGAAGGCTTGGAGGCCTTTGCTGATTACCAGATCGAGCATGAAAATACGGTGTTAAAGCCGGGTGATGCCTTCCCCTTGGTGCAAAAACTGTTGCGTATTAACGACCGGCTCGAAGGTGATAAGCGTGTCGAAGTGATTTTACTGTCGCGCAACAGTGCCGACACGGGGTTGCGAGTGTTCAACTCCATCGAGCACTATGGTTTGTCGATTTCGCGCGCAGCCTTTTGCAGTGGCAAGAGCCCGTACCGCTATATTTCGCCTTTCGGTTGCCATTTGTTTTTATCAACCCATGCTGAAGATGTTCGCAGCGCACTAAATAATGGTGTGGCAGCGGCTACCTTGATGCCATCCAAAAACGACGATGACCACGGTGATGAGTTGCGATTCGCTTTCGACGGTGATGCGGTATTGTTTTCTGATGAGTCAGAGAAAATCTATAAAACCAGTGGCCTCGATGCCTTTACTCAAAATGAGCGTAATGCAGCCAAAACCCCCTTGAGTGGCGGGCCTTTCCGGGCGTTCTTGGCGGCACTGCATCAGCTTCAGGCAGAGTTTACCCAGCATGAATGCCCGATACGTACGGCATTGGTAACCGCGCGTTCGGCACCGGCACATGAGCGGGTTATTCTTACCTTGAGGGACTGGAATGTGCGTATTGATGAATCGCTGTTTTTGGGTGGGTTAGAGAAAGGGGCATTTCTGAAAGCTTACGGGGCTGATGTGTTTTTTGATGATCAGCAAGTGCACTGCGAGTCGGCTAAAAATCATGTGCCTACAGGGCATGTGCCTCACGGTATTGCTAACGAGCTGTAATGCACAAGGGCATGCTGGGTTTGCCTGCATGCCCGGTTGAGCCACTTAGAAAAATACGAACTTGGCGCCAATAAACATCAGCAGTGCCGCCAACCCGGGTTGAAGTACATGGTTAGGCAGTTTCGAGCCGATCTTGGTGCCCAGATGAATGGCCGGAATACTGCCAATCAGCAAACAACCCAACAGCAAAAAGTCTACGTTACCCAGAAACAGCAAGTGCCCAAGGCCAGCAATAAGTGTTAATGGTACGGCGTGAGCGATATCGGTACCTACCACTTTTACTGCTGGCAGATAAGGGTAAAGGGTTAGCAGCAATGCGGCGCAAAGGGCCCCAGCGCCCACCGATGATAAGGTCACAAATACACCTAAAAACAGGCCAGCCGCAAATGTGATACTCGCAGCGTGTCGATGCATCCACCGGGTTTGCTCGTTGTCTTGATTCGCTTCTTCTTTCAGTTTGCGTCCAAACAGCAGTACGAGAGACGTTAAAATCAACATTATGCCGAGGCTTGTGGTGAGCAGCGGCTCGTAATCGTTGGCGTCAGTGAATACATTATCGAGCAAATAGGCAGTAACGACGGAGGCCGGGATACTGCCGGCGGCCAGATAACCCACCAATTTCCAGTCGATCGTTTTCTGCTTCGCGTGGGCCACAACACCGCTGGCCTTGGTTGCGGCGGCGTACAGAAGATCGGTACCAATGGCGACGTTATAAGGAAAACCAAACATAATCAGCAGTGGTGTCATTAGTGAGCCACCACCCACACCAGTTATCCCAACGGCCAAGCCAACCCCCGCACCCGCGAGAATATAGAGAAAAATATCCATATGTTTCAGTAAAACTCTTGTTATAGGCTACGGTTATGGAAAAGCACGCCGATTAAGCCTTTTTGTCAAATATGGCTGGCAACTATAGAGATTTGCATCTATTCTGGAAAAGAATATTTACTTATATTTTTATAATCACATGAACAGCTGGACACGGCATTTGCTGGGTAGCCGCGAGCCGTTCCAACCTACTTCTCATACAAGGCCGTTTTGGAGGACATATGAAACTGCAGCAGCTGCGCTATATCTGGGAAGTGGCTCATCACGATCTGAATGTATCTGCAACCGCGCAAAGCTTATATACCTCCCAGCCTGGCATCAGCAAACAAATCCGATTGCTGGAAGATGAGCTGGGAGTCGAGATTTTTAGCCGTAGTGGCAAACACCTCACGCGTATTACCCCGGCCGGTGAAGCCATTCTTAAAACCGCAGGTGAAATACTGCGCAAAGTCGAGAGCATTAAGCAGGTTGCTCAGGAATTCAGCAACGAGAAAAAAGGGAGCTTGTCTCTCGCGACCACACACACCCAGGCGCGTTACGTGCTGCCTAAAGTGATTGAAACCTTTATTCAGCGCTACCCAGATGTCTCCCTGCATATGCACCAGGGTACTCCAATGCAGATTTCAGAAATGGCTGCCGACGGCACCGTTGACTTTGCTATTGCCACTGAGGCAATGGAGTTATTCAGTGACTTGGTGATGATGCCTTGCTACCGCTGGAATCGCTGTATTGTGGTCCCTAAAAATCACCCTTTAGCGCAACTATCGAGGCTGTCACTGGAAGATATCGTCAAGCATCCGATTGTGACTTACGTATTTGGCTTTACCGGGCGCTCCAAGCTGGATGAGGCCTTTATTGAGAAGGGGCTTGCACCGAAAGTGGTATTTACCGCAGCCGACGCCGACGTGATCAAAACCTATGTAAGACTGGGCTTGGGTATTGGGATTATTGCCCACATGGCCTACGACGAGGTGGTGGATAACGACTTGGTGGCATTGGATGCGAGCCATTTGTTTGAAGCCAGTACGACCAAAATCGGTTTCCGTCGCGGTACTTTCCTGCGCGGCTTTATGTATGATTTTATCGAGCAGTTTGCCCCGCATCTAACCAGAGATTTGGTCACCGAAGCCTATAACTGCCATGGCAAAGCAGAAGTTGATGAACTGTTTAGCCATGTTAAATTGCCTACCTATTGATTGCATCGTTTTTCGCAGGTTGTTATGTGAGATAAAGCCGGGCTGTTGCCCGGTTTTCTTATGGGTGAGTGTATGAAAATATGGGTAGATGCCGATGCATGCCCCGTAGTGGTAAAAGATATACTGGTGCGTGCCGCTCAGCGCTGGCAGGTTGAAACCATCTTTGTCGCTAATAAAAGCGTCAGTCTGCCGCCGTCGCCGTGGGTCAATAGTATTATTGTTGCTGCCGGTGCTGATGTAGCCGATGCTGAGATTGTTGCACGGGCAACAGAAGGCGATGTTGCCATATCTTCTGATATACCTCTGGCTTCTGAGCTAATTAGTAAGCAAGTAGTGGTGATGAATAATCGTGGCGAACTGTTTACCAAAGACAATATCCGTGCTCGCCTGCAGATGCGTGACTTTATGGATACACTGCGTGGCAGTGGTATTCATACGGGTGGCCCTAAAGCCTATAGTCAGGCAGACCGAAAAAGTTTTGCCGATCAGCTTGATAGAATACTCGCTAAACGGTGCACAAAATAATGCTGAAAAGTCGTATTAGGTGCTGTATATTTTTGCGCTGTCTTTAGCTGTAGAGTTTTGTATGCTTGACTACCAGCATCAACAAGTCAGTTTTTGGTTTGATACCTTCCCGGAAAAAATTCAGCCCCGGCCTCCCTTGTCGAACAGTTCTGATGTAGATATTGCGATTATTGGTGCCGGGTATACGGGGCTATGGACGGCGTATTACCTAAAACGTTACCAGCCGGAATTAAACATTGCGATTTTTGAAGCAGATACCGTTGGCTATGGCGCCTCTGGTCGCAACGGTGGTTGGCTTATGGGCGCTATGGCAGGTGATGCAAAATACTTGCGTTTGCTGGCGCCGGAGCAACGTCGCATAGCTCGTCAGTTGATTACATCCATTGTTAATGACGTGCGCGATATTTTAATCAAAGAAAAAATTGACTGCGATTTTGCTCATGGTGGTTCTGTTTATGCTGCCGCTCGCTATCCAGAACAACTTAATGTTCAGGAAACGTTACTCAAACACCTCTATCAACTCGGTTTCTCAGAAGACGACTATGTGTGGTTGAGCGAACATGAATTGCAGGGGCACGTTCGTATACGTGGTGGTATGGGCGGTATTTACACCCCGCATTGCGCTGCGATTAATCCCGCAAAACTGGTCCGAGGCTTGGCATCTTGTCTTGAACAAAAGGGCGTGGCCATTTACGAAAACAGCCGGGTGTCTGCCATCGATAAAGATACTATTACGGTAGAGTCCAGTGTAGAACAGTTGACTGTTCGCGCGAATGTGATTGTGCCGGTTACCGAGGGGTTTTCAGGGGATTTGCTTGGTTTAAACCGTTATTTGCTGCCCGTGCAGAGCCTGATCGTTGCTACGGAACCCCTTAGTCGTTCTCAATGGGATGAAATAGGAATACACCAACGACAAACATTTTCCGATGCCTCTCGCCTGATAACCTATGGGCAACGTTCGGCAGATAACAGAATGATATTTGGTTCACGTGGTGGGTATTGCTACGGCGGGAAAGTAAAGGGTGACTTTTCCTTGGCTGATTCTGCATTTCGTAGCCGCGAGGCAACCCTGCGGGATCTGTTTCCGAGCCTGCAATCCGTGGCGATTACTCACGGGTGGGGTGGAACGTTGGGTATTGCGAGAAATTTTGCTCCTTTCGCGGTGTTCGACCCTAAAAGTGGTATCGCCAGTGCGGGCGGTTATGCTGGTGAAGGCGTGGGTGCGAGTAACTTGTTTGGCCGTACACTAGCTGATTTGATTCTGCAAAGAACATCGGTGCTAACAGAAATGCCTTGGGTATTTTCTCCCGCCAGCCATGCTAGCGTGGTGAAACGCTGGGAGCCAGAGCCTTGTCGATGGCTTGCTTATAAGATGCTTTCAAGCATATTTTCTTGGGAAGAAAAAATCTACACGAATGCACAAGCTTCGCAATGGAAAAAAGATGTCATGCGCGTGTTATGCGATAAGCTATCTTTGTTGCTGGCTTGAAAATAGATTGAGAATTGCCCGTAACGTTTAATAGCATTAGGTATTTGATAGTGAATAACCTCCGTAATGGCTTTCCTGCTCCAGAAGATGCTGAAGTTTATAAAACTCTGCTTGAATCCACTAAAGCAATTCCCTGGCGTATCGACTGGAAAACCATGCAGTTTACCTATATAGGCCCGCAAATTGAAAAGCTGTTGGGTTGGTCTCAGTCGAGCTGGTTGTCTGTTGATGATTGGGCGACGCGAATGCATCCCGACGATCGTGATTATGTGGTGAATTTTTGTGTGTCTCAATCTAAGGGCGGCGTTGATCACGAAGCTGATTATCGCGCGCTAACTGCAACTGGCGATTACATCTGGATACGGGATGTAGTGCATGTTGTACGTAAAAATGGCGAAGTTGAAGCTCTGGTTGGCTTTATGTTCGATATCAGTGAGCGGAAGCGCACAGAAGAAAAATTAATTGCGCTGCAAAAAGAGTTTGAAGCGCTTTCTTATAAAGATGGTTTAACGGGTGTGTCTAACCGGCGCTCATTTGACTCCGTTCTCGATATTGAATGGGAAGACGCGCGTATTCATGAACAAAGCCTGGGTTTGATCTTTTTGGATATCGATTTCTTTAAACAATATAACGATACCTATGGTCACTTACAGGGCGATGACTGCTTGAAGAAGGTTGCCAGTTTATTGCGCGAAGCATCTGGTCGCGAAAAAGACTTCTTTGCGCGTTTTGGTGGTGAAGAGTTTGTGTTTGTACTACCTAATACTCACAAAGCGCAAGCGATTGAACTGGCTGAGCATTGCCGAAAAATTATTGAAGACGCAGTCATAGAGCACCGTGCTTCGGATGAAGGTATTTTAACAATCAGTCTGGGTGTTGATGTGATTGTGCCTGGCGTTAAAGGTGGTGGGGCAGGGTTGGTGGGTAGAGTGGATCGCTTACTGTATCGGGCGAAACAAGCTGGGCGTAATTGTGTTTTTTATGCGGGAAAAAACGAAAGCAATGGTTAGAGAGCATTGAGTCCAAGGCTTCCTTCTTGCCTTGGACTCACGGACGATCAAAGAAAATCCAAATCCGGATTGTCATTCATGATTTCTTTGATCTCATCGTCTTCGCTGGTTTTTTGATCCAGTATATCTTTTACGAATTTGAAGTACACGGTGTAGATAACGGGTTCTTCACCATCTTTTTCAACGACAAAAAACGGGGCGCGCTCTACGTTGTATTGTTTGGCTACTACCATGCCTTCACTTTCTGGGTCGCGCTCATCGGCCACCAATACTTGGTCGATGTGTTGCATTTGGTTGGCTGCTTCCAGTTTGGTGAGTACGTCGCCACATTTTTTGCAGGGCGAACCGTCGGCCAGAATCTTTTTCACCAGTGTGATCTTCACAGGTAGCTCCTCGTTACAAAATCGGTAAACGCTTATTTTACATTGCTGGCATGTAAGCCGCATTCCTTTTTAGTGGCTTCTTCCCACCACCAGCGACCTTCGCGCTCGTGCTGATTGGGGCCCACTGGTCGGGTGCAGGGTTCGCAGCCAATCGAAATAAAGCCGCGATCGTGCAGGCTGTTATAAGGCACGTTGTTGCTGCGGATATAATCCCATACTTGTGCCGACGACCAGTTTGCCAGGGGGTTGAACTTAGTGAGGGTTTCACCAGGGCGGGCAAATAGCTTATCGTCTTGTATTACGGGAATAGCGGCACGGGTTCCAGGGCTCTGATCGCGGCGTTGGCCGGTGATCCAGGCGTCCAGTTCAAGCAATTTGTTGCGCAGCGGACGAATTTTGCGAATACCACAGCATTCTTTGTGGTCGTCTTGATAAAAGCTGTAAAGGCCTTTTTCGCGCACCAATTTGCGCACTGCCTCGCCATCTGGGCTGAGGATGTCGAGTTTGAGGTTGTAGTGTTCGCGCACTTTTTCCATAAACTGGTAGGTTTCGGCATGCAGGCGGCCGGTATCCAGGCAGAACACTTCAATATCGGGGCGAATCTTGCTCGCTATATCGATGAGTACAACATCTTCGGCGCCGCTGAACGACACAGCAATGTTGTCGAACGTTTCCAGGGCGTAGGCCAGAATCTCCTGCGGGGACTGCGCCTGCAGGGTTTTATCGATTTCGATGGTATTGAGTAATTCTGTCATGGGGAAATGGTAAACCTGTTTTGGTATCAATCAAGCAGCCATGCGGCGTCTAAAGCGGGCGCAAGCATATCAGAGCGCTGATAACCTGAAAAATAGTCTGTTGATCTGTGCTTATAACAGAATGCTTTAAAAGCCATGGGGAAGGAGCGGGGCTTGTGAATATGGCTTATCCGCGAATGGCGTTGCGAAACGGGCGGGAAATGGGTAGATTGGCGCTTTTTAAGGCTCGGCCGGGCCCATTATTAACGTTTATAGACTTAACCTGAGGAATATCTCGTGGAAATCGCTTGTTTAGACTTGGAAGGGGTATTAGTACCTGAAATTTGGATTGAATTCGCCAATAAAACTGGTATTGATGCGCTGAAGGCAACCACACGCGATATTCCAGATTACGATGAGCTAATGACCATGCGCCTCGGTGAGTTGGAAAAGCACAACCTCGGGTTGAACGAAATTCAGGAGGTTATCGCGACGCTTAAGCCTCTTGATGGCGCGGCAGCGTTTGTGGATTGGCTGCGTGAGCGTTTTCAGGTAGTGATTTTGTCAGATACGTTTTACGAGTTTGCGGGCCCGTTGATGAAGCAACTGGGTTACCCAACCCTGTTTTGCCACAAGCTTGAGACAGATGCTAATGGTAAGGTGGTGAACTATAAAATTCGCCAGCCAAACCCTAAACGTCAATCGATTTGCGCGTTTAAAACCATGTACTACCGCACTATTGCAGCAGGCGATTCCTACAACGATACCACTATGCTGGCAGAAGCTGATGCCGGTATTCTGTTCCATGCGCCGGCCAACGTGATTGCTGAATTTCCGCAGTTTCCTGCGGTACATACTTACGAAGACCTGAAAAAAGAGTTTATCAAAGCCAGCATTCGCGACCTAACACTGTAAGCGAAAGGTTGTTGCTTGATTGAAAAGGCCGCATTTGCGGCTTTTTTTGTGGGTATTCGGCGCACTATATGCGCTATTCCTTAATACTGTGCCCAGTCGATAAGGTTTGTAGAATCAGGCGTATTTTATTCAGGCTCTCGGCGTATTCCTGTTCAGGGTTTGAGTCGGCGACAATGCCGCCGCCGCCCCAGCAGTGAATATCGCGCCCGTCGTAAACGGCGGTGCGAATGGCAATATTACTGTCCATATTGCCGTTGGCGCTAAAGTAGCCGATGCTGCCGCAATAAACCGAGCGTTCAGTATTTTCCAGCTCGTGGATAATCTCCATGGCCCGCTTTTTGGGTGCACCGGTAATCGAGCCGCCAGGAAAACAGGCTTCGAGCAGGTCAATTAATGAAAATTCGTCTCTCAGTTTGCCGGTTACACTGCTAACGAGGTGGTGTACATTGGTGTAGCTTTCGAGCTTAAAAAGCTCGGGTACTTTTACGGAGAAGGCCTCGCATACCTTGCTAAGGTCGTTGCGAAGAAGGTCGACAATCATCAGGTTTTCCGCACGGTCTTTTTCGCTCTGCTGCAATGTGAGTGCGTTAGTGTGATCTTCTGCGGGTGTGTTGCCCCGGGGCATGGTGCCTTTAATAGGGCGCGTTTCCACCTGCGCGTTTTCTACTTTTAACAATCGTTCAGGGCTTACGCTGAGCACAGCGGCACCGGGTAGCTGTATATAAGCAGAAAAAGGCGAGGGCAGATGTTGTCGCAAGTGCAGGTAGGCGGCCACTGGGCTACCCCTAAACGGGGCGGTAAAGCGATGGGTGAAGTTAACCTGATAACAATCACCAGCCTGTATGTAATCGTGTACCTTGCTAAGCGCCTTGAGGTAAGCTGACTTGCCCAATTGCCCCTCAAACTGACCAACAGTGAAGTCTTTCTCAGGCGGTGCTGTTTGCGCTCGCAGTAATTGGTTTAGCAGATCTGCCGGTAGCGTATGTTCGTAACCGGGTAGCGTAAACAGAAAACTTTGTTTTTCGTGGTGGTCCACAACCACAGCCCAAGGGTAGAGGCCTACCCAGGCATCTGGCACATTGGCGGTTTTACTGTGGGCGCCATGGTTGATGTCATACTGCTGGTTGCCGAGGTGATAACCAAAATACCCCAGCAAGCCGCCGATAAACGGTATGTGTTGGTGCTGTGGCTGATCGACTTGCTCCAGTAAAGCGGCCACGCGCTGATAGAAATGTTGCACGGTGGCATGGGTGCTGTGGCCCTCTGAGGTGCGAAGTGTGCCTCGGTCAAATTCTAGCCAGCGCAATGGGGATGCTGATAGTATGTCATAACGTCCCTGTTTTGGGTCGGTACTGCTATCTAGCCATATAAAATGCTTATATGCGGACATAACGTATGCATATCCGGCACTGTCTGGTAGGTAAGGCAGGCACGTTACGCTGGCTTGGGGTTGTGGGGGCATGGTTACGTTGGGCATCATTGTATGTGTATTTTTGGCCAGCGCGCATTATACGGACGGCGTTCTTAATTGCGAATGTTTGCGCCGTCGGGTTGATACGTGTTATTGCCGTATTGGAGGATCTATGGCGTTTTACCCCTTGGTCAAATTGCATCAGCTGCACGAAGGGTTTTATCAAGTATTTAATGCGGGTGGGCAGCAGGTTGTTGTCACCTGTGATCAGGGGCGGCACCAGGTTTTTATCAATCGTTGCCCGCATATGGGGAAGCCTTTGGATCGGGCTACTCTGAACCAAGGGGTTTTACGTTGCCCGTTTCATGGGGCCGAGTTTGATGTGCAATCCGGGCGCTGCCTCAACGGCAACGGTGGTGGTTTGCAAAAGGTGGTTCCTGCCTACGACGGCAATCTGTTGGGGGTTGACCTTTAAACCTGCGAATAAAGGCATAAAAAAGCCGCTGCACGAGGCAGCGGCAGGTGGGTACAGCAGGTAATCGTTAAGCAAACTGGTTCATGGTGTTGTCTTTGCCTGATGCTTTCAATGCGGCATCACCAGAGAAGTACTCTTTGTGGTCGTCGCCCATATCGGAACCCGCCATATTCTGGTGTTTTACACAGGCAATCGTCTGGCGGATTTCCTGGCGTTGAACACCGCGAACGTAGGCCAGCATGCCATCTTCACCAAAGTAGCCTTGAGCCAGGTTGTCAGTAGATAGTGCCGCTGTGTGGTAAGTTGGCAGTGTAATCAGGTGGTGGAAAATACCCGCTTCACGCGCCGCGTCTGCCTGGAAGCTCTGAATACGACGATCTGCTTCCTGTGCGAGATCGGTGTTGTCGTACTTCTCTTCCATCAGGCCTGCACGGTCGTACGCGCTTACATCACGGCCTGACTCACTCCAGGCATCAAAAACCTGCTGGCGGAAGCTCAGTGTCCAGTTGAATGATGGGCTGTTGTTGTAAACCAGCTTGGCATTGGGTACTACTTCGCGGATACGGTTAACCATGCTGGCAATCTGGCCAACGTGTGGTTTTTCGGTTTCGATCCACAGCAGGTCGGCACCATTTTGCAGAGAGGTAATGCAGTCGAGTACTACGCGGTCTTCACCGGTTCCTTTGCGGAACTGGAACAGGTTGCTTGGCAGACGTTTTGGTTTCAACAACTTACCGTTGGCTTTGATGACGACATCGCCATTGTCTATATCGTCTGGCCCATCGATGATGTCGCCATCCAGGAACGAGTTGTACTGGTCACCCAAGTCACCGGGTTGATTGGTTACCGCGATTTGTTTGGTGAGGCCTGCACCGAGAGAGTCAGTACGCGCTACGATTACGCCATCGTCAACACCCAGCTCGAGGAAGGCATAACGAACGGCGCGAATTTTTGCCAAAAAGTCTTCGTGTGGCACAGTAACTTTTCCGTCTTGGTGGCCGCACTGTTTCTCGTCAGAAACCTGGTTTTCAATCTGAATACAGCAAGCACCCGCTTCAATCATTTTCTTGGCCAGCAGGTAAGTGGCTTCTTCGTTACCAAAGCCCGCGTCGATGTCGGCAATAATGGGCACCACGTGGGTTTGGAAGTTGTCGATCTGCTTTTGCAGGTTCGCTGCAGTTACTTGATCGCCAGCTTCGCGGGCTTCATCCAATTGACGGAATAAACCACCTAATTCACGAGCATCAGCTTGACGCAGGAAGGTGTAAAGCTCCTCAATCAGTGAAGACACGGCAGTTTTTTCGTGCATTGACTGGTCGGGCAGTGGGCCGAACTCAGAGCGTAGCGCGGCTATCATCCAGCCAGACAGGTACAAGTAACGCCGGTCAGTGTTGTTGAAGTGCTTTTTAATAGAGATCATCTTTTGCTGACCGATAAACCCATGCCAGCAACCGAGAGACTGGGTGTATTGGCTACTGTCTGCATCGTAACGAGCCATGTCTTTACGCATAATGGCAGCCGTGTAGCGGGCAATATCTAAACCGGTTTTAAACCGGTTTTGCGTACGCATGCGAGCCGCATACTCTGGGCTGATCGCATCCCAGGTTTTGCCGTAGCCCTGTTTTAAGCTTGCAATGGCATCAATATCTTTCAGGTAGTTTGACATGGTAGTGGCTCCTGTCGTGTGCAGTGTCTAGCGTTTATGTTTTTGTTAAAACTGGTTTTTGCTTTTCTTTGTTTGCGCTTTTCTCTCGCAAGATCTGCGTGGTTAAGCGGTATGGAAAAAGTGTATGAGAATTGATCTTAATTTAGCTAATTTATAGTTGTTATTCTCTGCATTCACAGGCTAAATTATAGGGGGTGCCATAAGGCCAAGGGCCCGTTAACACTAATTTGGATGATCTGTTGTGGCTAAAAAGCCGCCAATTTCCAACAGTAGGCGCTTTAGGCGAGGCTTTAGCCATTCGAAGGTGGATAGAGGTGTCAAACATGCAGCTCGACAGGGTAGATTTAAACCTTTTGGTGTATTTGGATGTATTACTGCGCGAGCGCAACGTAACCAATGCCGCCAATCAACTGGGTATTAGCCAGCCAGCTATGAGTAATGGGTTGCGGCGCCTGCGAACCTTGTTTGACGATCCTTTGTTGATTCGTACCAGTGATGGTATGACGCCTACCGAGCGCGCACTGGAATTGCAGCCTATTGTTCACCGGTCGTTGATGGAGCTGGAAAAAGCCATTCAGCCGCGTGCCGACTTTGATCCTTCTGCCAGTCGGCAGGTATTTCGAATGATGGCCAGCGACTACGCTGAAGCCACGTTGATTCCGGCCTTGTTAAGCCGCTTGCATAACGAAGCACCGGGGGTTGTGCTCGATATCATGACACCCAGCGACGTCAGCTTTCTGGATGTGGAACAAGGCAAAGTTGATCTCGCTATTAACCGTTTCGACACCTTACCGCAGTCATTCCACCAAATACCGGTATGGCGCGATGGCTTTGTCTGCCTGATGCAGGCAGGGCATCCCATACTCGATAACTATACCCTTGACGGTTATTTGGCCGCGAATCATGTGTGGGTGAGTAAAACCGGTATGGGTATTGGGGTAGGGGTTAACCCAGATGATGTACAGCGTTTGGGATGGGTAGATTCACACCTGAACGAGCAAGGGTTTAAGCGCAATATCACCTTGTTTACCCGCCATTATCAGGCAGCCATGATTTATGCGACAGAAAACAACTTGATTGCCACCTTACCGTCAAAGGCCGCCCGATTGTATGTGAACGATCCGGGCGTAGTCGTACGAGAACCACCTTTTGATATCCCGCCTATTGAGCTCACGCTGGCGTGGAGCCCGCTACTGCAAAACAACCCTGCGCATCGGTGGATCCGGCGCTTAGTGGTGGATGTGGCGCGTGCAATGGATGATCAATCTATTCTTTAGGCCGTGTTTATCGCAGTGGTTGGTTAAAAATTATCACTTTATTCATGCTGTGTATGCCTGGCATAACAACTATAAATTAGCCGTATATCCTCATCAGTGACTACACTTTGCCCAGTTCTGCTGATTGAGCGAACGCTATTGATTTAACCTCAAACCAGACAATAGGGGCTCACCATGACCACTAACTTGCAGCATACGCCTGACAAAGCACAACGCATCAACACGCATGGCTTACAAGTGGCTGAGGTCTTATACCGTTTGGTGGAAGACGACATTCTGCCGGGTAGTGGTGTATCCAGTGATCAATTTTGGTCTGGTTTCGCCAATATCGTTAACGATTTGGTCCCAGAAAACCGTGCGCTATTGAAAAAGCGTGACCAGTTACAGGCGGCCATCGATGAATGGCATATGGGTAACCAGGGGCAAAAGCTCGATCTTGCGGCTTACAAACAGTTTTTAACGGATATTGGCTATTTGGTTGCTGAGCCCGCTGGGTTTGAAATTACCACCAAGAATGTTGACGAAGAAATCGCCGCACAGCCAGGCCCTCAGTTAGTGGTGCCCGTTAAAAATGCTCGCTTTGCATTAAACGCCGCTAATGCCCGCTGGGGTAGTCTCTACGATGCCTTATATGGCACCGATGCCATTCCTGGGCAACCCAGTGGCCAAGGTTTTGACCCAGAGCGTGGCAGAAAAGTCATTGCTCGTGGTCGCGCCTTACTTGATGAGACAGCACCGTTAGCGCGGGGTAGCCATGCCGAAGTCATTAAGTATCACTGTGAAAATGGAGCGCTGATGGCTGATCTGAAAAATGGTGAGCAGTCTGCTTTGCAGCAACCCGAGAAATTTGCAGGTTTTACCGGCGCTGCGTCTTCTCCTGCTTCCATCTTACTGAAAAACAATGGCTTACATCTTGATATTCAAGTTGATTCAAACTCGTTTATCGGCAAAACAGATCCGGCGGGCGTGAAAGATATTCTGGTAGAAGCTGCCATTACCACCATTATGGATTGCGAAGACTCTGTTGCTGCGGTTGATGCTGAAGATAAAACCGAGGTTTACCGCAACTGGCTGGGCTTAATGAAAGGTGATTTGCAGGCCAGCTTTGCCAAAAGTGGCCAAATGCAGGTGCGAAAACTGGAGCAGGATCGCCACTACCTTACCCCCAATGGCGATGCTCTTACCCTGCATGGTCGCAGTTTGCTACTGGTGCGTAATGTTGGTCATTTAATGACTATTAACGCAGTGCTGAACGAAGCGGGTGAAGAGATTCCAGAAGGTATTCTTGATGCCATGGTAACGGTGTTAGCTGCCAAGCATGATCTCAACGGCAAGGGTTTGGGTAACTCTCGTACCGGCAGTATCTATATCGTAAAACCCAAAATGCATGGCCCGGAAGAGGTAGCTTTTGCTGACAAGTTATTTGCCCGCGTTGAAGATGCCCTGGGGCTTGAACGAAATACCCTCAAAATGGGCATTATGGACGAGGAGCGTCGCACTTCGATCAACCTGAAAGCGTGCATCGAGGCTGCCAAAGCTCGGGTGGTATTTATTAATACCGGCTTTCTTGATCGCACCGGTGATGAAATTCATACCTCTATGCAGGCTGGGCCCATGGTGCCCAAAGGCAAAATGAAACAGCAACGTTGGATTAGCGCTTACGAAGACGCCAACGTAGATGTGGGCCTCCAATGTGGCTTGCCCGGTAAGGCCCAGATTGGCAAGGGTATGTGGGCAATGCCAGATTTGATGGCTGCGATGTTGGAGCAAAAAATTGTTCACCCGAAAATGGGCGCGAACACTGCCTGGGTGCCGTCGCCGAATGCGGCTACATTGCATGCCATGCACTATCACCAGATTGATGTACTGGCACTGCAAAAAGAACTGGCCAAACGTGAGCCCGCCAAACTGGATGATATTCTTACTATTCCGTTGCTGGAAGACCGTAATGCTTTGACGCCAGAAATGATTCAGCAAGAACTGGACAACAATGCGCAAGGTATTCTTGGCTACGTAGTTCGTTGGGTTGATCAAGGGGTTGGCTGTTCAAAAGTGCCTGATATTAACAATGTAGGCTTGATGGAAGATCGCGCAACGCTGCGTATTTCCAGTCAGCACATTGCCAATTGGTTACATCACGGTATTTGTACCGAGGCGCAAGTAAAGGAAACCATGGCACGTATGGCGGCGGTGGTAGACCAGCAGAATGCGAATGACCCCAGTTACCAGCCTATGGCGGGTAATCTGGCCATTAATACCGCTTTCGCAGCGGCCAGTGCACTGGTATTTGAAGGATTGACGCAGCCCAATGGGTATACGGAGCCTTTGCTACATGCCTACCGTTTAAAGGCCAAGGCATTACAGGCGGGTTGAAGAAGGTTTGGGCATTGTTTCTGTGGTTGCCTGAATGTAGTGACTTTGCTGGATAGCGCACCCCCACTGTTATCCAGCAGGAGCCTGGCGCAAGCCAGGCTTTTTTTGTTTTAAAGACTGATTTCCCGCAGATCGGCAATGGCGTCGCTGTGGCGGCCCCATAAATAATCAAACTGTTCCAAATAATGTTTGGCTTCTGGCCGCGCGGCATAATTCATAAAGCCGCTATAGATCGCGTCGTCATTTTTCACCAGCAGACGCTCCCGGTCGCCAATTACATAGCCAATGGCGTCGTCATCCGGTTCAGTGGTGAGTTTGCGAATGGCGATTTTAGAAGGGATACGCCGATGCAGCAGGCGCAGAGGGTGGCGGCCAGTAACCAGATGCTTTTCGTTTTTTAACAGTATACGAATGCTTGCTTGAGGATGGTTACGGGCCAAACGCGACATTGCTTCGATGATATTTTCCTGGCCGAATAGCTGCGAATCGAGGTCGCTGGTGAGAACAGCAAGGTACAGTCGACTGCTGCTAAGCAACTCATATAGGTGTACCTGAAAATCTTCGAGGCTATCGAGCAGGTGCAGTTCCGGAAAGCTACTTTCGCGTTTTTGGTCGTCGGTCATTATTAGGGCCTGGCTCTAGTACTAATTGCATACCGATATGTTCTATCCCAGCATCCATAAAGCGCTCGCCAAATTCCTCAAAGCCTTTTTGCTGATAAAAGCCGATAGCGTTGTACTGTGAGCTTAATATGAGTGTGTTTACCGGTAGATGTATGGCAGTTTCTATCAGGTAGTTTAGCAGTTGGTGGCCTATGCCTTTCCGTCTATAGTGTCTCAAAATGGCAAATCGGCCGATTTTCAGCGTCGTGCTATCCACTTCAACCATGCGAGCGCAGCCAACTGGCTGGTGATTTAGCCACACCAAATAATGGTGAGCGCTAGGATCAAATTGATCAATCTCTTCGCTGACCGGTACCTGCTGTTCTTCCACAAACACCTGATATCTTATCTGGCTCAGTACCCTTTGCTGGTTAGCCCAGTTAACGCTTTCAATACGTATCATCGGCCCACTCCAGGGCGCCTTTGGCAATCAGTTTGGTAAGTAGCATGCTACCGCCTTCGTAGTTGCAGATAGCTTGGCAATCGGCATGCGTAAATTGCCGTTGAGCAGTGAGGTAGTCTGCCAGTTCAAGGGTAGCGGGGTAGGCCTCACCATTGCAGAAAAGGGTAGTGCCACTGTAGGCCAACCGGCTCGTCAGTGCGGTTTGTACGAGTGGCTCTTGCTCATCTGTTTGTTGTAGGCGCTGTGATAACTCACTGGCTGCCTGATTGATAGCTGCCGCAAGATTGCCATCTGCTGGGTCTTGCTCATATTTGGTTTGCGTCATATAGCGGCCAAACCATTGGGTGAGCTGTTTGGTATCGTCGGCAAAGGAACGAATAATGCGCGCTACCTGTTCAATATCGTGGGTTTGGATTTCGCCAGGGTTTTGTAACTGCCGTTGCTGGGCATCGCTAAAGCGCATGTCGTTGCTTAAATGGCTGGCTACCTCGGCGCTGAATTCGCCCAAAATATCGGCGTGACTGGGTGCTCTGAAGCCTATGGAATAGGTCATGCATTCACCGTTGGCAATACCCCAGTGTGCGATTTTTGGCGGCAGGTAGAGCATATCGCCGGGTTCGAGCTCCCAGTGTTGGCAGCTTTCAAACTCCGCGAGAATATTCAACGGTGTGCCTTCGATGCGTGGGCTATTAGCGTTGCAGGTTTGGCCAATATGCCAGGTGCGCGTGCCTTCTGCTTGCAGCAGAAATACGTCGTAATAATCGAAATGGGGGCCAACCGAGCCCTGATCAACCGCATAGCTAATCATGATGTCGTCCAGGCGCCAGTTGGGAATAAAGCGAAAGTAATCCAGTAGCTCGCTAACATCTGGCACAATCTGGTCGACGGCCTGAACCAATAGTGTCCAGTTGGTTTCTGGCAGGCGGGCAAAGTCGTGTTCAGTAAAAGGGCCGTTGCGCAATTCCCAGGGCGTTGCGCCTTGTTCGATCACCAGTCGTGATTCTACCCAGTCTTCAAGCGCCAGCCCTGCCAGTTCATCGGCACTGAGGGGTGGTTTAAATCCCGGTATGGCTTGCCGAATCAGTAATGGCTTTTGTTGCCAGTATTCCTTTAAAAATTGCTCAATGCTAATGTCGCCAAGGGTAGAGAAGGTGGGTGTCATGGTGATATGAATCCATTAACGCCAGTAATAAAAAAGCCGCTTTACAGCGGCTTAACGTCTGTTAACGCTCATCATACTTAGATTTTGTTGGCCTGTTCCACTGCATTACCAATGTAATTAGCAGGGGTAAGCTGGCGCATGGTCTGTTTGGCCTCTTCGGGTACATCCAGCGTTTCGATAAAGTCTTGAATCAATTGCTGGGTGATAGCCTGCCCACGGGTGAGCGCTTTGAGTTTTTCGTAGGGTTCTTCAATACCATAGCGGCGCATAATGGTTTGAATCGGTTCTGCCAATACTTCCCAACTGTTATTTAAGTCTTCCTGCAGGCGCGCACGATTGATTTCCAGCTTGCTGATTCCTTTTAGCGTTGCGGCATAGGCAATGGCACTATAGCCAAAACCAACACCCATATTGCGCAACACGGTAGAGTCGGTCAGGTCGCGCTGCCAGCGTGAAATGGGCAGTTTGGCTGCCAGGTGGCCTAGTACGGCATTGGCGATACCCAGGTTACCTTCAGAGTTTTCGAAGTCGATAGGATTAACCTTGTGCGGCATGGTTGACGAGCCCACTTCACCGGCAATGGTTTTTTGCTTGAAATAGCCCAGTGAAATATAACCCCAGATGTCACGGTCGAAATCGATCAAAATGGTGTTAAAACGTGCGATGGCGTCAAACAGCTCGGCAATATAATCGTGTGGTTCAATTTGCGTGGTATAGGGGTTCCAGGTGAGCCCCAGGCTGTTAACAAAGGCTTCGGCATTGGCTGCCCAGTCGATGTTGGGATAGGCCGATAAGTGTGCGTTGTAGTTACCCACCGCACCATTGATTTTACCCAGTAGCTCAACACGTTTTACAGTGTTGAGCTGGCGGTGCAAACGGGCTACGACGTTGGCAAGCTCTTTACCTACGGTAGTGGGTGAGGCCGTTTGACCGTGGGTGCGCGATAACATGGAATCGCTGGCATAGTCTTTAGCCAGTTTGGCGATCTGGTCGATGATGTCCTGCATTTGGGCAACCATCACCTCGCGGCCGGCGCTAAGCATCAGGCCGTGAGAGAGGTTATTGATATCTTCAGAGGTGCAGGCAAAGTGCACGAATTCGTTGATGTTTTTCAGCTCTTCATTGCTGCCGAACTGCTCTTTAATAAAGTACTCAACCGCTTTTACATCATGGTTGGTCGTGCTTTCAATGGCCTTGATGCGCTGGGCGTGCTCTTCGTTAAAGTCACTTACGATGCCGTTTAGCAGCGTTTGCGTTGCATCGCTAAACGCCGGTACCTCAGCAATTTGAGGATGTGCGGCGAGGCGCTGAAGCCAACGGATTTCGACTTCTACGCGGTATTTGATCAGGCCAAATTCGCTGAAAATGCTGCGGTATTCGGTGGTTTTGCTGCCGTAACGTCCATCGATAGGAGACACGGCGGTCAAAGCTGAAAGCGCGAGTGATGCCATAAGTATGCTAACCAATTCAATTGAGATAAATTATCAAAGGGGGCGGATAATACCTGATTTTCCCGCTCTTTTCAGGGGAAATTACACAAACATCTGGCAACCTGATTGCAGGGCCTAGACCGCCTTCGCTAGTTTATTCAGTTCATGAATGTGCTCCAGAATACGGCGGCGATGCAAAAGCAGCTTCAGACGGCTACCGCCCACCTGCTGCCACAGGATTGCAGCACGAATGCCGCTGAATAGCAGGGCTCTTATCTGGTTGGCTGTGCGTGTTTGTTGTAAATAGTTGTAGTCGCCCATCACCTGTATGCGGTATGAAAACTTGCTGATGGTATCGGAATACAAGTCGGCCACATTGGCAGAGATGTTGTCGTGAGTGGGTGGAAAGTGCGCCAGCTGTTCTTTAACCCGGCCTAGGCGTGAACCAATAATATCCAGTAAATCGCTGCGGCCTTTCAGTTTTTTCTGCAAATACAAAATACCCAATACATAGCGCAGCGTGTCGGGGTGGCTTTTGCTGGTGCGATGCTGCAGTAATTCGGCGGCCACGGTGAAGCCTGTTTGCAGGTTTTGCAGTCCGCCAAATACTTGCTCGCAGGATTCTGGATTCTGGTTCAGCAAGCTGTTAATGGCTGTTTCCATATGCTGGCTGGTGATGTAGCCGGTTTTAGCCAGTTGTTCAACGAGCGCAGCAGCCTGAAATACGCCAGAGAGCGCAATGGCAAGGTTGTCCCACGTGTTTTGCATACATCCCCTTGGGCTGATAACAGATTGGATTACGGATTGTAGCGGCGATCGATAACGGCGCCACCCAGGCAACATTCACCACTGTAAAGTACCAGTGACTGTCCGGGTGTGACAGCCCGTTGTGCCTCGACAAAATGCACATCGAGCGAGCCATCGTCTTTCACAATAACGGTTGCCGCCTGGTCTGGTTGGCGATAACGGGTTTTGGCCATGCATTCAAACTTCGTAGCCGGTGGGGCCCCGTTGATCCAGTGTGTATCGATGGCGGTAAGGTTTTTGTGCAGTAGTGCGGGGTGATTTTTCCCCTGTACTACCAGTAGCTCATTGGTATCGAGCAGTTTTTCGGCCACATACCAGGGTTCTTCCGGTGCGCCTTTTACGCCACCAATGCCCAGCCCTTGGCGTTGCCCTATGGTGTGGTACATCAGGCCCATATGGTCGCCAATCACGGTGCCGTCGATGGTGACAATATTGCCGGGCTGTGCGGGCAGGTATTGTTCAAGAAAGTCTTTGAAACGGCGTTCACCAATAAAGCAGATACCGGTACTGTCTTTTTTGTTGTGAGTTACCAGACCGTGTTTCTCTGCGATTTGGCGTACTTCAGATTTTTCCAGTTCCCCGATGGGGAACAGGGTTTTCGCAAATTGTGTATCTTCCACGGCGTGCAAAAAATAGCTTTGATCTTTGTTGGGGTCGAGCCCTTTCAACAGGTAGGTTATTCCGTCGACCGTTTGTGTTCTGGCGTAATGCCCGGTGGCGATTTTTTCCGCGCCGAGTGCCTCAGCGTATTCGAGAAACACTTTGAATTTGATTTCCCGGTTACACAGGATGTCGGGGTTGGGTGTACGCCCGGCTTTATACTCGGCAAGAAAGTGCTCGAATACGTTATCCCAGTATTCGGCGGCAAAATTAGCGGTGTGTAACTTAATGCCAATGTTATCGCAAACCGCCTGAGCGTCGGCCAGATCGGTTTTGGCCGTACAATATTCGGTGCCGTCGTCTTCGTCCCAGTTTTTCATAAACAGGCCTTCTACCTGATAGCCCTGTTCCAGCAATAGCAGTGCGGTGACAGACGAATCGACGCCGCCGGACATGCCGACAATAACGCGGGGTGTAGGGTTGTTTGGACTGGCAGAGTTAGACACGAATACTTCCTGAGAATTTGCGGGTTGGAAAGTGTAGAGGCGCTATTCTAGCGGCTAATACCGCTTAGAGGGAACGGTTGTCTGGTAGTCCCAGGCTTGACACTGCGCTTAATGGTAAGTGACTCCCGGATTCAAAGGTCTGGATTGCCTCTATCACCAAGGGGCTGCGCAGTTGGTTTTCATAGCGTTTGATCTCGTCAATGGTGAGCCAGTGTGCGGCAATAATGCCTTCGTCCAAATGGTACTCGGGGTGATGATTTAGGGGCTTGGCAGAAAATGTGTGGCGTACATAGGTTACGCCATTGGTAGGCGCAAGGTACACGGTTGCACCCAGAAACGCTGTGAGTTCTACGTCCCAGCCGGTTTCTTCCAGGCATTCTCTGAGTGCGGCTTGTTGCAGCGACTCGCCGGCTTCAAGGTGCCCGGCGGGTTGGTTGTATACGGTTTTACCCTCGCGACATTCTTCTACCAGCAGATAGCGGCCATCACTTTCAACCACGGTGGCCACAGTTACGTGAGGAAGAAATTCTCGCATCAGGGTTTTCTCCTGCCTTGGGGTTTGGGTTTCGTTGTTGGTTTCTGGTGGGACTTATGGCTGCTTCTTCCCTTTCGCGCTGGCGCTGGTTTTTTGCTCGATTTGCGGGTAGGGGCGGGCAAGTGGATGGTTTCTGTACGGTATTCGCCTGGCTGCAGATTTTCCAGGGCCCATGCACCTATTTGTGCACGAATCAAGCGTAGTGTTGGGTAGCCGACGGCTGCCGTCATGCGGCGTACTTGGCGGTTGCGACCTTCCTTCAGGCTAATGCTGATCCAACTGGTAGGCTGGTTGGATCGTTCGCGAATAGGGGGCACCCGTTCCCAAACGGCTGGCGGCGCTATTTTTTTAACCTGGGTAGGCAGGGTGGGGCCATCTTTTAGTGCAACACCTTGGGCGAGCTGCGCTAGCGCTTGAGGGTCGATATCACCCTCTACCTGAACCCAGTAGGTTTTGCTCTGCTTTTGGTCGGGGTGAGCAATATGATGCTGCACTTTGCCATCGTCCGTCAGAATCAGCAGGCCTTCGGAGTCGAAGTCGAGCCTGCCCGCAGGGTACACTCCCGGCAGGCTGATGTAGTCTGCCAGTGTGGCGCGGCCGGTATCGTCATTATCCGTGAACTGGCAAAGCACCCGAAAGGGTTTGTTGAAAACTACGATTTGGGGCATTCAAGACCTGAGGTTTGATTGAATTGATATAACCATTGTATGTAATTGAATTTTCAAACTAAAGAATCATGATATAATCGGCAGGATTTGCGCTGGGCTGTTCAGCTCGGTTTTTGATCAGTTGTTCTAAAAAGAAGCAGGCATACCTGCTCATACACCGTGCTCGCTGGCGCATAACGCCAAAACAGTACGCCACCGGTATGGTTTTGACTCTCCCATCTATCTTCATAGATGACTCGGCTCTGGCCGCGGGGGATTCGCATGTCGGTGTGAGACCGGGGGCTTGTAAGGATCCGGTGGTGCATCCTCGTCTCTGCCGCTATGGGTAAAGGCTAGGGTGCCGAGAATTAATCCGTTACTTATTGAGGTATAAGATGACGACAGAGAAGTCTAAAATTATTTATACGAAAACCGATGAAGCGCCAGCCCTGGCCACCTATTCGCTGCTCCCCATTATTAATACATTCACCAGCCAAGCTAACATCGATGTTGAACTTAGTGATATTTCGCTTGCTAGTCGTATCCTTGCCAACTTCTCTGACTTTCTGACTGAAGAACAAAAAGTGCCAGATGCGTTGACGATTCTGGGCGATCTAACGCAACAGCCTGATACCAACATTATCAAATTGCCAAACATCAGTGCTTCTGTTCCTCAGCTTAAAGCCGCTATCAAAGAACTGAGAGCAAAAGGTTTTGCAGTACCGGAGTTTCCGGACGAGCCTAAAAATGAAGAAGAAAAAACGATCAAAGACCGTTACGGCAAAGTGCTGGGCAGTGCGGTAAACCCCGTATTGCGAGAAGGTAACTCAGACCGTCGTGCACCCTCCGCAGTTAAAAACTATGCCCGTAAAAACCCCCATTCAATGGGGCAGTGGAGCCAGGCTTCACGCACTCACGTAGCACACATGCATGGCGGTGATTTCTATTCCAGTGAAAAATCCGTAACCGTTGGAAAAGCGGGCCATGTGCGCATTGAATTTACCGATAAAGCCGGCAAGGTAACCGTGCTCAAGCCGCGCATTGATCTGCTTGATGGAGAAGTGATTGATGGCATGTTCATGAGCAAAAAAGCTCTGTGCAAATTCTTCGAAGATCAAATCGAAGATGCCAAAGAAACCGGCATTCTGTTCTCTCTTCACGTTAAAGCAACCATGATGAAGGTGTCGCACCCGATCGTGTTTGGTCATGCGGTTAAGGTGTTTTACAAACAACTGTTCGACAAATACGCAGACCTCTTTAAAGAGCTGGGTGTGAACCCGAACAATGGTTTGGGTAATGTTTACGATCGAATTAAAACGTTGCCAGAATCACAGCGCTCGGAAATTGAAGCCGATATCAATGCCTGTTACCACGACCGCCCCCCCTTGGCGATGGTGAACTCAGACAAGGGCATCTCTAACTTGCATGTGCCCAGCGACGTGATCGTCGACGCTTCCATGCCGGCGATGATTCGTAACTCTGGTCAAATGTGGGGTCCGGATGGAAAACCACACGATACCAAAGCGGTTATTCCAGAGAGCACTTACGCCACTATTTACCAGGAAGTGATTAACTTCTGTAAAACTCACGGCGCTTTCGATCCTACCACGATGGGCACCGTGCCTAACGTAGGTCTAATGGCGCAAAAAGCCGAAGAATACGGTTCGCACGACAAAACCTTCGAAATGTTTGCCGACGGTGCCGTACGCGTTATTGATCAGGATGAAACCGTACTGCTTGAGCACAATGTGGAGGAGGGTGATATCTGGCGTATGTGTCAGGCGAAAGATGCACCGATTCGCGATTGGGTAAAACTGGCAGTAACTCGTTCACGTCTGTCTGGCATGCCTGCGATATTCTGGCTGGATCCAGAGCGTGCGCACGATGCACAGCTGATCAAAAAAGTAACCCGGTATCTGGAAGAGCACGACACGACGGGGCTCGATATTCAGATCATGGCGCCGGTCAAGGCAATTCGCCACACTATGGAGCGCTTGATTCGCGGTCAGGATACCATTTCGGTAACCGGCAATGTTCTTCGCGATTATTTGACCGACCTGTTTCCGATTATGGAACTGGGTACCAGTGCCAAAATGCTTTCAATCGTACCCCTGATGGCCGGTGGCGGTTTGTTTGAAACGGGTGCGGGTGGTTCTGCGCCGAAGCACGTGCAGCAGTTCCTGGAAGAAGGGCATCTGCGCTGGGATTCTTTGGGTGAATTCCTCGCTTTAGCGGTATCCCTTGAAGATCTGGGCGTCAAAAAAGGCAACGATGTTGCAAAGTTGCTGGCCAACACCCTTGATCAGGCCACCGAGAGACTCCTAGAAACCGATAAGTCGCCGTTGCGCAAAGCGGGCGAGTTGGATAACCGTGGCAGTCATTTCTATCTGGCCATGTATTGGGCAGAGGCGATGGCGACACAAGCAGACAATGCAGAGCTTGCCGCCAAGTTTAAGCCGTTGGCCGAGCGGTTGCTGGCCAACGAGCAGGCAATTCTAACCGAAATCAACGCGACCCAAGGCAAGCCTATTGATATCGGTGGTTACTACATGCCGGATGAAGTGCTGGTAACCTCTGCCATGTGCCCGAGCGATACCTTCAATGCCATTAAGGCTGATTTCGTGAAATAACGGAATTGACCCTTGTAAAAAAGCCCGGTTCTTACCGGGCTTTTTTTTGCACTGGGTTTACCAGGGCGCAGCTTATCGAGTGTGTAGAGATTAGTCGTCTTCGGAAGCGTTTTCTGCAATGGGTACTTCCGAGGTTGACGAATCGGCTTGGGCCAAGGAAATGTTGGTGGCGTGCAGCCCCTTTGCTCCTTCAGTGACTTCGAAGGTAACAGCTTGGCCCGCTTTAAGCGTTTTATAGCCGTCCATGTCGATTGCGGAGTAATGCGCAAACAAGTCTTCACCCCCGTTATCTGGCAGGACAAAGCCGTAGCCCTTTGCATTGTTGAACCACTTGACAGTACCAGTAGGCATGGTTTAGATCCTTTCTATCGCAAGAGTGCTTTTGATTAACTAGGGTATAGCCTGTGTGGCTTACCCGTATTGACTCTATAACTTGCCGATTTATGAATCAGACCCTTCAAATTACCACATATTGCCCCTATATATAGGTGGTAGAAAACAGTAGAGCCCAAAACACAGTCCAAACGTCTGTACTGCACAACCAGAACTTGTGCCCCGTAATTTGCGCGTTTAGAGGACAACTGTCAAGAAACAATCGGCCTACGTTCTAGTGAAAAGATGCTGTACTATGGGGGTAGTTTTCCGTGTTTTTGGCTTTTTACGATAGTTTTATCTATGGGTATTTTGATTAATTTTGAACTAAGATTAAGTGCAGGGGAGCCTGACGAGTTTGAGCGCGAAGGGGATGTGCTTGTGCAGCCAGCGCAGCCTCGTCTGAAGCGCCCCCCTATGTATAAGGTCGTTATGTTGAATGACGACTATACACCGATGGAATTTGTAGTTGATGTGTTAGAACAGTTTTTCCGTATGAACCGCGAGCAGGCAACACGCGTCATGCTCAAAGTACATACAGAGGGGCGGGCAATATGTGGAACTTATACCCGCGATATTGCCGAAACTAAAGCTGCTCAAGTCAATCAATATGCAAGAGATAATCAGCACCCATTGTTGTGTGAAATAGAGGCCTCGGACGACTCCGAGGAGGGTGCTGATGATGCATAGTGTGAGATTGTTGGCTTTTGAGTTAGGGGTATATGCCAATGTTAAGTAAGGATCTAGAGGTTACACTAAACCTGGCGTTCAAGGGTGCCAGATCCAAACGGCACGAATTCATGACCGTGGAGCATTTATTGCTCGCATTGATCGATAACGAGTCGGCGGCGGCAGTGCTAAGAGCCTGTGGCGCCAACTTGAACTCGCTGCGTAAAGAGCTGATTGAATTTGTTGATTCCACTACGCCACTGATTCCCGAAGACGATACCGAGCGTGAAACCCAGCCCACACTGGGGTTTCAGCGTGTGCTGCAGCGGGCGGTATTTCATGTGCAGTCGTCTGGTAAGAAAGAAGTGACTGGAGCCAACGTACTGGTTGCTATTTTCAGCGAGCAGGAAAGCCAGGCTGTTTATTACCTGAAGCAGCAAAGTATCGCCCGCATAGACGTGGTGAATTACATTACTCACGGCATTTCCAAAATGGCAGGCCATATGGATCACGGTGGTGAGTCTGAAAGTGGCCAAAGCTCTGAAGAAGGGTTGGAAGCGGGTGAGTCAACGGTACAGAATCCACTGGAGTCCTTTGCCACCAACCTAAATGAGCAGGCGTCGCTTGGGCGCATCGACCCGTTGGTGGGCCGCGATGACGAGCTTGAGCGTGTTGCCCAGATTCTGTCTCGTCGCCGCAAGAACAATCCGTTGTTGGTGGGCGAGTCAGGTGTAGGTAAAACCGCTATTGCCGAAGGCTTGGCTAAAAAGATTGTCGATAAAGAAGTCCCGGATATTCTTGAAGAAAGTGTTGTTTACTCGCTGGATTTGGGCTCGTTATTGGCCGGTACTAAGTATCGCGGTGATTTTGAGAAGCGCTTCAAAGGGTTGCTGGCCGAGCTGAAAAAGCAGCCACACGCCATTTTGTTTATCGATGAAATTCACACGATTATTGGCGCAGGGGCCGCTTCCGGTGGGGTAATGGATGCCTCTAACCTGTTAAAACCGCTACTGACCTCTGGCGAAATCCGCTGCATCGGCTCAACCACCTTTCAAGAGTATCGCGGTATTTTTGAGAAAGACCGGGCCTTGTCTCGCCGCTTTCAGAAAGTGGATGTTGGTGAGCCCAGTGCGGAAGATACGTTCCATATTCTCAAGGGCCTTAAGAGCCGTTTTGAAGAGCACCACGATATTCGTTACACGGATACGGCCTTGAAGGCGGCTGCGGAGCTGGCAGAGCGCTATATCAACGAACGTTTTCTGCCAGATAAAGCCATTGACGTAGTGGACGAGGCGGGCGCCTATCAGCGTTTGCAGCCAGAAAACAAGCGTAAAAAAGTGATAGGTGTCCCCGATGTTGAGGCCATCGTGGCCAAAATGGCGCGAATTCCACCGAAAAGTGTTTCATCTTCGGATAAAGAGCAGCTGCAGAAGCTAGATGATTCATTGAAAATGACAGTATTTGGCCAAAATGATGCCATTGACGCATTGTCGACGGCCATCAAAATGTCTCGTGCTGGCCTGAAAGCACCCGATAAGCCTATCGGGTCGTTCCTGTTTGCCGGGCCTACCGGGGTGGGTAAAACGGAGCTTTGTCGTCAGTTGGCAACGGCTATGGGAGTAGAGCTGATCCGCTTTGATATGTCGGAGTATATGGAGCGCCACACAGTGTCTCGCTTGATCGGCGCTCCACCTGGTTATGTCGGTTTTGATCAGGGTGGTTTGTTAACCGAAGCGGTTACCAAGCACCCGCACAGTGTTGTGCTGCTGGATGAAATCGAAAAAGCGCACCCCGAGGTTTTCAACTTGCTCTTGCAAGTGATGGATCATGGTACGTTGACAGATAATAACGGCCGCAAATCGGATTTTCGCAATGTGATTGTGATTATGACGACCAACGCGGGTGCGGAAGTTATGAGTCGCGCGTCTATCGGTTTCACCAAGCAAGATCATAGTAGCGATGGTATGGAAGCCATTAAGAAAATGTTTACCCCGGAATTCCGCAACCGCCTGGATGCCATTATTCAGTTTGGCTCACTGAGCTTGCAGGTTGTTAAAACGGTGGTCGACAAATTTCTGGTGGAGCTCCAATCACAGCTCGACGACAAGCGCGTTGTGCTTGAGGTGGATGAAGATGCACGTACTTGGCTGGCAGAAAAAGGCTATGACGACAAAATGGGCGCTCGCCCAATGGCCCGCTTGATTCAGGAGAAACTGAAAAAGCCACTGGCTGAGGCTGTCCTTTTTGGCGAATTGTCACAAAATGGTGGTACGGTGCATATTTCGCTCAAAGATGACGAATTGGTGTTTGATATCGAGACGGGTACTTGAGTGCTGTCTTGCACGTAAAAAAGGCGATCATTTGATCGCCTTTTTTATTGCGTATCGCGGTAAAAATCAGCGTGCGCGATAGGTGATGCGGCCTTTGCTCAAGTCGTAAGGTGTGAGTTCCACCTTCACTTTGTCACCCGTTAAAATGCGGATATAGTTTTTACGCATTTTTCCAGAAATATGTGCAGTAACGACGTGGCCGTTCTCCAGTTTGACGCGGAAGGTGGTATTTGGCAGTGTATCAATCACTTCGCCTTCCATCTCAATATGGTCTTCTCTTGCCATTCGGCGCTTTCCTCGGGACTAAATAAAAGTTCACGGTTTTACGAAGCGGTGAATTTTGCCTGAAAAGGCCACACTAGCCAAGGAAAAATACAGTAAATAACTGTTTTTTTTGAAAAAAAGAGTGCAAATCAGGGCTGCTGGAAAATAACTCGGTGCCACCTGTCGTTCATGTAGGCCTCAAGTGGGCGGTATTCGGTTTTGTAATTCATTTTTCGGCATTGTTTAATCCAGTAACCGAGGTATACATACCCAAGGCCGCGTTCTTTGGCTTTTTCGCATAAATAAAGAATGGCATAAGAGCCGAGGCTGCGCTTTGTTTCATCGGGTTCAAAGTAGGTGTAAACCGCCGAGTAACCGGTTTCCAATTCGTCGCACACGCTTACCGCGATTAAGCGGTTATTTTTGCGAAATTCAATGTAGCGAGTAACACCCCATTCATCACTGAGAAAAGACGTGAATTGTTCACGATTGGGCGGATACATGTCGCCATCATAATGCCGCAGTGAAATGTAACGTTCATACAGCTCGTAGTGTTCGTCAGTATCGATAGTTTCGGTAAGGCTAATCTTCAAATCAGCGTTATTACGCAAGCAGCGTCGTTGCTTACGATTGGGCTCCAGCTCCGCGACAGGAATTCTTACGGGCACACAGGCGCTGCATTGGGCGCAGTGCGGCCGGTACAGATGTGATCCGCTACGGCGAAAGCCGATATCGGAAAGATGAGTGTACAAGGGTTGATCAATGTCGGCGCCCGGATCAATAAACACCGTAGTGGCTTTTTTGCCAGCCAGATAGCTGCACGGGTGCTCATTAGTTGCATACAGTTTAATGCTGGAAAGATGGGTCACTGTTTGTCTCCATATTGCCAGTTCAAAACCCAAGGGCCGGTAGCGTTACCTGTTACTTTATACTCTAGCAAATGTTTCTCAAATGCTTTGCGGGTTATTTCTTCTGCACCCAGTGACAGCAGGTGATCGCTAGTTACCTGGCAGTCAATCAGAGGGAACCCCCACTGGTGCAGCTGGCCAGCCAGATAGGTAATAGCAACCTTACTGGCGTTGGTTTCGCGGCTGAACATAGATTCGCCAAAGAATATTTTCCCTATTGCAACGCCATATAGCCCTCCTACTAGAAAGTCATCGCGCCATACTTCTATGGAGTGCGCGTATCCAAGGCGATGCAGTGTTGAATAGGCCTCAATCATAGGGCTATGTATCCAGGTTTCACTGGTGTAACGGCGAGGCTCACTACAGGCTTTGATGACGTCATCAAACGCTCGATCAAATGTTACGGTAAAGGCGCCTTTACGCAGCACCTTGTGTAACGATTTGGAAATGTGAATGCGATCAGTCCGCAGTATGCAGCGGGGCTCAGGGGTCCACCACAATACAGGTTCGCCGGGGTTAAACCAGGGAAAGATGCCCTTGCTGTAGGCATCGAGCAGGCGCTGGGTGGTAAGGTCACCACCAATGGCCAGCAAGCCATTAGGGTAGCTGTGGGCTCTATTGGTTGGCGGAAATGGCGTGTCTGCAGTATGCAGCACGTAGTATTGCGCTGTCACAGAATATCTCTACCTGTCTTTTTCACCCTTGTGCGGGGCAGCCCCCTGCACAAGGTATGATAGAAGACAAATCAGGTCGAATCACTCAAGATCGTCGAGGTATTTTTCGGCATCAAGTGCAGCCATACAGCCGGCACCGGCAGAGGTGATGGCCTGGCGATATACTTGGTCGGCAACGTCACCGGCGGCAAATACACCGGGCACGCTGGTGCTGGTAGCGCCGCCAGCCAACCCGCTTTTGACATTAATATAACCATTGTTCATTTCCAGCTGGCCTGTGAACATATCGGTATTGGGTTTATGGCCAATGGCGACAAATACGCCTTGTACGTCGAGGGTTTGGGTTGATCCATCTTCAGTACTTTTGAGACGCAGGCCGGTTACGCCGGAGTCATCACCGAGTACTTCGTCGAGTGTTGAGTTCCAGGCCAGTTTTACGTTGCCGTTTTTGGCTTTTTCAAACAGCTTGTCTTGCAGAATTTTTTCCGAACGCAGGCTGTCACGGCGGTGCACCAGAGTAACTTCACTACAGATGTTAGACAGGTAGAGGGCTTCTTCAACAGCTGTGTTACCACCACCGATAACGGCCACTTTTTGGTCGCGGTAGAAAAAGCCATCGCAGGTAGCACAGGCGCTTACGCCTTTGCCCATAAAGGCTTCTTCTGATGGCAGACCCAGATATTGGGCTGAGGCACCGGTACAGATAATCAGTGCGTCGCAGGTGTAGGTGTCACTGCCTTTCAGAGTAAAGGGCCGCTGGCTGAGATCGGTTTCTTCAATATGGTCAAAAATGATTTTGGTGTCGAAACGCTCGGCGTGTTCTTGCATTTTCACCATTAAATCGGGGCCTTGCAGGTCGTGCTCGCCACCTGGCCAGTTTTCGACTTCAGTGGTAGTGGTAAGCTGGCCACCCTGTTGCATCCCAGTGATTAAAACCGGGTTCAGGTTGGCTCGTGCTGCATAAATGGCCGCTGTGTAGCCGGCAGGGCCTGAGCCGAGGATGATTAACCGATGATGATTGCTGTTACTCATTGAATGGATCCCTTACATCTGAAGACATATAGCTAGTGCCGTCGTTTCTGAGAACTAAATATCGACAATGCTACCTAAATAATTCGGTGGTGATGATAGGTTATCCCTATAAGCGGCGCAAAATTAAATTACTAATCCATTAAATTGCGGAAAACTATTAACCAGGGGGCTGTGAACACTAATTTCCAGTTGGGCAATTAAATTGGTGTCAACTGGCCCTGGTGGGTAGGAGTAGACCCTGGAGCAAGGTAAAATGCCGTGTTAAGTTTCGCCGCTAACATTCTGAAATGTATTGAATAATGGCTCCCATCGTTGCTGAACCAGCAAAACGGGGCCGTCATCACGCTTGAGCACGGTGATCTGTTTAATTATCGCTCAAAACAAGAGAAAAGGTTTCTCCATTGAAAAAAAATGCCGAGTTAACGAATCCTGTAGCACCGGGTACGCCGAAGAGTGTCGTTAGTCGTGTGGTTCGCGAGGGCACCATAATAGGGCTGAGCCTCTTGTGCCTTTATCTGGTGCTGGCACTGGTCAGCTATAGCCCGGCAGATCCAGGTTGGTCGAGTACGGGTACGCGCAACGACATACAAAATACGGTGGGCGCGTCGGGCGCCTGGGTAGCCGACGTGTTGTTTTCCCTGCTGGGCTACATTGCTTACTCGCTGCCGCTGATTATAGTGCTCAAAGTATGGCAGGTTAACAAAGCCCGCCAGCAAGGGTTTGCCTGGGACGGTTTGGTATTCGGCCTGCGCCTGGTCGGCTTTTTGTTGATTCTTGTGGCCGGCTGTGGCCTGGCTTCGCTGAAATACGGCAACACCAGCGATGTACTGCCGTATTCCCATGGTGGAATTCTGGGCGTTTCGGTGGCCGAGGCTGTTGAGGCATCATTTAATTATGTCGGCGGCGTTTTGCTGCTCGGCGGTACCTTTCTGTTTGGGGTCACGATTTTCACCGACTTTTCCTGGCTAAATTTTATGCAGCGACTGGGGCGGTTTACGCTGTTATCGCTCGCCTATCTTGGCCAGAAAATGGCTGATAAAAAACGCGACCGCGAAGAGCAGCGGCGTGTGGTTGAAGTACAAAAGGCTAGAAAACAAGCGGTAGAAAAGCAGGTGAAAGAAGTGGCAGCCCGGGAGCCGGTGAAAATTGAGTCGCTGCCGAAAAAACCACAGGCGAGTGTTCGTGCAGTGAAAGAGAAACAGGCCTCTTTGTTTGATGGCCCGGTCGAGGGGGATTTGCCGCCTCTCAAACTGCTGGATGAACCAAAAAAAGACAAGTCAAAAGGCTACTCGAAAGAATCCCTGGAGGCCTTGTCGCGCTTGCTGGAACTCAAGTTGAAAGACTTTGGTATTGTCGCCGAGGTGGTATCGGTACTGCCGGGTCCAGTGGTTACCCGCTTTGAAATTCAGCCTGCGGCAGGTGTGAAAGTCAGCCGTATTACCAATCTCGCAAAAGACCTTGCCCGGTCGCTGGCGGTTATCAGTGTGCGGGTGGTCGAGGTGATTCCAGGTAAGTCGGTCGTGGGCATCGAAATTCCCAACGAGCACCGTGAAATTGTGTATTTAAGCGAGGTGCTGTCTTCACAAACTTACGAAACAGCGAAATCGTCGCTGACCATGGCACTGGGGCACGATATTTCTGGTGAGCCCGTGGTGGCGGATCTGGCAAAAATGCCACACTTGCTAGTGGCCGGTACAACCGGTTCGGGTAAGTCAGTTGGCGTTAATGTTATGTTGCTTAGTCTGTTGTATAAATCAACGCCAAAAGATGTACGGCTGATTATGGTCGACCCGAAAATGCTCGAGTTGTCTATCTACGAGGGCATTCCACACCTGCTGACACCGGTGATTACCGACATGAACGATGCGGCCAATGGCTTGCGTTGGTGTGTAGGGGAGATGGAGCGGCGTTACAAGTTGATGGCGGCGCTGGGGGTCAGAAACCTTGCCGGTTACAACCGCAAGATTCGTGATGCCATCAAAGCCGGTGAGCCCATTAAAGACCCTTTATGGGTGCCTAGTGAGCACTACGAACCCGGGCATGAAGAAGCGCCCGCACCGGACTTGGAGCCCTTGCCCGCCATCGTTGTGGTGATTGACGAATTTGCCGACATGATGATGATTGTGGGCAAAAAAGTAGAGCAGTTAATTGCCCGTATTGCGCAAAAAGCCCGGGCTGCGGGGATTCACTTGATTCTGGCAACACAGCGGCCCTCGGTTGATGTAATTACTGGCCTGATTAAAGCCAATGTGCCCACACGTATTGCGTTCCAGGTGTCGTCGAAGATCGATTCGCGAACCATTCTTGATCAAGGTGGGGCAGAGCAGTTATTGGGACATGGCGACATGTTGTATCTGCCTCCGGGCACAGCGTTGCCCGTTCGTGTGCACGGTGCTTTTGTTGATGACCACGAAGTGCATAATGTGGTGGCTGACTGGAAACGTCGTGGGGAACCAGATTATATCGACGGCGTCGTAGATGACAGTACCAATTCCATTCCGGTACCGGGGCTGGCAACCGAGGGCGAAGATGGTAATGCGGAAGACAGCGACCCTCTATATGACGAAGCGGTTGCCTTTGTTACCGACACTCGCAAAGCGTCTATTTCGTCGGTGCAGCGAAAATTACGCATTGGCTATAACCGGGCTGCGCGCTTGATTGAATCGATGGAAGCTGCGGGGGTAGTGTCAGAAATGGCCAGCAATGGCAACCGTGAGGTACTGGCGCCACCACCGCCAAAATAAGGTTTTTGAGGAATTAATAGTATGTTTACCCGACTGATTCAGTTTTTGTTTGTACTAGGTGCGGCCTTACCTGTGCCTGGTTATGCCGATGCGGAAGACGCCGGTGAATTATCCTCATTATTGAAGCGCGTCGACCGCCAAACCGGTGATTTTCGCCAAATGCTGATTGATCCAGAAGGGCAAACCACACAGTCGTCCATGGGTAAATTCGCCATCGACCAGCCGGGTAAATTTCGGTGGCAAACCGAGGCTCCCTTCAACCAGCTACTGGTTTCCGATGGCAATACCTTATGGTTGTATGACCCGGATCTTGAGCAGGTTACCGTAAAACAGGTGGCCCCAGATGATCCCAGTAGTCCCATGAGTTTGTTGAGCGGGGCGCTCGACCAGCTGCAGGACGATTACAAGGTCGACCAAGTAAGCTCTGAAGGCGAGCGCACGGTCTACCGGCTAACACCGCTCACAAGCAACGATTACTTTGCCCGCGTGACCTTGGTGTTCGTGGCTGCCCAGTTGCGTGAAATGCTGATTCAAGATCTGACCGGCAACATTAATCAAATCCGGTTCAGTGGGATTAGCCAGCCAGATAACCTCTCAACCGACCTGTTCTCTTTCCAGGCCCCGGCCGGTACGGATGTTATCGTTGATGGCTGATTTATTTGCCACCGCGCCTTATGAGCCACTTGCAGCACGTATGCGCCCGCGCAATCTTGATGAATATATCGGGCAGGAGCACGTGCTGGGCCCTGGCAAGCCGCTGCGGCAGGCGATAGAGCTGGGAGCCCTGCACTCCATGATTTTTTGGGGGCCGCCTGGCGTGGGGAAAACTTCACTGGCAAAGATGCTGGCCGAACTTATCGACGCCCGCTTTGAAACCCTTTCGGCAGTACTTGCCGGTGTGAAAGATATTCGCGCTGCAGTAGCGGTGGCCGAGCAGGAGCGCTGCAGCACCGGTCGCAAAACTATTTTGTTTGTTGACGAAGTGCATCGCTTTAACAAAGCCCAGCAAGATGCCTTTCTGCCATATGTTGAAAACGGTACCTTGATATTCATTGGGGCAACCACGGAAAACCCATCGTTTGAGTTAAACAATGCCCTTTTGTCTCGGGCACGGGTTTATCTGCTCAAATCGCTCTCGGATGAGCAGCTCATACAGTTGGTTGACCAGGCATTGCAGGATACGCAGCGTGGCCTTGGACAGTTGTCGATAGCACTGGAAGAGGGCGTTGCTGAACTGTTGGCCAAGGCCGCCGATGGTGATGCCCGCAGAGCGCTCAATCTGCTCGAAATCGCTACCGACCTGCTGCCTGTCGATGGCTCTGCGAAGGTGCTGACACAAGCTATAGTGCAAGAAACACTGGCTCACGATGTAAGGCGCTTTGATAAAGGTGGCGATTTATTTTACGAACAAATTTCCGCCTTGCATAAAGCGGTTCGTGGATCGTCGCCCGACGCTGCACTTTACTGGATGTGTCGGATGTTGGACGGAGGCTGCGATCCAATATATATTGCCCGCCGCGTGGTAAGGATGGCGTCGGAAGATATTGGTAATGCCGACCCGCGTGCTTTGCAGTTGGCTCTGAATGCATGGGATGTGCAAGAGCGGTTGGGTTCGCCCGAGGGTGAACTCACCTTGGCGCAGGCCGTGGTGTACTTAGCGGCGGCACCAAAAAGTAATGCCGTGTATAATGCCTACAATCAGGTCATGAAAGATGTTCGCAGCTTGCCCGGTTATGATGTGCCAGTGCATTTACGCAATGCACCCACCAGCCTGATGAAAGACTTGGACTACGGCGCTGAGTATCGATACGCACATGACGAGCCTGATGCGTTTGCAGCGGGAGAAAACTATATGCCCGAAGCATTGGCAACGCGGGAATATTATCACCCGGTGCCACGTGGGTTAGAAATTAAAGTGTCTGAAAAACTCGCGCACCTGAAGTCGTTGAATCAGCAAAGCCCGAACAAGCGCTACGTTAAGTAGTGGTGGCGTTCGGTAATTATCACGGTTAAATAATATTAGTAGGACATCATAGGAGCTAAGGCATGCATTGGTTGGCTGTCGCTATGGGCGGCGCGTTTGGAGCCATGGCCCGTTACGGGGTTACAACCTATCTGTTTCCCCTGTCGCCGGGGCGTTTTCCCCTGGGAACCCTGGTAGCCAATGTGGTGGGTTCACTGCTGATTGGTATCTGTTACATTCTGGTAGTGGAAAAACTGCTGATTAACGACTACTGGCGGCATGTGCTGATGGTGGGCTTTCTCGGCGCGTTTACCACATTTTCAACCTTTGCTCTGGAAACTGTGGGCTTGTGGCAAAGTGGTCAGCATGGTCTGGCGCTGTTGTATATTACACTCTCGGTAATGTTGTGTTTGTTCTTTGTATGGGGCGGAGCAACGGTTACTCTTAAATTTTTTTAGTCTGTCAAAAAATAGTGAATGTATGTTAGACGCAAAAACGGTTAGAACAAATCCCGAATCTTTGGTTGCTGCATTGGCCAAAAAAGGTTACCAACTGGATGTTGAAAAAATTAAAGCGCTTGAGCTAAAGCGTCGTGATATTCAGATTAAAACTGAAAATTTACAGCAGGAACGCAACAGCCGTTCAAAAAATATTGGTAAAGCGAAAGCTGCCGGTGAAGATATTGCACCGTTGTTGGCAGAAGTGGAAACCCTCAAGCAGGGCCTGGTGGCTGCCGAACAAGAGCTCAACAGTGTGCAGGCTGAACTTGATCAGCTATTGGCAGAAATTCCCAATGTGCCGGTTGATGAAGTACCCGAAGGTAAAAGCGAAGACGACAACGTAGAAATTCGTCGTTGGGGTGAACCAAAGCCCTTTACGTTTGAAGTGCAGGATCATGTTGACCTGGGTTCCAAGCTCGGCCAGCTCGACTTCGATGCGGCGGCTAAATTAACTGGCTCACGCTTTGCGGTGATGAAAGGGCAGGTAGCACGCCTACACCGTGCGTTGATTCAATTTATGCTCAATACCCATATTAATGAGCATGGCTATAATGAAATTTACGTGCCCTATATAGTGAACAAAGACTCTTTGTTTGGTACCGGCCAGTTGCCCAAGTTTGAAGATGATTTATTCAAACTGACAGACGATCGCGAATTTTATTTGATTCCCACCGCCGAAGTGCCTGTTACCAATATATTGCGTGACGAAATTTTTGATAAAGCCGATGCCCTGCCGTTGAAATTTGTATGCCATACGCCTTGTTTTCGCAGTGAAGCCGGTGCTTATGGTCGCGACACCCGCGGCATGATTCGTCAGCATCAGTTTGAAAAAGTTGAGCTGGTACAGTTTGTGAGACCTGGCGATGCGCATGCTGGGCTGGAAAGCTTAACCGGCCATGCGGAGGCCATCTTGCAAAAGCTTGGCCTGCCTTATCGCACTGTTATTTTGTGTGGTGGCGATTTGGGTTTCTCCTCAGAAAAAACCTACGACATTGAAGTGTGGCTACCCTCGCAGGAAAAATACCGCGAAATTTCTTCATGCAGCAGTTTTGGTGATTTTCAGGCCCGCCGCATGAAGGCGCGTTACCGCAATCCGGAAACCGGTAAGCCTGAACTACTGCATACTCTCAATGGTTCTGGCTTGGCGGTAGGGCGTACTCTGATCGCTATTCTTGAAAATTATCAGCAGGAAGATGGCAGTGTGATCGTGCCAGAGGTATTGCTACCTTACATGGGTGGTGTTGAACGTATCACCACAGCTTAAGGCTTCTTCTTTCAACGAAACCTCGCCCAGTCTGGGCGAGGTTTTGATACTGTGTGGAGCTGCCTATGCAGTATTTTCCCTTCTTTTTCGATTTAAAAAATCAATACGTACTGATTGTGGGCGGCGGCAGCATTGCGACACGCAAAGCGCGATTGTTGGCAAAAAGCAGTGCCCGCCTCAAGGTTGTTGCACCGTCGGTGTCTGAAGAGCTTCGTGGTTTAATTACCGAAAGTAACGGCGAGTGTTTTTTACGCCCTTACGACGCTACGGATATCGACGGCTGCCGTTTGGTGGTGGCGGCTACTGATATACGCTCATTAAATGAACAGGTTTCACGAGACGCAAAAGCGGTAGGCTTGCCAGTGAACGTGGTGGATAACCCGGATTTATGCACCATTATTTTCCCTGCCATTGTTGATCGTGATCCACTCACTATTGCTATTACCAGCAGCGGGCAGGCGCCAGTGCTGGCCCGAATGGTGCGGGCTAAGATAGAGCGTTTGATTCCTGAAAGTTACGGATTGCTCGCGCAGTTTGCCAGCAACTTGCGTGAGCGTATCAAACAAAAACTCACGGATAACACCGTGCGTATGCGTTTTTGGGAAAACCTCTTGGATAGCTCCGTGGCAGAAATGGCCATGAAGGGCCAGCAAGACGAGGCAACCCAAGCTGCCTTGGCCTTACTTGATGGCACTGAGAGTGATAAGAAACAGGGTGAAGTGTATCTGGTAGGAGGTGGCCCTGGTGATCCGGGGTTGCTCACACTGCGAGCCTTGCAGCTGATGCAGCAGGCAGATGTTGTGCTCTACGACCGGCTGGTTTCTGAGCCGGTATTGAACCTGGTGCGCCGCGACGCAGACCGTATTTACGTAGGCAAACGTCGCAGTGAACACGCTGTACCGCAGCCAGAAATTAACCAGTTACTGGTAGGCCTGGCCCAACAAGGTAAGCGGGTATTACGCTTAAAAGGCGGCGACCCATTTATTTTTGGCCGCGGCGGCGAAGAAATTGAGTTGTTGGCCCAGAATCATATTCCGTTTCAGGTAGTGCCAGGTATTACTGCTGCCTCGGGCTGCGCCGCTTATGCCGGTATTCCCCTTACGCACCGTGATTACTCGCAATCGGTACGGTTTATTACCGGGCACTCAAAGGCCGATTCTACCAACCTCAATTGGCCGGAGCTGGCCATGCCAGACCAGACGCTGGTGTTTTATATGGGCCTGGCTGGGCTACACGAGATTTGCCAAAACTTGATACGTAATGGCCGCTTACCCGATACGCCTGCGGCGTTGGTGGAAAAGGGCACTACACCTAATCAACGGGTACTCATCAGTACGTTAGCGGAATTACCGGGCAAGGTAGTGGAGGAGGGTGCTAGCGCGCCAACGCTGCTGATTATTGGTGAGGTTGTTAAATTGCACTCAATGTTGTCTTGGTATAAGGGATAAAAATAGGATAAATATCATTATTTGCTGATTTTTTGCTCAAGCTGCTAGAAAAAGCGTCGATATTAAGCGTATAAACGTTTTAAGTTACACGCATTAGGTGGTGAACAAGCAAGCAGGTGGTGAAATGGTTAATTCAGTTGGCCCTACGATGCCAGTAGCGCCGTCTCGGCAGGTTAAACGGAAGTCTGATGCCAATACGGCAGAAATGCCAATGACTGAGGGCACTGACAGTCAGCAACGGACAATGGTATTCGATCGGCGCAAAGGTGGTGACCGCCGTCGTAAAAGGCGTGCTCCCTTTCTCGATCTACGCACCGGTGGCGACCGTCGCCGCGATTCTGACTATCCTTCCGTTGATATTGATGTTTAAGCAATGGCATAGTGTCGCCCCAATAATTGATTGATTTATTACGCACCTATTAACCCGAATTGGTCTGCGGCCAATGGCGGCGTGTTCATGCGCAGCTTATTAACCCGACCATGATTCTTGCCGGGTTAATAATGTGCGAAACAGGTGCGAAAAAAGGGGTGAGCGTGAGCACATTTGATTACGATTTATTTGTTATTGGCGCCGGATCCGGTGGCGTTAGGGCCAGTCGTATTGCATCACAGCTGGGTGCCAAGGTGGCTGTTGCGGAGGATATGTTTCTGGGCGGCACCTGTGTCAACGTAGGTTGTGTGCCAAAAAAATTATTCGTTTATGGCGCAGGTTTCCATGAAGAGTTTGAAGCCGCCAAGGGCTACGGTTGGCAAGTGGGCGAAGCCAGTTTTCATTGGCCCACCTTGCGTGATAACAAAAGTAAAGAAATTGAACGCTTAAACGGCGTATACGAACGCATTCTTACCAATGCAGGTGTTGAGATCATTCGTGGTCGCGCAACCATTAAAGGGCCAAACTGTGTTGCAGTAGGCGCCCAAGAATACACTGCTGAGCGTATTTTGGTAGCGGTGGGTGGTTGGCCGTTTATCCCTGACTTTGAAGGCTCTGAGCACGTCATCGATTCCAATGATGCCTTTTATCTCGACGAGTTTCCCAAGCGGGTGGTTGTGGTTGGCGGTGGCTATATAGCGGTCGAGTTCGCGGGTATTTTCAATGGCCTTGGTGCGGATACCTCGCTGGTGTATCGCGGCGAGCAGATTTTGCGCGGTTTTGATGACGATGTGCGTAATTTTCTCGCCGAGCAGATTGTGACTAAGGGTATTAATCTGCGCGTTAACAGCGACATCAATAAAATTGTAAAACGGGCTAACGGCGAGCTTGAAGTGCATTTTACCGACGGCAGCATAGCCCCGGCCGATTGTGTGATGTATGCCACCGGGCGTCGACCGAAAACAGACAACCTTGGGCTGGAAAACACTCAGGTTAAACTCAGTGCCAATGGTGCTGTTTGCGTGAACGATGCTTTTCAAACCAACGAGCCATCAATTTATGCAGTAGGTGATGTGATCGACCGTGTGGCCTTAACCCCTGTTGCCCTGGCTGAGGGTATGGCCTTGGCTAAGCATCTTTATGGCGGCGTACCGATCGCAGTGAGTTACGCCGATATTCCGACAGCAGTATTTTCGCAGCCCAATGTGGGAACGGTAGGCCTCAGCGAAGCGCAAGCATTGGAGCAATACCCTGAGGTAGAGGTCTACACCTCGTCATTCACCCATTTGAAACATACCCTTAGTGGTTTGCCAGAGCGCACCTTTATGAAACTGTTGGTGGATGCAACCAGCGATAAAGTAGTGGGTTGCCATATGGTAGGGCACGACGCGGGCGAAATTGTCCAGGGGATTGCCATCGCCATGAAAGCGGGCGCTACCAAGGCTATTTTCGACCAGACCATCGGTGTGCACCCAAGTGCCGCTGAAGAGTTTGTTACCATGCGCGAGCCTGCTCGAATTGTTAAGCGCTAAGGGCGGTTAACACTTTCTGGCCCCAGCTCAGCTGGGGCTCTGTTTTATCCCTGGTACACGCAATTGTTGACCCCTTACCCGGTGAGATATGTCTATACTCAGTGAAGCGCGTAACTGATTTCGTAAAGGCATTCACCTTCGGGAAGGCAGGCTAACGATGACGTATTTCGGCTTTATTTTGCTGCCAACGGCCTATTTGGCCTTTCAATGGGAGTTAATCAAACGTTTTTTTGCCCCCGTCACGCCGGAAATAATACCTGTACACCAAAATACCTTAGCGGATCATGCCCATTACCGGCGCTTTACCGCCAAGTATCGCCGTAAGCGCAGCATCGTGAAATCGTTATGGATTTCGGCAGGTTTAATGTCATTGATGTTTCCATTTTTGCAGTTTGTTTGTGCCATGGGGCTATTTACGACCTGCCTATCATTCGCCATTCTCGACGAAACGGCCTAAATATTACCGTGAATATGCCGACAAGCTTGTTTATACAAGTGCCAGCGTTGGTGGCATAGGCTGTGGTTTGCGCTAGAATGACAGGGCCTAGCGCTTTATTTACTCGTTACAGGGATATCAATGTCCAGAGTTCTCGCTTCTGTTGATCAGCGCACCAAGCTTGTGGGTGAAAACCGCCTTGAGCTGCTAATGTTTAAGCTCGGTGGACGCCAGATGTTCGCCCTCAATGTGTTTAAAATTCAAGAGGTGCTAAAAACCCCTGCGCTTACCCAAATTCCCAAGCGGCACCCCTATATCTGCGGAGTAACCCACCTGCGCAAACAAACGATTAGCGTCATCGATCTGGCGGCCGCCATTGGCTTAAGACCGCTGCTCGATCAAAAAGACAACTGCAACATCATCGTGACTGAATACAACCGCTCGGTGCAGGCGTTTTTGGTCGGCAACGTAGATCGAATTATCAACCTCAATTGGGACCGCATCATGCCGCCCCCCACTGGGGCAGGGCGTAGTACTTATTTAACGGCAATTACACAGGTAGATGATCAGATTGTTGAAATTCTCGATGTAGAGCGCGTACTGGCCGACATCATTCCTTACGATACAACGGTATCTGATGAGGTGCTCGATAAAGAAGTGATTAGCCAGGCGCAGCCTTATGATTTCAAGGTCTTGCTGGTGGACGACTCCGAAACCGCATTGAGTCAGGCGCGAGATACCATTAAACAGCTGGGTATAAAAATATACTCTGCCAAAAATGGCCGTGAAGGTTTACGTATTATTAAACAGTGGCAGGCAGAAGATCCAAATTTTCAAAAGCATGTGCTCATGGTGGTGACTGACGCAGAAATGCCAGAGATGGATGGTTACATGCTGACCCATCAAATTCGGCAAGACCCAAAGCTTGCAGATCTCTTTGTAGCACTGCATACGTCGCTGAGCGGTAGCTTTAACAAAGCCATGGTGGAAAAAGTAGGGTGTGATGCGTTCTTATCAAAATTCCAGCCAGACGAACTTGCTGTATTGGTGCAAGAACGATTGAAAGCCCGTATTGCTGAGTTGGCGGGCAGTTAACTTTACACTCAGTGAATATATCACCTAGAGAAAAGCCAGCTTTTGCTGGCTTTTCTCTTATTCACGTGGCTGGATGATGGCAGGGTTAATCGTTACTCACCTTGCAATTACCCCAGGTACACTCCACTAGCCGGGCATTTCCTTCTGTACAGTAGCCAACGTAAGTTTCGTTGGGCCAGTCGTTCTCCAGTGTGATCATTAATTCTGGTGTGCATTGCAAGCCTTTCAGTAACTTTTCAATATGAAACGCCGAGCGGCCTTTTTTTGCATCCATTTTAAAGTTGCCAATCAATGATGGCATCACAAATACTTCATTATTGTTGTTACCTAGCTGACTGGTGTAAGCCATGATTTGTGCGTAAGCTTGCGGATTATTTTGTTCCAAGGCTAATGTACTGCTGTTTTGCATAAAATCGTCGGTTAGGCGCGTACACATGCGTTTACGGTTGGCGTTGGAAAAACGCATAAACGACATGCGTTCGTTGACGTTTGCTAGTTGCTCGTAGGCAAAGCGCACGGTATCGAGGGATACCGTGCTGTCGTGATAGTTAAATGTGTTATTTTTGTTTAAGTCGCGGTAATACAAATCAGCTGCTCGCAAGAGCGTATTGGTGCCGCTACGCCATCGCTGCTGTTTTACCTGCATATCGGCTTCAACATCGCCACCCAAGGTCGCGCATTGCGCGATAACGCTTTCAATATAAATGTTTTCGGAGTAAGCGCTCTCAATGATGGCGTGCATTGCCGTATCGTCCACCTTTGGAGGTGGCGGTGTTGCACAGGCGGTCAACAAAGTGGCCATTACAAGGCTGGTGATTCGTAGCATCATATTGGTTTTTGTATCCATAACAGTTTCGCTTAATTAGATAAAGGAATCGGTAAACGTATAGTAAAGCATGTACCTTGGCCGGGTTGTGATTCAACCTCAATTTCTCCATCGTGGTGTTCGGTAATAATAAAGTAAGACACGGACAGGCCCAGTCCTGTACCTTGGCCAACATCTTTGGTGGTGTAAAACGGCTCAAATACATGCTTGAGCACGTCGTCGCTCATGCCGGGGCCGTTATCAGCCACTTCAATGCACAAATAACGATCTTTTATGAGGGTGCGTAGCCAGATGGTATTTTCCGTTCTTGGCGTGTCGACGCCAAAGAGATAGAACGCCTGGGCCGCATTGCGTAACAAATTTATGACTACTTGCTGAATTTCAGTGGCAGAGCAGGGAATATCTGGCAGGTGTTCTCCAAATTCGGCCATAATATTCACGGGGTTCGCTTTGTTTTTGTTGCGTAACACCAGCGAGTTTTTCGCCATTTCCAGTGCGTGCTGCAGTACGGTGTTAATGTTTTCGTACTTCAGCTGCCGTGTGTTGCCCCTCGAAAATTCTAACATGTTGGTAACTATGCGTGCGGCCTGTTCTCCAGCAATACGCATGCTTTGAATAAACGTGGTGAGTTCGCGTTGCTTTAAATACTCTTGCAATTGATCGATGTTAAAACCAAGGGTATCGGCGACTTCGTGATTTTTGCTAAGCTTGTGCGACGTGCGGCGTTCTATGTTTTGCAGGCCATTCAAGATAACCGCCAGCGGGTTGTTGATTTCGTGTGCGAGTCCGGCTGCCAGTTCACCGAGCGACAGCATCTTTTCATTTTGTATCAGCATGCTTTCCATTTGAATGCGCGGGGTTACATCGTCAATACGTATCACCGCATTGGCCTCACTCTCGTCGTGCACCAGCGGGTAAATAGTAATGTCGAAGTAACGGGCGTCGCTGCCGCGGCCTTGCTGAACATTCTGGCTTACCACGGGAATACGGTTTAGTGTGGCGTTTTTTACGTCGCTCAGATCAATTTTCACATTGTTATACACGCTCTCCAGCGGATGCCCCATGGCCTGCTCTGCACCAATACCGGTAGAGGCCTCTGCCGCCGCATTCCAGTGGGTAATGGTGCCATCGGCGGTAACACCCAGTAGGGTAGAGGGCATAGAATTTAAAATACTGTGCAGATAATCCTGCGTTTCCATTAGCAGGGCCTCGGTTTTCTCGTGGCTGGCAATCTCTTGGTACAACTCGCGGTTGAGGTTTTCGAGTTGTACTGTGCGGTCCGCTACCCGGCGCTCCAGCTCACTGTGGGCCTCGCTTAATGCCAGTTTGGCGCGTTTATGGCTTACCCTGCTGCGCTGCAAGCCGATAATCAGCAGCGATTGCACCAACAAGAGCACGATCACCATCAGCACCAGCCAATTGTTGGTTTCTTTAACCTCGGTAGGGATTATTGCCGTGGCGTTCACGATCTCCGCTGTTGCTGTGGAAAATAAGAGACTTTCGCTTAACATAGGTGCTTAGTCCAATAAGGGCTGCTTGATAGGGGTTAGCTGCATGATCGGAATAGGAACGCTGAACCAAGTCTACTATAGGGTGAACGCGATCTCGATATTCTGCTATAACGCAGGCGTTGGAGTGCGCACTTCTTCTCACGCAGTTAGGTCAACTGGGGCCTGTTCACACTATTGGATGAACCTGTTGGGGCTGGGTGCAAAGTGGATCATCAACTTGTATACGTATTTTTCTACAACAATGGAATGCCCCACTTTAGGAAAGTTTTATACCAAATAGCAATATCAAGAAGATGGGTTTTGCTAAAAAGGGCGAAGAATGCTAGCACATGGGCATTAAAAACCCCTCTTTGTTTATGAAACATACTACTAGACTGCTCTCTTGTGACTAGATGCTGGCTCGACTATCATTGAGGTATGTTATGGTGATACCAGGAGGGTAGGGAGCTGCTCAAACTAGAGGTAGCAGAGGTTTGACGAGACCATATACTATCAATAATAAACCGTTGGCGAGTTAACTGGTTGTTGCTGACTGGTTAAACAATTATTTTTAGAGAAGTAGTTTTACGATGTATAGTCGGTCGTCGTTATTCACACTTATAAGTGCGCTTTTACTTACGATTGCAGCGGTTCTTGCCTATAGGGTAATCCCTCCAAAATTGATTTATTTTGAGGGTGGCCCCGCGCCTTCTTTTCGGATAGTGAGTCCCTGGAGTGATGATCAGCGTCTGGTGGCGCAGTGGGTTTCTGGTGATAAGCTTCATTTGAAATGCAAAATGCAGTCAGATGGGGATCTATGCCTAATTGACCTGCTAACGACCGGAGATATAAACAGAGGCATCGATTTATCGCTTTTGTCCAAGCTGCATATAGGCGCCCGTTACCAGGGCACTCCATCCAAATTTCTTGTATTTATGCGCAGCTTTAACCCCGCATACTCCAAGATTAATGACCCAAATAGTCAGCAGTTTTTGCGGCTAAACCTTGATACCTCGGAATTTGATGACGGGGAAGTCGAGATTGACCTTCGCGAATTACGAGTTTCCGACTGGTGGCTAGATAACGTCAATCCACCTCGAAAGCTGGGTTTGCCCGATACCAGTAACATTACGCTGATTGGATTGGATTTTTCCTCTTTAGCGAACACGCCAGCAGACGTGGATCTGGTTATTAATTCGCTATACATAGAAAAGCAGCGAATATCTAAAGAAGGTTGGTATTTGGTCATATTAATTGTTTGGGGAATCATCATTATATTGGTGGTAACAATGCAGCTGATCAACCTTTTACATGAACGCCATAGATTGCGTAGCAAAGTAGAAGTGGCAGAAGCTCGTTCTAGCCGTGACCACCTTACCCAGATCACAAATCGCAGGGGTATGGAAGAAAGAATCAAGTTGCTCAGTGAAACACCAAACAGAGGAAATACTTGGTTATTTCTCATCGATATTGATCATTTCAAGCGAATCAACGACTCATTGGGGCACGATGCAGGAGACTTGGTGTTGACGGAGTTTGCTTTAATAATCAAGTCCAGTGTCAGGGTAAAGGATTTGTTTGCTCGCTGGGGGGGTGAGGAATTTATGCTGACTTGTCTGGATATGAATCTGGATCAAGCACAGTTATTGGCTGAAAAATTGAGGTCGACAATTGCTTCACACCGATTTTTAAAGCCCAAAGGAAACCGACGTGTAACAGTCAGTATCGGGGTCAGCGAATGGTTGAGCGATGAGCCCTTCAATGATGCGCTCAAACGCGCAGATATCGCTTTATACGAGGCAAAAGGTGCAGGCAGAAACTGTTGGCAAATAAATAGAAGAGATGGAGAGATTGTTTTTTAGTTGATAAGAGCTTAATCGTTGACCGCCAAGTTCAGTATTCCTCAAATGTAGCAACCCTCGATAAAAGTCTTATATATCAACAGGTTGGCTGATATTTGTGCATATTTAACCAAAAGCCTTATTTATTTAATAAATTCGCCACAAAACGATTGACAGCCCAAGCCCATGCGTTAGAATGCGCACCTCTTCTCGGGTGGTTAGCTCAGCTGGGAGAGCATCGCCCTTACAAGGCGAGGGTCACAGGTTCGATCCCTGTACCACCCACCACTTACTAAATGCTGAACTGTTTAGTAAGTATTTGCGGACCGGTAGTTCAGCTGGTTAGAATGCCG
>JBNKFV010000005.1:0-275209 GCA_050289485.1 Cellvibrionaceae bacterium
GTTTGCCTGACGACCATAGAGCATTGGAACCACCTGATCCCATCCCGAACTCAGTAGTGAAACGATGCATCGCCGATGGTAGTGTGAGGTCTCCTCATGTGAGAGTAGGTCATCGTCAGGCTTCTAAAAAAGAAAACCCCAGGTTCGAGAGAGCCTGGGGTTTTGTTTTTTACGGAAGGAGAATGTGTTCATAAGACAAGATTCTCTCCACAAGCTTCGAGTTGATATTTGCGCCGTGAAGCATTTATAAACTTTCTATAACGTTGACCTCAAGAGGCTAGTCGAAACGTGTTGTTTGCTGAATAATCCAGTCGATCGGGCATTTTCTCGAGCGAGGATTGAACATGGCAACGTGGCTTTTTATAGTTATAGCACTGATAAGTTCGCCATTTATGGCTCATGCGACACCACTGGTATTTGCCAGTGGTGTTAAAGCGACGGATACCATACAGCTGTACACGTCTGAAGGGTGTAGCAGCTGTCCTCGTGCTGATCGATGGCTAATGAGTTTGAAAGCACGGGACGGGCTTTTTAAAACCTTTATTCCCATGGCGTTTCATGTTGATTACTGGAACTGGATTGGTTGGAAAGATCCCTATTCAAAACGGATATATAGCGAGCGCCAGCGGCAAATGGTGCGCGAAGGGATTTTATCGCAAACATACACCCCGGCTTTTGTAGTGAATAACCAAGAATTTCGTCAGTGGTTCAAGGGCGGACGGACCTGGAAAATGGATCAGCGCGAGCCAGGTGTACTCACAGTCGTGAAAGATAAGGGATATCTGGATGTTTCATTTCCAGCGCAGGAGGAGTTTGATCTTCATGTGGCGTGGTTGGGTATGGGGCTCAAAAACGCGGTTAACCGCGGTGAAAACAAAGGCCGGGTGTTAAAGCACGATTTTGTAGTTCTCTCACATTACCTCAAAATGGGTGTAACCCCTTGGCGAATGAAATTGCCAGAGCCACCTGAAGTTGGTCAAAATGGCCTGGCTCTGGTGGTGTGGCTGTCGCCAGTGAATAGCAGTGAAATTGTGCAGGCTGCTGCAACCCTCCTGCCTTAGCAGATTCTTGCAGAACTTTTGAATAATTCCGCATCTTTGTGGGCATATTCCTTCCTCTTCCAGTAAAATTAAAGTAACAGTCGTGGTTAATAAAACCTGTGGGCAGAAGTGGCCTGGAGGGAAGAGGAATATAGGTATGGCAAAAGACCGTTTAATTATCTTTGATACAACCTTGCGTGACGGCGAGCAAAGCCCTGGCGCATCGATGACCAAAGATGAAAAAATTCGTATTGCGAAGATGCTTGAAAAAATGCGCGTTGACGTTATTGAAGCAGGCTTCGCCGTTGCCAGTCAGGGCGATTTTGAGGCCGTAAAAGCGGTGGCTGATACCATAAAAGATTCCCGCGTTTGTAGTCTGGCTCGAGCCGTTGAAGGTGATATTAGGCGTGCCGGTGAGGCGTTGAAAAACGCAGCGGCACCCAGAATACATACCTTTATTGCCACGTCACCCATTCATATGAAGTATAAGTTGCAGCTGCCGCCAGATAAGGTGCTGGAGCAGGCTGTTACCGCGGTTAAACTGGCCCGTAGTCTTGCCGACGATGTCGAGTTTTCTCTGGAAGATGGCAGCCGTTCAGATCCCGATTTTATGTACCGTATTATTGAGGCAGTAATCAATGCAGGTGCTGGCACTATCAATATCCCTGATACCGTGGGTTATGGTGAGCCCGGTGAATACGGTGCGATGTTCAAGCGTGTGATTGAGAATGTGCCTAACGCAGATAAAGCGATCTTTTCTACGCATTGCCACAACGATTTGGGCTTGGCTGTTGCCAATTCACTGTCAGCGGTGATGAATGGCGTTCGGCAAGTGGAATGTACCATTAATGGCTTGGGTGAGCGTGCAGGTAATGCCTCGTTGGAAGAGCTGGTGATGGCAGTACGTACCCGGCAGGATATTTTCCCCGTAGAAACCCAAATCGTTACCGAGCATATTGTGCCTACCTCGCGTTTGGTTTCTTCTATTACTGGTTTTCCGGTTCAGCCCAATAAGGCCATTGTGGGTGCTAATGCGTTTGCTCATGAGTCGGGTATTCACCAGGATGGCGTGCTCAAGCATAGAGAAACTTACGAGATCATGCGGGCAGAAGATGTCGGTTGGAAAAACAATAAACTGGTGCTGGGTAAACATTCTGGTCGTGCGGCAGTAAAAGCCCGTTTTGAAGAGTTGGGCGTTACGTTTGCCAATGCCGATGAGTTCAACAACATATTTATTGCCTTCAAAGCATTGGCTGACAATAAACACGAAATTTTTGATGAAGATCTACAAGCGTTAGTGGCTGGTGCAACACAAAATGCACAGGAAACTTATCGTTTCAAAGAAATGGAAGTGCATTGCAAAACTGGGCAAAAACCACATGCGAAGTTAGTAATGAAAGTGGATGGTAAATCGGTTGTGACTGAATCAGAAGGGAGCGGTCCGGTCGATGCGGTATTCAAAGCCATCGAACGCTCGGTGAGCAGCGGTGCTGATTTGCTGTTGTATTCAGTCAATGCGATTACGCAGGGCACTGAATCACAGGGTGAAGTCACCGTTCGTCTCGAAAAAGACGGGCATTTAGTCAACGGGGTAGGCGCTGATACCGATGTGGTGGCCGCATCTGCTAAAGCGTATTTGCACGCGCTGAATTTGCTGTCGGGTGGCCAGCGTGCTCATCCGCAGCATGGCGGTGTGTAGGTTTTGGGTTCCTCAATGAAGGAAAACCAGCGTCAGGCATATTTATCGGTTTTAGGTATAGATAACTATATGCCCCGCTGGACTTTACCCGGTGCGCCAGCTTCAGCGCCCTGTGACTGGGATTATTGGGAGGATGATCTCCAGCAAAATGGCGCGCCGCTAGCAGGAGAAGAACCCGCATCGCCGAGTGAGCCAGCAACCCCGAAAAATGTTGAGCCAACACTATCGTTGAGCGATGAGTTTGTCGCGGTCAAACCAAAGGCTAAAGCAGCGGCACCTGACAAGAACAGGGAAAAAGCGGCTGATATTCTCAAAAAACGCCAAGTTGAAGCCCCTGTTGTTAAATATAGCCTAACTCTGTGGCAGGTGTCGCCAGACTGGTTAGTACTCGATTCTCGCCGCACTGAACTGGCATTGCCGACCGAGCAGCTATTACAGAACATGCTACGCGCGATGGGTAGCAGCGCTCGTTTACCGCGGCCGGAACCGTTGCGTTGGCCATTAACTGACAGCTTGCACATGGCTGGTGACGCCAGCGAGGCGAAAGATTATTTGACGACATTGCTGGATGTACGGCTGGCAGATAGCAAGCAACCGGTCATCTGGTTGTTGGGAGAGTCCGCTGCAGTGAACGTATTGCCCGATACGCACGTTTACGATGATGTAGTGGGCACTGCTGTCGGTGTGGAGTCTATGGCATTTTCTTCTGGTACTGTTGTGGCCTGTGTGATGCCGAGTCTTGCGGAAATGTTGCAGAAACCTGAAGTAAAACGACTTGCGTGGCGTTCCATGCAGGCGCTGTTGGCTCTGGTTTCAGATGTCTGACTATCTGAGTCATGTATCGTTGGCGCTGGCTACCGTTGCGGATGTACCGGCACTACACGCCATCGAAATTCAGGCCCATAGAAACCCTTGGTCTAAAGCAATTTTTGAGCGGACACTGGTGTCCAACAAAGTTATCTATACACTTTCTGATAACGGCCAGATTATTGCCTATTTGGTAGGCTCTATTGTAGTGGGGGAAGCAGAACTGTTGAATCTGACCGTTGTACCCTCCCATCAGAAAAAAGGATTGGGTAACTACCTGTTAACACACTGGTTGCAGCAGATTGAATCCAAAGTGGAGCAGGTGTTCCTGGAGGTTCGTGAAAGCAATGCAGCTGCTATAAGGCTTTATGAGTCGCAGGGCTTCGATATCATTGACCGCCGTATCAATTATTACCCCTCTGATAATGGGCAGGAAGATGCGCTGATTATGGCGCGCCATTTTTGCTAACTGACTTACCTTTTCCATTACCTCTGCTTTACTGTGTCAGCACTATTGTTGTGGGTAGTTTCTCCCACTTATTTTCTGGGGCGTGATCGTTAGCGCTATTGGCCTGGCATTTATGAATAACCATATTTTTCACATACTCAAGGCATACCAGCAAGGGGATCATCATGAGCCCTGGTTTGCCGCAACGGTGGTTACTAAAGAAAACTCCAGTTACCGCAAACCTGGAGCCCTAATGTTGGTTAGTCCGTTGGGTAAAACCTATGGGCTTGTCAGCGGGGGCTGTTTAGAAGCTGATGTGGTAAAGCGCGCACGCCAGGTTTATCACACTGGCCGCCCACAATATGTAGTTTACGATAGTATGGAAGAGGGCAATGTTGCAGCCGAATTGGGGCTGGGCTGCAATGGTCGAGTAGGGGTACTCATACAGCAATTAATGCCGACTCATGAAGCACTATTAATGAAACTGCTCGACGAGTTAGAGGCGGGTAATAATGCCTGTATTGCTCAGTGTTTTGCCAGCGATGACGTGGGCGATTTGGCACATATGCATTTGTATGCGCCGGACGGCACGTTGCTATTCAGCACTGATAATCCACCCTTGCTGGAGGATGTATTTGGCGGTGATGCGCATAAAGTCATCATCGAAAGTAACCGGCACTGGTCAATTGCAGGGTACAGTCCAGCGCCGTGTTTGTGGGTCATTGGTGGTGGGTTGGATGCACAGCCAGTGGTGAGTATGGCTGCTCTGTTAGGTTGGACGATAACGGTGGTTGATCATCGTGTTGGCTATGGCAGAACCACGGATTTTCCCGCTGCCAGTGCCTTTGTGCGTGCCCAGGCAGCTGAGTACTGCGGTGATTTCCGTTGTGATGCCGTTATTATTATGAGCCACAATATTCATATTGATGCCGCGTGGCTCCGCGCTTTGGCGGCCTCAGGCAAGGTGTTTCAATATATTGGTTTATTGGGGCCCGCTTCACGTCGTAGTGATGTATTGGCTGATGCTGGTATTAAGCCTGACTCTGCATTTGCAGTATCGGTGCACGGCCCTATGGGGTTGGATATTGGCGGGGACCTGCCCGAATCTGTAGCCTTGTCTGTGATTAGTCAGTGCCATGCCGTGCTGGCAGGCAAGCCTGCTTACCTTGATAAAGGCACTGTAGCGTGAAGCCGATCATGGCGGTAATTTTGGCAGCCGGAGAAGCTACTCGTTTCGGCTCGCCCAAGCAGCTTGCGTCGTACCATGGTAAAACGTTGCTGGAACATGCGGTGGCTAAACTACAGGCTCTGGCCAATGTGGAGCCCTACGTAGTGCTAGGTGCTTATCACGAGGTTATTCGCGAACAGGTGCCTCTGACGGGTGTGAACTGCCTCATTAACACTGACTGGCAGGAGGGCATAGGCGCATCGATTCGAGCAGCAGCGCGCTATGCGCTGGGCCGGTATGAGGCGATACTGCTTTTGGCTGTGGATCAGCCAATGGTGTCTGTCGCTAGCCTTAACGCCCTGATTCGCCGCTGGCAGCAAGGCCCGGCAAACATGGTCGCCAGTGGTTATGCGGGTACTCTGGGTATTCCAGCGATCTTTCCTGTGAGTTATTTCTCGTCGCTGGCAGCTCTGCAGGGTGATAAAGGGGCTAAGTCCATCTTGTTACAACATTCGCAGTGTGTGGCTGTAGTGGACGTTACAGAGGCGGCCATTGATATTGATACCACCGCCGATTTGGCCAACCTATAGACTTTTAGTCAGCATTGTTGATGGTTGATTGTTTATACACGCTAGATCAGCGAAAATGGCCGCCATTTTCTCAACTATCGAATTAGCCTGCTGTTTACGGCCTTCGGGCTTGTCGCTAATTCCTGTTTACGCAAAAGAATGGTTACATGGCTGATCAGAAGTTTCTCAACGAAATCAACAAGCGAAGAACTTTCGCTATCATCTCGCACCCCGACTTGAACCGGTAAGACAACTTAAGCCACCTAAAGACATAAATCTTAATAAAAACAAAATGTTATAAGGGGTCTTGGGTTGTCATATTGACCATCAAAGCCTACTTTTGCCACCCTGAGTCACAGGAAATAGGTACAAATTTGGGTACAAATTCTTGTGTGCAAAGGGCTTAAAAAAATTTTGTACCTTTTCTTAGTTTTCAATAACTTAGAGGAAAGGGTATGGCACTCACTGAATCGTGGTTAAAAGCGCAGTACGGTAAAACAAAAACCAAAGAACTTGTTAAAGCTGATCGTGACGGGCTTTGTGTTCGCGTATCTCCAAAAGGTAAAGTGACCTATTCGTTACGGTACTACTACGCCGGTGGCCGAAAACGGGTTGATCTAGGTTCTTATCCGTTAATGTCACTCAAAGAAGCTAGGGTTGAAGCGCTCAGGCTTCGTAAAAAGCTAGAAGAGGGACATGATCCTAAGATCGTTCGCCAGCTTGAGAAGCAGGCTATTATCGCCGCTGAATCCCTTTCAGGGCTTTTTGACCTTTGGTATGACTCATACTGCATAAAGAACAAGAAAGGTCATCATGAGATCAAGCGTAGTTTTGAGCTTCATGTATTCCCTAAGCTCGGTTCACTGCCTGCCGAGCGCATCACTTTGCATGCGTGGCTCGATCTACTAGAGCCAATAGCGAGCAAGCGCCCAGCCATCGCCGAGCGCTTGTTAGTAAACACCAAGCAGCTCTATAAGTTTGCGGTTAAGCGAAAGCTGGTTCCCACCAATCCGCTCGCGGACATCTTCGCTAAAGAAGACCTGCAAATTCAGAAACGCTCTGTAGATCGTTGCTTGTCTGACGAAGAAATAAAAATGCTATGGCTTGCCGTTGATCATTCGCGTATTACACCGAAGAACAAACTCTTCGTTAAGCTATGCCTCATTTATGGATGTCGTAACGGTGAATTAAGACAGGCCGAGAAAAAGCATTTCGATTTTGACGCTAATATTTGGACGATTCCGCCGGAAAACCACAAGCTTGGTAAGAAAAGCAAAAAGCCGTTGCTGAGGCCGATTACTCCTACGATTAAAGGCTATTTGAAGCAGGCTTTTGAACTGAGTACTGGTAGCGTTTATCTATTTACGAATGAAGGGACGACAGACATGATGAGCCACGGGAGTCCCCTTCAACTACCCTATAATATTCTTCAGTACTTACGCAGGCATGAAAATTACGAAATGTCGCATTTTTCCATGCATGATTTACGTAGAACTATGAGAACAAATCTTTCCAACGGAATTACAGATTTTGTCACGGCAGAGATAATGCTAGGTCATGCCGTTGGCAGCTCTGTCGCAAGGGTCTATGACCATTACGATTATCTCAAAGAGCAAGCAGAAGCCTATGAAAAGTGGTGTCGTAAGTTGCATGAAATGGTCGGTAAAGAACTTCCAGAACCATCTAATGACAATGTGGTGGAGATAAAAAAACGTAGAACGGCATAAAAATGGGGTGCGATGCACCCCGTTTAGTTTTAGTGGAAATTGTGATCGTCAGATTCTTCTCTATTCCGACTAATTTTTTCCTGCTCGTTCAGGAAACGATCGATCGAGGTCAGTTCTCTTTGTCTAGCATCCCATTGCTCGACATCTTTGATGAGCCAAAGATTTGAGCTCCCGACCATCTTAATAATTGGAGCAGGGAAAGGATTTTCAGATAATTTCATTCGGCGATAAACGGTTCTTGTCGAAATTCCGTATCTATCAGCCACTTCTTTGGTTGTCATGTAAATATCGCTCATAGTATTTCTCCATTAATGGTAAGTGATGTTGCTATGTTTTTTCGCTTGATTAAGCGCTTCTTGCTCATCAAGAAATGCATCGATTAGGGTTTGCTTTCCTTTGGGGATATGACACTGCATTGGCTTAGTTTTTGTGACGCTAGCGCCACACTCCAAACAGTGGAGGCCAAGGCACAAGATGCAGCGATCACAATGGCAGGCGTAGTGATGAATGTGGCAGTTCTTAGCCATTCTTGTTCTCCTTTGTTTCGAATGTAGTCGCGGAATTGAAGATAACGCTCTCAATAGCTTTTCTGGTATTTTGTAAACGAGGCATAAAGCCTGTGATGGCATCGTCGTTGGAATAGCTCTTTGATGTGATGCTAAGTGTTCCAATAAACCAGAAAGTAATGGGTACAATTGTCATTGTGAAAAAACAGATATACTTCTCTTCCTCAAATAAATACTGACTGTATTCTTTGAGCAGTAAGTAACTGCCTATCGCTAACGGAACTGAAAACCAGAAGAGAGGACGCTTGATGGTGATACGCTCAATGTCACGAATTCGGTACGACCGTCTAGCGGTTCTAAATAGGGTCGAGCTAACCAGCAAGCGACCAGACTGATAAATAACATCGCTCATTATTTTTCTCCCGTTAGTAAATCAATGAAGAAGTTCATCTGCTTTTTGACTTGTTGCTGATATTGCTCTTGCGCCTCTTGCTCAAGTTGACGCTTTTTCTTAGCAAGTGCTTCCATGGAAGCTTTTTCAGCGGCGAGCCTTTCTTGTTCTAGAGCTTTAGCTTCCGCAGCTCTTTGCTTTTGCCTTGCTTGGCTTACGCCGCAAGTTTCATCAAGGCTGGCTTCAGCAATGAGCCGCTTTTCTTTGTACTGCTGATCAAAATGTTTGAAGGTTGATGTATAAAGTGCAGCTTCCAAACGACCAGTATTTAAAATGGCCGAGGCCATATTTTCTTGAATACACTTACCAACGCTTTCTGGAAGTTTGTTGACGAGGTGGAAGTCTCTATACTGTGTGGGTGTATCTACAATCAGTACGCGAGGGGTTAAGGTCGAATAGTGCAATCCGTACCAAACTCCCACGCCCATCATTACTGGAAATAACCAGTCGGCTGTTTTCTCAATCACTACTTGATACATTTAGAAAGCCTCCTTAACATCGTTAATTAAATTTTTTGGCGATACGTCTAACTTTCTAAAGGCGAGCCAGTGGCAGCTATTCGACGTGTTGCGGCTATAAAATCCTCCGAAGGCATCAAGGTATGCACAACGATAGCCTTCATCAGCAACAAGAAGAGCAGGGGAGCCGTGTGTGACTACACTCCAGACGAGAAAGGCAGGGATTAATCCACCTGTTGCTGCCCATAGAGCGTTTAGTGGCTTTAGAAAAATGCTGGCAACTGGCAAATCAGTTGGCTTTGAATAATGAACGGTCACGCGTTTCATGCCCTTGCCTCCTGATAAAAAATGGATACCTTGGCATCAAGTGGAAGCTTTCCTCCTTCCAAAGGGTTGTCGTCGATCATGGCGTGCCATTCAGGAACATAGTGATAAGGAAGCCGCTTGCACTTGATAGGTGGTAAATCCTTGATCAGGATAATTTGCTCATCCTTAGGGAGGCGCAGTAATTCGTCGGGCATAAGCAACGGCCTGCCAGTTTCGCCGACGCTATTCTTCAGGTTTGACCAAGGCGACGTTTGATCAGCACCGAGTGTCTCGGCTTTCACCGTGAAAGAACCGATCATGTCCGAAATTTCCTTGGCCTCTTCGAACGAAGAAACCCCGAAGAACTGCTTTAAGTCTGTCTGCGAGTAAAACGTCTCGGTCGCATCCTTGCCATAAACCCGACGTAGTTCGGATTTACTTTGACAAATGATGTGAGCACGAAGGCCATATCCACGGAGCGCTGTTAAGTCTGAAGCCAGACTGGGCAGGGGAATATTAGTTGCCTCATCAAGCAGAAAATGGACGGGTACATTTCCTTCAGTTCGAATTAACGACTTGTTGGCACACTTGGCAATAAGCCCCATCCATGGCGCATATACATCCTTTCTGTCGTATCGAGCAATGATGTAAACCGTCACACGCTCTTGCTTGAGTATTTCAAACATGAATTCAGAATATGAAACGGAGTCTGCGAGAGGGCCGCTAGGGCTGAACGGCATAACCGCTTGTAATGCCCCAGTGATAAAGTCAGACAGGTGATCGTCTGATGTTTCGAGTAATCCAGAAGCAAGTAGCGCGATGTCGCCTGAAAGCCCATCACTTTCCATGGCGCGGTTAAGCTCTTCCTTCAAGCGCTCAGCGCTGCTAATAACACGGAACAGTTCTGATAAGGTGCAGCATTTAGCGCGATCAATGGCCAGCCACAACATTAAGGCGATGATGATGTTTCTCGATCCGTGCCTGAAAAATGCATTCTTATCCCCTTCAGGTGGCTCAGGAATAAGTTGCATGGCCAGCTCTTTAGCATCGGCCATCGCATACTTGTTAAATGGCGGGTGCGCTATATCATTAACGATCATCTGGAGAGGGTTAAACTTTACATTGCCCAAGCCATAGAGGTTGTCAGGGTTTAGGTAATAGACTTTATGCCCGTGTTGTTTGGTACTGAGCTTTGCAGTCATTGCAGCCAGCTCACCTTTCAAGTCTGTAACGACCGTTGAGGCAGCTTCGCTTGTACCATTACCCAATGGGATACGGTAGGAATGCGCTTTGGCGGGAATTGCAATACTGATGCCTTTGCCGCTTCCAGCGGGTGCTACGCAGAGAGCGTGGATAGGACGGTAAAACAGTGGCCTACCATTAAAGAAGCCAATGGGTATGCCGTTGTTTGGATCGAACAAGCCAGCACCTTCCATTTCAGCTTCGTTGGCAAAGCCAGCACTGCCATGATTGCCGGTAGGGACTTCCTGCTTATATCTCAGTAGCGCTTGATGCTTTCCAAATTGATAAGCAGGCCACGTAGCTTTCATCCTGCCAACAAGCAGGATAATGCTCACAGCCAGATAGACATAAACTATCCAGTGAAAGCTGTCTTTGTGGTTGTATAAAGCAATACTGAGCACGCCCCAGAAGACCACCCATAACAAATTATTCAAAACCTGCCGTTGATGTTGAGTTGATAGGGATTTCATTAGCCATCTCCCTTGTTGCGCGTATCCATCATCGACCGCATTGCTTCGGCAAGTGTGTTGAGGTCTTTCATCTTGAATGATGTATCTTCGAGGTCATCGCGGTTGTCGAACTCACGTAGGGCAATCAGCATCCACAAGGTCGCAAAGAAACTCATATCAAGCGCAATGCTTAAAGAAAGTTGGGGGATATAGCTGCTCCAGTATCGAAAGCTAACAACGGAAGGGCTATCCAGTTTGTAAGCTGGTAGGGGCTTAAGAGGCGTCGTGTTGTCGTTCACATATACCATGATGTCGTTCACGAGCTTCTGTGCTTGCCTGTCTGCTAGCTTCAAGGCTTCCGCGCTGTTGCGAATGTGTTTGTCTTCTGCGATAGACTCATCTTGCAACCGGCGTAGGCTTGCTTCGATTTGCTTATGAAGATTAAGCGTTTTTAACCGCGCATAGATATTGGCGAACTCTCGATATGAATTCTCAAAGGCAAGGGTTTGCTCGCTAAGCGGCAAGTCATTCTCGGTAGCCTTTTGCATCTTGGTCAAAGCGATACCGCTTCTCTGGCTCAGCTCTTCAACTTCAGATGAAGTGCCTTCGATCATCTCGGATATGGCATATAGCTGACTGCTAAAATTGCCGTACTTCTTGCAAACTGCACCACAACCAGCTTGGCCGGTTAGGTCTCCTCTTTCAGCCGCTATTCTCAGTGTGTCCATCTTCTTTGCTGTGCTATCTATTAGATGAACAATACTGGCCGATGAATGAAAGGCTGTTATTGCTTCCATGCCCATTTCTTCAGCGGTTTTTTGTGCTTGTTGCATGTCACGTATTGCCGCAGGATCAGCCACCTGAGCAATGAAATTGGTAGGGGGTGATAAGCCCAGCATTAGAACAATTGCCGCGAGATGTGTCGCCAAGGCCGTTGTTGATTTAGTACCTAGCTCAACCATCAGCTTTTGGCTTTGTAGCAGCGTATACATGCTGCAAAACATGCCCACGGATATCAGACCAGCAGTAATATCGTTGGTTAGACCTTCGCTAGGGGGTAGAATCTTCTTAATTCCTGAAAATGAAAGCCATGAGCTAATGCCGATACCGAGTGTCTGCACCGTGCTGATAGCTTTGTATAGCTTTGTGTGATTAAAGGCTTGGCTTGTCATTGCGTATCTCCTGTTGGCCATAATTGACGTTCAGGATTTATGCTATGGATTTGCACTTAATATGCTTGGTTGATTTCTCGTTTAAAAAACGTAGAAAACTCGTAATTTGATTAATAGGTGAACAGCTTGGATGGGTTTAAGCCATATATAGTTAAAACTGGTTCGTCGGTAGAGCGAAGAAATCAGTTTATTCGAACCAATAGCCCTGAATACCGCTTATCTGTGATACAGGTTTTCAGAAAAACATTGCTGGAGCTAAAAGGCACTGAGCTAGGAAAGCCCAAGCGTGTTTTAGAGGAAATGGCGACATTCAGCGAGGAATTACCTTCCGAGCTTGAAGAGCGTTTTAAGAACAAGCTCGATAACGTAAAAAGAGGAAATAGTGGAGGCTTGGATGACCCTGAGTTCTTTGAGCTTATCGAAAATTTTGTCTGGAAGCACAGACCTGAAAATATTCAGGCGCTAAAGGTCGCTTTAGTAGTCAAGCAACTGGGCAGCGCCATGTCAGTTTTTATCTCTCCAAACGAATATGACAGAGAACTAGCAATTCGATTTGAAAGCGGTCTTGAACATGTTCCGAAAAAAATATCGAACTCAGGTGTAGAAGCTTTAGAGGAGGGACTTGTTTATAGGGCAGCTTATCTAATGTCATTTGATCAAGAGCCCGTTACTTGGGATGAGCTTGCTGGAAGATTTAAGTATAAAACAACGCAATCTCAGTCGATGGTGGATTATAGCTTCTTTGCGATAAAGAAATTGGTTGGGAAGCCTTATGATTTGGCCATATCTTTTAGTGATGATGGTGCGGATATTCATTATGGTTTGCATTTGCCAGATCGCTATTTAATGTTGCTTAAATCATTCAGAACAAATTTTCCTGTTTATGTCGATTACTCTCAGAGCACAAAGAATTCATATGGCAAATTAGCTAAGGATCACCCAAGGTCTCATACGGTAATAAAAAATTATCTAGAACCTTTGGAGCACTGTGAAGATGATCCTTTCTATTCCAAACCTTCTATTGTTGCTTTTGCAAAGCAGCGCGCTAAGGAAATATTTACTAATTTCGGTTTTTAATTGATTTGAAAGGGTGATTTATGGCACTACCCCAGAAGTGGCAATACAAGGACGAAGGGACAAGGGAAATGGAACCCTGTATTTTAAGAGCTGCCGAGGCTGGAGATATTGAGGAAGCATTGGCAGCTATGAAGGAAAGACCAGATTGCATTCACGATACGGACGATCTTGGTATGAACGCTCTACAAATATCGATAGTATCAATGCGGAATGACTTTGGTCTTTTCTTACTAAACAACACTGAATTATCTTCTTTCATTTGTTTGCATCAGGACGAACAGGGGCGAAATGCAATCGAACTAGCATTAATGGGTGGTTCCCCTGAATTAAAAAAAGCAGTTGATGAAAGAATTTCAAAAGAATACGGTGTGTGGTGGGAGTTAGAGGATAAAAAAGATGTTGAAGTCGAGACTTCGACCCCAAAGCCGCCTAAACCTTAAAGCAAATCATATCCAGCCACTTCTTTTTCTGTTCTAGGCTCGGCCCATCGCCGTAGCGTGGGCGAGCATATTTGTGACCCATAAGCGCAGCCTGAACCTTTTCTGGCGGTTCAACGGCAGTTAAACGATCCTCAAAACTATGCCGCAGGCTATAAATTGAATGATCTTCACTCGGGAGCAAGTTGTGTTCCCGCAAAAACTTATTGAGGTTCGCTGATAGCTGATCTGATTTGCGATGATAGTGAACAAAGCCGTTCGGCAGTTTCTGAAAAGCAAATAGCGACGATCCAACAAGTGGTATTTGCCGTTCGCTATGAGGTGTTTTAAGTGCCTTATCTTTTTCTGGCCGGATATGAATATATGGAATCTCAGTATCAAGCCTAATGTCGCCGTTATTGGCATTTAGACCAAGCAACTCGGATGGACGAGCACCTGTATCTGCCATAGCAAATAAGAATATTTTTGCCTCATCATGCAATCCTTCCAAGTTCGCCAGATTAAGAAGGTGGCTCTTTATATGATTGGTAGGGATAGGCGGGCGCGAGTTCGTTTTATTTGAGAACTGCATCCTCGAAAACAAATCATTTATATCTATATCAAGGTTTTTGTCATCCCTAATAAAGCTGATTAATGTCCTTAGATGTGTGAAGTCTTTATTTGCCGAACCAGTCGATAATCCTTCATTCTTAATACGATGCTGCCACCATTCCCGAAGCCTAAGCATATGTTCGCGCTGCAACGAGTTTACAGGAATGTCTCCAATAAGAGATTTAAAGTTTTCGAGGGCTTTAATTCGAGGGTTTCGCCATTTTCTAATCTGATGCTCGCTCTTGCCTGTTAAATCACTTTCGTGAAAAACGAAGAAGCGAACCAGAGCTTCAGAAAGGCTGATGCTTTGTTTCTTTGCATTTCCTAGCACAGCGGCGACTGTTTCTGGCTCCTTGCCAATTATTGGTTCAACAGACATAACCCGACCAACTATTTCACTGGTTCTTGCAGATGAAACCTGCTCCATTGAAAAATGAGAAAAACCATAGGACTTTACGATATCCGAAGCGCTAACAGATGTGATGGAATTATTCCCGCCTGAGCTAAATTCCAGTTCTGCCCATATTCTTTCAACTTCTGAATTTATCAGTACTGCTCGCTGCTTTGCCGCTCTAAGAGAGTCGGTTTTGAGTGATGCCTGAATAAACTCGTTATCATAATAATGAGCAAGATATGAAGGTATACGCCTTTTGTAGTGATACCAATTCCCTCTTTGAAAAACATACTCCATGTGTAACGAATTCTTTCTTCTTTGTGTAACAAATATACAGTAATAACAGATAAGGAATCGTTAATTGCACGTCAATTACGGAGCTAAAACGTTTTATATCAATTGGTTAGCTTTTTCGTGGAACAGAAAAATATTATGGAAATGGCGGAGAGACAGAGCGCCAATAGCACTAAATAAAATTCGACAAACCATTGATATAACTTATTTGTTAGAGCGACCAGCGGCCATTGTGTGTAACAAAAAGTTCCCAAAATGTGTAACAAATTTCTAAATCTAAACTGGTGTTAGATGCTGGTAATTTGATGCGATTTCTTTCGCCTTATCCACAAGTTTCTTCTTAGCGCTAAAGCTATTAAGCTCTGTTTGCAAGCGCTCAAATATTGGCAGATACTCCTCTCCATGTTCAGCGACAATCATCGCTGCAAGCAGATAGGCATCTTTAATATCCTGATAAGAAATCTCTGCTTCAACTGCTCTATCTTTCAAATTGACCGATGAGTTGCGACAAGAAACACGCGGGTCGAACTTGGTTACTAATTTATCAATATCCCAATCTCTCGTTCTAGTCATAGCTCATATTAAACCCTTTATCTTTGATATCTGACTGGCTCGCATAATATTCAGAAGGGCTGTTTAGCCACTTCTGAATATCACGTACTCGGAAGGCCAGTTTAGTTTCGTGACTATCCAAGGATAAGTTCTGAGGGGACGGAAATCGGCCTTCGCGAATTCTAAAATTGATGTCTTGTATGGAGAGGCTACAAAGCTGAACAGCCGTTTCAAGTGAGACGAGGGCATTTGACTGGAGCATCAGAGACGCTAAGACATTTGCTTCGCAATGACTAACCTGATTGTCGCCAGATACTGCGAACGCTTTACTTAGACTTTTGTTAATGTCGTTCATTTTCGCCCCTTCCAGTCTGATTTGTAAGTATGGGAAATGAACTGCGAATTCATCTCCCATAACCAACAAGCCCCGTTAAGGTAGTGGCGGCATCCCCCCAAATGAAAAACGGCATCCATTGCTTTTCGCGTGGGATGCCGCCTACATTAAGATTAAAATGTAAGTGGTTAATATCTCGTTAATGGCAATGAAAAAATACTAACAAAATTATTTTTGTGCTAATGTCTGAGCGTGTCCTAACATGTCGCAACCACCGAAAAATCAAGCATTTACAGCATAAAAAATGCTGATCTATGATGCATTTGAACTGATTTTGGGTGGTGCGGAAAGTAAGGTGGCATGTCCACCTTGCGGTGGAGTGGGGAATACCCCACACCCGTTGGCTTTAACTAAATCTTAGAACATTTATGTTCATCATTGATAAGCCAACTTGCAAGCTGTGCCTGCTAGTAGCAGGCCATCTTGGTGGGGGAAAACAGGCTTTTCCCCGCACCCCCCTTTGAAATGCGCTTCGGAGGGTAATGTTATGACTGGCACAACATCACGCAAGAGACCACCACCATTTTCACTTTGGCTCACACCAGATGAGCGGCGTGAAATTGAGAATAGAGCCGAGCGAGCTGGCTTATCCATGGGTGGCTATTGCAAATCAATCATCTTCGATGCTCCTCCTCCGCGTCGATCACGTAGACCCGTGATCGAAAAGATTGAGCTTGCCCGTCTCCTTGGGGAGTTAGGAAAGGTGGGAAGCAATCTCAATCAGCTAGCCCGCCAAATTAATATGGAAGGCGCAGTCGAAATGCCAGAGCTAAAAGAAGCTCTGATCGACTTGGCCGAAATGCGGGCTGCGGTCATGGTGGCGCTCGGCTATAGGGAAGGCGACCATGACAAAGGAGCGACGTTACATTGATTATTCGATGCTCTCAGCGCTCAGGTGCTCGCAACCTTGCGACGCACCTAAATAACAAGCGCGATAACGATCATGTAACCGTTGCAGAGATTAAAGGACTGGTCGGGCGCAATCTGCACGAAGCCCTCCTAGAGATTGATGCGGTATCAAAGGCCACTCGATGTGAGCAGCCTTTGTTCAGCACGTCCTTTAATCCTCCTGAAGGTGCCGAAGTCACCGAAGCCCAGTTTGAAGATGCTTTCAATCGCTTTGAAAGCAAGCTGGGCTTAACCGACCAGCCTCGCGTGGTGGTTTACCACGAGAAGGAGGGGCGCAGGCACGCGCATGTCGTCTGGTCGCGCATAGATGTTCAAGAAATGAAAGCTATTCGCATGTCACATTTCAAGAACAAATCTATGGAGTTGAGCCGTGAGCTGTATCAGGAACACGGCTGGGATATGCCAAGGGGAATGGAAAACAAGCAGGAAGCGGATCGATTCAACCTCACGCCAGCCCAATGGAATCAGCTTAAACGGCAGAAGGTTGATCCGAAGGAGCTTCGCGGCCATATCAAAGATGCTTGGCAGGCTTCGGATAATGTATGCAGCTTTTCACACGCGCTCAAAGAGCGTGGGCTATTTCTAGCCAAGGGAGATAAGCGTGGCTTTGTGCTGATGGATCATACAGAGAAAGTATTTTCGCTATCCAAGTTTGGCGACTTCAAGAGGAAAGAGCTAAAGGCCAAATTGGGTGATCCTGATGGCTTGCCTTCTGTAGCGATGGCAGCAGTGGAAATTCGCTCGATCTATAACTCAGAAATGAAATCACTGATCAAAGAGCTGAAACAAAAGCAGCGAAACCAAATGCTACCGCTAGAAGAAAAGAAGGCATTACTGGTTACTATCCAACGGGCTCAGCGACAAGAACAAAAAGACCAGCATCGAGTAAAACGAAACCTAACTTCAAAGTCTGTTCGCGAGGGCTTTAAAAAGGGCATTCTTGGCCTGTTCGACAAGGTGACAGGCAAAGAGCGCCGATTAAGGCTGGTGGGGAAGGATAAGCTCACTAAGCTAAAAGAACGCCATGGCAGTTCGAGGCAAAAACTCGTTTTTGAACATAATCTACAACGAGCCGAGCTACAGAAAGAAATTCAGGCCAAACGAGATGAGCAGCGTTTAGAGCGTAAAGAGCTGGCGAAACGTATCTTCGATATTCGTTCTCATAATCATGAGCAAAAGCGTGGCACCTTGTCACATAGGTTTGATTCCTCATCGCTGGATAAATCCAAGCAAAACGAGCTAGACCTGACAAATGATCATGAGGATAGTTATCAGGAAAAACGTAAGAGTGAACGGAAACGGGAGAGGGAAGAAAATACGCGTAAGAAGGGTAGGTCATTCACTCGCTAGAAAGTCTATCCTGAAGGCGCTGCACCTAAGTGATTGTTTTTGATCAAGTAGCGTACTTAACGTCCATACCTCAATCTAATGTAGAAAAGTCCGAAGTAAAAGCCCCAACAGTCTTGTTGATTCCCCAATTTTCCCTTATTGTCTCAACTGTCTAAGGGTGGATACACTATGACTGATGAAATTTTGACCTTGAAAGAGGTTGCTGAGTACTTGAAGTTAGCTGAAAAGACAGCTTACAGGCTTGCCGCTGAAGGCAAATTGCCCGGATTCAAAGTGGGTGGAAGCTGGCGGTTTAAACGTGAAGATGTCCTTCTGTGGATTGAAAAGCAGAAAAACAAAGAGGCTTAATAATGATAACTAGCTTCAGAGTTATGTTAGGGAAGTTGTATGACTAAAGAACAACAAATAGAAAATGCTTTGATAGCGAAGCTCCAAGACCTTAAATATACCTATCGCGAAGATATACGCGATAAAGCCAGTCTTGAGCAAAACTTCCGCGAAAAGTTTGAAGCCCTTAACCACGTTAAGCTGACTGACTCTGAATTTGCTCGCCTGCGCGATGAAATCGTCAATTCAGATGTTTTTGCCGCAGCTAAAACCCTGCGTGAACGCAATACTTTTCAGCGTGAAGATGGCACTCCATTGCAATACACTTTGGTCAATATCAAAGACTGGTGTAAAAACGAATTCGAAGTAATTAACCAATTACGCATTAATACTGACAACAGTCATCACCGCTACGACGTTATTCTACTAATAAACGGCGTTCCCGTGGTTCAGATAGAGCTTAAAACGCTTGGCCTGACGCCACGCCGTGCCATGGAGCAAATTGTCGAATATAAGAATGACGTAGGTAATGGCTATGCCAATACGCTGCTCTGTTTTATGCAGCTCTTTATTGTCAGTAACCGTGACAACACGCTCTATTTTGCCAACAACCACAATCAGCACTTTAGCTTTAATGCTGATGAGCGTTTCTTGCCCATTTATCAGCTCGCCAAAGAAGACAATACCAAGATCACCCATCTCGACGATTTTGCCGATAACTTTTTAGCAAAATGTACCTTAGGCCAAATGATCAGCCGCTATATGGTACTGGTAGCCAGCGAGCAGAAGCTCATGATTATGCGCCCGTACCAAATCTATGCGGTAAAGGCGATTGTCGATTGTATTCATCAGAATCGCGGCAATGGTTATATCTGGCACACAACGGGTAGCGGTAAAACCCTGACATCTTTCAAGGCATCCACTTTATTGAAAGATAACCCCGACATTGATAAATGTCTTTTTGTGGTAGATCGTAAAGACCTTGACCGTCAGACCCGCGAGGAATTCAATAAGTTTCAAGAAGGCTGTGTTGAAGAAAACACCAATACGGAAGCCTTAGTTCGCCGCATGTTGTCGGACGATTACGCTGATAAAGTCATCGTTACCACCATACAAAAACTTGGCCTTGCACTTGATGAAAACAGCAAGCGCAATCAACAGCATAAACAGAACGGCAAGCAAACATACAAAGAACGCCTTGAGCCACTGCGCGATCAAAGGATTGTATTTATTTTTGATGAGTGTCACCGTTCTCAGTTCGGCGATAACCATCAGGCCATTAAAGCCTTTTTCCCTAAAGTGCAGCTATTCGGCTTTACGGGTACGCCGATCTTTGAAGATAACGCTACCTACAAGAAAATTGATGGCACAATCGGTTCATACAAAACTACCGAAGATATTTTCCAAAAGCAGTTGCACGCCTACACCATTACTAACGCCATTGACGACCGAAATGTATTGCGCTTCCACATCGACTATTTCGGTGAGAAGCCAAAAGACGATACAAGCGATAAAAAGAAAAAGTCAAAACCCAAACTGCCATCGCCTGAATCTGTTGTTGGAGAAATACTTAAAAAGCACGACTCCGCTACTAACCAAAGGCGATTTAACGCGGTTTTAGCCACAGCCTCTATTAATAATGCTATTGAATACTATCAGCTATTCAAACAGGCACAGGCGGAAAAACTGGCCGAAGATGATAGCTATACACCTTTGAATATCGCTTGTGTATTTTCTCCTCCCGCCGAAGGCAACAAAGATGTACAGCAGTTACAAGAAGATTTAGTTACCGAGAAAGAAGACAACAAAAAAGATCCAGAAGAAAAGAAAAAGGCACTTAAACAAGCCATTGCTGATTACAACGCGCAATACGGTACAAACCACACGATCAGCGAATTCGACTTGTATTATCAGGACGTGCAGCAACGCATCAAAGACCAGAAATACAGTAACAAGGATTACCCACATAAAAACAAAATCGACATTGTAATCGTGGTCGATATGTTGCTGACGGGTTTCGATTCCAAATACCTCAACACTCTGTATGTAGATAAAAACCTCAAGTATCACGGCCTGATACAAGCCTTCTCGCGCACTAACCGTGTGCTAAACGATACGAAGCCATACGGCAATGTCTTGGATTTCCGTTATCAGGAAGATGCTGTAAACACCGCGATTGCTCGTTTTTCAGGGCAAGATAAAGACCGAGCCAAAGAAATCTGGCTGGTTGACCCTGCGCCACAGGTTATCGAAAAGTTAGACAGCGCAGTGAGCGATCTAGAGAAGTTCATGGACTCGCAAGGGCTAGCTTGCACTCCTGATAACGTAAATAACCTCAAAGGTGATGCCGCCAGAAGCGAATTTATAAACCGTTTCAAAGAAGTGCAGCGCTTAAAAACCCAACTCGATCAATATACCGACCTAAATGAAGAACAGGTAGAAAGCGTTAATACATTGCTACCCGAAGAGCAATTGCGCGGCTTCCGTGGAATGTATCTGGAAACGGCGCAACGCTTGAAAGCGCAACAAGCCAAAGCCAGTGATGACCCAGATGATCCAGTGCAACAATTGGAGTTTGAATTGGTGTTGTTTGCTTCTGCCGTCATTGATTACGACTACATCATGGGTCTGATTGCTAAATCTACGGATGACGACAAACCCAGTAAGCACAAAATGAGTCGCCAACAACTGATCGATTTGATTAGCTCTAGCGCCAATTTGATGGATGAGCGCGATGATATTGTTGACTACATCAACAGTCTGCCGACCGACCAAAGCCTGAATGAAAAAGCTATTCGTGAAGGATATCAAAAGTTCAAATCCGAAAAATCCGCAAAGGAACTCGCTGCCATTGCAGATAAACACAATATCACGCACGAAGCCTTGCAAACGTTCATAGATAACATTTTAGATCGAATGATATTCGATGGTGAACAGCTCAGCGAATTATTAGAGTCATTAGATCTAGGCTGGAAAGCGCGAACACAAGCTGAGCTTGCGTTGATGGAAGAGTTGGTGCCCTTGCTTAATAAGCTTGCTCAAGGGCGTGAGATTTCGGGGTTAGCGGCGTATGAGTAAGAAGATGAAAAAAGGATTGATGCCAGTGCTCCGTTTTCCTGAGTTTCGGGGGGTGGGAGCATGGAGAACAACAAAGCTTATTGATGTTGCAGATAAAAATGTTAAGTGGAGCTTTATTGGTGGTCCTTTTGGTTCCAACTTAAAATCATCTGACTATACTCCAGAAGGAGTAAGGGTTATCCAGCTCCAAAATATTGGTGATGCTGAATTTAAGGATGATTACAAGATATTTACCTCTGAAGAAAAAGCTAATGAGCTTCTAAGTAACAATATTTATCCCGGAGATATTATTTTATCTAAGATGGGTGATCCCGTGGGAAGGGCATGTTTAATACCGGCCACTCACTCGCGTTATTTAATGTGTTCGGATGGGATAAGGATAGTTGTAGATAAAAATGAGTTCAGTAAATATTTTATTTATATCCTAATTAACTCTGATTGGTTTAGAGCATCGGTAGAAGCGAGCGCTACAGGCTCCACAAGAAAGCGTATAGGTTTAGATGTTCTAAAAAAATTGCCTTTTGTCGTTCCTGAAAAAATAGAAGAACAAGAAAAAATAGCCGATTGTCTGGCTTCTTTAGATGAGCTAATCGCTGCGCATACTAAAAAGCACAAAGAACTCCAATCCTATAAAAAGGGATTGCTGCAAAACCTCTTCCCCGCCGAAGGTAAAACCGTTCCTGCGCTACGTTTTCAAGAATTCGAGAATACAGGGGGATGGTCTATAAAACCCATGAAGAAGCTATTTAAGGTGGGGAACGGTAAAGATCATAAGCATTTGGCAAGCGGTGATATACCTGTTTATGGCTCCGGTGGTTACATGCGATCAGTTGATGACTACCTATATGATGGGGAAAGTGCTTGCATTGGAAGAAAAGGTACTATTGATAGACCTATCTTTCTCTCTGGAAAATTTTGGACTGTGGATACTCTTTTCTATACGCATTCTTTTGTGGGCTGCATACCAAAATTCATCTATTTGCTTTTTCAGAATATCGATTGGCGCAGCCAAAATGAAGCAGGCGGCGTCCCTAGTCTTTCAAAGACAAATATAGAAAAAATCGAAGTTGCTGTTCCAAATTTGGAAGAGCAAAGAAAAATCAGTGACTGTATCTTTTCGGTTGATGATTTAATGGCTGTTCAAGAAGAAAATATTAAGAAGCTTAAGTCGCATAAAAAGGGATTGATGCAAAAGCTTTTCCCTTCCGTGGATGAGGTTGGGGCATGACTGGTATTCGCACCTATCAAAACTTAAGAGGACTTGTTACTCGCCTGCGAGATGACTTAAATGACAAAGAGCTTGTTCTTCTCTATGCGTACAATCGAACGGGGAAAACTAGGCTGTCGATGGATTTCAAAGATCGTGGAAAGCGTAATAACGGTGGTAATCCTGACACACTCTATTTTAATGCATTCACTGAAGACTTATTTACATGGGAAAACGACTTAGAAAACGATACCTCTCGCGGACTAAAAGTAAATCAATTTTCTAAGTTTTTCGATGGTTTCACTAATTTAGGACTTGAACCAACTATCGATGAGTATCTCAGTCGATATGCTGATTTCGGATTTGATTTTGAATACAAAGAAGTTCAGCAAGGGAATGAAACCTTTACAAAACCCCATTTCGTAAAATTCAGCAAAGACGGTGAAGAAAATATAAAAATATCCAGAGGTGAAGAAAGCATTTTCATCTGGTGTCTATTTATGGCCATCTGCGAGCGGGTGCTTGATGGTCAAGAATCGTATCAATGGGTTAAGTATATTTACATTGACGATCCCGTCTCATCACTTGACGACAACAACGCAATTTCCGTTGCTTGTGATCTGGCTAAACTTCTCCGCAGAGCGACTAGCCGTAAGAATGATGATGGCACGCTTAACCCCATGAAAATCGTGGTCTCTTCGCATCATTCGCTATTTTTCAATGTCATGTGTAATGAGATAGGAAGAGCGAAAGAGAATGAGCCAAAGGTTAGACACAAACGATATTTTCTTCATCGCCCTAACAGTGATAATCGCTACACACTTCGTGCCACCGAAGACACGCCATACTTTCATCATGTAGCAACGCTTTCAGAGCTACAAAAAGCCGCTGATCCTGATAACGGTACGCTTTATACATTCCACTTCAATGCCCTGCGCAGCATTATGGAGAAGACGGCTGCTTTTTTCGGTCATGCCGATATCAGCTTCTGCCTAAAAGCTATTGACGACGATGAAAACAGCGCATTATTTAACCGCGCGCTCAATCTTTTGAGTCATGGGAAGTACGCTATTCATGAGCCAACTCCCATGGGCGAAGACAATCAGGATTTATTCCGGCAAATCCTAAGAGAGTTTGTGACCAGTTTTAAATTCTATCTGCCGGAAATACTAAGCGAGAATACTAGAAGGGCAACACCATGACAGAGCAACAATTAAAAGACTTAGGTAAAACCCTATGGGACATCGCCGATAATTTGCGCGGCGCAATGAACGCGGATGATTTTCGCGATTACATGCTGTCCTTCCTGTTTTTGCGCTATTTGTCAGACAATTATGAGGCCGCAGCCAAGAAAGAGCTGGGCTCAGATTATCCTGATCTTCCGCAAGATGTGCTAAGAGCATCAGGTGCTGCTAGCCAGTTGCAGGTTTGGTATGAAGAAAACCCTGATGATGTTGTCGCTTTTGAAAAACAAATGCGCCGTAAGGTGCATTATGTAATCGAGCCAGCACATTTATGGAGCGGTATAGCAGAACTTGCCAGAACGCAGCATGACGATCTCTTGCTAACTTTGCAGCAGGGCTTTAAATACATCGAGAATAAGTCGTTTGAAAACAGCTTTCAGGGCTTGTTCTCAGAGATCAATCTGGATTCAGAAAAGCTGGGTAAAAACTACAGCCTACGTAATGCCAAGCTTTGCACAATCATCACCAAAATCGCCGAAGGGATTGCAGGGTTTTCAACGGATAGTGACACTCTTGGCGACGCTTATGAGTACCTGATCGGTCAGTTCGCAGCGGGCTCAGGTAAGAAGGCTGGTGAGTTTTATACACCTCAACAAATCTCAACCATATTGTCCGAGATCGTATCGCTGGATAGTCAGGAGCCTGCAACAGGTAAGAAAAAGAAACTGAATAACGTATTGGATTTTGCTTGTGGTTCCGGTTCGCTTCTGCTGAATGTCCGAAAAAAGCTAAAAGATGCCGGTGGCAGTGTTGGGCGTATCTATGGTCAAGAGAAGAATATCACAACCTATAACCTTGCTCGTATGAATATGCTTCTTCATGGGATTAAGGATTCTGAGTTTGAAATTCATCATGGAGATTCACTTCTCAATGACTGGGATTTACTCAATGAAATGAATCCCGCTAAAAAGCTTAAATGTGATGCCGTTGTTGCTAACCCACCATTTAGCTATCGCTGGGAGCCAACAGAAGCTCTAGGCGAAGATTTTCGATTTAAGAGTCATGGGTTAGCCCCGAAATCGGCAGCAGATTTTGCTTTCTTACTGCACGGTTTTCACTTTCTTGGTGACGAAGGCACTATGGCTATTATCTTGCCCCATGGTGTGTTGTTCCGTGGAGGAGCGGAAGCTCGAATCCGTACCAAGCTCTTAAAAGACAATAATATTGATACAGTAATTGGCTTGCCTGCTAACTTGTTTTTCTCAACAGGTATTCCGGTATGTATTCTTGTGTTGAAGAAGTGTAAGAAGCCTGATGACGTGCTTTTCATCAATGCAAGTGATGAAGAGCATTTTGAAAAAGGAAAGCGCCAAAACCGCCTCTTGCCGGAGCATATCCATAAAATTATCGATACTTACCAATTCCGTAAGGAAGAGGAACGTTACGCTCGTCGAGTATCGATGGAAGAAATCGAGAAGAACGACTTCAATCTCAATATTTCACGGTATGTGAGTACTGCCAAGCCGGAAGAAAAGGTTGATTTGCATGTTGTTAATCAAGAACTCGTTAGTATAGAAAAGGATATTGTTGCTGCGACGGCTAAACATAACAAATTTTTAGAAGAGCTTGGTTTGCCGCTATTGCCTCTCGCAGAGAACTAAAAGGATTTGAAATGCCCCTGTACCAAATTACAAATGACACTCTTTTAGAATTACCTTCTACTTCCTTTCAGCAGGAAAGCTTATGGGAACGTCGTGACTTACAGCGCCTTTTGAAGGCAAATATTCAGGCTGTGGATGAGAACGTTATGGTTATCGCTGAAGAATTTGGCGATTGGAGCGAGAGTGGCAGAAGAATTGATCTTTTAGCTATTGATAGAGATGCTAATTTGGTAGTCATAGAACTTAAACGCACAGATGACGGCGGACATATGGAGTTGCAGGCCATTCGTTACGCTGCGATGGTTGCTAATATGACATGGGATCAAGCTAAGTTTGCTTTCCAGAAATATCTTTCAGAAAACCAAATTGATGCGGACGCAGAGTCTCGGCTTTGTGAGTTTTTGGGTTGGTCAAGCCCAAGAGAAGATGACTTTGCTCAGAGCGTTAGAATTGTTTTAGCCTCCGCCAATTTTTCAAAAGAGATAACTACGTCGGTCTTATGGTTGAATGAGCGCGACTTGGATATCAGTTGCGTAAGGCTATCTCTGCACAAAATTGATGATAAGTTGGTACTAAGTGCCGACCAGATCATTCCTCTGCCTGAAGCGGAAAGCTATCAAATTGAAGTTAAGCAGAAGCGTCGTGAAGAACGGGTCTCACGGAGTGAGAAAAAAGATCGATCGCTATTTTCAATTTCTTTTTCAGGAGAGCCCTTCGAGGAAGACTTTAAAAAATCTGATATTGCTTACTGCACGATTATGCTCTTGCAGGGCAAGAACCTCATTAATAAGGAAGTTTTCGAATTTTTGAGAGAAGATACTTCATGTAGTTTCAAACTACTGAAACTATTAGATGAAATGACGGATACTGAGAAACGATATTCGAAGTATCGTTTTAACAAAGAGCCTGAGATGACTTTTGACGGGGCTGGTTATTATATCGCTCGAAATTGGGGTGTTAATAATGTTCAGAAATTTATCGATAAAATGGAATCTCGTTTTCCTGAGATATCCTACTCCTCAACAGCTCAAGAATAATGGATGCCTAGGCATCAAGGGCAGGGAGCTCTTGATGCAAGTTCTATTTCGATGTTCTCCAGTGAAGCTAATGCGTTCACACGTTCCAGTGTTCTAGGTTCGCTTCTTACCATCGCGTTAAATACTTCCTTATGAAGGCTACGAAGCTCAGTTGTGTTTTTCGCTGCTAGTTCAAATCTTGTAATCAATCTCATTGTTACCTCCTGTTTTGGAGGCCGTGACTGCCACGGCCTTTGTGAGGCCGCGTGTTTGTGCAAAGAGACTGACCCGCACCTTCGGTCGCAATGGAATGGAGAAGCTTCACGCTTGCTGATCTATAGGCGCTTTGCGCTAGTGGTAATACTAAAAGGCAGTGCTGTTTATGGTCTTAGGTCAGGTGGTTACTAATTGATAGAAAGATGCTGGCAGTGCAGAAGCGCGGCTGCTTTGAATGGCTTTAGAAGTAAGCGCTGCGCTTGGCTTAAAGAAACTGAAGGCGGGAACACTGGTCGTGTTCGCATTTCTGGTTTTATTTCCCCTTTTGGGTAGACGTAAAAATATCACATAACTTGGCTCCATCAAGACATCCCCCAGCCTTCCGCGCCTACGCTTGTGCAGGCAGGGTGGTTCCCCCTGTCTGGATTCCGCCAAAACATGTGATCTTACGCTCCCTTCGCTCGCTCCTTTTTCTGGGGTTTTCAACCCCAAAAGGGGATGTGTTTTTAAGATTAAGGAGACAAAGACATGAGCGAAGAAATCAGAATTTATGTGGCGTGTTTGGCAGCTTACAACAACGGCAAGCTTCACGGTGTTTGGATTGATGCGACTGACGATATTGACGACATTCAGGATCAAATTAACGAGATGCTGGAATCTAGCCCCGAAGAGGATGCAGAAGAGTGGGCAATACATGATTATGAGGGTTATGGTTCTTATAGATTGTCAGAGTATGAAGGCATTCAGAGTGCGCATGAAATCGCGTGTTTCATAGAGGAGCACGGAGAAATAGCCGCCGAGTTGCTAAGTCATTTTTCGACGATTGACGAAGCGAAAAAGGCGATGGAAGAACATTATGCCGGTTGCCATGAGAGCGTGGCCGACTTTGCTGAAGAGCTAACAACCGATGCCACCGAGATTCCCGAAAGTCTTGCTTTTTATATCGACTACGAAAAAATGGGGCGTGATCTGGAGCTTGGCGGTGACATCTTCACCATTGAGACGGGATACCGCGAAGTGCACATATTTTGGAATCACTAACAGGAATAGCCTCTGCCACGGCAGGGGCTTTACTGCCTGAACTTTTGGGGCTCAGCGGCCTATGGCCATAAACGCTCATGCTTCGCGTATCTTGTCTCCTGATCTCGCCAAGGCTGAGCCCCAAAAGTGCCATTGATTCCTCTAGTCTCAATGGCGAAAATGCGGCGGCAAAGCCGCTCTTAGTTTAAAATATCGTCTTTTTAGGTACTTAAAGTACCCAAATAAAGAAAAATATAAACCTTTTGATTGATCTGGTTTAAAAAGTGAGTTAGATTGGTACTATGAGTACCGAAAACGAGTCAAAATTAAACCATTTGCTCAGCACTCAGCCTTTGGGCGTCGTGCTTTCTTCGGCATGGCTTGCTGATCAGGGTTACAGCCTTGATTTGCAGAAACGCTATAAGCGAAGCCAGTGGTTTGATTCTATTGGTACAGGAGCACTGATACGCCATAGCGATCAGGTGGACTATCTGGGTGGCGTTTATGCTTTGCAAAGCCAGTTAGGTCTATCAGTACATCCAGCCGCTAAAACCGCGCTATCCATGCAAGGCAAAGCGCATTATTTGGAGTTGGCGACTAAATCAGTCCAGCTCTTTGGTGGCAAGGATGACAGTTTGCCACTGTGGTTTAAAAAGCGGGACTGGGGTGTCAGTGTGGATTGTAAACTGACATCGTTTCTACCGCCGGAACTTGGCTTAGTAGAAATAGAGCATAAGGGCTTTAAGGTAAAAGTATCCAGCCCCGCACGAGCGGTCATGGAATGCCTTTATCAGGCTCCTAAGTCTCAACCACTTTTGGAAGTGTTTGAGTTGATGGAAGGGCTAAACAATCTACGGCCAGCCAGCGTTCAGCTTTTGCTGGAAGGTTGTACTTCCGTGAAGGTAAAACGCCTGTTTTTGTACTTGGCGGATAAGGCAGGTCATGACTGGCTTAGCTATATCAGCCTTGATAAGGTTGATCTGGGCTCAGGTAAACGCGCCATAGTGAATGACGGTGTTTATGTTTCGAAGTACCAGATAACCGTGCCCAAAGAGCTGGAGGCCGCTCATGTATGAAGCCTATAAAAAGCAGGTAGGGCTTCTTTTGGATGTGCTGCCTGAAGTCGCCAAAGAAGAATGCTTTGCCATGCATGGCGGCACGGCGATCAATCTCTTTGTACGGGATATGCCAAGGCTGTCAGTGGACATCGACTTAACCTATGTCGAGATTGCTGAGCGGAATGAAACGCTCGAAGGCATTAATGCAGCCTTGTTAAGGATTAAAGAACGTATCGAAGCGCTGCGTCCATCGATACGGGTTCAACACAAAGATAAGGTTTGTAAGCTACAACTTGATGAGCACGGTGTACTTATCAAGATTGAAGTGAATATGGTAGGGCGGGGCTTGTTAGGCGAACCGAATAAAGAGCCCCTTTGTGAAGCTGCTCAAGAGCAGTTCGATGCCTTTTGCGCCATGCCGTTGGTGCCGTTGGCACAGCTATATGGCGGCAAATTATGCGCAGCCTTAGATAGGCAGCACCCAAGAGATTTATTTGATGTAAAGCTCTTGTTTGAAAATGAAGGGCTGGAAAACGAGGGCTTTACGGAGGAGATCAAGCAAGGGTTTATTCTAGGGCTGGTGAGCAGTAATCGCCCGACCCACGAAATGCTTGATCCACATTTACTTGATCAGCGCACGGCTTTTGAAAATCAGTTCGAAGGCATGACGACGGTTGAGTTTAGTTACGATGATTATGAGGCCACAAGGCTTCAACTTATCGAAACAGTAAAAGCCAGTTTGAGTGGTGACGATAAAGCCTTTTTATTGAGCTTGAATCGCCTAGTGCCAGACTGGTCGATTTACGATTATCAGAACTTTCCATCGGTGAAATGGAAGCTTCTGAACTTGGAGAAATTCAAGAAAGATAATCCAGAGGCTTATCAGCAACAACTGAGTAAGCTGGAAAGTGTTCTGGAGCAGTAATTTATAGCGCAGTTGTTTATTGATAAAATAACGCGTTTTTCGCCCCCAAATGGGGAAATTTACGAATGGGTACAAAATTAGGTACAAAGTAGGAATTATTCGGTATGGCTGATAGCAATTTTGTCAATGAAATCAATAAGCGACGCACGTTTGCTATCATCTCTCACCCTGATGCGGGTAAAACCACGATTACCGAAAAGCTGTTGCTGTTTGGTCAAGCCATTCAGTTGGCGGGCTCGGTAAAAGGCAAAAAGGGGCCTCATGCAAAATCTGACTGGATGTCGATGGAGCAGGAGCGTGGTATTTCGGTAACCTCATCGGTGATGCAGTTTCCCTATAAAGAGCGAATTGTAAACCTGCTGGATACCCCAGGGCACGAAGACTTCTCTGAAGACACCTATCGTACGTTGACAGCGGTTGACTCTGTTTTGATGGTGATCGATGGCGCAAAAGGCGTAGAGGATCGCACCATTAAGCTGATGGAAGTATGCCGTTTACGGGATACGCCTATTTTGTCGTTTATCAACAAAATGGACCGCGATATTCGTGACCCCATTGACGTGATGGACGAAATTGAAGATGTGTTGAAAATTACCGCCGCGCCCATTAACTGGCCAATTGGTATGGGTAAAGAGTTTAAAGGTGTTTACAACCTTTATACCGATACCATTCATCTGTATAAATCTGGGCAGGGACATGCCATTCCGGACGATATTCAAATTCAAGGCCTAGAGAGCGAGGAAGCCAGTAAGCTGTTGGGTGCTTACGCTGACGATGTGCGTGAAGAAATCGAGCTGGTGCGTGGTGCCACTCATGAATTTGATTTGGATGAATATCTTGCCGGAAGAATGACACCGGTATTTTTCGGTACTGCACTCGGCAACTTTGGTGTACGTGAGATGCTGGATGGGTTTGTTGAGTGGGCGCCGAAGCCTCTTGACCGAGAAACGAATGAACGTACCGTTGCGGCAGATGAAGAAAAATTTACCGGTTTTATTTTTAAAATTCAGGCCAATATGGACCCGAAGCATCGCGACCGCATTGCTTTTATGCGGGTGTGTTCTGGGCGTTACACTCAAGGCATGAAAATGCGCCATGTGCGCATCGGCAAAGATGTAAAAATTGCCGATGCGGTAACGTTTCTAGCGGGTGACCGCAGTCATGTAGAAGAAGCTATTTCTGGTGATATTATCGGCCTGCATAATCACGGCACCATTCAGATAGGTGATACCTTTACTGAAGGCGAGCCGCTGAAGTACACGGGTATTCCACACTTTGCCCCAGAACTGTTCCGCAAAATCCGTTTAAAAGATCCGTTGAAAACCAAGCAGTTGCAAAAAGGCTTGCAGCAGTTATCCGAAGAAGGCTCTACACAGGTATTTTTTCCCTTAAACAGCAACGATATTGTGGTTGGCGCTGTTGGGGTACTGCAGTTTGAAGTGGTGGCTTATCGCTTAAAAGACGAATACAAAGTAGAAGCCATCTACGAACCTGTAAGTGTTACTACCGCACGTTGGGTGGAAGCTAAAGAACACAAGGATATCGAGGAGCTTAAACGCAAAGCATCGGATAACCTGGCGATTGATGGTGGTGGGCACTTAACCTATTTGGCACCAACGCGGGTTAATTTAAATTTAGCGCAGGAGCGTCATCCGCAGGTTGAATTCAAAGCAACACGAGAACACTAACTGATATATTTCTGGCCTCAGTCTTAATAGTAAATGCCATGCTACACCCTTCTATACCCACTTCAATGCCAAAAGCGGGAAATGGCTTGACTCGCGCTATCGGTCGTTTCTTTCTTCGCTGTCTGGGTTGGCGAGTGAGAGGGGTGATCCCTCGTGACGATAAAATTATGATTATTGCGGCACCTCATACTTCCAATTGGGATTTTGTGGTGGCCTTTTCAGTGGTGTTAGCGTTGGGGCTGCGTGTGCGTATCATGATGAAAAAAGAGGCCTTTATCTGGCCGCTGAAACATTTGTTTTTGTGGGCGGGTTTTGTGCCGGTAGATCGCAAGCAGGCAAGGAATGTTGTTGAGCAGATGGCAGACTGTTACGCACAGTTGCCAAAATGCTGGATGGTGGTAACGCCAGAGGGTACGCGAGCAAAGGTTGAAAAATGGAAGAGCGGTTTTCTGCGAATTGCTCATGCAGCTGATGTGAAGGTTTTGTTAGTGGGATTGGATTTTCCAACAAAAACCTTAAAGATCGTGCCAGAGTTATTCGTGCCCAGTGGTAATCACGAACAAGATTTGCAGCAGATACAGCGATTTTATGCGGATAACTTCGAAGGAAAATATCCGCATTTACAATAGCCGCTGCGATGGTTAAGGGATAAGTTGGCTGTAATATTCTGCTACGTTTTCGATTTGTTCATCAGTAAGATTTTTGGCGATGACATTCATAACCACTGATTCTCGAGAACCATCACGCAGCGCTTTAAGTTGTGTAACAAGATAGTTTTTATTTTGTCCCGCCAGATTTGGCCATTCAGTGTTGACAGTTTTTCCTTGTACGCCATGACAGGAAATACAATAGCCGCTGATACTCTGGCCAACTTTGCTCAGTGCTTCGGGCGGTTTTTTGTTGATTGATTGCTCATGGTAATAGGTTGAGGCTGCCTGCATTTGCTCATCGGTCATATTGGCGACCAGGGCAGTCATTAGAGGATTTTCTCGGCTGCCATCACGAAAAGCTTGCAGTTGTCGCACCATATATTCCACTTTTTGCCCAGTTAAGTTGGGCCAGTCGGGGCTAGTTGCTTGACCGTCTTTGCCGTGGCAGGCAATACACGTTTGTATTGCACTGGGCTCAGCAAAGCTGAGGCTAGAGGCCAGCAAGATGGCCGCACTGCAAATACCCAATAAAATGCTGTTGTGTTTCATAGTAAACCCGATGCTGTGTGAGTCTATTTTTTAATGATCGTTATTAATGATCGCTACTGTTGTTAATGGGCAAGCTTTTAACGAGTTTTTTTCGGTACTCAAGCACTTCCATTAACGGGGTTTTCCGTAACTGCCCAACCTCATTGGCTGAATAACGTTCCCAGTGTTGGGGTGTACTGTTGTCAGCGAACTCAAGTACTATCCAATTTAAAACTTCGGCCAGTTGTTCATCGTTGAGTGTAGAGTTGGCAGAACCAGGGACTTGGACCAAATATTCGCGTCCCTGCTGGGTGGTTAGAAAGTTGCCGATAAACCCTTGCATGGCCGGTACCCCGCGATAGCCACCGCCTTTTGGTGAATGGCATCCCTGGCAGAAAATCTGATAGTTAGAATGGGCCCGGGCAGGGTTAAATTCGCTACTCGCGTACACGGGTAACCCGGTCAATAATGAGAGTGCGATAATGAACCTGATCATTCTTCAAACGCCAATCCAACAACGATTGCTGTGGAGCAGTGGTAAACCGAGCTGGAAGAGCCCAGGCACCAGTTGATATCGTTGGATTTGTCGGAACGGTACAGAGGACGGTCACCTTCGTCACGCTGACACAGGCAAGCGCCGCACTGGGTGGTGCCACAGCAGTCGTTATAGGAAATAATATAATTGCGGCCATCAACCGGGTTGCGACAGGTACCAATCCAGGTAATGGTAGACATTTCTGTACCGGGTGGGCAGGAGTTGTAGCTGCCACCGCAACACTCACAGAGAAAACCGTCTACTGCACAATAGCGCCAGTAATCGCAGCTCGCAGGGTCGCCTTCATCTTGCGGATGTTTGGGCGCACTGCCATCGGCAGCGCGGGCAACCGGTAGCGCTGGAAAGCTGGCCGCGCCTACGAGTGAAATCCCCAAGGTTTTTAGCAGGCCGCGACGAGAGCTTCGTTGTGCGACATCACGTGCAGTTTTCTCAAAAAAACGGTCGAAAAATTTCACGGTTACTTCACCTCAACGTAATTGGCAGACGCGTCGCTGGACTTTTTCTGCAGGTAATCTTGTATGGATGCCACTTTGCGTTCTTTCGCTTCAAATAAGCTGTCCAGATGCTCTCTGGAGTTGATAATCCCCATCGAGGCAATAATACCTTGCTCATCAATTAATACGGCGTAGGGCAGCTTGGCAACGCCATAGGTTTTGCCGAGTAGTTCGGAAACCACGTAAGGAAAGCCCTGTAAATTATGCTGTGTGATGTAGCCTGAGTGATCCTGCTCTTTGCCATCACTGCAAAGAATGGTGTCGATCCAGTTTGCTTCTGCTTTTGCAGCAGACTTAAGTGAGGGTACCAGTGTTTTACAGATAGGGCAGTCTGGCGACATAAAAAACAACAGTTGTGATTTGCCATTTGCTGGAATGCCACCAATGGTAACGGTTTTGCTATTGATTGTTTGCAGTGCCAAGTCGGGTGCTTTCTGCCCCACTTTAAGGTTTTGGTTCATTGACAGAGCGCCGGCTGGGGCTACACGTTCATACAACACGCCAATTTGTCGAAGTAGGGCAAAAATAACAAACGCCATAGTGACAACGGCGCACCAAAGTAAAATGTTTGAGACAACGAGAATACTGTTCATCATGTCCTTCTTGTTAGCCTATTTGTTTAACGTTTTTTAGACAAAGCTAAAATGTACTGTGTGTTAGTTTGCAGCTGTTCAACGGCCACATACGTGATGATGGCAAAAGCGGCTGTGGCAGCGGCCAATAACCAAAACGACCATGTGGGTGTGGCGTGTAGCAGCGGTGCGTAAACTGGTAGTGTGACCACACCGATTAATACCAGATTGCGTACCAGTAGCGCGGGGCTGATTACCGAGCGGCCCGCAGGGCCACTACAGCCGCAATCCATACCGGCTTTACCCTGGGCTATTTGTCTGGCGATAAGTAGCGTATAGGTTATTAACAGACTGACCCCCATTGCAATGCCAACACTCTGCGTGGCAGGAATCACTACCGCAGCTGCGATGGCCAGTTCCAGTAAACCTGTACCTAATACACCTGCTTTGGCTAATTCGTGGCTGTTGATGCCGTAGTTTTCGGCCACACCTACATAATAAAGCTGGTTTGCTGGGCTAAGTTTATGCACCGCGGCACTCACAAAGAGCCACGCGGTGAATAATGTTGATGCGGTGACAAGTGTCCAAATTAACATGCCGTAAAATGACCTCTACCAGCGTGGTGATCAGTAAGCTTTATTGATAAGTAACGGGGTTACGGTACCAAGATCTGTCAATGTGCGAATAATCTCACCTGTCTTGGTGTTATAAACCTCGATAGCCAGTTCACCATTGGTAACCGCCATTACCGGGTTGTCACCACGAGTGACTCCTAACGACAGGGCACCTTTAGGCGCGTCGATGGTGGCAACACGTTTTTTGTTTGCGGCATCGTATACCCAGATTCGATCACCTCCATGTTGGTGTGAACCTTCGTGGCCGTTGGGTTGCATAATCAAATACACATTGCCTTGATCGTCGTTGTCTATCAAAACCAACCCGCCAGGGCGAAAGTTGGCTTTTTGCTCATCTTCCGACAACAAGTTCCAGCTGCCTTTGTATTTGGCAACATCGTTGCGTAAGTCAACTTCGTGCATTAAGCCTTTGAAACTGGGGAAGTAGGCAATGCCATCAATAATGGCTGGATGTTCGAAGATGGGTGTTTCCATACTGTCGAAAAAGGGCGCGACCGTGTGTCGCGACGCCAGTTTACCTTCGTCATCCAGCACAACACTCAGCAACCCACCGTTGCTGCAGATCGACATCACACCGCGCTCACCAGAAGGAAAGGTTAAGACGCATCCTGGCGTATCTACCGTACCGACGATTTCATAGGTGTCGAGGTTTACCACGGTAAAAGACGACGCGGGTGTAAAGTTACTGACGTAAAGAAACTTTTCATCGGCCGACAACGACATGGAATAGCGTTCCGGTAGCGCCTGCAAACGGTCTGTAGGCCATGGAATCTCTTTAACGATTTTTAATGTTTCTTTGTTGTAAATGGTTAGGTAATCGAGTTTCTTGCCGCGGGTGCCACGCTCCTGAAAGGTTTCGATAATATAAATTTCCGGACGCTTTTTACCTTGGGTAAGGTTGCCGAGAAAACTCTTGTCGATGATGCCTTTTATGCGCTTGCTGTCTACCTTTTCGGCAGTATCAAGGATAATAACTTTGCCCGCCGACATATTGAAGAAGTTGGCCTCATCAACCAGTATCCAACTCTCTGGGTATGATGCTGGCAAAGTTTCGACGTGGCCAGTTTCTTCTATCGGCAATGGAGGGAGGCTCGGATCGTAAGCTGGTGGCGTTTCGTTTGTTGTATGCCCTGCGTCTGATGTGTTTGTCGGGGTTTCTGATTGTTTATCATTACAGGCAACGAGTGCCAGCAAACTGACAGAAAACGCTGTCACCTGCATGATTTTATTGAAAGATAACGTATCGTTTGTCAATGTCGTTGCGTCCTTCTGCGCTACGTTATTTGGGGATATGCAGTGTTTGTAGTGAGGTGTACTCTCGTAAACCATGCTCGCCAAACTCTACGCCCATGCCAGATTGTTTGATACCACCAAATGGCGCGTTGGGTTTGACGGCACCGTGGTCGTTAATCCACACCGATCCACATTCCAACCGTGTGGCCAACTCGCTCGCTTTGGCTATGTTGCTGGTCCAGAAAGACCCGCCCAAGCCATTGCTGTTCTGATTGGCAAGGCTGATAACTTCGTCGATATCGGTATAACGTATAATCGGTACAATTGGTCCAAACTGCTCTTCATCAACAAGCCTGTTGCCGTTAGTGAGCCCGGTTACCAGTGTTGGCTCAAAGAAGTAGCCAGGACCGTCAATTGGCTTACCACCCGCCACAACCGTACCACCCTCTTCAATAGCCGCTTTGGCCAAGTCTTTTACGATATTCAGCTGGTTAATATTTTGCAATGGCCCCAACTCAGTACCGTCTTCCAGACCATTGCCGACTTTGACCATGTTGGCCATTTCCACGAGCTTGCTGACAACCGCGTCATACAGCGAATCGTGCACGTACAACCGTTTTAGTGCAGCACAAGTTTGCCCATTGTTGTGGAAGCAGTTGGTAAACAGGGCATTGGCTATACTGTCTACATCGGCATCAGGCAGTACGATACCGGCATCGTTGCCGCCCAGTTCCAGGGTTAAGCGTTTCAGTGTGGCACTGGCTGTTTCCATAATCTTGCGGCCAGTAGCAGTGGAGCCAGTAAAAATAATTTTATTAACGTCTGCATGGCTGGTGAGCGTTGCTCCTATTTCCGGGCCACCCAGTACCAAGTTTAGTACACCTGCGGGCAAAACCTGATTGGCCAGCGCAACAAAGCGTGCCGTAGCCACCGGAGTGAATGGAGAAGGCTTAATAACCACCGTATTGCCGCTGAGTAGGGCTGGCATAATGTGCCAGATGGCAATCATCAGTGGCCAGTTCCAGGGGGTAATAGAGGCAACGACTCCAAGAGGCTTGTAATGGGCTTCGAGGCGCATGCCATCGCCATCTTGCAGAATTTCTGGTTCCAGGCGCAAGGTGCTGGTGTACTGAGTCCAGCCAATTGCACCGCCCACCTCCATGCCGGAACCGATACCGTTAAGGCCTCCCATGGGCTTGCCGGTTTCTTGTGTCAGCAACTGCATTAGTTCCGGCATGTTGTCTTCCAAGACCTTGGCGAGCTTCATTAGATACTCAGCACGCTCATCGTAGCTAAGCTGGCTCCAGGGAAGAAAGGCTGCGCGCGCGGCGGCTACTGCCTGGTTAACATCGTCTTTCGAACAGTCTGAAACCGTCGCAAAAGGGGTGCCGGTAGCAGGGTTGATGACTGGGGTGGGGGTACCAGTGTTAGCTTCTAAGCCATTGATTATATTTGAATAGTTTTTCATAAGCGTTACTTCTGTTCGAAGGCCTGTGGCTATTATATTTAATGGATATAAAGGAATTTCTCCTTGCATTAGTAGCGAGTAAAGCAGAGTTTGTACGCCTTTTCTTGGATAAACGTGCACTTAAAAATTGACTGAGAGGGTACATAGCAAAAAGCCTAGTGTTTTTGTCTTTATTTACAGCACGTTATGTTTTTTTGTCTATTCTGAATAAGAACCTAGCTTCACTCTAGTACAAAAAAAGCGTTCTCTCAGGTTCAGGATATATAGAAGTGCTTAATTTAGTATTCAATGGGTAACCAAATAACAAGATTCTGTTCAATCAATGGGGATAATGTATCGTGAAAAAATTTAACCAAAAGCCACTTGTTCTAATGGGGTTGTCGGCGCTGATTGCCAGCCCGTTAGCAAATGCCAATGTGTTTGAGTTAGAAGAAATTGTTGTCACTGCACAAAAACGCGAACAAAGTTTGCAAGATGTGCCGATTTCAGTGTCGGCGTTTAGTGGTAATCAGCTAAAAAATCTGGGTGTAACCAATACCACAGAGATCACGCAGCAAATCCCTGGCATGCAGCTGCAAACCTGGACGCCTGCCTTTACCATTATCAATCTTCGCGGCATTTCGCAGAACAACTTTCAAGATAACCTGGAAGCGCCCGTTGCCATGTATGTTGATGGTGCCTACATCGCCAGTATGAATGCGGTAAACGGCCAATTGTTTGATGTTGAGCGTGTAGAGGTGTTGCGGGGTCCGCAGGGCACACTGTATGGCCGTAATACAACGGGCGGCTTAGTGCATTATATTACCCGTGGCGCGGATTCTGACGAGCTCAATGGCTACGCTGAAGTCACTGGTGCTGAATTCAGTAAAAAATCTGTTGAAGCTGCCATTGGTGGTGGCTTAACCGATAATGTGCGCGGTCGACTGGCGGCTCGTTGGGAAGAAAGTGATGGTTACACCAAATCGGTAACCCCTGGTATTCGTGATGCTCACGGTGCCAATGGCTATACTATACGTGGCGCCTTGGACGTAGATTTCAGTGATAAGTTAAACGGTGATTTTCGTGTAACTTATTCTAAAGATGATGATGTGCCATCAGGCACTTACAGTATCAATTTTGCAACCTTCGACCCGAATACCGGCTTGGGTGTGAATGCGCCAGGTCGTTTAACCGGTGAGCTGGAGCATGCCTCTACCCTTGAAGGACGTTACGATCGTGAATCTACCAATGCGTTAGCTACCTTCACTTATCAGCTGACTGATAATATTGAAGTGGTGTCGATTACTGACTACCTGGACCTGGATAAATTGTATCTCGAAGATGCGGCTGGTGGTTTGTTTTACTTCCCTTACCGAACGCCTACACAGTTTGAAAGTTTTTCTCAGGAATTACGTTTGTCTGGTGACGGTGAACGCAGTCGCTGGCAGGCAGGCTTCTATTATCTGGATATGACCACTGAGTCACAACAAAGTGTGGCAGGTGCTGTGATTCTTGAAGGCGCTGGTGCAACCACCGATACCGCGTTCCAGCAATCCTTTAGCAAGTTAGATGCAAAAAACTGGTCGCTGTTTGGTCAGTATGAATATGATTTTACTGACAGCCTCACCGGTGTGGTTGGCTTGCGTTGGTCAGACGATGATAAACACTTGGATTTCACTCAATTCTACAGTGAAAGTGGCGCCGGTATACCCTTAATGCAGGTTTTTGATATTGCTAATGCCGGTATTGATGGTATCGATCAAATCGATTACGAAGATTACGCCGCGCGTTTACAGTTGAACTACACCACGGAGCAGGGGCACTTGTTATATGCCTCTTACAATCGTGGTATCAAAGGGGGTAACTGGTCGATCGACCCATTGGGTACGGTTGCGGCCATAGACCCGGCTAACCTGCGTCATGATGAGGAAGTTCTTACCTCTTATGAAGTAGGCTTTAAAGGTGATTTGACAGATTATGTACGCTTGAATGTGGGCATGTTCTATTACGATTACGATGATTATCAGGCTTTTTCGCTGCTGGGTTTAACGCCCCAGGTGGCAAACTCTGATGCAGAAGCCCACGGTGGTGAAGTGGAGCTAACGCTGATGCCGCTGGATGGTCTGGATATTCTCATTGGCTTGTCATATCTGGATTCTGAAGTAGATGCCGTGCCGGATGTATTTGGTGGCCTGAATAAAGCGGAATTTCCCAATGCCCCGCAATGGAGTGTGAACTCATTGATTCGTTACGAGTGGTCTATCCCTGTTGGGCGCATGGCTGTGCAGGTTGATGGTGTGTGGAATGACGACCAGTTTATTGAAGCAACCAACTCGCAAATCTCCCATGAAGACTCCTACCTTGTGTGGAATGCCAGTGTGTCTTACATGACTGAAGATGATGCCTGGAAGGTATCTGCCTGGGTGAAAAACGGAGGGGATGAAGTCTACCGCTTGTATAACCTGGATCTGGGCTTGTTAGGAATTTCTGAAGAAGTCTATGCGCCGCCTCGTTGGGCGGGTGTCACTGTTAGCTATAATTTTGGCGACTGATTTCGCTTAGTAACGCTCTCTGTTTGCCGGCACATTTCATTTGTGCCGGTTTTTTTGTTTATAGCGCCAGTGATATTGCTCAGTGGTTACGTTTGTGTAACTAAATTACAAACTTAATTTATTTCGCGTAGTCGATATTGTCGAGGTGTGATGCTGTATTCCGATTTAAAACAGCGATGAAAATGGGATGCGTCAGAAAAACCCCACTCCAGTGCGATATCGGTCATCGACATATGTGTAAATTCCTCCGCGCTTAGAGCTTTGCGGCAGGCTTCCAGACGTTCTTTCTGGATATAGCGGGAAACTGAAATCCCTTCGGGTTTAAACAGCATGTGCAGATAACGTTTGCTGATATTTGCTTGGTGAGCAATAAATTCTGGAGACAACTGTGGGTTGCTGAGATTCAGGCTGATCAGTCGTTTGATGGCGTGGATATGGTTGCCGGCAAATTTTTCGCGGCAATCATTTTTTTGCGGCTTCGCTTCGGCGTAAAGTGATGTGGCCAACAGGTCGAGAACATTGCTTTCGAGGCGCGACAAAATGCTGGGGTTCATGTTGCTAGCCTGCGACATTAAGTCTCTAACAAAATGGCTGAGCAAACTGTGTGGTGCAACAGAGCTGTCCATTTTAATACCAATCATGTCGTCTATGCCGGGAAAGCGTTCCAGCAGTGTTTCATGAGGTACAGACAGAACGGCTTGTCGATATTTGTTTTTAAAATGTAACTCGTAAGGATCTGTGGTGGTGCAGACGACAAAATCACCCGGTGTCAGTATGGCCGAGCGATTGTATTGATTAACGAGCCCTTCGCCTTCGAGCTGGAATTTGACCAGGTAATAAGGGTCGGTTACTTCTCTGATATGGTGCTTGCGACGGTATACATTAATTTCATTGCCACCTACGCTGCTGATTGCAGTTTTCAATAAGTCGCGACTGTCTAACTCAAGTTCAATGTTCCCACTTTTGGCAAAATCCAGTTCCAGTGGACAAAAAGTCTCACACACTCGTTGACGCCATATTTCGATGTTGGCAGTCTCTTGCACTCTCTGGAACGCGTTGTGTTTAGTCATGGTGCGGCCTATTTGTAGATATAAGCTACTTAACGCGAGTAATAAGTCATAATACGGCGTTAATACTTTTTTGGTTTATACAGCTGATCGCACGTTGCATCGACGCAAAAAACGCGCCAACTGATGGAACACTCTTGTGTTAGGGGTGTTTGCTCAGTTTTTATTGTATTTGTCGAAGCTATCTTAAGCAATTGTCAAAAATATGCAATGAATCGGCACTGCGCGCCAGTTTAACGGGTGCGCAGGCACTGTTATGGTGCTCAAAATGCTAAGCCTGTGAGGTAGAGAATCATGTTTCCTCGGATTACCCATATTGCCCTTCATGTTCGATCACTTACAGACTGTGTTACGTTTTATGCGCGCTATTGCCGTATGGACATCGTGCACCAACGCCGTTCCGGTGACAAAGAGATTGTCTGGATGGCAGAGTCAGGCAGGGAGAAGGACTTCATTTTTGTACTGATGAACGGTGGTGAGGATTTGGTTCTTTCTGGAAATGATTATCGTCATTTTGGTTTTGCCGTTGAAACCCGAGATGCGGTTGATGATATTGCCGCACAGGCTAGTAAAGATGGTTGCTTGGTATGGCCACCACGTGAAGAACCTTATCCGGTAGGCTATTATTGCGGCCTGCGCGATCCCAATGGCAATTATGTTGAATTCAGTTATGGCCAGCCACTGGGGCCTGGGGCTGAATAACGTGAGAGGTGTCTAATTGCTGGTTTATCTAGTGACGCTGGTGGTAACGCTGGTCGTGTTTGGGCTTGTATTGTTTTTGCTGATGCAAGTAAAAACACCGCATTATCGCCGCACCAAAGCGCACTTTATCCGGTTATTGACGTTGGTCGTGACTGGTCAGGCTACAGAGAATGACTGGTCAGTGATTATGGACATTCCTGTGCGTGAAAACCCGCAACTGGAAGATATTCGCCAGCGCTGCTTGGATATTGCTGAAGCAACCGCGATAGGCGAGACAGCAGAAGGATATTTATTTAATGCGCAAGGTGTGGCAGCGTTTAACGCTGTTTTGGACGAGTTATCGGCTTTGCCGGACTAGTGTATTTTCTCTAAGGATGCCTGTATGACCGCTCAGTACTCCCCCATGGCGAGGTTTCTGTTAATTACTGCCGCGTTTGTTGTGGTTGTGGCCGGAATGAAGGCCGCTGAAACATTATTGGTGCCGTTTTTTCTGTCTTTATTTATTGCTGTTATTTGCTCGCCGCCACTGGTGTGGATGCATAGTAAAGGTGTGCCAAATGGAGTAGCCATTGTGGTGGTCATCGCCATGGTGGTAGTGGTTGGCCTGTTGGTGGGCGCAGTTTTCAGTTCGTCAATTCATTCCTTTCGGCAGGATCTGCCTGAGTACCAGGCCCGACTTGCCGTATTAAGTGGCAGCCTGCGCGATATTCTTGCGCGCTTTGGGGTAAGCATTTCGGCTGACCAGTGGCGTGAGAGTGTTAACCCCAGTGCGGCATTGGCGATGGCGGGTAACACGCTGGCATCATTGGGCAATGTGATGACCAATGCCTTTTTAATTCTGCTGACGGTGATTTTTATTCTGGCAGAAGAGGTGCGGTTTTCCGACAAGTTGCGGTCTATTAGTGGAGGGAATCTCGAGAAAAGTCTGGCAGCAGTTAATCGTTTTAACGGTAGCGTAAATCGCTATATGGCGATTAAAACCTCATTGAGTTTGCTCACCGGCGGGCTCATTGTATTGTGGTTGTGGGTGCAAGGTGTTGATTATCCCATGCTGTGGGGGTTGCTGGCGTTTTTCCTTAATTTTGTGCCGACGTTGGGCTCTATTCTGGCCGCTATTCCGGCGGTTCTTTTGGCCATGGTACAGCTTGGTGTTGGCGATGGCATGATTACGGCGATAGGGTTTCTGCTGGTTAACGTTATCGTCGGTAATGCGCTTGAGCCGCGGTTAATGGGTAAGGGACTGGATCTTTCGGCGTTGGTGGTATTTCTCTCGTTGGTGTTCTGGGGCTGGGTGTTAGGCCCCGTGGGTATGTTGCTGGCGGTACCCCTAACCATGACCGTGAAAATTGCCCTGGAAAGTTTCGAAGACACTAAAGGCCTGGCAGTTATTCTCGGTTCGGGTAAAGGTTTACCCAAACCGGCAAACGCTGAGGCTTAATAGACATTTGTGCGTCGGCTGCGTTGGCCAATAATGTCCAGCGCGGCTACGCGGTAAGCTTCTGCCAGTGTAGGAAAGTTAAAAATACTCTCTACAAAAATATCGACATTAGCTTCCGCCAGTAATGCCATTTGGCCAATGTGGATCAGCTCGGTTGCCCCTTCGCCAACGATCATCACGCCGAGTAATTTTTCGCCTTGAGCATCGCATACCAGTTTCAACATACCGTCTACCGTACCGGAAATCTGGCCGCGGGCAATTTCGGCAAATTTAGCCCGGCCAATCAGTACTTGCTCATGTTGTTTGAGTGCCTGTTGTTCGCTAACGCCCACAGAGGAAAGTTCGGGAATACTGTAAATGCCGGCGGGCATCATTTGGCTGAGCCTGCCCACATTAATGCCAATGGCGTTACAGGATGCTCGGCGGCCTTGTTCCATGGATGCTGAAGCCAGCGATGGCGGGCCAATGACATCGCCACAGGCGTAAATGTTGTCTACGCACGTTTGCAGTTGATCGTTAACACTGATCAAGCCTCGGTCATTGAGTGCCAGGCCGGCACTGCCGATGTCAAGGTCGGCTACGTTGGCGATGCGTCCAGCGGCGCAAAGTAGTTTTTCGCTGCGAAATTCGCGCCCGTCTGTGAGTGTGGTAACCACCGCATCAAGCCCATTCCATTTGATCTCGGCGATGGTGGCGTTTCCAATCCAGGTCCCCCCCATATGTTCAAAGGCCGTCACAAATGTGTGGGTCAGGTCACTATCGAGAAAACCCAGAGGCAGGGGGTATTTATCAATCATGGTGACTTTCACGCCCAATGCTTGAAAGATGGATGCGTATTCACTGGCGATAACACCCCCGCCTAACACGGTTAAACTCTTGGGTAGATAGACCATTGATAGAATGGAATCACTATCGAGAATATATTCGTGATCCACCGGTATGTCGTCGGGTGCTCTGGGAAACGACCCGGTTGCAATGACAATAATGTTGGCGGTGATAGTTTCTGCGTCGGCACGTACTTTGTCGATGTGCAATGTGTGGTTATCAATAAACCGGGCGCGACCATGAATGCTGACAATATGATTGCGGCTGATTTGGTTACGCATGTACTGGTCATGTGCTTTCAGCACATCATCGAGTCGGTCAATTAACGTTGCCATTTCTGTTTCTTCGGCCAACTGAAAATTTGCTAACTCTGCATTGCGACGCATGTGATTCACTCGCAAGGCGTTTTCCCGCAACGTTTTTGAAGGAATAGTGCCGCGATGCACGCAGGCACCACCGAGGTATTTATCGCGCTCAATCAGCGTGACCTTTTTACCGGCCTTGGCTGCCTGCACGGCGGCTTTCTGGCCGGCAGGGCCACTGCCGATAATGGCTAAATCGTAGTCGTACATCACGCTGCCATAGCCTCCATGGTGGACTTAATCAGTGCGGCTTTTTGCCAAAGTGTATGAACTTCGTCGTTATAAAGGTTTAATTCCTCAAGTACTTCCAGTTGTAGCAGGTTTTCCACGGCATTTTCGTGTTCATTCAGCATGGCATTCGCCATGGCGGCGGCAGCGATAACGGTAGCGGCTACTTCTTTTGCGGTGGGGGCGGCTGTGTGATTGTTCAGATAAGCAGCCGACTCTCTCACAATACTCGGCATTTTCCATTGGCTAAGCACTTGGCCTGTAATACGGTTGCCAAATTCATTGAGTAGCGTATCTATGGTTGCATCGGGTATGTCCTTAGCTGATGTTTTTTCTGCTATTAATTGCAGGCAGACGGGGTCGCCAATGGAATGTAGTAGACCACACAAAAAACTCGATTCAACGTTGCGGCGACAAAGGCGGGCTATTTCTTTTGCCCACAGTGCCGTAGCAAGCGCGTGTTGCCATATGTGTTTTAATCGCTGTTCAAAACCCGGTGCATGAAACATCTTGGTATTGATAGAAGCGGCAAGCGCAATTTCTGAGATCAGATTCATTCCCAGACGGGTAATGGCTTGTTGCAGCGATACTAATGCAGCGCTGGGCGTATAGGCCGCAGAATTGGCAATGCGCATCACATGTGCAGCCAGTGATTGGTCGCTCTGGATAAGGCGGGCAAGTTGTGCTGCGTCCGATTCGGGGTCCTGGCTTAGGGTGATCACTCTGGCGGCAGTTTCCGGTAGCATGGGTACATCGAGGGCGCCGCTGGCCAAGGTTTTTTCAATAGCGGCTGACAGGTCATTAGAGCGTTCGTGTTCCATAGGGGGCCCTTTTTGATATTTGATGTTGTCAGACTATAACACCTTTGTAATCGACTGGCAGGCACAGGATCGGCGCCTAATTTCTCACAAATCAGAGCCTTCCGCGTGTTTGATTCCTTATTTTCTTGGGTTCGATTGGCTTATTCGCGCTCAATAGACTAAATATATTCTCACACACCCCGGAAAAGAAAATACCCAATGTAGTCGTTGGCAGGAGGATTAATGTACAAGGTTATTGTACTGGCCGAAGAAGGAATTTCACCGCTGGGGGAGACGCTGGCAAAACAGTTCGATGTGGTTCTGGCCCACGACCTCTCCCAATGTGAACGCTATCTTAAAGAGCCGGATGTAAAAGCGATTGTGGTAGATCAAGCCACACTTCGCGAGCCAGACCTCTCTTTTACCAAGGCTATTGATAGAGCCGAGATGGATGCGATACCGCCATTGCTGTTGTTGTCGGGTTCGGCTGAATTAACGCATAAATTAAAAGCCTTTGATGCAGGTTGTGACGACTTTCTTGTTACAAATGTTACGCCTGATGAGCTCTATGCTCGTGTTTCCAAATCCATTTTTAATCGTATTGCCAACGAGCAATTAATGGGGCGGCTGGATGCCGCAACCAGTGTTGCACATGCGGCTATTTCGAGTAGTAGTGATCTGGGTCGCAATCTGCAACTGCTACTGGAAATGAACACGTGTACCAACCTGGATGAACTGGGACAGTTGTTCTTTCGTGGTCTGGAGTATTACGGTATTTCCGGCAGCCTGCAGATGCGCAGCCGATTTGGTGTGAAAAATATGGAAGCCAACGGTATGACCAAAGACCTGGAGTCGCAGCTACTCTGGCAATTGAAAGACTCTGGACGTTATATAGACTTTGGCCGTCGCACCGTCATGAACTTTGCTAACAGTTCGTTATTGATTCGTAATATGCCTACCGACCCCACGCGCTATGGGGCGGTAAAAGACAATACGTTCGCTTTGTTGCAAGGTTTGGATGCCAGAGTGACGGCCTTGGACGATCACCAGCGCCTGCTCGATGAAAAAGCCGCACTTAAGCGTCTGTCGGCCGATGTTTTCGCGGTAATGTCGCGTTTGGAATCCGATTACACCAAAGTAATGAAGGAAATTGTCAATGTTGTAGAGCGGGCAGGTGAGTTGATTCAGGATCGCATTCCCGCGATGGCGCTTACCCAAGAGCATGAAGATTTTCTGGAGTTGGTGACTGAAAATTGCATTGCTGACGCCAACCGGGTGTTTGGTGAGGGCTTGAGGGTGGACGAGGTCTTTGGTCAAGTCTCTACAGCGCTGGAGAAGGCGTTAGATAAGGTTCGTGCTGATGAGGTGTTTGAAGAAAGCGCTAAAGCAAGTAAGACAACAACGCTTGACAACAACTCCGGCGTTGACCTCTTTTAAGGTAAGTGGTTGTTCATTATCACTAAAGTAGGAGTAGTAAAAAGTGCGCTAAGGTATTATCGGTGGCCTGTTTACCGGTAGAATAGCGGCGTTTCAACATTGGCGGTGCTGGTTGCCCTGCGTAACCCAGATGTATCGTCGACAATCGCTTATATTGAAAACCGCCAAACTACACCAATGGTATTTCTGTGGTGGAATACCAGTAGGTGGAAAGAGGCCCTTAGGGAGCAATGCGCAGCGTGGAAAAAAATAATGCCGATCTGGTATGGGACTTACAGGCATTTAAAGAGCAGCAGCGAGCCCGCGACTTTGTGATGGGGTTCGAGAATAAGCTCTGTGTATACTCAGATTCCGTTGAGCAGCTTTACTCCAATTACAATATCTTCTTTCCCAAAGATGAAGACCATAAGCTGGTTATTCTGCCTAACCCCTATGCCCACCACGATATTTTTCAGGGTGTCACGGCGGCCGCGGTTCAGCGCACAGGTTTAAATGTGATTCCTGGGCAGATGCTCGGCAAACGGGGCGTTTTTTTACTGATCCCTTTTAAAGGGCAGGGAGCCAAGTACCGTCCCGTTCCGTTGCGCGTTGGAATGCGTGCCATTAATGAGCGCAGGCCCAGTAACAGCCCGCTACTACCTATTCTGATGAAAGGTGATTTGCGTGAGTTACAAGCTAAAACACCCTGCTTGCACCTTCACTGTTTGAACTTGAGTAAGCTGACCAATTTGTCGACATTGGACCGCACCAGTATCAAACAGGTTATTTTGGATCGTTTACAGCAGATTGGTTAGCTGTGCCTAGGTGAGAGCATAAAAAAAGCACCCAATGGGTGCTTTTTTATGGGTAAACGCTGGCGTTTTGATCTAGCCCTGATAGCGTTCAAATACCAGGGTTGCATTGGTGCCACCAAAGCCGAAACTATTCGACATTACCCGATTCAGCGTAACATTGTCTTGGCGGGTAAGGGCCACAGGGACACCGGCGGCGCCTTCGTCGAGATTCTCAATATTGGCACTGGCGCAGATAAAGTTGTGTTGCAGCATCAACAGCGAGTAAATGGCTTCCTGTACCCCGGTTGCACCGAGTGAATGACCACTCAATGATTTGGTGGAGCTAACGGCTGGAATCTTGTTGCCAAATACCTCGCGAACGGCTTTGAGTTCTTGAATGTCGCCTGCGGGGGTCGATGTACCGTGGGCATTGATGTAGTCAATATCGCCGTTAACGGTCGTAAGGGCTTGCTTCATGCAGCGAATGGCGCCTTCACCACTAGGGGCTACCATATCGTAGCCGTCAGACGTGGCACCATAGCCTACGACTTCAGCGTAAATTTTCGCGCCACGCGCCTTGGCGTGCTCTAGTTCTTCCAGTACCAGGCAGCCACCACCACCAGCAATCACAAACCCGTCGCGGTCTGCATCATAGGCGCGTGAGGCCTTTTCTGGGGTGTCGTTGTATTTGCTGGAAAGAGCGCCCATGGCATCGAACAGAGCAGTCAATGTCCAATGTTCCTCTTCGCCACCACCGGCAAAAACAATGTCTTGTTTGCCCAGCTGAATCAACTCCATGGCATTGCCGATACAGTGCGCGCTGGTGGAACAGGCTGAGGAGATGGAGTAGTTGACCCCTTTGATCTTGAACGGTGTTGCCAGGCAGGCTGAGGTTGTGCTGCCCATCGTTTGGGTTACCCGGTAAGGGCCAACTCGTTTTACCCCGCGCTCGCGCAGAATGTCTGCGGCTTCCACCAGGTTGGCGGAGGATGCGCCGCCGGAGCCCATAATGATACCTGTGCGTTCATTCGATACGTCGTCGTCGCTCAGGTTGGCATCCGCAATAGCCTGCTGCATGGAAATGTAGGCAAAGCCTGCAGCATCGCCCATAAAGCGCAGAATTTTGCGATCAATATGTTCTGCAAGATTGAGGTCGATACTACCGGCAACGTGACTGCGAAAGCCCATTTCTTTATAGACTTCCTGAAATTTGATGCCAGATCGCCCTTGTTGCAGTGATTCCAGAATTGTTTCCAGGTCATTACCCAGGCAGGAAACTGCCCCCATCCCGGTAACTACAACGCGTTTCATAGGTAACCTCATTACATTCTTCGGGTTAAGTTATTGTATCGTCTTGCTTCTGCTGAGTAGTCATTATTTTGACCATTATGGCACAGGGAATATCCCCATGCCTTACTGCAGATCATTAGAAAGTTTCGGTGTTGCTAAACAGGCCAACACGCAGGTCGTGAGCAAAATAGATGTCTTTTCCGTCAACAGATACCCGGCCATCAGCAATACCCATGATCAGGCGGCGTTCGATAACACGCTTCAAATTGATGTGGTAGGTCACTTTCTTAGCTGTGGGTAATATCTGGCCGGTAAATTTAACTTCGCCTGAGCCCAGCGCCCGGCCGCGGCCGGGGTTGCCTTTCCATGCCAGGAAAAAGCCAACCAGCTGCCACATGGCGTCTAACCCAAGGCAGCCTGGCATTACCGGGTCGCCGGGAAAATGACATTGAAAGAACCATAAGTCAGGGTTGATATCCAGTTCGGCAACGATTTCACCCTTGCCAAATTCACCGCCTTGCGTGCTGATGTGAGTAATGCGATCCAGCATTAACATGTTGGGTACAGGGAGTTGGGCATTACCGGGACCAAACATCTGGCCGTTGCCGCACTCTATCAATTCGTTGCGATTGTAGGCACTTTTACGTTCCGTAGCTTCCATAAGTTGGCTTGACTCTAGTTCAGGGGAAAATTTACACAAGGGCAAGAAGGTGTTCTGCTGAGCACGCGTATTACCGCTGTCTATCTAGTTAAAGGCTGGTCATTCTACCGCCTTATGGGCACATGTCTAGAACTGCATGCGCAAACCTGCATGCCACGCCAGCGTGGCTTGTGAGCGGATTTTGCGATACAACATTTTTTTTTACAGTGTGGTATCTTCGTAGGCTGACAGTCACTTTGGTTGATAAGGATCGTTTGATGATTAAAAAATGCCTATTTCCGGTTGCCGGTTACGGCACTCGTTTTTTGCCCGCCACCAAATCCATGCCTAAAGAAATGTTGCCGGTTGTGAACAAGCCCCTGGTTCAGTATGGGGTTGAAGAGGCGATTGATGCCGGGTTAACCGAAATTGGTTTGGTAACCGGTCGCGGTAAACGCGCTATTACTGACCATTTTGATGTGAATTATGAGTTAGAGCATCAGATCGCCGGCACTGACAAGGAGCAGTTCCTAGAGAGTATTCGCGATGTTATGGACAAAGCGCAGTTCTCCATGACTCGCCAGACCGAAATGCGGGGTTTGGGCGATGCGATACTCAATGGTCGCCGCTTAGTGGGCGATGAGCCATTTGGCGTGGTGCTCTCAGACGACTTGTGTCTGTCGGAAGAAGAGGGTGTTTTGGGGCAAATGGTGAAGCTGTACAAGCAGTTTCGTTGCAGCATCGTCGCCATTCAGGAAGTGCCAGATGATTTGATTCACAAGTTTGGTGTGATTGCCGGTGACAAGTTGAAAGAAGGCTTGTATCAGGTCACCGACATGGTTGAAAAACCCAAGAAAGAAGAGGCTCCTTCGAATCTGGCCATTATTGGCCGCTACATTCTTACCCCTGACATTTTCGAAATTATCGAAAGCACCCCTCCCGGTAAAAATGGTGAAGTACAATTGACCGATGCCCTGCTGACTCAGGCCAAAAACGGCTGCGTATTAGCGTATAAATTCAAGGGCACCCGATTTGATTGCGGTAGTGTCGACGGCTTTGTCGAGGCAACCAACTATGTTTATCAAAACATTTACCAAGGCTAAGGAGTGGTTGTGAGCGAGATAACCTGTTTTAAAGCCTATGATATTCGCGGCCGTGTGCCTGATCAGCTCAATGAAGATGTTGCTTATCGTATCGGTCGGGCATTTGTACAGTTTCTAGGGGCGAAAAAAGTGGTGGTTGGCCACGATATTCGTCAGTCCAGCCCGGTGCTGACTGATGCGCTGGTGAACGGTTTGACTGACGGTGGTGCTGACGTTCTGCATATTGGCCAATGTGGCACCGAAGAGGTTTACTTTGCTACCTTCAATAACGATGTAGATGGCGGCATTTGTGTAACCGCTAGCCACAACCCTATTGATTACAACGGCATGAAGCTGGTGCGTGCGGGTTCCAGGCCTATCAGCGGTGACACCGGCTTGCTGGATATCAAAGCCTTGGCAGAAAAGGGCGAATTCGAGGATGTGCCTAAGGGCAGCGTCTCGACGCTCGACAGCAGACCGGCCTATATTCAACATTTGCTGGGTTATGTGAATGTTAGCGCATTGAAACCGCTTAAAATCGTGGTCAATGCGGGTAACGGTGGTGCCGGTGCTGCGATTGATGCGCTTGAGCCACATCTACCGTTCGAATTTATCAAGGTGCATCACGAGCCCGATGGTACCTTTCCCAACGGGATTCCTAACCCAATTCTGGTGGAGAACCGCTCTGCCACGCAACAGGCTGTGATTGCGCATGGTGCTGATTTGGGCATCGCTTGGGACGGTGACTTCGATCGCTGTTTCTTCTTCGATGCCAAAGGCGAGTTTATTGAAGGTTATTATGTGGTGGGGTTGTTGGCGGCGGCTTTTCTGGCCAAGCACGCCGGTGCGAAAGTCGTGCACGACCCGCGGCTGACCTGGAATACACAAGCCATCGCGCTGGATGCGGGGGGGACTCCCATCTTGAGTAAAACCGGGCATGCGTTTATCAAAGAGCGTATGCGTGCAGAAGATGCAGTGTATGGGGGTGAGATGAGTGCCCACCATTACTTTCGTGATTTTGCCTATTGCGACAGCGGCATGATTCCGTGGTTACTGGTAACCGAATTAATGAGTGAAACTGGTAAACCATTGGCCGAGCTGGTGGGTGAGCGTATGGCGGCTTATCCCTGCAGTGGGGAAATCAACAGTACGGTAGAGGACCCGAAAACCCTGCTGGCCTCGCTTGAGGAAAAATATGCCGAGGGTGCAGTGTCGGTTGACCATACTGATGGGTTGTCGGTGGATTATGCCGACTGGCGCTTCAATGTGCGTATGTCGAATACCGAGCCCGTGGTGCGTTTAAACGTTGAGTCGCGCGCAGATGTCGCGCTGATGGACGCTAAGCGCGACGAACTGCTGGCCTTGATTCGCGCTTAGGCTCGCTCTACCCCTGCGTTAGCAGGGGTTGTTACTAACCGGGCCCTAAAATAGCCCGGTTATCCTGCCGGTTTCATCAATGTCGATATGCTCTGCCGAGGGTACTTTGGGTAAGCCTGGCAGGGTCATGATATCGCCGCAGTAAACCACCAAAAACTCTGCGCCTGCAGCCAACTTTACGTCGCGAACATGCAGGTTAAAGTTTTTCGGAGCCCCCAGCAGGTTCGGGTCGGACGAGAAAGAATATTGGGTTTTTGCCATGCATACGGGCAAGTGACCAAACCCTGCCTCTTGAATTTCACGAAATTTGTCACGTACTTTCTTGTCGGCAGCAACCTTGTCAGCGCCGTAAACATTTTGCGCAATCGCTTCTACTTTGTTCCAAAGTGGCAGCTCTTCGTTGTACAGAAAACGAAAGTCTGGCTGTTTTTCCTGGGTGAGTTTTACAACCGCTTCGGCCAGCGCTCGCCCGCCTTCGCCACCATGTTCCCATACCGTTGATTCAATCACATCCACCCCAAGGTGGCTGCAACGCTGTATGACTTCTGCAACTTCTGTGTCGGTATCGGCCGAAAACCGGTTGAGACCGATAACTACCGGAATGCCAAAGTTTTGCATGTTGCGAATATGCCGTTTGAGGTTTTCCAGGCCTTTAGTCAGGGCCGGTAAATCTTCGGTCTTGAGTTGGTCTTTTGCCAGTCCACCGTTCATTTTGAGTGAACGTATCGTTGCAACGATAACGGCTGCCTGAGGCCTGAAACCTGCTTTCCGGCAGACAATATTCATAAATTTTTCGCCTCCCAAATCAGAGCCAAACCCGGCTTCGGTTACCACAAAATCTGCCAGTTTCAGGGCAGTTTTTGTGGCTATGATCGAGTTTGCGCCGTGGGCGATATTGGCAAACGGGCCGCCGTGTATGAAGGCGGGGGTGCCCTCAAGGGTTTGTACCAGGTTGGGGCGAATGGCATCTTTAAGCAGGGCAGTCATGGCACCATCGACTTTGAGGTCCCGGCAGTAAATCGGTTGTTTGTCGTAGGTGTGGCCAATCATGATATTGCCTAGGCGACGTTTGAGGTCCATCAGGTCGTTGGCCAGACAAAAACAGGCCATCACTTCAGAGGCCACGGTAATTTCAAAGCCGCCTTCATGGGGTATAGAGTTGCCAACCCCGCCAAGGCCTACCACCAAATGGCGCAGTGCGCGGTCGTTCATGTCTACGACTCGTGTCCAGGTAATGCGGCGGGGATCGATATTCAGGGTATTGCCATGATGTATATGGTTATCGATGGCTGCGGCCAATAAGTTATTGGCTAAACCGATGGCATGGAAGTCGCCAGTGAAATGCAGATTGATCGCTTCCATCGGCACCACTTGGGCATAGCCACCGCCAGCAGCGCCACCTTTCATGCCGAAGCAGGGGCCCAGCGAGGGTTCTCGCAGGCACAGCATCACTTTTCGGCCGAGTTTACCGAGCCCGTCTGCCAGCCCGACCGAGGTCGTGGTTTTGCCCTCGCCGGCAGGAGTTGGGTTCATCGCCGTGACCAGAATCAGCTTGCCGCTGCGGCGTTGTTCGTCGTTCATGAGTTGCTGGCATTTTTCGCGGCTGAGCTTGGCAATATATTTGCCGTAATGGTCAAAGTCTTCGGCGGTAAGGTCGAGCTTGGCGGCAATCTGCTCTACCGGTTGCATGTTGGCCTGCTGAGCAATCTCGATATCGCTGGGAACCTTCGGGTGGTTGGGGGGCATAAACTCTCCTTAATTATTGTGTAGTCATTGTTGTCGAATATCGGCTTCTGCATAAAAGCTGTAGTGTCAAAACACTTTAGTATTAGGCGCTGATTAATAATAAGCCAATCATGGCGCAAAGGCAGCTTGAGAATAGATCTGTGGGTGTGACAGGTGTGCCACGAACGATCTAAAGAGAGATTTTGTCGCCTACAGGCTAATTTCTGCTAAATTGAACACTGAATACGGTGTGTGTTAGTGCTATTTTGCGCGTTGGAAGGTGATCGTGCCAAAATATCCTGCACTCTCTATGGCCCTGGCGCATTTATGTCGGGGTTACCGGGCGAGAGATCAGAGGCGTTTAACGGCTCCAATGGCAATGCTTGCAATACAGGAATTAACTGACGTTCTTATGAAAGTTCTGCTGGTGGAAGACAGCGCTACGTTGCGCCATGCTCATATTAAGTATATCGAACAGGCCGGACACACCCCTGTGGCGGTCAGTAGTGGTGAAGAAGCGCTGCAGCTAATCGACAATACCCCGATCGATATGGTCATCATGGATGTCGACATGCCAGGCTTGAACGGCTTTGAAACGACCCGACTGATGCGTGAATGGTTGGCCGACCATTGGGTGCCTATTATTTTTGTGACGGGCCGTAATGATGATGAGAGCCTTCGTGAGGGCATCGAGGCTGGTGGCGATGACTATTTGATCAAGCCCGTTAGCCCAGTGATTCTAAATGCAAAAATTGCTGCCATGCAGCGCATTATGGAAATGCGTGACGAACTGCATACCCTCAACCTTGAGCTGGAAAACATCAGTCAGAAAGATGCGCTTACAAAACTTTACAATCGCCGCGCCTTTAACGACTTTGGCGAAAAGCAGTGGATGCAATGCCATCGCGAGCAGGTGCCGGTGAGTGTGTTGATGATCGACATTGATCACTTCAAACATTTTAACGACATTTATGGTCATCCCGTGGGTGATGAATGCCTGGTACAGGTCAGTGACGCTATGCGCCAATGCGTGCATCGGCCTAATGATATTTTGGCGCGTTATGGTGGTGAAGAGTTTGTGGTGCTCTTGCCGGGTACCGACCGACAAGGGGCGAAGCGTGTTGCCAATGCTATTCGCGAAGCAATCGAGGCATTGGATATAGAAAACAGTGGTTCTACCACCAGCCGACGAGTGACCGCCAGTATTGGTTGCGCGACTACCCGGCACACGAAAGACAAAACCGTGGCCGACCTGGTGCAATGTGGCGACCGTGCACTCTACCGAGCAAAACGCCAAGGGCGCAATCGGGTTGTGGTTGATGAGTTGTCGCTGGTCAGCAATATTCTGGTAGCCGATAGTGATGCCAATACTGTCGATTTTATTAATCAGCAAATGGCTGGTGCTTGTCAGATTACCTCTGCCGATACCGCTGAAGAGTGCTTGGAACTGGTGCAGTTACTGCAACCAGATTTAATAGTTATTGACCATCGTATCGAAGGAATGAAAGAGACCGCATTGGTTGGGCAATTAAAAAATTACACCCACTCAGCCTGTATTCCTATTTTGCTTTACACCCAGGGCCGCACGGTTGATTTGAAACGTATGGCAAAAAAACTGGGTGCGCCCACCTACCTGCGTAAATCTACCGACAGCGACAAACTGCTGCCAGCCATTAAGCGCTACCTGCATAGTTAACCATTGGTCAGCGGTGTGAGTAGCGATACTTTCTCAGTAGCTTCACACTGGCCACGTAACCCGCCGGGCACGGGCTGGGTCGTCAGCACTGTAATGCGGTAGTGTTCGCTGTACCTCTGGGTTAATTCATTCAGGCTCACCGAAAAAGGCGGGCCGTCGGCTTGGTTCTGGTCGTATTCGTAAGTTATTACTAATTGCGGCGCGACATTGGTCAGTGCTTCGATGTGCTGCGTGTAAGCGCTGCGCATTGCCGGTGGCAAGGCGACAATGGCGGCGCGGTCATAAACGGCATCGATGTCACCGAGTGTAGATGGGGTTAACTCAAGAATATCACCCACAAATATATCGATACCTTTAGCCTGGTAATGCAGGTGCTCGCCATCTTGGATAATCGCGGGCACAAGATTCAGTTGTTCAAACAACTGGTCAACGGCGAGCTGGCTGAGTTCGGCCCCGGCAATGCTATACCCTTGTGTAAGCAGCCAGCCAATATCGAGTGTTTTGCCGCACAGTGGAATAAACAGGCGGGCACCAGGGGCTAGCTGTAGCGCGGCGAGGTGTTTGATTAGCAGTGGGTTGGGTTGGTTTTCGTGAAAACCAATCTCATTTTTTCCCCATTTGTGGTGCCAAAAATTTGCTTCCATTGAATTTGTCTCCTCGCGATTGTTTGTACGTTAGGTCGTCACGGTATCGGGCCGCCGGTAAGCGCAGCACTCACATTGCCTTTGGTAGGCTAGCTCGGTGGCCTCTGCCTCTGGGGTGAGCATATCAGGGAGTGTATTAGTAAGGGTCATCAAACGCTGTTCCAGCTGTGTTTGGGTTTCCAGTTCTCCAGTGTGCAATATATGTTTGAGGTCGAAGTGATAGTGGCGCTTGAGTGCCCAGCCCACCAGCAGGCTGCGATGGCAAATGGCGGGGTCTTTTTCGGCGCAGCTCAGGGCAATGCGAAACCCTTTTCTCAAGCCACTTTGTACCCGTTCAACACCGAGCTTAAATAAATCAGAGTGCATTAAACGGCCAAACTGTACTTGGCCACTCTCGTTGTAATGGCTGGCATCTTTGGAGCGCGGGCCTAATTCATCACCCAAATACACATAGCGAATGCCGTGTTTTTGCAAATGCTGCTTGAGTGCACCTTGATGGTAGTCGAAGAAGGCGTTGCTAAACGGCACCGAGCGAATATCTGCTACCGCAGTTATGTGGTAGTGCTTCAGCTGTTGTATGTACTCGTCGATCGGTTTGGTGGCGTAACCAATACTAAAAAGGGCGGCAGGTGCTGGCATAGGCTGGCTTTCGGTTGTGTGTCTGATGCAGATCAATAATCGCCATAGATACGGCTTATATGATGTGCCAAGCATTAGGGTCAACAGATCTAATAGTACAGGAGCGCATCATGCAAAAAAATGTAGGTAAAATCGACCGCGTTATTCGTGTTGTACTCGGATTAGTGTTGTTGAGTTTTGTGGTAATGCAGCCCCATTATCTGTGGGGATTGGTGGGTATTATTCCGCTGGTAACCGGTTTGTGGGGTTTTTGCCCTTTGTATAAGCTGATTGGGTTGAGCAGCTGCCCGCTCTCAAAAAATTAACCGCAGGCAGCACTCAGACTAGTCGTTGTGTATCTCGATAATGGCGATAGCAGCCTGATCGAGGCTGGTTGACGTATTTTTCGTAGCGCGGGTTACGCTAACCAGGCTGTCGTTGGTTAGCTGATTCAGTAATGCGCTGCTGGTAATACTGGTGTCAGCTGCATTTTTGATACTGTCGGCGTTACCGGGGTTGATGGTTACGTCGAGAATGGCGAACGTGCTGTTACCCGCACGCGTCACCGCACCGCTCAGTGTAATATCCTCATCATCTTGTTCTCCCGCATCGCGTACACGCAGCATATAAATATTGTGGTCACTGTCGGTAAAACCTTGCACCTGTACCTGTCGATCGGCGATCCCCGTGTCCAGGATCAAGTCTTCGTCGTCGGTTTGTGGGGTTGCTTGTAGTGTCATGCCGAAGCTGTTGATACGAGTGTTGACCGTCACATCGCTGCTGTCGATAGGCGCCGTCAAAGACATACGGGGTTGCTGGAATTTTATTCTGCTAGCGGTAAGCTCCCTTGTCAGGGTGTCGAGCGTACCTTCAATTTCAACCTGCGCACCGGGCAGTAAATTCGTTTTGCTCCCGCCTTCATAGCTTTCTGAGCCGGATATAAGGACCGTTTGGTTGCCAATCCGTATCTCTGAAAGTGATTCAATGCGGCTGATCACACCCTCAATTTCTGCCGGTATGTTGTCATGTTCCGGTTTGCTGATAGTCGGCAGGGCGGTATTGACGCAGCGAGCAGTGAGTACCGTTGAGAGGTCATCCCCGGCGCTGAAACCACTGTCGGCGGTTGCTGTTGCTTGCACCAAGTCACCACTTTTAACGCCACTGCCACAGTTTTCAACGGTTACGCCGTTTTGGGTAACCATCTGGTCGTTAATGGCGAAACCGATACCGTTGTCGACGTTGCTGATAGTGCCGCTGACCTGCCATTCGCCAGGTGCGGTAGCGGGTTTTTCAAGACGAGTGACCAAAACGGTATTGGTGTTTTCATCAAGATACCCACTGACTTTAACCACATCTCCCAGTGTGAGACTGGCAACATCACTGATATTACTTAACTGGGTATCGGCGGTCGTCAGCAGGTTAACACCCAAAACCTGTAATGGAGAGATCTGAGTGACAGGGCCGATAGCCGCATGGGCTACGCTAATAGCAAAGGCGGTACCGCTGGTTAATGTGGCATCTGGACTTCTGCGCAGCAGGATTTCTGCCACCATGCCGTTGGCCAGTTGGCTGCTGCTGGCGGCAGTGCCATCAATGGTGATGTCGGCAGTGTTACTGAGCGAAAAATCGCTGTCGTGATTCACTTCTGTATCGCTGGCGTTGGTTAAAACCCCACGGCTGATACCGCCGACCGTAGATGATGTTGTAGGGTCCCCATCGTCACTACCGCCGTTACCGATCTCCATGCGGCAGGCACTCAGGGTCAATACTAGAGTGCTGAGCAGGGTAAGGTGCAGCAGCGAAGATAGCGTTCGGGGTTTACGTAAAAATTCCATGTATGATCCTGTTAGATTAACTTTTGCCAAAACTGTGCCGTGCCAGCATCCGGGTCGAGGGCATAGTCGTCAAAGCCAAACTGGCGATACACCTGTTGTGCGCGCCGGTTGCCGCTGAGTACTTCCAGCGTGAGTTTGCAGCAGTCTCGTTCGACAGCATAGGCTTCAACTTGTTGCAGTAACTGGCGGCTAATGCCGCAGCCACGATAATCTGGGATGACGATAACATCATGAATGTTAAGCAGCGGCTTGGCTTTGAATGTCGACAGACTCAAGAATCCGGTAATCAAACCAACCGGTTCATCTGCATCGAAGGCCAGCAGTGTGATTGCCGTGCCGATATTTGCCAGTGCTTGTGGTAAATCCTCTAACACCTTGGCAGGCAATGGTGTGCCGCCGCCCATGGGATCAATGGCATAGATGTTCATCAACTGGCGAATCGCAGCTTGGTGCTCGGGCCGGGTGTAGTCTGCCTGAATAATGTAAATTGTCATCAGATTGATCACTTAACTGAAAAGTGTTTTGCCTGGGTTTGGCATTGTTGGTGGCGTGGGCAGTTGGTCAGGTGATCGTTCACCATCCCAGTGGCCTGCATAAAGGCGTAGCAGATAGTGCTGCCTACAAAATTAAAGCCAGCTTTTTTCAGTGTTTTGCTCATCTGGTCTGACCGTGGTGTAGAAGCTGGTACCTGTTTCATACGGCCGTACTGGTTTTGCAGCGGGGTGCCATCAACAAATTGCCAGATAAATTCGGCAAATGATTGTTGCTCTTTAATCTTGAGGTAAGCCCTGGCATTTTGCCGTGCGCTGGCGAGTTTCAGACGATTGCGAATAATGGCTGGGTTTTCAGCCAGTTGGGCTAGTTTTTTGTCGCTGTAGCGGGCGATTTTTTCTGCATTAAAGCCGTCGAAGGCTTGGCGATAGCCTTCGCGTTTGCGTAATACGGTAATCCATGACAAGCCCGCTTGGGCGCCTTCGAGTAGCAAAAATTCAAACAATTTGCTGTCGTCGGCCAGTGGTGTACCCCATTCTTCATGATGGTATTGCTCGTACAATGGATCTCCTACGCACCAGGGGCAGGGGGCTTGCATCGTCACTTTGGTGGGCATAAATCACTTCCTGTTTTCGCGGTAAAATCCCAAACTAGCGTTCTATTATCTGACCCGGATGTTTGCTTGAAAAGGCCAACAGATTAACTCAGACTGAGTTAATCTGTAACCGCGGGGCATGACGCCTCGGATTATTATGAGCCATCTCTGGCTTGCCAACAGAAAAGGAAGGCCTTATGCAGGTTTTGTATCCCGAGATCAAGCCTTATCAAACCCACTGCATTACCGTTGACGCACCTCACGAACTGTATGTGGAGGAATCTGGTAAACCCGATGGGTTGCCGGTGGTTTTTGTGCACGGTGGGCCTGGTGCAGGTTGCAGTCATCAAGACCGGCGCTTTTTCGACCCGGAGAAATACCGCATTATTTTGTTTGATCAGCGTGGTGCAGGGCGGTCTACCCCGCATGCTGAGCTAGAGGGTAACTCCACACAGGCACTGGTGGCCGATATGGAGGTGATTCGCGAGACCTTAGGCATCGATCAGTGGGTATTGTTTGGCGGCTCCTGGGGTTCAACCCTGAGCCTTGTCTACGCCCAGACGCACCCCGAGCGGGTATTGGCGATGATCCTGCGGGGTATTTTTCTATGCCGCGACGAAGAAATTCACTGGTTTTATCAAGAGGGTGCCAGCCGAATTTTCCCAGACTATTGGGAGGATTACCTGCATCCGATTCCAGAGGCAGAGCGTGGCAATATGCTGAAGGCCTACTATCAGCGTCTTACCGGCCAGAATGAGCTGGCCAAAATGGCGGCGGCAAAAGCCTGGTCGCTCTGGGAAGGGCGTTGCGCCACACTGCGTCCCAGTGCCGAGGTGGTAGACCATTTTTCCGATCCGCATCTGGCGTTGTCGTTGGCTCGCATCGAGGCGCACTTTTTTATCAATCAATCGTATCTGGAACCCAATCAAATCTTGCGCGATGCCGGTAAGCTTGAGGGGATTCCGGGTATTATTGTGCACGGCCGTTACGACATGATATGTCCTCTCGATAACGCCTATGCTTTGTATCAGGCCTGGCCCGATTCAGAGCTGGATATTATTCGCGACGCGGGCCACTCGTCCCGCGAGCCAGGCATAGTTGATGCGTTGGTGCGGGCCACAGAAAAAGTTGCCCATCGCTTAACGCAAATAGACGATCCGTCGGCGTAAGGCTGGCATGAATTCACCGATAAGATACTACCGTCACAGGAGACGTTGTCGTTGAAAGGTTTGATACAACGGGTCAGTAGTGCCCGTGTTGAGGTTGAGGGTGAAACGGTTGGTGCCATTGATCGAGGAATATTGTTGTTATTGGGGGTAGAAAAAGACGATAGCCGAGCTACAGCAGATAAGCTGCTGAATAAAGTGTTGGGGTATCGTATTTTTGCCGATGATCAGCAACGCATGAATTTGAGTGTGCGTGATATTGCCGGTGGCGTGTTAGTGGTATCGCAGTTTACGCTGGCAGCCGAGACTGAGAAAGGTATGCGGCCGGGCTTCTCCTGCGCGGCACCACCGGCGTTGGCTGAAGAGCTCTATGATTATTTTGTCGCACAATTGCGGGCCCAGCATGCCTGCGTGGGCACCGGCATTTTCGCCGCCGACATGCAGGTGAGTCTTACTAACGATGGTCCGGTTACGTTTATGTTGCAAAGCTGATGGCTGGCATTTTTTTGGTAAACATCATGGTTGTCGCAGTGGTGGTGCTGGTGCACTACGAGTTTTTATTCAAACTGTGTACGGCCATACCTCGCATGCGGGTACGCCATCGCTATCGCATAGTGATTGGTGTATTGGGCGCATTATTGGCGCACTCGATAGAGGTGTGGGTGTTTGGGGTGGCCTATTACCTAATGCATAAAAGTGCTGGCTGGGGTGAGCTTGCCGGGAATTTTTCCGGTAGTTTAATGGAGTGTGTATACTTTTCGTTTACCACCTTTTCTACCCTGGGTTTTGGTGATATCACGCCGCATGGCGACATTCGTTATTTAACGGGTATTGAATCGCTTACCGGGTTGGTGCTGATTACCTGGACAGCGTCGTTTTTGTATCTTGAAATGCGCCGCTCGTGGGATGAGGGATAATCAGCACACCCTATCACTTGATTAGTTGATCAAAACTTATACACTTTGGATGGGTATTTTGCCCAGAACCAACCACGTGTCGGGTGGTACGCAGACACCACAAATAACTAAGGAGTGCATTATGGAGCCATTATCGGCGGCGTATATGATGTTTGGTATCGTGCTGCTGGCAGCGAGTTGGGTGTTATTGCTGATTGTCTCGTTTCGTGAGGATTACAACTGGGGTTTGTGCACGGTATTTGTGCCGCCACTGTCGTATCTTTACAGTTTTTTTTCCTGGGAGAAGGCTAAAGAATCCGTAGGTCTGGCGGTGCTGGGCTGTATTCTGCTGTTTCTGGGTTTGTCGTAAGTAGTTTTTCATTGGGCATTGCCCTGGGGTAATGCCCAACCGTTTATTCGCTATCTTCTTCCTGTTGCTCTGGCCGGTGCAGTAGTCGGCCAAAGAAAATACCCACCTCAAATAACAACCACATGGGTATCGCCAGTAGTGATTGTGATATCACATCGGGCGGAGTCAAAAACATACCCAAAACAAAACAGATAACGATAACGTAGGGGCGTTTTTTCGCCAGTCCGTCTGGCGTAATCACGCCTGCCCATATCATCAATAGGGTGGCGATGGGAATTTCAAAGGCAAAGCCGAAGGCAAAAAACAATTTGAGGACAAAATCCAGATACTTGCCCATATCGGTCATGACCGTTACGCCTTCTGGCGCTACGCTGGTGAAAAACCCAAACACCAATGGAAACACCACGTAGTAGGCAAATGCCATACCGGCATAAAACAGCATCACGCTAGAAATTAACAGCGGAATGGCAATGCGTTTTTCATTGCGGTACAGCGCCGGGGCAATAAAAGACCACATCTGGTACAGCAAAAACGGCATGGCTACCAGTACCGACGTAAACAGGGTCATTTTAAACGGTGTTAAAAATGGTGAGGCCACTTCGGTGGCAATCATACTGGCACCGGGCGGTAAAAAACGCTGCAGTGGTGTGGCCACAAAGGTGTAAATGTCATTGGCAAAATAAAACAGACAGCCAAATACCACGGCGATGGCCAGCAGGGCTTTGAGCAGTCGTGAACGCAGCTCGATCAGATGTGCGATAAGCGGTTGTTCTTGATCGTCAGACGTATTTAACGGGTCGTGTGCTGTCATGTGAGAAGAGGGTTCTCGTCCTTAAGGTTGGCGAGGAGTTTTGTCATTCTCATTAGCCGGTTCGGCCTGAGTATCTAGTTCGTGATGCTGTGTTTGGGTTGGCGTTTCTGCGTGTGTATCGTGGCCGCTGTTTTCTGATTCGCTTTTGATTATCCCGTCGTTTACTGTACGAGTCACATCGTCGCGTACATCGCGAAGCTGTTTCATAATACGTTCGTTGTGCAACTGGCGGCGAATTTCATCCGCACCAATCTGCTTTTCCAGCTCGGTGCGGGTGTCACTGATACTTTGTTTCAGCCGTCCGAACCAGAGCGCAATGGTGCGCACGGTTTCTGGCAGGCGCTCGGGGCCAATCACTAGTAGGCCCACAATAGCAACAATCAGTAACTCAAAAAAACCGATATCAAACACAGCTTATACCCTTACCCGGGATCAACTTACTTCTTTTCTGCCGATTTCTCAGCATCGGCGGTGTTCTGCGTTTGCATGGTATCGCTGGCCGTTTTGTCTTCAACTTTTTTATCGTCTACTGTTTTGGCTTCTTCGTCTTTTGCCGCTTGCTCATCGTCAGACACAGCTTTTTTGAAGCCTTTGATGGCACTGCCCAAATCGCCACCGAGGCTACGTAGGCGTTTTGTGCCAAATAACATAACGACAATGACTAAAATGATCAGTAATTGCCAAATACCAATTCCACCAATCCCCATCTCTCTACTCCTGATCAGTAACAGCTATTGAATGTTGTTTAACCGGTACTGCCGGTTTGTTAAGACACATAATATGCTATGTATTTTGTGTTTAAGAAGGTTTGCGTGATGCTTTTTCTTCGATGCCAGACATGCCAAAACGGCGGGCCAGTTCGTTAAGTACAGCATCGGCGTCTTCGCCCAGGTGCGACAACATGACCAGCGTATGAAACCACAAGTCGGCGGTTTCATATATTACCTGGCTATTGTCGCCGCTGTGTTCGGCATCCTTTGCGGCAATAATGGTTTCGGCGCTTTCCTCACCGACTTTTTGCAAAATTTTGCTGAGCCCTTTGGCGTGCAGGCTGGCGACGTAAGACGATGAGGCGTCGGCAGACTGTTTGCGCTGCTCAAGAATCGTTGTCAGCTGTTGCAAAATATCGCTCATGAATAAATCTCTTTTGGATCTTTCTTTACCGGTTCAACGGTTTGCCAGTCGCCTTCGCGCAGCACGCGATAGAAGCACGATGTGCGCCCGGTGTGACAGGCAATACCGCCGATTTGTTCTACCATCAGTACGATAACATCGGCATCACAGTCGAGGCGGATTTCACGTACTTTCTGTACATGTCCGGAGGATTCACCTTTGCGCCAGAACTTCTGGCGCGAACGCGACCAGTAAACAGCCACCCCGTCTTCAGCCGTGCTGCGCAGGGCTTCAGCGTTCATCCAGGCCATCATCAGAATACGGCCAGTTTCGTAATCCTGGGCAATAGCCGGTGCCAGGCCTTGATCGTTCCACTTGATGGTAGCGATCGCGTCATCGGATATAGCAGTGATTAATTCAGACATAACAAGGGTTATCCCGATAATACGTTAGCGCCGGTTAGTTTACCTCATAACCCAGGCGGTTGCGCCTATGGCGAGCAAAAACCATGTTTGCCACGGAATAGGGTTAATCACCGCTTGTAGTGAGGGCACGGCAAAGCCTATGGCGCCAGCAAGGGCTGCCAGTGCAATCAGGCTGCGGCGTTTGTACTGCTGGCGTTTGCTCTGGCGCTGGGCCAGTGCCTGGGCGGCGTTGGCGAGTGCCGGTGTCATCTCGCCCAGCGCTTCTATCTGGGTCAGGGCGTTAGCAAAGCGTTGCGGCATGGAGGGGAACTGTTCCATCCACTCTGGACCATAGCGCTTGAGCTGACTCCACAGGCTTTTAGGGTGAAAACGGTTTTTCAGCCAGCGTTCCAGATAGGGGTGTGCGGTGGCCCACAAGTCGAGATCCGGGTAGAGTTGGCGCCCGAGCCCTTCAATATTGAGCAGGGTTTTTTGCAGTAACACCAGTTGGGGCTGTATCTCCATGTTAAAACGCCGAGCGGTCTGAAACAGGTTCAGCAGCACTTGGGCGAAGGAGATTTCTTTTAGAGGCTTTTCAAAAATAGGCTCGCAGACACTGCGGATGGCGGCTTCAAACTCATTAATGCGCGTGTCTTCCGGTACCCAGCCGCTTTGTACGTGCAGTTCAGCCACTTGACGATAGTCGCGCCGGAACATGGCCAACAGGTTGCGGGCCAGGTAGTACTGATCTTCACGGTCGAGAGAGCCAACAATCGCCATATCTACGGCAATATATTGAGGTGCCTGCGGATTATTGCGGCTGACAAAAATATTGCCGGGGTGCATGTCGGCATGAAAGAAGTTGTGCTCGAATACCTGGGTGAAAAAGATTTCCACACCGCGCTCTGCCAGCATTTTCATATTGGTGTGCTGTGCATTGAGTTCGTCGAGCTGGGTAACCGGGATGCCGTAAATACGCTCCATCACCATCACATCGCGACGACAGTAATCCCAATACACGGCGGGCACATACAGCATAGGCGAACCGGCAAAATTGCGGCGCAATTGCGACGCGTTGGCGGCTTCGCGCTGTAGATTGAGTTCGTCGAAAATCACATGACGATAGTCTTCCACCACCTCTTGCGGGCGCAGGCGGCGGCCATCGGCCAGAAATCGCTCGATGGCTTTGGCCAGCAGACGCAGCAGCGCGATATCTTGATTGATAACACGGTTAAGGTTGGGGCGAATGACTTTCACTACCACATCTTCACCGCTAGGCAAGGTGGCGGCGTGCACTTGCGCAATCGACGCCGACGCCAGCGGCTGGGTGTCAAACTGGCTAAACAGCTGGTCGACCGGCTTACCCAAAGAGGCTTCAATCTGGCTGATAACCTGGTCACTGGCAAAGGGGGCGACATTGTCTTGCAGGTGATCCAGTTCTACTACGATATCGGGCGGAACCACATCGGGTCGGGTCGAGAGCAACTGCCCGAATTTGATAAATACCGGGCCCAAATCTTCACACGCCCGTCGCAGCCGTTCGCCGCGGCCCAGGTCAGGGTTTTTACCCAGTGCCAGTAACCAGAGCAGACTGCCTAAGTACCAGGGGCTGCGGGGGAGCAGGTGATCGAGACGGTAGCGTGCAGCAACACGTAAAATTTTCAATAAACGGAGAAACGCGAGCACAGGGTGTCCTTGCTACTGGTCGGAAGAGGGCGGTTGTTGAATAAACGGGGCCAAGCGTTGTTGCAGGTGTTGGAGTGTGGCTTCGGCGCGGTCTTTGGCGAGGCGTAACTGATCAACTTGCTGGTAATAGTCTTCCAGCTCGGGTCGGCTGGGAATCACTCTGAGTTCTTCCGTAAGATATTCGGCTGTCAGTCGCTGGGCAGTTGCGCCTCGCTGCTGCATAAACCGGGTTGCCTGGCGTATACCTTGTGCCAATGGGTGGCTGATAAGGTTACCAAACCGGGCCTCGATCGCATCTTCCCAGTCGATATCAATGGTTTGAAATAGAGCTTGAAGGTCGATCAACAGGCTGGTGCTGCCAATCACATCAATATTGTGCTGGCTTAGGCTAGTGCTTTGGCCATGACTGAACAGCAGGCTCATTAAGTCTGGCAGGCGGCCGCGAATCCGGGTGGTAACTGCTCCGTCGAAATGATTCATCAGCGTCAGTGTGCCATCGGCCTGGGGTGCAATATAGAAACTCAGTGCCGGTACTGTTGATTCAACGGCCAATATCTGGCCGGCCATGCGTGCCAGTTTACGCTGAGTTGCCGGGTCGTAGGCCAGGGTACGGTTGCAGGCCTGCTCGATAAGGGCGGTGAAGCCGGTCACCAGCGTAGGGTCTATCAAGGCTTAATCCCCTTGTGCAGTGCCACAATACCGCCGGTCATATTGTAATAACGGGTTTCAGCAAAGCCTGCCTCGCTCATCATGCCCTTGAGGGTTTCTTGGTCGGGGTGCATGCGAATAGACTCTGCCAGATAGCGGTAGCTGTGGGCGTCGTTGGCGACCACTTTGCCCATAAACGGCAGCAGTTTGAAGGAGTATTGGTCGTATACCTTGCCCAGCAGCTCGCTAGAGGGTTTGGAAAACTCCAGCACCAGCAGGCGACCACCGGGTTTCAGCACCCGTAACATCGAGCGCAGTGCCAAATCTTTATCAGTCACGTTGCGCAGGCCGAAGGCAATGGTGATGCAGTCGAAATAGTTGTCGGGGAAGGGCAGGTACTGGGCATCGGCCTGGGCATAATAAATATTGCCGGCCACGCCACGATCGGTGAGTTTGTCGCGCCCGACCTTGAGCATTGAATCGTTAATGTCGGCGAGCACTACCTGGCCTTCGGGGCCGACCAGGCGGGCAAACTTGTAACTCAAATCACCGGTACCACCGGCAATATCCAGTACCCGGTTGCCAGGGCGCACGCCAGACACTTCAATGGTAAACCGCTTCCAGAGTCTGTGTACACCACCTGACATGAGGTCGTTCATCAGGTCGTATTTGGCGGCAACAGAGTGAAATACGCCAGCAACCTTGCCAGCTTTTTCGTCGGTTCTTACCTGCTCAAAGCCAAAGTGTGTCGTTTCTTCACCGCTCATGTTGCGCCCCAGCCAGATTAAAAACCGTTATTGTACATGCCGAGGCCCTCACTGGCAGCCTTGTTTATACGGTAATGGTGAGGATGGTAGCCCATATCGACAGAGTTAGTAGAATGCTGAGAAATACCGCCGCCGAGGCGGCGTCCTTGGCGCGGCCAGAAAGCTCGTGGTGCTCAAGGCCCACCCGGTCGACCACCATTTCGATACCGGTGTTGAGTAGTTCAACAATCATCACCAGGATTACGCTGCTGATTAAAATCAGGCGTTCCAGTGCAGACTCGCCCAGCACAATGGCCAGTGGAATGGCTGCAGCCAGTGCATAGACCTCCAGCCGAAACGCTTGTTCGTAGCGAAATGAGTTGCGCAGCCCTTTCATGGAATAGCGAGTGGCATTCCAGAAACGTCGCAATGGGTTAACCGGTGTTTTGTCGCCATAAGTGGTCTGGTTGGTCATTGCTGGCCTATCTATATTACTTGCTGTGTGATTTGGAAAAATAACGGTGGAATCGTTCGCGCAGCGATTGTACAGCGAGATCAAGCCAGCGCACCAGTACCGGCGCCAATAGCGTGGTCATCAGCATGCCACCGAGCACGTTAATACCGATGCCTAGTATCAAGTTTGAAGTGCGACAGGTTTCCCTTACTCAGCATCAACGCGCACAGCCTGGGCTGAGTGTCAGTGTGTTCATTAATGAAATTACCATGACCACCACAATGTCATATCGTCACGACGTAAATATGTCTAACGGAAATGTGGTGGTTCTGTAACCAGAAAAATGATAAGTGCGGAGAGTTTGGGCTCTAGTGTAATGGGTTTGAGCACTGCTCTGAATAACAAACTGACGCTATTTTGTCGGCAACGTTGTTACAGCAGGGTTAATGTTTGTTTGTAGACGACGGCAGTATACGCACAATTTGTGTTTGGGGATCGCGGCTTTGTCCTGCATCGTGTAAGGCATGAAGGTAGGCTTGCCAATAGTCATCTTTTTGTAGGCACAGTGTGTGTAGATATTCCCAACTGTAAATGCCTGAATCGTGGCCATCAGAAAAATACAGTTGAATGGCGTAATTGCCAGCCATCGCGATTTTTTCGATGCCTACGTCTTTTTTTCCAGCTTGCAGTACGGCTTGATTGGGGCCGTGTCCACGCACCTCCGCAGAGGGTGAATGCACCCGCAAAAATTCTGCCGTTAGTGAATAGGTGTTGCCATCGAAGGTCAGTTCGAGCCGTTGTTCACTGCGGTGTAATTTAATCTTGCTGGGTGTGATAGACATAATGGATCTGCAATAGGGTGGGCCCGGTGAGCGCCAGGCCCAAGCGTATTAAAGAATAAAGCGGCTCAGATCTTCGTCTTGCGCCAGTTCGCCTAAGTGTTTGTCGACATAGGTCGCGTCAATCTGAATCTCTTTGGCGTTGTCTGCGGCTTCAAAGGAAATTTCTTCCAGCAAGCGTTCCAGTACAGTATGTAGACGGCGTGCGCCAATATTTTCGGTACGTTCGTTGACTTCGTACGCGGTTTCGGCAATACGTCGAATCCCATCGGTGGTGAACGACAACTGGATACCTTCGGTGCGTAGTAGGGCCTCGTGTTGCTCGGTAAGCGACGCATTAGGTTCTTTCAGAATGCGTTCAAAGTCGTCAGGTGTGAGCGCACTCAATTCAACACGAATCGGTAATCGACCTTGCAATTCAGGAATTAAATCTGAGGGCTTTGATAAGTGAAATGCGCCAGAAGCTATAAACAAAATGTGATCGGTTTTGATCATGCCGTGCTTGGTGCTCACTGTGCAGCCTTCGATCAGCGGCAGTAAGTCTCGCTGTACACCTTCACGTGATACATCGGCGCCTGAAGAGCCCTCGCGTTTGGCAACCTTGTCGATTTCATCGAGAAACACAATGCCGTTTTGTTCGGCAGCATCAATGGCTTTGGCTTTGGTTTCTTCTTCATTAATCAGCTTGCTGGCTTCTTCGTCGCACAACTGTTTGAGTGCTTGTTTTACTGTCATTTTGGCTTTTTTGGTTTTGCCAGATGACATTGAAGAAAACATGTTTTGCAATTGGCTAGTCATGTCTTCCATGCCGGGAGGCGCCATAATTTCAACGCCTACCGGCTGGGCGCTTACTTCAATTTCGATTTCTTTATCGTTAAGCTCGCCTTCACGCAGTTTTTTGCGAAAAACCTGCCGAGTACCTGATTCGGCACTCTGTTCGTGTGAACCTCTGGCTGGTGGTAGGAGTGCATTAAGAATACGCTCTTCGGCGGCGTCTTGGGCGCGATGCTTTACTTTTTGCTTTTCCTGTTCGCGGTGTTGTTTGATCGACATGTCAACCAAGTCACGCACGATGGATTCCACGTCGCGCCCCACGTAACCCACCTCGGTAAATTTGGTGGCTTCTATTTTAATAAAGGGGGCATTTGCCAATTTGGCCAAGCGGCGGGCAATTTCAGTTTTACCCACGCCGGTAGGGCCAATCATTAAAATATTTTTTGGGGTGATTTCATTACGCAGATCGGCATCAACCTGCATACGGCGCCAGCGGTTGCGCAAGGCAATGGCAACGGCACGTTTGGCATCGTGTTGGCCAACAATGTGTTTGTCCAGCTCGTGAACAATTTCGCGGGGAGTCATGTTCGACATAAAAGGTACTCGTTAATAAAGTCTGGCAGTGTTATGGAAAGTGGTTGAGCACGCCATTACTCTGCGCTGTAATCCAATTCTTCAATCGTGTGGTTGTGGTTGGTGTACACGCAGATATCACCGGCAATGGTGAGCCCCTTTTCGACAATCTCGCGGGCGCTCAATTCTGTGTTGTACAGCAGAGCTTTTGCGGCTGACTGGGCAAACGGCCCACCAGAACCGATGGCAATTAAGTCGTCTTCTGGCTGAATTACGTCGCCGTTACCGGTTACGATCAGCGAGGCATCTTTATCCGCTACCGCCAATAGGGCTTCAAGCCGGCGCAGGGCGCGATCGGTGCGCCAGTCTTTTGCCAGTTCCACGGCAGCGCGGGTTAGCTGGCCACCGTAGGCTTCCAGCTTCGCTTCGAAACGTTCAAACAAGGTGAACGCGTCGGCAGTACCCCCAGCAAAACCAGCGATCACCTGGTTTTTGTAGAGTCGGCGCACTTTACGTGCATTGCCTTTCATAATGGTATTGCCCAGAGATACCTGGCCGTCACCGCCAATAACGACTTTGCCGTTACGGCGAATGGAGAGGATGGTTGTGCCTCGATATTGTTCCACGCCAAACCCTTTTGTTGGTGTTACGACAATAGCCCACAAACAGGGCCGGAAAAGGGAGTAGATAAGGGTGAAAAGGCAGATTTCAAGGTGTGGTGGCTGGCTTTTGAAAACTTAGGTACGGCCACCACGAGGGGTTAACTGTCAGATTTTTTGCGTGTTAGCAGCAGCGGGCTGATATTGTTGGAGGCAAGAATGCTGCGTGCCTTGGCCATTTTTGATCGTGACGTGAACGGGCCTACCATCACCCGGTGCCAGGTTTGGCCATTGCCGGTTTTCACCGTTTCCACCGTTGCGGTAAGATTCTTAAGAATCAGCTCTGCGCGCATACGGTCAGCATCCTGGCTGTTGCGAAATGAGCCGGCCTGCAAAATATATTCACGGGATTCTACCAGGGCTTTCTGACTGGCAGCCTCGTCGGGTTCATCCACCACCACTTCGTTGCTTTTTAAAATTTCGTAAAAGTCGAATTCCGGTTTTGGCAGTGCCTTGGGTTGGTTTTCGGCGGCTTTGGGCGAGGGAGCCGTGGTTTTGTTTGCCGGTACGTCAGACAGCTTGACCAAAAACATCAAGAAAGCGCCCAGCAAGGCACCCGTCGATAGCCAGAGCCAGCCTGGCAATTGGCGTTTTGCCGGTGGCGCAGAGGGTTTGGCTTGTTTGCGAGGGGGTGTTTTATTGGCGCGCTTTTTCTTTGCAAAATCTTTTGGCATGGAGTGCAACTAGCCTGTGGTGTGTGAGGCGGCTTATTGTAATCAATCTGGTGGCAGGGTGTAAGCGCTCACGAGGCGTTGGCAAAAGTATTTTACTGAACTGGCAGTGGCTTTGCGTTTTGCCACTGCCAGTAGGCGCTAATCAGGCGCCCGGGCCACAGTCGAGACAGCGGGCAACCACTGCTGGGCCAATGTGCAATTTATGATTAAGGTCGCGCAATGCAGTCCGCACGCCTTCTTCTATAACAGGGTGGTAAAACGGCATATCCAGCACTTGCGATACTGTCATTCTAGCCTGCACTGCCCAACTGAGCAGGTGGGCGATATGTTCAGCGGCGGGGCCAAACATTTCTGCACCCAGCAGCAACCCCGTGCCCTGTTCGCCATACACTTTTAATAAACCGTGGTTTTTGCCCATCACGCGGCTGCGGCCCTGATCTTCAAAGCTAATCTCACCCGTGGCATAACAGGCTTGGCAACGCTCTTTCACTTGCGGTAACGACAGCCCTATGGTGGCAATTTGTGGCTCTGTGAACACAACGCCCAGAGGGGTGCGGCGTTTGCCTGCCCGTACGCTGGGGTATTGGCCAGCGTTGGCGCCGGCAATTTTGCCTTCATCGGCTGCCTCATGCAGGAGTGGTAGATAGTTGTTGGCGTCGCCTGCGATAAAAATTGAGGTGCCTTTGCCTGCGTTATTCAGGGTTTGCAGGGTAAATGGGTCAACGTCAGGCATGCCGCGCTCATTGGTTGTCAATGAGGTATTTTCCAGCCCCAGTTTGTCGATATTGGGCCTGCGGCCTGTCGCGGCAATCAAATAATCAAACGCTTCTTCTATCTCGCCTTTGGTTTTGTGCGTGTAACGCACCAGTACTTGGTCACCCTCACGGTGAACACTGTGTGTTTTGGCGTCGGTATCAAGATAGAACTCTTTGTTGAAGTGGCGGTAGGCATAGGCTTTGATGTCGGCATCTTGCAGTGGGCCAAGTGCGTCACCCACGCCCAGCATGCGTACGTCTACCCCTAAGCGCGACAGAGCTTGTCCGAGTTCCAGTCCAATCACTCCCGGGCCAAATACGACGACCTTTTCCGGCAGTGCTTCCAACTCAAAAATATCGTCGTTAACCAGCAAACGATCACCTGCGGCCTCCATAAACGGCAGCACAACTGGGCGTGAGCCCGTGGCAATCACGATGCGTTTGGCGGTCAGTAACATGCCGTCGATTTGTAACTGGGTGTCGTTAACAAAGGTGGCATAGCCACGAATACGGTCGGCTTCGGGAAATGATTCCACGCTGTCGATAACGAAACCTGCAAACCGGTCCCGCTCGCTGCGCACGCGAGCCATCATATCCTTTTGGCGAATAATCGGTGCGGGGTAATCTACGCCAAATACGCTGGTGGTTTTGTAACTGTGGGCTGCCTCAGCGGCGGCTATCAGTAGTTTGCTGGGCATACACCCTACGCGTGCACAGGTGGTGCCGTAGGGGCCGCCTTCGATAATCACGACGCTGTCGGTATGGGCTTTGGCGGCCCTGTAGGCGGCTAAACCGGCCGTGCCAGCGCCAATAATTGCAACGTCAACCTGGCGTTGTTGCATGGTCTGAATCCTCTTGGTGCTACATAGGTTTGGTACTATGGAAAGATGGGTGGCCTTGCGGCCACCGAGGGGGTTATAAGGTTTTCAGGTATTCTTCCAGCGCATCGGCCGTACCGATTAATTGGCCGTCTATAAACACCTGTGGTGTGGTGCCAGCACCTGACACTGCGTTCAAGCTGCTGAAGCTGACCCCATTGCTACCTAACAAAATTTCTTCAAAGTGTAGCCCTTTGGCTTTCAGTGCTTCCTTGGCGCGGTGGCAGTGAGGGCAACCGGGTTTGCTGAACAGGGTCACCCGTTTGGGTAATACGGCATCTGGTGCAACGTAGTTGAGCATGGTGTCAGCATCGGAGACCTTAAAGGGATCGCCGGGCAATTCTGGCTCGATGAACATTTTTTCAATCACACCGTCTTTCACCAGCATAGAGTAGCGCCAGCTGCGTTTGCCAAAACCGAGGTCTGATTTGTCTACCAGCATGCCCATGCCTTCGCTGAACTCGCCATTGCCGTCGGGAATAAAGGTAATGTGTTCTGCGTGTTGGTCTTCCTGCCAGGATTGCATCACAAACCCGTCATTAACAGACAAGCAAACTATGTCATCGACGCCATTCTGTTTGAACACCGGTGCCAGCTCGTTATAGCGCGGCAGGTGGGTAGACGAACAAGTCGGTGTAAAGGCACCTGGCAAGGCGAAAACAATGACAGTTTTGCCTTTGAATAAATCGTCGGTAGTGACATCAACCCAATCGTTGTCTTGGCGGGTTCTGAAGGTAACGTTCGGTACATTGTGGCCTTCGCGATTCTGTAACATAAATACGGCTCCTTACTGTGGTTGGCTTAGATAATCATTCAGTATGGTGCTTATGTTACAAATGGCTATTCGATAGCGCTATTTAATTGATTTTATATGATTGATATCTATTGGCTATTATTTTGTGATAGCTATTCTCTATGTGCCGCCATTGGCCGCGGGCCAATGTAAGCATTGGGAGTAGTAAGGGGGGCGTAACATTCCGCGGGCATTTCCAGCGCGCGCAATCACATAGATAAGGCGATCTATTAGCTTGCCTTACTAATAGTACTCTTATGATTGTTCTTGAGGGTCTACATCAACGTTCCAGCGGCAGCGCTTGGCGAGAGCTTCTGTTTCCAGCGCAGCGATCAATAGAGACAACAGTTGTTGTAGGTGAGGGCGCTTAGGGCTGTTGATCTGCAGTAGATAGCGAAACCGATCATTCTTTTTTTCAACGGGCGCGGGTAGGGGGCCTAATAGGTGGGCTGTGAGTGAGTAATCACTGATTATCTGATTGGTCAGCGAGAGTGCGCGTTGCAGTAGCTGCATGGCATTGTCGCTGCGTTTTGACTCGGCCCGCAGGTAGGCCAAGTGGTTGTATGGCGGCATCTGCGCCGATTGCCGCTCTGTCAGTATCTGTTGAGCGTAGGGTTGATAGCCTTTGTGCGCCAACAGATCCAGCCCCGGGTGGTCGGGATGATAAGTTTGAATAATCACGGTGCCAGCGAGCGCTTCGCGGCCAGCTCTGCCGGCTACTTGGGTGAGTAGCTGGCCCATGCGTTCCGGGCCGCGAAAGTCACTGCTGAATAGGTTGGCATCGGCGTCGGCAATCACCACTAGAGTAACTTTGGGGAAGTGATGGCCCTTCGCCAGCATTTGTGTACCAACCAAAATGGCAGGTTCGCCCTGATGAATGCGTTCAAGCAGGTTCGCCATAGCATTCTTACGGCGCGTGCTGTCTCTATCGACGCGTAATACTGGCCATTGCGGGAAACGTTGTTGTAGCACGTCTTCGGTTTGCTCGGTGCCTTGTCCCATGGCTTGTAGGTGCGGGTTTTGACAGTCCGGGCACTGACGTGGAATCGGCCGCTGGAAGTCGCAGTGGTGGCAGCGCAAATGTTTTGGATAGTGATGTAGCGTGAGTCGCGCATCACAATGGCGGCACTGGCCTACCCAGCCGCAATGGTGGCACATGAGTGTGGGGGCGTAGCCGCGCCGGTTTAAAAAGACCAACGCTTGCTCGCCCTTTTGCAACGTTGATTCGATGGCGCGTAGTGTACTCTCAGTGAGCCCACCATAAAGCGTTTGGTTGCGCATGTCGGTGAACTGAATCGATGGGGGAGTGGCGCTGCCAGGACGTCGATGCAGATGTGCCAGTTGGTAACGCCCTGTCGCTGCATTGTGGAGAGATTCCATTGAAGGTGTGGCGCTGCCCAATACAACCGGGATGTTCAAGTGATGAGCGCGAATGATGGCGATATCCCGTGCAGAATAGCGCACGCCTTCCTGCTGCTTGAAAGAGAGGTCGTGCTCTTCATCAACAATGATCAGTCCCAGCTGTTTGAAGTCGGTAAAAATGGCTGAGCGGGTGCCTACCACAATGCTGGCGTGCCCGTTTTTCGCCATCTTCCATGTTTGCAGGCGCTCACTATCGTTAAGGCCGGAATGGAGGCTGTAAATGGTGCGGGCGAAGCGTTGTTGTACCCGTTGCAAGCTCTGGGGGGTGAGGCCAATCTCTGGCACCAGCAATAATACTTGTAAACCCTGGCGCAGCACTTTTTCGATGAGCTGCAAATACACCTCCGTTTTACCACTGCCCGTAGCACCGTACAGTAAGGTGCAGTTGAATTTATGTATCGGTATAAGGTTTCGCGCGGAGGTTTGCTCAGCCGTGAGTTCGAGGGGAGTTTCTGATAGCAATGGCTGGCGATTGTCGGGTGGTGTGGGCAATGACTCCTGTCGAGTAATCAAGCCTTTTTCGACCAAGGCATCCCGCAGGCTTTTGCTAAACCCCAGTTGGTTAAGGTGGCTGCTTGTGCGCTGCTCTTCTGTCGTTGTCTGTAGCAGGTAGTTAGCCAATGCCAGTTGTTTGGGTGCTCTTTTCAGATTTTTGAGCGTGTCTGCTGTTAGTGTGTGGCTGGCCGCCCAGCCCTCCACGGGGCTAAGTGCCATTGATTGGCCCTGGCGCAGCAAAGCTGGCAAGGCGGTGCTGATGACTTCGCCAATAGGTTGTTGGTAATAACTGGCTGTCCACAGCAAAAGTTTGAGCAGGCCGGGAGATAGGGCTGCCTGTTCGTCGAGGCATACTTCGGCGGCCTTTAGTTTGTCGAGGGGTAAGCTGCAGTGGTTGTCGATGCTGATTAACAGACCTGTTAATTGCTGGTTACCAAACGACACGCGGTAGCGTTGGCCTGCCACAGGCGGGCTTGCCTGTGATGAGGGGGGCAAATAGGCAAAGGTTTTGCGCAATGGAACGGGTAACGCAATATTTAATATTGTGGGAGTGTTGGTCAACGTTTTCACTTACTGTTGTTGTTTCTGTTGCGCGGGATTTTGTGTCATACCAGCGGGTGGAAATGCTTGCTATTGGAAAAGGTTCTGGTAGTATTCGCGCTCTTTTTAGATTCGCCCAAAGTTTAACCGCTGTGCGGTGCTCGGCAGTAGATCGGGTGGCGGCACACACGATAGTAATGAGGCAAGCGTCATGCAAGCAAATATTCATCCAAACTACACTGCAATGACTGCAACATGCAGCTGCGGTAATGTTATCAATACTCGCTCAACCCTGGGTAAAGACCTGCACATCGACGTATGTTCAGAATGTCACCCCTTCTATACTGGTAAGCAGAAAGTGGTTGATACCGGTGGTCGTATTGACCGCTTCAAGCAGCGCTTTGCGGGTCGTATCAAGAAGTAAGCAGTATTCAATTTGTAAAAACGCCGGCTATGCCGGCGTTTTTTTTGTCCGGAGTAAAGTGACCGTTAAAAGATCTCTTGCGGTAATGGGCTGGTATCGCCGCCGTTGCTTGAGTTTTGGGCTTCACCGGATGACTCCGTCATGCTTGGGGCGTATTCCGTTCGAAACGTTTCGAAAATAGCATCTGGATCCCCGGTTTTGGCGCGCTCACCGGTTTCAGGATTGATTCGCACGGTCACTAAGCCATCAGGTTGTGGTACTGCCTTGATGGGCTTGCCGCGTAGCGCTTCACGCATGTAGTCGATCCAAATCGGCAGGGCTGCAGAACCGCCATACTCATTGCGGCCCAAGGTTAGATTTTGGTCGAAGCCCAGCCAGGTGGTGGTGACCACATCGGGGTTGAAGCCCGAAAACCATGCATCTCGGGGGCCGTTGGTGGTGCCGGTTTTGCCGGCAATGTCGTTTCTTTCCAGTACGCGTGCTTTACGGCCGGTTCCCTTTTGAATCACATCCTTCAGGATCGAGTTCATGATGTAAATGACGCGCTCATCCACTACTCTGGGCGCGAGAGGTGGGAAGCTGGGTTGTTCTGCTGCAGCGATAGCATTTGCCTCGTTATCTGCATCTGTCGTTAGGTTGGGTGTATTGGTCTTTGCCTCACTGTCCCCCAGTTCCGCTTCCAGTTCGGCTTGCAGCATGGCTTCGAGATCGCTTACGGGGGCGGCTGAGAGAGAGTCTGTAGTAACGGCAGTCAACGCCTCACGTTCTTTCAGACAATAATCGTTACACGCCGTTAACGGATTGGCGTCGTAAACAATTTCGCCGTTATTATCTTCAATGCGGCTAATCAGGTACGGCTCAACGCGAAAGCCGCCGTTGGCGAATACGGCATAGCCGGTGGCCACCTGGAGCGGTGTGAGGCTATGGCTTCCCAGCGCGAGGGAAAGGTCGTGCGGAAAATCGTGAGTATCAAATCCAAAGCGATCCAGACCGGCTATCGTATCTTCTATGCCCATGTTGCGCAGCAGGCGGATAGAAACTAGGTTGCGAGAGTTGTATAACGCAACGCGCAGGCGGGTGGGACCGTAGAACTTGCCAGAGTCGTTTTCTGGGCGCCAAGTACTCTCCAGTGTGGCGTCATCAAACACAATAGGAGCATCATTAATAATACTTGCCGCCGTAAAGCCTTTTTCTAGCGCAGTGGTGTAAATGAAGGGTTTGAAGTTAGAGCCGGGCTGACGTGCCGCCTGAATAGCTCGGTTGAAGTGGCTTTTGTAAAAGTCGAAACCGCCGACCAGCGAGAGGATGGCTCCGTCTGTAGGGTTGAGTGATACCAGTGCAGCTTGTGCTTTGGGTAATTGCTTGAATTCCCAGTAGTCTGCTTTTTTCTCCTGCACACGAATGACATCGCCAATGGCCAGAAAATCGGAGGGGGCTTTTTGTTTCCACGTTTGCCGGTTTTCAGAGATGTAGCGTCGGGTGTTGGAAAGGCCCTGTTCCCAGCCGATAGTGATGATACGGCCGTCTGCCAGCAGGGCTTTTACGTCTTTATCTTCGAAGCCGTAGACAACGGCCGCCTGGAGGTGTCCGTAATCGGGGATCTCGCGTAAGGCTTCGATCCAAGGGGTTGTGTCAATGGTCGATGAGGTGGCCGTATTGCCATCCGGGTTCTCTGATGTTGTGTTCGTGGTTTGCTCTGGTGTTGAGCTGCTCAAATACTGTGGTGGTAGCTGTAGCTGTAGCTGTAGCTGTAGCTCGGGGCCGCGATAACCGTGGCGTTCGTCGTAGGTAATTAAGCCATCGATCACTGCCTCTTGGGCGGCTTTTTGCAGTGTGGCATTGACCGTGGTGTAAACTTTGAAGCCGTCTGTGTAGGCGCTTTCGCCCAGTAGCTCAAGCACCTTTTTACGTGCCATTTCAGAGGCATAGGGTGCATCCATATCGAGACTGAAGCCGTGATAGGCTTCTGAAAGGGGTTCGTTCGAGGCCTCAATATAGGTTTCTTGGTCAATAAACTGGAGTTTGTACATGCGCTCGAGAATCCAGTTGCGTCGGGTCAGTGCGCGCTCCGGGTTCACCAGCGGGTTAAAGATGGAGGGACCCTTGGGAATGCCTGCAATCATGGCTAATTGGGCTACGGTTAATTGATCGATGCTTTTGCCGTAATACACTTGCGAGGCGGCCTGGATTCCGTACGCCCTATTGCCCAGAAAAATTTTGTTAACGTAAAGCTCGAGAATTTCCTGTTTTGTGAGTTCTCTCTCAATTTGCAGCGCTAAAAGTATTTCGTTGAGTTTGCGGGTAAAAGTGACTTCGGAAGACAGGAAGTAGTTACGGGCTACCTGCATGGTAATCGTGCTGCCGCCTGGGCCTTTTGTGCCTGTTCGAATCAGGTGCGTAACCGCCCGCATAAAGCCTTTCAGGTCGAAGCCGTTATGAGAGAAGAAGCGGTCATCTTCCGCGGCCAGAATTGCACTTACAAAATGCTTTGGAATGTCGTTGTAAGCGATTGGTGTGCGGCGTTTTTCCCCAAATTGGCCAATTAATTTGTCATCTTGTGAATAAATTCTCAAAGGGATTTGCAATTGTGTGTCGCGGAGGGTTTCAACTGTAGGCAAATTGGGGCTAAGGTATAGGTACATGCCAGCGAACGCAGCGCCCAAGGCAGCGATCCCTGCAAAAAGTGACCAAAGGCAGAAAAATAGCGTTGGTTTAAATTTAGACATTTTTTCCAGATTTATTAATAAGTTAGCGTTAAGTGACTAGGCGGCGGCCAATTATAAAGCCTTTTGCCTAGGGGAACACATGTAAAAGGTTGTTGCAGCCTGAAGTTAAAGTGCTATAACATGAAACTCATCTAAGTCACGGAAATAGATAGAAAAATGGGCATTCTGGGCTTCTTGGAACAAAAAACCAAGCCGGTTGTGGGACTGGATATCAGCTCGACCTCCGTCAAATTACTCGAATTGAGCCGTCAAGGCGACCACTATCGGGTAGAAAGTTACGGGGTGAGGGCGTTACCTCCCAATGCCGTCGTTGAAAAAAACATTAATGATATTGAGGCTGTAGGCGAAACGATCAAAGCATTGATGGCGTCGTCAAAATGCAAGCTCAAGAATGCTGCCGTTGCTGTTGCCGGTTCTGCTGTGATTACCAAGGTCATAGAGATGCCGGCAGATCTTAGCGAAGACGCGATGGAAAATCAGATTTCCCTCGAGGCAGATCAATATATTCCCTATCCGCTCGAAGAGGTTGCCATCGACTTTGAGGTGCAGTCCGTGTCTGAGCGTGACCCGGATCAGGTTGATGTGCTCTTAGCGGCTTGCCGCAGAGAGCATGTTGATTCAAGAGTGGGAGCTCTCGAATACGCTGGTGTAATGCCAAAGATTGTCGATGTTGAAGCCTACACGATGGAGCGCGCCTTCTCCTTGCTGGCCTCGCAATTTGAAGATCAGGAAGACCAGGTGATCGCCATTGTGGATATCGGTTCTACCATGACCACGCTCAGCGTGCTTATCAATGGCAAGACCGTATATACCCGCGAGCAGCTTTTCGGTGGTAAACAACTGACCGAAGAGATTCAGCGTCGTTATGGCCTGTCTGCAGAAGAGGCCGGCCTTGCGAAAAAACAGGGTGGCCTGCCAGACGACTACGAAACGGAGGTGCTGGAGCAGTTTCGCTCTTCCGTTGTACAGCAGGTTACCCGGTCATTGCAGTTCTTCTTTTCCTCCAGTCAATATAACGATATCGATTATGTCGTGTTGGCGGGTGGTGTTGCCGCGATGGACGGGCTTGCAGGCTTGATTGAAGAAAAGCTGGGTACGCAAGTCACCGTTGCCAATCCCTTTGTCGATATGTCGGTGTCATCCCGAGTCAACGCTGCTGCGCTGGCGAATGATGCCCCGTCGCTGATGATTGCCACTGGATTGGCGTTAAGGGGGTTTGAATAATGGCCAATATAAACCTCCTGCCCTGGCGCGACGAATACCGCCAGGAGAAAAAGAAAGAATATCTGACCATTTTGGCTGGCATCGCAGTAATTGCGATTGTAGCTGCATTTTTGTGGATTCAGTCAGTGAACAGCAGCATTGACCACCAAGCGCAGCGTAATCAGATGCTCAAAACTGAAATTGCCAAGTTAGAAGAGCAGGTGACAGAAATTCGGGAGCTGCAAAAGCGTAAAGAGGACTTGATTGAGCGAATGCGCGTTATTCAAGACTTGCAGGGCAACCGGCCACTCATCGTGCGTGTTTTTGATGGTTTGGTCAGAGCTGTTCCCGATGGTGTGTACCTAACATCTATAAAAAGAGAAGGCAAGATTTTGCGGTTGGATGGTGTGGCTGAGTCTAACAATCGCGTTTCAAGTTTGATGCGTCGCCTGGATGAGTCTGAGTGGTTTGAAAACCCTAACCTTCTGAGGGTACAAAAATCTGATGACGCTGATGAGGATGCTGAGTTTGTGCCGAATGAGTTTGAAATGACCATCTCGATCTCTACGCCTAAAGTCGATGAAGGGGGGGCGTAGACATGGCACTTCAAGATACGTTAGAAAAATTAAATAACATCGATTTGTCAGATATCGATTTTGATCGGATTGGCACCTGGCCATTGGCGGGCAAGGTCTTTCTTGCGGTACTGGTTTGTTGTGTGATCATTGGTCTTGGGTATTTTTTGCAAGTGAAAGACTTGCAAGAGCAATATGAGCGAGCAGTGAAGGAGGAAGCTACGCTTAAAAGCAGTTTCCGCCGCAAAGCCCATGATGCTGCAAACTTGGAGGCCTATCGTGAGCAAATGGCTGAAATTGATGAGTCTTTTAGTGCCTTGTTGTCGCAGTTGCCCAGTGATACCGAGGTGCCTGGATTGCTTGAGGATATCACCGAGCGTGCATCTCAGAGTGGGTTGAAAATTAATCGTATTGACCTTCAGCCGGAAGTGGTGGGGGAGTTTTACGTGGAGTTACCCATTAAAATTTCGGTGGAAGGTAGCTATCACGACTTCGGAGGGTTTGTCAGTGGTATTGCGGGTTTGCCACGCATTGTAACCTTGCACGATTATGATATAGCGTCTGATGAAGGTTTGTTAACCATGAATATTGACGCCAAAACCTATCGCTATAAATCCCCCGATGAGAGTGATTCTGCAAAACCTAGCGGTCAGGCCATAGCGGGAGGGCGTAAGTAATGAAGAAGTCTATTCCCCTTGGCTTGGTATTGGCCGCTGGTTTGCTCGCCGGCTGCTCGGGTGGTTCGAATGCCGATTTGCAAGCATTTATGGATGAAACTCGCCGTCGTCCCGGCGGTGATATTGATCCGCTGCCGGTCTTTAGAGCCTACAAAACGTTTATTTATAGTGCGGCAAGCTTTCGCAGTCCATTCGACCCGCCGGTTAAAATTATTAAAAACTACGTGCTTGGCAAGAAAAGTGATGTAAAGCCGGATTTTAATCGCCAAAAAGAGTACCTTGAAAGCTTCAATATGAGCGCTTTGCAGATGGTGGGCACTATTGAGAAAGATGGTGTTCTCTGGGCGCTGGTAACTGACGGACAGGGTGGCGTGCATCGGGTGAAAAACGGTAATTATATGGGTAAGGATCATGGTCGCGTTGTCGCCACCGCTCCAACCCAGATAACAGTGGTAGAAATCGTATCAGATGGTTTGGACGGTTGGGTGGAACGGCCAAAAACACTGGAATTAAAAGAGAAGGAATAACGGCATATGAGTATTCGATACTTTATGACTTCGATAAAAACGAGTTCCAAGTTGGCGCTCACCGTGCTGTTGACCAGCGTTTCAGTGCAGAGTGCCTGGGCGACCGTTCTACAGGATATCCATTTTTCTGCGCTGCCGGGTCAGCGATTTGAGGTGAAGCTTGACTTTGATCAGCAGCCGGACTCGCCACAAGGTTATGTGGTTGATCAGCCAGCGCGTATTGTGTTGGATTTTCCCGGTGTGGATAACGCCCTGAAAGAGAAAAAATTCCCACTTTCTTTTGGCAACGCGCAAAGTGCTGTGGTGTTGGCTGCAGGTGGTCGCACGCGCTTGATCCTGAATATGGTTGAGCTGGCAGGGTATCAAACCCGGTTTGACGGTAGCTCGCTGATTGTAGAGGTGGGTGAAAAACAGAAAGTGGCTGAGGAGTCCTTTACTGCTCGGCCCAGCAAAACATTAGCCAGTAGTGCTGGTTTCACGGTGGATGCGGCGAAAGCATCTATTGGCAACGTTGATTTTCGTCGTGGAGAAAACGGCGAAGGTAAAATTATTGTCGATTTGTCTGATCCTCATGTATCTATCGATGTGGAAGAAAAAGACGGAAAAATCCTGGTCAGCTTTCTGGACACCCAGTTGCCGCAGGAATTACGTCGCCGGCTTGATGTAACCGACTTTGCTACCCCGGTAACCTTTGTGGATGTTAAGTACGATGGTCGTGATACGCAGGTTGCGATTGACCCTGCGGGCGATTATGACTATCTGGCTTATCAGGCTGACAACGAGTACGTTATTAGTGTCAAACCCCTTACCGAACAGGAAAAAGAAGAGTTAAAGAGTAAATTTGCTTACGTCGGCGAAAAGCTGTCTTTGAACTTTCAGGATATCGACGTTCGTGCCGTATTGCAGTTGATTGCAGACTTTACTGAATTGAACTTGGTGGCCAGTGATACGGTAGAGGGCAAGATTACCTTGCGCCTGGATAATGTGCCTTGGGATCAGGCGTTGGAAATTGTCCTAAAAACCAAAGGGCTGGATAGTCGCCAGGTAGGTAATGTGTTGATGGTTGCTCCGGCCGCAGAAATTGCAGAGCGGGAGCGGCAAGAGCTTGAGACCCAGCGACAGTTGCAGGAACTGGCGCCGTTGCGTACTGAATTTGTGCAAATTCTTTATGCGGATGCAGAAGAGTTGTTCAAGCTGTTTGATAAGAAAAAAGATGGGGCTGGAGGCTCGGGCGGAGGCGATGGCCCAACCACGGCCAGTATTCTTTCTGAGCGTGGCAGTGCGATTGTCGATACGCGCACCAACTCGATTATCCTGACTGATACAGAGGAGAAGATTTCTGCCTTCCGTAAGTTGATTAAGCAGATCGATATTCCCATTCGCCAAGTCATGATTGAGGCGCGCATTGTCGTGGCCAATACTGATTTTACCAAAGAATTGGGCGTTAACTGGGGTGTCGAGGGTTATAAAGTCTCTGATGGCGGTACCAATGGCTTTGGCTTTGGTGGTTCGCGCCAAATCAATGTTGGTGACGGCATGGTTTTCGGTGACTTTATTGACTTTGATGGCGATGGAGAGCTGGAGGAGGTGTTGCTAAATGATACAACAGCTGTTGACCTCGGCGTGCTGAATCCTGCTGGTTCGTTTGCCTTTTCCGTGCTGAGCGATAATTTCTTTGTTGATCTTGAGTTATCCGCTTTGGAAGACTCCGGTTATGCTGAAATTGTTTCCCAGCCCAAGGTGATTACGGGCGATAAACAAGTTGCTTATATTGAATCAGGTAAAGAGATCCCTTATCAGGAAGCCAGTGCCAGTGGTGCAACAACGACATCTTTTAAGGAAGCCGTGTTAAAGCTCGAAGTCACGCCACAAATTACTCCGGATGATCGGGTGATAATGTCATTAAAGATAAATCAGGATACTGTTGGCGATGTGGATAGTGCCAGTGATATTCCCATTATTGACGTAACCCAGCTGGAAACCAAGGTGCTGGTGGGTAATGGTGAGACCATCGTGCTGGGTGGCATCTTCCAGAACGAAACCGTGAATGGTGTGACGAAAGTGCCATTGTTGGGTGATATTCCCGTCGTTGGTAATTTGTTCAAGAAGACGTCACAAAGCGATCAAAAACGAGAGTTGATTATCTTTATTACCCCGCGGATACTCTCGCCTTCGTTAACTGATTAATCTATGTCCGAAACACATTCCATTGTACTTATCGGCCCTATGGGGGCCGGTAAGACAACTATTGGTCGTCAGCTGGCCGCCGTACTTAAATACCAATTTATCGATACTGACCGGGTTATTGAAGAGCGAACCGGTGCGGATATTTCGTGGATATTTGATGTAGAAGGAGAGGGTGGCTTCCGTAAGCGTGAAACGGCTGTGTTAGAGGAGCTGGCGGGCGCCTCTAACACGGTTATTGCAACAGGTGGCGGTATCGTTATGCGTGAGCAGAATCGAGAGGTTCTCAAGCGTATGCCTAACGTTGTGTATTTAACAGCCGGCATTCAACGACTGATTGAGCGCACCTCGAAAGATAAAAAACGCCCTTTGTTGCAAGTCGAGAATCCTGCTAAGCGTATTGCCGAGTTGTTAGAGCAGCGTGACCCACTTTACCGGGAAGTGGCTGATATCGTTGTGAATACAGAGAGCTTTGGTGCTAAAACGATAGTCGATGAAATTATTCGCCGGTTAGATCTCTAGCCGGCCCGTCTTGCCTGGGCCATCTGGTTTCCTCTCTCCTTTCTCTTTGTTTTATGTCGCTAAGCCGGATTTCTGGCTTTTCTGTGGGTGTGGTAAAGTCCCGCCCGTGTGTTTTTGCCCTCCCTATCGTTGAGTAGTTAGTATTATGAAGACTTTAACCGTCGCGCTTGGAGAAAGAAGCTATCCGATTTTTATTGGTGCGAATCTTATCAGCAGGCCGGAATGCCTGCTGCCTTATATTAAGGGACAGAGTGTATGTATCGTTAGCAATGACACCATTGCCCCACTTTACCTTTCTCGGCTCGAAAAAGTGCTGCAGGGAAAAAAGGTGGATAGCGTGGTTTTGCCAGATGGTGAAAGCTACAAAACCCTGGAAACGCTGAATTTGATTTTTGATCATCTGCTAACCCATCGCCACAATCGAACCACAACCTTGATCGCTTTGGGCGGAGGTGTAGTGGGTGACATAACCGGGTTTGCTGCTGCGTGTTATCAGCGCGGCATTAATTTTATTCAGATCCCAACCACGCTTCTGTCTCAGGTGGATTCGTCTGTAGGCGGTAAAACGGGAGTGAATCATACGCTGGGAAAAAACATGATAGGCGCGTTTTATCAGCCTCAGTGTGTTCTGGCAGATACGGCTGTGCTGGCGTCTTTACCGGACAGAGAATTTTCCGCGGGCATGGCTGAGGTGATTAAGTATGGTTTGATTGCCGATATTACTTTTTTACGCTGGCTCGAAGAAAATATGTCTGCGCTGATGGAGCGAGATGCCGGTGCACTCACATACGCTATCGAGCGCTCCTGCGCTTGTAAGGCGGAGGTGGTGGCAAAGGATGAGCGTGAAGGGGGTGTTCGTGCGATTCTTAATTTGGGACACACGTTTGGGCACGCCATTGAGACTGCGCAAGGGTATGGTACTTGGTTACATGGCGAGGCTGTGGCGATTGGAACGGTGATGGCTGCCGATCTTTCTGCGCGATTAGGCTGGCTTGACGAGAGTGATGTGGCGAGGGTGCGCCGTTTGCTGAGCGCAGCAAAGCTTCCCTTGAATGCCCCGGCAGAGATGACGGTTGAACAGTTTTTGTCATTGATGTCTGTTGACAAGAAAGTGCTTGATGGGCGCATTCGGCTGGTATTGTTAAAGGCACTGGGTAGTGCTGTGATAACCAGTGATGTCGATGTTTCGCTTATCCGTGAGACTATTCTGGCTTGCCAGCAGTAGATCGCGTGGGAAAGCCGGTGAGTTGATACATGTGTCATGTCGTATGGCTGGGGCTGAACGATGAAAATGCGTAATGAAGATGAACATCGCGAGGTATTGCAGGCTGCACTATCAGAGTTTTCCTGCTGTCTGCGTTTTTACCCGGGTGCTGGGCGCTCAGAGTTGCTGGCGGAGGCGGGGCAGTTTGTGCAATTCAGTGTGCCTCCGCTCATGCTGGTCAGTGACGACGGTGAAGAGCGTGAGGCTTTTGTTGCTGAGCTAAGTCGCAGTGGCCGGCCGGATGATATTGCTTGCCTTGTTGACATTGAGTCGGACACTTCTGCCGAGGATCTTTTGTTGTGCATTGCTCGGCAGTTGTCGGTTAATGTGCGTCTTGATGGATCAATAGATGAGCTGATTGGCGTACTAGCTGATGCGTTGTCGGATAAGCCTTCTGGCCTTTTTATCATTATTTGCCAGTTTAATAGCGCAGAAGTCGGGGCAGTTATGCCATTGCTGGCGTTGCATGAGCGCTTGCTGACAGAGCAGGGCGAGCAGGGCTGCAAGTTTCGATTGGTTTTGTCGGGATCAAGTTCGGTGCTGGGCCTCGTGGAGGTGCCGACAGACGCGCATCGAATCGAGCTGGCGCCTCTTAATAATAGCGAGATTGACGAATATCTTGTGCGGACATTACATGCTGCCGGCGTTGACGCTTCCTCAGCTTATTTTCGCGAGTTCAGAAAAGGTTTTTTAAATGGCGGTGCATACTTGAGTGTCGTGCGTCAGCTGGCACGTAAGATGCTTGAGTTTTCTTTGAGTATTGAGCCGACACCGGACCAGCCTCCACCGGCGGCCTCGTCTGCCCGCGAGCGCTTGAATGCGCTGATGGGGCGTTATTTGCCATGGGGGCATGCATTGTCGTTGGTTGTTTTGCTTACTGGCCTTTTGATGTTGATGTTTTATCGGCATTTACTGCAGCCAGCCGGCGACGTTAGTGAAGAAAGTCAGCGAGCGCTATCGAGGGTATCTGAAAGTGCACCCTTGTTTGAGTCGGCTGATCGGCCAGTAGCGGATGAACGCATATCGTCTCCCTCGGTGACTCACAATGATGCAGCAGAAGCGGCGACTATTGATAATGGTGCTTTGGCGCCTTCTGGGGGCGCCAGTGAAGGCAATGTCGACGAGGTGCCCGCTGCTGTCGGTCTGTCTCTTGAGCCCGGCGAGGAAAGGTTTGCCAATGAAGAAGAGTCTGCGCAGCCAATTGCGATAACGGCGATAGAGCAAGGTGAGGAAGAGGTGTCTCAGTACACTAGTGACGAGCGGGCGTTGCTTGCCTTGAGTGAGGATCATTATGTGTTGCAGGTGATGGCTGCATCCAATCGTAAACAGTTGGACGACTTTTTATCCCGGCAGCCGAACAATACCTCGCTGCACTCATACCAGGCAGTGCGCAACGGTGCCTTGCGGTTTGTGGTAGTTGAGGGTGATTATGCGAATTCTGTTTTGGCAAAAGCGGCCATTGCTCGGTTGCCGAAAGTACAGCAGAAGGCTGGCCCTTGGCCCCGGAAACTCTCTGCAATACAGGGGGAGATCAAAGAAAATAGCCGCAAATAGGCGAAGATGTGCGCAAGATGGGGATTGGCTGAGTCCTATTTAGGCTTTCCCCTTGCTATGCACTGGCCTAAAAGGTAATATCTTGCGCCCGTTTGACGAGAAGCCCCTTTTTCAGGGGCTTTTTTGTCTGGACGTAGGCACATTTTCCAACAAAGCCTACAAGCTGTTTAAAAGAATTGAGAGACGGTGTATGACAACAGGCCTCTACCGATTAGATGAGTTCAAAGATAACTGTGGTTTTGGATTGATTGCCCATTTGAAGGGTAAGACCAGCCACAAGTTACTCGCCACGGCGATTGAATCGCTCACCTGTATGACCCATCGTGGCGGTATTGCTGCCGATGGCAAAACCGGTGATGGCTGTGGTCTGTTGTTGCAGAAGCCGGATGCGTTTTTGCGCGAAGTTGCACGGGCAGAGTGTGGCACAGAGTTGTCTGCTCGCTACGGTGTTGGTTCGATCATGTTGAGTCGTGACGCCGCAGTGGCCGCTCAACAGCGTGCAGTGGTTGAAGAGGAAATTCAGGCACAAGGCCTTGTTGTGGCTGGGTGGCGTGAAGTACCTGTGGACCCAAGCTGTCTAGGGCCTCTCGCGACAGCATCACTTCCCACTTTTATGCACCTTTTTGTGAATTGTGATGAGCTGGATGCACAAACATTTTGCTCAAAATTATTCGTGGCGCGGCGTAAGACTGAGCAGCGCCTGTCTGACGACAGCTCCTTCTATGTTTCCAGCCTGAGTGAGGCTGTGGTGAGTTACAAAGGCTTGATGATGCCCGTCGACTTGCCAAAATTCTTTAAAGACTTGGCCAATCCATCGCTGGAGACAGCGATTTGTGTATTCCATCAGCGCTTCTCAACAAATACTTTGCCACAATGGCCGCTGGCACAGCCTTTCCGCATGCTGGCTCACAATGGTGAAATTAATACGGTGATGGGTAACCGCAACTGGTCGGTTGCGCGTACGCCAAAGTTCCAATCGAGCATACTACCTGATGTCTCTGAAATTGCACCGCTAGTAAATCGAACGGGTTCTGACTCATCTAGCCTGGATAACATGCTGGAAGTGCTGTTAACCGGTGGTATGGAGTTGCATCGTGCTATCCGTATGCTCGTGCCGCCGGCGTGGCAAAACGTCGACACTATGGATGCTGATTTGCGGGCATTCTACGAATACAACTCTATGCATATTGAACCGTGGGACGGTCCTGCAGGGTTGGTGGTTACCGATGGTCGTTATGCCGTATGTACCCTTGACCGTAATGGCTTGCGCCCATCGCGCTGGGTCATTACGAAAGATGACGTCATTACCGTCGCCTCTGAAATTGGTGTGTACAACTACAAGCCTGAAGATGTGGTCGCTAAGGGGCGCCTGGGGCCAGGTCAGATTTTGTCTGTTGATACGGAAACTGGTGAACTTTTCCATACTGAAGATGTTGATCGTCAGCTGAAAGACAGTAAACCATACAAGCAGTGGATGCAGGAACGCGCGATGCGTATCGAAACCACGCTAGAGAATGATGCTGTTGAACCCGCGATGTCGGCTGATGCATTGAATACGCATATGAAAATGTATCAGGTCAGTTTTGAGGAGCGTGACCAGGTATTGCGTGTATTGGCTGAAAGTGGTCAGGAAGCAGTAGGCTCCATGGGTGATGATACCCCTATGGCCGTGCTTTCTGGCAAGCAGCGTTGTTTGTACGATTACTTCCGTCAGCAGTTTGCTCAGGTTACCAACCCGCCTATCGATCCGTTGCGTGAAGCGATAGTGATGTCGCTGGAAACGTGTGTTGGACGTGAATTGTCGGTGTACGACGAGACGCCTGAGCATGCCAACCGTATTATTTTGGCCTCGCCAGTCCTGTCTCCCGACAAATTCAAGGCGCTGGCGGCCTGCGAGCGCCCTGGTTACGATGTGGCTACTTTTTCGCTGCAGTACAACCCGATTGAAAAGAATTTGCGTCAGGCCATCTGTGACCTCACAGACAATGTTGTCTCGGCAGTTCAGTCTGGCAAAGTGATTGTCGTTTTGTCAGATGCCGATTTGACTGAAGGTTTCTTGCCTATTCAGGCGCTTCTGGCAACGGGTGCTGTGCATCATCGACTAACCAAGGATGGCTTGCGTTGTGACGCTAACCTGGTGATCGAAACCGGTAGTGCTCGCGATCCGCACCAGCTGGCGGCGCTGATTGGTTATGGTGCCACCGCAGTTTATCCTTATTTGAGTTATCAGGTTATTAACGACCTGATTCGCACGGGTGAGCTGCTTTCTGATGCCGGTGAAGCGTATAAAAATTACCGCAAAGGTGTTAACAAAGGCCTGTTAAAAATCCTCTCGAAAATGGGGATTTCAACCATCGCCTCTTATCGCGGTGCGCAGTTGTTTGAAGCGATTGGCTTGTCGGACGATGTCGTTGATTTGTGTTTCGAGGGTACAGCAAGCCGTTTGCAAGGCGCTACTTTTGACGATCTTGAAGATGATCAGCGTTTGTTGGCTGGTAATGCGTGGCTGCGCCGCAAAACCATTAATCCTGGTGGCCTGCTGAAATATGTTGATGGGCAGGAATATCATGCCTACAACCCCGATGTTGTGCAGGCCATGCATAAAGCCGTTAAAAGTGGCGATTATGCGGCGTGGCGCGATGTGGCGACACTGGTTAACGAGCGCCCCGTAGCAACACTGCGTGATTTGCTGGGTATCAAAGCCGATGTAAATCCCATTGGCCTCAAAGAGGTTGAACCAGTTTCTTCGATTGTGAGGCGTTTCGACTCGGCTGCGATGTCGTTGGGTGCTTTGTCACCCGAAGCTCACGAAGCACTCGCAGAGGCCATGAATACACTGGGTGGCCGTTCCAATAGTGGTGAGGGTGGTGAAGACCCCGCCCGCTTTGGCACCAACCGTGTGTCAAAAATCAAACAGGTCGCTTCCGGCCGCTTTGGTGTCACACCACATTATTTGGTTAACGCAGAAGTTATTCAGATTAAAGTCGCCCAGGGTGCTAAACCTGGTGAAGGTGGCCAGCTGCCTGGTGGCAAGGTGAACGACTTGATTGCGCGTTTGCGTTATTCAGTGCCTGGCGTAACGCTGATCTCGCCGCCGCCGCACCACGATATTTATTCGATCGAAGATTTGGCGCAGCTAATTTTTGACTTGAAGCAGGTTAACCCAGACGCTCTGGTTTCGGTGAAACTGGTTTCCCGCCCAGGGGTGGGTACCATCGCTGCGGGTGTTGCCAAGGCCTATGCTGATTTAATTACCATTTCCGGTTATGACGGTGGTACGGCTGCGAGCCCATTAACCTCTATTCGATATGCTGGTTCTCCATGGGAGCTGGGGCTGTCTGAAACGCATCAAACCCTTCGTGCCAATGATTTGCGTGGCAATGTTCGCGTGCAAACTGATGGTGGTTTGAAAACCGGTTTAGACGTAGTAAAAGCCGCTATTTTAGGCGCTGAATCTTTTGGCTTTGGTACCGCACCGATGGTGGCATTGGGTTGTAAGTACTTGCGTATTTGCCACCTTAATAACTGCGCTACTGGTGTGGCAACCCAGCGTGATGATCTGCGCCGTGATCACTATCAGGGCACGGTAGAAATGGCGAAGAACTTCTTCCTGTTTGTTGCCGAAGAGACTCGTGAATGGATGGCGCGTTTGGGCGTGCGTAGCCTTCAAGAATTGATTGGTCGTGTTGACCTGTTGGAAGTGCTTGATGGCTCTACCAGCAAGCACCAGAATTTGGATTTGTCACGCATCGTTTATACAGACGCGTTGCTGGAATCTAAGCCGCAGTTCTGTCAGGTTGCGCGCAACCAGCCGTACGACAAAGGTGAAAAAGCCGAGGCGATGGTGGCCGCCGTGCTGCCTGCTATTGAAAGCAAGTCGGGCGGCGAATTTGAATTTACCATTACCAACTGTGACCGCTCTATTGGCGCCCGTTTAAGTGGTGAAATTGCCAAGCGCTACGGTAATCAGGGCATGGCTGACAAGCCTGTCAAACTAAACCTGAAAGGTATTGCCGGGCAGAGTTTTGGTGTGTGGAATGCCGGTGGTCTTGAGTTGTACCTGGAGGGTGATGCCAACGACTACGTAGGTAAAGGCATGGCCGGTGGCAAAATTGTGATTCGCCCACCAGCCGGTTCTACTTTTGCGAGTCAGGCTACCAGTATTATGGGTAATACCTGTCTCTACGGTGCAACCGGCGGCAAGCTGTTTGCTGCCGGTGGTGCAGGTGAGCGTTTTGCCGTACGTAACTCTGGCGTGCACGCTGTGGTAGAGAGCGCAGGCGATCACTGCTGTGAGTACATGACTGGCGGTATCGTTACCGTATTGGGTAGCACGGGTGTTAACTTTGGTGCGGGTATGACGGGCGGTTTTGCCTATATACTTGATCAAGACAACACCTTCGTTGACAAGTACAACCATGAGCTGATTGAAATTCAGCGTATTAATACTGAGTCACTGGAAGGTCATCGCAGCCATCTGCGTGGCATTATTGACGAATACGTTGCTGAAACTCAGAGTGCGTGGGGTAAACACTTGCTGGATAACTTTGCCGATTACGCGGGCAAATTCTGGCTGGTTAAACCCAAGGCTGCCAGTCTGGCTGGATTGTTAAACAGCGTTAAGCAACGCGGTGAATAGACACTTGTTCACTGGGCAAACCAAGAATTGTAGAGGCTGAATGTCAATGTCAGGGCGTTTGAACAACAATTTCCAATTTCTCGATGTTGGTCGTCAGGATCCTTCTAAAAAGGATGTTACGACCCGTAAAACTGAGTTTGTGGAAATTTACCAACCGTTCACCGAAGAGCAGGTGCAGAACCAGTCACACCGTTGTCTGGAATGCGGAAACCCCTACTGTGAATGGAAGTGTCCAGTACACAACCTGATTCCCAACTGGTTGAAGCTGGTGTCTGAGGGCAATATTTTTGAAGCGGCCAATCTTAGCCATCAGACCAACTCGTTGCCGGAAGTCTGTGGCCGAGTGTGCCCACAAGACCGCCTGTGTGAAGGTGCCTGTACCCTAAACGATGGTTTTGGTGCAGTCACTATCGGTAATGCTGAAAAATATATTACCGACACAGCATTTGCCATGGGCTGGAAACCAGACATGTCCAACGTTGTGTGGACCAATAAAAAAGTGGCCGTAATTGGTGCCGGACCTGCTGGCTTGGGCTGTGCCGACGTATTGGTTCGTAATGGCGTAAAACCGGTTGTGTTTGACAAATACCCCGAAGTTGGCGGTTTGCTGACCTTCGGTATTCCCGAATTTAAACTCGAAAAGTCGGTGATGGCGCGACGTCGAGAGGTTTTTACGGAAATGGGCGTTGAGTTTCGTTTGAACACTGAAGTTGGCAAAGACATCAGTATGGACGAGTTGCTCAGTGAATATGACGCCGTCTTTATGGGCATGGGAACCTATACCTTTATGAAGGGCGGTTTCCCTGGAGAAGATTTGCCCGGTGTTTACGACGCACTGCCGTTTTTGATTTCCAACGTTAATCGCAACCTTGGTTTTGAGAAAAGCCCGGAAGATTTTATTTCTGTTGCGGGTAAACGTGTCGTGGTATTGGGTGGTGGCGATACCGCCATGGACTGTAACCGAACGTCTATTCGTCAAAATGCGGCAAGCGTGACTTGTGCTTACCGCCGTGACGAAGAAAACATGCCGGGTTCGAAGCGTGAAGTGACGAATGCCCGTGAGGAAGGCGTTCAATTTTTGTTTAACCGCCAGCCGATTGCGGTTGTCGGTGAGTCAAAAGTTGAGGGCGTTAAAGTGGTGACCACTCAGTTGGGTGCACCGGATGCGAATGGTCGTCGTCGTCCCGAGCCGATTCCAGGTAGTGAAGAAGTATTGCCTGCCGACGTGGTGTTAATTGCGTTTGGTTTCCGCCCTAACCCTGCCGATTGGTTTGCTGATCACAGTATTGATGTGAATGACTGGGGCGGTGTGGTTGCTGCAGAAAAACAAACCTATAAATTCCAAACTTCAAATCCTAAAGTGTTTGCCGGTGGCGATATGGTGCGCGGCTCCGATTTGGTAGTAACCGCCATTTGGGAAGGTCGGGAAGCCGCAGAAGGCATTCTTGATTATCTTGAAGTGTAAGGTTTTTTCCCGGTAATCTTAAAAAAGGGCGTTACCGCCCTTTTTTTGTGTCCAGATCATGGTGTTTATAGATGTGTCGGCGTAAGTTAGGCACTTTCTTGTAGAAAAGTAGTTGGGTAAGTAGATGACAGCATTAAAAAATGACCGCATGCTTCGCGCATTATTAAAACAACCTGTCGATGTGACGCCGGTGTGGATGATGAGGCAGGCTGGGCGCTACTTACCCGAGTATCGCGCAACCCGCGCAAAAGCGGGGGATTTTATGAGCCTGTGTTCCAATCCCGAGTTGGCGTGTGAAGTGACCCTGCAGCCGTTAGAGCGCTACCCTCTGGATGCCGCTATTCTGTTTTCTGATATTCTCACCATTCCCGATGCGATGGGATTAGGCCTCTATTTCGAAACCGGAGAGGGCCCGCGTTTTCGTAAGACCGTGCGCACGGCAGCTGAAGTGGATGCGCTCTCGGTTATCGATCCAGCAAAAGATTTGCCTTACGTGATTGATGCCGTATCGCTGATTCGTCGCGAATTGAACGGTCGCGTGCCCTTGATTGGTTTTTCTGGCAGCCCTTGGACACTGGCTACCTACATGGTTGAAGGCGGCTCCAGCAAAGATTTCAGACAAGCCAAGGCGCTGATGTACAACGAACCCGAGGTAATGGATCGTTTGCTCACAACCCTGGCTGATTCGGTCACTGTATACCTGAATGCCCAAATTAAGGCCGGCGCCCAAATCGTACAGATTTTTGATTCCTGGGGTGGGGCGTTATCCCATCATGCTTATCAACGTTTTTCGCTGGCGCCTATGCAGCGTATTCTCAACGGTTTGATCCGTGAGCATGAAGGCCGCAAGGTGCCTGTTATTCTGTTTACTAAGGGCGGCGGGCAATGGCTCGAGTCAATGGCTGATACCGGTGCAGATTGCCTGGGCTTGGATTGGACTACCGATATCGGTAGGGCGCGTCAGCGTGTAGGTGCGAAGGTTGCGCTGCAAGGCAATATGGATCCTGCGGTACTGTATGCCAAACCAGACCAGATTCGGGCGGAAGTGGCACGTATTTTGGCTAGCTTCGGTACTGGTACAGGGCACGTGTTTAATCTAGGCCATGGCGTTACCCCTGAAGTTGATCCGGCTAACGCTGGTGCCTTTTTTGAGGCCGTTCATCAACTTTCTGCGCAATACCATGATTAAATGGCCCTGTAGGGCGTGGACACTACTTGTTCAAAGTGCTAAAAACTGGATCTGTGGATAAGGTTTTGCCATCAAGAACTAAAAATTATAATGACAGCAACGCGAGCGCATGAACTGACCGCATATTTAGTTATCTGTTAGTTAATTTATCTGTTAATTAAGAGGTGCTCGGTTAATAGGGCCTACGAGGCAATTGAAGGACAAGTGGCGTGGCAATCAAGCAAGTAAAACTGGCCGTTAACGAAGTAACAGTCGGTATGTTTATTTCGAGTCTGGATCGCCCTTGGACGCAGACCCCTTTTCCCTTGCAGGGCTTTTACGTGCGCACACCGGAAGATATCGCGCAGCTACAGGCCCACTGTAATCATGTGTATATCGATGTCATCAAAGGCCGCAAGCCCGTCGCCTATAACCCGCTTAGGACGCACACGCCAGACACAAAAATTATTGCGGCTCGTGCAGCCAAGCACGCCAAAAGTAATTTTGAGGTAGCGCCGCTAAAGATTCGTCGAGACACCTACCCTGCTATTGAAGAACCACTGAAAAAAGAAGTGAAAATTGCCAAGCAGCTGCACCAGCGGGTTTACACTGCAGTGGGTGAGGTGATGTCTCAGATTGAGGAAGGAGGCTCAGTGGCTGTGCAGGAAGCAAAGCGGGTGGCCAGCGAAATGGTTGACAGCGTGCTGCGTAACCCTGATGCCTTTACCTGGTTGAGCCGGGTGAGGGAGACCGACGAATTTACCTATGGGCACGCTGTGCGTTCCGCAGTGTGGGCCATTGTTTTTGGGCGCCATATCGGGTTGTCCAAGGGTGATCTCGATACGCTGGCGATGGGTGTGTTGTTAAAGGATGTCGGTAAAACCGCATTACCTGCCGAGTTATTGAAAAACACCCACCGCACACAGCAGGAAGAGCGCGAATACGAACGGTTTGTTGAAATTGGTGTGGACATTCTGCGCGATACGGAGGGCGTAGAACCCCGCGTAATTTCAGTGGTGAAGCACCACTGTGAGCGTATCAATGGCAGCGGTTTTCCGCAGCATTTGCGCGGCGACAAAATTCCGCTGCTGGGTAAGGTCGCTGGTATTGTGACGTTTTACGACAACACCACCAACCCTCGCGATGAAGCTTTTCCGTTGGCGCCCTCCAAAGCGGTGGCGAAACTGTATGAGCTGCGTAATGTCGAATTTCAGGAAGAGTTGGTGGTCGAGTTTATCCGCGCGATAGGCTTATACCCTACAGGAACGCTGGTAGAAATCAGTACTGGTGAGGTGGGTGTTGTGGTCGAACAGAATTTTGATCGCCGCTTAAAGCCGCGCGTGATGATTGTGTTGGATGCCATGAAGAACCCTTTGCCGAAGCCGGAGTTGTTTGATTTGGCAGAAGACGACCGTAAAAAGCAGGCGCTGATTGATAGCGGCAAAAAGAAGGTTTTCGAAATCGAGAAAATTGAAATCGCTCGCGACCTTGAACCAGGCAGCTACGATATTGATATTGCCCGTATTCGCGACGATTATCTCTTCAAAAAAGAGCGCGGTGGGTTATTTTCCTTTTTTAGTCGGGATTAGCAGGCCGCGTCAAGATAAGCGGCCTGTCACTAATCAGCTTTAGGGGCGTGCACCCAGAGCTTCCCCCATGCGCGTTGGTGAGCCGGCAGTAAATGTGTCGAGCCAGCTTGCCTCGCCATGAGGAAATACCACAATCGCCGTTGAACCTAGTTTAAAGCGCCCCAGTTCTGCACCTTTTTCCAGTGCGATGTGATTTTCGTGACCATACTGAGTCACACGCACCTCTCGTTTGATAGGCGTGACCAGCCCGGCCCACACGGTCTCAATGCTGGCCACAATCATTGCCCCCACGAGCACGACTGCCATTGGGCCTCTGTCAGTACTGAAAATACATACCACTCGTTCATTACGCGCAAATAGGCGCGGCACATTGTCGGCCGTGGTGTCGTTCACAGAGAACAAATCGCCAGGTACATGAATCATCTCCAACAGCGTACCGGTGTAGGGCATATGTACACGGTGGTAATCCTTCGGCGACAGGTAGATGGTGACAAAATGACCGTTTTGAAATGGCGCGGCGCGATCACTGCAGCCGCCGAGTAATTCGGTAAGGCTGTAGTCTTGCCCTTTGGCTTGAAAAATACGCCCGTATTGAATGTCGCCAAGTTGGCTGATGCAGCCATCGGCGGGGCAAACAATGCTGTGTTTGGCGTTATCAATGGGGCGCGCGTCTGGTTTCAGGGCGCGGGTAAAAAAATCATTGAATGTTTCATAAGCCTGCGGGTCTTGTTCAAGCGCCTCGCTCATATCCACTTGATAGCGTTGCACAAACCAGCGTGTGAATGGGTTTTTAATCCAACGGACGGATGTATTTGCGAGTATACCGGCGAGGCGCGACAACAGAGTTTGAGGTACCAAGTACTGAAATAAAATAAATAAGCTTTTCATGATGTCTTTTCTAGTATGAAAGGGGGGCGCGGCAGAGGTTTTCCCTCTGCCGCCTTAGCGTGGTTTAAACCTCAATGGGGGTGTCTTCGCGATTGCCCCACTCGGACCATGACCCATCGTAGGCGCGGATTGAAAAACCGAGAATTTTACCCAGCAAGTAGGTAAACCCAGAACGGTGATGGCTTTGGCAGTGGGTTACCAGCTGCTTGCTCTCGTCTATGCCCAGGGCGGCAAGTCGCTCTTTGGCGTCCTGGCGAATTTTTAAGTGACGGTTGGGGTCCATCATCAGTGTCCATTCGCAGTTTACAGCGCCGGGAATATGGCCCCCTCGTTGCGCGACCACTTTCTGGCCTGAATACTCTTGCGGGCTGCGAGCATCCCAGATGAGAAAATCTGGCTGGTCGAGAGAGCTGATGATCTCTTCCGCAGTGACTAAATGCTCAGGATGAATCTGGATATTAGCGTTGGTTTTCTCTACCGCTTGAAAGCCACTTTCGGTGGGTAATTGCGCGCCAAGCCAGGCATGCAGCCCGCCATTGAGATACGAATAGTGGTTGTGGCCAATGACATCGAGCGTCCAGATAAAACGTCCGGCCCAGCCGCCACCTTCATCGTCGTAAACAACGTAATGCGTATCAGGGGAATAGCTAATATCAGAAAATAGCTGATTTAGCTGCGCTTCACTGGGAAGCTTGCCTGGCGCAGGTGGCGTACCGCATACCAGCGCGCGTGGCGATACATAACGGGCGCCGGGTACATGGTGCTGCTGGTGATTGGCTTCACTGCTTAAATCGATAACCACAATAGCGTTGTCGCCAAGATGGGGTAGCAAGGCTTCCGGCTCAAGTAAAAGGGGCAGGGCCTGATGACTCATGATAATTCCTGATCGCTGTGTGAAAGCGCTATCTTACCTTAAATTATTCATTCGGCACGTACGTTGGGTTTAGTAATGGCGAGCAACGGTACACCTATGCTTGTGATGGTGTCGATTTTCGGCTGGCAAACCCGGCGAGGGCCACTCCGATCAGTTGGCCGACCTCGCGACACTGATCGTAGTCGTTGCTGTTTATATGGGGTGCGCGTATACACAAGATCGCAAAGGGCTTGTTACGCAAAAATATCGAGGCAAGCACGCAGCTGTATTGTTCGGTGGGTACCGATAGGGTGGCGGCGGTCACCGGTCTGGCTGCTATCACCGCATCAGCAAAGCGTGCAGGCAGTGCTTTGCGTAACTTAGGGTATTGCTCAGGTGTAATGAGTAGGCCCGCTGGCTTCTGCAGTAATTGCGCCAATAGCGGGGGTAAGGGTTTTTGCAGACCTACAGACAGCGCGCGTAGCGGCTCAGCCGTATCAATGCCTGCGCAATAGCGTGTTTGCAATTGTTGTTCGTGGTTAATATTCAACACCGCCACTTGTTCCATCCCCAAACCATCGCGCAGTGCATCGACGGCAACATGAATCAGCTGGTGGATATTGGCAAATCTTGCGCCGTGAAATTTGAGTCGCTGTTTGGCCGCGCTGAGGAGTTGATCGTTGCGGTAGCGTTGCCAGCTGATGGCGCGTTGCGTGGTAAGTGGTTCTTCTTCAGTCGCTTCTGCAAAATCATCCTGCACAGGCGTAATAGCTGGCAGCATATAGGCCAGTTCATAATGGCCAAGCAAACGGTACGCGGGATGTTCTGATATTGGCAAGCTGTTGTCGCTATTCATTTCCGCCGCCACTTTGTGACAAATGGCAATCACCTCATCACATTGCAGTGTTAGTAAGCGCCCGAGCAATTTTTGCCAGCGCAGCGTATGGCGGCTAAACCAGTTGTGATAGGCGCTTTCTACCAGAAAATTGCATAACAGTGCCGGCCAGTAAGATTGTTGTGCCAACTGCCGTGCCTCGGGGTTGTAGTCGCGCCAATCCCACCAATCACTATCCGTTAGTACATGGCTACGGGCGAGAAAGCGTTTGCAGCGTCTGGGAGGCAAGTCTGCTGCTTGACGAAGCGTATCGGGCAGCGACCAGGCATTAATGGTGGCTTTGAACAGCTTCCACAAGGGGCAGCCGAACCCCAGCGCTTCTACCTGTTGAAAAGCCAGAGAAGTGTTCAAACTCAAGCCCCGCAGGTTGACGGTGTGTTCCGGCGCTATTTGCCACATGGCCCACTGGTAGGCATTGGCCAGTAGGGCGGTTAAATAAGCCTGGTTGGCAGCGTGTTCCCCTTTGCGTTTGTGTAATGCCTTGTTCAAGTGGGCGGCAAACAGGCTCTGTTGTAATGCCAATGCATAGCCGCGGTAATGGGGTTCTCTGGCAACATCTTCTGTGGTAAATGTTTCCGAGCGTTGTACCAGTTGCTCGACAGCATTCGCGCCCAGGAGCGACACGGCATGTAGAATGCCGCTCACTTCGGTTTGCTGGCTGGCCAGTCGTCGATTGGCTTTCATCAACACTTTTAAGGTGAGTACCGGGTCCTGGATAATGGCATTGGCAATGTGCTGGTTGGTCGTAGTCGGGCGGGCCATTACCGCCAGCACGGCTTGCTGACTGTCTGCACCAACCGGGAGATTGGCTTTGGCCAGCTTGGTACGCCAGTAGCGGAAGTCGTGAGGTGTCGGCAGTGATTGTTTCAGTACCGAGGGCCTGTTCACAGGGTGTTTTCCTCCAGGCTTTGCAATATGTGTTGGCAGCTGGCGTAGCGCGAGGCCGAAATTTTGCCTGCTTGCAGAGCTGCTTGTATGGCACAGCCAGGTTCTTTTGCATGGCGGCAATCTCTGAACTTGCACAAGCCAAGGTAGGGGCGTATCTCAATAAAGCCTTCGAGTACCGCTTGCGGTTCAATATGCGCCAATGCGAACTCGCGAATGCCGGGTGAATCGATGAGGTTACCACCACCAGGGAAATGAAACAGCGTGGCCGTGGTGGTGGTGTGTGTGCCTTTCTGTGTGGCTTCCGACAAGGCTCCTACGCGGGTATTGGCCTGTGGCAGTAAGGCGTTCACCAGTGATGATTTGCCCACGCCGGATTGGCCCACAAACACACTGGTCTGGTCGCTTAAATGCTGTTGCAGCTCGTACAGACTGTCGTCCTGTTTGCTGCAAACGTCGATTACCCGGTAGCCGAGTTCACGGTATTGGCGGGTGAGCGTAGTGATTACAGCGCGATTATTGTCGTTGATAAGATCAGTTTTATTGAGTAATAAAACCGGTGTAATGCCATGGTTTTCGGCTGCCACCAGATAACGGTCAATCAGGTTAGCGTGGGGCTCTGGGTAGGGGGCGATAACGATGATAATCTGATCAATGTTGGCCGCTACCACTTTCAGCTTGCCGTAGGGGTCTGGGCGGCTTAGTTCCGACTGCCGGGGTAATACAGCGACAATAACGCCGAGTTCACTGCCTTGGCGCCAGACTACATTGTCGCCGGTGACCAATGAGCCAAGGTTGGCGCGCAAATGGCATTTTTGTCTCAGGCCTGCATCCTCCCCCTCTATGGCCTCCACTTCAACCTGTGTGCCATAGTGGGCAATAATCAGTCCATTGCGTTCTGGCCCCAGTTCGCCTTCATTTAACTGTTCCATGGCGCGGGCGCCGCGTTTTTCAGCGCGCTTGGCGCGCTCTTCCTGAATTTTCTGGATGCGCCAGTTTTGGCGTCGGTTGAGATTACGCTTGGACATAGTATTCCAGCGGGTAGTGGTATGAGTGGTGTGCGACCAAACGTGGCGTCGATGCAGCAGGTGTCATAGGCATTTCATGGTCAGGCGAAAGATAATGTTAAGGATTATAACGTGTTTTTCTAGAGAAAAGCGGGCTAAACTGGCCAACTGAATATCCGCTTGGCAACCTGACTGAGCGGCTCAGCTTGTCCAATACTAAAACCTGTTCTGCTTAAGGGGCATTATGTCGTTGAATGAAAATAACCTGATCTGGATTGATCTGGAGATGACCGGTCTGGACCCTCAAACCGACGAAATCATCGAAATCGCCACCATTGTCACCGACGCCGATTTGAATATTCTGGCAGAGGGGCCGGTTTATGCGCTTCAACAGTCAGCCGAACGCATGGCTGCCATGGATGAGTGGAATACCCGTCAGCATGGCCAGTCCGGCCTCACTCAGCGTGTACTCGAAAGCTCGATTTCCACCGCACAAGCAGAGGCCGATACCATCGCCTTTTTACAGCAGTGGGTGCCGAAGGGGGCTTCGCCAATTTGCGGGAATTCCATTTGTCAGGATCGCCGTTTTCTGGCGCGTTTGATGCCCAGCCTCGAAGCCTATTTTCACTATCGTAATTTGGATGTGAGTACCCTGAAAGAGTTGGCTAAGCGTTGGGCGCCTGAGGTGTTGGCGGGCGTGAAAAAATCCGGCGCGCATCTGGCGCTGGATGATATTCGCGATTCTATTGAAGAGTTGCGCCACTACCGGGCCCACTTTTTACGCTTACCCTAGTGTTAGCAGGCCTTTAGCGCTTGATTTTGCGTTTACGCCGGTGCAACGGGTTGCGCTGGCGTATCAGCGCCCATTCAATATGCTCGTCGAGCAGGGCCGACACCTGCCCCAGCCGCCTTTCCAGCGCCGCAATTGTGTTGGGATCATGTGGGGCGTTACCTAGCCCAACTGCCAGATTCCGCAGCCAGCCTTCGTAACCGATGCGGCGTAATGCCGAGCCTTCTGTGTTGCGCAGATAAGTATTTTCGTTCCAGTTAAATAAAGAGATTAAGTCGGCGCGGTCAAGAGCGTGGCGTGGCAGAAAATCGGCTTCTTGTGTGTAGTGGGCATATTTGTTCCAGGGGCAGATAGCCTGACAATCATCACACCCAAACACTCTGTTACCCATGGGCTCACGAAATTCTTCCGGTATGGGGCCTTTGTTTTCGATAGTCAGGTACGAAATACAGCGGCCTGCGTCCATCTGGTAGGGGGCGACAAAGGCGTCAGTTGGACACACTTTGAGACAGGCAGTGCAGTCGCCACAACGGTTGGGTTGGGCACTGCCGTTGGCGTTGTCGAGGGGTAGCGGTAAATTGGTAAACAGTTCGCCGAGAAAAAACCAAGATCCGGCTGTGTTGTTGATAACCAGCGTGTGCTTACCAATCCAGCCAAGCCCGGCTTTTTCGGCAATGGCACCTTCCAGTACTGGGGCACTGTCGACAAATGGCCGGTAGGCGCCTTCCAACTCGATCTCATGGTCGGCTATCCATTGCTCAATTCGCTGGGCCAGTTGGCTCAGACGTTTGCGTACTACCTTGTGGTAATCGCGCCCCAGTGCGTAGCGTGCCACGTAGGCTTTTTCGGGTGTTTTCAGTGTTTGCACCTGCGCGGTATCACCGGGCAGGTAGTCCATACGCACAGAGATAATGCGCTGTGTGCCGGGTACTAACTCTTGTGGTCGGCTGCGTTTATTGCCGTGCTGGGTCATCCATTCGAGGTCGGCGTGGTAACCGTTAGCCAGCCATTGTTGCAGATACTCTTCGTGTGCGCCGAGGTCGCAATCGGTAATCGCAGCCTGCTGAAAGCCGAGTTCGCGGCTCCATCGTTTAATGGCTTGGGCAAGAGTATCGAGAGGCTGGGCTGACATGGGCGGCAGTTTCTGCCAATTTGGCAGGATAAGCAATGGCTCCTTACTATGTCTTAATGTTGGTTTTGTGATCGATTAGGGTTTTGTTTGGCTGACTGGCGTGCCACAATTGGCGCCGCTCTTCGGGGGGATCCACGCCGGAGCGACCAATAATAGCCTTGAATCTTAATCATGCCCATAACTGCCCCATTTTTTTGTCAGCGCAGGCTCCCACTTTTTGTCGGCTTTTTTGTCGCGCTGGTACTTTGTGGATGGGTGCCGGGGGTGGCGGCCTTTGAATTGGTGATGGGCAAAGTCTCCGACGACCCGCAAAAAGCTATTGCCGAGTTGCGCCCGATGGTGGAATACGCCGCTGCGCAGCTGGCAGATGAGGGGGTTACCGGTGGTCAGGTGCGGTTGTTTCCCAGCGAGGATGCATTGCAGGCCGCCGTCAAAGCCGGGGCGGTTCACTGGATTACTGAAACATCGCTGGTGGCAGCTAATTTGATGAATCGCGCTGATGCAACTTTGGCGGTAAAAAAATGGAAGAATGGTCAGCGAGAGTATCAAACCTATATTTACTCGCTGGCCGACGGTCCGGTAAGGACGTTGGCCGATTTGAAAGGGCGCGTCATTGCCTTCGAACACGAAGAGTCTTTCAGTAGTTACTATGTTCCGCGGTTGATTCTCGAACAAGCTGGCTACCAATTGCATTATCTCTCGTCGGTGAATGACGCCCCGGTGGCAGACAAAGTAAATTATGTGTTCAGCCGAAATGAAAAAAACAACGCGCTGTGGGTTGATAAAGGGCTGGTCGATGCGGGTGCATTAAACAATAACGATTGGCTCAATGGTAAGCGCGTGCCGGAAACACTACGCCAGCGTTTTCTCGTGATTCATCAATCCTCGTCTTTTCCCCGTGCCTACGAATTGTTTGGCCCCGGCATGCCGCCAGCTATTGGTGAAAAACTGCGGCAGTTATTGCTGGGTATGAGACTGTCTACTCATGCCAGTGTCTTGCAAAAATACGAAAAAACCTCCCGTTTTGAGGCCATAACCCGCGAAGAAATTGATCAGTTAGATCAGTTTTTCAAGGTGAGCCGGCAATGGTAGCACGACGCTTTAATCGGTCGGTTTCTCGGTTACTGTTAGGCTCCCTGCTAGGGGCTGGCTTGTTGGCCGGGCTGGTCATGTTTTTGGCGGGGTTGTTTGCGCTGGAAAGTTTTCAAACCCGGTCCGAGCAATCCAGCGAGCACCATATCCGCGAGTCGGTAGTGGCACAATTAATTCGGGATGCTGATCTGCTTGCCGAAACCCTTGCCCATAATTTGCGAGACCCCCTGTATCATCACGACCTCAGTCACATTGGTTCGATACTGCGTGAACTCAGTGCCAGCAGTGATATTGACTATATTTACCTGCTTGATGACCAGGGGCGCATTGTACATGACGGCTCACGGGATATAGCGTTCTATGGGCAGCCTGTATTGTCGCATTTACCTGAATCGGTAAAGAAAAACGCTCGGGCTACGGTAGTCTCCGATGAGGAGCTTTTACACATCCATAAACCCATTTACGTTGGCGACGTTTTACTGGGATCTATCCGCTTTGGTATTACCTATACCACCACGCGTGTCGAAGTGAATTTTCATGCTCAGCAGTTGGCAGCTGAGCAAGCCAGCTTTCATCAGCGTTTGTGGATCCTCTTGATTCTGGTGTTTTTATTGCTGTTGGTGGCCACTCTGCCATTGAGTATCTGGCTGTCGCGCCGAGTGTTGGCGCCGTTAAAGGAGCTCGCATCACGCTCACAGGAGTATGCTAAAGGCAACAGCGACATTAGTTTCGATTTGCACCGCGACGATGAAATTGGCCAACTGGGTATGGCCCTCGAAGATATGATGACGCGTCTCGACGAAACCCACACCGAAGCCCGCAAATTGGCTTATCAGGATACGCTGACAGCACTACCTAACCGTCGCCAGTTTTACGAGCGCTTACAACAGCTGGTAACCGTTGCGCAGGATAGCCAGCAACAGTTTGCCATGTGTTTTATCGACCTGGATTATTTCAAGCAGGTTAACGATACCCATGGGCACGATGTGGGTGATGAATTATTGAAAGTGGCTACGCGCCGTTTGCGGGGGGCGGTTGAACGCTATCAGGCTAAACATCCGGATTTGAATGGCCACAAACCGGTGATTTCACGCTTGGGCGGCGATGAGTTTGTGCTCGTGATTCCTTGCCACGATAAAGCCGACAGTCAGCATTTTGCTGAGTTTCTACAGCAGCGTTTCAAACGCCCAGTGGATATTCACGGCAAGCATTTTGCGCAGAGCCTGAGTATTGGCATTACCTATTTTCCCGAGCAAGGCATCACTGTAAAAGAGCTCCTGAAAAATGCAGATATTGCCATGTATGAGGCCAAAAAGGCGGGTCGTGCCGGATATCGTGAGTTTGATAATGCTATGCGTATTGAATTCCAGCAGCGTATGTTGATCAAGCAGTCAACCAGTCAGGCGATGCGAGAAAATGAATTTTTTATTGAGTATCAACCTATTTTCTGCCTCGAAGAGCAAACGATAATGGGGGCAGAAGCCTTGTTGCGTTGGCACCACCCAGAGCTCGGTCGCTTGGTGCCTGGTCGATTTATTGATGTGCAGGAAGAGTCTGGCATGATTGCCGAACTGACCTTATGGGTATTGGAGCAGGTGTGTCGAGACTACCGTAATGTGATGACCCAGTGGCCAGACTTTAAATTATCAGTGAATTTGTCCAGCCGCGTTTTTCTCGATCAGGCGTTTAGTGAGGCCATGCTGGCATTGCTGGTGCGTTACGAAATTCCCCATGGCTTTTTGTGTGTAGAGTTAACCGAAACTGACATGATGCACGATATCCAGCATTGTCGTTCGGTGATGCACGCATGGCGCGATGCGGGCGTAGGTGTTTGGATCGACGACTTTGGTACCGGCTACTCTTCGCTTAGCTATCTCAATGAATTACCAATCGACGCGCTAAAAATTGATCGCAGCTTTGTCAATGAATTGGAAACCGGTGAGATTAAGCCGGTGATCAAGGTGATTCACTCGCTGGCACGGTCGATGGGTATTCAGGTGGTATCAGAGGGTATCGAAACGGCCCGACAGCTGCATTTAGTAACCAGCCTTGGTAGCCAGTTCGGGCAGGGTTATGGCTTGTGTCGTCCGGTATCGATTGAGGTGCTGGCTAACGTCTATCAAAATCCGGCCGCCTGCGCGGTTGTTCTTCCGGCGCGTTTGGATGAGTTGGTCGACTAACACCTACGAATCGCAAAACCTGCCTGTATCCCCGTCGCAAAGCCCGTATAATTCCCCGTTGATATTTTCACGTATTAATCGAGACTGCTTATGACGCAAACAGCCGCTTCACAGCCAGCTGGCTACTACACTGCCGAGCAAGTACGCGAATTGGATCGCCGTGCTATTCACGACCACGGTATACCCGGTATTCAATTGATGAAACGTGCTGGCCGCGCTGTCTTTGGGGCCATGCTGGCGCGATTTGAAACGCCTGATAGTGACGAAGCTCCTTGGGTGGTGATTTGTGGGGCAGGCAATAATGCGGGCGACGGTTATGTGATTGCAGGGCTGGCTGCCGAGCGACAAATACCCGTACGCGTGTTGTATCTGACAGACCCTTCGCAGGCGCAGGGTGACGCTGCTCGGGCCGTAAGCTTTGCGCAACAAGCGCGAGTCCGTATGCAGCCTTTTAGTCAATCCGGGTTAGAAGGTGCCAGTGTCATTGTGGATGCCATGTTAGGTACCGGTATACAAGGTGACGTAAGACCAGCCTATGCCGATGCCATTACTGCGATAAATAACAGTGGTGTGCCGGTGGTTGCTGTTGATATTCCGTCTGGCTTATCGGCTGACACAGGCCGGGTGTGTGGCGTTGCCATAGAGGCGGGGCTTACCGTCACCTTTATTGGTCATAAAGTAGGGTTGGTAACTGGCAGTGGGCCTGCTTATGTGGGTGAGTGCCTGTTTGATGATTTGGATGTTCCCGCCGCAGTTTACGACAACTTGCCACCTGCTGCTGATATGGCCTGTTTGCATACCTTGTTGCGTCCCTTGCGCCCGCGACGCGCCGATGCCCACAAAGGGTCGTTTGGCCACGTGATGGTGATTGGCGGTGAAGTGGGCTCAACCGGGGCCGCCGTGATGGCAGCAGAGATGGCGGCGCGCAGCGGCGCGGGGTTAACCAGCTTGGCCACCCGTGCTGAAGGTGTCGCAGCCGCCATTGCGCGCTGTCCGGAGGTGATGACAACCGGCGTGCCTTCGGGGCAGTCGCTGGAACCGTTATTGGAACGGCCCTCGGTGCTGGTGGTGGGGCCGGGCATGGGGCAAAAACCCTGGTCTGAACAAATGCTGCATCAGGCAGCCACTAAGGCATTGCCTATGGTGCTCGATGCCGATGCATTGAATATTGTTAGTGCTGGACGCCTGTTGCAGGGTGAAAAGCGCGACGAGTGGATTCTCACGCCACATCCAGGTGAGGCTGCCCGTTTACTCGGTTGCTCTGTGGGCGATATTCAGGCTGACCGCTTGGCCGCAGCCACCCGGTTACAGCAGCGCTATGGTGGTGTGGTTATCCTGAAAGGGGCTGGCACAGTGATCGCCAGCCCGGATGGTTCGTTGATGATCTGTACGGCTGGCAACCCGGGTATGGCTTCTGGTGGCATGGGTGATGTACTGAGCGGGCTGCTCGGTGGCCTGCTGGCCCAAGGATTAAGTGTGACTGAGGCCGCGCAATTGGGGGTGCTAGTACATGCCAGTGCGGCTGACGACGCAGCCGCCGATCATGGCCAACGTGGAATGCTGGCAACCGATCTCATTCCCTATGTGCGCGGTTTGCTCAATGCCGTGGTCAGTGAGGAGTAAGGTTTTATATGCTGAAGCATCAGGTTGATGGCGAAGCAGCCATGATTGCTGTTGGCGAGAGCATCGGCCGTCAGTTGTTGTCGTGTTCACAGGGTTTAACCCTATACCTGCACGGTGATCTTGGAGCCGGTAAAACCACGCTGACCCGGGGCATATTGCGTGGCCTGGGGCATAAAGGTTCTGTTAAGAGTCCAACCTATACGCTGGTTGAGCCTTACGAGTTATTGCCTTTGCCGGCTTACCATTTTGACTTGTACCGTCTGGCAGACCCAGAAGAACTTGAGTACATGGGTATTCGAGACTACTTTCATGAACAGGCAGTCAGAATCGTCGAATGGCCTGAGCGCGGGCAGGGCATATTGCCAGCGCCCGATTTGCAAATCAGTTTGTCGGTTGTTGGGCGCGGCCGCGCTATGGCGCTTGAAAGTTGCTCCGAGTCGGGGCAAAGTGTGGAACAATCGATTTTAAGCGCGATAACGCCCTGATTTTATAACGGGCAGCGCAGATAAATAGTTTAATCACGGCCAATAAACAGGAAGCGAGCGTTGCGCAGAATCGTTGTAGTTGCATTGTCGCTAACCCTGGTGTTGATCACCAGAGCGGTGTTGGCGGTGGATATTGATAGCGTGCGGCTGTGGCGCTCCCCCGACAGCACCCGGGTGGTCTTTGATTTAAGTGGCCCGGTAGAGCACCAGTTGTTCACCTTGGAAAACCCTGCCCGTCTGGTTATCGATTTACGCCAGGCAAAACTCGACACTTCTCTTGCTGGATTGCCTCTCGACAATACGCCTATTTCCCGGGTGCGCAGTGGTGTGCATCAAAAAACTGATTTGCGCGTGGTATTCGATTTGTCTGAATCGGTCAAACCGCGCAGTTTTCTGTTGAAAAAAACCGGCGACAAAAAAGACCGCTTGGTAATCGACCTGGTTGATCGCAGTACAAGTTCTGAAAAATCCGTAGCCACGCTTGCCCGTTCGGCGGTAACGCCATCCGGCTCTTATCGAGATATTTTAATTGCCATTGATGCTGGGCATGGCGGTGAAGACCCGGGTGCCATTGGTGCTAGGGGGTTGCGCGAAAAAGATGTGGTGTTGGATATCAGCCGCCAGCTAGTGGCCTTAATCAATAAAACGCCGGGCTTTAAAGCATTTTTGGTGCGCACAGGCGATTACTATATTCCGCTGCGTGAGCGTCGCGACATTGCGCGAGCCAAACGTGCAGATCTTTTTGTATCGGTGCATGCCGATGCTTTCACCAAACCGCAGGCGCATGGTGTTTCTGTTTATGCGTTGTCACTACGCGGCGCAACCAGTGAAACGGCTCGTTTTCTCGCCGACAAAGAAAACGCATCCGACCTGATTGGCGGGGTAGGTGACTTAAGTCTGGCGGGTATGCCGGAAGACGTGCAAAACGTGCTGGTTGACCTAGCGATGACGGCCACACTTAATTCGAGCCTGGAAGTCGGCAAGTATGTGCTCGGGCCCTTGGATAGACTGGCAAGGTTGCACAAAAAGCAGGTGGAACAGGCCGGGTTTGCCGTACTCAAGTCGCCGGATGTGCCTTCGATTTTGGTGGAAACCGGATTTATCTCCAACCCGCAGGAGGCAAAAAAACTGGGTACGCGCCGCTATCGGCAGCAACTGGCCCAGGCCATTGCCTCAGGCGTTATTGCTTATTTTGACCGGCATTTGCCAGAAGGTACTTATCTGGCTGCGCGTAAGCGCGGGGTAAATGTTGCGGTTCCCGGCGGTAAGTTTCGCGAATATGTGATTGCTCGTGGCGATACGTTGTCTGCCATCGCTCAGCGGCACCGAATTTCTGTTGCCGAGCTGCGCAAAATCAATAACCTGACCACCAGCGTGATTAAAATTGGTCAGCGTTTAAAAATACCTGCCTCCTGATCTGCTTTTCTATTTGATATACACTGCCGGTTTTCGTTAAGCCGTCGTCACTCACATGAATGCAATAAATAACGCCATGCGTCGAATCCAGTTACTTAGCCCGCGCCTTGCCAACCAGATTGCTGCTGGTGAAGTGGTTGAGCGGCCGGCGTCGGTGGTTAAAGAGTTGCTCGAAAACAGTATTGATGCCGGCGCTACCCAGCTTGAAATTGACATCGATCAGGGTGGGGTAAAGCTTATTCGTATTCGCGACAATGGGCGCGGGATTGAAAAAAATGATCTTGCCTTGGCGTTGAGTCGTCACGCCACCAGTAAAATTGTCAACCTCGACGACCTTGAAGCCGTTGGCACCTTGGGATTTCGTGGTGAGGCGCTGGCCAGTATCAGTTCGGTATCGCGCTTGGTGCTAACCAGTAATACCCAGCCGCAGGGCAGTGGTTGGCAAGTAACCGCCGAAGGGCGGGATATGTCGCCGGAGTTAGCACCTGCAGCTCATACGCAGGGTACGTCGGTTGAAGTGCGTGACTTGTTTTTCAATACCCCCGCTCGGCGTAAATTTTTACGTACCGAAAAAACCGAATTTAATCGCGTGGAAGAAGTGGTCAAGCGTCTGGCGCTGTCGCGTTTTGATGTAGGCTTTACGTTGCGTCATAACCAGCGGGTGATCTACAGCTGGCGCCCTGCAGCCTCACAGCTTGAACAAGAGCGGCGTGTCGCACAGGTTTGCGGCCCGGCGTTCATGGAAAATGCGGTCGCCATCGAGATTGAGCGTACTGGGCTGAGTTTACGTGGTTGGGTGGCCTTGCCTACGTTCTCGCGAAGTCAGGCAGATTTGCAGCACTTCTACGTTAATGGTCGGGCTATTCGTGACAAGCTGGTCACGCACGCGGTGCGGCAAGCCTACCAGGATGTATTGTTTCACGGTCGGCACCCGGCTTTTGTGCTTTACCTCGACCTTGATCCTGCCACGGTAGATGTGAATGTGCACCCTACCAAACATGAAGTGCGCTTTCGCGACGGCCGCGTTGTGCATGATTTTTTGTTTCGCAGTCTGCACCATGCCCTGGCCGATGTGCGCCCGGATGACACGGTTGAAAAGGCCTCGCGCCCCGCAGCCGTTACCGGCGTCGCTGCTGGAGAGTTTGAACAGGCTCCTATGCATTTGCAGCCAGCGCAGACCTCTGCGCCGGTGGGCCATGCTTATACGGCGAATGCGCAGGCGGCGAGTGCGCCCACGACCTCTGTCAGTGATCAGTTGCGGGGCTATCAAGCGTTATATGCGAATGATTCTGCGCCGATGGCGGCGCAGATGGAGGCGCCAGCCCAGCAAGATAGTGTTATTCCGCCATTGGGCTATGCCATCGCCCAACTCAAAGGTATCTACATACTTGCTGAAAATGCGCAGGGCTTAGTGGTGGTAGATATGCACGCCGCCCACGAAAGGGTGACGTACGAGCGTATGAAGCAAGAGTTTGACGAGCATCAGATCTCTGCCCAGCCGTTACTGGTGCCCACCTCCATTGCGGTCAGCCAGAAAGAGGCCGATCTGGCAGAGCAGCATGCAGCACTATTTCTGCAGTTGGGGCTGGATTTACAGCGCGCCGGGCCAGAAAGCCTGCTGGTTCGGCAGGTGCCCGTACTGCTGCACCATAGCAGCGTTGAGCAGCTGGTGCGCGACGTACTTGCCGACTTGATCGAGTATGGTACCAGTGACCGGATTCGCCACAATATTAACACCGTATTGTCCACCATGGCTTGTCATGGTTCGGTACGGGCCAATCGCAAGCTCACCCTGCCAGAAATGAACGCACTCTTACGTGACATGGAGGCAACCGAACGCAGCGGGCAGTGCAATCACGGTCGCCCTACCTGGACGCAGATGTCACTGGGTGAGCTGGATAAGTTGTTTTTACGTGGCCAATAGTATGCCGACAAGTCCATCAGCGAGTCCTGCCAAACCATTGGTCATTTTTTTGATGGGGCCTACCGCCTCAGGAAAAACTGATCTCGCCATCGGTTTGCGTGAGCATCTGCCAGTTGAATTGATCAGTGTCGATTCGGCTCTGGTGTATCGTGGGATGGATATTGGCTCCGCCAAACCCAGTGCCGAAGAGCTGGCTAAGGCGCCGCATCGGTTGATTGATATTCGTGACCCCGCCGAGCCCTATTCGGCCGCCGACTTTTGTGCCGATGCGCGTCGCGAAATCGACGCCATCGTCGCTGCAGGTAAGATCCCATTGCTGGTGGGCGGCACGATGCTGTATTTCAAGGCGCTGCTCGAGGGTATGGCCGATATGCCCGGTGCCGACGAGGCCGTCAGGGCGGAGATTGCTGCCTGGGCAGAAAAAGACGGCTGGCCTGCAGTTCATCGGGAACTTGCGCGAGTGGATCCTGTCACAGCTGCTGGTATTCACCCGAACCACTCGCAGCGGATTAGTAGAGCTCTTGAGGTTTATCGCGTTAGTGGTAAAACCATGCACGAGTTGCGGCAGGCACAGTCGGCCAACGCACATGATTTTTGTACCCGGTTTAATGTGGTGCAAATTGCACTGGCACCACGTGATCGAGCGATTTTGCATGAACGCATTGCATTGCGGTTTTCCCGCATGATTGATAAGGGTTTTGTTGAGGAAGTACGTCGGCTATACCTCCGGGGCGACCTCGCTACGACATTGCCCGCAGTGAGGGCGGTAGGTTACCGCCAGGTATGGTCGTATCTTGATGGAGAGGTTTCGCTGGATGAAGCCGTTGAGCAAGGAATCGCAGCAACGCGACAGCTGGCCAAGCGTCAGCTGACCTGGTTGCGCGGATGGCCTGCTGTTAATTGGCTTTATACGGAAGATAATATTGGAAAACCGTTAAAAAACTCCGAAATTATCGAACAAGCCTTGAAATTAGTGCCGACTACGATCATATAATAGAGAGTAGTTCCCGTGCCTGGGGCCGATTTGGCCTAAGGTGTTTAAATATAGTCAGTTGTTCTGCTGTTGCTTTGAATAATTGCCCGCTATCTTGTATGTGGGAGGCGTTCGAGTTAATTGCAGTTTGTTTATCTTCTAAGGAGAATAAATATGTCAAAAGGGCATAGCTTACAAGACCCTTACCTAAACGTTCTGCGTAAGGAACGTATACCGGTTTCAATCTACCTTGTTAACGGCATTAAGTTACAAGGCCAAGTTGAATCATTCGACCAGTTTGTTGTGTTGTTGAAGAATACAGTGAGTCAAATGGTTTATAAACATGCCATTTCTACCGTGGTTCCAGCACGTGCAGTACGTGTTCCTATGCTGAACCCAGCGGGTACGGAAGGTGGCGAAGACGAGGGTGAATAACCCGAGGTATAGCGTTGTTTTTTGACCGTCCCGAATCAGGTGAGCTGGCTATTCTGGTTCACCTTGATATCAGTCTGGAAGCCACCTCAAACGATCCCCGTGAATTCGAAGAGCTAGTATTGTCTGCCGGAGGTGATCCGGTTGAATTTCTCTCTGGGCATCGCTCAAGTCCCAGCCCCAAGTACTTTGTTGGCACTGGCAAATTGGAAGAGCTGCGCGACCTTGTGCAAATGCATGAGGCCGAGCTGGTGATCTTCAATCATGCCTTGTCGCCGAGTCAGGAGCGGAATCTCGAGCGTGAGCTGAAGTGTCGCGTGTTGGATCGAACCGGTCTGATTCTGGATATATTTGCTCAACGTGCACGTACTCATGAGGGTAAGTTGCAGGTTGAGCTTGCCCAATTGCGCCATATGTCGACCCGCCTGGTCAGGGGCTGGACGCACCTTGAGCGGCAAAAAGGGGGTATTGGTTTGCGTGGGCCGGGCGAAACCCAGCTTGAGACCGACCGCCGGTTGCTGCGCGCGCGCATATCTGCCATTGAGAGCCGCTTGGTCAAAGTGCGTAAACAGCGTGATCAGGGGCGTCGTTCCCGTCGCCGTGCTGAAGTGCCCACTGTATCGCTGGTGGGCTATACCAATGCTGGCAAATCTACCCTTTTTAACTGTCTTACCGGGGCTGGGGTTTATGCGCAGGATCAGCTGTTTGCTACACTTGACCCAACCATGCGCCGAGTAGAATTGCCCGATATAGGTAAAGCGGTATTTGCCGATACGGTAGGTTTTATCAGCCATCTGCCGCATAAACTGGTAGAAGCCTTCCGGGCGACGCTGGAAGAAGCATCCAGCTCCGACTTGTTATTACACGTGATTGATGTTGCCGCGGAAGATCGCGACGGTAATATTGAGCAGGTGCAGGAAGTACTCGAAGAAATTGGCGCCCATACGCTGCCACAATTGCGCGTTTATAATAAATTGGATTTGGTGCCTCATATTGCCCCACGTATTGATCGCGATGATCTGGGGGTTCCGGTCGCTGTGTGGCTTTCCGCCAAAACTGGCGCTGGCACCGATTTACTGTTGCAGGCTGTCGCTGAGCGCCTGGGCAAAGAAATGGTGGTCAGTACACTGGTGTTGGGTCCGCAGCAGGCCCGGTTCCGTGCACGGTTGCATGCTGCTAACGCCGTGCAGCAAGAAAATTATGCTGAGGATGGCTCTTTTTTATTGCAGTTGAGAATCCCAAAGGTGGATTTACTGCGTATGTTAAGTGCTGAGGGAGCCTCTTGGGAGACACTGCGCTGGCAGTCCGACGATGGTGTCTTAAAAGCAGGTTAACAACTAGCCGGGGATTGACTGTGTCACGGCTCACTGACTAAACACCTGTGTCTGAATGAATTTTATTTGGCCTCACCATGAGGCCTTATTTGTGTTTTAAACAAAGATCTGGAAATGGAGATAAGTTATGGCCTGGAATGAACCGGGTGGCAACGGGCAAGACCCATGGGGTGGAGGAAAGCGCAAAGGCGATGGTCCTCCTGATTTAGACGAAGCACTGAAGAAGTTTCAGGAAAAGATTAATAGTATTTTTGGTGGCGGTAAGTCTGGCGGTTCCGGCTCCAAATCCGGTTCCGGGTTTCCGTTGAGTATTCTCTTTGTTGTGTTGGTTGTGGTTTATCTGGCGATGGGGGTGTATCAGGTGAATACCCAGGAGCGCGCCGTTATTCTGCGCCTGGGTGTGTTTAATCAGATTGTGGGTGAGGGGTTGCATTGGAATCCCTGGCTTATCGACAGCGTACAAAAAGTGAATGTCACTAAAATTCGTAACTATTCCACCAGCAAAGAAATGTTGACGGAAGACCTCAACATTGTGGATGTAACACTGTCTGTACAGTGGGTTATTGGTTCGGTAAAAGACTTTGTTCTGGAAATTCGTGATCCCGAGCGCAGTTTGGCAGAGGCGACAGACAGTGCGTTACGCCATTCTGTCGGTGGTGCCGAAATGCATCAGGTGTTAACCGAAGGGCGTGAAGGCTTGGCCGTTGAAGTGCAAGCGCGTCTGCAGGAGTATCTCGACAGCTACGACGCTGGTGTGCAGGTGGTAAAGGTTAACGTTGAGCAAACCCAGCCACCCCGTGAAGTTCAGGCTGCGTTCGATGACGTGAACAAAGCGCGTGAAGATGAAGAGCGTGTTAAAAACGAAGCTCAAACCTACGCTAATGGTGTGATTCCCGAGGCCCGTGGTCGTGCCCAGCGCATGATCGAAGAAGCTAACGGTTACAAGGCTGAAGTGATTGCCCGCGCTGAGGGTGAAGCCAAACGCTTCAGTGATCTGCTGGTGGAATACAAAAAGGCGCCTGAGGTTACTCGCGAACGTTTATACATCGATGCGATTCAAGAGGTAATGGGCAACACTTCCAAGGTGTTGGTTGACGTAGAAGGCGGCAACAACATGATGTACCTGCCGCTGGATAAACTGATGCAAAATACCGAAGCCACCCAGGTTACACGGCAAGGGGTCTCACCGCTTGTGGTTGAGCAAATTAAACAGCAGGTGATCGACCAGTTGCGTCGTGAGTCGGCAACCACAACACGCGGAGGGGTGAGATAGTCATGACCAATAAATCATTAGCGACAGTTATCGCTCTGCTGCTGGTTGTGTTACTGGCTAACAGCACGCTCTATATTGTTAAAGAAACCGAGCGTGGGGTAGCACTGCGCTTTGGCCGTTTGATCGAGGCAGATATTCACCCAGGCTTGCATGTAAAAATGCCGTTTGCCGATGAGGTTCGCAAGTTCGACGCCCGTATTCTCACGTTGGACGCGCCTGCACAGCGTTATTTAACGGTTGAGAAAAAAGGCATGATCGTTGACTCCTATGCGAAGTGGCGTATCAAAGATGTCGGTACCTACTACAAGGCCACCAACGGTGAAGAGCGCGAAGCAGTGCGTATTCTTAATCAGCGTATCGAAGAAGGTATGCGTAACCAGTTTGCGCAACGGTCGCTGCAAGAGGTGGTAAGCGGTGAGCGTGATGAGCTCATGACCGTGTTGTTAGAAAACATGAACAAGGTATCTAACGAAGCGCTGGGCGTTGAGGTGATTGATGTGCGGGTAAAGCGTATTGATCTGCCAGAAGACGTGAGTGAATCGGTATTTAACCGAATGAAGACGGAGCGCGCGCGTGAAGCCCGCGAACACCGCTCTAAAGGTAAGGAGCAGGCCGAGGTGATTCGCGCAGATGCCGATCGCCAGAAAGCGGTAATCGAGGCAGAGGCTTACCGAGAATCTGAGATCATCCGTGGTCAAGGTGATGCCCAGGCAACGGCCACTTACGCCAACGCCTACAATGCTGATCCTGAGTTTTACAAGTTCGTGCGCAGCTTGACGGCGTATAAGCAGTCGTTTAGCAGCAAGTCTGACTTGCTGGTCGTTGATCCAAAGAGCGATTTCTTCCGCTTTATGGATGATGCTCAAGGCGCTAAATAGGGTTTTATCGGCCTGAAACGCTACGGCGAAAAACAGGCTAAACAAACCCATTTAAAACGTGGTAAAATAACCCAACCGGGCCGTAATCGAGCCCGGTTTTTTTGTGTCAGTCGGTCTTAAATGCGTACCTCGGGATGCACGTCCTCGAGTCTATCTAGGGCACGCCCAGTCAGGGTTGGGTTTATAGGTGCCGCTAAATGATTGAATCTACTGGGTATTGTCTATGTGGGACTCACTGGGCAAAGCATTTTGTTTGCTGTTAATTTTGGAAGGGTTTTTGCCGTTTCTGTATCCGCAGCGCTGGCGCAAGGTGGTTGAAGCACTGGCCACTGTTAGTGACGGGCAACTGCGTACCATGGGCTTTATCAGTATGCTGGCTGGCGTGTTATTACTTTATGTCATTCATTGAGCCCTGCATGGGGCGCAGACTGTTGATTAGTGTTAGATGGTAGGGCCTGTTAACACTAATTTGGATGAGCCTGTTGTGGCTAAAAAGTTGCCAATTCAGGCGCGAGGAGAGACGTTTGGTTATTCCAAATGAACGACGAGCAACGCAGAGTGGCGGCTTTTTAGCCACAACCCAAAGGGCTGAAACCATTTTGCCGTTCTGCGGCGTTATTTTTCGCTTATTTGGAATACCAAACCACGCTCAAAATGCCTGGCAGAACAACAAACTGGTGTCCAGCAGGCCATTCAAATTAGTGTTAACAGGCCCTACTAAATAGAGAAAACGAATTCACATGACATTTGCCGATCGTTGGTTATTACCTGAAGGCGTAGAAGAGATTCTGCCCGCAGATGCTGAAAACGTAGAGTCGTTGCGCCGTAAATTACTCGATTTGTATCGTTGCTGGGGCTACGACCTGGTTATTCCCCCGATGGTGGAATACGCCGATGCGCTGCTGATTGGTATTGGCCACGATATCGATTTACTCACCTTTCGCGTGACTGACCAGTTGTCGGGGCGCATGCTGGGCCTGCGTGCTGATATTACCCCGCAAACGGCACGCATGGACGCCCACAGCTTAAAGCGCGAAGGTGCCACCCGCCTGTGTTATAGCGGCCATGTATTACATGCCAAACCCAAGAGTCCGTTGGCCACTCGTACGCCATTGCAGGCCGGTGTTGAGCTGTTTGGTGAAGGCGGTCTTGATGCCGACATCGAAGTGATTTCGCTGTTGATTGCCTCTCTGGAAGCTGCTGGTATTGGTCAGATTCATATTGATATTGGCCATGTGGGTATTTTCAGGGCGTTGGCAGAATTCGCAAGTCTCAGTACCGGGCAGGAAGGTGAATTGTTTGACTTGCTGCAACGCAAGGCGAGCACAGAAATTGCCGAATGGGTAAAAACGCATATCACCGATAGTGCCATGGCTGACTGGTTTCTGGCACTGCCAAACCTTGCTGGCGATGCCAGTATTATAGAACAGGCTAAAACGCTGTTTGCCGATGCCCCCGGTGAGGTGCTATCTGCGCTCGACGAGCTGGGTGTAGTTGCGGCCGTGGTGCAGGCGCGCTACCCGCAAGCCGAACTGTATTTTGATTTAAGTGAGCTGCGTGGTTATCACTACCACACCGGTATTGTGTTTGGTGCCTTTGTGCCAGGTTTTGGAGAGGCGGTAGCCAACGGTGGTCGCTATGACTACATTGGCGAAGTCTTTGGTCGGGGACGGCCTGCGACGGGTTTCTCCCTCGAAATTACAGCGTTGTATCGTTTAATGGCGAGGCAGTCGGTGGCGAAAACCGCTATTTATGCTGCGCCGTCAGACGATCATGCCCAGTGGCAGGCAGTGCAGGCGCTGCGAGCCAGCGGCGAGCGAGTTGTCTGTGGTATGCCGTCGCAGTCTGAAACCACCGAGCTGGCCTGCTGTAACCGCCGCTTGGTATTACGCGATGGCAAGTACATTGTAGAAAGTTTGTAAGTTTACAACTGGGCCGCATGGCAATGCGGCCCGTTTTTTTGGTAATTGAGCAAGTTAAGAGAGTTTCATAGCCATGGGCAAGAATGTCGTAGTGCTGGGTACCCAGTGGGGTGACGAAGGTAAAGGCAAAATCGTTGACCTGCTGACCGATCAGGTATCGTTGGTTACCCGTTTCCAAGGCGGCCACAATGCCGGGCATACCCTGGTTATCGAGGGTAAGAAAACTGTATTGCATTTGATTCCATCGGGCATTCTGCGCGATGGCGTTACCTGTATGATCGGTAATGGTGTAGTGCTGGCCCCCGATGCGCTGCTGAAGGAAATGGCCCAGTTGGAAGCTAATGGTATTCCCGTGCGCGAGCGCTTGCGTTTGTCGCCCGCTTGCCCGCTGATTCTGCCTTATCACGTGGCACTGGATCAGGCTCGTGAAGCAGCCCGTGGCAACGCCAAAATCGGTACCACCGGTCGCGGTATTGGCCCAGCCTATGAAGATAAGGTTGCTCGCCGGGGCTTGCGCTTGGGCGATGTGTTGAGTCCAGAGCGTTTTGCCGAAAAGCTAAAAGAAGTGATGGAGTACCATAACTTCGCACTTACACAGTACTACAAGGCTGATGCCATCGATTACGATCAAACCTTGGCACAAGTGATGGAATGGGCAGAAGCGCTCAAACCCATGATTCTCGATGTAACCGCAGCGCTACATACGGCCCGTGAAAACGGCGAGAGTATTCTGTTTGAGGGTGCGCAGGGCTCTATGTTGGATATCGATCACGGTACCTACCCGTTTGTTACCTCGTCTAATACTACCGCTGGTGGTACGGCAACCGGTTCTGGCGTCGGCCCACTGTATCTCGATTACGTTCTGGGTATTACCAAAGCCTACACCACACGTGTTGGTTCTGGACCGTTTCCCACCGAGCTGGACTGTGAGGTAGGTCGGTATCTGGGCGAAAAAGGGCATGAGTTTGGCGCAACAACAGGGCGTCAGCGCCGCACAGGTTGGTTTGACGCAGTTGCGGTGAAGCAGGCGATTCGTATTAACTCAGTATCAGGCCTTTGCCTGACCAAGCTGGATGTGCTCGACGGTCTTAAAGAAGTAAAAATCTGTACCGGATACCAAACGGTTGACGGTAAGCCTGCGGGTATTCCTTTCGATGCTGAAGGTTGGGCCAGTGTTGTGCCAGTGTATGAGACTATGCCTGGTTGGAGCGAGTCCACCGTTGGTGTGCAGTCGCTGGAAGCCTTGCCGGAAAATGCTCGCGCTTACATCAAGCGCTTGGAAGCGTTGGTAGGCGCACCGGTTGATATTATTTCGACAGGTCCGGATCGCGTGGAAACCATCGTATTGCGTCACCCCTTTGATGCAAACTGATCCACCGCTAATCTGGCCAAGTAAAAGCGACCCAGATGGGTCGTTTTTTTTTGGCTGCTACCCGGCAATAGTTCGTGCAGGCTTAATAATATTTGCCTGAGTCGGTAACTCCAGTGGATAACGGGGATATGTCCCTGCAAGCAAAAAACCTGTTTCTCACATGGTTAAGTAATGTGCTTTACTGGTTAGTTAGTCAAGGCAGTAAAAGCATGTTAAAAAGGCACTTTTATTCTGCGTAAAAACAGGCACAATGCGCACCCTGTTAGTCTGCCTGTCGTCAATGATCGTGCCGATTGGCGCTACCGTTGGTATACAAGGTGACAATCAAGGTGGCAATGGAAAGATTGTTGCCGTTATCGTTCCACAGGAGGTCCTTCCTTTGAGTGCAATATCCTCTCCCTGGTCTATTGGCGAAGCCAAAGAGTATTACGGCATTTCTCGTTGGGGAAATGAGTGGTTTGGTGTATCCGGTGCTGGCGAGGTTACTATTGAACAGGGAAATGGCAACGCCGTGTCATTGCTGGATATTGTCAAAGGCCTGAATGAGCGCGAGCTGCAAATGCCGGTGTTGTTGCGCATTGCCAACCACCTGGATAACGGCATATCACGTATTAATGAAGCGTTTGCCAAGGCGATTGCCGAGGCAGGTTATCAAGCACCTTACCGCGGCGTTTTTCCGATTAAGGTGAATCAGCAGCGCCATGTGATAGAAGAAATTGCCGAGTTTGGCAAGCGTTACCATCATGGCCTTGAAGCGGGTAGCAAGGCCGAATTGCTGGTGGCAATGGCGGTATTGCAAGACCTCGAGAGTTTGATTATCTGTAACGGCTACAAAGACGAGGAGTTTATTGACCTGGGCTTGCATGCAACTTGTCTGGGCCACACCTGCGTATTTGTGATCGAAACCTTGTCTGAGCTCGATATCATCATCGACCGCAGTAAAGCATTGGGTGTGGCACCGCACATTGGTGTGCGCATGAAACTGGCCACCAAAGTAGAAGGGCATTGGGCCGAAGACAGTGGCGATCGCAGCTTGTTTGGTATGACGGCCACCGAGCTGATCAAAGTGGTAGATCGGCTGAAAGAAGAAGATATGCTCAGTTGCTTTGAGTTACTGCACTTTCATCTTGGCTCACAGATTCCGAATATCCGTAATATTCGTACCGGTGTGCAAGAGGGTTGCCGTTACTTCATCGAGCTGGTGAAAGAAGGGGTACCGCTTAAGTACATTGACCTGGGTGGCGGCTTGGCGGTGGATTACGATGGTTCTCTTGGCGGTAGCTCGCAAAGTCGTAATTATTCGCTGCAAGAATACTGCGTTGACATTGTTGAGGTGCTGCAGCTGTCGATGGATGCCGAGGGTATTCCTCATCCGGTGATTGTGACTGAATCCGGGCGGGCAACCGTGGCCTACACCTCGGTATTGCTGTTCAACATTCTCGATGTTGATACGTTTATACCAGACCAGTTGCCTGAAGTATTGCCAAAAGACAGTAATGAAGCGGTGGCAGATCTATGGAATATTCACCATGAGCTTGCCATTAAGTCGGTGCAGGAACAGTTCAACGATACCATTTTTTATATGGAGAAAATTGAAGAGCTGTTTTCCTATGGTGAAATCCGCTTGCGTGAAAAAACGCTGGCCGACAATATCTACTTGGCCATCATGCAGAAAATTAAAGGTTTTCTGCCTCATATGCGCCGCGTTCCGCCGGAGTTGGAAAATCTGCCACAAAAACTGTCGGATATTTATTACGGTAACTTTAGTGTGTTTCAATCGTTGCCAGACTCATGGGCAATTGAGCAAACATTTCCAGTGATGCCTATTCACCGGCTGGAAGAAGAGCCAACGCAGCAGGCGGTTTTTGCCGATTTGACTTGCGACTGCGATGGTAAACTGGATAGTTTTAGTGGCCCAGACGGCATGATGCGTACCCTGGCCGTACACCCGCTGAAGCCTAAGGAAGAGTACTATTTTGGTGTTTTTCTGGTTGGTGCCTATCAGGAAACCCTGGGCGATTTGCACAACCTGTTTGGTGATACCAACGTGGTGAGTGTGCGCCTTAATGAGAATGGTTCATTTGATTTTGTTAACGAATTACATGGCGACAGTATTTCGGATGTATTGTCTTACGTAGAATATGATCCACAAAAACTGTTTCGTGAATTTCGCGACAAGGCAGAAGCAGCCGTGCGTGACAAGAAAATCAAAGTGGCGGAGCGTCAGCGTATGCTAACGGCTTTTTCCGAGAGCTTGAGAGGTTATACCTATTACGAGCGCTAAAGAACTAAAGAATATCTGTTTGGCAGCAACACGATAGAAATCGGGAGAATTAACATGGCTAAAGTCGTAATTATTGGCGCTGGTGGCGTCGGTGGAGTAGTCGCACATAAATGTGCTCAGTTACCAGAGGTATTCACAGAGATCGTTCTGGCCAGTCGTACTGAAGAAAAGTGCAAAAAAATTGCTGAGCAAATTGGCAAGTCACATGTGCGCACTGCACAGGTTGACGCGGATAATGTGCCCGAACTGGTTGCCTTGTTAAATAAAGAAAAGCCTTACATGGTGATCAACGTTGCGCTGCCTTATCAAGATCTCACGATTATGGATGCCTGCCTGGAAGCAGGTGTGCACTACCTGGATACCGCCAACTACGAACCCCTGGATACCGCGAAGTTCGAATACAAATGGCAGTGGGCTTATCAGGAAAAATTTGAAAAAGCAGGCCTGATGGCGTTGCTGGGTTCGGGGTTTGATCCCGGTGCTACCAACGTGTTTACTGCTTATCTGGCCAAACACTATTTCGACGAGATTCAAACGTTAGATATCGTTGATGTAAATGGCGGTGACCATGGGCACCCCTTTGCAACCAATTTTAATCCCGAGATTAATATCCGCGAAGTGACTGCCGAATGCCGCCACTGGGAAGGCGGTGAGTTTGTTACCACAGCGCCTATGTCACTGAAGCAGTCGTTTGATTGCCCGGAAGGGGTAGGTACCTACAATATTTATCGTATGTACCACGAAGAGCTGGAGTCCTTGACCAAGCACTTCCCTACATTGAAAAAAGCTCAGTTCTGGATGAGTTTTTCTGAGAACTACCTGAAACACCTCGAAGTACTGCAAAACGTGGGCATGACAGGGATTGAGCCGGTCGAATTCGAAGGTGTTGAAATTGTACCGTTACAATTTTTGAAAAAGCTGTTGCCAGAGCCTTCTACTCTGGGGCCACGTACCAAAGGTAAAACCTGTATTGGCTGCATTGTTGAAGGTATTAAAGACGGCAAGCCACGCAAAATGTACCTGTACAATATCTGTGACCATCAGGACTGTTATAAAGAAGTACAGTCTCAGGCTATTTCCTACACCACCGGTGTGCCGGCCATGATTGGTGCCAAGATGATGGTAGAGGGCACCTGGATGAAACCGGGCGTGTGGAATATGGAACAGCTCGATCCAGACGCATTTATGGAAGACATGAACCGTTACGGGTTGCCCTGGTCTGTGGTTGAAGTGGATGCTTAAAGCCTTACCTATCAACCCGGCAATAACGTGTACAGGGTTAATAGAATAAAGGTAGAAGGTGCAGGCTTATGCCTGCATTTTACTTTGTGCAAGTGATGAAAATTTGCTTGTATTGGACAGGGTAACGATTGACTGGCCGAGATTTTCAGTGACCAACCAACAATTAACGAGGTAACAGCGCGTCATGTTGTGCAAACAATTTGTCGGTTTCGATACCCGCCGAGTGCCATCGCCGGCATTTGTCATTGATGAAGCCCAAGTGGATGCCAATCTTGCCATATTGCAGCAAGTAGCCGAGGCGTCGGGGGCAAAAGTTCTGGCTGCATTAAAAGCCTTTTCGTATTGGCATGCTGCATCGCTGGTTGAAAACCGATTAAGTGGCATCTGCGCTAGTGGGCTGCATGAAGCAAGGCTGGGGCGTGAAGAGTATTGTGGCGGTAACACCCATCGCACTCGTGAGGTCCATACCTTTTCTGCTGGTTTTAAACCCCAAGATATGCCCGCTATTTTGGCTATCTCTGATACCGTTGTGTTTAACTCGTTTAGTCAATGGCATCGTTTTAATAGCGATATCGCAGAGGCAAGAAAAGCTAACCCCGCACTGAATATTGGTTTACGCATCAATCCCGAGCACTCCGAAGGTACCACGCCGATTTACGACCCCTGTGCACCGAATTCACGCTTGGGTATTACCCGAGAGCTTTTTGACGGTGAATCTTTAAAAGGGATCGACGGCCTGCATTTTCACACATTGTGTGAGCAAGGTTACGCGCCTTTAGCGCGCACGGTCGCCGCTGTGGAAGAAAAGTTCGGTGAGTTTTTGCCGCAAATGAAATGGGTAAACTTTGGTGGTGGCCATCATATTACTAAACCAGATTACCCGCGTGATAAATTGATTGAACTTATCAAAAGCTTTGCCCGTAAATACGATGTGCAAGTCTATCTGGAGCCCGGTGAAGCCGTTGCCATCCACAGTGGGGTGTTGGTAGCAGAGGTGCTGGATATTCGCCGTAATGGAGCAAATATGCAGGCTATTCTGGATATTTCAGCGACCTGTCATATGCCGGATATTCTCGAAATGCCCTACCGGCCTACGGTGCTAGGCGCGGGCGACCCCGATGAGTTTGAGCACACCTATACATTGGGCGGGCTAACATGCCTCTCGGGGGATAGCATTGGCACCTACAGTTTTAAGCAGCCTCTTTCTGTAGGGCAGCGCCTGGTTTTTGATGACATGGCGCACTACACGATGGTGAAAACCACCACGTTTAACGGCACACAGTTGCCAAGCATTGTAAGCTGGAATGCAAATACCGATGCATTGTCGGTAGTGCGCCAGTTTGGTTATGACGATTTCAAAATGAGATTATCCTGATGACGACAGACCATCAAAGCAGCGGCATTTTTCTAGGTTCCGAAATTGAGCAGCCAGCATTTGCCGATGCTCAGTTTCACATTATCGCAGCACCGCTAGAGCGCACCGTATCTTACGGTGGAGGTACTCGCCTTGGCCCAGCAGCCATTATTGAAGCATCTGAACAGCTAGAAGTATGGGATGGCAAAAGCAAGCCTGCTGACCTGGGTATTTATACCCACCCCACCGTTGATTGCAGTGACGATGGCAGCGGCGGTGAAACGGCGATGGCCAATATTGCCGCTGCGGTTGAAAAAGTGGTTGCTGCAGGTAAAACGCCCATCGTGATTGGTGGTGAGCACAGCGTCACTTACGGTGTGGTAAAAGGGCTACTGGCTGGCGGCATTACGGATTTAGGTATCGTACAAATTGATGCTCACGCTGACCTGCGTGATGCTTATGAAGGAGATCCGCTCAGCCATGCCTCGGTAATGAAAAAAGTATCCGACTTGGGCATTCCTCTTTATCAGCTAGGTATTCGCGCCTATTGCGAAGAAGAAATGGACGCGCGTAAGCGCTACGGTGTACGTTATCAAGATGCCGACGAATTGGTGCCTAACAATATCAACACCATTACATTGCCAGATGACTTTCCTAAAAACGTATTTTTTACGCTGGATATCGACGGCATGGACCCTTCTATTTTTCCGTCAACCGGTACACCCGTGCCCGGTGGTCTAGGTTGGTATCAAACCCTGTCGTTGTTTGAATCGGTTGCAAAACAACGCAATATGGTCGGCTTCGATTTAATGGAGTTTGCGCCGATAGAAGGTTTTCATGCCTACGAATTTGCGGCATCGCAATTGATTTATAAACTGATGGGTATTTTTCAGCGCTCGCAATTGGCTTAGCTGCCGGGCTTAAAGCTTGGCCTATAGTTTTTGGTGGCTCAGGTAATGGTTGTTATGGCTATGTGACTTGCGCCACATCTTGCCAGGGCCGTTGGCTTTCTTAAGGAAAAATAATTCCACGAGCATCTTATTGTTCTTGATGCTCTGCAAATCTTTGTTGGCACGACCCATCAAAGAGTCCCGCTTCTTTAGCGGCTTCTTCGAGGCCGCCATACTCTTCATGTGATTCCACACAAACTCATCCGGGTTCAAGTCCGACGCGTATGGCGGTAAGAGCGCTATCTCAAGATTTTCATCCCGAGGTTCGATATATTTCAGAACCATTTTTAACTTGTGTAGCGCATAGCCATCTACAATGAGAATTATTGGCCGGGCCCAGGTCTTGCTTTGGGAGCTAAGGCGTCGATGCCCTGCCTGTAAATACTCAATCTCTTATAAATCAATGAGCTAAAGTCTATAGGGCAATAGTGCTGCACATTAAAATGTATTAATGCGCTCCTAGTTTGTGGGCAATTAAATGCCTGATTATGAAAAATCCATTTTAATGCGTGTTTTTCTGGAAATGGCGTGTAAAGTTTGCGCGTATACCCAGAAGATGCTAAAAATAACCCTTTCCCATCAATGGGTTAGCAGAACCTCGTCCGAAATAACCGGCACAGGAAACCAGAATAACGCGCATGCGCGTATTTCTGGAACGAAGGATTGAGTCACTATGCAAAAACCACTGTCAAATCAAATAGTTAAACCGGCAAGGCCAGAAATTGCTTTGTCGGTAAACTGCGCATGCGCACTATTAAGCTGTTAGGTGTATAAATGAGCACAATGGATAGTTTCGGAAATATTGCAGTTCGTCTAGCTAGAAACCCACTTGGTATTATTGGCCTTGCTTTCGTTCTTGTGTATGGAATAGCAGGCTACACAGCCACGTCCGAAGTATTTTCTCCTGATGAGCGTAAAATAATTGTCTACTTCCTTGTGCTGTTTCCCGTATTGATTATCGGCGTTTTCTATAAGTTGGTTACAGAGCATCATACAAAACTCTATGCGCCTTCAGATTTTCGTGACGATGCAAATTTTTTACAGTCACTTGACGCTCGTATATCAAACTCTCCGAAAGTTCTTGAGTTAGAAGAAATAACCGAACGCATAAAGGAGCAGATTGAAGGCCAACCTTTATACAAATACACAAAACTGAGTGAGTGTGGAAAACAGCTAGCACTAACTTTAAATCGCTCGCCGGAAATTGACCTAAGTGAATCTCATTTGACTAAGTCGTTTGGAGAAGATGAGCTTGAAAATCAAATTCAGTTACTCATCGAGTATGGGTGGGCTTCGAAAGTTGAGAACAACATGCAGCGGACAGAACAAGGAAAAGCTGAACTCGACACCTTCATTGATTTAGCTTACGGGCGTCTGGGATGAACAACACACCTAACAAGGCGGTGTTGTCGCCTTCGGCTGGGACTGCCATTCCGCTGGCGCTCCATGACAGCCCCAAACCGCGGCGTAAGCAAGATAAATGGAGGCACTTTGAATAGCTATTTGGTCGATCTTGCCTACTCGATGCCCGAAGACCTTGCGAAACAAATAGGTGAGGTAACTATATTATTTGGTCGTTTGGAACATATGGTGTTGCTGGCAATAAAAAGATTGAGAGGAATTCCCTTGGTAGAAGCGCAGCAATTATATAAAGGCTATTCTATCGGAGCAAAGTTATTCGGAAAGCAATCATGCACTAAAGCAGGTGGGCATTGCCGGAATTATGGCAGCGAAATTGGCCTTAGAGAGCTGTCAAAAGGCAACCAGGAACTTGAATCAATTTGTGCTGAAATAAAAAAACTTACCGAAGAAAGAAATCGATTAATGCATGGGTTAATTACTACTGTCGTAGATTCGTCAGTAATTTTTCACAACAAGAAAATATATTCTGTTACTGAAAGTAAGTTGTGGGAGATAAAAGATAGCGTTATTCAAATAATTACCAGACTAAACGACGAAATTCCTATACCCGGAATACACGCATCTTGGGCGTCCGGCCCCGACCTGGCAGTCTGCTATGATGATGAGGCAACCGCTTCGGAAGACCCCATGGTAACAATTTTAAATAATATCGAGGAACATTAATTTTCTATCCCATGCGTGTAAAAATTGCTAACAAACGCAGCCACACGGACCCAGCAAACATTGGCCTTAAAAAGCAGGCCAATAAACGCTTGCTGGCCCGGTGCTGCGGGCGTTGGTATGACCCAGCTCAAGGCCGCTATACTCAGAGTGATCCGATTGGTTTGATTCGGCTGATGCCGCAGCGCTAGATGCTCTTTTAATATGGAGCCCATGGTCAATTTCTAACAATAAAGAATATGCTGGGAGAATATATAGAAGCTTGTTTACTGGGAAATTTTCATATTCAGAAAGAAGGCATATAGATGGGGTTAGAGGCGAGCCCGCATCACTCCTTTTTGTATTAGAAAAGCCATAGTTTACTGCTGACGTAGCTATATTTCATACTCATACTCCAGAGGAGCCCGCGTATGGCCTAATTGACGCTAACCTGCTTTACTTATGTGATAGCGAGTTGGGCAACCACCCGTACTGCATCCGCAACAGGAGATCCATAATAATGAGTGAGTACCGCTACCCCCATAACGACATTGCGTTTTGTCTGAAAGAGCTGGTTGGTTTTGACGAGCTTTGTCGCTCACTGAATATTGACGATATCGATACTGATTTTGCCATGTCGGTATTGGATGAGGCTGCCAAGCTGGCAACCGATGTATTGGCACCGCTGAATAAAGTGGGTGATAACCAGCCGGCCCGTTTAGAGGGCGACAAAGTGATTGAATCGCCCGACTTTGCCCAGGCTTACGCTAAGTATGTGGAAGGTGGTTGGGCGTCTCTGACGGCCGATGAAGCCTACGGTGGGCAAAACCTGCCGCACGTGCTGGGTACGGCGGTTGGTGAGTTATGGCAAAGTGCGAATTTGGCTTTTGCGTTGTGTCCGTTGCTGGGGCAGGGGGCTATCGAGGCCATTACCATTCATGGGGCGGAGCATTTAAAGGAGCAGTATCTTGCCAAGCTGGTGAGTGGCGAGTGGTCTGGAACCATGAATCTTACGGAGCCAGATGCCGGTACTGATCTGGCTGCGGTGAAAACCAAAGCCGTTGCCGAGGGCGACCATTACCGTATTACCGGGCAGAAAATTTTTATCACCTGGGGCGACCACCAGATGACAGACAATATTGTGCATTTGGTATTGGCACGCTTACCCGATGCGCCTGCGGGGGTTAAAGGTATCTCGTTGTTTGTGGTACCGAAGTATATTCTTGATGAGCAGGGTAATCCGGGCCAGCCCAACGACCTGCGTTGTGTGTCGCTGGAACATAAAATGGGCATTCATGGTAGCCCTACCTGCGTTATGAGTTACGGTGACAACGGCGGTGCGGTTGGGTATTTGGTAGGTGAGCCGCATCAAGGGCTCGCGTATATGTTTACCATGATGAATCGTGCCCGTCAGGATGTCGGCTTACAGGGTTTGTCGATTTCTGAGCGTGCCTATCAGCAGGCTGTGGTGTATGCCAAGGAGCGTTTGCAGGGCACCAATAAAGACGGCTCACGTTTTACCATTATTAACTTTCCCGATGTACGCCGCATGTTGATGCAAATGAAGGCTTCCATCGAAGCAATGCGCGGCTTGGCGTATCTGGCGGCAGCCGATCTCGATAAGGCCCATCGTACGCCTGACCAAGGTCAAGCGGCCAAATATAGTCAGCGGGTGGATTTACTAACCCCTATTGTCAAAGGTTGGATGACCGAGTTGGCACAGGAGGTTACTTACCTGGCTGTGCAGGTGCATGGTGGTATGGGGTTTATCGAAGAAACCGGTGTGGCCCAGTATTATCGGGATGCACGTATTCTTACCATTTACGAAGGCACTACGGGTATTCAGGCGCTGGATTTGATCGGCCGAAAAACCTTGCTCAATCAGGGGCAGTATCTCACCGATTATTTAGCAGAAATCACCCAAACTGCGTCGGAGCTTAAAGCCAGTGAACATTTTGCGGGATTGGGCGACGCCTTGGCCGCGAGTGTGGAGTTAGCGAGTAAAGCAGCGCAAAGCGTTCTCGCTTCTGCGCCGGGTGATCAGGCGGCAGCCGGCGCCGCGAGTGTGCCGTTTCTGTTTCTGTTGGGATATGTGAGTGGTGCGTGGGTAATGGGGCAATCAGTGCTTAAAGCAGAAGCCGCTATTGCCCGTGGTGATGGCGACGCAGATTTTCTTAGCGCGAAGCAAATAACGGCTCAGTATTATTTCGAGCATCTGTTGCCACGCACTAAAGCTTACGCTGACGAAATTTTTGCTGGCAGCAGCAGTATGATGTCGTTGCGCGAAGACCAGTTTTAACCGTTAAGGGCTGTCCTTCAACAGCCTGTTAGCAGGCCCTACGTTATTCGCCCGGCAAGAATTGTTGCCGGGTTAATCATTACTTGATCAAGCGTATCGCAAAAGGCGCTTGAAACGGTTTGCCCTGCGAGGTGGCAATAACACCCATAATACACACCACCAGATGCATCAGCCCGATCAGGGGAAACAGCAGCACGCCGATTAAAATAAATGACAATATAAAGGCAATGATATAGGCAAAAATAACGGTGATTGCCCAGTTTAATGATTCCTTCGATTGCTCTTGCACGTAACCATCGTCTTTCTGCAAAAGATAAAACAGCAGGCCTGGAATAAAGCCAAAAAAGATCGTGCCCAGCCAGTTTAGTAGCGCCAGGTTTTTTGAATCCTGGCTCACTGCTTGCTCAGTGGGTACTGGGGATTTCTCGGGTAATTGGTCGTTCATGGTGTTTCCTCCTTGGGCGTACAAACGGGTTACAACATCAATGTTGAGAGGCTGTTTTATAGATTTATTAATCCGACGCAAATGATTGCCGGGTTAAAAGTGCGATTCTACCGCGTAGTGGGTTTTCTCAACAGGCCCAGTGCTACTGGGCTACTAACAATGTTGAGCGCCCATATGGCTGCATCCCTGCTGGTTTTACGGCACACTACGCCCTTGAGTGTGGCGTGGCAAACCATGCAATAACAACAGCATATGGGAGAAGGGTGTGAATAAGGTATCAGAGGGCGCAACACGGTGGCTAAATACCATTGAAAGGCTGGGTAACCGGTTGCCACATCCTACCCTTATTTTTGTCTATCTTTGCCTGTTTGTGGTGCTGTTGTCTGCATTGATGACGGCCTTGCAGGTGAGTGCTGTGCATCCACTCACTGGCGCCACCGTAACGTCGAAAAATCTGGTGAGTAGTGAGGGGTTACGCTGGTGGCTTACTCATGCGGTCACTAATTTTACCCACTTTGCACCGGTGGGCACGGTGTTGGTGGCCATTCTGGGCATTGGCATTGCCGACCGCAGTGGATTGCTGGCTGCCGTATTGCGATCGGTTGTGGAAAAGGCATCCGGCCGGGGGTTAACGTTTGCTGTCGTGTTGGCTGGCGTGCTTTCCAGTCTCGCCGCTGATACAGGGTACGTGGTACTGATTCCTCTGGCCGCCATGGCATTTAAAAGTGCCGGTCGAGCACCATTACTGGGTATTTTTGCGGCGTTTGCCGGTGTTTCCGGGGGCTACAGTGCTAATCTACTGATAGGTCCGCTGGATGCTATGTTAGCGGGTATTTCTACCGAAGCCGCGCGTGTGGTTGCCCCTGCTTACCAGGTGAATGCGACCGGCAATTATTACTTTATCGTCGTATCCACGCTGCTGGTGGCCCTAGTTGGCACCTGGGTAACCGAGCGTATCGTTGCCAAGCGCTTTGAGAGTGCCGAAAACCTGTCTGGTGGTTCTACTGATGCCGTTGCGGGTGGTGACCCGGCCGCGCGTACAAAAGGCTTGCGCGCCGTGGGCGTGTTTACTGCGTTGTTTGTTCTGTTGCTGTTATGGGCAACGGTGCCAGAGGTGGGTGTATTGCGTAACCCGGAAACGGGGAGTTTGTTAAAGTCGCCTTTTATCTCTGGCATTGTGGTGCTTATCGCACTGTACGCGGGGTTGGCCGGTTGTGTGTTTGGTGTGGTGAGCGGCGAGTTTGCACGCTCATCTGATGTGGTTGAGGGTATGGAAGCCGCCATGGCAACCATGGCGGGTTACCTGGTATTGATGTTCTTTGCTGCCCAGTTTGTTAACGCCTTCTCATGGAGCCAGTTGGGCACCATTGCTGCCATTCGAGGGGCAGAGGGCTTGCAATGGCTCAACCCCAGTGCGGGCACACTGCTGGTACTGTTTGTCTTGCTGGCTGCGTTGATTAACCTGTTGATTGGCAGTGCCTCGGCAAAATGGGCGTTGATAGCCCCTATTTTTGTGCCCATGTTTCTGTTGGTGGGTATCTCGCCGGAGGCTGCGCAAATGGCGTACCGGGTGGGTGACAGCAGTACCAATATCATCACCCCGCTAATGCCGTATTTTGGGGTAGTGGTGGCCTTTATGCAGCGCTATGAGCCGAAGGCCGGAATTGGAACTATGATGGCTGCCATGCTGCCCTACAGTATAGCGCTGCTGGTGGGTTGGACGCTGCTGTTGCTGGTGTGGGTGCTGGCAGACTTGCCGCTAGGCCCCGGCGCCTCGATGTTTGTTGAACTGGCACAGTAAAAGGGGGATTGTATGAACTTATTGATCATTCTGGGGTGCTTGTTTTTAGGGTTGCTGATACTGGTTCCGTTGGCTGAACGTTTTGGCAAAACGCAGTCGCCAGACACGATGCGCTCCATGAGTCGCTGGGTGATTCCCTTGGTGGCTTTATTGTTGATTTTGCAGATTCTTAAGTACTACGTGTTTTAGCGTTAGTCCGTTGGTTTTTTTAAGGCGCCGCCTTAAACGTTTGCGCTGGCGTGCCGATACACATAGCATGACTATTAACCTGGCAATCAAATAGCAGAATCCTTCGCTATTTGATGGTTGCCCCCAAAAATCTGCAGAATTTGCCAAACCCCTTGATTTTTAGGGGCTCGGCAAGCTTTTAGCCCAATGAATAAGGTAAATAAGTATTGGGCAAACGGACGGTGAAATTCGAGGGAGTGGTCTGTCTTTGATCGTTGGCCTGCACCCTTGGGTACAGGCCTTTAACCTGGATTAATACATGCGTAATAATGGCCCCGTCAATAACCGTGAAGTGGTGCTGAGTAGCGACGAAGAAATCGTCTCGGCTACCGACCTTCGTGGCGCAATTACTTTTGTTAACAATACTTTTTGTCGTATCGCCGGTTTTGAGAGAGATGAGCTGCTAAAGCAGCCGCACAATATTGTGCGGCATCCCGATATGCCGCCGCAGGCATTTGACATGCTGTGGACAGCCATCAAGCGCGGCGAACCGTGGATGGGACTGGTGAAAAACCGCTGTAAAGACGGTGGTTTTTACTGGGTGAACGCTTATGTCACCCCGTTAATAGATAACGGGCAGGTGGTAGGGTACGAGTCAGTACGGCGCAAACCGTCTGCTGAAACCCGTGCCCGAGCTGAGGCCGTCTATGCGCGCCTGAATGCTGGCAACAGCCCCTTTACCTTCGCCCAACGCTGGCTGCCAACTATCGTTAATTCCGCCTGGGTGGCATTGTTATTTCTGCTGTTGTCGTGGGCTACGCTGTTTTTTGTAGGCGGCGGCCCTCTGGCGTATGGGTTAACTGCCGTGGTGTCGATAGGGTTGGGCGCTGCGGTTTACCAAATGCTGATCAACTACCTGGCCGCGGTAAAAGGATTGGTAGGCAAAATGCACCAAGACCCTCTCGCCACCTATATTTTTACTGGGCGTACAGATTTAGTCGGCGAACTGGCTTTTGCTCAGATTGCTCAGCAGGCGCGCCTGCAAACGGCTTTGGGGCGTTTTCGGGTAGCTGCACACGAGCTGATGCAGCGGGCAGAAGCTGCAGAACAGCGGGCACAGCAAACCAATGACGGTATGCATCGCCAACGGCAGGAAACCAGCCAGGTTGCCACTGCCATGCAGCAGATGTCTCTGGCTGTGCAAGAAGTGGCTTCTGGCGCTAATCAGACTTCCTCTGCCACCAAAGACGCCTTGACCGAGGTGAACAGTGGTACGGTGGTTCTCAGTGGTGCTGGCAAGGCATTAGAAAATTTGTCTTCCACGGTAGCAACGCTGGGCAGTGTGGTGGAAAAACTCTCGGAAGACAGTGGTCGTATTTCTTCCGTGATTGATGTGATCCGAGGTATCGCTGAGCAAACCAACCTGTTGGCTTTGAATGCGGCTATTGAAGCAGCGCGTGCCGGTGAGCAAGGGCGGGGGTTTGCGGTAGTGGCTGACGAGGTACGTACCCTGGCGCAACGCACCCAGGAATCTACCCGGCATATTCAGGATATTATCGAAACCCTGGGGCGTGCCACGGAAGATGCTTCTACCAGTATGGCCGATTGTCAGCAATTAACCGATACCAGTGTGGTTGAAATGGGTAATGTGAATGAGGCGCTCGAAAGAATCTCTTCAGCCGTGAATTCGATTGAGCAAATGTCGCATCAGATTGCTGCCGCTGCTGAAGAGCAATCTGCCATGGCGGTTGAAATCGAGCGCAATACGCAGGCCATTTCATCGATTTCTGATGAAACCGAAAGGGCCTCTCACGATGTGGCCACGCTCAACAAAGAAGCGGCCGATCTGGCCGGTAAGCAATTTTTGCTGGTAGAACGCTTTACGTAAATTCTAGGTGTGCTAAGTACCCATAAAAAGCCACCTATTACAGGTGGCTTTTGGGTCTGGTGATTAGTACTTAGCGTAGAGCTTTCTTAGAACGCGTAACCTACAGACAGTGTGTAAACGAATGGGTCGATATCCACACTGGTGGTGACTTCACTGCCGCCGTCGAGGCTGATAGTGGCATCGGTTTCGATGCTGATCCAGCGCACAGAAGCATTAACCAGCCAGTTATCGTTAAGTTTGTAGTCAAAGCCTGCCTGCGCCGCCAAACCGAAGGAGTTATCCAGTTTCAGGTTGTTGGCACCAAAGCCGTCTTTCAGTGCGCCGCTGACATTTTCATCAAAAAATACGGTGTAGTTTAAACCAGCGCCAACATAAGGCATAAACGCACTACCGGTGTTGAAATAGTAGTTGGCGCTCAGGGTTGGTGGCAGGTGTTTTGTGTCACCCACTGGTACACCGCTGATAGACCCGCTGCCGTCAATGTCGTGTTTGAATGGCGTGGCGGCCAAAAGCTCAATACCCAAGCTGGGGCTGAGCATGTACTGAATGTTTAACCCCAGCTGCGCGTTGTTATCTACACTAACACCACTGGTAGTACCAAAAAATGCACCGCCATCATTGTCCAAACTGACAACGCTACTGGACTCATCAGGGGAAACCTGAGTTACACCTGCGCGTACAACCCAGTCACCGGCTTCATAGGCGAGTGCAGAAAAAGATAAACCGATACCAGAGATCAGACCCACTACAGTGCTTGCCTTCATAACATGTTCTCCAAACTTCGTCGTATAGAATGTGTTGTTGTGAGGCTATTAGAACGTGTGGGAGTATCAGTACAGTTGATTTATAACAAGTAAAAGGGGGGTAGTGGCGGCGTTTTGCGCGGCTACTTGATATAGCGCAATTGCAATGGCACATGGTACCCGTGAAAAAAGTACCCAGTAAAAAAATGGGCGGCACTCGTGAATAAGTGGCCGCCCATGTATTGGAAAAATACGGTGGTATTTTAGTGGTGATGGTTTTTTGCACAGTTCATGCAAATAGTTGTGTGTGGCACTGCATTGAGCCGGTGAATGCCAATCAGGTGTCCGCAGCGTTTGCAGCTGCCTTGGGTAGGGTTGCCCACTTTATTGAGCGCGTGTTTGATGCGTTTGAGTTCCTGCAAAGCGTGCAGAGCCTGTTGTTCCATGCGGTCATCAATCATTGATCCTACCAGTGAACCATCGCTGTAGGCGGTGGCCTGGCTGAAAGACATGTCAGTGATAATTCGGTTGAGGCGGTCTTCCAGTTGTTGTTGTTTGTTTAATAAAACCTGCCTTACTTTAAATGTTTGCATACAATAACCTGAAAGATTGGTAGCGCATGAATAGCTGTACAGACAGTCCCAGCTCATTGGCACAGGGTAAGCATTTTCTGGCGCGGCAATATTGCGCCAGATCAATTAAAACGGATGGTAGACAAGAGAGTAGTTATGGCCGACGCTGAGCAAACGCCTGATCTCAACATAGATGACGATGTATTACTGGCCGAAACGCTGAATCGTGTTGTCAGTCGGTTACGAGATACCGACGAAGGCGAGTCGGTCAACGATTTACTGAAAGACCTTGACGATGAAGCTATTGGGCACCTGCTTGAGTCGGTGCCAGCTGATCTGCGTAGCCGTGTATGGGGCTACTTACCGCCAGAGCGCTACTGGCCGGTTATCAGTGGCCTGCAGCACGACACTATTTCCAACCTGGTGGGTCGGCTCGACGACGCTGGCCGTGATTTGTTACGGCGTAACGCAACCGCCAGTAACCTGTTGGTATTCGCCGATGCGTTGCCTGATGCCATGGTGGATGCCATTCTGCTGGATCAGGATGAAGACATCGCCGACGACCTGCAGCAGGCTCTGCAATATGAAGAGTCTCAGGTTGGTCGATACCTGAACAAAAATATTATGCGCGTAAGGCCGCGAGTGAGTCTGGCGTCGTTCGTAGAGCGCTGGAAAAAGCGTGAAGAAGTGTGCGCGGCCTACGTGGTTGAAGCCAGCGGTGAAATTGTTGGCCATATTCCTCTGGATAAAGCCTTGCGCCTGGCGGATGAACGCCCCGTGCGTGAGATTGCCGAGCCGGTGGTAGCGTTTGACCACGACGACGAATGGGAAGACCTGATTGACGAAGTCGGTGCCGACGACCAGCTTGCCTGGTATCCCGTTGTGCGGGCAGGCAAGGTAGTGGGTGCGGTGCCGGTGTCGGCGATGCTGTGGGAGTTGCAAGACCGTATGGTAGCTGCCGCCATTAACGACAGCCCCGCTGGTGAGGAAGATCTGTTTACGCCGGTGAGCATTGCCGCACGTATGCGTGCCATCTGGTTATGCGTTAACCTGGCCACGGCGTTTTTGGCCTCGTGGGTAATCGGCTGGTTCGAGATTGCTCTCCAGCAGGTGGTGGCGCTGGCTATTTTGATGCCGGTAGTGGCCAGTATGGGGGGGATTGCAGGTAGCCAAACGCTGGCCGTTGCACTGCGTGGTTTGGCTTTAAACCATATTACCAATGCCAACATCCGCTTGTTATTGAATAAGGAAATGCGCATTGCCGCACTCAATGGCGTTTTGTTAGGGCTGTTGATCGCCGTTGTCGTGGGCATATGGTTTGACTCGGTCACACTGGGGGCCATTATTCTGGTGGCCATTGTGATTAACAGCCTGGCGGCAGCATCGTCGGGCACACTGATCCCCTTTATATTGGCCAAGTTTAAGATCGACCCGGCTATCTCTGGCGCGGTGATTCTCACCACGGTAACCGATGTGGTGGGATTCATGATTTTTCTCGGGCTGGGTAGCCTGATACTGGTTCACGGCGTTTGATGGCTTGCCCTAGGATAGGCTCCCGATGATGTGGACATTTAACCTGTATTTTTTGCCGGCGTTTTTTCTGGCCGTGGCCTTGGGATACACCGTTTTCATTGTGCGAGCCACCCGGCGTCGAGGGTATCCGGTTGCTCACCTGGGCCAGCGTTTTAGCCTGCATTGGTGGAATCATCGGACTTTTCGTGTTTTTCGTATTCTTATTACGTTGTGTTGTGTGGCTCGGTTGTTCAATCCAGTGTGGGTCGACCATTGGATTGTGGCAGTGCCAGCGCCCGCTTGGGTGTTGTTGTTAGGTGATGTGTTGTTGGTGGGTGGCCTGGCAATAGTGATTGGCGCTACGCGCCAGTTGAACCAGAGCTGGCAGTCGGGTATTAATCCGCAACAGCACGAACCACTGGTGCGCGAAGGGCTGTATCGTTTGTCTCGTAACCCGTCGTTTATCGGTGTGCTGATGGCACAGTTGGGCTTCTTTCTCGCGTTGCCGTCTTTTTTTTCGTTGCTGTGTTTAGGCTTGGGCTGGGTAACCATTTGGTTGCAAACCGGGCTGGAAGAGCGTCACCTGAAAAAAGCACACAACTACGCCTATCAGCAATACTGCCTGTCGGTCACTCGCTGGCTAAACTGGCAGTCAGTGAAAGCGGGTTACCGATTATTACAAGGGAGCTAGGGCTCTAACATAAGAGTTGAATGCGAATGATAAAAACCTACTGGTTAAACGATGGGCAATTACAGGTTGGTGATAAAAGCCAAATTGAACAGTGGAAGACCACGCCTGAGAGCAAAATCTGGGTAGATATCGAGTCCACCGATGATGAGCTCAAACGCAGTGTGTTGCTGGAGCTTGGCTGTCACCACCTGGCAGTGAAAGATGCGCTACGTGATCGGCATCCGCCCAAGCTGGAGACATTTGATTCGCATCTGTTTATTTTGTATCGCGGCATTCGCAACGTAGGTGACCGCTTAGACTTCTCCTATCAGTCGATAGGTTTTTTTGTTGGCGAGCGTTATCTGATTACGGTGCACCTAGACCGATCACTAGGCATTAATGCTATGCTCAAACAGGAAAGCTTTACCTCCTACCTTGCCTCGCCATTGACGCTGGCCTTGCAGATTATGCATAGCTCTGCGGGAGTCTACCTGGAAAATATTCTTGATTTTGAAAATTTGCTCAGTGACAAAGAAGACCAACTGTATGAGCGAGGTAGCGACCAGCTGCTGGCCGAGTTGGCCTCTTATAAGGCCAAGCTAATTAAAGTGCGCCGGGTGTTTAACTATCACGAGGGTATTACCGAGGAGTTAAAAGCACTGCGTGACGAAGAAATAGCGGTACCTTTGGCCGATAGCGAACACCACCTCAATGACCTGCATGACCGCTTCGAACGCCTGCACAGCCTCACGCAAATGCACTACGATATTTGTAGCGACATGATCGATAGCTATTTATCCATCGCCTCACATCAGCTTAACGTTACCATGCGGGTGTTAACCGTGATTACGGCGATTTTTGTACCCCTGGGTTTTCTCGCAGGGCTTTATGGAATGAACTTCGACTATATTCCTGAGCTACGATTTCACTATGGGTACTTTGTGTTGTTGGGTGTAATGCTGTGTACAGCACTCGGCTTGATTGCATTCTTTAAATATAAAAAATGGTTTTAACCGCGGTTTCTAAAGCCAGCGTACAAGGTGAGATATAAAATGAAAGAAGGTGAGCTGATTGCTGAAGGCATTTGGAACAAAGTGTTGTTCACTATTGGTGACTACCATTTGATGGTAAGCCAGCTGTGTATCGCCATACTTATCTTGTTGTTAACGTTTATTCTCTCGTCGTTGTTTGATCAAGCTATTCGCCGTGTTGCTCTTACCCGTGCGCTGATTACTATGGCGCAGGCTTACATTGTTGGGCGGTTTGTGCGCTACACCGTACTGGTTGTTGGCTTCGTGCTGTCTATTTCGGCGCTGGGTATTGATGTGAGCAAGCTGGCGTTGGTAGCCAGTGCGCTGGGTATTGGTATTGGTTTGGGGTTGCAGGGTATTGTTAATAACTTTGTCTCGGGCTTGGCCATTCTGCTGGAAAAAACCTTAAAGGTGGGTGATTTTGTGGAACTCGATTCCGGTGTAACCGGCGAGGTCATCGAAATTAATATGCGCGCCACCTTGATTCGCACCAACGACAATGTTGATATTCTCATTCCCAATGCCGAACTCACCAGTGGCCAGGTGATTAACTGGACCTTGGCCGAAAACGTGCGCCGTTTTCGTATTCCCTTTGGTGTTGCCTACGGTAGCGATAAAACGCTGGTAAAAAAAGCCGCATTGGAAGCAGCTGCCGCGGTTAAATATACCCTCGAGGAGCCCGGTCGCGAACCACAAGTGTGGATGACCGGCTTTGGTGACAGCAGTTTGAATTTTACCTTGGGGGTGTGGGTAATGCCGGAACAGGTGAAACGGCCAACGGCGATTACCTCTGATTATTTATGGGCATTAGACGATGCTCTCGGTAAGTACGGTATTGAAATTCCTTTCCCGCAGCGCGATTTGCATATTCGTTCCAGCGAGCCGGTTTATTCAGTGGCTAATGCTCAGCCCGTTGTGAAGCCCGTTGTGAAGCCCGCTGCAAAACCCGGTAACGATTAATCTTCGCTGGCCGTGCTGGTAAGTACAAAGGTGCGAGAAGGGTCAACCAATACCTTGTCGCCCATGCCTTCGCGGCCAAACAACATCAGGTAGCTCATGTCTGAACGATTGGTTAATGTAATTTCAATCGGCCAGCTTTTATCGCCCAGCTTAATGGGCGTTTGAATAACGTAGCGTTGCTCTGAACCACCATTCGATGATTTGATCCGGCGAATATCCTGTATGGGTGCGGCACATTCTACAATGTTGTTAACGTTATGGATGTCGGGGTGCAGATCGAACTTTACCCAGGGGTGCCCCGCTTTTTTGAATCGGCGAATATTGTCTACATGTAGTGACGAGGTTTGTGCGCCGGTGTCTACACGAATCTGTAAATCAACAATACCTAATTCCGGCAAATGACACATTTCCAGATTGCCAATAATGAGTTTATCCATTGCCGGTTTCCACGTTTTCAGTTTGTTTGAGCTTTTTGCGGCTGTCTCGCGGGGTGATTTCTACCGGGCGTTGAAATACCAGTGAATTGGGATAGGTAATTTTACTGCCCGATTCGGTGAGCAAAATAACGTGGAAAAGTGTGATTTCGTGAATAGAGCCTTCGACAAAATGCTCGCCGTCGATAATTTTAATCATGTCGCCAACGCGATAGGGAAAAAAGAAAAAGATAACAACGCTAGCGGTCACGTTACTGAGAATAGACCATTGCGCAAACAGGGCTACGCCGATCACTGCAAAGATAGAGGTAAAGAAGATACCAAAATCTTTGTACATCACCATACCAATAGCAATGAATAAAATAATTGACCAGCTAAAATCCAGCGATTTGCGTACATATAAAATACGCTCCTGGGCCACTTTGCGCTCGCGGCCAATGCGCTGTACCAGCTTGCCGGTGCTTTGTTTAAGAATTAGATAGCCCGCTACAATGGCGGCCAGCGTGATTAAAACTGATGAGTTCATACTGCGCTAAAACCTCGTGATGTCGTCTTCTGGCAACAGTGCATCCTGAAAATTCTCAATGTGTTCCACAATGGTCTCATCGTCTTCAGAGAAAAAGGCAATGTGAAACATGGCGTCGCCTTCCTGCACCAGAGGGATATTTTGTTTGCCAATAATAATACCCGAGCGTGTCGCATTTACGGTATCAATTATATCGCCATAAGGGCTGCCAATCGTGGCCAATGCGTCGCCCATTTGTACCATATCTCCCAGGTTTTTAAGATTGGTGACAATGCCGCTGCAATTGGCACGTGTCCAGGCGCTATTGTTTGCCTTAAACGGCGTAACTCGTTTTTTACGGCTGCGTTTGCGCATGAGTCCCAGTTTGGATAGCACATTGACAATGCCGTTGACCCCAGCGCGAATCGAGAGTTCGTCAAAGCGTAAAGCTTCGCCTGCTTCGTACAACAAAATACGGGTGCCCGACTCAACGGCCGCTTGCCGCAGTGATCCATCGCGCAAATCGGCATTCATTAATACCGGCACGCCAAAAGCCTCGGCTAGCGAGCAGGTTTCTTGGTCTTTTAAATTGGCCCGAATTTGTGGCAGGTTACTGCGGTGAATGGCGCCGGTGTGCAGATCGATACCATAATCACACTGGCTGACAATTTCGCGGAGGAATATATCAGCTACACGGCCGGCCAGGGAGCCCTTGGTCGAGCCGGGAAATGAACGATTAAGGTCTCTGCGGTCGGGCATATAGCGGCTTTGGTTGAGTACGCCATATACATTGACGATCGGCACCAGAATGAGCGATCCGTGGTTGATATTCACATTAGCGTGTTGAATTAACCGGCGAATAATTTCTACGCCGTTAATTTCATCGCCATGGACTGCGGCCGACACAAATACGGTGGGGCCGTCTTTTTTACCACGTATTACCTGCACCGGCATACTGACGTCGGTATCGGTATAAAGTTTGGCAACCGGTAGCTCAATACGTAGATGCTGCCCTGGGGCAATGCAGTGGCCGCCAATCACCAGTTCCTTCATTGTTGCTTATCCTTGCCCCCGCGTTTTCGTGCCGTGGGTTTCGGCCTGCTTTTCGATAAATTCGTAGATCATGCCCGCCACATCTTTGCGGGTGGCCACCTCGATGCCTTCCAGTCCGGGTGACGAATTTACTTCCATGACCACGGGGCCATTACTGGATTGCAAAATATCCACACCGCACACATTCAGCCCCATCACTTTGGCGGCATTGACTGCGGTGGCCCGCTCTTCTTTGCTTAGGCGCACCAGCTTGGCAGTGCCACCGCGATGCAGGTTGGAGCGAAATTCGCCTTCGGCGCCTTGGCGCTTCATGGCCGCGACTACTTTGCCGCCCACTACAAAGCAACGAATATCGGCGCCGCCAGCTTCTTTAATAAATTCCTGCACCAGAATGTTGGCCTTCAAGCCCATAAAGGCCTCAATAATACTCTCGGCAGCCTTATTGGTTTCGGCCAGTACGACACCAATACCCTGGGTGCCTTCGAGTAGCTTGATCACCAGCGGCGCGCCGCCCACATTTTTGATCAAGTCTTTAATATTGTCGGGCTTGTTGGCGAAGCCGGTGCGAGGCAGGCCTACGCCCTTACGGGAGAGCAATTGTAATGAGCGCAGTTTGTCACGCGAGCGGCTGATGGCAACCGACTCGTTAACGGAAAAGGTTCCCATCATTTCAAACTGCCTAACGACCGCAGCGCCGTAAAATGTAATAGAGGCACCAATGCGCGGAATAATCGCGTCGTAGCGAGGCAGTTCTTCGCCATCGTAGCGCACCGTGGGGCGGCTTTTAGTGATATCCATATAGCAGTGGAGGGTGTCGATCACATCAACCTCATGCCCGCGGGCCTCGCCTGCTTCTTTCAGGCGCTTGGTTGAATAAAGGTTTTCATTTCGGGAAAGAACTGCAATACGCATGATGCCGCCTAACAGAGTTGTGTGGTGTGCCCCGCCCACCAGAGCGGGGGCGCGCACTATAGCAGTTTGTGGTTAAACTCAGTCAGTAAACTGCTAGCGCCGATACCAAAGCTTAGCCTAGAACCCTGGTTCCTTGCCAGCGTGTCATGCCTTGGTTAATCGAAGGTTGGCTGGGGTGAAAGAGCAGAGCCTCGGCAGGTGCAGAGGCTCGGTTGTCACAGCGTTATTATTAACCCGGCAAGCACTACTGTTGGGTTAATAGCAGGCTTAAGGGGTGTTGACGATACAGAAGGCATTAAGCTTGTTGCCGTCCAGGTCGCGAAAATAGGCCGCGTAAAACGGTCCGTTTTCTTCGGGGCGAAATCCCGGCGCACCTTCGTCGGTTCCGCCCAGTGCTAGCGCTTTCTGGTGGAAGGCATTCACTTGTTCGGGGTTGTCCATGTGTAGTGCAACCATCACCCCATTACCTACGGTGGCAGGCTCTTTGTTGAAGGGCACAGTAACCGCGACGGATGGCGCATCGGGTGCCGCTGCCCAGGCCACATAATAGTTTTCCAGCTCCATAAAGCGGCCTATGCCAATGGAACCAAACAGCTGGTCGTAATACTCCACCGCGCGGGGCAGGTTGTTGGTTCCAAGTGTGACGTATCCGATCATGATGTTCTCCAATGTTGTATTAAGTCAGGAGCCAACTAGCCTACCCTCAGGCTACTGACAGCATGGTGTCAGTAGCCTTTCAGTAGACTATGATGGCAACGATTTATTGGGTGATTTTGTAGAATGCCTTTGTCGAATAAAGCCTAAGGGAGTTAATTGTGCGCCGTGCCGACCGCTTAATGCAGATTGTTCATTATTTGCGCCGCATGCGCCGTGCGGTCACTGCTCAGCGTATTGCGGATGAGTTTGGTATTTGCCAGCGTACGGTGTATCGCGATATTCAAGACTTGGTGCTCTCTGGCGTGCCTATTTTTGGTGAGGCGGGGGTGGGCTATGTGATCGACAAAAAATACCATTTGCCCCCGGTTACTTTTGATCCGGATGAACTAGAAGCCATTGGCCTGGGGATTGCCATGGTTCGGCACTGGACAGACGAGCGCTTTGCCGCCAAAGCCAACAGTGCATTCGACAAAATTCAGGCGATATTGCCCGCCAACCGGTTAGAGGAGTTGCAGCAGCTCTCGCTCTACGCAGCTCCCAGTGCCGCCAAAATTCCGTGGTCAGTCAGTTTTTCAGAGATTCGTGAAAGTATTCGGCGTAAGCAGAAATTGTATCTTGACTACCGCGACCTGAAAGGCGCGCCCACCCAACGTACGGTGCGCCCGCTTGCGCTATTCTTTTTTGGGCCAGTGTGGCTGCTTACTGCCTGGTGTGAAATGCGGCAAGACTTCCGCCAGTTTCGGCTCGACCGAATTGCTGCATTAACGATCTCTACCGAGCGTTTTACCGACGAGAGCGACAAAAGCCTCGCTGCTTTTATGGATACGCTACAGTGTGGAGTTGGGTGTGATTGATCTCTCTGTGCAAGCGCATCTGCCTACCAACGAATTTTATACTCCAGCCCAACAGCCAGATTGTTCACGTCGCTACGGCGATATTGGTTAATACGATACTCGGCGATCAGGTAGAACTCATCCACCAGTCGGTAACCCAATTGCGTTTCTGAGACGATAGGGTTGCTGGGAAGGTTAGCGGGCAAGGTTTCATTAATGGCATGATCAATAAAACCGGCCAGATAAAGTCGGTCTGACAATGTGGGGAATTTTGCCGAGTAGCTGTGTTCAATTTGCCAGGCGTTAGCGGGGTCGTGGTCAAACTGAATCGCATGAACGTTAACGGCCCAACGAATATTCAGGTAATCCAGTGCGTAACCAATCCACGGCAATTCATCGAGGTGCCAGCGTATACCAACGCGGTGGCGATCGTTGTTGGCGCCGGTGCGAAAATTTGCCTGGTAGGTGAGTTCCCAGGGGCTGCCGGGGCCCTTGCGCCAGCGAAGGTTTTGTTCGGTAAAGTAATGGGTGGTTTCTTTGCTTGAGTCGTCTTCTACGTTGTACAGGTTGGTGAAACCAAAATAACTGAAACCATTTTTAATGGACGAGCCTGCTGCAAAGGTGAAGTTTGAGTCGCTGTTAACGTCGCTTAAATAGGGGTAGGCATTAAAGCTGAGGAATCCGTGGGGGCTGGTACTTTGCGCGATAACCGGGGTTGGCGTACATAACATGAGGAACAAGGGGAGCAGTTTAAACGGCATATGACGTAAGTATCCTGATAACAATTGTAAATAAGGTATAGTAGCGCCCGCCGGTTTTCGCATTTTTTTCTTTCCTCGGTGATCGGCGCGCTCGTGTGGCAAATAATGATGGGGTAGGTAAGGTAAACGATGACTATATGGGCTCGATTTAAGCAGTCGCTGGCAGAGTTATGCTCTATTGCGCCTACTCCCCAGCGCTGGCATTTACCGGTGCTCGCAGGTTGTTGCGTGGCCGTGCCCGGCGCCATCGGTGCCTACTTTGGTAACTTTCCAGATGCCCTATACGCCTGTTTCTCGTCATTTTTGGTGCTGTACTTGCCGGGCACGCGGCTGGCTCACCGCATGCTCACACTGGTGGCCTGTGCGTTTGGTTTTATCGTGTGTTTTACCGTGGGGCTATTAACCGCTTCACAGCCGGTGCTGTTTATCCCCACGCTACTGCTGGTGAGTTGGTTGGTGATTACCATTTGCCGCTATTATCGCTTGCCGCCGCCCGGCAGTTTCTTTTTTATCGTGTTGTTGATTATTGCGGGTGTGCGACCTACGGCTCTTTCGGAGGTAACCCATAAGGTAGGCTTAATTGCGCTGGGTACCATGAGCACCTGTTTACTGGCTTTTTTATACAGTCTTGGTCCTGGGCGACAGATTGAGCAGCCGCCAGCCCCCACAGAAAAACGCATTAACGCGGTAATTTTGGAAGCTGGCGCTATTGCCATGTGTATCACCGGCTCTATGGTAGTGGCTATGCTGTTAGATCTAAGCAACCCGTACTGGGTGCCTACTTCCTGCGCGGCAATTTTGCAGGGGGCTACCTTTAGGATGGTATGGCGTCGCAATATTCACCGAATTTGGGGCACCTTGGTAGGGCTAAGTTTAACGTCAGTGTTGCTTGAGTTTGAAATGTCGGTGTGGGCGCTACTCGCCTGTATTGTGGCCATACAGGCGCTTGTGGAATTTCTAGTGCCGCGTAACTACGGTTTAGCGGTTATTTTTATCACACCGCTGACTGTATTTTTTGCCGAGGCAACCAGTCAGGGCTTGCCCGACGCCCTGGTGACGTCGCGGTTTATCGATATCGTCATTGGCAGCACCATCGGTTGCATTGGTGGTTGGTTTATTCATCAAACCAATTGGTTTGAGCGTTTGGAAAAACGCCTTGATCGCTTATTGGCGTAATAGGGTAAAAATTTTTAGCGGGAGTAAAGATGTCTGAGCAACCATTTGGTACAGGTGATGCCTCTTATCAGGCTGCAGGGCAGCTGGCTGGGATTGAACACTTGGTTGAGCGGTTTTACCACTATATGGATTGCTTGCCAGAGGCCGCAACCATTCGTGCAATGCATGCTCCTGATTTAACCGAGTCTAAGCGTAAGCTGGCATTTTTTCTGAGTGGCTGGCTTGGTGGGCCCAAGTTATACAGCCAGCATTATGGTGGTATTACCATTCCGTTGGCCCACGCGCATTTGCGGGTGGATGGGCCAGAGCGTGACGCCTGGTTGTTGTGTATGCAAAAAGCCGTAGACGAACAGCCCTACACTCGTGAATTCAAAACCTATCTTATGGTGCAACTGGCGGTGCCTGCCGAGCGCGTTCGCCAAGCCAGCGTAGCTAAACGCAATGCGGCAAATTAGGGGCTGTTCACATCAATTTGAATGGCCTGCTGGAAACCAGTTTGGCCATTTTTCTGGCCGTTGTATCGCGGCACTTTTTTCTCACAATTAACGTTTTCTCACGCCTAGCTTTTCCACACACCAAGTCCCTTCTAACTTAGTCTCCGCAAATCTAGTCGCGCTATGTGATACGCGTGTTTGTGGGCCAAGGTGAATCTTACTAATACTTCGTGTACGATATAATTTTTTAGCATCCTTAAACTGATTTTTGCGTTTTTGCTGAATTTACAAGCATTTCTTGGCGAAAAATCACTATTTTTATTAAATTTTCTGTGCCGATATTATGATTATTTCCTTTGTGGTCTTTATGTTTTTGTTTGTGTTGATTGGTATGTCTTCGGCACGTAAAAGCAGATCCACCAAAAAGGATTATTACCTGGCCAGCAGCAGCGTGCAGCCCTGGTTGGTGGGGTTGTCGGCAGTGGCCACCAACAATAGTGGCTACATGTTTATCGGGGTAATCGGTTACACCTATGTGGCTGGGCTGGCTTCCATCTGGTTAATGGTCGGCTGGATTGCCGGTGATTTTATCTCCTCGTTGTTTGTGCATAAGCGTTTACGGGAAGCCGCCAGGCGCACCGGCGAGGTTACCTACGCGGGCGTATTGAGCCACTGGAATGGGCAGGGTTACGTGCGCCTGCAGCGCATTATTGGGCTGGTATCGCTGGCCTTCATGTTGGCTTATGCGGCCGCTCAGCTGGTGGCGGGCAGCAAGGCACTGTATGTGTTGCTCGGCTGGCCGATCTGGTCTGGGGCCGTCATGGGGGCTGTCATGGTGGCCTTGTATTGTATGTCGGGTGGGATTCGGGCATCCATCTGGACCGACGCAGCGCAATCCATCGTGATGATTATCTCTATGGCTGTGTTGCTGTGGACAGCCTTAGATGTGCAGGGTGGATGGTCGGCAACGGTGGCCGAAATGCGGCAAATCAAAGGCTTTTTAGACGTGGTGCCAGCCGATGCGGTGATGCCAGGCTGGCCAGGTTTGGCGCTGTTTTTATTGAGTTGGGTGTTTGGTGGTTTTGCGGTAGTTGGGCAGCCTCACGTGATGATTCGGTTTATGCTGCTTGATGGTGATGCCTCTATCGCAAGAGCAAAATTTTGGTATTACCTGTGGTTTACAGCGTTTTATGTCATGGCGGTGGCCGTGGGTATGCTCGCCCGTATCTATTTGGCCGACACCCAAAGTTTTGACGCCGAGCTGGCGCTGCCTACTATGGCCATGGAGCTGTTGCCGCCGGTACTGGTGGGGTTGATTCTGGCAGGGGTGTTTGCGGCCACCATGTCTACCGCAGACTCGCTCGTGCTGAGCTGCTCATCAGCGATTACTCACGATATATTGCCTCATAATATCGAGCGTCCTGTCTTACTGAAGATCACCACTGTGTTGATCACGCTGGTGGCGTTGGGGTTGGCGCTTAGTGATAACCAAAGTGTCTTTGAGTTGGTGTTGCTTTCATGGTCGGGCATGGCGTGCGCGTTTGCGCCGATGTTATTGGCACTGTGTTTTGGCTGGCGGCCAGGCGAATGGATGTGTCTGCTGTCGATGGTGGTGGGCTTTGGCACCATGATGTTATGGCGCTATTTTGGTTTGCAGAATGCCATTTACGAAACCTTACCGGGTATTTTGGCAGGGGTTGCCGTGCTTGCAGTATGGCGGGGTATGCAGCAGGCTTCGCAAAACCGCATACCCGATGCCGTAAGCGCCAGTCGTTAGGGGTTGCAGGAGGGCTGGCTTTTCTGACGCTGCGATCAGCCTTGCTTGATATTGTATTTGGCCAGCCCAAAAAACTCCGCATAGCGCATACCCACATAGGCGTGTTCGCGCATTAGCATTTCTGCACGGGCGCTTTCGCCCATAAGCAACGCATCGAGCACGGTGCGGTGTTGCAGGTGGGCAAAGTGCAGTTTCTGGTACTCTTTATCCAGCGCCTTATCGTCAATAATTAATGAGTCATACGAGGCGAAGGGTAGGTGGTTGTTGCGGGCAATCGCATCCACGATAGGGGCACTGCCGCTGGCGTTGATAATGGTTTTATGGAAACGGGTGTTAAGTTCGCTCCATATTTCAACGTCTGATTCATTCAAATACCCTTTGCTCAACAGTTCATGCTCTGCCTCGATGCAGGCTTTGAGTTTTTCTTTGGTTTCTTCTGTTAAGCCACGCTCGGCTAGGCGGCGTGCCGCCAGGCCCTCCAGGGCACCACGCACTTCCAGCGCACACTGCACGTCGTTGTCAGTAAATTCCCGTACCAAGTAGCCACGTTTTTCCCCTTTGCGCAGCAGGCCCTCCTGTTCCAGCGTTCTGAACGCCAAGCGCACCGGCGTGCGCGATACACCCAGTTTGTCGGCAATGGGTATTTCGGCGAGTTTCTCGCCGGGTTCAAATTCACCTTCTAAAATAGCTTTACGAAGCGTGATAAGCACATTGGCACTGCTGGTTTTCAATGAGACTGTCCTTTATTGCTATGGTGTTTTGTTATTTGTAAGGGGTGGATCCATTACTAATGGATCCATAACTATATCATCCTACCGTGTTTATGTTGACTATACTTGATAAAAGAGATAAATTGGATCCATATTTTGGAAAACACGTGGCCTACAAAGCCTTTTTGGCTGGGCTTTTGCCAAATGCTAGTGGATAGCGAACAAATTGGATCCATCCTTGTTCGCAGCCAGTAAACAGCCCTGCTGGGTCGGCGTTTGGCAAATCAGGGGAATATTTGCCTCTGGCGACTATCGCACAAAGACAATAAGGCGGTAGTCGCGTATTCAGCAGCATTCGAGCTGCCTGTAACGACAATAGATAACCCTACATTAAACCCATTGATGTTAGCGAGAACGTAATGGCTCAAAATCAATCTTTCATTATGACAATGGCATGTAATGACAGCGCCGGTATCGTGGCTGCCGTTAGTACCAAACTGTTTGAAAGCGGCGCGAATATCACCGAAGCCCAACAATTTGATGACCCCACAACCGGTCGTTTTTTTATGCGTGTTGAATTTTCTATCGACCGCAATACCCATGCATCGGGTGCGCTGCAAGAAGCGCTGCGAGTACCGGCCGAAAAATTCGATATTCAGTGGACGTTGCGCCCAGCGGATCAGAAGAAAAAAGTGGTTATCATGGTTTCGCAGTACGATCACTGTTTGGGTGACTTACTCTATCGCATGCGCATAGGTGAATTGCCTATGGAGGTGGTGGCCATTATTGGTAACCACCCGAAAGAGTCGCTGGCGATCTCAATGATTGATGATGTGCCATTCCACTACCTGCCTATTACTAAAGACACCAAGCCTCAGCAAGAGGCGCAGGTTAAACAAATTATCAATGATACCGGTGCAGACCTGGTGGTACTGGCGCGCTACATGCAAATTTTGTCAGACGATATGTGCCGCTTCCTCGAAGGCCATTGTGTGAATATTCATCACAGCTCGCTGCCAGGCTTTAAAGGGGCTCGCCCATATCATCAAGCATTTGAGCGTGGCGTAAAACTGGTGGGCGCTACGGCGCACCACGTAACGGCCGATCTTGATGAAGGCCCAATTATTGTGCAAGACATCGAACATATTACTCATGCCGACACGCCGGAAGATCTGGTGCGCAAAGGGCGTGACATCGAACGACGTGTGCTCGCAAAAGCGGTCACATATCTATTAGAAGACCGTGTGCTTCTTAATGGCTCAAAAACTGTGGTATTCCACAACTAATGGACCGCCGCTGTGCTGGCGCTGCTGCAGTGCGAGTGAGGATGGCAACTTAAATTTTTCGAAACAACCGATCCCGGAGGCTTGGATTAGCGATGACAACGAAAAGCTTAGAAACTTTATTGCAAGAAGTTAACCCAGTACAAATGCTGCGTAACTCAAAAGTAGGTGCCTACATTTACCCAGTAGTACCTTACGAGTTCAGCAACTGGCGTGACGAACAGAAAGCATGGCGTGAAACTGCAGTACTGTTTGATCAGTCTCACCATATGGTTGATATGTTTGTTGAAGGCCCTGATGCGCTGGAATTTTTGTCGCACCTGACCATTAACAGCTTCAAAAACTTCACGCCTGGTAAGGCTAAGCAAATGGTGCCTTGTAGCTACGACGGTTACGTGATCGGCGACGGCATTCTGTTCTATCTGGAAGAAGAAAAATTTGTATTCGTTGGTCGTCAACCTACCGCAAACTGGATTCAATTCCACGCAGAAACTGGCGATTGGAATGTAAAAACCCTGTACGACGACCGTTCACCTGGCATGCCAATGGGGCGCCCGGTTAAGCGCGTAAACTACCGCTACCAGATCCAAGGGCCAAAAGCCTGGCAAGTCATTGAAAAACTCAACGGTGGCCCCGTAGAAGATATTAAATTCTTCAACTTCAGCACCATCAAAATCAATGGTAAAGATGTACTGGCACTGCGCCACGGTATGTCTGGTGCGCCAGGTCTGGAAATCTGGGGCCCATACGAAGACTACTTCGAAATTCGTCAAGCCATCGTGGAAGCCGGTAAAGAATTTGGCCTGGTAGAAGTGGGTTCACGTACTTACGCTTCTAACACCCTCGAATCTGGTTGGATTCCTTCGCCACTGCCAGCGGTATACACCGGTGAGAAAATGAAGCCTTACCGTGAATGGCTGAAAGCCAACAGTTACGAAGGTTTCGCAGGCGCTATTGCCGGTAGCTTTGTATCTGACAACATCGAAGACTACTACATGACGCCGTTTGCTCTGGGTTATGGACCATTCATTCGATACGACCACGACTTTATTGGCCGTGAAGCCATCGAAGCCATGGATCCAGCCAAGCAACGTAAAAAGGTTACTTTTGCCTGGAATGGCGAAGACTGCATGAAAATATTTGCGTCACTGTTCCAGAAAGATGAGGCTATCGCCAAGTTCCTTGACATGCCTATTTCTAACTACAGCTCTGCGGGCCACGACAAAGTGTGTGATCCAAGCGGTAAAGTGGTAGGTTTGTCTATGTTTACTGGCTACAGCTACAACGAACGTACTTTCTTGTCATTGGGCGTAGTTGATGCCGACATTCAAGAGGGTGACGAACTGACCCTGTACTGGGGTGAGCCAGACGGTGGTACCGAGAAACCAACCGTAGAAAACCACAAAATGACAGAAATTCGCGTTATCGTAAGCCCAACACCGTACTCAGAAGTTGCGCGCAACACCTACGCATCTGGCTGGCGTACACAGAAGTAAAAAGCAACATAGATTGCATCGACAACGTAGTACCCAAGAGCCCCTCTAACGAGGGGCTTTTTTTTGTTATAAAACGCTACCTACATAAAGCACTTGGCTCCCTCTGTGGATATATGTCACCTTGACACAATTGAAACTCGTCACCGTGACGTATGCTAAGCTGTTAGGAGGCAGAGCAATTAAATATGCCGGCCAGCTACGCTGACATAAAAACAATCACCTACAAAAATGCGCCTGCTATGGGTGTTAGCTTTATATGTGCGCAATTGAAGCGGTTTTACAATCCGCCGAGATGGTAGTTCCGCGCAGCCCGCGTGAACTCTGCGATTGGGTTGACTCAAAAGCATCTGAACTATCTGAAAGTGAGGAAGGAAAGCGCCACGCACGTTCTGGCAAGTTGTTGCCCAAGAAACGATGGGTGGAAGTCCGTCCGCTGGGACTCTTTTCGCTCGCGCGTTACGGGCCAGATGGTACTATATGCACTCCTAATAATGACCGCTATTGAGCCGTAAGCAAAAAATAGGCTGCGATAATGAAATTTATAGAGCTACGACGGCTTTTGATCTAAACGGATATTATGTAAATAATTTACTAACTATCCCTAAATCCAGCCATAAATATAAAAAATCAGCCAAATTTCGCTAAAATTTTTCTGTGTTATCTGGGGGTACAATTAACAATCAATTTTAAATTTAATATTGGTAGCAATGGAGAGAGTAGCTATGACCAGTAGAATCTTTATTTTTCTGATGCTTTTTGTGCCAATACTTTCAATTGCAGACATGTTTGATGATCTGGTTAACAAAACAAAAAAGGCCGCTGAAGAAGTAGTCGATAAAACAGTCGATGCTGTAACCCCAAATGAAGAAAATAATCAGGAAAAGCAACCCTCAACTCAACAGATAGCCAACACAGCAGGCCACGAGTATATAACAATTCAGGATATTCCTACGGATCGCAGACCCGCCACATTCGGAACGTTGGGTTTAGCGAGACTACTATATGACACGAGTTGGCTGGACGATAATTTGTTAAAAGCGACTCAATTGTCCATCGGTTGCCAGCAGTATTTTATAAAGCACGGGGCTGTTAGAGGCAATGGTTGTATAGGAGAATTTTTGGGTACAGCCAAAACTGTGTATAAAATCAAGCTTGCACCAGTATTTAAGGATGAAGAAGTCATAGATCGCGATCCCAAATTTGCTGCACAGGAATTAAAGGATCGTATTAAACCGACATTTTTAGAACTCGCAAAACACCTTCCGCCAGAGTTTGGCGATACAGTCCGCTGGCGAGGCACATACGATTTTGAAAAAGGCGTTTTAAACGTCAACATCCAAGGATACGATGATGCTGCAAGAAATGTTGTGAACCGGCTCCCCACTGACATAAGGCATCTGGATCTTAGAAATCCCAGACGCGCCCATTTTAATGGGACAGCTGGAGAGTATCACCAGCTGAAAGTATGGACTCCCTATATCGAGGGGGTTTACGCACTGGCCTTTGATAGAGATTTAAGCCAGGGCCATGTGGTGATGCCGCCAGCAGAAGCAGAAGAACTTTTTAAAGGCTCTTCTAAAGATTATGTGATCGGACAGGCAGTGGTAGAGTATAAAGTGAATAGTACGGTCGGTGAGGCAGCATTAGCAACGTTAGAGAAGGTGCGCATATTATCAGCGGTTAATGATGTTAATCCGATTGGTGCGAAATTCATTCTAGATATTCCCGCTTCCGCTTTTCCAAAACTTGAAGCGCAGAAACCGAAAGCAAAAGCGCCTGTCAAAGAACCTGTTGAGGTTGCAAAGGCCGCTCCTGTTGAAAAGCCAGTATCGGAACCAGATCCGTTGGGACGAATAAAAAAAGGAAACCCATATGGGCCTGATCTTATTGGGCTACAGCTTGGAATGACGATCGAGCACGCTGACCAGGTAATCCGAAAACACAAAGAACCGACTGATGTAATCGAAGGTAAGGTCTTTGCCCCGTTTAAAACAGCTAAACTTTATGTGTTGGCTCCTGGAGATGAAACCATTTCTCTGATGACTTTGGAATCTCCCACTGGCGAACGAATTGCCGGATACGTTCGAACGGTGGTGTTTTCACGAGAATCTGCTCCTTCTGAAGTTGCAATTGCATCTTCGGTTGAAAAAAAATACGGAGCTCCGTTTTATGCTTATGATGCAAAGAATATTAACTTTGATCGACGATGGTTTACCAATTGGAAGGGAGAAACTGTCGCACAAAAAGAAGCGTTGGGTCAGAATTTAGGTAAATGTGAGGCCGCAACGCGTATACGCCCTGGATTAAAAACTTGGCTCATGAGTGACGGACAACCCTACCGCTGGTTTGCTCCTGGATCGACTAACTGGAACAGCCCACATGTATTAGAAACAGGAGATTTGCGAAAAGCGAAGAATATCCACCGATGTGGTCCAACAGTCATCGCTAATTATCAAGCAAACTCAGGGCAACCGATAGGACCGAGCCTAACGCTATCCCTATTCGATGGTGCATGGATTATGGACGCTGCTAAAAAGCACAATGCTAAAGAAAAAGCGCAGGGAGCGCAGAATTTAGACTTATAAGACGTCGATCGAGGTTTCAAAATCAATGTGTAGTCGCTGCGTCCTAATAATACATTCAACCTGACAATTTACAGTGGGGAATTTGTTTTGAAAATTCGTACATGAAAATGTGTGTCTAAACTGTGTCTACTTTTGGTGGGGAACACCATCCAGGCTATCTGGGCTCTCAGGACACGTTCTACGTGGGAAATCTGAAGGGCGTAGGACGAATTTATCAACAAACATTCGTCGACACCTACAGCAAAGTTGCATTCTGTAAGCTCTATACCACCAAAACACCCATTACGGCAGCGGACACCCTCAACGACAAAGTATTGCCGTTCTTTGAGGCTCAAGCCCTTCCCATGCTGAGAATACTGACAGACCGAGGAACGGAGTATTGTGGCCGTGTAGATCAGCATGATTACCAGCTTTATTTAGCTATTAACGATATTGATCACACCAAGACCAAAGCCATGTCACTGCAAACGAACGGCATCTGTGAACGTTTCCATAAAACGATTCTCAATGAGTTTTATCAAGTGACGTTTCGCAAGAAGCTATACCACTCACTGGAAGCACTTCAAAAAGATCTGGACGACTGGATGGAATACTATAACAATGAGCGTACGCATCAGGGTAAAATGTGCTGTGGCAGAACGCCAATGGAAACGCTACTTGATGGCAAAACGATTTGGGCTGAGAAAAATTTAGCTCAGATCTAAACTGACAGGCACCTTCTGAAAATCGGGTAATTGTCCGATCAAGTCTGAGCTACTACACATTAATGAATGGGCGTCTAAAGCTTGGCTGACGTTCGTTCATCGCTAATTTTAGCCTGCCCCATAAAAGCGTCATGGATTTCCCACTTCCTGTCCCAGGTCTGTCTAAGAGTCCTCTCTATGTTCCGGAAGTAAATCAAGTAAGAAGCCAGCTACTGCATTGCGGCTATCGCTTAGCTCTCTTAATTTTATATCTAAATTTTTTAATTCTTTCTGCAAGACAGCTTTTACTTCCGGGCATCCCACAAACTGAGGCTTGTTTTCTTCGCCTGAAATGCAGGGCAGGAGGCTTCTAATATTATTTAGCTTAATACCCGCTTCATTCAGATTGCGAATATGACGAACTAAAGCAGCCGAACTATCGCTATATAAACGATATCCTTTACTAGAACGTTCTGGTGCTATTAATCCCTCTTGTTCATAGTAACGCAGCATTCGTTGGCTAACGCCTGTTTTTACGGATAATTCTCCAATTCGCAAAATACTCTCCTTCGTGCTTGACTTTAACAGTACTGTTAGGGTTTAAGCTAGCACGAAATGATCAGCTAAAGGAAGATTTTATGAGTATAACCATGACCAATAAAGCGAAGAGAGTACTAGTGTTGCGATGGTTGCTAGCCATTTCATTGCTTTGTTTAACCACTTCGTCCGATGCATCAGGAGAAAGTCCGAAAATGAGTGAAATTAATGTGTTTATCATTCATGGGTTTATGGCTACCCCTCAGGACCATTGGTTTCGATGGCTTAAAGATGAGCTTGAAGGCCGTGGAATGGTGGTAAAGGTACTGACTTTGCCCGATTCGTCCTATCCTAATCCAATAAACTGGCACAAAACAATGACGGAAAATATTGATAAACTAAATGGTAATACTTTTATAGTGACTCATAGTCTAGGAACCGTTTCATTATTAACTCATCTAGAAAATAGAATGAGTGATAATTCTATGATTGGAGGATTGGCAATGGTTTCTGGCTTCACATCTCCTCTACCAGAACTGCCTCAACTGGATAGCTTTGTTGCTAATCAGATTAACTTCAAAAAACTTATACATATGGTGCCGAAGCGTGTTGTGTTAGGGTCGCCTCAAGATCCAATTGTTCCATATACTTTAACAGAACAATTGGCTAAAGAGTTGGAGTCAGAGATATATCCTATTGATAATGCAGGGCACTTTCTTGCCTCAGATGGATTTAAAACGTTTCCTAAACTGTTGCAAATACTCTTAAATATGATTAGCGAAAATGATTAGCTTTTTTATAGAAAAGTATTTTTCCTAGGCGTTAAAAATTATAGTAATATTCTTAACAAATCTAGACAAACCGCTGCGCGTTATGTCTGCCCCTCTGGCGTTATTTCGCAGTTTATCTCAACTTACAACACCTAATCAAATTAAAAAAAGGAGAATATTTATGCCTGTAATAACATTCGAAGCAGGTCCAATGGAGCCAGATAAAAAAGAAGCTCTTATAAGAGAATTCACCAAAACTGCTTCTGAAATCACAAATATCCCTGAAGAGTCATTTATTGTTACAATTCGAGAGTTACCATTTGATAATATTGGTGTAGGAGGAAAAACACTTACATCAATAATAGAAGAACGTAATAGCAGCGTATAATAAAGATATTCGTAGATATTAAATATTTATCGTTGTGGTTATTTTAATGCTTCTTTTGGTAGTGAACCTCTTAAAAGCGCACATCGTAAGATGGCGCTTACTAAAAACTGGATACTAACAAAAAGATTTAGACTACTAATCTTAATCACTCAGGTTGGTTTTGGCTAACTCGAAAGGAAGCAATTTCCTGTCATTATCTAGCTTCACAACCTCGAGATCATGAAAGAGACTGGCTTTGAAATACTTGTAAATCTATAGATAATCGAACCCGTGTTTTTCCGCCTGATATCTATCCGATATGATAATAACTTTCATAATTTTCGCAATACGGATTTCCATATAACACAGAGCACAAGGCTCTCCTGAAGCAATTAATGTTGCTCCTTTTAAATAAGATATTTTTCATTCCGTGATGAATCTCTTATCGCCTGAATTTCAGCGTGTGCGGTACAACCAAGATACTTGGCGACTTGGTTTGCCCCTTTGCCTATAATTTCTCCATTCTGATTAACGATAATTGCTGCAAACGGCAAGCCACCTATATTGACATTGCTGATAGCTAAATCAATAACATTTTCTCCACACTTGATGAGCAGTTCTTCAGTGATATGGTCACACATTAGTGGCCTCATCTTTTAACGATGGATTCATGGTTGAATTACTAAGTTCTGATGCAATACTTTCGGCTCGATCTATTGCATTTGCTACTGACATGCTGTGTCTATTGTCACCAAATTCTTGATATTCAGAGGCAATCTCATAAATTATATCTACCCCTAAATATTTACTCAGGGTCCGTAGGTGCGGTGTCAGGTGGCTAGAATCTTCTCTTATACCTCCTTTCTCAAAGCCAAACTCTCCGCTGGAAGTCACTATGATCAATGTCTTACTTGAGAATAAAGGCTGCAACGGGAAGTCCCCTCGTGAGAGATCGAAATCAAACGTTTTGTTTATGCGTATAATTTGATCGAACCAAGCTTTTAGCTGAGCCGGCATGCCGTAGTTATACATTGGTGAGGAAATCAAGATAACATCGGCTACTGCCACCTCAGCTATCAATTTATCTGATAGCGCCAGCCTCTCTTTCTGTGCCGGGGTCCTTTTTTCTTCAGGGGTAAACACTGCGCCAACCCAATCCTGTGTAATGAAAGCGGGAGGGTTCACTCCAACATCACGATAGATATACTCATCTTTAGGCCGATTTTGTTTCCACGTGTCAATGAATCGTAGAGCAATATTTTTGGATATGGAATCGTGACCCGGATTCGTGCTATTCACGGCTCTAACGCTGGAATCGATGTGTAATAATGTGCTCATTTCATTACCTCAGTTGATTAATGATAGGAGCTATTTTGTGAGCCTGTATGGAATAGTACAAACGAAAAAAAAATACTTATAGATGAGTTTAAATCATCTATACTGTCGATGAACTAGTTGTTGATTTGGGGGTTAATTTTGCAGGTATCATTGCAGGCGCTGAAAGCCTTTGAGTCGGCTGCCCGTCGGGGAAGTTTTAAGTTGGCCGCAGAAGAGCTTTCGCTGACGCCAACAGCCATTTCGCACCACATTATTAACCTGGAGCGTCGGTTAAATGTAAATCTTTTTCATCGTCAGGGGCGGCGGATATCACTAACTGGAACAGGGACGAGATTAGCTAAAGCAACCTCAGAAGGATTTCGGAAAATTGACCTCGCTTTGGAAGAGGTGATGAAGGCTGGCAGCGTGGTCAGGGTGACGACGACATCGTCATTAGCAGCTATGGTGCTGATCCCTTGTCAGCATGAATTTGAACAGGCCAACCCTGATGTTTCTATGGAAATATCGACCGGTGAGTCGGTTGATAGTCAATCATATATCATTCCAATTCGTTTCGGTGATGCCTCAGTCGCTGAGGATTCTGATGTCATTAGAACGGAGTCATTCAATGTATTTGGTGCTTATGGAATGGCGCCTCCTTCCTGGTCAAAAGAACCCATTACCCTTTTTGCAACGGAGTGGAAAAATAAATCGTTACCGGATCCTCCACTAGCTGCCTGGTTGGAAATAAATGGACTGGAGGGCTCTAGTATTAAGCTCAAGAAATTTGACCAAGAACTTTTCGGGATCCAGCAGGCTATGGCAGAAGATGGGCTTGTGTTCTGTTCTACGACGCTCACTAAAAGGCTATTGAAATCTAACCTGCTACAACAATTTGATACTCGTCCGGTCAAATCAGACTTGTGCTATTACGTACCAAATAAGGACAGCTTCGAAACTAGAAGTGCAGTCAGGTTTCTAAGTTGGATCGGAGATATTTTGAGCCAATAATTCGTGCGAGCACTTCTGACTAATTGAGTATTTACAAGGCAAAATACTTGCGTAACAAGGTACTACACACGGAAAATTACTCGCTGTGCTCCCACTTTTCCGGTGATCAAACCATTATATGCCTAGAGGTTAAATGAACATAAGAGAACCTAAACATATAGACGTTATAAGTTTATCTCCTTACGAATATGTTGAATATGTAGGTGGCGAGGGGCGTAATTTTTTATCTTTACATCAAGAAGTAGGCTTTGGTGGTTACTCCGAAAATATTATTATAACAGACGAACAATCCCAGAAGTTTAACCAAGATAAAGTTAAATTTATAAAACAACTAATCTCTACTTTTGATCTAAAAACTAAAACATTCATGTTTCGCAATAAACAACGGCATATCCCTGACTTTGATAAGTGGGAATGTGTTAAATCCGCACTAGGTAAGTGACATGGCATTGAGAATTATGTTGAAAGAATGCCAATAAAAGGGGAAAGATTTCTGTCTGGTGTTCTGTCTTCCGGTTTGTTTGTGATTTTTTTGATGGTTGATGTCGTAATGATATTGGATATTAGCAATAATCCTTCTTTCAACTTTTATGGATGATTGTTGTTGTAAAATTCTTGGAACTTCTGGTTTTTTTATGTTGCGGTTAGAAGTTTTTTTGGTAAAACCAGCTAACAAATAATAAAGATTATTTGTTAGCTGGTTCATTGTTGGTAGTATGTGGTGGTTGTCTATTATTGGTGGCTATATACTCAGAACCTGCAAAAAGTATCGGCGCGCTTATTGTGTCTGTCGGTTTGCTAAGGTTTGGTATTTCAATTATTAAAAAATAATGCAAGAAATTCGGGTTGATTAACAAGAACAAAATACGGCCGGCTATCTCGATTCGTTCTATGTTAGCCAATAAAATTGTTCCTGTTATTAATACATTATGTAAATAGGAAGATAAATATGGCAGGAAATTACCCAAGAAGAATTAAGGAATTACCCGCATACGATGGTCGTTTTGACGCTTATAAATTGGAAGCAAAAGAAAGTGATGTGTTGTTTGCATCGTATCCTGCGGGAACCACTATTCCTCCTCATAGTCATGAAACGGACAATCATGGTGTAATCACCAAAGGTGAACTTACACTAACAATGAATGGCGTAGTTCACAAAATTGGTATTGGCCAGTGGTACCATGTTCCCGCACATGTAGAGCATTCAGCTTATTTTGAAATTGAAACCGATGAGATCGAATTTTGGTTTCGGGAAAAGAGCTAGTATCAAGCACAGACAACATAAGGGATGTAGCTATGAATTTTACTAACACTCGAACTATCCAAATTACTGCGTGTTTGCTGTTGGCGCTGGTGGTTACGCAGGCGCTTTTTACGATGCTCTACGTTGCTGAGATTCATGCCTCACAGCAGCTTTTCTGGGGCCTGGAAGGCCTGCTCTTTACCCTGCTGGCAGCGTTTGCTGGCGCTGCGATGGTGCAGGCTAAAGACTACCACGTAGGGTGGTCTGCCATTGCGTTCAGCGCAGTACTCAATGTAGTGCAGGTTAGTATTGGTCTCACTATGTTCGGGCCATTTCGCGAAGCTTCTAGTCAACTCGATGCACTTGGGCCCGTCGCAGGCGCAGTTGTCGCCTTGTCTTTTATGCTCTATTACGCGGCAAAATTTTTGTTGGGCTTAGCTGCACTGATTTTCGGTGTAGCTAAAATGGCTAGTGGCTCAAAAGCATTGGGTGGCCTGGCAGCATCGGTTGGCGTTGTTGCTATGTTAGCTAATGCGATTTTGATCGCGTTTGGGCGTGGTGCCTTTCTACCCTCGCCTGTTGCTGGGGGATCGGGCGTTCTTGCAACCTTGCTTTTGGCGCTCTGCCTGCTGAGCGTTGCCCGCGAAGACGAATATTGAGATTCCACCTAACAGGGCAAAGCAAATTCGACGCGCTAAAGCATGCGTCTGTTTGTGGTGTTATGAAATATTAGGAGATATCGTGCCAACCCAAGCAAAAACGGATTCAGAAATCTTAGGCTGTTTTGATGTGATGGTTGAACTTCGTCCCCATTTAAAGCGAGATCAATTCGTCGAGACCGTTCGAGCTATGGAACGTGAGGGTTACCAGCTTGTGTTCGTAGAAGATCAAAAAGGTGTAGTGGCAGTTTCTGGTTTCCGTATTTATACAAATCTCTTTATGGGCAAACATCTTTACGTTGATGATCTTGTCACCGCAAGCCGAGTTAGATCTCAGGGTTACGGTGAGTTAATGGTCAATTGGTTGCGAGCACGGGCTATGGAAGCAGGGTGCAATTATCTTCATCTCGATTCTGGTATCCATAGAGGTCAGGCGCATAAGTTTTATTTCAAGCAGGGTTTTACTATAGCCAGCTACCATTTCAGTGAGCAGCTAAATGTTTCATAGCCCCTCTATGACCGAATCTGTCAAAGAATAATAAATCGTCAGCATTCTCGGTTTAATACCAGGAGCGAACTTAACCCGGCAAGGGCCAGCATGGTAGATGACTTTGCTGGCTATATTTGGCCTGGCTATCGGGCTTGTGCGTTGGGTAAAAGAGTGGCTCTACATACTCCCCATGCAGAATACCTGAAGTTGGGAAGTAATTATGAGGGTAGAGCAGAGTGCTGCAGAAAGGTGTTTGGTGCACCAGGTTGTTGTCGATCTGGTCTAGGAAGTTCGTTCGACAACAAGCACGGGGGCGGCGTTTGAGTGTGATCGATTTAAGGGTGGCATAGAACGATGACATGGCAGGAGAATCAGGCCGGCTCGGATGGGCAGATCAATGATTTTTCATGCCATAAGTTTCACCCGACCCCACTTTAGACCCCACTTTAATAAACAGGTGGTTTGTTATGTCGAAAAACTTGACAGCGCTTAAAGGAAAATATTGATTATCTGAAAATAAGTCTATATAAATCAACAGGTTGAAAGTATTGGCCTAAATTGTGCCTTTATGCTGTCTTAGTGATTTTGGTGCCAAGGGGCGGCACGATATCACTACCACGAGTTACCAATTTTTGCGGGATTAAAAATGACTAATTTTTTCAAAATACTGAGCACATTCTTTGGGGTAGCACTATGGGCTGCGAATAGCCAAGCTATTCCGGTTTCTTATGGCTCTACTTCTCACAACACGACCGCTTGGCAGGAACTGGCCAACGCACCCGCCGGCGACGAATTCGGTGTTTCGTGGACAGTGGATGGGGGACTTACCTGGGGGCGTGACGAACTATATGTTGGTCAGGCAGTTCAATTTAGATTCAATATGCACAAGGATAACGTTGGCACTCATTATGCGGACTTGCTAAAAGCATGGGTTGACTGGGGCCATGATGGCAGTTTTGATGCCAGTGACAAGGTTGTTTATGCTGAGCACTTGTTGTCAACAGAGCCTACGCTGGGTACTTGGGTAACCCCTACCAATCCAGATCTTGAATATTATTCAGCGGTATACAACCTAACTGCCGCCGATGTTGGTGAAACCTGGTTACGTGCTCTGGCTACTTGCACTCACTCAGTGACTAATATGTATGGCGCGAGCTGGGGTGACCAGTGGAGCAGTGCTTACACCGATCACTATGACGAGCTGCTAGTTCCTGCAGGTTTCTACTACCAGGGCGAAACCGAAGAGTGGAAACTGGTTGTTCACGCTGTACCGGAGCCTTCGAGCACCGTATTGATGGCGCTGGGTCTTTTGGGATTGGCTATTTCTCGCAGAAGAAGTAAACGATCAGCTAAGTAATTCTACGTGTGTTGTAAGTGCGTGCTTCTGAACGTTTAGGTCGGCGCGCGTACTTGCCTCCGGTTGAGCTAATCAGTTTTACTCTTCCAGGTTGGCGATTACAGACATGCAGTTGCGGGAGCAAATACAGCTCCCGCAGTTTTTCCCTCTTATCCTGCTCCTGATTTTATCGATCTAATTTTATCGAAATACTCCCCGTTAACAGGCATCTGTGGTCAGGTTTGTGTCTGGGTCTAAATGACTGAACGGTGGGCTGCCGGTTGAGCGACCATGCACGGTGTGTTGTGGATCGACAAACCAGTAAGCGCGCGCATTATCAAGATCACCCATGATAATCAGGTTGCCGGGCGTTGTAACATAATCACCGATGGTGAGTCCGGCTCCGTCTTCGATGGGGTCGTCCGATCCGGCTGCGGCTTTACCGATCAAGCCGCCCACCAAGGCGCCGATAAGTACGGCAACAGCTACCACAACCAATGCGATCAGCACGACTACGAGAAGGCAGAGTAGATAAAAGGGCCCCGAAGCACTGCAACCAATAGCTGCTCCAATCGCCACCGCTGCAATAATACCTCCTATGCCCGCTACGGCTGCGCCGACAATAGCTCCGGTGCCTGCTGCGCATACTTCTGAACTGTGAAAAAATGCCGTTAATAAGGGTGAGCGTTCTGTGTCGTCGTTACATACAACCGTTGCGCCGCCGTTATGGGTGAGGTCCCAATAGATACAGCGGATAACGACATCAATTCGTGGATGGCTTGCCGCAAACGGAAATACCCATTCCGACCAGTTATCGAAAGAAGGAAAAACAGCTTCAATCACGCCGGATGAGCAAGTTTGTAACCCTTCTGGTTTTTCAATGCAGTTTTTATAAAGGAAAACACCAATAATAATCAGCAGGGTCACATAAGCGGCTATCGCTGCCAGCCAAATGACGACTGGGGCCGATATGCCCAGGAAGGTAAATATTTGCGTTAAAAAGGCGATAGTTTCGGCGAGTTTGGACACGACGGCAATGATGCCCGATACCAACGAAATCAAAAACATGATAACGCCAAACAGATCTGAAAATGTGGTTTCTGTTGCAGCGCTGCCAGATCCACAGGCGGGTTTAGTGAGTGACATGGCTTACCCCTCCTTGACGACGTGATCGCGACGATCACACAAACGACAAAGCAGTCGGCCTACCAAATAGCCAACTACCAATCCCAATAAAAAGAAAAGAGTGGGTACGCCCACCAGATTACATACATAAATTGTTAATACAGAGGTGAGTAAACAATTGATGGCTAATGGAAGCAGTAAAGGGCCTGCCTGGTATTGGAGCCACATGCTGAGCATCACGAGTAACCAGCACCAGCAAAACACGGCCAACACCAATGCCAGATATAACCACAACGGATAACTAACGCTACCACTCACATTGGCGGTTAACCATACAAGCGAAAATAACATGCCACAAAATACACCGATTAACATGCCGTTGAGTTCGCAAGGGCGCAGGCGTTTTGAAAAGGGGCGAGTGACAGCGATTAATGCGCGAATGAAAGTCATCATGAATCTACCCTCACTAATAATGTGACGCCGCCAAGGGTTTTTCCGCTACTGGTAACCGCAATGACCGTTGCTTCTTTCAAAACAAAGCCTCCGGCTGGCGGGACTATCGACGCAGGAATAGCCGCGGTTAATGTTGCGGTAATTTGCTCGTTCGGCAAAAAGTTATGGCTGGTAGGTGATACGGTTGCGCCGATGTCGTTGGGTTGCACCACTAGGTTAATGGTTTCATTAGCTAGGCTTTGATTGACTACAGCAAAATTGACCGAAGGGCTTTTTCCGCTTTCCGACGTAAGCACTCCATGAATAGCTTGAAAGCCTAGGTTATTGTCTGGGTCTTTATCATGTGGATGAGATAGATTGACCCGAATCGACACGTTATTACCCAGGTCTTTGATAGCTTGGTTTACGGGAAAATTTAAGACCTGGTTGGAAGGGCCTATTCCCAGGTTAATCATTTGTGCGCCCAAGGGGCTAAACGGTGTGCCGATACCAAAAGGTGCCCAATTGACCTGAACCAATACATTAACGGCACTGGCCTCGGTCGATTCGTTATGCACAATAACTTCGACATTATCCATAAACCGCCAAGGGGCCCACCAGTTGGTTTTTATATCTGGGCTTTCCCACGACGCGTTCAAACCCTGCGCGATACGTTGCAACTGGCTGTATATTGCCGGATCTGGTCGTTTGGGCGGTTTGTCGGTACTAATGCAATGGCACCGTGATGGTCGCTCGGGTCTTATTGGGGCGCATGGTCGAACATTGTCTAACCTTGAGCGTGTAGCCAATTTGCGATTATTCACATCGGCCTCCTTGTAACATTACTGTTAACCGCTAAAAGCTCAGAATTTGAGCCCTGGTTTAAACACGATCAATCTGTGTTTCCCTATACCTCATGGCGACTATAGGGGAGGGAGATGTGTTATCTCTGTGACAAATTACCCTGGGGCTTGTGAACAGTTCCCGTTGTTCTGTATTGGTGCGGTTCTGTGTGCTGTGACTTTTGTGGTGCAGTCTTCTTTTGGTCGCTATTTTTTGCTATGCCTTTTTTTGATACATGCAGGCGTATTCCATAATGTTATTGAGTGTATTGAGGTGCACTGGCTTGGTGCCGTTAAATCCAGTGTGTAGTGGAAAAGTTAAATTTTTCAATAGGTTATGAATTTTTTAAATGCGTTGGCATGAAAGGTGCTGAGTAGAGTTGCTTGTTATTTTGCAGCAACTCAATTTTTAACAACTATGTAAACAACGATAGGGCGAGAAAATACTATGTCATACATCGAACCCAATGAGTTCGCCACGAAGATGGTTGACTCTGGAGAGCAAAAAATATTTATGTCTTTAAAAGACACCGTGGTGCGCGCGTTTATGGCCGGTGCCATTTTGGCGTTGGCGGCGTTTTTTGCCATCACCGTTGCGGTAAAAACCGGTAATCCTCTGGCAGGCGCTATTCTGTTCCCAGTGGGCTTTATCATGTTGTATTTGATGAAGTTCGATTTGTTAACGGGCGTGTTTACGCTGGTGCCACTGGCGGTGATCGACAAACGTCCAGGTTGTACTGTGCAGCAACTGTTGCGTAACTGGGGCTTGGTTTTTTTGGGTAATTTTGCCGGTGCGTTAACGGTCGCATTTTTTGCTTCGTTTATTTTGACCTACGGGTACCAGGTAGATGGCGGCGTGATCGCTGAAAAAGTAGGGCATATTGGTGAAGGCCGTACACTCGGTTATAAAGAGCACGGCATCACGGGTTGGTTTACTATTTTTATTCGTGGCATGCTGTGTAACTGGATGGTATCGATGGGCGTAGTGGGTGCGCTGATTTCTACCTCTGCCAGCAGTAAGATGATGGCCATGTGGATGCCAGTTATGCTCTTCTTCTATATGGGTTTTGAGCATTCTATTGTAAACATGTTCCTGTTCCCATTCTCAATGATCATGGGTGGTAACTTCACCATTACTGATTACTTCTTGTGGAACGAAATTCCAACGGCACTGGGTAATCTGGCGGGTGGCTTTTTACTGGTAGGTTTGCCCCTTTACCTCACCCACGTAAAAACCAGCCCAGAGCGCCGTTTGGCATAAGGCGTGCTATTTATTAACCCGGCAATAAATTCGCGCTGGGTTAATGGTCAATGTAAAACCCCGTTGCAGCACTGTTTCAACGGGGTTTTCTTTAACTGCACTAATAGAAAAACGGATCGTAGATGAAGCCGCAGTTAACTGTCACGGTAGGGCAATATAGTAGCGCGGGCAAAAAGTCGCTTAATCAGGATTTTCATGGTGTATTGATTCCGCAAGAGCCTTTATTAAGCACTAAAGGCATAGCCATTGGTTTGGCAGATGGTATCAGTAGCAGTAATGTGAGCCAGATTGCCAGCGAAACCGCGATTAAGCAGTTTTTGCAGGATTACTATTGCACCTCTGAATGCTGGTCGGTAAAAACCTCGGTGCAGAATGTGGTAGCCGCAACCAACTCGTGGCTATATTCGCAAACCCAAAGCAGTCCATATCGTTTTGATAAAGACAAAGGCTATATCTGTACCTTCAGCGCTTTGGTAATTAAGTCGAACACCGCGCATATTTTTCATTGTGGTGATTCACGTATCTATCGCTTAACTGGTCGTACATTGGAGCAGTTAACGATTGATCATCGTCATGTGGTATCTGACGAAGCGTCGTACCTTACTCGCGCGTTGGGCATTCATCACTGGCTGGATATGGATTACAACACGTTGAGTATCGATCCAGGTGATGTATTTATTCTCGTAACCGACGGCGTTTATGAGTTTGTCAGCACTTCTCAGATGTCAGAGATCATCGCAAGCCAGTTTGCGGATAATCCAGATGCGGCCGCCAAGGCGCTGGTGCAGGCTGCACTTGATGCAGGTAGTGACGATAATCTTACCGTGCAGGTTTTACGAGTAGATCGATTGCCTGGCCAGCAATTGGGTGAGATACATGAACTTTTGCAGTATCCGCCGCCTGTATCAATGTTAAAGCCCCGCACGCTGTTTGACGGCTTTCTTATTCTTCGCGAGCTGCACATTACCAGCCGTAGCCATGTTTTTTTGGCCCAGGATGAAGCCAGTGGTACCCGTGTTGTGATTAAAACCCCTTCTGGGGAAATGAAGGACAACCAGGCCTACCTGGAAAATTTTTTAATGGAGGACTGGATTGCCAAGCGTATTAATAATGTGCATGTGCTAAAAGCGTTTCCGTTAGAAAGAAAGCGGCAATATTTATACAACGTAACTGAATTTATCGAAGGGAAAACTCTAACCCAGTGGATGCTTGATAATCCGCAGCCCTCGTTGGATGAAGTGCGTAATATTATTGAGCAGATCGCCAAGGGATTGCAGGCATTTCATCGTTTGGAAATGGTGCACCAGGATCTGCGGCCCCACAATGTGATGATTGATCAGTCTGGCACAGTAAAAATTATTGATTTTGGTTCTACTCGTGTGGCGGGGGTATCGGAAATTCTCGGCCCCGATACCGAGATTATGGGAACGGTACAATACACGGCGCCGGAATACTTTATTGGCCAGCCGGGCTCTAATCGATCCGATATTTTTTCGCTGGGTGTGATTGCTTATCAAATGCTTTCGGGTACTCACCCTTACGGTACTCATGTCGCCCGGGCAACGTCGTTAAAGGCTCAGCGACAATTGCGCTACCAGCCACTGTTGAATGTCAATAAAGAGCACCCGGTGCCAGGCTGGGTGGATTACGCCATCAAAAAAGCAGTGGATATCAACCCGCTGCACCGCTATGCAGAAGTGTCGGAGTTTATTTACGAGCTGAAAAATCCGGCAAAAACCTTTCTTAACCAAACCGCTCCGCCGTTGATTGACCGCAATCCAGTGCTGTTCTGGCAAAGTGTTTCGTTTATTTTGCTGTTGTTATTGCTATGGCAGCAGGTGCGATAGTGATGGACAGAAGCTTGGGGCGGACGTGAATGCTCCGCATTGGCAGTATTGTCTTTAATGGCTGCTCATGTGGATACAATGGTTTCGGTTGTCCCGGAAGTACCCGTTTTCACCAGTAGCTAGATGAGTGCATTTGGTTGCCTAGGAGGCTATGCGACCCTGGTGTTTGGCGTCAAAATCGTTAAAATCCAACTGCAGAGTCTATAAATTGATCTTGTAATATAGTAATATTTATCTATAAGTATTAGTATTGTGCGTGGAAAAGCTGTTTTGGCTGCATGGCCATTATTTATAAAAAGGCTTTAAGTTTGACCTAAAAGCTACGCCCAGGGGGCGTGGTCATGAGTGACGGGGTTTGCCTGTTACGAATGGAAAGGCTCATGTTAGGCCCAAATGTACCGTGGCAGGATGGGGCGCTTGGGCCGAAAAAGTTCTTTTAGAACAATAAGATAGTAGTGGTAAATGGTTCTTTTGTTGTCTTTCAGGCGGTCGGCCTGGCTATCTTGTGTTTGCAGATTTAATGCGTTGTTCGTGATGGAGCATATTTGGTACCTGCACGGCTTGGTGTGCGCTAAATAAGTCTTGATCGAACTGGGTGGTAGGCTAGACTCAATTATTATGTAAACGTTTACATAATAATTGAGTTGGGTGTTGCTGGTGTTGAAGAAATGGAGAGGAGGCGGAGCTGTATTTTAGATCGTGTCAGAGAGAGTAATTCAGGAGGTTAGGCCAGAAGGTTAGGCGACTTACAAAAATCTGAATCAAAGATAAAGATAAAGATAAAGGTGAATTAGAAATGTCTAAGATGACCCCAAGAAAAAACGAATTTAAAGGCTTTAAAAAGTCTCTGCTTGCTGTGAGTGTTATGGCGCTCAGCCCGATGTTGTATGCCGCCGACGCGGCTGAAGCGGGCGCGGATGAGGGTATTGAACTCCTTGAGGAGATTGAAGTTAGAGGGATTCGCAGAAGTATTGAAACCGCTCAGGAGCTGAAGCGAAATGCAAACACCGTAATCGACTCTATTACTGCAGAAGAGCTCGGCGACTTTCCGGATAAATCTATTGCTGAAGCGTTGATGCGTGTTCCTGGTGTAATGGTGGAGCGTTTTGCAACGCGTACTGATACCGGGGCATTTTCTGTGGAGCCGTCGGGCGTGATTGTACGCGGGCTTAACTTTGTACGTAGTGAATTTAATGGTCGTGACACGTTTAGTGCGGATTCCAGCCGCGGTTTGAGCTGGGGCGACGTCTCCCCAGAGCTGATGGGTGGTATTGATGTCTATAAGAACCAGACGGCAGAGCTGATTGAGGGCGGTATTTCTGGTCTGATTAACCTGCGAACGCGTTTGCCGTTTGACAGTGACGAAGAAGTCAAGGTTCTCACTATTGCTGGTAACTACAGCGATCTGTCAAGTTCAAATACTCCTGAGTTGTCTGGCATTTATACCAATCGTTATGACACGGGCTTGGGCGAGTTTGGTGTTATGGCCAACTTTGCCTACTCAGATGTTGATGCGACGTCGCAAAGCTCCCGAACGGCGCGGGTGAACCGTTTTCGCGACGTGTATGATGAAGATTCGTTGTACTTTATTCCGCAAGGTGTGAGCTTTGGGGACGATAAGTATAATCGGGAACGTATCGGTACCTCTTTAGCGCTTCAGTGGCAGGATGATGATGGCAAATTCCTGGCAACGCTGCAGTACAATCGTTCTCAGTATGAAGTCACTACTGAGAGAAATGGAATCGGCGTTAACTGGACTGGGCTAGGTGGTAATGACAGCCTGTTCCTTGAAATTACCGAAGGTGGTCCGAATAGTAATGCCATCCTCCTGCCTGCTGATGGCACCGATCCGTTCCTCTTTGGTGAAGACGGCCTGTTTGACTATGGTACGGTGATACAAGACCATGGCTGGTGGGGAGCCAACAATAACGATGCTGCGCTGGTTGCTACCAATTCCAACGGTGAAGCGCTGGTTGAAACGTGTGCGGATTCCTCTTGGGCCGGGTGTGATGAAGGACAGGATACCGTTCGGAACATTGGCGCCAACATGTTTACGAGCGGGGATATCTCTGATTCGAAACGCGTGACCCAGGATGTTGGGTTTAACTTTAAGTGGCATATTTCCGACACGGTGCATGCCAACTTTGATGTGCAGCGGGTTGATTCGACCACGGACGAGTATCGTCTTAATACGGGCTTCAACTCTTGGGCTAACGCAGAGGTGGATTTGCGTGGGGATGTAGCAAATGTAGTGCTGCATGACCCTCTTAACATCAATCTTCTTGATGCTGGTCAGGGAGTGCACGCTAACCCTAACAGCTATTACCCGTCCAGTATGTTGGAATTTGTCGGGGACAATGAAGGTGAGGAGTTTGCCACCAAAGCAGACTTTGTGTTTGATATTGACTCCGGATTTGTTGAGCAGGTGAAAGTGGGTGCGCGTTACGCCGACCGCGATCAACAGGTCAATCAGGGGAGTAACTGGCAGGCGATGTCCACTGCCTGGAACCAAAATGCGGGCTGGTTCAATATCGATAGTGCGCCGCATACTGGTGTGTATGATGGTGAAGAGTATACGTTTAATGGCTATCCAGATGCCTACGTAGTTAAGGAGTGGGGTTCAGACTACGGCAGCATTACCTCGACTGATGGCGGTAGGCTGTTCGTATTCCCAAATACCGACGATATGCGTAATTGGCGAAATACTATGAGCGCCATGGCTACGGGGCAGCCTGCTAATGGCTATTACCCAATCTGTTCTGGTCTTGGCTCGCGCAGTGGAGAGGTGGAAGGCACTTGCTTCCGGCCCAATGAAAGCCTGAACGTGACAGAGGAAACGGCAGCATTTTATGTGCAGGTAGACTTTGGTGGCGAGGATCTCAAGCTGTTTGACCGGCCGGTTTCCGGTAATATTGGTGTTCGCTATATAAGAACTGATATTGCCAGTTCGGGCGGGGAGCAATTCCCGAATTTCAATCTGGCAGATCGTCCTTGTCAGCCAGCGACATCGAATGATCCGAATGCGACCCCACCAGTCCCCCAAACCGTGGCGTGTTACCTGAGTAGCGATGACATAGCGTTCATGAATAATATGGGCAATGTCGGTGAATCCACGAACACGTACCACAATGTATTACCGAGTTTTAATATCAAGTACGATATCACCGAGCATTTCTTGGCAAGGGTGGCGGTGTCACGGGCTATGTCAAGGCCGGATATCGGCAGCTTGCGTAACTATATCCAGGTCAGTTCTGCCCTGCCTGATGAGGGTAATGCCGATGATTCGCTTTGGGTGAAGAACGACCAAGGGGAAATTGTTGGTGCCAATGTTTATTACAGCGCGGGTGCGGCTAATCCCTACTTGAAACCTGTTGTTGCTGATCTGTTCGATGTGAGCTTTGAGTACTACCAGGACCGCAATAGTGTGTCGTTGGCTCTTTTCAAGAAGAACCTGGACGACTATATCCAAACGGGTACTTATATGCGCGAGATGACCAATGCCGGCGTTACCAGGCAGGTGGTGATTGATGGACCGGTCAATGGTCAGGGCGCTTCAATTAAAGGCTTTGAGGTTCAGGGCACTTATCTGTTTGATTCCCTGCCAGGGTTTTGGAGCGGGTTTGGTGTTCAGGCGAACTATACTTTCGTTGACAATCAGGGTATTCAAAACACTGGTGTGAACAGTGGCTCTGTGAACGGGGTTAGTGGCTCAAGTGGTGCATCGGATCGTGTTTCGGTGGATCAGTTGGAGGGGCTCTCTGAAGATTCCGTTAACCTGAGTGTGTTCTATGAGCGTAACCAACTGTCAGCCAGGTTGGCTTATAACTGGCGGTCGGAGTATCTGGTAACCGTTCAGGATTGCTGTATTGGTACGCCCGTGTGGCAGGATGATTACGGCCAGCTTGATGCGTCTGTGCGCTACCGCTTCAATGATATGTTTGAAGTATCGTTGTCGGGTAGTAATCTGACGGGTGAAACAGCTGTTCTGACCCAGCAGGTTGAGAATAGCGAAGATGGTGGCCGACGTTTACCTTACGCCATCAACCAAAGTGATACACGCTATACTTTAAGCCTTAGAATGAACTTTTAATCGGGCTTGAAATGAAGCTGCCGTGGCAACACGGCAGCTTCAAACCATCAGGAACTCGTAATGCAGCAACCTTTTAGAATAATTATTGTGGGTGGCGGCACGGCAGGCTGGATGACGGCAGCAGCCATTTCTGCTCTCTACAAAAACCCTTCCCTCTATCAAATCACCTTAATTGAATCTGAAGAAATTGGCAGTGTCGGTGTGGGTGAAGCTACCCTGCCACAGTTAAAAAGCTTTAATGAGCAGCTCGGCATCAGCGAAGCAGAGATGATGCGGCGCACCAATGCCTCGTTTAAACTTGGTATCAAGTTTGTTGACTGGGGTAAGTTGGGAGACAGTTACATCCACCCGTTTGGGCTTTATGGTGGCCCGGGGAATACCTTTGAGTTTTATCAATATTGGGCGCATCTGGCGGCACAGCAGCCGATTCCGGCTATGTCGGAATACTCTTATGCCGTGCAATTGTGCGAGCGAAATGGTTTTCGGTTTCCATCTGCCGATTCGGGTGATATTGAAAGCACCTTTTCCTATGCCTATCATTTTGACGCAACGCTATACGCTAAGTTCTTACGGGAGATAAGCGAGCGCGCGGGTGTTCAGCGCATTAATGGAATTATTGAAACCGTTAATAATGATTCCAGCAGTGGCAATATAAGCTCTGTAGTATTAAAAGACGGGCAGGAAATTTGCGGAGATTTTTTTATTGATTGCTCAGGGTTTCGTTCGTTGCTTCTGGGTGAAAATCTCAAGGCAGAGTTTGAAGACTGGTCGCGCTGGTTGCGATGTGATCGAGCGATTGCGGTGCAAAGTGAGAGGACTGGGGATATACCACCCTACACTGTATCAACAGCGCAAGCGGGTGGTTGGCAGTGGCGTATTCCTCTTCAGCATCGGGCCGGTAATGGTTATGTTTACTGCAGCGATGTCATCAGTGATGACCAGGCGAGAGATTCCCTGCTAAAAAACCTGCAGGGTGAAGCGCTTAATGACCCCAGGGTGCTTAAATTCAAAGCCGGGCGTTACAAGAATTCCTGGCGAAAAAACTGCGTCGCGATAGGCTTGTCCAGTGGTTTTCTCGAGCCATTGGAGTCCACTAGTATTTACTTGATACAAATTGCCATAATTTGCCTGCTGCGGGTATTTCCGGCACGAAAAAGCAGCAGTTTGCAGGTTTTGTCTGATGAATATAATCGCCTGATTGATAATGAGTATGAACGCATCAGGGATTTTCTGATTTTGCATTACCACTTAACTGAGCGCACCGATTCCGAGCTTTGGCGTTATTGCAGTGCTATGCAGGTGCCCGATAGCCTGTCGGAGAAACTTGATTTGTTCAAACGGCGTGGATACTCCGAAAGTTTTAAGTATGGCCTGTTCAGTACGCCTAGCTGGCTTGCGGTGTTATATGGCCAGGGGCTGCGGCAGTCGGGTGTTGATCCCTTCGTCTCTTCTATACCTGTTGACCGGATTCCCTCATTGCTCGAAGAGGTGAAGGGAAAGATTGACCGGGGATTGCAGGGGGTATCTACCCATGAGCAATTTATTAAGCAATATTGTCCGGCAGATGGTAGTTAGGTGGTTTAATGAGCGAGCAAATAAAAAAGGTTGTCGTTGTCGGCGGTGGTCTTGATGCATGGATGACCGCGTTTTTTCTCAAGTCGGTGCTTGATAAGTCAAGAAGTACGTATGATATTTCTTTGGTCGACACAGGAAGCGACCTGTGCATTCATGACTTCTATGCAGTGTTGGCCAGCTATAAAATGCTGCACAAAACGTTGGGTGCCAACGACGAGAAACTCAGGGAAACGGCAAAGGCGAATTATTGCTTTGCCCAACGGTTTACCGGCTGGAATCCGGGGTTGCCAGAGTTCTTTCATGCTTATGACCGGCACGGTATTAATTTTAATGGAGTGGATTTTTATCAGTACTGGATGAAAGGCTACAAAAATGGCCTGAAGATGCCGTTGGAAGATTTTTCATTGGGTGTGGCGGCCGCCAAGCACCGTCGCTTTATTGCCGGTGATGATGGTAGTGGCTTTTCCCATGCGGCGCACGGTTTGCACCTTAGTGCTTTGGAGTATACAGGTGCCTTGGCACGGGCGGCTGTGGGTGTTGGCGTAACGCGAATAGAGGGGCAAATTAAGACCGTTAATACCAATGATGACGAAACCATCGCATCGATTGTGTTGCAGGACGATGCAGTGATTGAGGCCGATTTTTATATTGATGCTTCCGGTCCTGATGCGGTGCTTATCCGAGCGTTGTCTGATGATCCCTTTGAGGATTGGGGACACTGGTATCGTTGTGACCGAATGATCACTGCGTCCGTGGGCCCGTTGTCGCCAAAGCCAGCATTTGCTCAGACTACCGCATTTTCCAGTGGCTGGTGCGGGCTTTATCCGCTGGCCCATCGAACGGCCGTGCAGGTTTTGTACTCGTCTGTCGATACAGACCGTGCCAAAGTGACCGAAGAAGTCCGTGCGCTTACGGGTGTGGATGTTTCCGACGGAAAAGAGCGGGAAATAAAGTGTGGCATATTGAAGCGTTCCTGGATTGGAAATTGTCTGGCGGTTGGTTCTACGGCAGCGGTGCTGGAGCCATTGGATGCATTGCAGCAGCATCCACTGGTGGTCTGTACGGTGCTGTTAAGGCAGCTGTTTCCAGCCAGCAAAGAGTATACGAATGAGCGCAAAATCTATAACCGCAGCATGCATTCTTTTGTTGGCAATTTGCGGAATTATCAGCTTGCCCATTATCTGTTGAATTCTCGGGACGAGCCATTCTGGACTGCCTGTCGCAATGTTCAAATGCCTGACGTGTTGACCGAAAAAATTGATTTGTTCAAAGAGTCTGGTTATGTATCGATACGTGAAGACGAAACCTTCCAGGAAGAAAACTGGTTGAGCCTGTTTCACGGTCATGGCCTAATGCCTGAGAATTACAGCCCGTTGGTGGACAACATTCCTGAAGACGAATTGATCAGAAACTTTCAGGAAATATTAAAAACCATAAAGAGCCGCATCGCGTCAGCCCCATTGATTGATTGACTCGAAAACCTAATTCTGCTCTACTTTGGGTCTATAATGTAAACGTTTACATATCGGCGGGAAGCACAAAGTAGAAGCGAGGCTTTGGTCGTTCATTGTCTCTTGCTGAAAACGATCGTTGGTATCGGTTTTTGCGGGGCTGTTAACGGCTGTTGTTGTCGTTGGTTTGTCAATATTACGGCTGCCGGTAAACGGCGTAGGTTTTTGATTCGCTGTGTCGACCAGCTCTTATAATAATGGAAAGTTTTGAATGCTTAATGCTGCGCAGAATTCATTGTATCGCTGTTTTCTAATGCCCGTTGCCTGTGCTGTGGGCATTTTGTCATTGATCGCATCGTCGGGTGCTTGGTCAGAAGAGCGAAACATCAATATCAACTGGCAGTTTTTTCACGGTGATGCTCCGGGTGCGGAACGCACGAATTTTGATGATAGTGCGTGGCAAACCGTTGTGGTGCCGCATGACTGGTCCATTATGGATCGGGCAGGTCAGGATTCTCCGTTTGATTCCAAGGTTGTCGCGGGACAGGATTCCGGGTATCTGGCCGGCGGCATTGGCTGGTATCGTCGGCAGTTCGCTTTATCGCCAGAGGACACCCGGAAAAATATCCGGCTGAGGTTCGACGCAATTTATATGGACGCCGATATTTGGCTGAATGGCCAACCTGTGGCGTCCCATCATTATGGCTATACGCCAGTTTCCATTGACGTAACCGACAAGGTGCGGGCGGGAAGCAATTTGATTTCTGTACGCGTGAATCATGAGGATCCATCGTCACGCTGGTACGCAGGTTCAGGCATTATTCAACCGGTATCGCTGGAGCTGCTGAACTGCGTGCACATTGATCCCGATTCTGTCTTTGTGACAACCCCGGTTGTGACCACCCAGAACACTAAAGTCCATGTTAGTGCCGTTATCAACCACTGTGGGAAAGGCCCCAGGAAAGCGCAGTTCGTGTCACGTATTCTTGATGCCTCAGGTGCAACGGTGTCGCATGTTGCGTCGCGGCAGAAATTGAAGACGGGTGGCGCATCTGAGTGGGAACAGTCTCTGAGCTTAAAACATCCGCTACTGTGGTCGATCGATAGCCCTAATCTATACACCCTGGTGCAGGACGTATTAATCGATGGTCGCGTGGTTGACAGTCGGCGCACACGCTTTGGTGTTCGCCAGATTGAAATCAATGCGAAGCAAGGGCTGCTGCTGAACGGTAAGTCAATTGAATTAAAAGGCGGCAATATTCACCACGACCATTATATGCTTGGGGCAGCCGGTTATCCTGATGCCGATGCACGCAAAGTGTTGCTGATGAAAGAGGCGGGTTATAACGCCATTCGCATTGCCCACAATCCAGCAAGCCAGGCTACGCTCAACGCTGCAGACGAACTTGGCATGCTCGTGATTAATGAGGCGTTTGACAGTTGGAACAAGAGCAAGCGGGATAAGGATTATTCGCGATTTTTCAGTGATGACTGGAAGGCGGATATCGATGCGCTGGTCATCAGTGGCCGAAATCACCCCAGCGTACTGTTCTGGAGTATTGGCAATGAAATTCCCGAGCAGGGCACTGATCTTGGCGTAGAGACAGGTACCGCTCTGGCCAATCGGGTGCGTGAGCTTGATCCTTCGCGGCCAGTGACCCAGGCGGTAAGTATTGACCCCCCCGCCAGCACCCGGCAGTTTGAACCTCTTGATGTAGCGGGTTACAACTATCGCGGGCACTTGTTTGAAAGCGAACATGCTGCGCATCCGGAACGGGTTATCTATTCCTCAGAGTCGTTGCCAAAAGACGGCTTCAGCTATTGGCAGTTGGTGGAGAAGATGCCCGCTGTTATTGGTGACTTTGTCTGGACTTCCGTGGATTACCTGGGCGAATCGGGCATCGGTTGGATGGGATACAGTCAGGATTGGCAAAAGCTGGGCCCTTATCCATGGCATCTGGCGTACTGTGGTGAAATTGACGCGACTGGCCGCAAACGACCGGCTGCTTATTACCGTGAGGTGTACTGGAAATCAGGGGTGGATCCGATTTCGGTCTTTGTTCAACAGCCGCAAGGCACGGTTGATTTACCGGATCGGTATTACTACGAGGTTGAGCAGCCTCATCTGGATTGGTCGCTTGACGACGTCCACCCAAGCTGGACCTGGACCGGGCAAGAGGGCAAACCCCTGAATGTGGTGGTTTACTCAGAGTTTCCAGAGGTTGAGCTGTTTCTTAATGGCAAAAGCCTGGGCAGGAAAGCGGTAAGCCAAGCAACAGAATATAAAGCGGCATACGCAGTACCTTATGCCCCCGGAACCTTAAAGGCGGTGGGGTATGAAGGTGGCCAGGCGAAGGGCAGTTGGCAGCTGCGCACCGCGGGCGCGGCGGCTGCGGTCAGAGTGCATACAGACAGAACCATGCTGCGCGCCAACGGCCAGGATCTGGCCTATGTGACGGTTGAGTTGGTCGACAATAATGGCACGCCGGTTTATCACCAGAAGGATGATCGGCAGGTCAGTGTAGACGTAGAAGGCCCTGGCAGTGTGATCGGCATAGGTAATGGTAATCCTATTGATGTCAGCAGCTTCCAGTCAGGCAGCAGAAAGACGTTTCATGGTCGTGTTGTTGCGGTGGTCAGGGCCGGGATGCAAGCCGGCCCCGTCAAGGTGCGAATCGCGGTGGAAGGCTTGCCGGAACAGGATCTGGTACTGCATGTGACCGCGAGCGAGCAGGAGTGAGAAGGCGGATAACGATGAACCGGACAACAAGATACTGCCGTTTCTGGTTGCGCCTGCTGGGCCTGGTTGCAGTGACGTGCGCTATGCCTGCGTACTCGACGGAAGCACCTCATACCGCACCCCATACAGAACAGGTAAAGACGGAGTACGTGACGGTCAGTAGTCCGGCACTGGCCGGTAATCTGGCGGGGGAGTCGACTGAGCGGAATGTGATTGTTTACTTACCGCCTGGCTATGATAAACAGGCTGAGCAGCGCTATCCGGTTGTGTACGCACTGCATGGTTATGGTATGACCAGCGACAGCTTCGCCGGGCTACTGCAAGCACCGCACACGCTCAATGCGGCCTTTGCTGCGGGTACGGCCGGAATGATTGTGGTGGTTCCCGATACGCAGACGCGCTACAACGGATCGATGTATTCAAGCTCGGTGACTATTGGCGACTGGGAAAGCTTTATTGCCGAAGATCTGGTTCACTATATTGACCGACATTACCGGACTTTTGCGGATCGAAACAGTCGCGGCCTTGCCGGCCACTCCATGGGTGGATACGGGACCACACGCATCGGCATGAAACGGCCCGATGTTTTTGGTGCCTTGTACATTATGAGCCCTTGCTGTTTGTCCGCCCGTGAGGCCCCGCCGGAGAATGCTCTTGCAACTCTGCGCCAGCTTAAAGAGACCGATGATGTTGCAAAACTGGACTTCATGTCGCGCGCCACGTTGACGGTGGCGGCAGCCTGGTCGCCCAATCCGAATTCTCCGCCTTTTTATGTCGACCTGCCCTCAGGCGATGAGGCAAGTACCCGCAACGTGCTATTGCGATGGGCCGCAAACGCACCATTGGTGATGGTGGATCAGTACAGCGCCAATCTGCGTCGCTATCGCGCCATTGCGATGGATGTGGGTGATGAAGACTCCCTGCGAACTGATGCCAAACGGTTGCATCAGCGCATGGCGGAACTTGGTGTGACATCAGATTTTCAGGTTTATCCGGGCGATCATGGTAACCGGGTGGGCCAGAGATTTCAGAACCATGTGTTGCCGTTTTTCGGTCGGGTTCTGGCGTTCGGCAGCACTATTAACCCGGCGACAAAATAGATCTCCTTATCTATTTTGTCGCATGCCATGGAAATACCTGCGGAATTTTACGAAATCCCTTGTATTTCCATGGCTTACATTGGCCTGCGGCCAATGGTGGCGCGCCCGTGCGCCGCTTATTAACACGACAATAATATTCGCCGGGTTAATAAATAGCAGGTGCTTTAAAGAAACTATATCAGCTTGCGAGAGCTGACATGTTTAAAGGTTGTGGATGAATACTGACTAATTCATCGACTGATAATAATGACTGGAGCAATGAGTATGACATTGTCAAATCTGGATTGGGCGGTATTCGCCTTTTACTGTGTCGTGTTGATCACGCTGGCCTGGTGGGTTTCACGTGAGCGGCCCGATCACGATAAAGATAGCTCGGATTATTTTTTGGCGAGTAAAGCATTGCCCTGGTGGGCTGTAGGTGCCTCCCTTATTGCCGCCAATATTTCGGCAGAACAGATCATCGGCATGTCGGGTTCCGGTTATGCCATTGGTCTCGGCATTGCCTCTTATGAATGGATGGCGGCGATTACACTGATTATCGTCGGGAAATATTTTCTACCGATTTTTCTCGAAAAGAAAATTTATACCATGCCGCAGTTCCTGGCGCAGCGTTTCGACCAGCGTGTGCAGTTGGTAATGGCCATTTTCTGGTTGGCTGTTTACGTATTTGTAAACCTGACATCGGTGCTGTACCTGGGTGCACTTGCTATCAATACCATCGCCGGTATTGATATGACGTATGGGATGGTTTTCCTTGCCCTGTTCTCATTAGCCTATTCGTTGTACGGTGGTCTGAAAGCGGTTGCGCTTACCGACTTGCTGCAGGTGGCGCTGTTGGTTGGCGGTGGTTTACTGGTTACTTACCTGGCTCTTGATCAGGTGTCAGAAGGTGCTGGCGCAATAGTCGGCTTTGGCATTCTGCTGGAAAAAACACCAGAGAGTTTCGACATGATATTGTCACCAGAGCATGAGGACTATGTCAGTCTGCCCGGACTTTCCGTGCTGTTGGGGGGAATGTGGATCATCAATCTGTGCTACTGGGGCTTTAACCAGTACATTACCCAGCGAGCGCTGGCGGCCAAAAGTCTGGGCGAAGCACAGAAAGGTATCGTTTTTGCCGCTTTCCTGAAGCTGTTAATGCCCGTGCTGGTTGTGTTGCCTGGTATTGCCGCCGTGATATTGATGCCGGATCTGAGTCGACCTGATCAGGCCTACCCTGAGTTGATGAAACTGGTTCCTTCCGGACTGCTCGGCCTGACCTTCGCGGCGTTGGTGGCTGCGGTTGCTTCTTCTCTGAGTTCCATGGCCAATAGTGTATCGACTATTTTTACCATGGATGTGTATCCGCACCTGGTTAAGAGTAAACCGTCTGAGCATCGATTGGTTGTGGTTGGACGGGTGGTAGCGCTTAGTGCCATGATCGTGGCTATGCTTCTTGCCGATCCATTATTGGGCAAAATGGAGCAGGCCTTCCAGTATATTCAGGAGTTCACCGGTTTCTTCACCCCTGGGATTGCCGTTATATTTTTGCTGGGCTTTTTCTACAAGCGTGCCAATGCAACGTCGGCGCTCGTCGCGGGTGTGGGGTCTGTGGTTTTATCACTGTTGGCGTATCTGTTCTGGCCATCGCTACCGTTTATGGATCGCATGGGCGTGGTATTTCTGGCGTGCCTGGTTCTGGGTGTGTTGGTGGCAGATCGCAAGCCCGTCAGTAAGGCGATTGACCTCTCCCAGGTCAGTTTTACCACCCATAGCAGCTACCGGGTAGCGGCGCCTTGTATTGCCTTGATCTTGACGGCGCTCTACACCACTTGGTGGTAGCTGCTTATTAACCCGGCAATCATTGTTGCCGAGTTAATAATAGGCGTCTGTCTTGGCAAGCTCAGTATTGGTTTATGTTTGTGGCCCCGCTTTGCGGGGCCGTATTTTATGACGAAACCCTTAATGGTTGAGATAATTCAGTGAATGTGGGCCGGCCGTGAATGCCTGGCGATGAAAGTACGGTAACCGGATAAAGCGACGAAACGATATGCATACAAAACTTCATAATTGCAAACGACTGAAAAGTGTTAAGCGGATGGAGAGGTTAATGACGCTTCGATGCCTGTTCGTACTTTTACTGTTGACCTTAACCGGTAGGTCAATGGCAGGCACCACGGAAGTTCAATACCTGAGCGGCGTGGATAAGGACAATACCGTTGAGTGGCAGTTTCATGTCAGTGGGGGTCGCAACAGCGGTGTGTGGAGCACGATTCCGGTCCCCTCAAACTGGGAAACCCAGGGTTTTGGTACCTATCGCTATTGGAGCGACTGGCAGGAAGACCCCGCACCCGACAAAGAAGGTATTTACCGACATACCTTCTCTGTGCCGCAAGCGTGGCAAGGCCGTGCGATCACCATTGTCTTTGGCGGTGTTATGACCGATGCCGAAGTGCATATAAACGGTACCCTTGCCGGTCCGGTACACCGGGGTGGTATGTATGAATTTCGTTACGACATCAGTGATCTCCTGCACTACGGTCAGGATAACCAGCTCGAGGTTAAGGTAACGCGCTATTCCGCGAACAAGTCCGTTAACCTGGCGGAGCGCCGGGCGGATTTCTGGGTGCTAAGCGGTGTTTATCGTCCGGTATGGCTTGAGGCCAGGCCGCCCCAGCATATTGAGCGTGTGGCATTGAATGCACTCCACACCGGTGAGTTTAATGCGGATGTGATGCTTGGCGGGATAACAACGGCCGACAAGGTTGTTGTCCGTGTCATGGATCTACATGGGAAAACCGTGGGGCGTCCAGTCTCCGTTGATGTGACGTCGAAACAGCAACAGGTGAATGTTTCGTCGCGATTCAAGGGGGTTACTCCATGGAGTGCGGAACAACCTCAACGCTATAAAGCGAGCATTGAACTCAAGCGTGGCCGTAAAACGTTGCATCGTATGGAGGAGGTGTTTGGGTTTCGCTCGGTCGAGGTGCGCCCGCGTGACGGTTTGTATGTCAATGGCATCAAAGTCAAATTGAAAGGTGTAAACCGCCACTCGTTTTGGCCTGACTCCGGGCGTACTACCAGTGAAACCGTTAGCCGCGGAGATGTTGAACTCATTAAATCGATGAATATGAATGCGGTTCGGGTCGCCCACGCGCCACCCGATAAGCACTTTCTGGACATGGCTGATGAGTTGGGCCTGTATGTGATTGATGAGCTGACCGGCTGGCAGGATGCTTACGATACCGAAGCCGGCCGACCGCTGGTGAAAGAAATGATCGTTCGCGATCACAATCATCCGTCTCTGATTATCTGGGCCAACGGTAACGAAGGAGGATGGAATAGAGAGCTGGACGCTGATTATGGACGTTGGGATCTGCAACAGCGACCGGTCATTCATCCCTGGGATTTTTTTGGCGGCATTGACACCTCTCACTATGAAAGCCTGGATTGTTGTGTCGACAGCCTGTTTGGTGGGCCGGAACTGTTTATGCCCACGGAGTTCCTGCACGCACTGTATGACGGCGGTGCCGGTGCCGGGCTGGATGATTGGTGGAACAAGATGGTGCGCAACCCACTGGCGGTCGGGGGATTTATCTGGTCGTTTGCCGACGAAGGCATGGTGCGTGATGATCAATCCGGTGCGATAGACACGGCGGGCAACTCTGCTGCGGATGGCATTTTAGGCCCTTACCGAGAAAAAGAGGGCAGCTACTATGCGGTGCGGGAAATATGGTCGCCGGTTTACCTGCCGCTGAGTGAGACCAGTCAGTTGGCCGAATCCTTTGATGGTGTATTACGTGTCGAAAACCGTTACGACGAGACCAACCTGAACGCAGTGACCTTCCGCTGGGAGCTATGGAATTTCTCCGGCCCGGTAGATTCGGATGCAGGTCATAGCGTGGGCCACCAAGGGCGCGTGGCTGCAGCGAATATCGCCCCCGGACAATCCGGTAGCATAGCGCTGAACCTTCCTAAAACGTGGCGTGACAACGACGCTCTGGTGCTGTCGGCCACCGATAAGCACGGGCGGCTGATCAATACCTGGTCGTGGATGATAACAGCACCTTATGGCGTTGCTCAGCGTGCAGTGTCAAAAGGTGGGCCGGGTACGGTGGATGTGAATGAGCACTCCGCCTATTACGAACTGCGCTCAGGTGACTTGGCGTTGCGCATTGATAAAAATACCGGCCGCTTAGCCAGCGTTAAGCGTGGCGACAAGCAAGCGTCACTGACAAACGGGCCGAGACTGGTGAGTGGAACCGAGAAGTTATCCAACATTTCCCTGAGCTGGAATGGCAAGACCCCGGTGGTACGCGCTGAATATGAAGGGAATTTGCGTCACGTGGAGTGGCGTTTGCACGCCAGTGGCTGGCTGCAGATGAATTACGCTTACCAGTTTCCCGGCATGCAGAGGGAAGATTACCTGGGAGTCACCTTTGATTACCCCGAGGAAGAGGTCTTGGGAATGCGTTGGCTGGGCCGGGGGCCCTACCGGGTGTGGAAAAACCGGCTTAAAGGTGTGACGTTTGACGTATGGCAGAATGATTACAACGATACGGTGACCGGGCAGTCCTGGGATTACCCTGAATTTAAAGGCTTTTACAGGAACGTCAACTGGGCGGTTCTGGACACCCGTGAGCTCCCCATTACTATGGTGACCAGCTCAGAAAATACCTATTTCCGTATTTTTACACCACGTGAGGCGGCTGCTCCAAAGGCCTCGCACGTGGAGTTCCCTGCTGGCGATATTTCCTTTCTGCAAGGCATTGCGCCAATGGGAACCAAATTCTACGCAGCCTCGGAGCATGGCCCCCAGGGTGGGCCGAATCGGATAGCCCGCCTCGGTCGATGGATTCAGGATGAAATGTATTTTTACTTTGGTGATTTGTCTGCCGCCACAGATGATCACCACAGCAGTGTGGGGCAGTAGGCGCATCATGGACGTGAAGCAAAGCAGGTATCAATGCGGTGCGCGCAATTCCCGCGCATTCACTACGGGTTCGGTTTATGTATAGAGTCGGTTGTTATGGGCGTTTAGGTCGGAATGTTGTTTATGCCCTGGCGGCCTTTTGTCTGTCAGCCTGCAATTACGTTGTTGAGTCAGAGGGCAGGCTGGTTGAGTCGGCCGCTAACCGTGAGGCCTTGAGTAACCCGGAACTATTTGCCATTAACCGGGAGCCGGCCAGGGCCAGTTTTTTTGCCTACGAGAACGATGCGTTGGCGGCGACAGGCAACGTGCAGAATTCATCGCGTTTTCTTTCTCTCAACGGGCAATGGAAATTTCATTGGGTCAGCAAGCCCGCAGATCGGCCTGCAGACTTCTATCGTGAAGGTTTTGATGATTCCGATTGGGGCACCATCGAGGTGCCCGGGAATATCGAGCGACAGGGTTATGGAACCCCGCATTATCGCAATATTGATTATGTGTTTCCGGCGAATCAGCCATTCATCCCGGCAGACGACAATCCCGTTGCTTCCTATGTCAAAACGTTTACCGTGCCTGACGCCTGGCGTGATCAGCAGGTCATCATTCATCTGGGGGCCGTCAATTCCGCGTTCTATCTTTACCTGAATGGGCATGCCGTCGGTTACAGCGAAGATGCCAAGTTGCCTGCCGAGTTTAACCTGTCGCCCTATTTAAAGCCGGGTGAAAACCGGCTCGCGGTAGAAGTCTACCGTTGGGCCGATGGCAGTTATCTGGAGGATCAGGATGGCTGGAGCCTGAGTGGTATTGAGCGCGATGTCTATCTGTTTGCCCAGCCGCACACTCATATCAGTGATTTTACCGTTACCGCTGACTGGGATCCGCAACACCAGCAGGGTACGTTGCTGGCCAGTGTTGAGGTTGCGCGTGAGCGCGAGCTTGTTGCAAACCCTTCGCTGCAGCTGACGCTGAGTGAAGGTGACACGGTGCTGTATCGCAGCGAAAAGCCCGTGGCTGACCCGGGGCAGCCGGTCGCGTTTATGCGTGAACTCCCGGCTATTACGCCATGGAGTGCAGAAGGGCCAAAGCTGTACAACCTGAATATCGTACTGCAAGACGGCGCGGGTAAGGTCGTTGAGGTAGTGAATCAGCCGGTGGGTTTCCGGCGGGTGGAAATGCGTGATGGTCAATTTGTTGTCAACGGCCGCGCCATCACTCTCCGGGGTGTCAATCGGGTTGAACACCACCCATCCCGCGGGCGAGCGGTAACACGGCAGAGCATGGAACAGGATGTGCGGCTGATGAAGGAGAATAACATCAATGCCGTCCGCACTGCGCACTTTCCCAACGATCCGTATCTGTACCAATTGGCAGATCGATATGGGCTTTACGTGCTTGATGAAGCAAACATCGAATCCCACCTTTATCGAAATATGGGTGATGCAAAGCCCGAGGACCAGGCAGCGCTAAGTGCCGAGGCCTATCGCGCAAAAATTCAGCTCGGTTACCAGCCCGAATGGATCGCTGCGCATCTGGCGCGAGTATCCCGTATGGTTGAACGAGACAAGAACCACCCATCGGTTGTGCTGTGGTCACTGGGTAACGAGGCCGGTATGGGGCCGGCCTTCGAAGAAGCTACGCGCTGGATCAGGGCAAATGATCCGCGCCCGGTTACTTATGGTGGTAACGGCCCGGGCCTTGAGCACTATCGCTACGTGGATATTTACACGCCCATGTATCTGCCGCCTGATGCCATGGCGGATTATGTCAAGGTTCCGCGTGATAAACCGATGATTCAGCTGGAATATGCTCATGCCATGGGCAACAGCATGGGCGCATTAGAGGCCTATTGGGCTTTGATATACGCCGAGCCGCAATTGCAGGGCGGGTTCATCTGGGACTGGGTTGACCAGACGTTTTTGGAAACTGACGACCAGGGCTGTCACTACTGGGGCTATGGTGGCGATTACAACGACGGCATTAATGATGGCAACTTTCTGGCCAACGGTTTGGTTCAGGCCGATCGCACGCCAAACCCTCACCTGGCGCAAGTCAAAAAGGTTTACCAGCCTATCTATTTTACGGATTTTGATGAACAGGCCGGTACCGTGAGCATCACCAGCCATTATGATTTTTCCGACACCCGCCATCTTCGCTACGAATACCGCATTCAGGAAGAGGGTACAGACATTCAGACCGGTACGCTTGAGCTGCCCGTGATTAAGGCGGGGGAAACCCGGCGCGTGGCAGTGGCCGTGCCGGCCTTTAAGAAAGTGCCCGGCCGGGAATACCTCTTAACGATTCGCGCGCTGCAGGCGCAGGCAGAAAATCTGGTACCGCAAGATCATCTGGTCGCCTGGGAACAGTTTCCGTTGGCTTCAACCCCAGCTCGGAGGGCGGCTAAGGTCAATGGCGAGTTGCAGTTAACCGATCAGGGCAATGTTGCTGAAGTGTCCGGTCGTGGTTTTGTTATGCGTTTTTCCCGGCAAAGCGGGGTGTTGAGTTCTTTACAGGTTCGTGGCGTCGAGTTGCTGGAAGCCGGCCCCACGGGGAATTTCTGGCGTATTCCCACCGACAACGACCGCGGCTGGGGCATGCAGGACAAGCTTGCAGCCTGGCATGACGCCAGCTTGAACCGGCGCCTGGAAACATTCGAGGTGAGCAAGGTCGGCTCATCACAGGTTGACGTGAAAACAGCATTCACTCTGGGTGACAACCTGGCGAGGCTCGAGCTGAACTATGCCATCCAGGCCAATGGTGACACTGCTGTCGAGGCGCGGCTGGTGCCGCAGAAAGACCTGCCCATGATCCCACGAGTGGGGCTGCAACTGCAGATGCCGGCAAGTTTTCAGACACTGGAGTGGTTTGGCAGAGGCCCGGGAGAAAGTTACTCGGATCGGAAAAGCGGATACCCCGTTGGCCGCTATCAGGGCCGGGTTGCAGACCAGCTGCATGATTACGCCCGTCCCCAGGAAACGGGTAACAAAACGGATGTGCGCTGGGTAAGCTTGACCAATGAGCAGGGTATCGGCCTGAAAGTTAAGGCGGCAGAGCTCTTTGGCTTTTCTGCTCTGCCCCTGGCGCAGTATGCGCTATACGATTTTGATCGTATTCCGCGCCATGTGAGCGAGGTTGATGTAGGCAAAGCAGTGACCCTGCGTCTGGATTATTTGCAAATGGGTGTGGGTGGCGACGATAGCTGGGGCGCTATGCCTCACAGTGAATTCCGAATTCCGTCACAGCCGTATCAATTCGGATTTGTATGGGAGCTGGTAGGGCGTCAGCTGTATCACGAAAAGTAATTCTGTGTCCCATGAGCGGTGGTGGCTTGAAGGTGCTGACGGTGGTGGGGGCGGGTAGATTTCAATAGGGCGTTACTATAGTATTTGGTTTTATTTTAAAGTTAATACTTTGTTATTCCAGTGGACTGCTGAAAAACGTTTTTGAGGTCATTTCTAATGCCGCAGACGCAAGCGGACAGTTTTAACAGCCTGCTGCTGGGCTTAACAGGTTGTTAAAGGTGAACCTCTAGTATGGCGTCGAATAATGCTTGTTGACGATAAAAAACCACGCAGCGCGTATGCTTGGGTAGCTTATACATTGGGTAAACGCATTGTCAGTGGTGTCTACGCACAGGGCGCCTTTCTGCCCAATGAAGCAACCATTGGTGCGGAACTCCAAGTCTCCAGAACAGTGCTGCGCGAAGCCTTCAAATTGCTGTCCGCTAAAGGTCTGATTGAATCGCGGCCAAAACTGGGTACCCATGTGCGGTCGAAAGACAGTTGGAACATGCTTGACGCCGATGTATTGCGTTGGTGTTTTGAGTCCGCACCGTCTACGGATTTCTTGCGCGCACTGTTTGAAGTACGCGATATAATCGAGCCCAATTCGGCAGCGCTGGCCGCCCAGCATGCGACTCCCGAGCAGATCGCCGAGATTGAGCAGGCCTATTACGCCATGGAAAACGCCCGTCTGGGCACTGATGAGGTCATCCAGGCCGATATCGACTTCCACATGGCGATCCTGCGTGCTACCAATAACCAATTCATGGTCTCCCTCGGTCAGTCCATCAAGACCGCGCTGATGGGGTTGTTCCGCATCAGCAGTTCAGAAGCGTCCGGGTACGTGGAGGCTTTGCCAGGGCACAAAGCGGTGTTCCTGGGCATTCGCGACCAGGATGCAGAACGTGCACGGCTCGCCATGCAATCGCTGTTGTCCGGATCTGTCGACCGGGCCCTGGAAGGTTTGTATCAGGTACAGCCGCAAGCAGGCACTACCGCTTAGAACAACGCCCGTAAAAGAACTGAAACCGGTCCTAAGAAGCCTTGTGCTATCGGGCAGGGATGCCATTACCCTCCTGATTGCGCTGGAATTTTTACTAACGAAACCGTTAGCCTCTATGGGTTAACGTTAACACAGCAGGATTGTCATGGTGTCCATTAAAGATGTTGCCAAGCTGGCAGGCGTCTCCATTGCTACAGTATCGCGCTATCTCAACAACCCCGACACCGTGCAGGAAAAGACCCGCGCCAAAGTTCAGAAAGCCGTACAGCAGACAGGCTATGCACCCAATTCCCTGGCCCGAAATTTCAGGCGCGGTAAAACCAGCTTGGTGATGGTGGTGCTGCCGTCTGTGGGCGACCCATTCTTTGCCGGGGTGATGCGGGGCATCTGGCAGGTGGCTCAGCAGGAAGGTTACAGTATCCTGATCCGCGAAACCCAGTTGAATACCCTGGCCTTTGATGAATACAGCGAGATTATTTTTTCCAAGCAGGCCGATGGCATTATTCTACTGGCTGCCATTTCGCCCTTTCGGAAAGGGAGTGGGCGGTTAGAGAGGAAGGGCGGTCAGTTGCCGCCGATTGTGATCGGTTGTGAGACGGTGGTTCCGGAATTGAGCCTTTTTCCCAGCGTGCGGGTAGATAACGTGGGTGCGGCCTATGAAGCCACCCGCTACCTGATTGAGCTGGGGCACCAGCGTATTGCCTTTATGAGCGGCCAGCACGGCTCGTTGCTGACCCTCGACCGGGAAGTTGGCTACCGCAATGCCATGAAGGAAGCGGGCCTGCCGGTGGCAGATGAATGGATGGTGGAAGGTGAGCAAACGCTGGCGGGTTCCCGCGAAGCCACCCGCCAGCTGCTGGCACTCGATACCCGCCCCACAGCGTTGTTTTGCGCCAACGACGAAATGGCGATGGGGGCCATGCACGAGATTCGTCAGGCGGGGCTCCGGGTGCCGGAAGATATCTCAGTCATGGGGTTTGATGATATTCGTTACGCGGAAGTACTCAATCCGCCCTTGTCTACTGTGGCCCAGTCGGCCGAGGCCATTGGCGAACACACCATGTTGCGTCTGTGTCGTGCCATGCACGGCGAAGAAATCGGCGAAGGGCCGGAAATCGTACCTCACCATCTGCAAATACGCGGCTCCACAACGGCTCCTGCTCTCGAGGCTTAACGGCTTCGAGGGGCAAAGAGGGGTGGTGGGAGGCCTTTTCTTGACAGTATGAAAACGTTTACATATATTGCTCGATAGTCTCAGACAAGCCTGGGAGGGCGGGTAAGAATAATTAAATTAGTGTTCTAGAGTAATGGTCTCCGAGCGGGAGATTTTAGAGCTGGGGCGGTCATGGATCGCGTGCTAATACCCCGTCCGTCACAGTGGTGATGCTATTCGCTGTTTCCTGCCTGTCTGTTGCAATGCGGGTTCTACCGCACTGAAATCGCAGTTGCTACCGTGACAATGTTTATTAATTGTCCGCTTTACACCCGAATCAGCCACAGAGCGTGAATAATCTGCTGCCCTAGGCGACCTCTTGGGTACCTTCTCTGGTGCTGACAAGCCGCTCAATTCAGAGGTTGTACGCGAAACCGATGGCTCAGGGTTGTCGTACTGAGGCTTACCTGGGGTGAATCTACAACGCAGTGTTCACGGGCGCGGCAAAGACAACGATCAATTAATGACAAACTTCGTTTTACATCAAAGGTTCATGAGACTGACAGCAGTCTGTACCGATTTAAAGAGGAAGAGAGATGTTGAGAAAAACGTTCCTTATGGCAACGGCTGCACTGGGTGCCGGGCTTTTAACAGCGTGTGTATCGAACGGTGAAATGGGTGACAGCCAGGAAACCACTTTTCAGTGGGAATCCAGTCAGCCTCTGGTGGCTGCCCCGAAAGATGAAGCACAGACAGTCTATGGTGTTAAGGATCCATCGATTGTCTATCACGATGGCAATTACCACCTGTTCGTGACAATTGCAGGAAGCAAGGGGTGGAGTTTGGCCCACGCCAAATTTGCTGATTGGAAGGACGCTGCCACAGCCCCTTTCACGGCGCTGGATAAATCACCGATGGGCCCGGGTTACCGAGCAGCTCCGCAAGTGTACTACTTTGCCCCTCAGAAACTCTGGTACCTGATTTACCAGGGCGGTGATCCTCTCTATTCCACGACCAGCAATATCGATGACCCACTGTCGTGGAGTGCGCCGAAGCCTTTCTTTCCAGTCGCGCCCGACAAGATAAAAGATTCGCAAGGCCGAAACCTGTGGCTGGACTTCTGGAACATCTGCGATGACGAAAACTGCTATCTGTTTTTTACCAATGACAATGGCGACTTTTATCGCGCGGAAACCCGCTTGGAAGACTTTCCCAACGGTTTCCACAATACGACCCTGGTGATGCGAGGCGACAGCCGAGACGATATGTTTGAAGCCAGCAATACCTACAAGATTGCCGGCACCGATCAGTACTTGACGATCATCGAGGCTATCAGCCCACAGGGTCGCTACTTTCGCGGGTGGCTGGCCGACAGCCTTGCCGGTGAGTGGCGGCCGCTGACCAGCGGCCCCATGAACGTGTTTGCCGATGCTGATCACGTGACGTTTGACGGCCGCACCTGGTCGGAGGGCGTCTCGCACGGGGAGATGCTGCGTGCCTCAGCGGATCAGACATTGACTATCGATCCCTGTGAGCCACTTCAATTTCTCTATCAGGGGCTAGATAAAGAACCTGGCAAGTCGTACGAATACATACAACTGCCTTATAAACTGGGAATGATTACCGCTACCGGGTCTAACCCGATCAGTGCGATGTGTAACCGGTGACCTGTTGTGTGCAGCGGTTGCTATGCCGCTGCACAGATAGCGCTGAATACAAGGCTGATTAGTCCACAGAATAATTATTAACCCAGCAATAATCATTGCCAGGTTAACGAATCAATGAGGAGTGGGTCATACATGTTGAACCTATCCAGGCGGTCGCTATGGGCGTCGTGTTCGCTTGCCTTTTGTGTTGCACAAGCATCAATGGCCGTGCATGCCAGCGAGCAGACAAAAGATTGTCGGGAAGACGGCGAGTCGCCCCCGTTTGAGTACGATATTCCACTGGTCAAAGGGCCCTTTGACGCGTCCGCCGAGTCCTTGAAAACTTATCAGACGCCGGAATGGTTTCGCGATGCCAAATTTGGTATCTGGGCGCATTGGGGGCCGCAGGCTGTGCCACGGGCTGGCGACTGGTATGCCCGAAATATGTATTTACAGGGCTCCAGGCAATACAAACATCATCTGGAGCACTACGGGCACCCAACCGAATTCGGCTACAAGGATATTATCCCATTGTGGAAGGCGGAGAAGTTTGATCCGGAAGCATTGATGGGTTTATACGCCAAAGCTGGAGCCAAATATTTTGTCAGCATGGGCGTACATCACGATAATTTTGATCTCTGGGATTCCAAGTACCATCGATGGAATGCCGTCGACATGGGGCCTCATCGAGACATTGTGGGTGAGTTCAAGAAAGCTGCGGAAAAACGTGGGTTGCGGTTTGGGGTATCCGAGCACCTTGCGGCCAGCTATACATGGTTTTCAGCAAGCCATGGCTTTGACCGGGACTGGACGCCACACTCAAACCATTTATATGACGGAGCAGATCCTGCCTACAAAGATCTGTATCACGAGGGTGATGAGCAGTTTCAGTGGAGAGGAGATACATGGTATGCCAAGAATCCGCAGTGGCATCAGGAATGGTTCAATAGAATTACGGATCTTGTAGAGAACTATCAGCCGGATTTGGTCTACACCGATGGTGGCATTCCTTTCGGTAAGGTAGGGCGTACTATGGTCGCCAACTTCTACAATCAGAGCGTTGCTGCCCATAATGGCAAGCTGGAGGCGGTTTACAACCTCAAAGATTTAGGGAGAGGTGAGTTTTATCGAGAAGCCGGCGTTCAGACCGTGGAGCGCGGCGTGATGAGTGGCATCAATCCCCTGCCATGGCAAACGGATACGTCCATGGGTGATTGGTTCTACAGCGATGGCTTTGAATACAAAACCACGCCGCAAATCATTCATATGTTAGCCGACATCGTCAGTAAAAACGGCAATCTGCTGCTCAATGTTGTGCAGTACCCCGATGGTAGTTTGCCGCCTGAACCACTCAAGTTTCTGAAGGAAATGGCAGTGTGGATGGACGTTAATGGCGAGGCGATACATGGCACTCGGCCATGGGTGATCTATGGCGAGGGTCCAACCGAAACGGCGGGCGGATCATTCAATGAAGGTGCATCCTACACGGCTGAGGATGTCAGGTTCACCACGAAAAATGCATCGCTTTATGCCATTGTCCTGGGTATACCCAAAAAGCAGGTTCGTATTAGGGCGCTTGGGTTGGACGGGCAAGCCGCAGGTAAAACGATTAAATCAGTAGAGCTGCTTGGTTATTCAAAAACGTTGAAATGGAAGCAGGATAACGGCGCACTGACGATCAAGGTTCCCGGCAAGATGCCAACGAAGTATGCCGCTAGTTTTAAGATTGAGTTCTTTTAGGGCACATCTATTAACTGACTCGTGAAATACTCCGACCTTCTTCGGGAGGCCGGAAGTGTGATCGGTACAATCGCATAACTATTTAAAGAGAAATGGATGAACTTTAAAAAAATTACTATCGCGATTGCCATCACTGCAGCGGTTGTGTCCTGTACAACGCGGCCGCTTGGCCAGATTTCCGGGTTGGATAAAAATGGTCATCCTGTGTCTCTGGTGCGGCACGCCAATAACGGATTTAGCTATCGCCGCCTGTCGAGTGGTGTGCAGATCAAGTCGGGTGATACGGTCAAGAGCATTATTTTCTACGGACCGAAAACCGTCAGGGTTAACAGCAATCTCGGGGAGAGCTACTGGCAGCATCCCAGCCTGGTGGTTATCGATCAGCCCGATAGCATCGCGTTTGAACTGGAGGATAGTGAGGTAACTCTCTTGCTGTGTGCCGAGGAACTCACGATAGAGATCGATAAGCGAAGTGGCTCGGTAAGCTTCCGGGATGTCAACGGTAGGCTCCACACCAGGGAGTCGGCCAGTGCACCGCAACATATTGAAAAAGTTTCGATTGCCAATGCACCCAGCTATGCAGTGTCCAATACTTTTTCCCTGAAGGAAGACGAAGCCGAAGCCGAAGGCGCGACCCTGTGGGCGGAAAGCGCGCCTGGTGGATGTGGCGCGTACTTTTCGCAAGGAAGGCTTTCCCCTCGATTACATCGTGCAGGACTGGCAGTACTGGGGCGGTGCCGAGGTGGAAGTGGGCTCTGCCAGTTGGGAGGCCGATAGGGTCGCATCGGATATCAAATGCCTGGGCGACAACGCCTTGGGCGATTTTTCCCGCTATCTGAACCCGTACACCCTGATGACCACCATGGGTACCTACCAAGGGCAGCGCGCCACCAGTAACCAGCGGGTGTAAACGGCGAGCAAAATTCGCGTACGCAAAAAGTGGTTTACACCGGGGCACCTATTGAACTGAGTTTTTGATTTACGCAAGCCATGATAATGGACGCAACAATACAAGGAAAAACAAAATGGGAAATACAGGTATGAGTTTACTTTGGGAGAGGGGCGTCCGTGCGCCGTTCAATGATGTTGGTATGGATTAGCGGGGTGAGCTTGTGTCTATGAAATATGTTTATGCGGTCTTCTTGTTGCTGGGTTTTGCGCGCGCGTTTGCGGTGCCTTTTGAAATTGCCGGTGATAATTATGCTAACCAAAAGTATGAGCTTGCGTATCAGCAGTTTATGGAGCTGGCCGCGCTGGGTAATAAGCGTGCGCAATATAATATTGGGGTGATGTATTTAAAAGGGCAGGGCCTTGCCCGCAGTTACGAAGATGCGTATGCCTGGATCAAGCTGTCTGCATCCGCAGGGGATGAAGAGTCTCAGGCTACGGTTGTAAAGTTAAAGGAGGTTTTGAGTGATGAGGTGGTGCTTGGCGGCGAAGAAAAGTATCAGTCGCTTCAGAAAACATATTCTGACGCAGCAATTGAAGGTGAGCTTGCGCCAAGCTTCGAAAACAGCGATGTTGTTTCTAATAATAGAAACTATCTTTCGTTGAGAAAGCTTCCCCTCAACTATCCGGATAGAGCGTTAAGAGAGGGGCGGATGGGCGGTGTTACGCTTGAATATACTATCGCAGAGGATGGGCGGGTGAAGTACCCGGAGTTACTGGTGAGTACAGGGAGTGATTTTACTGAAGCGTCTCTGGATGTAATCAAAAAGTTCTTATATGCCCCCGCCTATTTGGGCGATACGCCTGTTGCCACCTACGCAGTTAAGATGCGTTTTACATTTGCGTTGGAAGGAAGGAAAGTTAATGAACGCAAGATAAAGAAGTTGCTCAATTCATATAAAGAAAAAGCACAATTGGGGGCTGGTTATGATCAATACGAGTACGGTTTGGCTGTCAGTGTTTTAAACAGGTATTTGCCAGAAAAAAAGCAAAACTTATTCGATAATCCGAACGCGTCATATTTCAAGTCTGCGGTGAATGGTTTTTCGCCGGCTAAGTACGCGCTGGGAAGTAATATTCTTTATGGAGAACAGTGCACGTCAGAATTTGATAAAAGTTTTTTTTGGCTTAACAGTGCCGCAAATGATGGGCTTTCAAATGCGCAAATGCTTCTGGGGCTTGAGCGTCTGAATGGTATGCGTTGTGAGCGTGATATCGACGAAGGGCTAAGCTGGTTGAAGAAGGCCTCAGAGAAATACGATCCAGCAAAACTTGAGTATGCTGTCGCATTGGTAAAATACGTTGAGAATTTTGACCGCGAAGAGGTAGTGCGGCTTGTTGAGCGCGTTGATCAGAAAGAGTTTGAAGACAAGTTGAGCTTATATGAAGCTCAGGTTTTGGTGTATCGCGCGGTTGGCGACAAAGACCGGGAAGCTCGTTCGATTGAGGAATTTAAAAAAGAATCTAAGCGTTTGGAGCTGCCTTTTGATCAGCTTATGGCGAATATTGAACGTACTTTGAAGGGCGAAACCGTGGTTCCCCTCAGTATATAAGTATTGGTTTTGGGGGTGGTGATGGGCGTTCAGGGATAGATGGGAAGGTTAATCAAGCATCTCCGGCCCGTTGATTGCAGCTCTTTAATTGTTGTTTTGACTGCCAATCCGAGTGTTATCTCTTTGTTGTACAAAAGGGCGTAAAAAACGTTGAATAATAGTTGTCAGGTAATTATGTAAACGTTTACTATCTGGTACTGCGATATCTAATAAAGCCGAATAAATCGGTGCGTCGTCGTTTGCCTGTGTGGTCACATGTCTTTCGGGCGATACCGTTAATGCTATAGGTTGAGGGAAGTATGGACGCCCTGGAAAATGTTAAAAATAATTCCACCATCGAATACGTGTCAAACCGTGAAAGGGAAGTACTTACACTTTTACAGCAAGGCATGACCAATCAGCAGAACTCCCAGATGCTCGACATTAGCGAGAGAACTGTGAAGTTTCACTGCGCCAATATTTACCAAAAACACAGAGTCAATAACCGGTTTGAGCTACTGGTCACTCTTAGCCATGTGTAATCAACCTGTACCTGGGTATAGGTTGCAGGCCCAGAAAAATAACTAACAATGAGCGCACGTGTTTGCGCCAATAATGCAACAGCGAATAGATAGACGACTTATCCCAAGGGCTTGCTTAAGTCGTTCAGTTGCCAGGCACATATCCACGATAGATGGCCCGACGCTTCTATAGATATGGAGAGGCTGCAAATAAAAAGACAATATAAAACGCCTATTCAAAAACTATAGGCTGCCCGCTTTCAACTACATGTAATTTTCTTGTGATAACTATGAGGCCAAACAGACTATGCGTAACAAGCTTATTTACTTTTTTCTACTGTCTTTGCTTTCCACAACAAAAGCTTTCGCCGCACCGGCTGGCTCGGCGTGCGACTGGGTGGATCAGGAGGCGCTGGCGGCACTTGGGCTGGCCAATGCTGTGTCCAAAGAGGCGTCACCTGATAGTGGTGCCCAGGATATTACCAAATGTACTATTGAGGTCCCGAATGCGCCAATGCCTTCTCTTCGGGTGTCGGTAGAACCTTCTCCTCATGATTTTGTGAGAAAACCTTTTTGTGACTGGCAATCTCAGCTTACGAGCGTTGAACTGGGTATTTGCTCAGCGAACGTTAGAGATACACTTGTAACTGTTGTCTATCTGGTGCCAGCGTCGTCCGCTTCTGGGATGGAATCTACATTTAGTGATCAAATTGAACGCTTATTCAATAAGTATCTGGAAACTGCCGCAAAATAAGCCGCTGCCTGCGGGATTTCCCCGCAGGGGCGGCTCTCTTCAGCATTAATGACGGCGGGTATGATGCACGCGGTGATAGCGCTGTGCGCCGTTATTCCCGCAACAGGCGCACGCCATAAATACCCGCGGTTAGAGAGCCTGGCGCCGCTTCAAAACGCAGGGTCAGTTCTTTGTGGCCGTGCAGTTCAGCTGGCAGTGGGTAGTCGACGGTGAAAAATTCATCGCCGCGATCACCCTTTAGTTCAACGTCTGCCAGTAGGGTGCCGTTCAACAGGATAGAGAACCGGCGCCCGGAGTCCTGCCCGTAGTAGGTAACGCGCAGGGTTTTGGCTTCCTGCTGCGGATCTTTAAGCTGGTAGCTGAACCAGCCCCGGGCATCGCGCCAGTGGCGGTCTTTGTGGGTGCCCGTGTTGGTGTCCTGGCTGGCGAAGAAGTGGTCTGCCTCTGGCTGTTGTTCGCCGGGCGACACTTTGTCTATCGTCAATGCCTCCAGTGCCAGTCGGGTTTGGTCTGCCTGGGCCAACTGGCGCTGGTGTTGTGCAAATTGTTTCGGTGTGGTGACCGGCCAGTAAAGCATGTAGCGGGATTCGTGCAGGCGGAAAAAGGGAATCAACTCGGTCACCGGCTTGCCCTCGCTGTGTAGTGCAGCGGGTACCGACAGGTGCAGTGTGTCACCCGGCAGACGTTTGATCTGGTCGACGAAATCCCGCTGGTCACTGACAAAGGTGGGCGCGGTTTCCAGCGGGCACATGGCCCCCCAGGCTACGTGGCCCATACGGCTGTCGTCGGCAAAAAAGTTGAGGTGCTCGTTGGCGAAGGGCTGGGTTTTGGCGGCCAGCACCACAGGGCCGTATACCAGTGCGAAATAGTCGGAGCCATCCGGCATCTGTTCCAGTTCGGTGTGCATGGGCATATCCAGGGTGATGCGGTCGCCGTCGCGCCAGTGGCGGCGCAGGGTCAGGTAGCTGCCGGGTTGTGCGCGGTGCTTGACCCGCTTGCCGTTGATGCGAACCGTCAGTTTGCCGGGGGCCACCCAGGCCGGGTAGCGCAGGTGCAGGGTAGCTTTGGCGTCGCCCTCGATGGTCAGCATGCTGCTGTCCTCGTCGGGGATATGATTTTCCTGCACCAGGGTCAGGCCCTTGTCTCGCCACTGTAGCTGGGAGGGGATGAACAGGTTGACAAACAGTTCGTCGTCGCGATGGGCGTAGATCATCTCGCCGTATTTGCTGTGGTTTTCGATGCCGGAACCCACGCAACACCACATGCCGTCGTGCACTTGAGAGTAAACCCGGTAGTGCTGTGGTCGGGCCGGGGTGAAATACACCAGCCCGCCGGTGTCTGGATGTTGAGAGGAAAGAATGTGGTTGTACAGGGCGCGTTCGTAATAGCGAATATAGCGGGTTTGTGGGTCTTGTTGGTAAAGCAGGTCGGTGAGCTTGAGCATGTTGTACGTGTTGCAGGTCTCGGGCCCCTCTATCTCCTCCACCATGCCAGAGAAATCATCGCTGGGGTGGAAATGCTCGCGCACGCTGTTGCCACCAATGGCGATGCTGCGGTGTTCTACCACCTGGCGCCAGAAAAATTCCGCGGCTTCCTGCCAGCGTTTGTCGGCTGCCAGGTCGCCCACACGCTTATAGCCAATGACTTTGGGGATCTGGGTGTTGGCGTGCAGGCCGGTTAGTGCGTCCTGTTGTTGTAATAGCGGATCGAGTATCTCCCGGTCTGACAGGCGTCGGGCAATTTGCAGATAATCCTGGTTGCCGGTGATGGCCGAGAGGTCGGCATAAATTTCGTTGAGGCCGCCATGTTCGCTGTATAGCAGTCGTTGCACTTGCTCATCAGACAGTTTGGCAAGCAGCTCTGCGCCCCAGTCTCCCAGTTTTACCAGCATGGTCAGCGCCTGTTGGCTGTCGGCGTACAGATAGGCGTCGCGCAGGCCGGCGAATACCTTGTGCAGGTTGTACAGGGGTACCCAGTTGCTGTTGAGGTTGAAGCGACCCACATCAATATGGCCTTTGGCAACCTCTTGCCACAGCGCCACCCCATCGGGAATGCCGCCGAGATAACCGCTGCCGATCTTGTCTTGCGCGCGCTGCATTTCCGTCAGCAGATAGTCCAGTCGCGCTTTGACTTGCGGGTTGCCGGTGGCAGCGTAGGCCAAGCTGAGCGCGCTCAGGTAGTGACCGCCGATGTGGCCGTCGAGGCCGGAGTTTTCCCAGTTGCCATAGCTTTCTGCTTTGCCGGGCAGGCCTGCCTCGCGCAGGTAGGGTGCCAGCAGTCGGTCCGGGTCCATGGCCAATATATATTCAATGTTCTTGTCTTGTGCGTGTTTAAAGGGGCTGTCCAGCAGGCGGACGTCGCTCAGGTCAAATTTCTCCACCGGTTCGGCCTGGGCGGTTAGGGTCAGCAGGCTGAAAGTCAGGGCATAAAGGGATTTTTTCAACGGGTTTTGCTCCTCAAGGTTTGACTGCCTTATTCCTTCAGGTGTTGCCATCATGCTATGCCACGTGTGCGGCAAGCAGGCCTTGTGCCGACGCTTTGCGGCGTGTGAAGTGGTAATTGGATGCTTAGTGATGTTATAGCGTTTCGTCGTTGGGCGAAGGGTTGTGATCATATATGTAGTATTATATTATATAATGTTATGGTTATACAAATTAATAATATTCCTAAGTGAGATTGACCGATGAGACCTCAGTTCCTCCTCCCCCTTTTGTTTCCTGGCCTTTTATCTGCGTTAACGGCATGCAATGTTAAACAGGATTCTGCTGTTCAGCCGGACCTGCGAGTGCAGAGCCCAGACGGTCAGTTAAGTGTAGCTCTGGATTTGACAGGCGCTGGACAGCCTGTCTATGAAGTGACGCATGGGGGCCAGGTGGTGCTGGAATCATCACAATTGGGGTGGCGACTGGAAGGCAGTGATCTGAGTCAGGCTATGGCACTGGAATCGGTCTCTGCATCGGTGGCCGTTCACGATGAATACACTCTGGGCTATGGCAAGGTCGGGGAAGCCAGTTATCACGCCAACGAGCGGGTATTTCACTTTACCAATGAAAAAGGTGAGCGTCTCGATATCACTTTTCGTGTGTCTAATGATGGGGTTGCCTTTCAATACAGTTTGCCGAGCCAGCCTGCCGGCGTTGTGCGGGTGAAAGAAGAGCTCACCAGTTTTGATTTTACAGATGACAGTCGTGCCTGGCTGCAGCCTATCGCGGTAGCACAGGAGGGTTGGGGCAAGGTTAACCCGTCTTATGAAGAGCACTACCAGATGGGTATCCCAGTGGATGAGTCATCCCCCTCACCGGCCGGTTGGGTTTTTCCCGCTCTGTTCCATACCGCGGGTGGCTGGGTGGCCATTACCGAGGCCGGAATGGACGGCCACTACCACGCTTCGCGTCTGCAGGCGGACTCGCCCGAAGGTGAATACCATATAGGTTACCCTATGGCTGCGGAAGCTTTCACGGGTGGTGCTCTGCTGGCGGAAACCAGCGAGCCACTGCACTCGCCCTGGCGCATTATTGCTGTAGGCGACTTGCCAACCCTGATGGATTCGACGCTGGGTACAGACCTGGCAGCTCCTGCGGTAGCGGAGATGCCCTGGGTTAAGCCTGGCGTGGCCAGTTGGAGCTGGGCATTGCTGAAAGACGACTCGGTCAACTACGACACCCAGAAGCAGTTTATCGACTACGCCGCCGATATGGGTTGGGATTACACGCTGGTAGACGTTAACTGGGACCGCAACATCGGCTACGAAAAAATCGCCGAGCTGGCTGATTACGCGGCAGAGAAAAAGGTTGGTCTGATCCTGTGGTATAACTCGTCGGGCGACTGGAATGAAACCAAGTATACTCCGAAGAGCGCACTGCTGACCCGCGAACAGCGCCGCGCCGAATTCGCACGTCTGCAGGCTATGGGTATCGCTGGTGTCAAGGTGGATTTCTTCGCCGGTGACGGTCAGTCAATGATGGCCTATTACCTGGATATCTTACGCGATGCGGCCGACTTTGAATTGTTGGTCAATTTCCACGGTGCCACTTTGCCGCGCGGCTGGCAGCGCACTTACCCTAACCTGATGACGATGGAAGCGGTACGGGGGTTCGAATACAGCACGTTTGAGCAAGAAACCGCGGATCTGGCGCCTTCGCATGTGGCCATGTTGCCGTTTACTCGAAACCTGTTCGATCCCATGGACTTCACGCCCACCGCTTTCTCGCCGATTCCTAATATCGAGCGTCGCACTCGCGACGGTTTCGAGTTGGCTCTACCGGTACTGATGTTGTCTGGTATCCAACACATAGCCGAGACCGCTGAGGGCATGGCTAAAGTACCGGATTTTGTGCGTGACTACATGCGTGATATTCCGGTCAGTTGGGACGAGAGCCGCTTAGTAGCTGGCTATCCTGGCAAGTATGCCGTGATTGCCCGACGCGCTGGCGATACCTGGTATCTGGTCGGCATCAACGGCGAGGCCGAAGACCGGGCGCTAACGCTGGACTTGAGCTTTCTCGATGGGCGCACTGGGCAACTGATTGGCGACGGCGAGGCAGCCGACACCTGGGAGCGGGCGGAGGTAACGGCTAATGCCAAGGTGGCGGTGACCCTGCGTGCCCGCGGTGGTCTGGTTATCAAGTTTCCGTAAACCCAGGCTCAACCTTCTTCACACATTGCTGTGTTTGGTTGCCCATGTTTGTAAAGGATATTCTCATGTTCAATGCCGGTTCGACGAATTCCCTTACCCCGTATAAAAAGGCCGCTACACGTGGCGGCCTGGCGGGGCTGTTTAGCCTGTGTCTGCTGGTATTAGTTCACGGACAGGCCGCAGCGGCGGTCGAGCTGGGAAAAATTTTCTCCGACCATATGGTGTTGCAGCGAGACCAGGCTGTTGCCATATGGGGGAGTGCGGCGGCCAATACCCCCATTAGCGTGGCATTCGATGGCAAATCCTTTACCGCTCGGGCTGATGATGAGGGGCGCTGGCGGGTGAGTATTCCAGCACAAAAGGCTGGCGGCCCCTTTACTATCAGCGTGACAGGCGATGGTGAGCGCACGATTGAGGATGTGTATTTTGGTGATGTATGGCTGGCCGGAGGCCAGTCTAATATGGAGTGGAAGCTGAGTTGGAAAATCAATAATTCCGACGAGATCATCGCCACCGCCAACTACCCGCTGATTCGTTTTTTTGAAGTGCCCGCCGAAGTGGCTCCCCGTCCGCAGACCGAGTTAAGCGATGGTGCCTGGAAACCGGCGACACCGGAGACCGCCCAACATTTTTCCGCCGTGGCCTATTTGTTTGCTCGCCAGAATCACCTGGAGAAGGACGTTGCGGTTGGCATCATAGACGACAACTGGGGTGGCACGCCCGCGGAAAGCTGGATGAGCAAGGAGGCATTGCTGCAACTACCCGCCTACCGCGAGAGAACCGAAGCCCAGTACCAGCCGGATATTGATTGGTCGAAACGGTTTGCCATCAATGAAAAACACGGTGAAGAGAAAAACCAGCGTATATTTGGTAAGGAATACGCGCTCGCCACGGATGCCTTTCGATTTGATTTTTCAACGCGGGGTTGGAGTGAGCAAACACTGCCGGGAGCATTTGATAATCTCGCGTGGCTACGCCGCGAATTCACCTTGGATAAGGTGCCAGCCAAGAAGGTGGTACTGAGCTTTGGTGACCTCCAGCAAAAGGCTTTTATTTGGATTAATGAGACGCTTTTGGATGTTCAGGACTGGCAAGTTGAAGGCGCGCGCTACGAAATTCCAGCGGACCTGCTCCGCAAGGGCCGCAACCTCATTACTTTGAGGGTTGGCAACAGTTGGAGTAACCAGGCTTATGTAGGGAGAGACAATAAGATATGGCTGGATGCTGACGGTGATAAGCAAGACCTAAGTAGCGGCTGGCTATACAGTCATCAGGTCGAAGCTCCGCTTCCCGAATATATCAACTACCAGAATACCCCCTCGTTTCTTTACAACAGCATGATCCACCCCATTCTCGGCTATGGTCTTCGTGGCGTGATCTGGTATCAGGGTGAAGCCAATGCCGGTGAGGCCAGTTTGTATCACGACCTGTTCAGTGCATTGATTCAGGACTGGCGCCAGCAATGGCAGCAGGATTTCCCTTTTATTTTCGTGCAATTGGCCGCGTTCATGCAGCCGCAATATCCACAGCCGGACAGTAGCTGGGCGTTGCTGCGCGATATGCAGAGTCGCACGTTAAGCCTGGCTGGCACTGGTATGGCCACGGCCATTGATATCGGCGATATCAACGACATTCACCCCCGCGACAAGCAGGATGTCGCTATGCGGCTTTGGGGGGAGGCAAAGCGCCTGAGTTTTGGCGATAAGATACTTAGCCAGGGCCCCAGCTATCGTGCATACCGGGTTAAGGGGCAGCGCATTCAGGTGTTCTTCGATCATACTGGCCAGGGCTTGCATCTGAAAGACGGCAGCAGCGTAAAAGGCTTTGCCGTTGCCGGCGCGGATGGCGTCTATCATCCGGCACAGGCCAATATTCAAGGTGATGCTGTGGTGGTCTGGAGTGATGCGGTAGCGGCACCGGTAGCCTTGCAATATGCCTGGGCGGATTATCCTCAGGTTAACCTGTACAACTCCGCCGATTTGCCGGCGTTGCCTTTTGCCATCGAAGTACACTGACAGACTTTGCTATTTAAATAACTGATAAATCCTGGGATCTTTCAATGTTTAAACAACTCCTCACCTCTATCGGTCTCCTGGCGGCTCTCGTGGTTGCCAGTACAGGCCATGCTCAAAAGTTCGATCAATTGGGGAAAACCCCGCAATTGGGATGGAACAGTTGGAATACCTTTGGCTGTAACGTCAATGAACAAATGATTCGCGACATGGCCGATGCGATGGTCAGCTCTGGCATGCAAGCGGCAGGTTATGAGTACATCAATATTGATGACTGCTGGCACGGTGAGCGAGATGCCGATGGCAATATTCAGCCAAATAAAGAAACCTTTCCTTCTGGCATGAAAGCCCTGGCCGACTATGTGCACAGCAAAGGCCTGAAACTGGGAATATACTCGGATGCGGGCAACACCACCTGTGGCGGCCGCCCCGGCAGTCGCGGGCATGAGTACCAGGACGCGTTAACCTACGCGAACTGGGGTATCGACTATGTGAAATACGACTGGTGTGACACTGAGAATATCAACCCAAAATCAGCCTATGCCACCATGCGTGATGCGTTGCACAAGGCGGGTCGGCCGATTCTGTTCAGTATCTGCGAGTGGGGCGACAACCAGCCCTGGGAGTGGGCGACCGACGTGGGTCACTCCTGGCGTACCACTGGGGATATTTACCCCTGCTGGAACTGCGAGCACAAACACGGTTCCTGGTCATCCCTCGGCATCACGATCATTCTTGACAAGCAAGTGGGTCTGCGCAAATACGCCGGTCCGGGCCACTGGAATGACATGGACATGATGGAAGTGGGTAACGGCATGAACGAAGAAGAGGACCGTGCTCACTTCTCGCTCTGGGCGATCATGACCTCACCGCTGATTGCCGGCAATGATCTGCGCAATATGAGCGAGACCACCCGAAAAATTCTCACCAATAAAGACATGCTGGCTATTAATCAGGACAAGCTTGGCATTCAGGCGATGAAGTGGATTGACGAGGGCGATGTGGAAGTTTACATCAAACCTCTGGAGCACGGTGACTACGCTGTATTGTTTCTTAACCGCGCTGATAAGCGGGTGAAGTATGGCTTTGACTGGGATTTCCATTATATGACCGACGATATCAGTGGCTATTCTATTCACTTTGACAAGCAACAGTTTACTTGGCGTGACATTTGGCGTGGTGACAAGGGTAGTACCACCGAGAAGTTGTCGCTGAAAATTCCGGCACATGGTGTTCGTGTACTTCGACTGTCACCCAAGTGATATTGGGGGCCCGTTAACAGCCGGGCCTCTTCACACTAATTATTAACCGTGCAACAAAACAGACCGCCTTAGCTATTTTGTTGCACGGGTTGGAAATACCTACGGAATGTTACAACGCTCCCTGTGTTTCCAACGCCTACATAGGCCTGTGGGCAATGGCGCTGAGTCCGTGCGCCGCCGGTTAATCGGAGAATCATTCGCGCCGGGTTAATAGAATGATTTTGTTGCGGCAAAGACGTCGCTAATTCAGTCTCTGCGAGAAAGTATGAAAAGATGGTTGATTGGCACTGCTCTGGCCGCCGTGCAGGTGTCGGTAGTGCTGGCAGCGCCGGCGAAGCTGGCTTCACCTGACGGCAGTATTCGCGTTCGTATCGACGAAGACGCCAGTCACTTTTCCATCACCCGACATGGGGAAAGTGTAATTGCATCGTCACCGCTGGGGCTGGATCTTGACGGCGCATCGCCGTTGAACGGCCTTCTACTGGAAACGCGCAAGGATATCAACGTCGAACGCACAATTCCGTTGCTAGCCACCAAAGCCTCTGTCGCGCTGGACCATTACCGTGGTACCACGCTGGTGTTCCGTGAACAGCAGGGCGACAAGCGTCGGTTGTTCCTGGATCTGCGCGCCTACAACGACGGTGTAGCCTTTCGCTACCGCCTCGACGAAGCCGGCCCGGTGCGCCTGCGTGGCGAGCGCACAACCTTTGTCCCCGCCGGAGACCCGACCTGCCTGGTTACCGTGGCACACCGTGCGCACGAAGAAGCTTATGAACGGTTGCAGATATCCCAGCTGGGTGACGGCACCCGTTACGACGTGCCGGTTGTCTGCAGCAGCCCGTCAGGAAAAACGGCCTACGCCATTACTCAGGCGTATCTGAAGGGCTATACCGGCGCGGCGCTGGTGCGCGAAGGGCGGGGCTTACACGTACAACTGTCGAGTGTGCCGAACCGACCGGGTGCCGCCTTCCAGTCGCCAGCAGGCCTGCAAACAGCTTGGCGCGTGGTGATGATGGGCGATCGCGCAGGTGATCTGATCGAATCCCAACTGGTCGGTAATCTGAACCCCGATCCCGAGGGCGACTTTAGCTGGGTCAAGCCGGGTAAGGCTGCGTGGGACTGGTGGTCTGGCCCGCTGGCAGGCATGCAGCCTGACATGGCTGCCTACCGCCGTTTCATTGACTTCGCGGCCGACGCGGGTCTTCCTTATTATCTGATTGATGCCGGTTGGGCCTGGGGCGCCAATAGTGACGCATGGGTTGCCCGGCCGGAAACCGATATTACCCGGCCCGGCAAAGGTATCGACATACAGGAGCTGGTGCGCTACGCGAATGCCAAGGGCGTAGGGCTGTTGCTATGGGCGCACTGGAAGCATGTGGATGAGCGCATGGACGAGGTGCTCGACACCTACGCGCGCTGGGGTATCAAGGGCGTGAAGATCGACTTTATGAGCCGCGACGACCAGGAAATGGTGGATTTCTACCAGCGCGTGGCCGCCGCAACCGCCAAACGCCACCTGCTGCTCGACTTGCACGGTGCCTATGTGCCCGACGGGCTACAGCGCACGTATCCGAACTACATCACCCAAGAAGGGGTGCTGGGTGCAGAGTGGCATAAGATGTCGGGCCGGGTCACGCCCGAGCACAACCTGATCCTTCCTTACACACGCATGCTGGCCGGTCCGATGGACTATACCCCGGGCGGCTTCCGTCATGCGATGCCCGAGCAGTTCAAGGTGCAGGCGGTCATGCCTCTAACGCAGAACACCCGCGGCCAGGCACTGGCCATGTACGTGGTATATGACAGCCCGCTGCAAATGGTGTCTGACGATCCCGAGGCCTATCGTAACGCGGCCGGTTTTGACTTTATCCGGCGCGTGCCGACTGCCTGGGACGAAACCCGATTTTTGTCCGGCGAGCCGGGGCGCGACATCGTTCTCGCGCGACGCCAGGGCGACACCTGGTACGTGGGCGCAATGCGGGCAGGCGAAAAAGACGGGCGTGTGGATCAGCCGGTCTCGCTAAACTTTTTGTCGCCCGGTCGCTACCGCGCCGCCATCTGGGAAGACGGCGACGCACCAGACGCCATTGAGTACCGGGAGCTGGACGTAACGGCGAAAGACAAATTGGTATTGCCGCTGGCACGCGCTGGCGGTGCAGTGGTGATTCTGGAGCGACGCCCTTAGGGACTGTTGAAGGTGCGCAATACCGGGGGTACTGACATTGCAGCCCGGATCTGAAAAAAATGCGGTTGATGGTTAAAAGGTGATTTATGAAAAAGTGGTCTTTGCCCCTGATAATGAGTGGATTTATCGCCGTAGTTGCCCCGTTTGCGGTGCAGGCACAGCCCGATAGTGCGGAATCAGCGTGTGCAGCTGATGCCCTGGGCACATCGCGTACCCTGACACTGAAACGAGAATTTGCGAGTTATGGCCGGGAGCAGCATGGCCCACTTCCTCTGGAGCCTGGCGAAATCGTGATTACCTTCGACGATGGCCCACGGCCGGAAACGCTGGACCGGGTGCTGAAAGCGCTCGCGGACGAGTGTGTCAAAGCAACCTTCTATATGACCGGCGCCAACCTGAAGGAGTATCCCGAGCTGGGCCAGCGTGTGGTTCAGGCGGGGCATACCACAGGTCTGCACAGTTTTGCCCACCCCAATTTGCCGACGATGCCGGTGGACGAACAGCTGGCCGACCTTGATCAAGGCCTGGAAGCCTATGTTAAGGCCTTCGGCTCTGAGCCGGCCAGTTACCGTTTCCCCTTCCTGGCGGAGTCGTCGACAATCCTGAAGGTGCTCAAGGAAAAAAATATTACTGTAGCCTCCATGGATCTGGGCATTAAAGACTACTGGCCCAACGACATGCAGACCCCCGCCTTGGTGGGGCGCCTGAAGGAAGAGTTGGATCGCTCGAAGGGCGGTATTCTGCTGATACATGATGCCAATGGCCCGACCGCCGATGCCCTGCCGGCCCTGCTCAACACCATTAAGGAAAAGGGCTACAAAATTGTGCGCCTGCGTTGGGAGGATGCCCCCGCCGCGCCTTAGGGTTTGTTGAAGAATACTATCACCGCTGTTAGCCGATACCGGCAGCGGTACCCCTGCGGTGGTGTCAATCGTGGCCCGCACCGTTCCATTTTTGCCGATTGCAAAGAGAAAGAAATGAACGTGAAAAAACTACGGAAAATGAGCCTTCTGCTCAGCCTGGCCTTGAGCAGCAGTGCTGCACTTGCCCTACAAAGCCCAAATAAACAGCTGGATGTGTCGGTCGCTGTCAATTCAGACAAAACCCTGACTTACACAGTTACACACAATGGCCAGCCGGTACTGTTATCTTCGCCTCTGGGGCTGAAGTTGGAGGGTGCGGACTTTTCCCGTGAAATCAAACTGGTGAACACATCGCCGGTTAAGACGGTGACCGATCGCTACACACTGGCTGTTGGCAAGCGTCGTGTGAATCAGTACAAGGCCAACGAGCAGGTCTACTCGGTGGTGGATGTTGCTGGTCACAAGATGGACGTAGCGTTCCGCGTGTCGAACGATGGGGTGGCCTTTCGTTATGTGGTGGCCGACCCCGGCCTGCCCACCAAACGTTTTCTGGGAGAGGAAACCAGCTTCGCTTTCAAACCCAGTACCCGCGCCTTTCTCCAAGCCATGACTGTCGCCCGAACAGGCTATGGTCAAACCAACCCGTCCTACGAAGAGCACTATCAGGTGGGCATTCCGGTTGACCAGCCCGCTCCCTTGAAAGCGGGCTGGGCCTTTCCTGCCTTGTTCAAAAGCGGTGATACCTGGGTGGCGCTGACCGAAGCCAACATGGATGGCGGCTTTCACGCCTCGCGTCTGGCAACGGACTCCCCGAATGGGGTGTACCACATTGATGGCCCGTCACCGATGGAGGTGTTCACTCACGGCAGGTTACTGGCGGAAACTACTGGCACTCTGACCACGCCCTGGCGAGTGATCGCACTGGGTTCCTTAAACACCGTGATGGACTCCACTTTGGGTACCGACCTGGCGGCGCCGGCGATTCCCTTCGATAGCAAACAGGTACAACCTGGCCATGCGTCGTGGAGTTGGGCGTTGCTCAAGGATGGGGCCACCGTATTCGATGTGCAGAAAAAATTCATCGACTATGCGGCGGACATGCACTGGGATTACACCCTGGTGGATGCCGAATGGGACAAGAAAATCGGTTATGACAAAGTGGCAGAGCTGGTTCGTTATGCCGGCAGTAAAGGTGTGGGCCTGCTGGTCTGGTACAACTCGGCCGGTGATTGGAATACCGCAGTGCAGACCCCGCACGGCAAGCTTCTGACTCACGCATCACGGGTGAAGGAATTCTCACGCCTGCGGGAGATGGGCGTGAAGGGTGTAAAAATTGACTTCTTCGGTGGCGACGGTGTTTCCATGATCCACTATTACGTCGACATTCTGAAGGACGCTGCTGATGCTGGCTTGCTGGTGAACTTCCATGGCGCAACTCTGCCACGTGGACTGCAGCGTACCTATCCAAACTTGATGACTGTCGAGGCGATTCGTGGCCTTGAGTTCACCACCTTCGCGCAGACAGAGCACGACGCTGTTCCCGGGCATGTGGTCAATGCCACCATGATCCGAAACCTGTTCGACCCCATGGACTTTACCCCCATGGTATTTGGCGATATTCCCAATATCCAGCGCATTACCCGTAACGGTTTCGAGCTGGCGCAATCGGTTCTGTTCCTGTCGGGCATTCAGCATTTTGCCGAGGTGCCGGAAGGTATGGCAACAGCGCCAGACTATGTTAAAGATTTTCTGCGCGACCTGCCGCGCCGCTGGGACGACAGCCGCTTTTTGGCGGGTTACCCGGATTCGCACGTTGTGATTGCGCGCAAGGCTGGCAAGCATTGGTATGTGGCCGGTGTTAATGCCGAGGAAAGCGCGCGCACGATCGAACTGGATTTGTCCTTCATTGGCGGCAAACACAAGGGCGCAATGATCACCGACGGCGCAGAGCCTCGCGAATTTACCCAGGCCGAATTAAAGGCCGGCAAGGTTAAGGTAACTCTGAAGCCTCGTGGTGGCTTCGTTGCCGTCTTTCGCTGATTATTGATCGTCTAATGTATACGACCGGTGCCATGGATATCGAGGTGCCGGTCCGAGTGGTGAGTCAGAAAAAAAGAGAAAAGGAGTTTGGCGTGAGTGTTAATTCCATTTTGGTTTGTCTTGTATGTACTTTTACCTGTGCCTCTAAATGTCACTCTTGTCCAACAGAATCTGAACTCGATGATATTTTGAAGTTTGGTAATATCTACTTCGGTGAACTTCATGGCACGAAGGAAACGTCTGAGTTTTACGAATGCCTCATTGATTGAGCCATCGAAACATCGAAGAAGAAGGTTATTGTTTCTCTCGAATTAGAAGCAGAAGCGACTTTCTTGCATTCTAAATTTTGGCAGCGCAAAGAAAAAGAAGCTGATGGCCGTTCTTCAATCGCCATGTGGAATTTCGTAATGTTTGTTTTGGAGTGTGCAAATCTTGCGGAAATAAATCTGAATCTTATGTATCGCAGTAGAGTGAATAAATACTCCCCGCAAATTTATGGTCATGAATTAAAATTACTTTCAAAAAAGGGGTTGGTGGTAACCATTTCTGGAAATGCTCATGCGGCAAAGGAAAAATTTCCATTTTTGGGTGAAAGCTATCGGCCAGAAGGGGAGTTTGTTGACCCGGATTTTACTCATATCTTGCTTGAGAGTGTTAATGGTGGAACATTTGGGGTTGTATAAACGGGTGTGGTATTCAAAGTGCTCCGGCTTGAATAGGGAAAGCCGCATACACTTTGGAGCCTAATGACGAGCCATATTACGACTATACATTTTATTTGGAAAAATTTACGGCTTCACTTCCAAGCGTCACTCGAATTAGAGAGGGATAGGACCACCTATGAATTGGAAGGCTGGAGCGGTATAGGCGATGGTCTCACTCTCATTCTATTGATATGAGCCAAGCGGTAATGAGTTTTTAGTATGGTCAGGCACGTAGCAGAATAAACTGTAAGGTAATAATCATGAGCTTTAATCACTTTCTTTCCGAAAGCGATAAAAATAGCAATAACGCCAAACCGTACCAAAACGATATGAAGATTTTCATTTCTTCGATCACAGTATTTGCTATGCGCCGGATTAAATTATTCTGCGGTGTTTTGTGCGCGACACTGATTTCTGCTTGCGAAAATCCGTCATTAACCGATTCGTCCGTTGATGTGGGGCAACACTCTCACGAATGTCAGGATAGAAGTTCACTGCAAATGGTGGACTATTTCCTGCCGATGCCGCCTGGAAATATGCAGTCAGATGCGTGGGGAGCCGCGGGAGTGATACCGCGAGATGTTGATAATGGTCTTGAGGGCATGGGGCAGCATCCGGACTGGAATTATTGGGATGGAAAAATTATTAAAGGGCCTAAAGGTAAGTACCATTTATTTGCCAGTCGGTGGCCGGGGTCGTTGACCCATTATGATTGGTCCAGATCTGTGGCCGTTCATGCTGTGAGTGAGGCAGCGAAAGGCCCTTATATCAGCCCGCGACAGCTCTTTAGTGACCGTAATGGTTTAGGACATAACATCACGGGAGGTGTATTACCTGATGGGCGTTATTACGTAGTCGCAAGCGATGCCGGTCGTTCTGGTGATGTCTTTATTGCGGATACGATTGATGGCGAGTACATATTGCAGGGGCAGGTGGCAATGGAGGCTAACGGGCAAAACCTGGAACATGCCCGTGCAAACGTAAGCATTATTGTGCGGCCCGATGGTAAATTTTTACTGGTGTCCCGACCCGGTATCATCATGCTCAGCGATGACATTATGGGCCCTTATGTGGCGCAAGGGCCTAGTGTTTGGCCAACCATTGAGGGCTACGATAACGCCAAAGCAGAAGATCCAATTATTTGGTATAGCGGTGGTTTGTACCACATCACTGTGAACTGGTGGAATATTCGCAAGGCTCGGCATTTGGTTTCTCGTGACGGAATCAGTAATTGGGTGGATACGGGTATTGCCTACGATCCACGCCTGGGTTTTGAGTATGTGGATGGGCGAAAGAATGAATGGAGCTTGCTTGAACGGCCCGGTGTGCTTATCGAGAACGGCCATGTAACCCATTTTACTTTTGCGGCGCTGGATGTGAATAAGTGGGATGATAAGGGTAATGATAATCATGGCAGCAAAATTTTGGTCGTGCCTTTTGATGGCAAGTGTTTTGATGCTGCGCTTCAAAAATCGTTACCTTACTAACTGTAACAATAAAAATCAGGCAGCCGTATCAAGTAATTCCGTTATGTCTATCGATCCGCTGGAGTATGGCGCGTCGGAAGGTAGAGGACACTGAACTCTGGAAAGATAGCGGAACTATGAGGTTGGGTTGTAGCCATACCAGATATTGAATTTCCTTTTCTATAAACCGATGACTGTTGGATGTGTATCTTTTATGAAGAAGCTTGTTTCTCTTTTGATTTGTTGTTGGTTGGCCTCGATGCCTGGCCAGCTGATGGCCGCCACCAGGATAGCCGCCGATGCTCCTGAATTACTGTATACCGGCCGTATAGACTTCAGTGATAAAAAGGCCCCGCAGCTGTCGTGGCCGGGGTCCAGTATAAAAGCTAACTTTACCGGTACCAGTCTGAGCCTGGTACTGGACGATAAAAAAGGCCTCAATTACTACAACGTGATTGTGGATGGCAACACCTTGCATCCCTACGTGCTGGAGGCTAAACAGGGCGAACATAGTTACCAGATCTCCAGTGCGCTGGCTCCCGGCAAACACTCCCTGGAAGTTTACAAACGCACAGAGAGCGATGAGGGCGTTACTGTTTTCAAGGGCCTGTTGTTGGACGACGGTGCCAGCTTACTGCCGCCGCCAGCACGCCCCAAACACCGCATGGAGATCTACGGTGATTCCATTACCTGCGGTATGGGTAATGAGGGGGCGGACAACGGTGTTGACGACCGGGCTGCGGAGAAAAACAATTATTGGGCTTACGGTTCGGTCGCTGCGCGTCAGCTGAACGCGGAGTTGCATACGGTTTGCAAGAGCGGTATTGGCATCATGGTGAGCTGGTTTCCCTTCATTATGCCTCAATACTACAACCAGCTGATTGCAGATGGCGACAATGATAGTGAATGGGATTTCTCGCGTTGGACTCCAGAGCTGGTAGTGATCAACCTGTTCCAGAATGACAGTTGGTTGGTCGACAATAAGGAGCGTCTGCAGCCGACGCCTTCTGACGAGCAGCGCGTGCAGGCTTATGTAGACTTTGTGCGCACTATTCGCAAGCACTACCCGGACGCACAAATTATTTGCGCTCTGGGTAGTATGGACGCTACTGCCAACGAAAAGTGGCCCAACTATATCCGTGCGGCGGTGGAGCGTATGCGTACCGAATTTGGTGATGAGAAGTTGGACACTCTCTTCTTCGATTTTACCGGCTACGGTCAGCACCCCCGTGTGGCCCAACATATCGACAATGGTAATAAGCTCGCTGATTTCGTCAGGCAAAAAATGGGTTGGTGATCGTTATTGCGCGCAGCGTTGCGTTACGGTAGCTCTTCGGCGTCGATGGGGGGATGTTCTTTGTGATGTTTGTGCTCCAGTGCGCTGCGCTGCATATTCTTATCCACCAGCCTGATGCCGAGGCGACGGAGCCATTCAAAGGCCAGTAGCAGTAACAGCAATGCCGCGAATGCGAAAAGAATTCCGGTTAAACCGAGATGAGTTCGTTCGGCGTGGCAGGTCCAGATAAACTGGCCAATGCACAGGATGGCTACCACAAGCAGCGTGGGTTTACGGCCCATATATTCGACAATAAACACACCCAGGGGTGCACCCAGTGCGACCACTGGCGCTGCTGCCAGCCAGTTCTCGTAAACGCCCGGTTGCCAACTGTTGGTCAGGCTTTTGACAGCAACGCCGAGAACAGAATTGAACGCCATGATAACGACAGAGGTAGGGATCGCAATTTTTAAATCTGCCCGACACAAAAGTACCAAGGCCGCGTAAATGACCATGTCTATACCAACGCCGGTCACGCTGACAATGGACGCACTCGCTAGAAAGCCTAGTGCTAGCCCGACGCGTTGGTCCCATTGTTCGTCAAAATCTGTCATGCCGACATGACTGGAAATTTCGTTAAGACGGTATAGATGCAGCAGACCAAAACTGCCCCAAATGACGGCAAAGACCAGTTTGATCCACAAATCTGGAATGACAGGAGCAAGCAGAAATATTCCCAGAGGCAATCCCAACGTAGATCCCAGTACCGCGCCTTGCAACATAGCAATAGCCAGGGGTTGGCGGCGTGCAAAAATAAAAATGCTTGCGCTGACCATGCCGACGGACTGGACTGCGAAACTGAAGTCGCGTCCCAGACTTGCCGACAGGTCAAACAGTAGCACCAGTACCGGGAATCCCACCGTGCCACCGCCCATTGGGGTGGAACCTGCTGCATAGCTGCCGATGGTCATAGCCAGGGCAATTGGCCAATGGTTGAGAACCGTGGAGAATTCATCCGCAGCGATAAATAACCACGCGGCGTAAAACAGGGTAAGCCAAAGAAACCAGATCCACAGTTTATGTTTGGGCGGGGTTTTTATGGACATATCAGGAGGCTCTTTGGTGTCTCAAATTTCGGAGAGGCGAATACTACTGATTGAGCCGGTTCGGCTCAATGTGCTGGATCATGCCGGCTTTGTTTTTTCTGGGTGTGTACCTTAACTTCCAGAAAGGTGAGCAGCCCATTTGACACGGAGGTGCATAATAATATTTGTTGGGAATGGCTCTTGGCGAGTTTTCATTTTTTTTTATTTCGGAGTGGCCAAATATTATTTGGTTTTACTGTAAGAGTCAGTATTTAAGGAGGTGGAAGTCGTGGAAACTCTGGTAGAATGGGGTGCCAAAAAGAGGAGTGCGAATTGCTATTTTTTGTACTCAATATAATAAGGTAATGATGTTTATGACTGGGGATTTTTGGGGGTTCCCGGTTACTCCTGTGATTTCTTAAGCTGGATCATGAGGTTTATGTATTTCTGGTGGAAGGAATCGGAAAGCCGTTTGGCGAGAGTGTAATAATAAATGGGGAAAAAATGAAAAAGTGTAAAAAAGCAATATTGCTGGGTGCTGCCCTTCTGGCTGGGCCGGCTCTTTGTTCAGCAGCATGGGTTGAGTCCTTTGAGGCTGGCAATCTTAATGGCTGGAATGCTTCGGCTATGAATGGCTCTGTTGGTTCGGTAAACATGGATCGTGCGTCCGACGGCGGCTACAGCTATAGCAACACGTTCACAGTGCCTTCGGGCTATAGTGGTTGGACGGTTAACAGTATTCTGGAGAACACTGCTGCTGATATGGGTATTACCGGCAGCACTACGGCAGTAAGTCTGGATGTCTATTCTGATTGGGCCAATCCCAATGGTTGGGGTGTTTATGGTAACTCGGTCAAGTTGATCCTCAGCTACGAGGGCGGATGGGTTGCGGTTGATCCCGTTGTAGACCCTGGCTTGGTCAACGGAATCTTTCAGACCTTTACTTTCGATATGACGCCTTATGCGGCTACCATTTCAGACGTAAACCTTGGCTACTCTAATGTTGCTATTAGCTGGTTTGTTGGAACGTGGAAGGATGATGGTCTTGCCAACGGCACCCAGACCCTTGCTGTTGACAACATTCAGGTCGTTCCCGGGCCGGTCGCTGCGCCAGGAGCGGTCAGTGTCCCAGAGCCGGCTACATTAGGCCTTCTTGGTTTTGCCGGGATCGGGGCATTGTTGACCCGCCGTCGTCGTTTTAAAATGTAGAGTGTGGTTGTTGGAATCACATGATTCTGCTACTGCTTTAAACCCTGCCATAATGGCAGGGTTTTTGTTTGTCCTGTTTTTATATACTTCTGGTTCGTATGTAGCTTTTCGATCATTTCGAGGATGGTGCCGCAGGAAGAGCATCTCCGGTATTGAGGGGGAAGTATTCCTGGGAGGGGTAGGGTGCTTCAATTCAAAAGAATAGATAGTTTACTTTTTCACTATAAAAAGTGTTGGAGAGCGAAATGAAAAAAATAATTATCCTAATAAGCTTACTTGGTCTGTTTTCGTCTGCATGGGCGGCATCGATTAACCCTGATTACTGGTATTTCGTTCGTGGAGATACCCCGGAAAACTGGCAGTGGGTGCTGACGGATCCAGGTAATTGGTGGATGCCTCTTGCTGGCAATGAGGGTTCCAGTGGCACCGGTAAGCTTACAATGGCGGCCTCTAAAGACAAGGATCTTCCCGGGGCAATTAACCTTAAATGGAATAAGAAGAAGGAGTGGGCTGGTGTATTTGTAACGGGTCGCCAGGTAAATCTGTCGGCGTATGAGCACTCAGCCCAGCTATTGCTTGCTCTGAAAGTGAAGAAGGCGCCGAAAGCACCTGTGACTGTCAAGATGAAGTGCGAGGGTTGCGAGGGCCGTGAGGGTGGTATAGACATCCAGGACTCACTGACGAATGTGGAAAAGGACACTTGGTTTGCCCTGCCTATAGCACTTGATTGCTTTGCAAAAAATGGTGTTGATCTTAGTAAAGTAACGGTGCCTTTTGAGATTAGTACTACTGGTCGGCTGGAGGTGGAAATCGCTCAGATAGGTATTCGCCCTCTGGATGAGGGGTATGAAGGCTGTGCTGCCGATTAGGGTGAGGACGGAGCATAGGCTGTCTATGCCGAAATCCGGTTTCTCGGTGAGGTGATTTGACAAGGCTTTGTCTGCCGTTAATTGAGAGAGGGGGATTGATTTTTGAGCCTGGGACTGAAGATGGTGCGGACTTAACACCCTCTATCACGATGGCTTTTTTGGCTGCCTATTAGCCGGGTAACAAATATAGGTGTCCTTACCTATTTTGTTACCCGGTTTGGAAATACGTAAGCGCCAAACCTCATTCTATTTTTCGACCACCGTTGAAGTCGTTCTCTGCAAGCCTGAGAAATTGTTTGACTTTACTTGGATAGGTCTATATTGTGAGACCAGCTTGAAAGTAAGTATATTTTTATTACCTCCATTTCGTCGCATTCTTAGTAGTTCTTCGTCCTGTAGTTTCTAAATTTCAATTTATATTTCCCGCTTATTCGTGCCTCGCGAAGGCATTTTATACTTTATATACAGGATATTTATCATGTCTAATAAAACTACTGGTACCGTAAAGTGGTTCAACGAATCTAAAGGTTTTGGTTTTATTGAGCAAAAGTCTGGACCAGACGTATTTGCACATTTTAGTGCAATTGCTAGCTCGGGTTTTAAAACATTAGCTGAAGGTCAGCTGGTTGAGTTCAGTGTTACTCAAGGCCAAAAAGGTCCTCAGGCCGAGAATATCGTAGCTATCTAATAGCTCGCTCATTCTTACAAAAGGCAAGCTGTCATGGCTTGCCTTTTTTGTTGTAGCTCTAATAAAACCACCTCCTATGGAAGCGCCTTAGCATTAGATTGCGAGGGCTGGAATGCTGCGAAACATCTACTAAGCCACCCAGTTGAAATGAAAAAGCCGAAGGCATTGCTGCAGAGAACAATGATTGCGATGCGGAGCTATTACCGTTTATACGATCGGTTACTTTCCAAACCTTTGCTGAGAGAAAAGAGGGGTCAACCGCAGCCGGTACGGCGTGTCGTCATTCCCAACGCCGGTGGCAGCGAACGTGATCTGGGCATCGAAGCGTTTGCTGCCGTGCTTTGGGTAGGCAAGCTGACACTGACTGTGAATCGCCGTAAAACACATCTTGCGCACAGCCGCGAGGGCGTTAAATTTCTGGGTATTGTTATTTATAATCACTACATGTACACCCGGAAGCAGAAAGTTCGATCACAGAAAACCAGCCAAACTGGCGTTTAACGCCGCTGGGTTACAAACCGCATTCCAATTCATCAAAAGCCGTATCCGTGGTCCGTACGTACGGTGGCGTGGGAGGGATGAGGCGTGGGCCTCACCCTGCTCGTTGTTTTAATCGTTGTGATAGGAGGTAAGCCGTGAGACTGTTACATACCATGTTGCGTGTGGGTAACCTGGAAAAATCTGTCGCGTTTTATACTGATGTGATGGGCATGCAGTTATTGCGAAAAACGGAGATGCCAGCTGGGCGTTTTACCCTTGCATTTTTGGGTTATGGCGACGAAATGTCGAATACCGTGCTTGAACTGACCCATAACTGGGATACCGACAGCTATAATTTAGGTGACGCCTATGGGCATATCGCTATAGAGGTTGATGATGTGTACGCGGCCTGCGAACGTATTCGTGCGGCGGGTGGCAACATTGTGCGAGAACCTGGTCCTATGAAAGGCTCAACAACTGTGCTGGCATTTGTCGAAGATCCTGATGGTTACAAAATTGAATTGCTTGCCCCCAAAGTATCCGGTGCGTAGTCGGCCTCGACTATAAAGCGGAACCTTCGGCGGTCAATTAACAAGCGGAGGGCTTGTTATGCCTGAACATGTACTACATGAACCGTTAACCGATATTGACCGTGTGTTGCCTATTCTAGATCAAATTCGCCTGTTTGGTGGATTTTCTGAAGGTCAGCTCTATTCTATTTTCAAGCTACTGAAAAAAGTTACCTACGCTAAAGGCGATATTGTGTTCCAGCAGGGTGATTTGCCGTCGTATATCTACATTGTGTTGAAGGGCAGTATTCGGCTGGTGTTCGACTTGAAAATTATTCCATTGTCGGCGGCCCAACTGGGGCCCGGCGCCTGTTTTGGCGAAACGGCACTTATTGGAATACAGCCCCATTCTGCGACCAGTTTGGCGGAAGAAGAAACCGAGCTGCTGGTGTTGGCTAAAGAAGACTTGATGTGGCTTTCAGAGCACGAGATGGAGCTGTTTGGCTTATTGATACTGAATATCGCCCGCGAGGCTTGCCGTCGCCTGCATCAGACCGAGAGCCATATTCAGCATTATCTGCAATTGCAGGAAGGTGCTAAAACCGTTGAGCAGGTTGCAGGCAAAAAAAACAAGCCCGTTGAGGTTGCAGAAGTTGTGGCTGATGCCGATAGTTAAGGGGACGCCCATAGTCATTGTTATATTGGGGAGATAATATATTTTGCCCCAGCAACCGTAAGCGGCATCGAACTCTGCAGTCATCAGGATAAACGCTGTTTGTGATGGATATATTTGTAGCCAACCCCAAAGGCGGTTGCGGAAAATCAACCATAGCCATTTCACTGGCCTGCTGTTTTGCCAATCAGCAGGATGCCGTCTGCCTGATTGATTATGACCCGCAAAAATCCACGCTCGACTGGCTGCGCGCAAGGCCATCTGGCTGTGCGCCTATTGTCGCTGCCGAGGAGGGTAAACCTCTGCCCGAGGATGATTTTGATTGGATTGTTCACGACCTACCTGCCGGGTTTGATTTACAGCGTCTTGAGCAAACCGTGCCTACGGGTGCCAAGTTACTAGTGCCTATTCTTCCGTCGCCCACTGATATCAAAGCAGGGGTACGTTTCTTAATGGGCTTGAGCCGGGCCGACTGGGTAGCAGAGCGCCGCATTGGTGTGGGCTTGATTGCCAATCGCGTGCGCACCAATACTCGCTATTACCGTGTGCTGATTGCGTTTTTAAAACAGGTTAACCGCCCGCTATTGTGCACCCTGCGCGATACACAAAATTATGTGCGCAGTATGGAGCGCGGCACCAGTATTTTTGATCTGCCCACGGCAAAGGTGATGCGTGATGTGGATGATTGGGCCGACCTTGTGCAATGGCTTGAGGCCGACAGGCAGATTCCCGTGGTGGCTGCCAGCGGTTAAACCGCCGGGGGCGTAATCACAAATGTATCGCCAAGTGGTAACCCGACAAAAACTTGTTCAGCGTATCGAAAAGGCCTTTGGCTGCATCGATCTCTTCCGCACCATGAGCGAGCGGCTACTTATAAAGTGCCTCGCTAAACCCTGACAAGCTGTTGACTTGGCTTTGGCGGGTGTGAGCCTGTGCCAAACTGGCGCTTATTTGAACGCATAGGGTGCTTCTGCTAGTATGCGCGGCCTTTTTAAGCGGGTTGGTATTGCGTCTGTTCGTCACAATGATGTGGCACACTTTCACTTTAGTTGTCTGAAGCTTTAGGTTCCCTTCATGTTTGAGTTGATTAACCGGCGTCCTACGAACGTCAAAAACGATGTATTGTCTGGTATTACGGTCGCCCTTGCACTGGTGCCAGAAGCGGTGGCCTTCGCCTTTGTGGCGGGGGTGGAGCCCATGGTGGGCTTGTATGCTGCCTTTATGATGGGCTTGTTGACTTCTGTGTTTGGTGGTCGCCCAGGCATGATCTCTGGTGCCACCGGGGCCACTGCTGTTGTCATGGTATCGCTGGTCGCTGAGCATGGCGTGCAGTATTTGTTTGCCACGGTGGTACTGGCTGGCCTGTTGCAGATGCTCGCTGGCGTGCTGCGTTTGGGTAAGTTTATCCGTATGGTGCCGCACCCGGTGATGCTGGGTTTTGTTAACGGCTTGGCAATTGTGATTTTTCTGGCGCAGATGGGCCAGTTTATGGTCAAAGGCGCAGACGGCAACATGCATTGGATGCAGGGCAGTATGCTGATTACCATGGGCCTGTTGATTGCGGCCACTATGCTGATTGTGCAGTTTTTGCCTAAGTTGACCACGGCGGTACCGGCGGGCCTGGTGGCCATTGTGGTGGTCACCCTGGCGGCGGTGGGGCTCGATCTTGAGGCGCGCACTGTGATTGATTTCGTGCGCGACATGTTACCGGAAGATCAGGCCGCCACCGCGAGCCTGGAGGGCAGTCTGCCCATGTTCGCTATTCCATCGGTGCCTTTCACGCTGGAAACCCTGCGTATTATTTTCCCCTATGCAGCCATTATTGCAGCGGTTGGTCTGATTGAGTCGCTACTTACCCTGAGCTTGATTGATGAGATTACCAATACCCGTGGGCGCGGCAATCGCGAGTGTATCGGGCAGGGGATTGCCAATACGGTGAACGGCTTTTTCGGCGGCATGGGTGGTTGTGCCATGATCGGCCAGAGCATGATCAATATTAACAACGGCGGGCGTGGGCGGCTCTCGGGTATTACCGCGGCGGTTGTTCTGCTGATGTTTATTTTGTTCGCGGCGCCGTTGATCGAGATGATTCCACTGGCTGCGCTGGTGGGCATAATGTTTATGGTGGTGCTGGGTACTTTTGAGTGGTCGTCGCTTCGCATTATGCGCAAAATCCCCCTCACTGACGCCTTCGTATTAGTGCTGGTATCGGCCATTACGGTAGCTTACGACCTTGCCATCGCAGTGATCATTGGGGTCATTGTGTCGGCCCTGGTATTTGCCTGGAAACACGCGCAGCACATCGTTGCTGAAACCCGTATCGACGAGAATGGCAACAAAGTGTACGACTTGCGTGGCCCAATCTTTTTCGGCTCGGTGACGAATTTTCGTGAAATTTTCACCCCCGAGGACGACCCCGAGCATGTGGTGATTGAGTTTCGTCGCTCGCGTGTGAGTGATCATTCCGGTATTGAGGCGCTGGATTCCCTGGCAGAAAAATACCAGGCCCTGGGTAAAACGCTGCATTTGCGCCATTTAAGCCCCGAATGTCGCCAATTGCTGCGTAAAGCCGGTAACTTATGTGAAGTTAACGTACTGGAAGACCCGAATTACCGCGTGGTGTCAGACGCACTGGGTTAATTTGCCCCCTCTCTTTCTCCCTTGTGGCGTGTTTACGTCACAAGGGAATCAGCCCATCTCTGTTAATAGCAAAATAATTTATCGCCTGCGGTGTAATCTGGCTATGGTGTTAGTCAGATATAGATGAAGCCGGTATGCAGTTCCGCCAGTTGTTATTTAATTCATAACAGTCCGTTATCCAGAGGACACAGCGAGGTGGTTTATGCAAAGACATTATTTTGTCAGCGAGGATTTAGACGAATTAGCCTTTGTTGAAAAAGAGTTGGAAGCCAGCGGTGTTGAAACACCACAAATTCACATTTTATCGGAACAGGATGCTGAGTTAGAACGGCATCACTTGCCAGATATTGATTCACTATCGAAGAAAAACATTGTGCGCTCGGCCGAATTTGGTGCTGTTATTGGTGTCTGCTTGGCCGCGTTGGTGTTAATCAGCGCTTATTACACCGGTGTGGTAGCCGTTATCACTTGGTTACCCTTTGTCTTTCTGGCGGTGGTGATTTTAGGTTTCTGCACTTGGGAAGGCGGGCTTTTCGGCATTCATGAAATGAGCGAAGAGTTTAAGCGCTTCGAGCCCGAGCTGGCCCAGGGTAAGCATGTGCTGATGGTGGATGTCGACGAGCAGCAAACATCGTTGTTGGAGCGCATTGTTGGTTTTCACCCCCGTTTGCATTCTGCCGGGACCGGCGAGTCCCCCTCGTTTTGGGTGATGGGGGCGCATAAAACCTGGAATCGATTTGTTCGCTGGGCGCCTTAATTGACGATGGTCTGGTTTACACAGTGACACCCCGCGACATTGGGCGCGGGGTGCTAGGGCAGTATTCTCTTCATTTCGTCCGGTCTATCCCTGATTTCGCCGGATATCTCTCCCTATTGGTTGAGTTGTAAGCGCCTTAGTGGCAGTCTTGATGTCATTATCCATGGCCATTAAGAGAAACACCTAAAAAACCAATGTCCGAGCCACCGAGTGCACCGTCAGCTGATGCTGTTGTTCAGCAGATATTTCCCAGCCGTATTGCCTTTCGCTACAACGAAGAAGTCAACGAGTTGTTAGCGCAGCTTATTCGTACCGAGCACCATCCCCGCGAGACCCTCTTCAGTGTTAAACAAACGCTCCAGCAGGCCGGTTTTCAGGACTACCTCATTTTCGATGGCGAGTTACAGTCTATCGTTGTTAAAGCAGCTCAGGGCGAGGTGGGTGAGTTTGTTATCGGTGAGCGGCGCGATGCTGACATTACCGTTTCAATCGCAACCAGTAAACTGGGTGCCTATGTGGATACCCGGCCTGCCTATGGTGGGGAAAAATTGAGTCGCGCCTGGGTGCTTAAAGTGCTTAAAGACAAAGGCCTGGTCGATGAGTGCATCGACCAGTCTGCCATTGATCAGGTTTTGACGACCGACAGCGTCAGTAACCTGCGTATTGCCAAAGCCATTCCCCCTAAGCGTGGTGACGACGCCGAGTTTGAACCCCTGGTTGAAGGGTTGAAGACCCTGTCGCCCACGCAGTTGGAAACCGGTGACGTGGACTACCGGCAGCAAATGGAGTTTATCGTGGTTGAGCCTGGCACACCGCTGATGCGCCGCAAACCCGCCACTCGAGGCGTTGACGGCATCGACGTGCTGGGCGGTGCGATTTTGGCTGAAGCCGGTAACGACCCTGGCTTTACCGATGCGGCTGACGGTGCTGTGGTGGATGCCGGCGACCCCAATTTGTTGCTTGCCGAAATTAAAGGGCACCCGATATTGCTGCCTCAGGGCATCAAGGTTGACCCCACCCTCACTCTCGACAGCGTGAATATTCACAGCGGCAATGTCGACTTTGATGGATCAGTGAATATACGTGGCGACGTAGAAAGCGGTTATTCAGTAACGGCTACCGGCGATATCACCGTGAAAGGTGTGGTGAATAAAGGCGCGCTGAGGGCACAGGGCAATATCAATATTGCCGGCGGCGTGATTGGCGATGAAAAAGGTGTGCAGAATAACCAGCCAGTGGCCGCCAGTGTTCACGCCGGGGGGAATGTATCGGCGCGTTATGTGAATGCCGCAGAAATTAAGGCCGGTCAGCGAGTTATGGTGCGTGAGTACCTGCTGCAAAGCCGGGTGATGGCCAAGGATGAAGTTTGTGTGGGCCAGGAAGGCGGGCGCGGCACCATTATTGGCGGGGTTACCCATTCACAAACCGCCGTGATGGCAAACGAACTGGGCAGCGACGCCTATATTATTACGCAGATTGATGTGGGGCGGGCAGATAGCTTAACGCCAAAATTGTTAAAGCTTGAGCAGAACAAGCGGGCCAAGCGTGATGAGCGGACAAAGCTTGATGCGCTGCTTCAACGTATCAAAGAAACACTCAATACCGGCAGCCGCACGACGCCCAAAGACGCCATTACCCCAGAGAAAGTGCAAAAGCTGGCCAATACCATCAAAGCTATTGATGCCGCTTTGGAACTCTACGACACTGAAATTGCCAAGCTAAAACAGACGATGGCCGAGCAACCGGTAAGTCGAATTTATGTGCGTAAAAAAGTGTACCCAAACGTAGCGGTGCGTATTGATGGGGTTGTCAGCATGGAGAAAGCTGGTCGCGGCGGGGTGACCTGGGTTCGTGACGGTGATGAGATCGTTGTCAGTGACGACGGTGTTTAAAGCCTTTGCGTAATCCCCATAATCCTGCCGTGTATATCAGTACGGCAAGCACGCCCAGTTGCACGGCAATCGCACCAAACAGGTTAGGTGCCTGCATGCTGGTAGACATCAGCGAGTCTTGATAATAAAAAAACCAGGGGTGCCCGGGTGGAAAAATCCATTCGTGAAACTGGTAAAACACCTTTTCTGCACCGATGAGCAATACACCAACGACTGCCAGGCTTATTGCAGCACCTCCGGCCCAATGATAAGGGGCAATAGGGGGCACGGTTTCTCTTTTGAAAACCGCATACCCCAACAGCAATACAAAACCCGCTAATGCGGTATAACCCAGCCCGTACACGTGATCAATAAGCCGCGCCACGTCTTGCAGGTGCAGTATTTCTGGCTCTCTTAGCAATTTTTTGTGCTGGTGGCTCTGCTGATCGTAAAACGTAATTGTGCTGAGCCCTTTACCTTGTTGGTGCACCGAATCGTTGATTCGCGCAAATATCTGCAACCGTTCGTTGGTGGTCGTGCTGGCAAAGCCACTGATATAACGGTTTTGCGGGCCGTAAGTGGCAATGGTCTGATCAATCCCTAATGCGTGATACCAGAGGGGATACAAGAAATTCAGCTTGGCAGACCCCTGCCAACTGATAAACAGCGCGCTGATCAGCATACAAATAAAAAGGGCGAACCACCGCAGATGATAAAAAAAAGTAGTCATTAACAACCATACATTGGGTGTGAACAGGGCCTAACGCAGCGTTTGAATAAACGCTGCCAGAATTAATAGGGGGCAAATAAAGCGAATATAGAAGGGCCAGATCTTCCAGAACACCGTGTGCTCGATTGCTGGGTTACCTTCTTTGAGTGTGGCTAACAGGGCATTGCGATGAATCAGCCAGCCAGCACACAGGCAAAACATAATACCAAGCAGTGGTTCACTGTATTTAGTGGTTAAGTCAACGACAAAACCAAATAGCGCGTCGAAGTTTACGACAATCACCAGGCTAATGCCTAAAAATAGGGTTCCCACCAACAGAGTAGAGGGTAGTCGGCCCATTGAGGTACGTTCGGTAATGACCGATACGGGCACCTCCAGCATAGAGATCGACGAGGTGAGCGCGGCGATACTCATTAATGCAAAAAATGCCGCTGCAGCCAATGTGCCCCACTGGCCCATGGAGTCAAACATAGTGGGTAGAATTTGAAAAATTAAACTGGGGCCGCCAATCAGCGAACCGTCACTGGCGTAAATGGCCGTACCTAAATGTTGTGCTACATACATGGCTGGAATCACCAGCAGGCCTGCGACAAAGGCCACGCTGGTATCCACCAGTGTGACGATCAGGCCAATCTGGGGTACGTTTTCATCGTGTCGTAGGTACGAGCCGTAAATCAACATGGTACCCACGCCCAATGAGAGTGAGAAAAATGCCTGGCCCATCGCGCCCAGAATTAAACCGGGGTCGGTGACTTTTGACCAGTTGGGTATCAAGTACACTTTCAGGCCGTCAATCGCACCTGGCAGGGTTAGTACATAGGCAATAAGGCAAAACAAAAGCACGAACAAAATCGGCATCAGCCGCTTCGACCAGGCCTCAATACCGTTTTCAATGCCGCGTGCGATCACTGCCATGGTCAACAGGCTGAATACGATGCTGAGCACTATATTGCGAGCACTGCTGTCAGTGGTAAGCCACTCATTCCACGCCGGTTGGCCAAGCATCTGGGCAATCGGTGCGGCCGTGTTGGCGAGCATCCAGCCTGCAACAATGGTGTAAAAACTCAGAATAAGGCCCGCAACCAGGGCGGCGTAGCAAGCGATGGCAAAGCCGGTTTTCTGCAATACCGGTAGCGAGGGCAGCGTACTCAGTGCCGACACCACATTGGCCTGTTTATAGCGGCCGATAATCAGTTCGGCCATCAGGGCCGGGTAGGCCACCAGCATCGCCAGTAGGAAATACACCAGCACAAAGGCACCGCCGCCGTAGGATGCGGTTTGGGTTGGGAAACCCCAGATATTGCCAAGCCCTACTGCAGAACCCGCTGCTGCCATCACAAAACCAAAACGGGTGGAGAATTGTCCTCGTGCTGCCATACTATTTCTCAAAGGGTTATTGTTGTTGAGGCCCTTGTCGATGGCAGAAATACTACCGGTGCAAGGGTGAGTAGAGGCTAAGTGATTACACCCGTTGCCGCAAGCAAGAACGTTGCCGTAGGGCTAAACAGTGGGAGACTTAAGCATTGGAAATGCCAGGGATTGGGTAAGTTTCTGCCGGGTTAGCAGTTCAATCCCGCTTGCGCGGGATTGAACGAGAGGTTGGCCGTTAATACAGCACTTACTTTTTGTAGAAGCTCATATCGGCAGCGGCCAACGCACTCATGTTGAAGATACCGCGCTCAGTCGCGGAGTTAATCAGCACGTGTGCGGGCTTGTTGAAGCCAGACAAGAAGGCCCCCACCAGCAAACCGTTGGCTTTCGCGCGCAGCAGCCCTAAGGCAATGTTAGCTGAATCCAGGTTTGGACAAATCAGCAGGTTGGCTTCGCCTTTCAGGTTGCTGTGCTTGAAGATGCTCTCACGGTACGATTCGCGCAAGGCGGTCAGTGAGTTCATCTCGCCGTCCAGTTCGATATCTGGCAGTTCTTCGCGCAGAATACGCGCGGCTTCACGCATTTTCTTGGCCGAGGCGGTGTTGGTCGTGCCAAAATTAGAATGCGACAGCAGGGCCACTTTTGGCGTAATACCAAAGCGCTTAACCATTTCCACAGACGACTTGGTGGTTTTGACAATCTCGTCTACCGTTGGGTCGATGTTGAGGAAGCAGTCTGATAAAAACAGTGGCCCGTCGTTGAGGATCAGGGTAGACAGTGACGACAAATGGCCTGTTGGGTTGACGCCGATAATCTGCATCAGTTGACGCAGGTGACCATCGTAACGGCCTACCTTGCCGCAGATAACGCCATCGGCGTCGTTCTCGCGCACCATCATGGCAGCAATCGAGGTGGTGTTAACGCGCATCACGGTTCGGGCCGCCTCTACCGACATCCCGTTGCGACCGACCAACTGGTGGTACTGCTCGGCGTAGTGCTCGAATTTGCTGTAGTGGTTTGGATCAACTACCTCAACATTTTTACCGATGGTCAGGCGCAGCCCCATATCACTGATACGCTCTTGGATTACGTCTTCGCGGCCAACCAGAATCGGAGTGCAAATATGGTTTTGTACCGCAGCTTGCACGGCATGCAATACTTCGTCGTTCTCACCTTCGGCGTAAACCAGTCGCTCACCGGCCTGGCGTGCAGCTTCAACAATTGGTTGCATAAACATGCGTGAACGTACGGTGTAGCGGCTCAGTTCTTGACGGTAAGCGTCTAGGTCTTCGATAGGGCGGGTTGCCACGCCGCTATCCATCGCCGCTTTTACAACGGCTATGGGCACCACTTCAATCAAACGTGAATCGAAAGGCTTGGGAATGATGTATTCCGGGCCAAACTTGAGTGCCTGGCCAGCGTAGGCTTTGGCCACCTCTGCGGTGGATTCCTGCATGGCGAGGTCAGCAATGGCTTTAACACAGGCTATCTTCATTTCTTCGTTGACGATGGTTGCACCACAGTCCAGTGCACCACGGAAGATGAACGGGAAGCACAGTACGTTGTTTACCTGATTCGGGTAGTCAGAACGACCGGTGGCAATAATACAGTCTGGGCGCGCTGCTTTGGCTTCTTCGGGCAGAATTTCGGGGTTTGGATTGGCCATAGCCATGATAATGGGGTTTGGCGCCATCTTCTTAACCATCTCGCCGGTCAACGTACCAGGCCCGGATAAGCCGAAGAAAATGTCGGCGTTTTCAATGGCATCGTTCAGTGTGCGGGCAGTGGTATTTTGTGCGTAAGCTGCTTTGTATTCGTTCATGCCCTCGGTACGGCCTTCGTAAATTACGCCTTTGGAGTCACAGACAAATACGTTTTCTTTGCGCAGGCCCATACTGACGACCAGATTGATACAGGCAATACTGGCGGCGCCGGCTCCGGATACCACCAGTTTTACATCGGCAATGTCTTTGTTAACAACGCGCAGACCGTTGTATACCGCTGCGGCCGCAACAATGGCAGTGCCGTGCTGATCGTCGTGGAATACGGGGATTTTCATGCGCTTGCGCAGCGCCTTTTCGATTTCGAAACACTCTGGTGCTTTAATGTCTTCCAGGTTGATACCGCCAAAGGTTGGCTCCAGCGCCGCCACAATATCAATAAACTTTTCTGGATCGAGCTCATCTACTTCGATGTCAAACACATCGATATTGGCGAACTTCTTAAATAAGACGGCCTTACCTTCCATAACGGGTTTGGAGGCCAGGGCACCGATAGCGCCCAGGCCAAGCACTGCCGTACCGTTTGAAATAACACCAACCAAGTTGCCACGGGCTGTCAGGCTGGCCGCCTGTTGCGGATCCTCAACAATAGCTTCGCAGGCATAAGCCACTCCGGGTGAATAAGCTCGAGCCAAGTCGTACTGGGTGGAAAGGGCTGTGGTGGGGGTGACTTCTAATTTACCGGGCTTGGGTTCTCGGTGATATCGTAGTGACTGTTCTTTAAAACTTTCTTGCTCTGACATGCCGTGCTCCTGAACTTGGACGGTCTAGTATAGTTAAATGCACGAGGGGGCGACGATTGTTTTGGAATAATTATTAGGTCGACAGCCGACACAAGTGGTCGCGAAAGCTCATGGCCGAACTGCTGGTTATACCGGGGAAGGTTCCGGGGTAGGTTGGCAGCGAAGGCATGGCCGCCTGCATTGCGCCGGGCATTTTATAGTATGTCGGCGCTAAGTAACATATTTCTATCAAGCTGCAGCTGCTTGTCAAACTTTTTTCATCGGTACACTGGTCGGTTAATGAAGCAGTTACCAAGGCAATACGTTAAAAATCAAGCATATTTGCCGCATACTACAGCATTTTTTTCAAATTGCTGCAGAAATTGGCAGACACTCAGCCCTACGGACTACTCTATACAGGGCAATATTGGTATAACTTTTTTCCATGAAAGCCCACGCCCGGTGAAAGTTTGTTGCTGTGGAGGTCACCGGGCAGCGTTTGCGGCTACTCTTTAACGAACTCTGCCAAGCGGCTTTCCAGGTTGATCAGCAGTTGGTTGAGTTCTTTTTTAAAGGCTTTTTCCTTGATGCCTTGCAGCATCTTCTGCTCGTTGGCTTGAGCTGCTGGCAATACTTTTTTCAGTAGCGATCGGCCCTTTTTTGTAAGGCAGATAAGTGTGTAACGAGAGTCGTTGGCGTCGGCCTTGCGTGTAATCAAGCCCTTGGCGTCAAGTTGGGTGAGAGAGCGACTGATCCAGGCTTTATCAACGTGGGTTTTTCTGGCTATTTCACTCACGGTGATGCTGTCGAGATTTTCCAGCAGGTTGAGAATCCGCAGGTCGGTGCTGCGCAAGTTGTATTTGGCTTCGATAGTGTGGGTGGAGATGCGCTGGATGATTTCCGACATCCTAACAATTCGCACCGAGGTCAGGTCTTCCATTGTATTAGGGTCAGGAACATTATTTTGTGTTGTTTTCTTGGTCATGGGATTACCGTGGTTGCTGATGTTTATTGTCAGTTGTCGTGCTTATTAACCAGGCAATCAAATAGCAGAAACCTTCACTATTTGATTGTCGCCCCTAAAAATCCGCGGAATTTGCGAAATCCCTTGATTTTTAGGGGCTCGCGCAGGCTTGCAGCCTGCGGCGGCACATCCATGTGCCGCTTATTAATTAGGCTAAACGCTTGCCGAGTTAATAATTATCTACACTCCCGCGGTGTCTTGCAAAGCATTGTCAGGACTGTCTGTCCAGGGTTGTGATAATGGGCGGTTTACTGTGTAGTTTTATCTTTCGTTGAAGGCGTTATGTTGTAGAATACCCGGTTAAATTTATTAGCTGAATAAATGGATGTGGCCGCTCACCGTGAGTGGTTAAGTTTCATCACATAGAGCAAGAAAATACCCTATGATTGAGCCAAGTGAACTGTTACAACGCAATAAAGAGTGGGCAAAAGCGCGTATCGCCAAAGATCCGGGCTGCTTTCAGCGCTCGGCCTCGGAGCAAACGCCAAAGTATTTGTGGATAGGCTGTTCCGACTCGCGGGTGCCAGCTGAATACATTATCGATATTGAGCCTGGTGAGTTGTTTGTGCACCGTAATATTGGTAATCAGGTTTTTCACACTGATATTAATTGTATGTCTGTCTTACAGTTTGCTGTGGATGTGCTGGAGGTTGAGCACATTATTGTATGTGGTCACCACGGCTGCGCCGCCGTAAAGTTTGCCATGGAAAACCGTCGCATGGGTCTGGTAGACAACTGGCTTGTAAATATCAAAGAGTGCTACCACGGCCATCGTGCCGAGGTCGACGATGCGGGCGATGAAAACCATCAGCTCAATCGCTTGTGCGAAATCAACGTGGTGCAGCAGGTTTATCAGCTGGGGCACAACCAGTTTATTGAGGATGCCTGGGCGAAAGGTCGTGATTTGACGCTGCACGGCTGGGTTTACTCACTGGATACCGGCCTTATTACCGACCTTGACGTGGATGTGTCCTGTACCAGTGATCTTGCCCGTATTTCTCGCGTGTAACACTCAGATCAGCAGGTAATGCCTGCTGATTTCCCCCTTCTTTAGTTTTCGTGCGAATTTTCACAGTTTTCGCCTGCCCTGTATGGCATGGACATCTATACTTCGTTTTATGTGTGCGGATTTATGCCGGTGACATGATGAGACGGATTATGGAAGAGGGAGCCAGGGGGATCTATGGTCGAACTATTACAGGCATTTTTTCGTGGGGATTATATGCCCCATGGCCATTGTTACCTGTGGCAGCCTGGTATTCTATGGTCCAACGTCATTTCCGATACTCTGATTGCCGTTGCGTATTTCTCCATCCCCATTGCGTTGGTACGCATTGTTAAACAGCGTAAAGACCTACAGTTCGGAGGGCTATTTTTGCTCTTTGCCCTGTTTATTGCGCTGTGCGGCATTACGCATCTGTTTAGTGTTGTCACGGTATGGCATGGTCAGTATGGCATTCACGGTATGCTGAAGATGATGACCGCCGCTATTTCTCTGATCACAGTATTTCTTCTCTACCGCAACCTGGGGCAGATTATTTCATTACCCGACTTGGCGTCGGCACGGGCGGCCTTAAGTGAGGCTGCCGACGAAAAACTAAAGCGCATGCAGCTTGAGATAGAACGCAAAAACGAGGCAATTTTTAAATTTGCGACGGAGTTATTTCCTACTGGCCTGCTGGTGGTAGACAACAAACGCACTATCTGCATGGCCAATAATGCGTTGAAAAACATGTTTGGCTATCAAGAAAGTGAGCTTATCGGTAAGAATTTGTCGACATTGTTGCCACCCGATCAGAGTGCGCACCATGACATCTTGGTGAAAAATTATATGGCTAACCCCTCTCAGGGGCATGCTATGGCGGCAGGCCGCATTGTGCGCGGTATCACCAAGCAGCAGAAGGAGGTATCGGTAGAGATCTCGTTGTCAGTGCATGAATTCGAAGGGGTACAGCATACGTTTGCATCGGTTGTCGATGTGGCTGAGGTGTTGTCTGAAAAAAATCTTGCGGGTGAACTCTCAAATCGAATGCGGCGGGCAATTGAAGCCAGTAACGACGGGATATGGGAGTGGAATATTCAAACCGATCAGGTGTGGTATAGCCCACAACTGCTGCGTATGATCGGGCGAGACACTCATGAGCCCGCAAAGTATTCTCTTTGGTATGAGCATATCCACCCAGATGACCGAGCAATGGTTGAATCAACAATAGAAAAACATTTTGCCAATAATGAACGATATGATCTGGTCTATCGTGGCATAGCAGAATCCAAACAGTATGAATGGTTCAATGCCCGCGGCGATACCCTTTTTGATGACGCCGGGCAGCCACTGTTGATGTCGGGTACGCTAAAAAATATCAACCAGCTTAAACAGCTCGAAGCTGAGTTAAATGAACAAACACGATTTCTGAATGAAGTGTTGGAAAAATCCCTCTGCGCTGTTTACCTTTTCGATTTTAATACTCAATCCGTTACCTACGTAAACCCCGCTTTTGAACAAATCACCGGATATTCCTTGGCTGATGTTCAGCAGACGAGTTCCGACAGCGATCTTAACAAAGTAATACATCCGAAAGATCTCGAGTGCTTTCAGCATCATGTGAATATGGTGAAAAATTCTGACCCACTGACGGAATTTGATCTCGAATACCGCATGCTGCATAAAAATGGAAATCCTGTATGGTGCTATACGAGATCGTCAATTTACTCCAAAGGCAGCGATGGTACGGCAAAGGAAATGCTGGGCACCTTCTTCGATATCACTACACTTAAAGATCGTGAAGATCATATTCGCCTGTTGATGGAAGAATACTCCACTACGTTTGAACAGGCTGCGGTAGGTATTGCACATATCGATGCAGAAGGTCGATTTATCAAGGTAAACCAAAAGCTTTGTCAGATACTCGGGTACTCTGAGCCTCAGATGCTATTGAAAACATTTGCCGATATTATCCATGAAGATGACCGTTCTTTCAGTATGCAGAAGCTCAACGAACTGGTAGGCGGTGATTGCAGTCAGTTTACGGCAGAGAAACGCTACATTTGTGCCAGCGGCAATGTTATTTGGATGCATATTACTGTATCGGCTGTACGCGAATACAGTGGCGGGGTCAGGCATTTTGTTACCGTTTTGGAAGATATTACGCAGCGCAAGAAAATTGAGCTGCAGTTAGCTGATTCGAATTCTGCTCTAGAACGATTTGCGTATTCTGCCTCGCACGATTTACAAGAGCCTCTGCGTAAGATCAGCGCCTTTGCCGGGTTGCTCGAATCGCGTCTGAAAGATAAATTGGATGACCCTGATGCGCGCTTCCAATTAGACAGAATCAGTAGCAGTGCCAAACGTATGGGGCAGATGATTCAGAGTTTGTTGCAATTGTCTCGTTATACGCGAAAAAGTCTCGACAAGGAGCATTGCATGCTATCTGAGGTTGTTGATCAGGTAAAAGAAGACGCGTCGGCGTCCATTGCCCGGCACAATGCCACTGTAGAAGTGGTCTCCGACATCGAGCTTTACGTAGAGGTAAATGGATTTCAACAAGTTGTTCGTAACCTGGTAAGTAATGCCATGCATTACGCCAAACCCGGTATTAAGTCGCATATCTCGATTACTGGCTACCCAGCGGCTGATGGCAAAGTAGCTATTTCGGTGAAAGATAATGGACCAGGTTTTAATACAAAGTTTGCGGAAGAAATTTTTGAGCCGTTTCGGCGTTTAGTCGGGGTAGATAAACCAGGGTCTGGCATGGGGCTGGCTATTTGTCGGCAAATTGTGCAAGCCCACAACGGAACGATCAAAGCGTTATCAGAAGCGGGGCTAGGAGCTGAATTTATCATTGAGCTACCCAGTCAGAGTAGAGAAAGCTGATGTCGTCATTAAGTAACTACATACTGTTAGTTGAAGATGATCCGGATGATCAATATCTGATTCGCCAGGCCATTCGCGATAGTGGATCGTCGATACGGCTCGATTGTCTGGCCGATGGTTTATATCTTGAGCAATACCTTTTGCAGTGTCAGCTTGGAGTCAGTGCTGAGCTACCAAGAATGATTTTGCTGGATTTGAACATGCCCGCACTTGATGGAAAAAAAGTGTTGCAGTGGTTAAAGGGCAGCAGAGAATTTTGCTCAATACCGGTTGTGGTATTTACCACATCAAATTCAGAAGCCGATATAGAAGCGTGTTATCGGTTAGGTGCGAACAGTTACGTGATTAAGCCTCTTGGATATCAGGAGTTAAGTGAAACCGTAGCAGTTATGTGTGAACATTGGTTGAAAGTAGCGGCATTGCCCTGTGTTGGGCAGGGTGCCAGCCCTGAATTATAGTGGAGAAACTTAGCAGTGGTGGCGGTATGGGATGTAAAGAAACAAAGCTGTTGATAGTAGAGAATGATCTGGATGATTACTACATTGTCACCAGTTTGTTGAATAAGGATAGGAAGCGTCAATATAAAATCAAACAGGTATCCGGGTTGAGCGATGCAGTGACTCTGCTTGAGAAAGAATATTTTGACGTAATACTGCTTGATTTGGGATTGGAAGATAGCTCGGGTTTGCAAACCCTGCGCGAGCTGACTGCCGTCGTCGAAAATATTCCAATTGTGGTGCTTACGGGTGTCGATGATGAAACGTTTGGTCAGCAAGCGATTCAATTGGGAGCGGAAGATTATATTTCCAAGAGTGCATTGGAGGCGTCGCTGTTAACTAGGATTATTGCCTATGCGATTGAGCGTCATCGCTTGCTGGTAAAAATAAAACGTCAGGCGGAAGAAGATCCTCTAACGTCTTTACCTAACAGAACCTATCTGTGTGATACGCTGGAAACGCTGATAAAGCAGAGTGAACGAAACCAGGCCAAGGTGGCTGTTGCCTTGATGGACCTTGATGGTTTTAAGCAGGTAAATGACAGCTATGGGCATCATGCAGGCGACCGATTGCTGCAGGAAATCAGCATTCGCCTGCAGCAGCGGTTGCGAAAATCTGATGTTGTTGGGCGCTGGGGTGGCGATGAATTTGTATTGCTGATTACCAACTATAACGATCCGGAAAGCTTAAAAGAGCTGCTGGAGATGAAGCAGCAGTTTTTATCGGAAAGTTATTATCTTTCCATTGATGGCCAAGAGAAAAAAATTGATATTGGTGTAAGTATTGGTGTGGCTGAGTGGAAGCCAGGTTTCACGCTGAGTAAACTCATCGATCTGGCCGATCAGCGTATGTATATTGGTAAAAATAGTGGTAAAAGCCAAATTGTTTGCAGTGATTGACCGGTTTTCGAAAACGGGTGTTCAAATATCTCCGTAGACAATCTTGCTCGGTCAAAGAAATTTATATGGAATTACTCAATCTGGAACCTGTCTTCTAAGCTGGCTGGATTATCCAGCTTTCTTCGGCTAGCAATAAAAATATCAACTTAACTTTACAATGAAAGAAAGATTTTCTTATGCCGGTAATCTTTCAAAAATCGCCTCAAGGGGGCGATGCTACTTTGTAGTTGAAAGCTGAAGCTCTTTTATGGAGTTACTAAATCACATGGCTTTGACGTTGAGGGTACAAAGCGCAACTATCTAAAAAGTGGATGGTGAGTATGTAAATGAGTTCTATATGTCCAAATTGCTCCGAACCTAATAAACTGTTCGAGAGTGATTCGCAACGTGTGGCATTACTGGAATACATGAACGATGAAAGATTCAAAAGAATTTTGGGATAGATCTTCGGAAAAATATATTAAAAGCCCTGTTAAAGATGAATTTACGTATCAACAGAAACTGGCCATTACCCAGGAATTCCTGAGGGAAGATTCGACAGTGCTAGAGTTTGGCTGTGGCAGTGGTGCCACTGCAATTTTTCATGCTCCATGTGTACAACATGTTGTTGCGACAGATATATCTGACAATATGATAGAGGCGGCTAAGCAAAAAGCCCTTGAAGCTGGAGTAAAGAATATTGACTTTGAGCAGGGTACGCTAGACAGCCTAAAACTCCAAAATGAAAGCTTTGATGCTGTTTTGGGGCTAAATGTGCTACATCTTTTAGAGGATGTAGATGGTGCACTGACTAGAGTTCATCAAATTTTAAAAAAGGATGGAGTATTTGTGTCAAGTACATCGCTAATAGCAGAGATTAATTTTGCTTTTCGATGGCTGATCTCTGCCATGCAGGTCATAGGTTTAGCGCCTTATGTCAGTCAGTTTACAAAGAGTGAGCTTATTGAAAAATTAGCGAAAGCTGGTTTTACTATTGAACGAGAGTGGCAGGCTAGCCATGAATCGGTATTTATAGTCGCTAGAAAAGGCTAGTCAAGGCGTTATGCAAAAACGCTAAGTAAAATCCAATTTTCTTAAATTGCAGCCTTATATCTAGGGCGCGTCTGAAAAGCTACCTGTGTTGCGATTTCGGTGCTTTCTACCTCGATTACGTTTTTAAGAAGCTCTCTATATTGAGCTGCTATCGAATGTAAAATAAAACGATAAAGCTGTAGAGTGATCTTTACTTTTAAGTTGATTGTTCTACAGATGGGTTATGTGTTTTGAGTGATTAGATAGGGTTTACTTATGAAGCCAAATGTTTCAGGTGGGCTGGTACATGAAATACCTTCTGATTTGACTAAGGCGTTAATGGAAAAAGACTTGCTTAGCATCTGGGAATCGTTGACGCCCATTGGTCGAAACGAATTTATTTGTTGGGTTGAAGATGCGAAACAAGAGAAAACGAGAATCAAACGTATCGCCCGAGCTGTCGAAGAGCTGCAACAAGGAAAAAAGAGGCCTTGCTGTTGGAGTGGCTGTATTCACCGTACGGACAAAAAACCCGGCAAATGGCAGGAGGCTGTTTTAATTGATAAAAAATCAAAAAAATCCCTCTACAAAGTAAAATGACCCCATCACATAACCAATAAGGGTATAACAAGGTAAATCAGCCAGGATCTTGCCTTTCGATTCGCCCCTTTTTTAAGTGTTATACGTGCTACGGTTTTAGGAAAATGGTAATCTGGAGGTCGTGTGAAAAAGGTGGGTTTTCAGGTATTTTTAGGCGGCTAAGGTACCTCTTCAATCGTTTAAACCCGCTGAAATTATCTATAAACGGCTGCACCGTTTCTTGTAAAAAAACACGCTCATTCCAGGGCTTGTTAGCAAGCAAGTGATAGTGGCAGGGTTTCAACAGGTAAATAGCCACTTCACTACTATTGCCATCTTCGGGTTCTACCGCTATGTGTTCACGCAGATACTCGCTTCCCTCAAAGCGGTCGAGCCGTTCAATATCTTCCTTTATCACGTTTATATACAGCCTGCCGGTAATCGAGCTACCTGGTTGCGGAATTGCTGCGGGATAATCGGCGTGCCGGAGCGACTGCCGCAGAAAACCCCGTAACTCGTATGCTTTGCTGGCGTACGGCCGGCTGACGATTTGCTGCCAAACCTGATCAAACATCAGTGATCCATAAGTAAAAATATGTGTCACATTGCCCTCGCAGCCAGTGAAGTGGTCATAGTGTTAAGAAATGGCAGGTTGTCGCTATTTTGGCATAAAAGTGTCGAAAAAAATTCACACAGATGTCACCTGGATTTCCTTTTTGCTCATTAGGCTCGCTGTTTTACCTAAGCAACAGCTAAAAGACCATAAGGGGAAACAAGATGGGTTTCAAACCAAAACTGCTGAGTGCAGTAATTACTGCATTAGTATTAACCGCCTGTGGGGGCGACGATGGACGCAATGGCACCGATGGTGCTGATGGCAGCAATGGTGCAGAGGGCAGTAATGGCGTAGACGGTAGCGCGGGCCTGAATAGCTTAACCGTACAAACACAATTAGCCATGGGCAGTGCCGCCTGTTTTAACGGTGGTGTGCAGTTTGATTCGGGTTTGGATACCGATGCCGATGGTATTCTCAGTACGACAGAAATTACCGAAACTTCTTATGTGTGTGCATCTGGCAGCGTCAATACCCAGAAAAACTTTAATCGCATTGCTACTTTTGCAGTGTGTGAACAGTTGGATAGTACCTGCGATACCGACACCGAAACCGTGGCTGAGATCGTCGCTGCCAGCACCGACGGCATGACGCTTATCTACACTGATAGCCCGCAAGAAGTGCTGGGTTTTGTGGATATTACCAACCCAGGGCAACCAGCAGCCTTGGGTCTGTTGCCATTAGCCGGTGAGCCGACATCGGTTGCGGTAGCCGGCGATTATGCGCTGGCGGGTGTGAATACCTCAGCGGATTACGTGAATACCTCAGGCGAGTTGTCTGTAGTCGATATCGCCACCCAAACCATTATTCGCAATATTGATTTGGGTGGCCAGCCTGATTCTGTAGCGGTTAGCCCAGATGGCCGCTACGCTGCTATTGCTATTGAAAACGAGCGTGACGAAGACTTAGGCGATGGTGCACCACCACAATTACCGGCTGGTTTTCTAGTGATTGTCGATATGCAGGGCGCACCTGCAGACTGGACGACTCGTACCATAGAAATGACGGACTTGGCAGACTTATATCCATCTGACCCAGAACCAGAGTATGTTGATATCAACAGCGACAATATTGCCCTGGTTACTCTGCAAGAAAATAACTACATCGTATTGGTAGACTTGGCAGACGGTTCAATCGTCAATCACTTTTCTGCGGGTGCTGTCGACTTAACCCAAATTGACGCTACCGAAGAAGACCCAGCACTGATTTCACAAACCCAGTCGCAAGACAACGTATTGCGTGAGCCAGACGGTGCTACCTGGTTGTCTACCGACTATTTTGCTACTGCTAACGAAGGCGACCTTGACGGCGGCAGCCGCGGTTTTAGTGTATTTAATACTGCCGGTGGCGTGGTGTTTGATTCCGGTAATACCCTGGATCATTTGGCCGTTCAATACGGTCACTACCCAGACGGTCGTTCAGGCAACAAAGGCAATGAGCCGGAAAATGCAGAGTTTGGAGCATTTGGTAGCGAGCGCTACTTGTTCATTAACTCTGAGCGTTCAAGCATCGTATTTGTTTACGACGTGGCCGACTTGGCTAACCCCGTTTACAAGCAAACGCTACCTGCTGCCTCAGCACCAGAAGGTGTGTTGGCTATTCCATCACGCAACCTATTGATTGCAGCTAGTGAAAATGATGATCGTGGTGATAAGTTGCGAGCGGGTTTGAATATCTATCGCTACTCAACGGCAGAGGCAAGTTACCCAATGTTGCAGTCTAGCGAACGCGAAGACGGTACACCGATTGCGTGGAGTGCTATGTCTGGTTTAGCAGCTGACCCTCTGAACGACAACATAATGTATGCGGTTGAAGATAGTTTCTACCAGCAAAGCCGTATTTTCAAAATAGATATCAGTCAGTCGCCTGCGTTGATTACTAAAGAAATTCGCATTAACGACAGTAACAATGTATTTGCCGGGCTTAGCGTTGCCGCCCTGGCTGATGCCTCTGTTGCCGACGACGATGCGACTCGCGCCGATGTATTTGACGAAGCTGACCTGGCGCTGATGATCAATAGCGACAAAACCATCAATGTTGACCCAGAAGGTATCAGTGTAGCGTCTGACGGTGGTTTCTGGGTAGCGTCGGAAGGTGCGGGTACCGTGGGTGATGCTAATCGCCCGGTAAACAGCCAGAACCTGATTTTCAAAACTGATCCATACGGTGTTATCGAACAAGTGGTTACCCTGCCTGCAGCCGTGAACGACAAGCAAGTGCGCTTTGGCTTCGAAGGTGTGGCTGAGTATAACGGCTCGTTATATGTTGCCTTTCAGCGTGTATGGCAGGGTGATAGCAACGTACGCATTGGTATCTACAATATTGCCGGTGGCACCTGGTCGTTCCTGTACTACCCGCTTGATGCTGTTGAATCTCAAAACGGTGGTTGGGTTGGTCTCTCCGATATTACCTCGTTGGGTAACGGTGAGTTCATGGTGATAGAGCGTGATAACCAGGGCGGTCCCGATGCAGCTATCAAGCGCTTGTATACCTTCGACGTCACTGGCCTGGCTGCCGACAGCGTGGTAACCAAAACCTTGTTGCGCGACGTAATGGATGACTTGAAAGCTACCGGTGGTTTAGTAACTGAAAAAGTGGAAGGTTCTGCCTATACCAACAACGGCGATGTATGGATCATTAACGACAACGACGGTGTTGACGATAACAGCGGCGAAACCCGTTTGCTTAACCTGGGTAAGCTGATTGACTAATCAATAACCTTGGCTGATTAAGTTGATTGATTGTAAAGGCCAGCCTTATTTAAGGCTGGCCTTTTTTGATAAGCTTATTCATTAGCTGCCTTTTGTAATTTTTTAATTCTCACCGATTCATCCCTAATCATTTCCTGTAATTCATAAAGATTTTGTTGCACAGCTTCAAAGCCCATTTGGGTGCTGCGCTGGGCCAGCTCAGGTGTTTTAAGCATCACTTTGTGGCCGAGGTCGGTGTTGTAGAATTTTATCAGTTGCCTTATTTCGTTTTTTGAAAATGCACTTGCATACATCTCTGCCATTTCGTAACGGGTGTTTTCAAACCCCAAATATTTACCATAAAACTTTTTGAGTACGTGTTCGTAGGGGAGCAGTGCGGGATTGTTTTGTACTTCTACGGCAACCATGCGGTGTATGGTTTCTTCTGATTGGCTTTCCATATTCATCGCTTCCAGCAAATCAAAGGCTGCGTAAAGGCGGTCTGTCATGTCGTCGGCAGTTGCGGGTTGAATGAGCAGTGCAGTAAACAGTGTAATGGCTAGCGGTTTTATAGATAGCAATCTCATGGTTATTCCCTTAAAGCAGGCTTGTGTAGTAATGGATGCTGGATGAATGTGTTTGTTTGCTTGGTTGATTGTAGTAAAAACCTTTCTGTAATGTGTGTTTTATGGCTGTTATTAACCCGGCAAGCATTATTGTTGGGTTAATAAGCGGCGCACGGACGCATCGGGTTAATAGTCACGAGACAGGTATTGGTTGGGTATATAGCGGTAGTGGCCGGTAATTTTGTAAGTAAACAGCATATCGTCGAGTGTTGGCCCTGCGCCAATGTTGTGAACAATTTTGGGATTATTGCTGGCGCTAGCGATTTCACCGGTAACGATGCCAATGTGTGGTAGGTTGCCCGGTAGTATCCATGTAACCAGGTCGCCCGGTGCGTAGTCTTGCGGGTTATTGGTAATCGGTAGCGAGGCACCTTGCCGGGCAAAGAACGTTTGCAAATTAGGTACTCGGCGGTGGTCGATATTGGTATCTGGGTGGGAAAGGTTCCAGATTCTTTTGGAAGGGTAGTCCGCGAAATTGGCTGCCATGTCGTCATGCACTAATACTTGAAGATCAGTACCTATCGCGCGGTAAGTGCGTATCACTACGTCTGTGCAAACGCCGATATTTGCAGGTACATCGCCATTGGGGTAGCGGATAGGAACATAACTACCGTCGTAACTAACCTTGTGCTGGGTTCGTGCCAGGGCCGCGGTAACCATATCTTCACTAAATGGTGTTGCCAAAACGGTCTGTGGAGTAGCGAGAAAAAGCAGGCTTACTGCCAGTATTGGCGATAGGTAGCGGCATGGGTTTGCTTTTTTAATGCAAGGGTAGTGCACAATGATGGCCTGCCTTTTAAGCGATTCTTTTATCGTTTGTAACACTATTCACCCGCTTGTTCAAACCTAGCGGAGGTGTATAAGCTGCTGAAAACATTCGTGCTGGCGAAGGTGGCGTTAAATTTGCTTTGAACTTCAATGCTGGTGAACTCGTTGAGCGCTGTTGGTCGTTACTACGTAGCTAAAGTAACTGGGTGGGGGCTATGATTTCCGGTTTATTATGAAGTTTTATTATTGACAATGTTGTAGCTAACGCGCATAGGCTGGGTGCAAAACACGATGCTGGATTTTTCCTGGTTGTTAATTTCTGCTGCTCTTGTTTTTTTGATGCAGGCCGGTTTCCTATGTTTGGAAACAGGCCGCATTCGCAGTAAGAATAGTATTAACGTAGCAGCCAAAAATATTGCTGATTTTGTGCTGTCGGCTGCTATTTTCTGGGCATTTGGCTTTGCCATGATGTTTGGTGAAGGCCTTAGTGGTCTCATTGGCACGACAGAATTTTTCTTTGGTGAAACTCAGTCTGCTCAGCAGATTGCCTTTTTTCTTTTTCAGTTAATGTTTTGCGGTACGGCTACCACCTTGATGTCAGGCGCGGTAGCCGAGCGTATGAGCTTTAACGGCTATTTATCTATCACCATTATTCTTAGTTTGTTGATTTACCCGATTACTGGTCATTGGACCTGGGCATCGGCGTACGATAACGAAACTCAAGGTTGGCTGCAGGGCTTGGGGTTTGTCGACTTCGCTGGGTCTACCGTGGTGCATTCGGTTGGCGGTTGGGTGTCACTGGCGGCGATTATTGTGATTGGTCCTCGGTTGGGTCGTTTTGGCAAGGGGCAACCAATGTCAGTGGGTAGCAACTTGCCTATGTCGGTGCTGGGCACCTTGTTGATTTGGCTGGGTTGGTTTGGGTTTAACGGGGGTAGCACACTGATAATGACTGATCAGGTGCCGCTGATTTTATTGAATACCTGCTTGTCGGCCATTTGGGGTGGTATGGCGACCGGCGTGCTGCAGTACCGGGCCCATCGCTATGTTGATGTGAGTGCGGGTATTAATGGCGTTATTGCTGGTTTGGTGGGCATTACGGCGGCGTGTCATGCGGTGACTCCGGCATCGGCGTCTGTGATTGGTGTAGTCTCTGGTGTCATTCTGCATTATGGCTCGGGCCTGATGGAGCGGTTGAAGCTCGACGATGCACTGGATGTGGTACCTGCGCATTTGTTTGCGGGTATTTGGGGTACGTTGGCGGTCGGGTTGTTCGGCAAGCTGGATTTACTGGGCACCGACTTGGGGCGTGCACACTTATTGGGTGTGCAATTTTTGGGCGTTGTTGCTATTGGGGCTTATGCCTTTACGCTCAGCTACCTGCTAATGCGCCTGTTGAATCTGTATTTACCGTTAAGGGTGCCAGAGGAGCATGAAATTGTAGGTTTGAATGTGTCTGAACACCGTGCCAGTACGGAGTTGATTGATTTACTCAGTTCAATGCAGAAACAGCAGGAGCATGGTGACTTCTCGGATCCCGTGCCGGAAGAGCCCTTTACGGAGGTAGGACAAATTGCCCGCAAGTATAATCAGGTAATTGAGCAGGTGAATCAGGAAATCATGAATCGCGATACGGCTATCAGCAATTTCCAGTCAAGCGAAAAGCGCAAAACAGCTATCCTGGATTCCTCCATGGATTGCATCCTGTCTATCGATTTTCAAGGTAGCATTATCGAGTTTAATCCCTCCGCTGAGCGCACTTTTGGTTGTTTGAAACGGCAGGTGGTGGGCAAAAATTTTATACAATTGTTTGTACTCGACAGAGATTATCAAGATGTTTTGGAGAGTCTGAAAACGTTGTTTTCCAGCTCGAAAGGGTTGGTGTTGAATCGGCGTAATTTTTTATCACTACGGCGTATTTCTGGTCATGAATTTCCCGCAGAGATCACCATTACCCGCACCCACTTTACCAGTAATTCTGACAGCGAATTTACCCTGCATATTCGCGATATTACCAAGCAGTTAAAGCTGCAAGATAAGCTCAGGTTTCTCGCCTACAGCGATCCGCTTACTGGACTGTACAACCGAACTTACTTGATGGAAAAACTGGTTGAGGCGATTGGTGAGGCGCGCTCGTCTAAGTATTCTATCGCCGTGCTGTTTATGGACTTGGATAAGTTCAAAAAAATTAACGATACCCTGGGGCATCGCGCGGGCGATGGGCTGTTGTGCGAAGTGGCTAAGCGCTTGGTAACCGTTACTCGAGATACGGATGTCATTGCCCGCTGGGGTGGTGACGAATTTGTGTTGCTGTTTCACAATATGCCAATGGAGGTAGCCTGCCTTAAAGCCCAGGATATACTTGAAGTAATGCGCGACCCCATGGCACTGGATGGCCGCATGTTGAGTATTCTTACCAGTGTAGGGGTGGCAGTGTCGGAAGATGGAGCGATTGATGCCGAAAAAATTATTCAATACGCCGATATCGCCATGTATCAAGCCAAACAAAATGGGCGCGATAACTTTAAGGTGTTTGAGCCAAATATGGTAGCCACGGCTACGTTAAATTTTCGCTACGAACAAGCACTTAAAAATGCCGTAGCGAGTGACGGTTTGCAGTTGGTGTATCAACCCAAAGTCACCAGTAAAGGCGATGTGGTTGGCCTGGAGGCCTTGGTGCGTTGGCATCACCCCGCAGAGGGTTATGTGCAGCCCGATGTATTTATTCCGATTGCTGAAGAGTCTCAGTTGATTAATCAGGTAGACGAATGGGTGTTGAAGAAAACTGTGGCCCAATTACAGTTATGGCGCGATATGGGGGTAGCGCTGGTGCCCGTGTCGGTCAATATTTCGGGTAAACATTTGGTGTCGGAGGAGTTGATACCCTTTGTTCAGCAGTTGCTACAAGATAGCCAGTTGCCAGGCCATTGGTTGGAAATGGAAATTACCGAAGGGGTACTGTTAACCGATATCGAGCGATGTATCGAGGTTATGTCGGCTTTGAAGGCGTTGGATATCAAAATATCGGTAGACGACTTTGGTACGGGTTATTCGTCGTTAAGTTATCTTAAAAAGCTGCCTATCGATATTCTCAAGGTAGATAAGTCGTTTGTAGAAGAGTGTGGTGCCACGGAAGAAGATCGACAGATTTGTGCAACCATTATCAACTTGGCGCAAAACCTTGATTTGATTACAGTGGCTGAAGGCGTGGAAACCCAGCAGCAGTTTGAGTGGCTGAACAGTCACGGTTGCGATCTTTATCAGGGGTTTTATTTTTATAAGCCGGTTTCGGCGGAAGATATTCAGACGTTGTTAAAGCAGGCAACAGACATAGCTTCGACAGCAAAAACTTTATAAGAATATGGGTAATCAGAGATTGCCCCTCAATAAAAAGGCCAGCCTCAACTGAGGCTGGCCTTAACGCTGTTAAACGCAGGTTGTAGCGTATTAAAAAGTGCGTTTTACAGTCAGGGTGTAGGTTCTGGGTAGCGCTGGTGAACCATACGCTGAGCCACCAAACCCAGGGAGTGCATCGGTTTTAGACGTAAAGTAGTACTTGTCCGTCAAGTTACGTGCAACCAATGACACCTGCCAGTCTTCCTCTTTGGATAGCCATGTTAAATTGGCGTTAACCAGCGTGCGGGAATCAATTTTCCCAAGCTCGGTATTATCTGCTGCGGTAAACATTTCGTCCTGATAAGCAAAATCAATACGCGGGATAAAGGTACCTGAATCCATTCTCAGCTCATACTGCAGACCCAAGCTTCCAGATACTTCTGGCGTAAATGGGGTTATATTATCCTTATTAATACCTGTTGTTGGATTGATCTCGGTATATTCGAAATCCAGATAGCTGATTGAGCCGTCCAGAGTAAAGCCCTGGCCTAGGAGCAAGTCGAACTCGAATTCTGCACCTTGAACATCCGCATCCCCCGCATTTTGCAGTGCTAAGCATGGGTTGCCAAAGATCGGCCCAAAGATGGCGCTGCATTCGTTAAGTTGTAGCTGAATATCGGTATATTCATTAAAGAAAACCGCAGCATTCATGCGTAACCGGCTGTCCAGTACTTCTGCTTTCACGCCCAGCTCAATTGCTTCTAGCTCTTCGGGGTTAAATGTTACGGCCTGTACGTTATAAAACGGACGTGGGTTGATACCGCCCCCTTTAAAGCCAGTGGAATATTGGGCGTACCCCATAAAGTCTTCAGTAAAGTTATAACTTAAGGCTACCCGATAGTCGGTTCGTGTATCGTCAAAGGTATTTGAGACACCGTTCAAGGATGAAATTAAACAGTTAGGTGGGTTACCGGCTGTTCCTGGAGGCCCGAGGCAAGGCTCGATTTCACTCAGGTCTGCATTACGGCGGGCAAAGGTATAATCTTTTTGGTCGTCGGTATAACGTATACCCACTGCCAGCGTCAGATCATCGGTAAAATGCATCATGGTCTGGCCAAACAATGCCCAGGTCGTAGAGTCCACCGGGTCTGGCCCATGAATAAAGTCAAAGCCAACATAGCCCAGGTTAACCCGCGCATCCATAATGGTGGTGGCATCAAAGTAAAATGCACCTACGGTGTAGTCCAAGAAGTCGCCTGCTTTGCCGTTTAAACGGAACTCCTGGCTTTTTTGGGTATGATCCAGTTGTTGATACAGCTGCTGTACGGCAAAGGGCGAGCCATCGGGGTCGGTACCCCAGGCAGCGTCGTAGCGCCGATAACCGGTAATAGATTGAAGTTGCAGGTCGTCGGTTAATTGCCAGTCGACATTGAGTGAATAGCCACGCGATTCCATGGTTTGCTCAGGCTTAATTTTGGAGCCTGTGCGGTCATCGGTGTAGGTGGCGTAGTTGGAGTAGCCATCATCGCGAATAAAGATGCTTGGGTCGACTTGGGGAAACGGAGCTGCAAACGGCCAAGCCAGTCCGGTAGTGCCACTAAAAACCGGTGCCCGAGTTTCGCCGTAGGCAAACATAATATTTGCTGGTGGTTCTGAGGTATCAGATAAGGTATCTGCCGAGAAGTTGATTTCCAAATTGTCTGAGGCGATCCAGCGCAGGGCGGCTCGAGCTGCGGTGTATTTAATGCCGCCTTCTTTGCCAATATCACAGTCGGCACCCAGAATATTTGACCCGAAGTCCAACGTGCTACCAGGGTTGGCACAATTGTAATCCAGGCGGGTCACATGCCCATCTCGAGCACGAGATACGCCGGCAATACGGGCATATAACGTATCATCAACGATAGTCAGGTTGGATGCTGCACGAATAGAGTGAGCATTTAAGGAACCATAGCCCACCTCAACATAGCCATCGTTGTCTGCATCCGGCTTTTTGGAATAAAGCTTGATAGCCCCCCCGATGGAGTTTTTACCTGCCAGTGTACCTTGCGGCCCACGTAGCACTTCCAAACGATCGAGATCCAGTAAGTCCAATACTGAACCTGTCAAGGTGGAATAATACACATCATCAACATACATACCCACACCAGGTTCCATGGCTGGGTTGAAGTCTGCCTGGCCGACGCCGCGGATGTAACCAATTAATGCTGGGCCAGCAAAGGCACCCGCCTGGGTCAAGGTTACGTTAGGCGCCTGGGCCGATATTTCCTCTACAGATTGCTGGCCACGAGCCTGCATTAATTCGCCACTCATAGCGGTGATCGCCACCGGAGTGTCTTGCAGATTTTGTTCAACAAACTGTGCCGTTACGACGATTTCTTCCAGTCCCTGCCACCCAGCGTCATTTTGCGCATAGGTGAGCATGGGTAGTGTTGACGATACAGCGAGAATAGCAGTGTAAAGGGAAGTCTTCTTTCTAAACATTATGTGCCCCTATTAGACTTATTATTTTGAAGTGCTGTCTTTTTAACCAACATTGTATCTAATGTTAATAAAAGACTAGCCAGAATATTGCATAACCACAGCGTAATATCCACTGTTTTTGTAAGTCTGACTGTATTTACTACTATGCAAGAGTATGGCTAATCTATTAAATAGTTTTTAAATATTAAATTTAGTTTTAATATTGTTATATTCTATAACTTTCGTTAGGTTTATGTGAAGTCGAGTGATGACGAGGCCTGTATTTGATTAAGCTTTCCTGCTTGCCATTGATAACCAGCATAGAATGGAATTGTCACTTTGCCAGCCCTGGCCACATTTTATGTTTGATATCTTCAATGGCCAGCACCAAACAGGGGACAAAGAACAGAACAACCACAGTCGAAAACAGTATTCCCATGGCCAGAGACACCACCATGGGAATAAGGAAGCGCGCCTGCATGCTGGTTTCCAGTAGCATGGGCAGTAGCCCAAGGCTGGTACTTAATGTGGTTAATACAATAGGGCGAAAGCGGCGCTTCACGGCGATCACGGCACTTTCACCCAGGGTTTTGCCGGCGCGTAGATGACTGTTGAGGTAGTCGACCAATACCACGCTGTCGTTAATCACAACACCTGTAAGCGCCACGATGCCAAACATCGATACAAACGTAAGGTCGTATCCCAATATCAGGTGCCCCAGCACGGCGCCGGTGGCACCAAAGGGAATGGCTGACATAATGATAAACGGCTGTATATAACTGCGCAGTTGTGCACCCAGCAGTACATAAATAATCATCAGTGCGATCATCATGTTCTGCGCCAGGCTGGCGAGATCCTCCTGCTGCTCGCGACTCTCCCCTTCAAAGCTATAGTTAATGCCGTGGTAGCGCGCAGCCAGATCGGGTAATACTTGTGTTTGTAAAATACTCATGACGGCATTGGGGGTGGTAACCGACTGGTCAACATCGGCAGAGATCGACACAATTCGCCGACCGTTTACTGTACGAATGGTGGAATAGCCGTTTTGCTCAATCACATCGGCTACGCTTTGCAGGGGTACCTGGCGGCCGTCGGCCAGGCGAATACGGGTTTGGCTAAGGGTGGAAAGGTTTTCCCGTGCGGCTTTAGGGTAGCGTACATAGGCAATCATTTCTGAGCGACCACGCTGAAACCGTGCAGCCTCCAGCCCAAAATAGGCCGCACGCAACTGCCTGCCCAGCTCGGTGGGTGTTAGTCCTACGGCGAGACCTTGCTCATTCAGTTTAAAAACATATTCCGTTTTGCCGGGTTCAAAGGTGTCTGCCACTTCGGTAGTGCCTTGAATACGTTGCAGTCTTTCTTTCAAATACGTAGTGGCTGCATTTAACTGCTGATTATCAGTGTGCGACAGTTCAATCTCGATATCGGCGTCTTGCCCCAGCAATGAGCTTTGGAATTCGAGTTTTTTGATATTGGGTAAGTCACCAATGCGCTTGCGCACGCGGCTTTCAATGTCCATGGCTGAAAGGTCGCGGAAATCTGACGGTACCAATTGAATTTTTACCTGGCCAATATTGCTTGCACTGGCAGCATTGCCAAAAGAGCCGGGTGAACTTGATCGTGAGCTTTGGCCAATACTCACCGAGACACTTTCGAAGGCACTGGTAGATGAGGTTTTGTCGACTGCTTTGCGAACATCGTCGACTGCCTTTTCGATAAACAGCACTGTCTCGGTGGTTAACTCAAACGGTGTGCCCAGTGGCATTTCCACGTTAATCGTAATTTGGTCAGATTCGATTTCGGGGAAAAAAAGAAACCGAATAATGCCTGCCTTGAGTAAGCCAGCTGTGAGAATCATGGCCGCAATAAAGGCGGCCATGACCACATAGCGCCAACGCAACGCAAAGGTAATGGCAGGCGCGACTTTATTTTCAATAAAGTTATTGAGACGGCAGGCAAAGGCATCACGAAGATCTGCCATCTTGCCCCTGCTCCATGTGCCGGGGTAGGCCAAATGGGAAGGTAAAATAAAATAGGCCTCTAGTAGCGAGACAAACAAAATAGAAATCACTACCACCGGAATAATGCCCACTATTTGTCCCAATGTGCCAGTGCTGAATATCAGTGGGGCGAAGGCCGCCATGGTAGTGGCAACCCCTATGGTGACGGGTGCAATCACAGCAGTAACCCCGTGTTTAACCGCGTTGGGATCACCAGGCGAGCGCTGTTGGGTTTCGAAAATACTTTCGGCAGTGACAATGCCATCATCAACCACGATGCCTAACACCACAATGAGCGCAAACAGCGACACCATGTTCAGGCTGTAACCCATAAAGTGCAAAATCATCAGGCCACCTAAAAATGAAGTAGGGATGGCCGCACTGGTCCAGAAAGCCAGCTTAAGATCGAGAAAAAGTAATAGAATAAGAAAAACCAGCGTAAAACCGATAATGCCGTTGCGCACCATCAGGCTCATGCGGTCTTTCAATACACGGGTTTCGTCCTGTGCAACGGTAAGCGTGAGCCCGCTGGGCAAGTCTATGGTTTTTATATAGTCTTTCAGGTTGTTGGCAACGGTAAGTGTGTCGTCGGCGTCGCTGCGTTTTACGTCAATGAAAGCGGCGTTTTCGTTGTTGAATTTGCTGATGAGATTGGTATCTTCAAAGCCGTCGATAACCGTGGCAATATCATGTAATCGCAGCGCCGAACCATCGGCCTGCGTTCTGACCACAATATCGCCAAACTCTTCGCCGGTATAACGTTTTTCCTGTACGCGCAACAAAATTTCGCCGCGGGCTGATTCAATCGTGCCAGCGGGAATATCAGTCGAAAAGTTTCGAACGGCTGCTGCGATAGTATCGAAGCTCAACTGATACTTGCGCAAAGCATCTTCTGATACTTCGATGGATATTTGGTAGTCACGAATGCCTCGTAATGTCGTTAAGGCGACACCAGGAATTTGCCGGATTTCGTCTTCCAGTGTTTCTGCCCAATACTTAATGGTGTACTCGTTGGCTTGGCCGTAAATGGCCAATGTCATCACATTGGGGGTGGCTTTTACTTTGGTGACTACCGGGCGTTCGGCATTTTCGGGTGGAAAATCTACTAAGCTATTAACCGCCGTTTCGACATCGTTATAAACGTCGTCGGCGTTGGCAAAGTCGAGCAGTTCTACGTTGACAATGCCCATGCCTTCTGAGGCGATAGATGAAACCCGTTTTACGCCTTGCAAGCCAATGAGGTCTTCTTCGATACGACTGGTAATGCCTTCGGCCACTTCGTAGGGTGTGGCACCAGGGTAGGGCACCGACACGGTGATTAATCGCGGGTCAATCGAAGGGAATGTTTCTGAGCGCATGTTTTTTACCGCGATAATGCCGCCGAGAATAAATAGCAGCATTAAAATGTTAGCGGCTACATGGTTATGAATAAACCAATTGATCGGGCCACCTTCAAGGCGTGTGTGTTTATTCATGGCCGGCCTCGTGACCGCCGTTCACCACTTTTACTTGCATGCCTTCGGCGCCGCCAAACACGCGGCTAGTCACAACCGTAATAGGCTCGGCCAGGCCTTCAACGGCAATGTAATCGGTGTTGGTATAGATGACAGTGGGTTGCCATAGCTTGAGCTGGCCGTTCTCTATCCGCCATACAATACCCCGTGATTGCATGGCGGATAGCGGCAGCAGCATGACGTTGTTCAATGTTCGGCCAGTGATTTCAATCTGGGTAAAAACGCCGGGTAAAATATCAACAAGGCTATCGATAAAGTCAAACCGAACCTTGGCAAACCGTGTGTTGGTGTCGAGGGTTGCGGCGCTGCGTTTGAGCTTGCCGGTGTAAGAAAATGTTTTGCCCAGGTAAGATCCATTGAAGGTAATGGCAGGGCTTTTGGCATCTAACAGCCATTCAAGTTGTTGCTCTTCTAATGAGGCGGTGACCTCCAGCGATGCGGTATCAAATACTTCGCCGTACGATTGCCCTGCTACAATGTATTGGCCAACTGCAATGTTGCTGTTTATCACCCGGCCGTTAAACGGTAATTTAAACGCGGTGCGCTCCAGATTCAGTTGTGCGGTTTGCAGTTGGGCACGGGCGGCATCGAGGTTAGCTTGTGCCTGTTTTAATTGTGGCTCTTTGGCCACCAGTGTGGGGATGGGTTGATTACCGTTAGTTCGCTTCCAGTCGGCGATGGCCGCATCGACTTGTGCTTGTGACAATTCCAGTGCGGCTTGCAGGCGCTCTACCTCGGCTTGACGTTGAGCGACAATCTGTCGAAAGTCTCGGGGATCGACCTTAAATAAAACTTCATCGGTGTTGAACACGCCACCGCTGAAAAACGCATCGTGCACCTGAATCACGCGGCCAGTAGCCTCCGGCACAATACCTATTTGGCTGCGAGCTTCTACGAGGCCACTGGTGTTAAAGGCAATCTGATGAGACGTTGGGCTAACGGTGTGGGTTTCTACTATCAGTACACGGTCTTCATTGAGTCTCTCACCCGGTGGCTCGTAGGTGGTTTCGAGTAGCTTAGACAAGGCGAATGCGCCCACTACAAACGCCAGTACCAGTACGAGTTGTAGCTTGCCCATATTACGATCTGGATCCATGTCCGGTCGATTCCTCTTGAATAGTGTATGCGCAGATACCGCGGTTGATGCTTCGAAGCGACGTTGGTGGGCTCTACGAATGCGGGCTTCTATGATTTGGGGCAGTTTACCCAAACCAAGGTTGTTTTAAAGTTAAATTACGTCGAATTCAGCAGTTTCGATCAAGACGCTAGCCACTACTTGTGGGAAAGTATCTGCAACCTTTAATCGGAGCTCACCCGGCAACAGTATGACCTATCAACGTATCGCTCACGTCTGTGACTTTATACAGCAAAACCTTGATACCAGCCTTGATGTAGAGCAGCTGAGCGAGGTGGCGTCCATGTCGCGCTTTCATTTTCACCGTGTGTTTGGTGCGGTAACTGGCGTGAGTGTGATGCGATTTGTGCAGTTGGCCCGTTTGAAACGGGCCTCGTACCAGTTGGCATTTGAACCACGGTTAACGATTACCGAGGTTGCCCTTAATGCTGGCTTTGATAGCCCAGAGGCTTTTTCGCGCGCATTCAAACGGTTAACCGGGTGCACCCCAAAAGGCTTTAGGCAAGGCCCCGACTGGGCCGAGTGGGCTAAACAATTCGACATAATGATTCCCAGAGGAAAACAAACGATGACGGTAAAATGTGTAACAGTAGGCGATGAGAAAATTGCTTATATTACCCATCTAGGAGACCCGGCACGGGTACTGGATACTGCGGCTATTTTTATAGAATGGCGCAAAAATACTGGGCTTTCACCTGTCGCGAGCAGTCGAACCTATGGTATTCCTTATAGTGACCCTAAGCTGACAGATCCGAGTGAATTTCGGCTTGATATTGCCGGTAGTGTCGATGTCGACGTGCCGGTCAATCCTTATCAAGTAAAAACCGGGTTGATTCCGGGCGGGCGTTGCGCGGTGCTGCGGCATAAAGGTAGTCACGATAATATCGAAGACAGTGTGTATTACTTATATCGCGAGTGGCTGCCACAAAGTGGTGAGTCGTTGCGCGATTTTCCGGTGTATTTTCACTGGCTGAATTTCGTTCCTGATGTAGACGAGTGCGATTTGTTAACCGATATTTATCTGCCCCTTATTAACAACCAAAAGGGCTTACGCAAGGGAAAAAATAAGGAAAAATGGCCATCCGAAGAAACTTAAGTAAGTGCCATTCGGACCAGAGGTGTTGTGTCTCCTGATTTTTTCACGGGATTGGCGGTTTCTATTCTTTTCCCAGCAAATCAACGTATTTATCTTTACCTATGTACCAAGTGGCCACTCCTGTATCAACCGAATAATAGCTAAGGTATTTGGCGTAATTCAAGCCATTGCGCTGCAATACCAAGTTCTTGGTAAGCGCCATAGTTGCTTCTATCATATCGTCGGGGTTGGTCATGGCAACCTCTACTTTACAGCGTTCGGTCCGACATTTAATCTCATTAATGCTATACCTTGCCAGCTTGGGATCGCTGGTAAAGGTTTCGTATAGCGAAGTTTCGTATTCATAGGCCCACCTTGCATCAATCTCCTCTCGTGAAAAAGATTTTTCCATATGCACTGACCAGCCTTTTTCATTCTCCATAAGGCCAAGCTCATGTACCCGATTTTTGAAATTCTGCTGCCCCCGCTCAGACTCTTCTGGGGTGTAATAGGTGCCCATCCGGGCTAGCGACAGAATTTTATCTTTCTCAGAAAAATAGTGTGTAGTTGTTCCTTCGACGGGCTTGCTTTGAGTGGCATGAATACTTGCATTTGTAAGCGTTGTATTTGATGGATCCGTGCTATTTTTTTCATGGATCAACGGGGCGAGCCCCTGAGGCGTCTCATGTTTTTCCTTCGTAAGCACTTCCTCAATCAGGGAGTGTGTTTCGCTATCAGACAGAGCTGAATGTGAAGGCTGCACAGGCACAACAGTCTTGATGGTTAACCAACACATGGTTACGAGAGCAAGTCCTGCTAAGTATTTTTTCATTATTGCGTTGACACCTAAAAAATGTAGGTTGTGACGCACTCTGGAGAATGGGGTTGCATTGCTATGACACTCCCGCTATCACCTATCTGCGCCCAGACTTCCACGGTGCAGGTAACCCTTACATTTGTATCTGAATATGTATAGATTTGTTTTTCGACCAGAACCCAAAAAGAATACGCTGAAGCGGTCAGGCTTATAAAAATTAAAAGAAGGCCTATCAATATCCTTACCTTGCTATGCATATGCTATGCATAAATTATCCCGCGTATAAAAATCCTTTGCCGTTTGTGATTTAATCAAACTGTCACCATTAAAATTCCAACGCAGGTACCCTAAGTCGCATGAGTGAGGCTTGTCAAGCATACTCCTACGCTCCATCCTTCACAGATAGTGCTATTCGTTTCCATAGCATTTTTCGGGCTAATCACACTGGTAACGAAATAGCCCGCCGCGCCAACAATAAAACGACCTAACTCCACAAGAGATCTTTGCGATAGGCCCAGGTGCCGAATTTTACTCTCAATTTTTATGATAGCCGCCGGCAATCTACTCAAGATGGGGTATATCATTGTCGTGGAAATGTACTCCCATTTAGGGGACATAAAAGCCAGCCTGTGTTTTGATAGCTGATTCACGTCAACGAAGGACTGTTGACCTCCGAAGAGAGTTATCTCTGCTGCCTCGGTAGCGAGTGCGCGTTTGTGCAGATGTTGGGGGTGTGTGGCAGGCGTTATCATTGGTGTCATGCCTGAGTTGCGCACGAGGAAAAGGGCCTCCAAAATTCAGATTTTCCTGTCGCACTAGGTTGCTCCATCCCCGTGCAGTTTTGGAAATTGAGGCACCCATTATCCCATTCGGAACCATTGGTGGTTATTGAGTAGGTGTACAGACACCGCCAAATGCGGTGATTGGACGAAAAACGTCCGGGTATAAGACACAAGCATGACATTCGTCATCATTGCACTGGAAGACACGTCCGTGACAAAAATACGGTGTGAATCCGGATTGTAATTGTCTTGCAAGTAACTCACCATTGACCGCAGCCCAATGTAGGCCAGATTAATAGTGTGGCAATAAAGTGGGTGATGATACGTTTTTGAATTTAACAAAAAGCCGGAAATCGCTCCCCAGGTTCACGTGCTCTAAATCATTCTGGGATGAATAGTCTAAATCTATATTAGTGTATCGATTAGTGTATCGATATTAAAAACGCAGGTGGTCGAAATGAAATATAGTGTCGTTTGGCGCTGCCTGGTACTTCTGGTATTAAGCGTTGCTGTATGGGCAAAGGCAGGCGGGCCTGTTTTTGTCGGCTCTGAGCAATGCGCAGGTTGCCACACCACACAGTATGACGATTGGACACGTTCTCACCATGCTCATGCTATGTCGGTGGCAACGGCTGATACGGTGTTGGGAAACTTCGATAATCAAACATTTGTTTATGCTGATAAGGTTACACGCTTTTATAAAAAAGGCGATGCGTTTTGGGTCAATACCGAAGGCCCCTATGGCAAGGCAGTAGACTATAAAATCAGTTACACGTTTGGTTTTGATCCGTTACAGCAATACGTTATTGCCTTTCCCGAGGGTCGTTATCAAGTGCTCAGTATTGCCTGGGACAGCCGCAGCCAGGCCGATGGTGGGCAACGCTGGTTCCATTTATACCCCAGCGATAACGTCGATTATAAAAACCCACTGCATTGGACAGGCCCCTATCAGAACTGGAACAGTATGTGTGCCAGTTGTCATGTGACAGGCTGGGAAAAAAACTATCAGATCGATGAGAACCGCTACGCGTCGTTGTGGAGCGAATCAGGCGTGGGGTGTGAATCTTGTCATGGGCCGGGCAGTGCGCACATTGTGGCTGCTAAAAAAGGCTTTGGGCCCGATAGTGATAAGCAGATTTATTCCTTGGGTAACAGCAATCATGGCTGGTTGTTTTCGGAGGGAAGCCCGATTGCCAAGTACCAGGGGCAGCAGAGCGAAGCAGAGTTCTCCATGTGTTTTGGTTGCCATTCGCGGCGCACGGAAATTGGCGACCACTCCCCCAAAAAGCCCTATCTGGATGCCTACACCCCGGTATTGCTTGAGCAGGGTTTGTACCACAGTGATGGCCAGATTCTTGATGAGGTGTTTGTTGCCGGGTCGTTTTTACAAGGTGCAATGCATGACCAAGGGGTTGTCTGTAGCGATTGCCACAATGTGCATAGTGGTCAATTAAAGGCCGATCTCAATGGGGTGTGTTATCAGTGTCATAAACCTGATGTTTATGCTGCAGAAACGCATCACCATCATTCGGTTGGGTCAGAGGCAAGCCAGTGTGTGAGTTGCCATATGCCCGAAACCACCTATATGGAGGTTGATCCACGTAGAGATCATAGTATTCGTATTCCTGATCCGGCGCTGTCACAAACAACCGGCGCACCTAATGCGTGTACTACATGCCATGAAGATAAAACCGATGCGTGGGCAACAACGTCGGTTAATGCGTGGGGGCAGCAATTAGCACCGGTGGCAACAACTCGTGGTGTCTCGGTGTATCGCAAGCTTGCAGCGAGCATGGTTGGCGAAGAGGGAACAGCCATGCGCCTGCAAGATGAAAGCTTGCCAGGTATTGTTAAGGCCACGATGTTGAGTCGCTTTGTGCCTGCTTCTGAAGCAGAATTGCAGGTGTTACGGGCTGCATTAACCAATAAAGACCCTCTGGTTCGTCTTGGCGCTGCGCGCAGCTATAACAGCGTGCAGCCGGAATTACGCAAGGCAGCATTGTGGCCGTTGTTAGCCGATTCTATAAAAAGTGTGCGCTTGGACGCGTTTCGAGCATTATCGGTATTGCCTGTGGCGTCGCTGTCAGCCAGTGAGCAAAAACAATTTGCTAAGGCTCAGCAAGAGTATATGGCCGCGCAAGCGTTGGTAGGTGATCGTGCCGGTGGCTGGATGAACATGGCCGAAATATTTCTCAATCAACGCGATGCGAAAGCGGCTGAAGAGGCTTATAAAAAAGCCCTCGTCCGTGAGCCAGACTATATACCTGCATTGCTAAATCTTGCCGATTTATACCGCGCTACAGGGCAGCAAGTTGAAGAAAAACAGTTGATTCAAAAAGCCTTGCTGAAAGCCCCGGAGGATGCTGGGGTGCACTTTGCTTATGGTATGGCGCTTATCCGCGAGCAGCGTTACCCCTTGGCGTTGCAAGCCCTTAAAGATGCTACCCAACGGGCACCCAGCAATGGTTATTATGCGTATGTTTATACGGTCGCCCTGGTTGATTTAGGGCGGCCTGACGTGGCATTGGCCTATGCACAAGAGGTCGCCGAAGGGCTCGACAGTGCCGATACTATGCTGAGCTTTTTACAGCAAGCATTCACTCAAGCCGGTGATGTCGATGCATTAGCAAAGATAGAAAAGCTGCAAAAAAAGCGGCGTTAGCTTGAGGCCGGGCCGGTTGATTCTCTGACAATCAGCTCTGCTTCCATAGCAATCTCTTTTACTGGTAGCGTTGGGTCACGTAACTGTTGTATTAATAGGTTGATAGCTTTTTCTGCCATGTTACTTGCCGGGTTACGTAGGGTAGTGAGGGGTGGCCAAACTTTACTGGCAAGTGGTGAATCGTCGAAGCCCGCGACTGAAAGCTGTGCCGGTATTTCGATGCCTTTTTGATGTGCGACTCCCATTGTGGCGCTGGCCATTTCGTCGTTATTGGCAAAAATGGCTGTGGGCCGTTTTTTTTGCCCAAGCAATTTGGCGGCGGCTTTGAGCCCCGATTCGAAAGTGTTTTTTCCTTCAACGATTGTTAGTGAAGTTAGGGGTAACCCGGCGTTTTCCATTGCGTCGATAAAACCTTGCTTTCTTTGTTTTGATGAGGGTAGTGAAGCTGGTCCTTCGATATACGCAATGCGTTTATGGCCCAGTGCTATCAGGTGCTTAACCATCAGTGCACTTGCGTTGTAGTTGTCGAGATGTAGCCAATGTGCTGGGCTTTTCACCCGCGCCGGCGACATTCTTACGTAGGGTTTACCGATTTCTTCCAGCGTTCGGAGTACGTTGGTATCGTCGGAAATAGGTGGGATAAGAATAGCGCCGTCCATACGTATATTTTTTAATATCTCAGGAAATCTTTTCCGCAGGCCTTTATTACTCCAGTCTTCGGGGTGGATTAACAGTTCGTAACCTTCTTTGCGGCATTGGGGCAAAATGCCCGCTTGCACCTGCATGGCAAACGTTGATGCCATCAATGAATTGTCGTACAACAGTAGAATTAAATAAGAGCGATTGCTGGCTAGGCTACGAGCCGAAACATTAGGCCGGTAATTTAACGCATTAATAGCCGCCTGCACTTTTTCGATCGTGTTTTGCCGAACATTCGGTTCCATATTAACCACACGTGATACGGTTTTAATGGATACGCCAGCCAGCTTGGCTACATCATGAATAGTAGTTTTGGTCACGCCGTTACCCGCTCCAATTGACAGCGTTGTCATTATTGTGGAGTATAAGCATAAATAGTTGGGGTTGCCAGTGCGTAAGCAGGCCAGTAGTCGATTTATTTCAGTAAAAATTAGAGCTGTTAGGCATGGCTGCGGCGGTATAGGTTGGGCTTTTGCCGTGTGCCTTTGGCGATAAGTCTATTAAGTAGTTGTTTTGAATAGATAAAAATAAGAGTGAATTCTAATGTGTCGGTTCTCTAGGAAAGCGCTGAATAATCATCCGTGGACCACGGGTATCTCATTATTTATCAGATAGGCAACTGTTGAATGCCATTAACAGCCGTAAGACGGCGGTGATGTGACATTCCCGATTTTTATTAGGCGGCTTAATAACATTTAACGAAGTTAAAGAGAGTGGTTATGTTAACTAAAAAGCTGGTTTTTTTTGCGTTGGCGTTTTCTTGCCTGAATTTGTCAGGGAAGGCACTGGCAGCTGAGGAAAAGCACGAAAAGCCAATGAATATGGTGTTTGTGTTGGTCGATGATTTACGCTACGACGGTATGGGGTTTGTACAAAAAGCGCTTAAAACACCGAATATCGACAAGCTTGCCAAGCAAGGGGTTTATTTTCCTAATGCGGTAGTGACGTCGTCGTTGTGTTCGCCGAGCCGAGCTACAATTCTTACCGGGCAAACAACCCGTAATCACAAGGTGGTCGACAATAATAACAGTTCGGAAGAAGATTTGATTTTCTTCCCAAAATATTTGCAGGAAGCTGGTTATGAAACGGGATTTTTTGGTAAGTGGCATATGGGGGACCATACCGACGCCCCAAGACCAGGATTCGACCGTTGGGTAAGTTTTAGCGGGCAAGGTGCTTACTTTCCTACCGATGGTATTCCACCTGAGTTACGAAAAAAGGGTGTAGTTAACCAGCTAAATGTTGATGGCAAGCATGTTGATCAGAAAGGCTATATCACTGATGAACTTACCGATTATGCCATGAATTGGTTGCAGAAAGATCGTGAACAATCGAAACCCTTCTTTTTATATTTGAGCCACAAAGCTGTGCATTCTGATGCTGCGCCAGCGCCACGGCATAAAGATCAGTACAAAAATACTAAATTTACATTGCCGGAAAGTTCAAAGAATACGAAAGAGAATAACGAAGGCAAGCCAATGTGGGTGCGGAACCAACGTAACAGTTGGCATGGCATCGATTTTTTCTATGCCAGCGATCGTAAGATGACCGATTATCTAAAAGATTACTACGGTGCGTTGTCTTCAGTAGATGACAGTCTGGGGCGTATCATGACATACCTGAAACAACAGGGGCTGGATAAAAATACCATGGTGGTTTTTTACAGCGATAACGGCTTTTTAATTGGTGACCACGGTTTGATTGACAAGCGCAATGCTTACGAAGGCTCTGTGCGTGTGCCGATGGTTGTGTCGGCACCTGGCGTGTTGCCAGAAGGTGTTACCAATGAAGCGCGCGTGCGTAATTTAGATTTGGCGCCTACCTTTCTGGATCTTGCCGGAGCCAAAGAACCAGAGCAGTTTGAGGGTAAGAGCTTTTTACCGGTAGCTACAGGTGAAGAATCGATTGCTGACTGGGGCGAACCAGATTTTATTTACGAATATTATTGGGAGTGGTCGTTCCCAATGACCCCCACTACGTTTGCTATTCAGCGTGGACCTTTGAAATACATTCAATACCACGGCATTTGGGATATTGAAGAATTGTATGATGTTGAAAAAGATCCGGAAGAAATGCATAACCTGATTGATGATGATGCCTATTACAACAAAGTGGCTGAATTACGCAAAGCCTTGTACGCACAGCTTGAGAGCAACGATGGTCATCATGCGGTGCCGTTTCATGCCCGTAGGGCGGCAGGTATTAATCAGAGAGACAAAAATGGCCCGAAAGCTGCCCCGTTTCCAGATAAATGGAAGGTGGCGCCGAATCGAAAAGATAAGTTAAATGGTTTGTTTCCCGATACGCTGTTAAAAAAAGAGTATGGCGAAAAAGGTAAAGCGTATTACCCCTATATGGAAAAAAATCGAGAGCATTAATTATTGCGTATTCCCTATGTTACGTCATCGCATTCAGAAGGTACGTAGCCGCATTTTCTTGAATGCGGCTTTTTTTGCTTTGTGGCTACGTCGTCAATAGTGATATTTCTCGGTGAAGTCATTCGGTTACTCGGGCCAGCACGTTTGTTATCAGTTTGCTTTTGATACAGAACAACTGGCCGAGTATATCATCTAGCCGTTTGCTGAGTGTCAGCCCTGGCTATGTATCTTGTGAGTTAGCGGTTGAGTTATTAACCCGGCGAATATTATTACCGGGTTAATAAGCGGCGCACGGACGCGCCGCCATGGGGCGCAGGCCAATGTAAGCATTGGAAATACAAGGGATTTCGTTAAATTTCGCCGGTATTTCCATGGCGTGCGACAAAATAGATAAAGCGATCTATTTTGTCGCCGGGTTAATAGTGGCGAGATTACGCAATACATAGTGCAAAATGCCGCCATGTTGGTAGTAAAGCCATTCGGCCGGCGTATCAATCCGCACGGTGGTGGTAAATGCTACGGTAGTGCCGTCACTTTTTTTCGCAGTTACTTTTAATGTTGAAGGCTGCTCAGCGAGGCTGGCAAAGTCGAAACTTTCGGTACCGTCAAGGCCGAGTGTGTCGGTATCTTCCCCCTCGCTAAATTGCAGCGGTAATACACCAAAGCCCACCAGGTTTGAGCGGTGAATACGTTCGAAACTTTTGGCGATCACCACTTTTACGCCCAGCAGGTTTACCCCTTTGGCAGCCCAGTCGCGGCTCGACCCGGTGCCATACTCCTTACCCGCCAGTACCACCAGTGGTGTGTTGCTGGCTTTGTAGGCGATGGCTGCGTCATAAATGCTGGTAATGCGGTTATCAGGGAGGTAACAGGTATAGCCGCCTTCGGTACCGGGGGCCAACTGATTACGCAAACGCGGATTGGCGAAAGTACCACGCATCATAACGTTGTGATTGCCCCGCCGCGAGCCCAGGCTGTTGAAGTCTTCTGGCGCTACGCCTTGTTCCTGCAGGTATTTGCCAGCAGGGCTGTCGGGGTGAATCGCACCGGCGGGCGAGATATGGTCGGTGGTGATCGAGTCGCCAACTTTTACCAAACAGCGCGCATTTTCTACTGGGCTTAGTGCGGGTGGCTCAGCCTGCATGTTGTCAAAGTAAGGTGGGTTTTTGACATAGGTTGAATCTGGCCAGTTATAGGTTTTGCTTTGTGAGGTGGGCAGGGTGCGCCATTGTTCTGTACCGGTAAACACATCACTGTAGCGCGACTGGTATAGAGAGGGCGAAATACTGCTACTGATAAGCGCTTGAATATCGGCGGGGGTTGGCCAAATGTCGGCCAGGTAAACCGGGTTGCCGTTGTGGTCGTTACCCAGGGGGTCGTGGGTTAAATTGATATTCATGGTACCCGTCAGAGCATAGGCAACCACCAACGGCGGTGAAGCCAAATAATTAGCGCGTACGTCGGAGTGGATGCGCCCTTCAAAATTACGGTTGCCAGAGAGCACCGAGCACACGGTGAGATCACCTTTGTGAATAGCATCCGCAACGGCTTCGGGCAATGGCCCTGCGTTACCGATACAAGTGGTGCAACCAAAACCTACAATATCGAAACCAAGCTCAGCCAGTGGCTGCATTAGCTTGGCGTTTTCGAGATAAGCAGGTACCACTTGCGAGCCCGGTGCCAAGGATGTTTTTACCCAAGGCTTGCGGGTTAAACCTTTGGCGCGTGCATTGCGAGCTAAGAGTCCGGCCGCCAGCATCACCGCAGGGTTTGAGGTGTTGGTGCACGAGGTAATCGCAGCAATCACCACGTCACCATGTTTCAGCAAATGTTTTTCGCCGTTAATCTCTACCGGGTGTGAGCCAGAGGGTGGTTCGCTGCCAATGGCCGCATGGCCGCCTTCATCGGCAAAGCGCGCTTCAGAGCTGGCAATCAGGTTATCTTGTTGCGAGGCCAGGTATTGATTAAATGCTTCTTGTGCCTCACTCAGTGCAATACGGTCCTGCGGGCGTTTAGGGCCGGCAATACTGGGCACAACGTCACTTAAATTCAGCGTTAGGCTATCGCTGTAGGTTGCTGCTGGGGTGTTTTCATCGTGCCACAGGGTTTGCGCTTTGGCATAGGCTTCAATCAGGGCAATGTCGTTTTCGTCGCGGCCGCTGAGGCGCAAATAGCGAATGGTCTCGGCATCAATCGGAAAAATACCGCAGGTGGCGCCATATTCTGGAGCCATGTTGGCAATGGTGGCGCGGTCGGCGAGTGGCAGACTGCTCAGGCCACTACCGTAGAACTCAACAAACTTGCCCACAACACCTTTTTTTCGCAGTATTTCGGTAACCGTTAGTACCAAGTCGGTTGCGGTGGCGCCACTGGGCAGGGTTCCCTTTAACTCAAAGCCCACCACTTGCGGCAGCAGCATGCTTACCGGCTGGCCCAGCATGGCGGCTTCGGCTTCAATGCCGCCTACCCCCCAACCCAATACGCCGAGGCCATTAATCATGGTGGTGTGTGAATCGGTGCCCACCAGTGTATCGGGGTAAGCAACACAGCGACCTTTCTGTTGCTTGGTCATTACTAAGCTGGCGAGGTACTCGAGATTGACTTGGTGCACAATGCCAGTACCCGGTGGCACCACGCGAAAATTGGAAAATGCCTGTTGGCCCCAGCGTAAAAATTCGTAACGTTCGCGATTGCGGGTAAATTCGATGTCGGTATTTTTTTGCAGGGCGCCTTTGTCGCCAAAGTAATCCACCATGACCGAGTGGTCGATGACTAAGTCGACCGGCTCCAGCGGGTTGATATGTTCCGGATTGCCCCCTAGTTTAACAATGGCATCGCGCATGGCGGCTAGGTCGACCACAGCAGGTACCCCGGTAAAGTCTTGCAATACCACTCTTGCGGGAGTGAAGGCAATTTGTGCACTGGGCTTGGCGGCGGGTTGCCATTGGGCAATGGCTTCAATATCGCGGGCCGTTACCTGGTGGTTGTCTTCGTGGCGCAGTAAATTTTCCAGCAATATCTTCAGGCAAAAGGGTAAGCGCTCGATGGCAAAGTTGTCGGGCAGGCGGGTGATGTCAAACAGCATTACGGTACGCTCGCCCGCCGTTATTTCACGTTGCGTGTTAAATGAATCAATAGACATCGCGAACTCCTTGTTGCCAGAAGATGATGTGATTGGAGGCTACGCCCCATGTGTTCGTAAAGACATCAGTGCGTAAAGAATTGCACAGTAACAGCCGCGTTGCGGCTAAGTGTGAGTAGGGGCACATACGCCCCCTACTTGAGAAAAGATCAATAATGAGTATAGACCATGGGGGCGCACTGTGGTGCAAAGCAATCAGTCATGCATGTGTAATAAACGCCTATTTTGTTGGCACTTTAGCGGTTATGGTCGACTTGCCATTGCCTTTTGACAATCCAGCAGTGAGTACCCTGCGCATGGCATCCTCAATCGGCATATCAATCGGCTCGATATCGTCTTTCGGAACATACAGGGTAAAGCCACCCACCTGATAACTCATGGGAATATATACGGCCACAAAGTGGGTTGATGACGGCAGGCTGGGAATATCGTCCACGTGTTTTTCGGTTAAAAACCCCAACGTGTAACTGTTGCCCTGTTTTACCAGCACCACTTGCTGTAAATCTTCCTGCTGGTTGCCGCTAGAGAAAATGCGCATAAAGTCGCGCAGCGTGCTGTAAATAGATTTTACCAGTGGGATATTTTCAAGCAGGCGTTCACCCCAGCGAAATAAACTGCGTATCACCCACGCATTCACTGCCAACCCAATGGCAAACAGCAAACCAATACCTACAACCAGCCCCATACCAGGCCAGTACCAGTCTGCAGGCAAGATGCGGGTAATAACAGGGCGTAAGATTTCTTCGGCCGAGGTGGCCAGCCAGTAAATCACGTAAACCGTAATGCCAACGGGTAAGACGGCCGCGAGTCCTTTCAATAGGGTTTTCCATAAAAAATTCATAGGCGTCTCTGGTTGTGGGTTATGTGGCAAATGTGTGTGGTAGGCAATGTTGGTTAGATTATTTTTTCGTGCCGCTTTTCATTCCACATAGGCCGGCGAGTTTTTCCTGTAGTGGCTCAGCTGCCTTATAAAACTGCGTATCAGCAATGGCGGCGTTGTTTAGTTGAATCATCGAGACACTGTCATCTTTGCTTGGTAGGTTGTCACTAATGCTGCCGTCCCGGTCGAGCCAGATGGGGTAGGGGGCTTTACGCATTTTGGGCAGGGCAAACATTTTAGTAATCAGGCTGGGCATACCACTGATATTGGCTAGATAAACCACGCGTCCGTCTTGCAGGCATCCGTTATCAACGGTTTTCAGCGTCTTGTCGATCAGCTTTTTGCTGCTCATCCCGTTGGCTAATAGCAGATATTCCATGCGCTCTGTATGCGTAAAGGTATTCTCGTGCTGGTCTTTCAGCTGACTTAAATCAACCGTGGTTGATGCTGCCTGTGCAAAGCTGGTGGTTGCGGCGAGTAGGCAAATACCAACAAAGTGTGGTCGGCAAAGGTTGTCAAGAAAGCGGAATTTTGTCATGAAAGGCTCCAAAAATAGCGATGCAGGCACAGCGCCGGCAATTGTGAGTGAATTAGGGAGTACTCTACGTTCAGAGTATGACAGAAGTTTTCTCTGGTATTTTGCACATTACACTTTGTTTCTTTAACCCCCTGTGAATCTGTGGAAATGCTTAATACCGTTATTAGCGGTGATATAAGGGAGTTTATTGCTGATGGAATTCAAACGAGTCATATTCTGGGCGCACCTTATTGCCGGCGTATTGGCCGGTATAGTGGTGTTGTGGCTGTCGGTAACGGGTGTGTTGTTGACCTACGAACGGCAAATTGTGAGTTGGCTCGAGCAGGGCAGTGTGCCAGCAAAAGGTAAAACGCTGAGTGCCGACCAGTCGGTAAATGTTGCGCTGGAGGCAACCGATGGCAAGGTATCGGGTGTGATGTTCAGCCGTAACAGTGATGCTCCGGTGCAGGCTCAAATTGGGCGTGGTACGCCTCAGTTACTCAACCCGTATAGCGGTGACGTGTTGCCTCGGGCTGACGGTGCCCGTGAGCTTTTCCGCACGGTAACTCATCTGCATCGCTGGCTGGCGTTAGAAGGGGTTGGTCGTGATACGGCAAAAGCCATTATTGGTGCTGCCAACCTGGTCTTTTTGTTTATTGTGGTATCAGGCTTGTATTTGTGGCTGCCGCGCCGCTGGACGTGGCAGATGCTTAAATTCAATCTGTTCTTTCGTCGTAACCTGCCCAGTGCTCGCGCGCGTGATTACAACTGGCACCATGTGATTGGTTTTTGGTGCTTGATTCCGCTGTTTGTCATTGTTGCTACCGGGGCAGTATTTTCCTATGGTTGGGCGAATCAGCTGGTATTTGCGGCTTATGGCGAAGAAGCGCCAGTTCGGGGTGGTCCACCCGGCCCAGCCGGTCGACAGTCAGGTAAGCACCAGGGTAAACAACTGGGCCACCAAGCAGCGCCAGAGCCTGAGGCAAACGCGGCTTTGAGCCTGCAGGATTTGTTACAACGGGCCAAAGCCTATAACGACAGCTGGCGCACCGTAACCTTGCAGGTACCTAAAGCCGATGCGCCCACGGTGAGTTTTAATATAGACACCGGTACCGGAGGCCAGCCGCAGAAACGCGACACGGTGACCTTTGATCGTCATTCCGGTGAGGTGGTTGCCATGCGCACATTTGCTGATAGCTCTCCTGGCCAGCAAGCTCGCGTGTTTATTCGCTTTTTACACACGGGTGAATCACTTGGGGCCATTGGCCAAACCCTCGCCGGTCTTGCCTCACTGGGGGCCTGCTTTTTGGTGTATACGGGTTTGGCGTTGGCCTATCGACGCTTGTTGCAACCTTATATCCGGCGTCGCAAGGCAGCCGCCTCTGCGTCCTGATCCGCGAGAGCTTTGGGTGCGCGCAACGCAGAGTGGAGCCTTGTTTTTTTGGTTATAAGCTTATAATATTTAAGAATATAGGAGGTGGCCATGAATACGCCCGATGTTCTCAGCTTTTTCGACACTGATACCGCCACCATTAGCTATCTGGTGGTAGACCCTGCAACCCGGCGCTGCGCGATTATTGATTCCGTGCTGGATTACGACCCTGCGGCGGGTGCTACCTCAACCGTCTCGGCTGATAAAATTGTTGCGGCCGTACGCGAACGTGATTTAACCGTAGAGTGGATTCTCGAAACCCATGTTCATGCCGATCATCTTTCAGCATCACACTACTTGAAAGGGACTCTGGGTGGTAAAGAAGCGATTGGCAACCGCATTAGCCAAGTGCAGAACGTGTTTGGCGATTTGTTCAATGCCGAACCTGAGTTTCGTCGCGATGGTAGCCAGTTTGATACGCTCTTTGCTGACGATGAAACCTTTATGCTGGGTTCTATTCCCGCGCGCGTCATTAGCACGCCTGGGCATACGCCAGCGTGTGTCACTTACCTGATTGGTGATGCCTGTTTTGTGGGTGATACGTTGTTTATGCCCGATTACGGCACTGCGCGTTGTGATTTCCCAGGTGGTGATGCCGCTGCTTTGTATAACAGTGTGCAAACCCTTTATCAGTTGCCTGAATCAACCCGCATGTTTTTATGTCACGACTATTTACCAGACGGGCGCCACGAACACGCGTGGGAAACCACCGTTGGTGAACAAAAGCACACCAATGTACATATTCGTGATGGTGTAACGTTGGAAGAATTTGTTGTTATGCGCAACGAACGTGATGCGGCATTGGCTATGCCGCGGCTGATTCTGCCATCGGTGCAGGTCAATATGCGCGCGGGACGCCTGCCAAAACCAGAAAGTAATGGGCGTGTTTATCTAAAAATTCCTGTTAATGCATTTTAAACCGGTGAGCGTAGCCTATGCGGTTATTGAGTAGCGCGCTGCCCATCTTTCGATGGGGGCGAACCTATAGCCGTGCAACGTTATTGAGTGATTTGCTCGCTGCACTCATCGTGACACTATTGATGGTGCCTCAGTCGTTGGCCTACGCGTTGCTGGCCGGTTTGCCCGCCGAAGTGGGTTTGTATGCGTCCATGGTTCCACTGGTTCTGTATGCGCTGTTGGGCTCCAGCAATGGCTTGTCAGTTGGGCCGGTTGCCATTATTGCGTTAATGACCGCCACCGCCATTCAATCGATTGCCGGACAGGGCGCGTGGAGTCACCTTGAAGTAGCGGTTGCACTGGCGCTCTTGTCTGGCCTTATGTTGATAGTGATGGGATGGTTGCGATTGGGCTTTATTGCCAACTTTCTCAGCCACTCCGTGATATCTGGGTTTATTACCGCATCGTGTTTTATTATCGCCGCGAGTCAAACCAAACACTTATTTGGTATAGAGGTAACAGGCGGGAATCTCTGGAAAATTGGGGTGTCGTTATATCATCAAATTCCCAGCATTCACTGGCCTACGGCAGCGCTAGGCGTTGGTGCATTGCTGTTGCTGTTGATCTTGCGTCTCCGTTTGGGATCGCTATTGATATGGCTGGGTTTTCCGCAGGGTATTGCATCGCTGTTGTCAAAAATTGGGCCATTGGCGGTAATTATTGTGGCATCGATGCTGGTGGTGATTTTTAATCTCGACACTCGTGGCGTTGCAACATTAGGCAATATTCCCAGCGCATTACCCCAGCTATCCTGGCCGCCACTCGATCCCTTGTTGTGGTCACAATTACTGGGCAGTGCTGCGTTGATCAGCCTGGTGGGGTTTGTTGAATCAGTTTCCATTGGTCAGACCATTGCCGCAAAACGCCGCGAATCCATACAGCCTAATCAAGAGTTGTTGGCATTGGGTACGGCCAATATTGGTGCTGCTGTGTCTGGTGCTATGCCGGTGTCAGGTGGTTTTTCCCGCACAGTAGTGAATATCGAAGCCGGTGCGCAAACGCCTGCTGCTGGTATTTACGCCGCAATCGGTATGCTGTTGGCAACGCTCTTTTTAACACCGTATTTGGCTATGCTGCCCAAAGCTGTGTTGAGTGCGATTATTATTGTGGCGGTACTTTCGCTGGTTGATCTTGCCTTTTTTCGCCAAACCTGGCGTTATTCAAAAACCGATTTTCTTACTTTACTGATCACCGTTATTTCCACTATGGCTGTCAGTGTAGAGGCCGGTATTTCGCTGGGTATTGCGGTATCGATAAGTTTTTATCTGTATCGCACCAGTCAGCCGCATGTGGCCGTGGTGGGTCAAGTGCCCGGCACTGAACATTTTCGCAATGTGAAGCGGCATAACGTTATTACCAGTAAACACGTGCTGAGTTTGCGTATTGATGCGAGTTTGTACTTTGCCAACGCCCGTTATTTGGAAAACAGTATTTTAACTGCCGTGGCGCAGCAGCCTGAGGTAAAAGATCTCGTGTTGGTATGTACCGCAGTGAATGGCATTGATGCCAGCGCGTTGGAAAGTCTGGAATCCATTATGGAGCGACTGGCCAGCGCGGGTATTCGGTTGCACTTGTCAGAGGTTAAGGGCCCGGTTATGGATAGGCTGCAAAACACTGAATTTTTGCAGCAGCTAACGGGTAAGGTTTTTTTAACCCAGTTTCAGGCCATGCAAGCACTGGCACCAGAAGTTGCTCACCAAGCAGGCGGGTAAAACGGCAGGCTTAATAATAGCTTTCGCTGAGCTCAGTATGCTGGTAGTGGTAAAGATCGTGCTCGGCAGCCGCTCGCTCTTCAATGTGTTGCTCTATTTCTTGTTCCAACGAGCCTTTGCGTTCCGACAAATTTTTCAGTTCTGCCAGTAGCTCTATACGCTGTGATTTGGTGGTGTCGTTATTAATTAGTTCAGCGCCAATCGCAACAATGCGTTCTTCGGTTTGGGTAAGTTTGCGCTGCTTACGGGAGATGGCAGCGTTGGCACTGTTTACCCGTGCCTGCAAGGTGTAGAGTTCGCGGCCCTGATTGTAAGCAGTCAAAAAGTCTGGCTCCAGTTCGGCAGGGCATACACCGTAGTAGCGGTTGCCACTTTTGCCGGTAATGAAGCCGCGGCTGGGTTGGCAGAACTCTTCCAGTCCGTCGGCACGGCCTTGCTGATAGGCTCTAAAGTTGGCAGCAATGCCATGTTTGGCACAAGCTTGGCGATGTTCAGTAAAACGGCTAGTGGTGTAGCCGCGAGCGCCATCTTCGTAACCTACGGCAGCCCAGTCAGTAACCCTGCATTCTTCGGCACTCATTGAGGCGCAGCCTGCCAGAGTAGCCAATACAACACCTAACAGCATGCATTTGATCGGGTAGTGCACGGTAGTTCCCCTTGAATTATCTCACAGGGGGCAGCTTACCTGCCTGAAGCTGGCTTTTACCTGAACTGTTCAACAAAAGCAGTGCATGCTTTTGTACACAAGAGTGAGCTATTTAACAAAATAGGAAGAAAGTTGCTGCCATCTTGCTCTATTGCTAAAGGGTCGGTTTCAGGGGGTTTTAGGCACTATACGTTGTAGCAGGGCATGTGCGTTAAATGTTTCACCATTGTGGTCGGCCGGTAATTCACCTTTTCCGGCCTTTACTTCAATAATGTGCTCAAAGTCTTCATAGCGATCGTCAATCCGGTTATAGCCAACGCCGTAACCAAACCCTGCTACAGGCACGCAGCCGTGAGTACCACAGCGCACAGGAATCGCGCCACGGCCAACAGCAATACTTACTGCTGAGCCATTAGCATTTAAACCATGCTGAACGGTTTCGGTTTTTAACACCTCAAACCAGTCAAAGCCGTTGGCAATAGTCAGTTCGGCGGCGCGGCGTAATGCCATATTTTGTAACTCGTTAAGGCTTTCACCCTGAGTACGCATGTGCACGCGATAGCGATCGCTGTCGAGCTCAGTATCGGTGTAGCCGTAGCGCCCTTTACCTGCTGGGTGGTAGGGGTTTTGCGTGGCGCAGGCGGTCAGTAGGGCCGTCACCAGTAATATCGTAAGTAATACAAGGCGTTTAATCATTTAACTCTCCTTAATCGCAGTCGGTTGCGTAACCGATGCGTATTGCCTCTTTAGATCAAATCGGTTTGGTTGGGTTCCTTTGATTCGCCTGTATAGGCGATCTAACGCAAGCTTGCTCACTTATACGGGTGGCTTCACCATCCCAGAGTCGCCTGCTAGGGGTTGGTGTATAGGGGAAGGGTGTTTATACTCGTTGAAGGTACCACACTGGCCTTTCGTGAACTACATTTGCATAACCCATAAGAAAAACGATGATTCGTAGATAATATAACAACATATCCTCAGGAATCGGAACTATGCGTCACCTGTCCTTGCGTTCTAAATTACTGGCTATGACCTTGTGCATGATTGGTGTCATATCGTTGGTTCTAACCTGGCAGACATACAGCGGCATATCCAAACTCAGTAGCGAACTTAAAGAACAGTCGCAGACACAACTCAAACAAGAAGCGATGACTCGCCTGCAAACCAATGCCCAGGCTTATAACCAAAAAATACTCAACGAAATAAACGTTTTATACAAAATGCCAGAAATGTTGGCAGAAATTATCCAAGACAGTATGCAAGGGGCTGCCAACCAAAAATTGACCCGCGAACAAGTCTCGCAACTGCTTGGTGCAAGTATGCGACTTAGCGGCAGTATCGGTTCGCTGTATATGTTTATGGAACCCGATGCCTACGATAATCAAGATGCTCTGTATACCGGCAAGGGCTATGACCACTCGATTGCTGCTGACGGGTCTGTGGCCATTGCCTGGCAGCGGGAGCTGAACGGCGATATTGTCAAATCACAGTTTGAAACCGCCGACTTTAAGTACGTGGAAACTGCCGACGAATTTGGTCAGCGCGAATCAGAGTGGTATCTGTGTGGGCGCGATACGCTAAAGCCCTGTGCAACAGAGCCTTACTTATTTGAAATTTCGCCCACACATAAAGAGTTAATGACGAGTTTAACGGTTCCTATTGTGCTTGGCGGCAAGTTTCATGGGATAACCGGTGTTGATGTGACTTTGCCAGCATTTCAGACGATTACCGATGCATTAAGCGCAAGCCTCTACGACGGCCAAGCTAACGTCACGTTACTGAGCAAAGGTGAGCTAATCGTTGCATCCAGCTCTTACCGAGAGTCTCTTGGCCAACGATTAAAAACCGTATCGTCAGAATTATCCGACTATGTTTCAACCATGAGACAAAATAACGGCGTGTTGGAAACAGCTGACGAATTATTTGTATTAAGTACGTTGACGATCCCAACCTCAGGAACAGAGTGGTCGTTGGTTATATCATTACCAACGGGTGTTGCTTTGAGAGCGTTGGAGCAACAGCAAACATTGGTTAGCCAGCTTAAAAATGAAATTCTTAGTCAACAATTTTTAATTACAATTGTGCTCGTGCTCCTGGCAATGGCATTAATGTGGCTGATCATCCGTTCGATAGTCAACCCGCTACAGCAACTTAATCAGCAGGTAGAGCAGCTCTCAGGTAGTGAGGGTGATTTAACTAGCCACTTACAGCTGGATACCCATGCTGAACTTATTGGCCTCAGTAATGGTTTTAACCAGTTTATTGAAAAGCTGCGAGACATGATTAATGCCCTTAAAAATGTTGGTCACAATGTTCGAACGATGGCGGCTAACAATGTGCGTATCAGTGAAGAAATGAATGAAAAAATTGGCCAGCAAGAACGCGAGGTCGATAACATCGTTGCCGCCACGGAAGAAATGTCGGCAACGGCAAAAGAAGTTGCTGATATTGCCAATATTGCGTCAGAAAAATCAGCCGAAATTAATAATACCGTTTACAGCTCACAACAATTGCTGATCACCTCGCGTACAACCGTGCAGGAGCTGCAACAGGGCATACTGCAGGCCAGTAATTCGATACAGCATGTGTCGGAACGCTCTGATGCTATCAATCGCATCATGGAAGTGATTCGTAATGTGGCGGAACAAACCAACCTGTTGGCACTTAACGCGGCAATTGAAGCGGCGCGGGCTGGTGAACAAGGGCGCGGCTTTGCCGTGGTTGCCGATGAAGTGCGATCGTTAGCCTCTAAAACTCATACATCCACCAGTGAAATTGATTCACTGATCTCCAGTCTGCAGGAAGAAGTAGCCAACACGGTTAACGTTATCAAACAGGGTAATGACAAGGCCGAAGCCGCAATGCACTCGAGTGAAGAGGCCAACCGGTCGTTAGATCAAGTCGTCAGCATGATTGGTGAAGTCTCTAACCATATTGCCAGTGTGGCAACGGCAGCCAACGAACAAAGCGGTGCCAGTAACGATATTGCTCACCGTTTGGCGATGCGGTACAACACCTGGACACTGGCCAAAGACGCAAGTTCAAGTAGCCATAGTGTTAATGAGCAGCTCGACCAACTCGACGGACAGCTGAATAAATTAGCTACCTAAGGCTACAAAACGTTCGTTAGTGAAAAATGACACGATATAGACAGTTGTTAGTCTCACTAAAAGCTTTTTAGCGTTACTCAGGATGCCCATAAAAAAGCAGGTGTAGCAATACGTTAGCTAATATTGCCAGCAATAAAAAAGCCGCTATCCCTTGCCTGCAAATACCCTAAATAGCGTGCAACCCTTCCTGCTACGAGCGTTCATGGCCTCAATGATAGACCGGCAAAGAAAGCTAAATAAACTATAAAAGCAATACCTGCGTTGCTTTTTACGCTTCCGATGTGGGAAATCATTAGAAAGCAACGAATAAGTTGCTTTTGGTTGAAATAGAAACTAATATGTTGCTTTTAGTAGGGGAAGCAACATATGTGTTTACCATGATAAATTCGATACTCGACCAAATAAAAAAGCGGCGACTGACACTAGGCCTCAAACAGAACGACATGATGTTGCGTGTAGGTGTATCTCGTCAGCAATATCAGCGCTTGGAGTCCAAAGGAAATCCTCGACTAGACACCTTGGAATTGATCGCGAAGGGCTTGAATAGCGAACTTATGCTCATACCAAAGGAAAAGCTTGGCGCAGTTATGGCACTACTTGAACAGGCAGAGCCCTCAGCGAGTAGCAGACAGTCTTCCGAGCTAGGCACGATGCATGTGTCTCAGGCGAAAAAGCCTTCAAATGAAGATACAAAGAAAAGTCTTTCAGATGATCCATGGCAGGATTTACTGGGGGATGAATCATGAGCGATAGCCGTGGCGATGAAATAAACGTACTCAAGTTAAGCTTGCACGAAAGGCTGGTTGGCTATTTGGCTGGCTTTCAAGACGGTAGAAATGTGCTGAGTTTTGCCGATGAATTCAGAAGTGATGCAGGTCGCCCTACATTTAGTTTGATTACCCACTCGGCGTTTCCTCATTCTGAAAAAATAATGTCGGAGCCGTGGGCAAGAAACCAAAGATTGCATCCTACGTTGTCTAATTTACTTCCGGAGGGATCCTTGCGGGAGTTGATTGCGCAAGGGCTCAAAGTCCATGTCGACAACGAGTTCCATATTCTCTCATATTTAGGTGCAGACCTCCCAGGCGCTTTGGTCGCTGAGCCGATGGAGCCCGACGATGTTCCAGACAGTGTTCTCAATACTCACAGCAACGCTCGTGCAATAAGGTTTGACAAAGTTTCATCGGAAAATAAATTTTCATTGGCTGGCGTTCAGATGAAATTTTCCATGAAGGAAAAGGATGGCCGCTACAATCTTTCCAAAGGCGATGTCTTAGGGGATTGGATTGTAAAAACCCCTTCCACTAAGCATAAAGATGTACCTGTTAACGAATACACCGCAATGAAATTAGCGGAATTAGTAGGCGTTGATATTCCAGAAATTAAACTGGTTGAATTGAAAAATCTCGACAATCTTCCACAAATAAACCTGCCTGACGAAAAGCTGGCCTTTGCAATTAAACGGTTTGATCGCGCCCAAATTAAAAAACGCGATGTGCGCATTCATACAGAAGACTTTGCACAAGTGCTGGTTAAATATGCCCATGAAAAATACAACTCAGCAAACTACGAACAAATCGGCAGGATTATCTATGGTTATTCTGGTGACGGATTGGCCGATGCACAACAATTCGCCAGGCGATTGTTATCAAACATACTTCTCGCCAACGGTGATGCACATCTAAAAAATTGGAGTTTGATCTACTCAGATAAAATCACCCCAAGGATTTCGCCAGCATATGATATCGTTACGACGAGCGTATATATCGATGGCGAGAGAAATTACGCGCTCAATTTAGGAAAGACTAAAGATTGGTATGACGTATCAATGGCCAATTTTAAGTCATGGGCTGATCGTGCCGAGATTCCATGGAGAGTCATTAAGCCGCACTTAGATGATGTTTTAGACAAGGCCAGAACTCTTTGGAAAAAAGCCATTGAAGATCTTCCAATGAATGAGACACACAAGAAAACATTGAAGAACCATTGGGGTAATTTGCATGAGGATTTTCGAATTAAATAGATTTTGCAAATGCCACGATTGCTACAGTTAATCAGATGTTCCTAAAAAAAGAAGAGCGGATCCTAATTTTTTAAACATAAACATCCCTTCTATAAAACAGGCACTTTTACACCGCCCCTAATAATTCTAATAGTTAGCAATCTACAATCTTCACAGGCCACTACTTGCATTAATTGCGTTGAGGCTTACCACCCCATTCATACATCAATTGAAATACACGGCTACTGAGAGTGCTGCAGCCCGCGACAAAAGCGACTAGAAAACAGCATATATACTACCGCATTAC
>JBNKFV010000006.1:0-13144 GCA_050289485.1 Cellvibrionaceae bacterium
AAGAAGTGGCTGTTTACTTTCCAGATAGCGCAAATTTAATGCCAGTGCTTTATTCCAGAGAAATCGACAATTGCCTGCAAATTGAGACATGAGTTGCTCCGTCTCAACGGTCGTATCCAATCGGAATTTAAACGCTTTGCGAATGACCATAACCGCCATTATACGTTTTCCAGCCGTATAATCCACATGAAGAACGGCCCAAGCATCGGCAGGAAGCTATAGGGCTGGTCCCTCTCACTTTGTCGAATGCTACGGTGGTGTGCCCATTGATATCATTCGCCAACACATCGAACAGTAGCGGACACTGCATTAGGATTGCTTCGCAATCCGCGCCTTACATCTCCGCCCTGAAGGGCGAAGTTTTACGGCGCACTCGATAAACTATATTTGACCGATCGATTAGAAATATTTAGCATTACTAACTGGTTGTTCAGATATACCCAAAGCGTTTGAGATTTAGGTGTGCAGGGTGCGTCAATTTTTGTTCCCCCTTCTTTAATAGCAGGGGGTGCGACGACGTTGCATGGCAGGCCCGATGTGAGGGTGCTAGCGCCGCGAATGCCTGGAGCGGCTGGACGGAGCAACGCGGCCAGGGACAAAAAGGGGCGTGCTCTGTGCACCTAAATTTCAAACGCTTCGGGTATATATTAACGCATGACCGTAATTACATCTTTTGTAATACTGCTATGGAAGCAGCGAAGCGGTTCTGATCCGACAATGTGTGTAATGATGGGGTCAATATGCCCAAGTTATTTTTAACGCACAAGAGGCACTGACAATCGCTGACATTTGCCGACTATAATAGCACGGAAATTAGAAACCATACTCTGCGATAATAACCGCCAGTAACGGAAATTGTTTGTTACAAATGCTGTGGAACGGCAGCCTATCGTTGCATAAACCAGAAACTGGCAAGAGGCTATGATACCTGTAATTCGGTTATCTATTGCAACAGTTGTAAGGACAGCTGCAAAGGATATGCTCGGAAAAACGATGAACCTACTGCTGGGTGTGTTTCTGCCTGCGGCTATACTCAGTGCCTGCGCCGTCCTTCCCGGTGGTTACACACCTGATGAAGACAAGGTTCAAGACGATGTAGGCGCCGGTTTGCCCGAGCAGTGGACGGTTCAGGCAACCGTTTTACAGGATAAATCCGACCTGCGGGAAAACCTCTATGGCCTGATTAAATCACCAGAGCTGCAAAGCCTGGTAAAAGAAGCCATAACAAACAACCAGGACCTGAAATCGGCGGCTATGCGTCTGCAGGCTTCCAGGCTGGCACTGGCGGAAACCCGGTCACAACGCTTGCCGCAACTGAATCTGACATTGAACCGCACCCGCGGTAGCGCCTCGGGCTCCGCAGACAGCTTAAGCAGTAACCTGGGCAATGAGGTCGAACAGACTTACAGCGGTGGTTTCACCCTTGCCTGGGAACTGGATTTGTGGCAACGGCTGGCGGATCAGCACCGCGCTGCGAAGAAAAACTACAGCGCTGACAGGTGGGAATTCCAGGCGGCGCAAAACTCCATGCTGACACGGGTGGTTCAGGCCTGGATAAACCTCTGGTCGCTGGGAATTTTAATCGATGTCGAACAGGAAAGGCTGCGTTTGCTGGCCTCTTTGGAAGAGACCATCACCGATGCCTACCGCTCCGGTCTCGGCACGCTGGAGGATGTAGCCGTCGCGCGCTCTTCGGCGCACTCCGCGAGAGCCACCCTGGAGCAGCGAAAAGAGCAGCGCCGCGCCGCCCGACGTGCCTTCGAAGTATTGCTGGGGCGCTATCCCGGGGCGAATGCCTTTGCGTTTGCGGGCCTGCCGGAAATTGCCCTGCCGATTTCCAGAGTTCCCGCTATCGTCATGGCGGAACGCGCTGATATTCAAGCGGCCTTCAATCGGCTGCAGGCGTTTAACGCGCAAACGCGGGCGGCCTACAAAGCGCTCTTGCCCAATATCAACCTGGAGGGGGGGATCAATCGCGGCAACAGTCACTTCAACCGTATTACCTCCGCGGCCACTGGCTGGTCGCTGGTCGCCGACGTTATCCAGCCGCTGTTTAACGGCGGGCGTTTGATTAACCTGGCCAGAGCCCAGTCGACCCAGGCCCGGGCGCAGATATTCGACTACCAATATAAAGTGTTGCAGGCAATGGAGGAAGTTGAAAACGCGCTTTCCCTTGAGTATTCACTGGCCAGGCAACAGACGCACTATCAAAACGCCTATAAAGACTCAATCGAGGTATTGGCTGATTACCGGCAACGCTACAGCAATGGTCTGGCCACTATTCTCGATGTTCTACAGGTTCAGACCCGAACGCTCGATTACAAAATTGCCCTGACTGAAACCCGCGCCGAACGTCTCAATAACCGTTTGACACTAGGGTTGGCGCTGGGTTTGACCCTGGAGGGTGAATGAGGAATCCAACCTATGCTTAACCGGGACACTGAAGCTAACAGTATCACACCTGACACTCGCCGGCGAAAACGTTTGAACCGGATTGCAGGGTGCCTTTTCATACTCGCTATTATCACCCTGGTTTTGTTGGACGAAGAGTCTACCGGAGAATCGGTGGTGCCCGTCGCTGTACCCAACCCTACCGTGAGTTATGTCAACGTGGAAACCGCTTCCTACGCCGCCGTCGTCGAGGCGATGGCGGAGGTGAACCCGCGCTATCAGAGCACCATAAGAAGCCGGGTGCGAGGTGAGGTTATCGAACTGAATGAAGACTTTATCGCGGGGAACACCGTCAGCAAAGGTGATCTTTTATTGCAGGTTGAAGATTCCACTTACCGGGCCGCTGTCGCCAATGCGCAAAATAGTCTGTCTCAAGCCAGGGTAGCCTATTTGACGGAAGAGCGGCAGGCGGCACAGGCGCTACGCAATTGGCAGCGTTCGGGAATAAAAACGGAACCGAATTCTCCTTTGACACTGCACGAACCCCAATTGCGGGCGGCGCGCGCGGAATTAAAGGCCGCCGAAGCTGAGTTGAAACGTGTGCAGGTGGATTTTTCATACACGCAAATCAAAGCGCCGTTTGACGGCGTGATCGTCGACAGGGCAATCAACCCGGGGGAGTCCATAGAGCCAGGACAGGAACTTGGTACTGTTCTGGCGACAGGCGTTGTGGATATTACGGTCAGGCTCAATGAACGTCAGTGGAGCCTTCTCAGCGAAAATTGGCGCGGTGCCGCGGCCATTTTGGTGAAGCCGGGTAGCGGCATATCCTGGACGGCGCGAATACGTGAGGATGGAAAGCTTATTGAACCGCAGACACGCATGCGGCGGTTATATCTGGAGCTGGACGCCGATAAGAATCCGGAAAACCGGCTGTTGCCGGGCAGTTATGTGCACGTCAGGCTGCCAGGTAAAACGTTGTCGGGGTTGCTTAAAATTCCCGAGTCGGCCTATACCCGCGAAGCGCGTATCTGGTATCTGGATGAGAGCGATCGCCTGGACAGTTTTAAAACCGATATGTTGTTTACGTCCAAAGGCTATGTTTTTGTGGCGCACCCGGGAATGGTTGGAGAAAAACTGCGGGTCGTTTTATATCCTCAGGCGGGCTTTAATCGCGGGCAAATAGTAACGCCGCAGATGTCGGCGGAGCTTCTGGCCGGAGGCAATTGAAATGCATGTACTGACCGGTTGGTTTATTCGCAACCCTGTCGCGGCCAACTTAATCATGGCGCTGATATTGACCGCGGGTGCTGTCAGCCTGTGGGGAATCCGCATTGAAGGTTTTCCCCAACTGCCGCCGGACACCATTGAACTCAGTGTTCTGCACTATGGCGCCAGTGCCGAGCAGGTAGACAGTTCAATTACCCGGTTGCTCGAACAATCACTGGAAGGTCTGCCGGGGGTCGATAAGATATTCAGCCTGTCGATGCGGGAACAGGCCCTGATTCAGGTAAAAAAAATCGACGGCTACAACCTTGAAAGACTGCTTGAGGACATCAAGCTGCGGGTCAACAGCATCAGCTCACTGCCGGCACTGGCGGAGCGCCCGGTGATCCGTCGCCAGGAGTTCAATTTTCCGGCACTGATCGTGCAAGTCTACAGCGATACCGATCAATACAGCAATGCCGCTCAGCACACTTTGCAGAAAGTGGCGCGGCGGGTAAAAGAGAAACTGCTGGCGCAGCCGGAGATTTCGAAAATCAATCAGTGGGGCGAGCGCAATTATGAAGTCTCCATTGAAGTGGCACCGGACGTTCTGCAATCCTACGGACTTACCCTGCAGGAACTGGCCGCCCGCATTCAGGGAAATTCTCTGCGCTATCGCACCGGTACCTTAAAAACGGACGGCGGCAGTATACAACTGCGCGCGGACACGCTGGCGGAAAAGCAGCGCGATTTCGCGGAAATTCCAGTGCTGGAAAGAACCGACGGTACCACCGTCTACCTGGGGGATATAGCCAGCATCGACAACAGCTTTGAAGACGACGATGTACGGGTGTTGTATCAGGGCAAACCGGCGATTGGCTTTGAAGTGATTATTGACAACAAAGGCAACCTGCTGAAAGTAAGCGAGGTGGCCCGCAGCGTTGTCAGCGAAATGCAACAGCAGCTTTCCGGCTCAGTGCATATCGGTATTTGGGGAGATCAGAGCGGTTTTATCTCCGAGCGCCTGAATTTACTTCAGACCAATGGCTGGCAGGGACTGGTGCTGGTGTTTATTTTGCTAGCGCTGTTTCTCAGCCCCAAGCTGGCTTTTTGGGTGGCGCTGGGGGTTCCTATCTCTTTTGCCGGTACGCTTGCGCTTATGGGGGGCAGTTTTTTTGATTACTCACTCAATGATGTCACCACCTTTGGAATGATTATTGTCCTGGGAATTTTGGTGGATGATGCCGTGGTGATAGGGGAGAGTGTCTATGCACAAAGGCGCGTTATCAACGATCCCATAAAAGGTACGGAAGAGGGCGTAAGAAAAGTTTCTGTGGCGACAATTTTTGGTGTATTGACGACCATGGCGGCGTTTTACCCCATGACCACCATCAATAACCCCCTTGGTCAGGTGCTTGCCAGCTTTGCCGTGGTGGTTATGATTGCGCTGTCGTTTTCGCTGTTTGAAAGTAAATTTATTTTGCCCGCCCACCTAGCGGGAATTTCACTGAAAAATGGCTTTGAGGGCAAAAGCGGCAGGATGGCTGTATTTACGTGGTGGTACCGGCTACAGTCATACGTGGATGCGGCATTGCAGCGTTTTAACCGCTCGGTTTACCGCCCCGCGTTACGATACTGCTTGTTCTACCGCTATCAAACGCTGACTCTTTTTCTGACCATTGCCGTGTTTGTGATTGGCCTGGTCATGGTGGGTGTGGTGCGTACAACATTTTTCCCCAGCATCCCCGGCAGTATCATCAATATTAAAGTGGAAATGGACAGCCGTGTACCTTACGAACTGACGCTGTATAACACCGATAAAGTCAAAAATGCCGCCGATGAAATCAATCGGCGCCTGATGCGTGAGCATCAACTGGAGGAGCCGCCCATAGCGAAAATAATGGCGGCCGTGGTGGGCTCGGCAAGCACGGAAATTTACGCCGAGCTGTCTCCACCCGATAAACGCCGCGGAATTGCGACCCTGGACATTCTACAGGCCTGGCGTTCGGACGTGGGGCAGCCTGAAGGTGTCAACAAGCTGCAGTTTTCCGCAACGGAAGAGACGGGCGGCGGTTTTGAACTGGAGATTTACTGCGAAGATGACGCCGTAATGAAACAAGCTGTTAAGGCTATAAAACAGCAGCTTGCCGCCATCGAAGGCGTCGCGGATGTGCGCAGCGACCTGGCGCCGGATCAGCCGGAAATTCGTCTGCATATAAAGCCTGAAGGCGTGGCGCTGGGGTTGAACACTGAGCAGCTCGCCGCCCAGATAGGCGATGCCTACGGTGGCCTGGAAGTACAGCGTTTCCAGCGCGGGGTGGACGAAGTCAAAACCTTTCTGCGGATGCCGAAAAAAAACCGCAGCACGCTGCACGATTTACTGCAGAATGATATTCGCCTGCCTTCGGGGGACTGGGTGCCCCTGACGTCAGTCGCGGTGCTGGAATCGCATTATGTCCCGGAGTTTATGTGGCGCAGAAATTTCCGTAAGGTCGCCAGTATATCGGCCAGTATCAATAAAAACACCACGTCCTCGTCCGCGGTTTATCGGGTGTTAAAACGACAGACGATCAACGCCCTGGAAACTCAGTATCCCGGCTTGAACATTAAACCCGCCGGCGAGCTGGAAGAGGAAAGTAAAATGAAGTTTGGGCTGGTTAAAGCGTTAATTATGACGCTGCTGCTGATCTATACACTGTTGGCTATTCCCTTAAAATCCTATCTGCAGCCCCTGATCATTATGTCGGTGGTTCCGTTTGGTTTCACCGGAGCGGTATTTGGTCATCTTATTATGGGGATTCCCTTTAGTCTGCTATCCTTTTTCGGCATTCTGGCTTTGACTGGCGTGGTGGTGAACGACAGTCTGGTGATGATGACCTGCTATAACGACTTACGCCGATCAGGGATGGCGGTCGTGGAGGCGCTGGTCGAAGCCGGCAGCCACCGCCTGCGAGCCATCATTCTCACAACAGTCACCACGGTGGCGGGGTTAGTGCCTTTGCTGCGAGAGACGTCAGAACAGGCACAATACCTGATTCCGGCTGCGGTATCTCTGGCGTTCGGTGAACTGTTTGCCACACTCATTACATTAATTTTGGTGCCAGTGTTAACCTCACTAGTAGACCAGTGGACAACGTCCATTGCCGGCGCCGGAAAAAAAATCGCACTTGAGCCTCAATAGAACGCTGGGTTCACTTGGTGACCTGCACGGCTCTTACCTTGCTTGATCCAGGCCCCGTTCAGTGAATATTGTCGTATAAAACTTTTTTGAAAAATAGGTTTCAGAATTGACCAGAGTTTCTTATAGTTCAGTCTTGTTGTCGTTTAACAAGACCGAAGAGCCATGCGTGGAAAAATAGTCTTGGTGGAAGACGATCAGCGGCTTGCCGACCTGATTGCCACCTATTTGCAAAGCGAATATTTTGAGGTGTCCTGTGTATCCCGGGGCGATCTGGCACTGGATACAATATTGGCTGCGCAACCGGACCTGGTAATACTGGACCTGATGCTGCCGGGTAAGGATGGACTTGAAATCTGCCAGTCCCTGCGGCCCGGGTTTACCCGGCCGATCATTATGATCACGGCGAAAAACGATGATATTACCGAGGTATCGGCGCTAAACCTGGGGATTGATGATTTTATCGCCAAGCCATTGCGGCCCCATGTACTGCTGGCCAGAATCAACGCTCTGCTTAGGCGGCGGGTTTTCATCAGTGAGGATGGGGCCGCTGAAGAACTGATTCGGGTGCGGGATCTGGAACTGAATATCCCCAACCGGGTAGCCCTGAAAAACCAGTCTGCGCTGGAGTTGACCGATGCCGAGTTTGACCTGTTGCTGATTTTTTTACGCAATGCGGGAAAAGTCTTAAACCGGGATGAGCTGTTTACCTCTTTAAGGGGTATCGAGTATGACGGTATTGACCGCTCGCTGGATCAACGGGTATGCACATTGCGTAAAAAGCTCGATGACTCGGAGCCGCCCTATAAATATATTAAGTCCGTACGCGGCCAGGGGTACCTGTTTATCAAAGCCTGATATTATGCTGAAATTTTTTCTGCGCTTTTATATCGGAGTCACATTTGCTCTGCTGGTTTCCCTTTCCGTTGTCGCGATTATTTTCGACAATCAGTATAAGCTGGCTGTGGCTGAAGACCATATTCGAATGACCAAGGCGGTCAACCATATGTTGACCCTGGATCTGCAGGCACAACCCAGTGAAAAATGGCCGGTGATTATCACTGATGCGCAGGCCGAACAACCTTTTGAGATCAATATTGTCAACCTGACAGAGCTACCGCTGTCGCAACAACAGCAAATACAGTCGACAGGTCTTCTGGTGCAGGTGGAAAGTGGCCTTGTCAGGGATGAGGTCACAGTGTTTTACCCGCTTCTCAACACCGATAAGGCTATCACCTACACACCGAAAATAAATCTTAATGTCCAATACAATTATATCGCTTTGGCCATTATTATTATGCTGTTAATCGGTTTTGCCGTGGCGGTATATCTGTTGGCGCGGCCGATCATTCGACATGTAAATCAATTGATAGACACCAGCCTGGCGATCGGTTCGGGAAAGCTGCGATCCCGCGCCGATGAATCGGCGCCGGTGCCTTTGAACCGGCTGGCGATAGCGATCAACCAAATGGCAGCGCAGCTTGAAGAACTCGTCAGCGGCCAGGAGATTATGACGGGAGCGGCTTCCCACGAGTTGCGCACACCGATATCGAGGCTGCGATTCGCCGTGGACATGACCGAGACGATTGATGAACAGCGGCAATTGAAAGCCCATGTTGCGGAAATGAGCGGCGATATCGACAACCTGGAAAGCCTGGTCAATGAATTGCTGACCTATTCGAAATTCAGAAACCACCAGACCGAGCTGGAGATCCAGAGGCTTCGGCTCAATCCCATATTGCAGCGGCTGCGAAGTGAATTGCAACCGCTGCAACCCGCTACGAACATCCAGCTTGAGTGCCCGGCGGACCTTTATGTGTTAGCATGTCAGAGCAGTCTCTCAAGGGCTGTCAGCAACCTTATCCGCAATGCACAACACTACGGGAATTCAAAAATTCTACTGCAAGCGAAACAGCTGCAAATGGGAGAAACATCGATCACTGTGGAGGATGACGGCCCGGGTATACCGGAGGAAAGCCACTCGGTGGTGACCCAGCCGTTCTACAGAATAGATGTGAGCCGGTGTCGTGAAACCGGCGGTTTTGGTCTGGGGCTGGCAATAGTGCACCGAATTATAACGCTGCATAATGGTGCATTCAGTATAGGGAAAAGCCGCTTCGGCGGTGCCGCGATCACGCTAAGGTTACCCGGCTGACACTTGCTGACACTTGCCTACTAAATAGGAGCTGATTTACCGCGCCTGGCTGAGAATAATTGCCTGCAAACGCTTTGTCGGGTGACTGTATTGGAGTGCCTGTTTGATTGTGCCAGGTTGGATCGCGTCCGGTTTTATTTTAGCCCTGTCATGTGTATTGAGCCTGCACCTGCAGGCCAGGCCTGATTTACAGGCGCCATTGACTGAATCGGAAGCGGGCAAAACCAGCGATCTTGTCGTTGATATTCACGGGGTAACCTCCAATACGGGTAGCATTGAAATATCACTGCTGTCGTCTGAGCGCCAATGGCGGCAAAAAGAAGCGGAGTTTTGTATTGTTCGCACGCCCGCCAGAAAAGGCAAAGTGCGTTGGATATTTAAAAATATTCCCCGGGGTGAATATGCGTTGTTTGTCTTTCACGACATCAATGGCAATCGGGATTTTGACAGAAACTGGCGTGGCATTCCCATCGAGCCCTACGCGTTGTCGGGAGCGAGTTGGCAATCGCTGACAGCGGCAACTTTTGTATCGGCGAAATTTCGGGTTCATGAAGCTGAACAGGCGGTGGTTGTCGGGCTGGTCAGTCAAAAAAAATCCAGTTTGATTAACCTATTGAGCTTTTTGTTACACGTCGAGACGGGCCCTCCAGGCCAGGGGATAGGATTGGGGGCGAACAGTCTACCGGCTGGGCTTGAATAAAATCACCTTAAGAATTTTAGATGAAAAGAGCTATGGATAGAAGCACTAGTTTATATGGTGAGTTATACCGAAAATACAAGTGGTACCTGATCATTACGGTTCCCATGAGTATTTTGCTCAGTTTGGCAAGTATGAGTGTTATTGCCATCATCAACGACTCCGTCAGTAACGGCCTGGAAAACATACAATATCCCTTGAAATTGTTTATTGCCGCGATACTGCTACTGTTTCTGGTGGGCATGTGCACGGAAATGATCAATGCCAAGCTGGTCGCCTCCGTCAGTTACTATATACAGATGAAAATGGTGCGCAGAGTTTTGCTCACACCGTTTGAACAACTCGAACGTATCGGTTTTCCGAAGGTTATTGCCACCCTGACTGAAGATATGAACACGGCGGTGCGGTACTTTCATGTATTGCCGGTTTTGTTTGTAAATACGGCGATGGTCATGAGTGGTCTGGCCTATATGGCCTACCTGTCAGTGTCATTGCTTGCGGTAGTGTTGGCGTTTATCGGCATCGGCGCTTTGAGTATCGGCGCGCTAATCTGGATAACCAAAGCAGATCGCGTGGCGATTCGGGAAGCAACCGATCACATGATGAACCACTACCAGAACGTGGTGCGCGGGGCCAAGGAACTGGCGCTCAACTCGCCCAGAAATGTCTTCATCTGGCAAAAAATTATCAGTACCGCACAGAACGTGCGCAGTCGCACGGCGCGGGTGCTATCGACACTGGTGGTTGTCGATCAGTGGGGGCAATTACTGCTTTTTGCGCTGCTGGGCTTTATCATTTACATCGTCAATGATTATCTGATGCTGAGTAGGGAAGTTATAATCGGATATATCTTGACCATGCTGTTTTTACTCGAACCGATAGAGAAAATCATTGAAAGTTTCGATGAACTGATTAACGCCAGAGTGGCATTCAGAAAAATTGACAGTCTGAGACTGGCGGAGGTCAGTGGCTGGGATAACGCGGAGGAGCCGCCAGCGCTTGAAAAAATTGACGAGCTTCGGCAGGGACTGCGTCTGGACAACATCGAATACGTGTATAAAGTGGAGTCGGCGCAAGGCCATGAAGCGTCGTTTGCGCTGGGGCCGATATCCACCTATTTTAACCCCGGCGAGGCAACCTTCATCATCGGCGGTAACGGCAGCGGAAAATCCACGTTATTCAAGCTCATTGCCGGTCTGTATCCGGCGAAAGCGGGCCATATCACCTTCAATAATAAATTGATAACCGATGAAAACTTTGAGCAGTACCGCAATTACTTCTCCATCGTAGCGCCGGATTTCTGCCTGTTTGAGGATGTTCTGGATGGCGAGGGCGAGCCTTGTGGGGACCTGAAAGTCAGCGCTATGCTGAGCGGGCTCAAACTCACTTCGGTAGTGTCTTCCCATGACAGTAAACTATCCAAACTGGATCTCTCCCACGGGCAGCGCAAGCGCCTGGCGCTGCTGCAGGCTTACTTGGAGGGCCGGCCCGTTATCCTGCTTGACGAGTGGGCGGCCGATCAGGACCCCGAATTTAAAAAGCTGTTCTATTGTGAAATTATCCCGGCGTTGAAGAAGCAGGGAAAGATATTAATTGTTATTTCCCACGATGAGCAATACTACTACCAATGTGCCGACAGGCTGTTGAAAATTGCCGAGGGCCAGCTCACCGAAATCAAATTGGATAAACAGGCTTACCGCGGCGAGGAAGTATACAGCTTTTTGGAATAGCCCGGATCTTGTACCCGTATTTGCCAGAGGAGGCAGTACATTGACAATGATTTCCCAACCGCTCGTTTCGATTTGCACACACGTCAGAAACCGACTCAGTCATTTAAAGAAATCGCTGGATGCACTGCTGGCGCAAGATTATACAAATCTGGAGATAATCATTGTTGATTACGATTGCCAGGAGGGTACATACGAAGAAATTAGGGAAAACTATTGCGATCCGAGAGTCAAAGTTTACAAACATACAGACAAAGAAAAAGAGTGGTCGAGGGCCGTGGCCAAAAACAGCGCGGTATCCCACGCTGCAGGCGACTGGGTCCTGATAATGGACTGTGACAATATACTGCATCCGGATTTTATTTCGAAACATGTGCAGCTGCTTGAGAGGAAAAAAAACTACTTTATATTTGGCGGCGCGCGAACCGAGAGAGAACAGGGGACGATTCCTTACGGGCTGACCTTGGTAAAACGGGAGGATTTTTTGTTTGTAGAAGGATTTAATGAGTCGCTGATATATGGTTGGGGATGGGAGGACGATGACCTGGCGCTGCGCTTGATTGATAGTGGTGTCTGCTGCCTTCCCGCTCTGGGTCATATTGAGGAAATCACTCACAGCGACGCATTGAGAAACAGCGGTAGCCTGGTAAAAGACAAAGATGTCTCCCTAAAGCTCAATGAACTGATGTCTCACCTGGTATTTTACGGGCTTGATCAGCGCTACAAGGTCAACTGGGATTTTGAGGAAAAGCTGAATAATAAATTTACACTGCAAAACGAACGAATTATTCAGTTTAAAAATTTGCGCGTGCTTTTTTCCAACCGTTCCATGGACCACGCATTTCCGTTTAAGTACATCAAAACCTATTATTCATGTGAAGTTGAGGTCGAAAGCCCCGAGGGGGTGAGCAAAGTCCTGCCTGTCTATTTAGTGGCGGACCTGTCTCTGTACTATCACTGTTATTATTTATTCGTGGACCGTATTCATGATGTGAAAATATATGAAAGGGGCTCGCCGGAAAGTGAAAGGGTGTTCAGGCAAAACCTGCTCAGGCATAAGGAATACTGCCTGTCGGTAACCTGTAAAGCAACCTATAAACTCACTAAGCAATATAGACGAGAGGCGTTCGATAAGTTTCTAAACACGGCAGGGGAAAAAGAGCATAAAGCGTTGGCAAAGCAGTTTACGAAATTTGCAGGTTCCAATGTTCGCACATTCCCACTCCGCCGCCGCGGGAGGATCGCATCCACCATCGAGCGCGAGCGCCGTTTTTATAATAACTTTCGGGAAAATTTTTCCTGGAGGCAATTGGATTACCCCAGGCATTATATTTACTGGGTAGTTCGATTGTACTTATCCGGATTTGATCTGGTCTATAAAAAATCTCAAACGCTTTGGGTATATAGATGAATGACGTATAGTTCTTTTGTATGGCAGTGCCATCGACGATGGATAGTATATAGGGAGCGTCTGGCCAGGATTTATTTACCCACGACCGGAGGTCGCTGTCGTGGTGGTGCGTCGCTCTGGCGGCGGATAAGGGTGAAGTCCAGTAGCAGGTGCCTACATTCACCCTGTTTACCCGCACGGCGGGCGCGTATTTTGGTCACCAGCAGGTCCACGGCGGCGCGCGCCATATCGATAATCGACTGGTGAATGGTAGTGAGTTCCGGCCAGATGGTGGTGGCCAGCGCTGTATCGTCGAAACCGCACACTGTGAGGTCCCCGGGCACGTCCAGGCCGCGCTTGTGAGCCACGGCGACGGTGGCGGCGGCCATGTCGTCATTGC
>JBNKFV010000007.1:0-16965 GCA_050289485.1 Cellvibrionaceae bacterium
GTTTGCCTGACGACCATAGAGCATTGGAACCACCTGATCCCATCCCGAACTCAGTAGTGAAACGATGCATCGCCGATGGTAGTGTGAGGTCTCCTCATGTGAGAGTAGGTCATCGTCAGGCTTCTAAAAAAGAAAACCCCATGTTCGAGAGAGCCTGGGGTTTTGTTTTTTTAGGATACGAGGGGGTAGTGTCACCGCGCTTGAGCACATGTGGCCGCCTCTGCACCGCAGGTGCGAGGTTGGTGCGCCACAGGGCGTCCCGACGGGATGGCGAGCATGCTCGCCACACAAAGTAGGTCATCACACTCAAAGCACTCGCGGGGCAGGCTCTCAGGCTTCTAAATACAGAAAAGGCCCATCCAAACGGATGGGCCTTTTTTTATGCTTGCTGTATCGCTCGCCATGCAAATAGGAAAAAGAGACGTCCTAATCATCTCGCCTGAATGGTTAAACTCCATCCATTTGCCGATGTAGATCCAAAAATTGCTGGGTGAGTTTGTGTTTTGGGTACAGGTGAATGAGCGGCCTGGCGGCTTGGTGGGACTCTTTCATTTTCACTGAGCTGCTGATAAAGCTATCAAAAATTGGTAGGCCAGTGCTCCTCAACTCACTTACCAGCTCACTCGGAAACCGAGCCTGGGTATTAAACTGATTAATCACAAGGCCTTCGAGGGCTAAATCTTTATTGTGGTCTTCCTTCAGCTCACCAATACTCTCAAGCACTGATTCAATCGCGCGCCGGGAAAAACAATCGCAGTCAAAAGGAATTAATACACTATTGGCCGCTATCAAGGCTGACTTGGTATAGAAGTTAAACGCGGGTGGGGTATCGATGTAAATGCGGTCAAACTGATCATCTAGCTCGTCGAGAGCACTACGTAGTTTGAACATCTTATACCGGCTCTCCAGCTCCCGCTCCATTCCTGCAAGCTTAGGAGATGCAGCGAGAACCTTTAAGTTATCAAAGGCGGTATCTTGAATAAATGCATCAGCCGTTTTTGAAGTAGAGAACCAGCCAGCAGTTTGGCCGAGTAGGTCGGCAATGGTGTGATCTGAGTTTTCATCAGCCCCCAGGTATTGCGTACTATTGCATTGGTGGTCGAGATCGATGACGAGAGTAGAGAGACCTTGCTGCGCTGCAATAGCAGCAAGATTACAGGTAATGCTGGATTTGCCTACCCCCCCTTTTTGGTTGAATACCACGCGTCGCATAACGCCTCCCTTAGCTTGAAAATCGCATATTATTAAAAATATATACGAAATGCTGCGGTGCGGCAAATATAAAGGGCGGATCTTTTTAAGTTGCCCCGCAAACTGCACGGAAGCCGGCAGCCACGAATGGGATCATTCGATCATAGGCGGATTCAAAATCTGAAGAGTGGCATTTACCGCCAGAGAGTCGATCAATGCGGCCCGTTTGTGCGAAAGTGAGCGCGAGCGCCCCGGAAACATAGTGATAACACCAGTGTATATCTTCCTCACTGGCGCCTGGGAAAGTCAGTTTCAAGGCTTCGATAAATTCGCCAACATTTTTATCGAAGTTATCCCGCATGAGGGTTTCGTTCCAAACCGGGGAGGTCATCACGTAGGCTAACAGTGCCATATAGTTTTTCCAGCCGGGGTCGCCGGTTTCCTGAGCAAACTTGAGAGGCAGGAGAAAGGCCTCGATAATTTGTTCGAGTGTTTGCGGTTTGCCTTTATTTTCTTCCTGCGTTTTTAGCAGTAATTCGCGGCGAGTGTTACTCAAAAGCTCGGCCCGACGATTGAATACGGCGTAAAACACATCAATTTTCTTGCCAAAGTGGTAATTGGCCAGTGCCACATCAACTTTGGCACCGGTAGAAATCTGACGCATGGTTACGCCGTCGTAGCCATGACGGGCAAACAAGGCTTCTGCCACATCCAGTATTCTCTCGCGTTTTTCGCTTTTACTTTTCATCCGCTTGTTTTGCCTTTTATTGCATATTCAACAAGTGTTGAATATAGTGGTTTGAAATTCTAATAGCGATTAATGGAAGTATCCCATGTTACCGGCAGAAATATTCAAATATCTACTGACCATTTTTTACGTGGTGTTGGTGTATTGGCTTTCGTGGAAAGGGATGCGTCGTACAAAGGATATCAGCGGCTTTTCTAAGGGCAATAAAGATATGAGCCCATATTTGATAGGGGTAACGCTGGCGGCCTCGATAGCGTCAACGGCCACTTTCGTTATTAACCCGGGGTTTGTTTATGTGCATGGACTATCGGCGTATTTACATTACGGTGTGGCAGGCTCATTGGGTATTCTTACCGCGTTTGTTGTGCTGTCGAAAGGTTTCCTGGCATTAGGTGATAAACACAACGCCCTAACGATTCCCGACTGGATTTACCACCGTTATCAGCACCGAGGCCTGAGCCTGTTTTTTGCTTTAATCAATCTGTTGTCGATTACTTTTGTAGTACTGATTCTGGTGGGTTGCAGCTTGTTGATGACCGGGTTGTTTCCCGTTGATCAGAAGACCGCGCTGGTGATTGTGTTGCTGTTTGTGTTCAGTTATGTGCTGATGGGTGGCACCTACGCTCATGCTTATACCAATACGCTGCAAGGCGTGATGATGCTGGGCGTGGCGGCATTTTTGTTTATCGAGGGGTTAGATTATTTCGAGGGTGGTTTTTTCTCCGCCCTTAAAACGGTGGGGGAAAGTTACGCGGCGCCATTCAACGGTGAGAGCAGCTTGTATTACAGTTTCTTTTCGGTGTTTGGCAGCGGGTTTATTGTGACATTTGCGTTGATGTTACAGCCGCATATTCTTACCAAAGTACTGTATTTAAAAAATGAGTCTGATATTGGCAAATTTATCGGTACCACCGTGGTGGTGGGCTTCATTTTTACACTGATTTTAATGCTGGGTTTTTATGCCCGTTTGGCGGGGATGGACATTTCAAGCCAGGACACTGTTGTGAGGGAGTACCTGCTGTTTGAGTTTGTTGGGTCGCTGTCGGGTGAATTGGCTCTAACATTTATTTTTATCACGCTATTGGCTGCGGGCATGAGTACACTAGACGGTATTCTGGTATCTCTGTCGGCTATGGTGGTGAATGATATTGTCAGACCCTTTTCGTCGAATCATGGTCGGGGGCTGGCATTGTCTCGTTGGGTGCTGGTAGGTGTGGGTGTGATTGGTTTAGTGATTGCCTGGAACCCGCCGGCGCTTATCGGGCTATTCGCACAGAAAGGGGTTTATGGCTTGGCTGCTGCATCGGTTGTGCCTGTGTTGTTCGGCGTTCTTTATCGTGCTGAACTCCCTTTGTGGATTGTCGCCAGTGCAGCCCTGCTGGGTTTGTTTGCACACTTTTACTGGAACCTTTTTGGCGGCGTTTCCAATCCGGCTGTCTCGGCCAGTTATGCTATTTTGCTCTCAATAGCTTTTACGGGTACTGCATTGGTTACAAGAATGCTTTGGGTGAAACGACGAGAGGCAAGCGTTTCTTCTTGACAATTCAACGTTAGTTGAATAACTTTGTTTTATTCTCAACATCCGTTGAAAAATTTTTCGGCTTCTGTTTCAACAAATGTTGAATTTTTGGGTAAAACAATACTGCTTTTATGTGTAGGTCTACACTTGAGGCGTTAAATGGATAATAAAAGGTGCCCTATGAACGCATATTCCCCTAAGAAAAACCCTTTAGTTGTTGCGATGAGTGTTTGTGGTTTGTCACTTCTTCCGGCAATTACTGCGGCGCAGGAAAGTGGTGGCCGTGTATTGGAAGAGGTTCTGGTTACCGCCCAGAAACGAGAACAGAATATGCAGCAGGTGCCTGTATCGATTACCTCATACGGCGAACTGGAGCTGGAGCAGAAGGCGATTACGACCATTGCCGATCTGGAAAAAAGTTCACCCAATACGCAGTTGCGTGCGAGCCGTGCCACCAGTTCAACGTTAACGGCTTATATTCGGGGTGTTGGCCAGCAAGACCCACTCTGGGGATTTGAACCAGGTGTGGGTGTGTATGTTGACGACGTGTATTACGCGCGCCCGCAAGCGGCGGTGATGGATGTGTTTGATGTTGAGCGCATTGAGGTGCTGCGTGGCCCACAGGGCACGCTGTACGGCAAAAACACGGTAGGCGGCGCCATTAAATACATCACCAAAAAAATGAATGGCGAGGCATCGGGTAAGGTAAGTATGGCGCTGGGTTCTTACAACCAGCAGGATTTAGTGGTGTCGGGCCAGTTGCCCATTATTGCGGACAAGTTGTTTATTGGTGCTGCGGTGGCAACCTTAAATCGAGATGGTTATGGCGAGGTGCAGACGGGCTACGATATCAATACGGGTACCTTTTCCAGCACTGAGGAAAACTATAATAAAGACGTATTGGTGGGACGAGTCAGTATAGAGTTTACGCCGAATGATGCGTGGTTCTTCCGCTTTGCCGCCGATAAAACAGACGACGATTCCAACCAGATCTGCGGTACACAATCAAATCAGACGGTTCTGCGTCACCCTGCTACCGGTGAGTTGTTTTTGGCATCCGGTGATCGCTACGACTCTGCTTGTGGTACCACCCATAAATCGAATGTGGAGAATCAAGGGTTCTCTCTGACGGCAGAATACAGCGTGAACGATGCGTTATCGCTGAAATATGTGTATGCCGATCGGGAAGGTGAAACCCAGCAGTTTATTGATTTTGAAGGCACGCCACTGGACGCCTTCGATGTGCCTGCTAAATATTCCGACGATCAGCAGTCGCATGAATTGCAGGTAAATTATACGGTTGATCGTTTGGCCCTCGTAGGTGGGGTGTATTACTTTGAAGGGAACTCGGCAGGCGCCTTCGATGTGGTATTGAACAGCGCACCTTTTATGGATGGTACGCATACTGATTTGGCTATCGCCGGTGATGTCGATACCGAGAGTATCGCGGGCTACATCAATGCCAGTTGGACTCTTACCGATAGCCTGACATTAACTGCTGGCGTGCGCTCAACCAAAGACGATAAAAACTCGAACATTTTGCAATATTTGTTTAACACCACAAACTCTTACCCCTATACCACTACGCAAGGCAGCGGGTTTACTTATGGTGATCCCGCGAACGATACCGTATTAATTGTTTCCAGTGACATCGACGACAGTCAGGCAAAAAAAGATTGGAGCGAAATAACCCGCTCGCTCAAAGTTGACTGGCAAATGAATGATGATGTGATGTGGTATATCAGTTTTGCCGAAGGTTTTAAATCAGGTGGTTTCGACATGCGTGGTAATGCATCGGCCAACCCGAATTTAATTAATGGTTATGACCCCGAGACAGTAGATACCATCGAAGTAGGTGTGAAGTCGCAATTGCTGGCTGACCGTTTGCGTTTGAACATGACAGTCTTTGATATGGATTACGATGACATGCAGTTAACTGTGCAGACTGGGCAACCTGCGCCTGTTTATATTTCGTCAGACGTATTGAATGCCGGTACGGCAGAAATTTCAGGCGCAGAATTGGAAATGCTGGCGCAGATGACGGAGAACCTCAGCAGTTCGGTGGCCTTGGGGTATATGGATACCGACCTGGTAGAAGTTATTTCCAATGGCGTGGATGTATCCGATACCTGGGAAATGCTGAATGCGCCCATGTGGACCGGGCAATTTGCGCTGACCTACGACATGGATCTGGGGGATCGGGGCAGCGTGGTAATCAATGGTGCGCTTTCTTATCGCAGTGCAACCCGCAATTTCAACAATGTGACCTGTACCTGTGATCAGACTGGGTCATACCAGTTGGTTGATTTGAGTGCGAGTTGGTACTCGGTAGATGGTCACTGGTCAGCCAGCCTTTACGCTAAGAACGTGACCGATGAAGAATACAAAACGGGTGGTTATAACCTGGGCTCTGGTGAACTTGCTTTCTACGGCGCGCCACGCACAGTGACCGCCAAAGTGGCTTACGAATTTTAAGTAGAGCGGGATGGAGGGCGGTTGCATGGAGAGTTACAAAGACATTTGGTGGAAAAGTCACGACGGGCTAAATCTGTATGCGAGGGATTATCAGCACGCAGATAGTGCGCGCTTGCTTAGCCCTTCTGTTCATGAGGGTGAGCGGCCTCCCACCATTGTGTGCATACATGGGCTAACTCGTAATTCGGCAGATTTTGCGCAATTGTGTGACCATTTGGCACAGGGGTACCGTGTAGTGGCAGTTGACGTGCGGGGCCGGGGCCGAAGTGATTGCGACCCTAACCCGATGAATTACCATCCGGCAACCTACGCAGAAGATATGTTGGCGTTATTCGACAAGCTCGGGTTAGGCAAAGTGATACTGATTGGCACATCAATGGGTGGCTTAATCTCAATGCTGGTGGCTACTCAACAGCCTCAGAGGGTAGGTGCCATCGTGTTGAATGACATTGGTCCAGAGGTACATGCGCCAGGTTTAGAGCGAATCAAAGAGTATGTGGCAGAACCCAATACGGTCGCTAATTGGGATGAGGCCGCGAAGGCATTGTCTGCCAGCCATCAACGAGAGTATCCCGATTTTGTCGAAGAGGATTGGGCGCTGTTTGCCAGAAATCTGTACCGCGAAGGCGACGATGGCCGTCCTATACTAAATTACGACCCCAACATTGCTGTACCTATGCAAGCAATGGGGGATACCCCATCACCAGATTTGTGGGCAGTGTTTGACTACCTTAAGAATATTCCGTTGCTAGTGGTGCGCGGTGAATACTCCGACATTCTCACACGCGAATGCGTTGAGGCGATGCGCAATCAGCATCCTCGCTGTTGTGCCGTCGAGGTAGCTCATCGTGGCCATGCCCCGTTATTGACAGAGCCGCGGGCAGTGAATGCTATTGAGCACTTTCTTGAAGCCGTTACTCAAAGTCCCAGTGCGGCGACATAAACAGTGCGATTGTCTCGAGGCTTACTGTATTGCGGTTAGGGCTGGCCCGTTAATTGGCCTATAATCACTCGGTAATGGACGGCGAGAGTGAGAGTGCATGAAACTATTTGTCAAACTGATGGTGGGGGTTCTGTTGCTTGGGGTGGCCGGGCTGTTTGTGTTGAAGCGCCCAGATGGCAAGCCCTGGCTAGATTACCAGGCATTTATTCCCAACATCCAGGCCTATTTGCAGGCCGCCAAAGGCGCTAAAGAGACCGTTGCGCGTGAAGTAAGCGACTTAACTGACTCACCAGCGCCCAAAACCACTACCGTGTATAAATGGCGCGATGCCAATGGCGTATGGCAATATTCTGATACGCCGCCGGAAAATACGGCCAGTGATATTGTGGTCGTTAATAACAACACCAATATTATTCAGGCCACACCGCTGCCCGATAACGCCGAGTCTGAGGAGAGACCTCGCAATACCGGTGGCTCGGTCACCTACATTGAGCAAAAAAACCAAGATACCGGCGAAGATAACAGCGATGCGCTGCTCAAGGGTGGGCTGGAAAATGTTATGAGCGACGCCAAGAATATCCAGCAGGTACTCGATCAACGCCAACAGGCAATGCAGCAACAAATCGACCGCTAGCGGTTATCCCTCTCTGCGTTAACTTCCTTTTTATGGGCCAGTGCTATACTGCGCCCTTTTGCAAACTTGAGGATTCAATGGTTGCGTCTGTCCGTAAGTCGGTAAACCCCGTTATGCTCAGTGGTGCTGTGGGCGATAGCTTATACCGCTTAACCGTACCGCTGGTGCTCGCTATTGTGGTGTCTATGTCGTTTAACGTGGTCGACACCTACTTTATTGCACAGTTGGGTGTACAGCCACTGGCAGCCATTAGCTTTACCTTTCCCGTTGTGATGATGTACATCAGTGTGTCGATTGGCATTACATCGGGCACCACATCGATATTGTCACGTGCTTTAGGCAGAGGTGAAGAAGAACGAGCGCGGCGGATAGCCAGCGATGCCTCTACCTTTGTCTGGATTATGTCTATTGTACTGGCCTTTCTGGGCTGGTACTTCAATGATTGGGTATTCTTGTTGTTGGGGGCACAAGGTGAGGTGCTTGAGTATATCCACGACTACATGAACATCTGGTATTTTGGCGTGCCCGCGATGTTGGTGCCATCGGTGTGTATGGCCACCCTTCGGGCGAGAGGCCACAGCAAACTGCAAAGTTTTATCATGATGTCGGCGTTTTTTACCAACGTGATTCTCGACCCTCTACTGATTTTTGGTTATGGCATTTTTCCAGAAATGGGGATGCAGGGTGCTGCGTTGGCAACGGTGATTAGTCGTTGGCTAAACCTGCTGCTGGTGTATTACATACTCATTTACCGTGTACCGGTGTTTGGCCGTTTATGGGAGGGTTGGAATAACTTTCGTGCCTCACTCAAGGCGATTTTGCATGTGGGTTTACCGGCTACCGCTACCAACATGATTGTGCCTTTGTCGGGTAATATTATATTGGCTATGGTGGCAGCGTATGGTGCTGCGGCTGTTGCCGGTTTTGGTGTGGCGCTAAGAATCGAGATGCTTGCACTCACCGTATTTTATGCATTGTCGGGTGTGATGGGGCCATTCTTTGGTCAAAACTCCGGCGCTCAAACCTACGGCCGGCTGCACGAGGCCATGCGTATATTGGTTAAGTTTGCCTTGGCTTGGGGGGGAGCTTGTGCGCTGGTGTTGTGGCTTGCCGGTGATTTTCTGGCAGGGTTGTTTACGGAATCGGCATCTGCCATTGAAGTAGCCGACGCCTACTTTCTGTTAGTGCCTATCAGTTACGCTGGCTATGGCATTGTCATGTCGGTGAATGCGGCGTTTAACGGTTTGGCAAAACCGTTGCCGGGTTTGCTGGTGAGCACGTGTCGTGTGATTATTGTTTTGTTGCCATTGGTGTATTTGCTGAAATATTACTGGGGGCTTAACGGTATTTTTATGGCTATTGCCATTTCCAATATCGGCTTAGGCGTTGCTGGGCTTTGGTTACTGTATCGGCATATTCAGCGCCAGCAACAGGCCGATATGGCCGCTACTGTATCGTAGGAATAGACGATGGCTATTACCAGTTCTACAGGATTGTGGGAGCTGCTTAAACATCTCCGCCAGTGGCTGACCAATTTGCGTCGTGCCAGCCATGAGCGCAAGCAGGAGTCGGTTGCAGCCTTGCGGGCGGTAATTGTTGCGGCCAGGCAAACTCAGGTGTATTTGCGCCAGTTACGGGATGATGGCAAACCCGACCACCACAAGGAAGAGGCGCTGACAAAACTATGGACCACATTGGGCTTTCGCCTCGCTGATTTAAAGTTAACAAAATTGTCAAAACGGTGTGATATTACTGGGCGCTATTGGGCTGATCCGTCGAGGTTTGACAATGACTTTCTGGAGAAAGCCGATATTGGATTAGACCGAATGGAAAAGCTCGCCTTGCTACTGGTGAACGACAGCACAAAATAAACGCTTATCATTGCACTGCCTTTCGCATACACTTTTACCCCTATGCATAAACTACCAAAGCCTTTTTATTTACTTCTTGCGCTAGTGCTGCTGATTGCTCAGCAGGCTTTGGTGTTGCATGCGTTTTCGCATTTGTCGGGTGCTGGCGATGGAAAGATTCGCCTGTTGGTACATGGCTCAAGCGGCCACCTTAGTTTTGCATCGGAAAAACAGTCGGTTGACGATAGTCACCCTGATTCGACCCAAAGCGTTTGTGTTGAATGTCTTGCGTTTGCACAACTCAGCGCAGGTGGTATTAACAGCAACCCTTTAACGATTGAGTTTGGCAAGCTGTCGACTGCTGTTGTCGCAGCAGTCGATTTTCTTACGATTGCCACTCCCTGGTCGCGCTATCAAGCGCGAGCGCCTCCTGCCTTAATATAATCTGTAATCTCTTTTTAACCGGTTTGCGCTGCGATTTCCGCAGACGCCTGTCGCTGTGTGCCTTGCATAGGTTTGCTGCGGGCGTAGCTGCGCATGCCGAAAATACAGTGAATATTATTCAGGAATTAACATGTTTATACGTAAGCCTTTGGCGGCGGTTGTTGCTAACGTTTTCATCTTTTCTTCATTTTCCTCCGTTGCTGTGTATGCAGCAGAAACAAAATCCACGCGTTCTAAGAGCATGGAAAATATATTGGTCACTATGCCTCTGCAAAAAACGCAGGCTGAAACAGCGTTGCCGGTTACGGTTTTAGATAGCGAAGATTTACAGCGGCAAGCAGCCAGTAGTATTGGTAAAACCCTGGAGCAAACTCCTGGTTTAGCTAACGCATCGTTTGGCGCAGGCGTTGGGCAACCTGTTATTCGTGGGCAATATGGTCCTCGTGTGCAGACATTGGCTAACGGTACGTCTAGCTCAGATGTGTCGGCGGTAAGTGCTGATCATGTGGTTGTGGTTGAATCGATGCTGGCCGACTCTATTGAGGTGTTGCGTGGGCCGGCCACCTTATTGTATGGCGGTGGCGCTATTGGGGGTGTGATTAATGTTATCGATAATCGTATTCCCGGTCATGTTCCAGAGAAAACCGCACTAGAAGTAGAAACACGTTATTCTTCCCATGACGACGGCGCTACGTCAGTAGTGAAGGCTGAGGGTGGGCAAAATAATATCGCCTGGCATTTCGATGGTTTGTATCACGATTGGCACAACAGCGATATTCCGGGGCTGGCCTTTGATACCACTGTCGACCCCGCTTACAGCGGTGACGGTGTGTTACCCAATACCGGCGGCCATAGTAGTACCTTGGCTGGCGGTGCGTCTTGGGTGCTGGATGAGGGGCATCTTGGCTTCAGTGTTAGCGATATGAAAAATCTCTACGGCATTCCATTGAGTGATGAAGCACAAGGCGAGGTAGTTAACGGTGTAAAAATTGACATGCACCAAACCCGCTACGATATCAATGGGAGCTGGGATAACTTGCCTGCGGTATGGGAAAGTGCACGGGCGCACGTGACTTATACGGATTACCAGCATAAAGAAATTGAAAATACCGGTGAGGTCGGCACCGTTTTCGATAAAGACAGCTGGGAAGGACGCTTCGAACTCACCCATGCTGCCATTGCCGGTTGGCAGGGTGCTGTGGGTATTCAAGTAAAAGACAGTGATTTGTCCGCCGTGGGTGAAGAAAGCTTTATTCCAGCATCAAATACACAGGCTCAGGGCCTGTTTATAATCGAGAACTTACGGCAGGGTAAATGGCTTTATGAGTTGGGGTTGCGTTACGACCACGAGCAGATCGATCCCGACATGCTCAGTGCCGAAGGCGAATCCTTCAGTGGTTTTAGTTATTCAGGTTCGGTGCTTTGGGATATTAACGATGTTTGGAATCTTGGTGTGTCGTTTTCCCGTGCAGAGCGTGCGCCTACCGTGGAAGAGCTGTATTCCAACTTTGGTAACGAGGCTGATTCACTGGTAGCCCATGAGGCAACGCAAGCAGTGGAAGTGGGTGATGTGAACCTCTCTCAGGAGGTTTCGAATAATTTGGATCTCACGCTTAATTACACAAGTGATCGTGCTTATGGCTATATGACCGTATACCACAATCAATTTTCTGATTTTATCGCCTTGGAAGATACCGGATTGATCGCCGAAGATTTGCCAGTCTTGGCTTATCAACAAGCTGATGTTGATTTTACGGGGGCAGAATTCAAGGTTACCTTTCCGCTGCCAAATAATCTGAGCCTGAATATTTTTGGCGATACGGTTGAAGGCACATTTAAGGCGGGTGGTGATGTACCACGATTACCACCACTGCGTGTTGGGTCGGGCCTGGAATACAATACGGATAACCTCAGTGCTTATGTAAATTATGTGAATGCCGCATCACAAACAGATCGGGATGCCGCCGGTGACGCCTTGCGTAAAACTGATGGCTATTACCGGGTTGATCTGGGTGTGGAATACCATATGGATATTCAGGCCAAGAATGACGTGTTGTTATTTGCGCGGGTGAATAACTTGACTGATCAAGAAATTCGCAATCATGTATCGCTATTGAAAAACATTGCGCCAGAGCCGGGCCGAAGTTTGGAAGTGGGAATACGCTTTAAATTGTAGTCGTTTTTGCAATGGGTAGCCGCTGGGCTGCCCATTGTGGTTAGCCATGGCCTACTGTTTTTCGCAGAACCGTTCGTGCCGGTTAATTAGGCGAGTCCGTTATCTTAGTCGGTAAATACTGAAAAGAAATAGCCTGTTATATTCCCACCCTCGAGAGGGTGGGAATACTGTGCAACAGGGACTAAAACGCAGCGCTGGCGCGGATATACCAGAACGCACCATTAAAACCAAAGGGTGAGGTAACTGCATATTTTTGGCCAAGAAATTGCAGCACGCCGTTTGCTTCGTCGTCTGGATATTCGTCAGCAATATTCTCGCCGCCAATTGCTAGTGTGTAATTTTCGGCAAACGTTACAGTAGCTTCGAGGTCGATAAGAATAGCGCCGCTGTAATTGCTAGCGTCTGATGCATCACCAGGGCCGAAGAGCCCGCCAGTCGACGACCAGTCACCGTAACGGTTAAAACGAATTAAGCCCGAGAAAATATCCTGATTATAGGTGAGCGTGAGTACTGAGTTATTTTCCGGTACTTGATTTTCAAGGTCATAGACGCGGCCTGCGTTAATGGTATCTTGATTTACGTCAGAGACATCTTGTTGGTTGTAGTTGTGACGAAAATCCACGTCAAGAAAACCTTCGCCTAGTGCAAAGTTTGAATGTACATTCAGGTCGACCCCTTTTACTTCCGACGTAAACCCGTTTACAAAGAAATTACCGTTACTGCCATTCAGTAAATCCGCATTGGGAATGCCTGCTGCGTTCAACAGCACCAATTCAGTGGCGCCAATGGTGAAGTTTTGCAGGGCGATACGGTCTTCGATTTCAATATCGTAGTAATCAACGGTAATCGTAAGGTTATCCAGGGGTGTTAATACCATGCCCAGGGTAAAGGCTGTTGATTCTTCCGGATCCAGTTTCTGCGCGCCCAAGGCTACCGATATGGGGTGGTTGACCGGGTAGGTGCCACTGGGTATCAGTGCGCCAGTTGAATCAGACGTGGTGGTTACGTTCAGCGTATTGATTTGGCCCGGCGTTGGTGCACGAAAGCCAGTATTTGCGGTGGCGCGGAAGGCCAGCATCTCGTTTACGGCCATGCGGCCAGACAGTTTCCAGTCGAGTGTTGAGCCAAACTCTTCGTAGTCTTCATAGCGCAATGCCACAGCGCCAGAAAACATCTCGTTAAATTCGGTTTCAACATCCATATAGGCGGCGTAGCTTTCGCTATCGAATGAGCCAGCTGATTCAGTGGGAAAACCCTGAAAGCCGTCGGAGCCTACGCCAAATTGCACGAAGGTTGGGCCCACCTCAATGGATGCGGCATCACCGGCACCAATTTTGTAGGTTTCGTTGCGCCACTCAGCACCAAAGGCAAGGTTAACTGGCGAACTGTCCCAGGTTTTAACAAAGTCAGCGTTAAAGCTGCTTTCTTCCTGCGTCAGAGTGCCAGGGTTAAAGCTTGTGGGTGAAAGGCTGCCCAGGCTTGGGTTAATACTGTTTTTGAGCACGTACTCCACTTCGTTTTCGGCGGTACGCACACGAATGTCGTAACTCAGGTTTTCGTTGATGTCCCCGCGGCCCCCAAATACAAAGGCGTAATCGGTAATATTGGCGCCAAATAGTGGACTATAGCCACCAGGGAATAGGGTGTGAATCGGATTCAACAATGCATAACCGCTTGGACTACTGGCATCAGCCGTTAAGTAGTCTGCGGGGTTCAATCCCTGGCCAATAATACTGTTAACCAAGGAACTGCTGGCAGCGTCTGGAATACCGTCACCATTGGTATCGGTCATTAGGGTTGTGCGCGGTGGATTGGCAATGTTGTCGGCTGCTGTGGGCAATACCGGGCCCCGATAAAAGAAACCAGAGAGCGTTTCGTTATCCATATAGCTGACATGGCTATACAACGTGGTTTTTTCATTGATATCGAATCCCGCATTGGCAAAGAATTTTAACGCTTCGATATCCGGGTCACCCCAGCGTTGGCCATAGCCATTATAGGGGACAAGGTTTGCCCCCACGATATCGGCCACGGCTGCGGCATCGGGCCGCGGTGTGCCACGGCTGGTAATATCTGATTGTGCATGTTCGAGGGTCAGGTTAAGGAAGCCATTGTCACCCAAAGCGAAACCAGCGTTACCGCTAATGGTAAAGCGCTCGCCATCACCCTCGCTGTATTCGCCATACTGGGTGGACAGGCTGAAGCCTTCGCTGGCGTCGTTGAGAATCAGGTTAACCACACCGGCGATAGCGTCAGAACCGTATTGTGCCGATGCGCCGTCGCGTAGCACTTCTATGCGCTTGATGGCAGCGGAAGGAAATGCAGAAAAATCAACACCTTGCGAGCCTTGGTTAACGGTGCCCAATGGCGCAAGCTGCAGGTTAACCAGTGCGGAGCGATGTCGCCGGGTGCCGTTGACCAGTACCAGTGTGTGGTCGGGTGAGAGGTTGCGCAGTGTTACCGGACGAACAAATGCTGTGCCGTCGGCGATAGGAAAACGCTGCGTATTGAGTGACGGCGACACCTTGCTTAACGAATCGGTTAAATCAAATGATGCCTGCTGGGTAAGTTCTCCACCGCTTAATACATCGATAGGCGACAGGGTTTCGGTGGGTGAAAGCCCTTCTTTTCGTGTGCCGGTAACTACGACCTCTTCGATGGCATTGGGCCCACTGCTGGTTTGTGCGGACGCGGTCATGGCAAATGCTGCTGCACTGATACAGGCTGGCAGTAGGGCTTTATAAAAACTGGGTGTGCTGCGATGTAGTCTGTTTTTCATTGTGTTGTCCCTATGTTTTACTGAGTACTGCATTTTGTTGATAAGACGTTAACCTCAGTGGCCAGTGAGATGACAAGCACTGGCCAGCTGATATAAATTTGGCATGCTTTTCTTGTTGGTGCCAGTGCGAACGGTGTATGCTGCCCCCAAAGTCATTAGCCATTAGTTTACGCTGTGCTTAATGATATCTGTATACTTTAACTTAGTGTAGATCAACCCATAGATTATACTTGAGCCTGGTTGGTGCTGGATGGTGGTGTTCCACCCCCTCTGCGGAAGAGGGAGGCTCCGAAGTCGAGTTTGTAACGGATTACATTACACGTAAAGAGTACTCATGCGAATCCTCTTCCATAAAATTATTCTTACTTTTCTCCTGTTGCTCATTACCCAAATAGCCGCTGCCGATACCGTGGTGTTGGCTACCGGTGCATGGTTGCCGTATATCAACAAAGTGGGGTACGAGCCCAAAGGATACGCTGTAGACGTGCTTAATAGAGTTCTATTTGATGCGGGGTGCTCTGTTGTTACTGTGAATATGCCTTATGTACGTGCACTGCAAGGTGTTTATGATGGCGATATCGATGTCATTATCGGCGTGCGTGAAGACGAAATTGATGCGGATAAAGTGATTAAAAACCAGGTGCCAATCGGCGTTAATATTTTTTCCTTTTACGTTAAAGGAGGTAATGGTTGGGTTTATAATGGTGTTGAGTCGCTTGCAGGCAAAACACTGGGCTTGGTCGCGGGAGAAATCTATCCTGAACTGGCCGGTTTTCTATCTATTTCCCAAAATAAAAAGCATGTTGAATTTTTGTCTGGTGATGATGCGTTTGGCAGAAATATTAAAAAGTTATTGGCAGGCAGATTAGACGTTATATTAGATAATCGGTTTGTAATTGATTATTACGTTCATCAATTCGACGTTGAGCAGACCGTTCGATATGCCGGAGATTTAGGAAAGCCAGTCAATCTCTATGCTATTTTCTCGCTGCATAACCCTAAATCTGAGGAATATGCCCGGATTTTGGATCAAGGTATTCGCACGATGCGTGCTAATGGTGAGTTGGATAAAATATTGGCCAAATATCAAACTCAAGATTGGACTAGCCACTAAGGTTCTTTTAAGCCTGATGATAGGGTAATGGCTTGAAACGGATTTTAAAAATATTGCATTGTTCTCAATTTTCTCAAAATTCAGGCGAGGATGGCGTAGTCGAAACGCTCGAGGTAGACATTCATAATCTGCATTCGCAGTTTGGGGAGCTCGTTAGTAAAGATTACTACGCCGACAGCCAAAAAAGTATGCTGCCTTGAAAGAGTTGTCGTTACCTGTTTTTGTTGGGCAGGCGAAATCCTATTATCCTTCTGCCGTTGCAGGTCAGCTTAATGGTATAGCGTATTTTCTTGAAAGCCTTCACAGGCCGTTTGATCGAGCGGAATTACAGCACTACTATCTGCAAGGTTACGCTTTAATGGAAGAAGCGTTTTATATCGCTTGGTCAGGTTGCTCATGTGAAGCGAGATGAGGATAGAAAGATAGACATTTTGCTTCCTCGGCCAGGATGTGACTGCGCAGTAAATTTCAGATTATTTTCTTCAGTGAGCCGTTTGACAATGATCAGCCCTAATCCGTATCCGGGACGGTCGGTATGCTCGCTGTTGAGGCTCAAGAGCAAAGCGGGCGCCCGCTCTCTTCATCTCGGCTCGAATTGCATTCCTGACCTTCTACAAAAAAGGTGATTTCATTGGGTATATCTGCAGCTGTTTTTTTTATACAGTATTGCCTAAAGCCGTTAATCTGGCAGAATTTTGCAGATAGGTCTAATCAACGGGGCGCAAATACGCGATATGGACGTTGAAATAAAGGGCTAAAAGGGAGTTTTTATACTTTTACCCCCTCTTTCGTGGATATACGTCACTTCGACGCAATTAATCACGTCTATAACGCTGCTATTAATGTAACTTATTGAAAATGAAAAGATTTTTAATTTTTGCGCCAAGAGGGTTTGTGAAAATGCGTCACACTGACGCAATTGAAACACGTCACCGCGACGTATACTAAGCTGTTATAAGCCATGATGAGAAAGTGCCCACAATGTGGAGAGCAAGCGGTAAAAGTCAGAATGCTGTCTTTTTCAAATCGCATGCACTGTAAAAAGTGCTTTTTCCAGTACGAGTACACGTCTTTGTCAAAGTGGGGTCTCGC
>JBNKFV010000008.1:0-88097 GCA_050289485.1 Cellvibrionaceae bacterium
GAAATTGACGTTGATGAAGAAGGCCGTTCGCACTGGAATATTGAATAAAACAGGAACTGACTGATGATGGCTATGACAAAATTACCGGCATACTTTCTACGGATTGCCACTATGCTGGCGGCGCTAATTGTGGCCAGTTCAGCACAGAGCGACGTTCCAGCGATGCCTACAGTAGTGCCTGTACCGCCGACGGACAAGGTTCCCCTGTCGTCTGCCGAGCGCCCTGGTACAGAATATATTGATCTCGCCAAGGCCGGATACAAAGAGGAAGAATACTATCTCTCGGGCGTTGCACCGGCGATTACGGCAAAGGGTGAAACCCTTTTCGACGCGCCCTATATCACCCGCATTCTGGTGCGCAAGCCGAAAGATCCAGCGCGCTTTAACGGGACGGTTATCATCGAACCCTTTACCTGGTTTGGCGAGCGCGGTGCCGGCTGGATCCTGACCCGTGAGTATCTGCTGCGAGAGGGTTATGCCTACGTTGGCTACACGCTAAACATCAACAAACCGGAGCAGGATCCAAAGTTCCCGGAGAGCGATGACCCAGCAGACTCGCTCGAGCACTTCAACTACGACGAAATTGTGAATTTCGAATTTATGCGGGAGTTCGATTACTCGCGCTACTCGCCACTCGGGTTTTACTACGATCCGAAACGCTTTATTCGCGGTGACCTTCCTGATCCCTTCGTGCCGCAATCTCAAGGCGTGGGTGCACAGTTGGCTTTGCTGTTGAAGACCAATACCCCTCAGGGGCCGTTGGCTGGCCTCAATGTGGAGCGAGTTTATGTGAACAGTTGGGCGGTGACTGCACAAGTGTGGATGGACTATCTCGACCAGGGTCGCCATCAGCAGTGGCGCACGCCCGATGGTGAGCCGTTGATTGATGCTTACATGACCGGAAGAATGGCATATGGCGAAGTGGCCGGCGAACTCATCAGAGTGCCAAAACACATGCCCAAAGATGCGCCGTTTGTCACGATCTATACAGAATCTACGCTGCGCTACGATGCGCGCAACGGCATTGCCTTACCTAAAGATACCAATAATCCGCCGCTTCGCTATTACGAGGTGCTGGGCGTGCCGCATTTAAGGCCAGCTGACATCGGTACGGGTGAAATTGAGCCTGTGGCCGCCGATGTAGGTAAGGAAGATGATCCGAAATGCCAGGTTCATTATGAGGATGAGCCCGCTGAATTTGTGGCCGCCGCGCTGCTAGACAGTATGGATAAATGGGTACGCGAAGGAAAACCCATGCCGAAAGCGGACCGTGTTAAACGCAAGGGGAGGGAGGTTGTACGCGATCCTTCCACTCAAAACTTGATTGGCGGCGTTCGGCCTCCTTGGATTGTGGTTCCCTCGGCGGCTTACACCGTAGAGGAAGAAACCCACTGTGGCATAGCTTACGACACGAAAATACCCTATTCAGCGAAGCGGTTGCGTGAGCTTTACGGCACCTATGACAACTATCGTCAGAAATTCGAGGCAGCCAAGGAGGATTCAATCGCACAGGGTTATCTTCTTCCAGCGGATGCAGCGCAGCTTGAGCCGGTTGCAAAGCCGGAAGATTTTAGCGACCAGGGTAAAAAATAACTTTAAACCCGGGCTAATCTACGTTGGTTTAACGGGTTTGGGGCAGTATGCAGTGAGCGACTGCCCGAAACCAGGATAAGGTCGCTAATAGTATCCCCGCCTTGCAAGCACACATAGGCTCCTAGGGTGTGCCGGATTCGGTATTTTCCGGTGCAAGGCGCAGCATTAGCCATACACTGGCGGTAATAAAAAACCAGCTGCCGACAATAATGCCCATAAACGGTAACCAGTTAGTCCCCGCGGTAATGCTGAACCATACAGGTGGTGCGATGAAGGTGGCGATAGCACCGCCCTGATTGACCAGCGCGGCTGCAGAAGGGCGATCGGCCGGTAAAGCAACGACAGGGATAAGGGTCATTAGTGTTGCCGTTGCCGCACCAGTGAGTACAAACCATACCGACGTGACCAGCATGCGGTTTGAGAGTGAGATCTCGGGGTAAAACGCCAGCGAGCCAAAACCGATCCCCAGCAACGCAGTAATGATGAATAAAGGCTTGGCAGTGAAGCCTTTGGCGGAAGCAATGCCAACAATGAATGACCCCAGCACCATAATCAGCGTAAGTGGGGCTATTTTTGCTGACGATAATGCCAGACTGATGTCGTGAACTTTGGCGAAATAAGCAGGGAAGGTAAGGTTAGCACCAAGGCCAAGGCCTGCCATGGCCATAAAACTAATACCCAAAACAAGAATGGCGGGTTTGGTATAGGCTTTACCGACATCAATAAACCGTTGCCGCAAGGTTTTTACACTCTGCGTTACCGTGATGTCTGATTGCATCAGGGTAATAAAAAACAACACACAATAAGCTGCCGCATGCAGCATAAAAGGCATGCGCCAGTGGTCGCTACTGGCGTAAAGGCCGCCAATGGCCAGCGCCAACGTCATACTAATAGGCATGTAAGTGGCCCATAACGACATGGCTGGCCCGCGCCGTCTCACGTGACTGATACTGAGCATCAGGTAAGCAGGGCCCGCAGTATAGGTTGCCGAGATCATGAATCCCTCAACAAAACGAATGCTGTGAAACAGCAGCGATGTATCGCACAAAGCATAGGCCAGATTAACTAAAGTACCGCTGAGGGCGCAGGCCAACAAAATGAGCCGGGCTCCATAGCGATCTACCAAGATACCGCTGGGTAGGGCAAACAAGGCCGAGGGAATACCCACCAAAGAGATCAAAAAGCCAAAGTCTGCCGCGCTGAGGTGGAACAGGTTGCTGATGTCACCCTGCAGTGGAATCATTTTGGTGACGCTAGCGCCGCCCAGTATTCCAAATAAAAAGATAAAAAAGATCGAAGGCCAGTTTCCAGGTGTTAAACGGGCTTTGGTTTGAGTAATGTTCATACGCTGTCTTCCAAAAGATTGTCCTATGTAGGCTCTAGCAACCGTTGCAATCAGGCTTTAGGTTGGTTTCAACACGGTAGCAGGGCTCCGGCAGGCCTTCTGTCACGTAGGTTTCCCCTTTGCCGGACTTGATCTTGCACGTCCCATGCGGGGCCTTCACCCGTGAGCGTGCGAGGTGTGGCGAGTTGGGTAATGTTCATGCCGATATCCTGAATGTTGTTTTTATTAACAGGCCGTGATCGTTTGCAGGTGCTTGGCCGTACATAGTGCCAAGCGTTTACGTTGATTGATATTTTATAACAATTGTTATTATTTTGTGTAGCATACGCGAAGTCTGATTACGGCTGAACTTTTTTTCGTCGTGATCTTGGCATTTTTGGCCGACAGAATCGGTAACGAGTAATTTCCCAATCAGGTACAGAGTTGCAATGGATAGAAACTGGTTGCCCGCAAGGCTTCATACCGAGCAAGGCCAATACCGGCGTGTTGGTGTTGAACTGGAGTTTGCTGGTGTTGACGCCGATGGCTTATGTAGCGCCATTACATCTCTTTACGGTGGCAACGTAGAGGCAAAAACGCCGCTGGAATATCGCATCAAGGATACTCGATTCGGTGATTTTGTGGTTGAACTGGATGCGAGTTCGCTAAAGCAACTGGCAGAAAAACACCAAGGGCTTGCGGATGAGCCATGGCTGGGTGCCGCTGCTGACTGGGCAAAAAAAGCCGCAGAGCAACTAGTGCCCTGGGAAATCGTATCTCCACCGATACCCATGACCGAGCTGAAAGATTTGCAGCCGTTGGTCACTAAATGCCGTCAGCAGGGGGCCAAGGGCACTCGCCATGCCTTGCACTATGCGTTTGGCGTGCACCTTAATCCTGAGTTGCCAGATTTTAAAAACGCAACCATCGTGAATTACCTGCGGGCCTTTTTCTGTCTATATGACTGGATAGCCAGCCGTGAAAAAATTGATACTACTCGCCGTATTACTACCTATATCAGTCATTTCGGTCGCGATTATCAGCAGTTGGTGCTTGAGCCTTCCTACAAGCCAACCCAGGCACAGTTGATCGACGACTATTTACGCTATAACCCCACACGCAACCGCAGTTTAGATATGTTGCCACTTTTTGCTTTTCTTGATGAAAAACGGGTGCTGGCGAAAATCGATGACCAGCGGGTGCAGAAAAGGCCAACGTTTCACTACCGCTTACCAAACTGTGATATTGATAATCCGCGCTGGAACTTGTCGCTTCCGTGGGGTCTTTGGTTAATGGTAGAGGCGTTGGCCTCGGATACGGAGCGCTTGGTTGAGGTTTGCGCTGGCTTGCAGAAAGAGCTCCAACGTGTGACGTTTCCACTGGAGCAGCGCTGGTTGATGGAGCTTAAACCTCTGGTGCAAAGATTGGGTTATGCAGAGCCATGAGCAATACGCATAAGAAACCACTAGTGGTCGTTACCGGGCCCAACAAACGGTTGAAAGTTGGCTGGTGGGCCACACGCCTCATGTTATGGTTGGTGGGCTTGAGGGGGCGCTATGTGACGGTGCTCGACTCCCAAATACCACAAGATATTTGCGGCGTAATTATCGGTGGCGGCGACGATATTGAACCCGTGCACTATGGTTTTGCAGGTGATGCCGGTGCGACTTATGATCCCGACCGAGACCGCCTTGAAATGATGGTGGCACGGCGGGCGCTGGACAAACAGTTGCCTATTCTCGGTATTTGCCGGGGCTCTCAGCTCCTTAACGTAGTGTGCGGGGGTACCTTGTTTCGTGATATTCGCCCACTGCGTAAGAAAACCCCAAACCGCAACACTGCGGTACCAATAAAATGGGTAAAGGTGGATAACGCTTCGCTGCTTAAACGGGCGCTGGGCTCTTCTCGTGTTAAAGTTAACAGCCTGCATAATCAGGCAGTGGACGCCGTAGGTGATTCTTTGCGGGCTGTGGCGTGGGATGGCGACGGTTTTATTCAGGCGGTCGAAGATGCGCAGCGTGATTTTCTCTTGGGGGTGCAGTGGCACCCAGAGTACCTGCCTTATAAAGCTGTGCAACGGCGTTTATTCAAGTGTTTTGCAGCTGCGGTAGGTCGAGTTGCTGAGCGTCGTCCTACAGAGCGATAGAGATATTTTTTTGAGCTATTTTATTCTTTTTTTTAGCGCCTTTGGTGCTGCCACACTGTTACCGTTTTACTCCGAAGTTGTTCTTGTGGTACTGCTGCAAGAAGGCTTCTCGCCGTTTTGGCTTTGGCTGACTGCGACGCTTGGCAACACCTTAGGCGCAGTGGTGAATTGGTGGCTGGGGCGCTATCTTACCCATTTTGAAAACCGTTCCTGGTTTCCCTTTAAACCGCACACGTTGCACCGCTCGCAGGTATGGTTTCAGCGCTATGGCCAATGGAGCCTGCTACTGGCCTGGTTACCCGTAGGTGGTGATGCGCTAACGTTTATTGCCGGGGTAATGCGGGTAAAATTATTGCCGTTTTTATTACTGGTGGGTATTGGTAAGGCACTGCGTTATGTTGTGGTAATTGTTACTTACGACCACGTGAATCAACTGTTGTAAGATGGTTTTTTGTACTACTATTGGGGAGCATGGTGATTTTCAATCGAAGATCTAAAAATTTCCCTCTGCTTATTATGTTAATCCAGAGGGTAAGTCATGCTGTATAATAGTGCATTACCCGCACCATAAATAACAAAAACAACATGTAGGTATTTTGTGCCTGATGTCATTACGCTACTGACGTTTTCTGCTGGAATTATGAGCTTGGGTGGTTTGCAGAGCCTCATTATCAGCAGAGTTGCCGATCGCAAAGAGTTACTCTGGGTTTTTTCCGGTATTTGCTGGGTTGCCGCCGCTTATCAGGTAGCTAATATCAGGATGCTTACCTCCACCGATCTGGCCAGTGCAATTGTTGCTCTTAAATGGCAGTCTGCGGTAGCGATTATTATTCTCCCACTCATGTTCCTCGTTATTGCTATCTATACCAACAAGCCCAATATCCGCCCATGGGCGATTGCTATTAGTAGTTGGGCCGCTTTTTTTCTCCTGTTAAATGCGTATCTACCTTACGGTTTTCGCTATGCCGTGATACAGAGCGTTACATTTGAAATATTGGCAAGTGGTAGAGAGATATTACTAATAAAGGGTGAAATCAGCGTATGGGCTAAAACGTATTACCTCTGTAGCTTTTTGACGATGGTCTGGAACGTCTATCGAGTTGTAGTGTTTTATCAAGCTGGCAACCGCGTACGAGCATTAATTTTTGGCAGTTGGTGTGGGATACAGATCGGCTTGGTGGTTTATACCCTATTACTCAATCAGGGATTTATTTCCGGTGTTTACACCTCGGGGTTTGGCTTTACGTTATTGGTCATCCTCGGCTGTATCGATATGTTGTATTATCTACGGCACAAAGCCAAAGTTCTTGTCCAGCAGGCCGACGATTTACGGGTTGAGATTACATTGCGCAACCAGGCCGAAGTAAAACTGCATAAATGGTATCAGGTAATTGAACAAGCTCAATCAGCGATCGCGGTATTCGATTTGAGCGGACGGCTGCTGCTGAGTAATCATGCTTACGATAAATACTGGGCAGAATGCTTACCTGAGGCACGAGGGCTGCACCCCATATTCCACGAGCTGCATCCGTTTAATCGGTTTGATGTAGAACATGCGCGTATTTTGTCGAAAGTTGAACTCGTACAATTAGTTCCCGGGCAAAGCTTGCAGGGTTGTGTAGTGGGGAAAGAGGCGACATTACGCTGTGCAGTTAATCCCATTTATGATCACGATGGTAAAATCATCGAAATTGTTGTTTCTCACACCGATGTCACGGCAGAAGAAAAAGTATCGGCTGCGATCGAAAAAATGGCATCGCTAGCGGCGCCTATCAATGATTACTCCTTGATTGACAACTTGATTTTAAACCTACTGACTACTTTTTCTGTGCGTGGGGCGTATGTGGCGGTTATCGAACATGATGAAAATAATGAATTGATGGTGCGCACCATTTCTCGTGCTATTGATGGAGAAGTAGTCAGTAACGAGAGTTACCCTATTGCAGGGAACCCCAGTGAGGTGATTCTAACCAAGGGTAGTACAGAATTTCTTCGTGATGTTCAAAGGTATTTTCCTCACTCGGAATCGCTGAAAAAATATGATATTGAAAGCTATTTTGGTTCAGCAATATACAGCAGTGAAGGAAAATTGTTGGGTATTTTGTCGATGGTCAGTACCGAACCTATGAGCATGCCTGACAACTATAAGCATATTTTCAACATTTTTTTGTCGCGTGCTGGGGCTGAATTGCAGCGCCTGGAAATGGAAGAACAGATCCATCGGATGGCCTTTGAAGATTACCTTACGCGACTGCCTAATCGTGCGCAGACACATAAGCTACTGCGTGATTTGATCCAACGTAGTAAGGAAGACGGTGAAGTTGCACTGCTGTTAATCGACCTCGACCATTTTAAAACCATTAACGACGGTTTGGGCCACGATATTGGTGACGAGGTGATACGCAAAATTGGCGAAAGGCTTCGCGAGCATTTGCCCAATTCTCATATTGTTACTCGCATGGGTGGCGATGAGTTTTTAGTGATGTGGCAGGGTCAACGCGTTAATCTTGTGCAAATTGAAACGCTGGCTAATGAGTTGCTGTCGTCGTTCAGTCAGCCGGTGCAAGTGGGTGAGCGTATTATTAGTGTTTCTGCCAGCATGGGCGGCGTGCTTTACCCACACAATGACGCCGCCAGTAAATCGCACTTAGATTTACTTCGGTTTGCTGATATGGCGTTATATCAGGCGAAAAGCGCAGGGCGTAATCATTTTGTGATGTTCGATCCCATTATGCTGAGTGCCGTCAGCGAGCGCTTGGAGATCGAGCGTGGGTTGCGACTGGCAATGGAAGAAAAACAGTTGCAAATCTATGTACAACCTCAGGTAGATTGTAAGGGTCAGCCACTGGGTGCCGAAGTACTGTTGCGGTGGCAGCACCCGGAAAAAGGCTTTATCTCTCCTGCTCGTTTTATTCCTGTTGCAGAAGAAAGTGGTTTGATTTTAAAGCTGGGTAACTGGGTGCTGGATCAAAGCTTGGCCTATATTAAAATCTGGCGTGGTACTGGCTTTCATTTTCCGGGGCGTTTGTCGATTAATATTTCTGCATGGCAGTTTGCCCAACAATATTTTGTCGAAGACTTTAAAAATAAGTTGCGGTCATCGGGTGTATCGCCAGAGCTAATTACGCTGGAACTCACGGAATCTGCCCTGCTGACTGACCTTAAAACAACTCGCGACAAGTTGCAGGCACTGCGTCAGCTTGGCTGCAAAGTGGTACTGGATGATTTTGGTACCGGCTATTCATCGCTTTCCTATCTGCGCCAACTACCCATGGATGGCTTCAAAATTGACAAGTCGTTCGTTGATGAAATTCGTGGCAGTCAGATACAGCCTTTAGTGGAATCCATGTTGGCTATCGCACGGCATATGCATTTTGATGTGGTTGCCGAAGGCGTAGAGCAGGAACAACAGTATAAGGCCCTGGTGACCATGGGATGTGAAGTGTTTCAAGGGTTTTTATTTGCCCGGCCTATGCCTGCTGATGAGTTTCCCGCCTGGTGTCGTAATACGGTGCCCAATTTTATGTAAGTTGGTGGTAGAATTACGCCTGCTTTATTTTCCCATTCATTCTTAGGGCAGGTTGAAAAAAGGCACGCTGAACAACATGAATGCGGTAACCGCAATGCAGATCGTTTTTCAGAGGTTCCCTAACAGCTGCCAGGTAAAACACGCAACGTTATGTCAGGTAACACCATAAAACTCGAACCCACCTGGCTGGCTCACCTCGAACATGAGTTCACCCAGCCCTATATGCAGACGTTAAAAGCCTTTTTGCAAGCGCGTAAAGCGGCCGGTGCCGTCGTATACCCGCCTGGCCCTCTGATTTTTAATGCCTTAAACAGTACGCCGTTTGACCAGGTGAAAGTGGTGATTTTGGGGCAGGACCCTTACCACGGGCCGGGCCAGGCCCATGGGTTATCGTTTTCTGTGCCCGAGGGTGTAGCGCCACCACCATCGCTGGTGAATATTTTTAAAGAAATTCAGGCCGACCTGGGCGTTGCGGCCCCTCGCCATGGCTGCCTGCAGAGTTGGGCCAATCAAGGGGTGCTACTGCTCAATGCAACCTTAACCGTGGAGCAGGGCCAGGCTGGCGCACATCAGAAACAGGGGTGGGAAACCTTTACCGACAAAATTATCCAGCAGCTTAATCAGCAGCGTGAAGGTATCGTTTTTATGTTGTGGGGTAGTTACGCGCAAAAGAAAGGGGCGTTTATTGATAGTAGTAAGCACCTGGTGCTCAAGTCGCCTCATCCGTCGCCGTTGTCTGCGCATCGTGGTTTTTTGGGTAATCGGCATTTTTCCAAAGCCAATGATTACTTGCGCAACTTGGGCAAAATACCCATAGACTGGTCCGTCTATTAACCGCGCATCAGGATAGGTATTCTCTATGTTGTTGCACGGCTTTGAAAAAACTCGCGAAATTTTGCGCAGCCCTTAGCGTTAGTCCCTAGAATCCGTCCCTAACACAGGCCCTAGAACCAGCCACTGGTAGAGTAGATATATTTAGCCAGCATGAGTGTACACATCACTACCACTAATACGCGTAAATAATTGGCGTTAATCCGGTACAGAAAATGCGAAGCAGCGCTGGCACCTAACATTTGCCCTACCATCATTACAAGGCCTAGTGGCCATACTACCGAGCCAAATAACAGAAATACCAGCAGTGACGCAATGTTGGTAGCAAAATTCAGGGGCTTGGCGATAGCCGTGGCCCGAATCAAATCTTTGTGGCGGCATAGTGTACCGGATAAGGCGAAGAATGAGCCTGTGCCGGGGCCAAACATGCCGTCGTAAACACCAATCATGGGTACAACCAGGTACGCATAAATCCCGCTCTTTATTTTTTTGCCGGTATGGCGAATGTTACTGGGCTTGTAAAACAGAAAGTACAAGGCGATCACCAATAACACCAAGGGTATTACCAGTGATAGTGTATCGGTACTGATAAATTGAATCACAACGGTACCGGCTGCCGAGCCGGCAAACGCAAATAACATTAGCCACTTTATTTGTCGCCACGTAATGCGGCGCTTTCTAAGAAGCATCACTGTGGCTGTACCCGTACCCACAAACGCTTGTAATTTATTGGTGCCCAACGCGTGCAGTGGTGGCAAGCCCGCAAGTAAAAGGGTGGGGATGGTAAGCAAGCCACCACCACCGGCCAGTGTGTCGATAAAACCGGCGACCAGCGCCACGGCAAACAAGAGAAAAAGTAGCTCTAACGAAAACGATGTAATTTCCATTGGTCAGGGAAAGATCCAGTGGGTGAGCGGGTGTGTAGGAACGTGTAATTAAGGCATCATATCTGGCAGTTGCTTAGAGTAGCAAGATTCAGCTGGCTTCTGCTTTTGCCCATTTTGGCAGCTCGCCACCTGTACCGCAAAGCGTAAGGTTTTAATAACAAGAGAGGGGCCACAGCACGCTTGTGCATGCTGTGGCATAGCGTTATGCCGTATTACGTAGCCCGGCAGAAATGCCGGCAATGGTAACCATAAGCGCTTCTTCTACCAGCGGCGATTTTTCATGCTCATGTTCGGCTATGCGAGAACGGCGTAATAATTCCACCTGCAAAATATTCAGCGGGTCGATATACGGGTTGCGCAGCTCGATAGAGGCTTGTGACACTGGGTTATCTTGTAACAAGCAGTGCGATGGAATCAACGTTTTTACCTGTTCGATAACCCGCAGCAGCCTGGCAACAAGATCTTCGCCCAATGGCTGTTGTTCGCTGTCGACGAGTTTTTCGTTATACAGGTTGAACAGCCAAGGCTCCGTTTTGGCAAATACCATTTCCAGCATTGCCAAACGGGTGCGGAAAAATGGCCAGCTTTGCTGCATTTCTTCCAGTTGTTCGGTTTTATTGCTGCTGAAAAAAGGTTCCAGAGCTTCTGTTGTGCCTAACCATACGGGTAGCAGCAAACGGTTTTGCGACCAGGAAAATACCCACGGAATTGCCCGCAATGATTCAAGGCTGCCTGTCGTTTTTCGTTTTGCCGGGCGCGAACCTAATGGCAAATTACCCAGCTCGTTCAGCGGCGTAACGGCATTAAAATAGGGAATAAAGTCATCCCGCTCGAGAAACTCTCGGTAATGTTTGCACGAGACATCGGCAAGCTGGTCGAGGGTATCACGCCAGGCCTGTTTGGGTTCTGGTGGTGGCAGCAGGTTGGCTTCCAGTGTGGCGCTTAAGTAACGCGCCAGCGACAGCAACGCTACATCGGGTAGGCCAAATTTAAACCGAATCATTTCGCCTTGCTCGGTAACCCGTAAGCCACCGGTCAGTGAACCGGGGGGTTGTGACAGCAGTGCATCGTGAGCAGGTGCACCTCCGCGGCCGACGGTACCGCCACGGCCGTGAAACAGCACCAGTTTTACCCCGTGTTTTTCGGTTTGCTGCACCAGCCTTTCCTGCGCTCGGTACTGTGCCCATCCGGCAGCAAAAAAGCCTGCGTCTTTGGCAGAATCCGAGTAACCAATCATGACGGGTTGTACGCCATCAATGGCTGCGCGATAGTGATTGTTTGATAGTAAGTCACCAATCACCCGTTCCGACCGGTCGAGATCGTCTAGGGTTTCAAACAGCGGCGCGATGGGTGGCAATGTTTTGCAGCCGCACTCCTGCAACAAGAGTTTTACCGCGAGAATATCGGAGGCTTGCTGGGCCATGGAAATCACATACATGCCCAGCGCTTCTGGTGGCGTACCCGCTATCAGTTTGCAGGTATCGAGTACTTCTTTTACCTCGGGGCTGGGTTGCCAATCGGGTGGTAGCAGTGGGCGGCGCGAGGCCAGCTCTGTGTATAAAAAATTCTGACGATCGGTTTCCGACCATTGCTGGTAGTCACCAATACCCAGGTAGCGGGTAAGCTCCGAGAGTACGTTGGTGTGACGCTCGCTATTCTGACGAATATCTAATTGCAGCAGGCAAACACCAAAGGCATGCACTCGCCAGATAACATCGCGCAGGGTGCCTTCGGCCAATTCACTTAACCCTACTGCTTTGAGCGAGTCGTAGCACAACATTAACGGTTTAAGCAGGTGATCATTGCTGCGAATAATGTAGCGTGCATTGTTGGCACGCTTGGTTAAACGTGCTGTGAGATAGTCGCGGGTTTCTTTAATGTCATCACGCAGTTGCCGCAATAATTTCCGATAGGGTTCGTGGCAGTTGTCAGTAGCCTCTAATAAGGCTGGTGACGCGGGAGTAATAGAGAGTTCTGCACACAACTGCTCAACATCATGGAAAAACAGATCCATGGCCATCCAACGGCTGGAGAGCAATACTTCTTTGGTAACCTTTGCGGTAACAAACGGGTTGCCGTCGCGGTCGCCGCCCATCCACGAAGCAAAATGAAACGGTGTCCAGTTTAATGGCAGGGTGCAATCGAATTCGTCTTTGATCAGTGCGTGCAGGCTACGTAAAAATTGTGGTACGGCATACCACAGTGATTGTTCAATTACGTTGAAGCCCCATTTGGCTTCATCGACTGGCGTGGGGCGTTCTTTACGGATTTCATCGGTATTCCATAATTGGCTAACCAGTTGCGCAAGGCGATCTTTCTGTGCCTCTTGTTGTGCCGGCCCCAGCGGAGATTGGCCCAGTCGCTCCAGTGCATCGTGCAGCATCTGGTGTTTTTGTATATAGGTGCGGCGCGAAATTTCGGTAGGGTGTGCGGTGAGCACCAATTCAATACGCAATGCTTTAATGGCATTGATAATACTCGCGCTGTCGAGTTGCGACGTAGGCATTTTTAACCGTTGCAGCAACTGCCGCATTAGATCGGTGCAGGTATCGGCTTTGATCTGGCTGTCCATAACCGTTTGTTGTTGCTCGGCAATATTGGCCAGATTTAAAAAGTGGCTGAAGGCACGGGCAACGCTGAGCATTTGCTCGTCGGTCAAGTCAGACAACAATCTTGTTAACGACTCTCGCTCGGCTGGATTCTCTTCACGGGCGCTTTTTGCCAACTGGCGAATGCGCTCAACCAGTTCCAATACTTCTTGTCGACCATTGCTGCTGATACTTTTGCCGAGCAGCTGCCCTAATAAACGAATGTTTTGGCTGAGCGGAGTGCTACCGTTTTGCTCGCTCTGGTGTGCACTGACGGTAACCGGTTTGCTTGAATGAGCCTGATTCATACTAACCCCTGGCTAGCTGGAAGGTTAATGGATTTGTCGTTGTAGTTATTAGGTTTTTTTGTAGGTCCATTGTGATAGTTATATCACATTGTTGCGATGCAGCAAAATATAACAATGCCACCGGTGTTAGGTTGCTTTGGGGGGACGCTCTAGCGCCAATGCCAGCAAGTGGCATTGGCGGGCAGGTTAGGCTTGAGGGCTGTTGTGGGGGCGCCTGGAGGGGCTGCGGGTTTTTTTTGCTGCCGTTGCAGAGTTGTTAGAGGTGCCAGGGTTGCGCGCAGAGCGCTGGCCGGGTTTTGCACCGCTGTTACCCGTGTTATTGCGATTGCTGCGGTGTGCCTTTTGGGCGTGGGCGCTAGGCGTACTGTGTTGGCCGTCACGATGCCCGACTTTGGGTTTCTTTGGCTTCTTGGGCTTATGGCTGCGGGTGTCTAGCTGTGTCTCCGGCAATGGATTGGTCGGCTCAAACCCCTCAATCACCTTGCGTTCAAGCACACGCTTGATCAAGCGCTCGATATCTTTTAGTTGCTTAAGCTCGTCGGCACTGACAAGTGATACTGCCTGGCCAGTAGCGCCGGCGCGGCCGGTGCGGCCAATGCGATGCACATAGTCTTCCGGTACATTGGGTAACTCGAAGTTAACCACATGGGGCAACTGGTCGATGTCGATGCCGCGGGCAGCAATGTCGGTAGCTACCAGCACCTGTATGGTGTTGTCTTTAAATTCCGCCAGGGCCTTGGTTCTGGCTCCTTGGCTTTTGTTGCCGTGAATGGCGGCCGCTTTAATCTTGGCGCTGTCTAACTGTTTAACCAAACGATTGGCACCATGTTTGGTGCGGGTAAATACCAGCACCTGATGCCAGTTGTTTTCTTTGATCTGCTGAATCAGCAAGCGGGGCTTTTGCCCTTTGTCAGCGGGGCAGATCCATTGCTCTACCGAATCAACAGTACTGTTGCGTGGGGCAATGTCGATTTCAACGGGGCTATTCACCAGCCCTTTGGCCAATTGACGTATATCGTCTGAAAAAGTGGCGCTAAACAACAGGTTTTGGCGCTTGGCAGGCAGCAGTTTCAGAATACGCTTGATGTCGTGAATAAAGCCCATATCGAGCATGCGATCGGCTTCGTCGAGTACCAGAATCTCCAACGACGAAAATTTCACTGCATTCTGGCTGTATAAATCCAGCAGGCGGCCCGGGGTGGCCACCAATATGTCGAGGCCTTTGCGCAGTGCCATCATTTGCGGGTTGATGCCTACACCGCCAAACACAACATGCGAGCGCAGAGGCAGGTGTTTACCGTAGGCACCGATGTTTTCGCTTACCTGTGCAGCGAGCTCGCGGGTAGGCGTTAAAACCAATGTGCGAACATGGTTGCTGGCGGGTTTCTGGCCAGCACTTAAGCGCTGCAAAATAGGCAAGGTAAAGCCAGCCGTTTTTCCGGTGCCGGTCTGGGCGGCCGCCATAACGTCTTGTCCGGCCAATATGGCGGGAATAGCCTGAGCCTGAATGGGGGAGGGGGTGGTGTAACCCTGTTCGGTAACGGCTTTAACAATAGGGTCTGCGAGACCCAGTTTGGCAAATGACATGCGTGTGTTTGAACTCCAGAGGTGAACGAATGAGCGGCTGCGCAGCTTACCCTATGCGGGCCCTGGCATCCATGAATACTTGTGTTTCGGCGACAGACGCTCCCACAGCGTATGGTGTACACTGCGCACATTCTTTTTTAGCCGTCTGGAGTCCCTCTTGGCCACGCCTTCACATTTTACCGACCTCCACCTGACCGATGCCATGCAGAAAAACTTGCATGATTTGGGCTATCACCAGCTAACGGCGATTCAAGCCGCCGCCTTGCCTGCCGTATTGGCTGGGCAAGATGTGATTGGCCAGGCTAAAACCGGCTCAGGCAAAACCGTTGCATTTGGTCTGGGGGTAATCCAAGGTTTGGATGCTGAACGGTTCGATGTACAAACACTGGTGTTGTGCCCCACCCGTGAGCTGGCTGACCAGGTGGCCAACGAATTGCGCCGCCTGGCCCGTGCGGTGGCAAATGTAAAGGTGCTTACACTCTGTGGGGGTATGCCATTTGGCCCGCAGGCGGGTTCGTTGGAACACGGTGCACATATTGTGGTGGGTACGCCAGGGCGTATTGACGACCATCTGCGTAAGGGTACGTTGTCGTTACAGTCGGTTAACACATTTATTCTTGATGAAGCCGACCGCATGCTCGATATGGGCTTTCAAGACACGGTTGATGCGATTGTGGCCGCTTTACCAAACCAGCGGCAAACCTTGTTGTTCAGTGCAACCTATCCCAGCAGTATTGGCGAGTTAGCAAAGCGGGTGATGCACAACCCGTTAATGGTAAAAGTGGATGCCGCCCATACGTCGCAACAGATCGACCAACGTATTTTCACTATTGGTGAGGCCGAAGAAAGGCTGCCCGCATTACAGAAAATATTGGCAGCCTTTACGCCGCAATCGTGTGTAGTGTTTTGTAATACCAAGCAAGAAACCCGTGAAGTGGCAGCTTATCTCAAGCACGCAGGGTTGGCAGTGGTGGCTATTAACGGCGATATGGAACAGCGTGAGCGTGATCAGTCGCTGGTGTGTTTTAGCAATGGCAGTATCAGTGTGTTGGTGGCCACCGATGTTGCCGCACGCGGGCTGGATATCGAAAAACTCGAAATGGTGGTGAATTATCAGATATCGCGCGACCCTGAAGTACACGTACACCGTATTGGCCGCACCGGCCGCGCCGGCGAAAAAGGTGTGGCGGTCACATTAGTAGCCAACAACGAAGATTTTCGTTTAACCCGGTTAATCAATGCGGGCATCAACGTGCCGGATGCCGAGCCAGTACCTGCGGTGGCCGATGAGCAGCAGGCCTTGCGTAGCATTCAGTCACCCATGGTCACGTTGCAGATCGACGGCGGCAAAAAACAAAAGTTGCGCCCTGGTGATATTGTCGGTGGTTTAACCGGCGAGAAAGGTATTCCGGGTGATGCCATTGGTAAAATCAATGTGTTCGATTTTACCGCTTATGTGGCTGTGCAAAATAAATTTGCTAAACCAGCCTTGGCAAAAATCAGCAGCGGCAAATTAAAAGGCAAAAACTTTCGTGTGCGGTTGGTTCGTCTTTAGAGCTCATCTGACAGAATTTCAACTGGCATAAGTCGAGTTTTCGTCTGCCACAGCGAAAATCTTAACGTGTCGGTGCGATCGTGTGAAGTGCAAGTTCAGCCTGCACGCTGCTTTGTTTTTGTCTGCGTTATAAGCTTTTCAGGAACAGTGAAATAATCAAGTTATGAGAGCGGAATTAAGATCTAAAATTATCGAAGTTTGTGATCAAAAAATAGCATCGAAAGGTGATAATGTAGGTGTGTCTTTTTATGCATTTTTTAAAAATAAAAATGATAACCCAGAACTGCTTATGGAAGCTGCAACATGGTGGATACAAACTCACAAATTAGACCATTTTGTGAAGGCTCGTATAATTAAACAGATGATTCAAAGTAATTTGTAATAGGCTTGTAAGCAAGCGTGCAAAATCAGTCGAGGGGAACCTGGTACCTCCAAAGCTTCACTTTTCCGTCTCTTTTACAGTGTTAGCTTACGTTTGGTATGTGCGAAGAGTTCATGGCGTTAATAAGCTTGACTTTTCGAAGAAAATTTTGTGAGATTTTTAATGCATAAGTATTAGGAAGAAAGGATGGAAAATGGTGTAATTGTTTTGGGTGGCGGGTACGCAGTTGGTTGGGGGTCTTTGGCGCTAATTAACGCGGTATTGGCTCAAAGTAAAAATAGAAACGGTCTGGTATGGTTTCTGGCGTCTCTTGTCGTTGGCCCATTGGTTACCTTGGTTTTGGCTTTCTTGGAAAAGATACCAAAAGAAAATTGAAGTTACGCGGAAAAAGCTAACAAAATGCTTTTTTTGACACAGCGGTCTACGCTTCTTTTTGTGCAAGGCCTGTGGCCAGGTTAATAGATGACTGAAGAAAATAACTGGTGCTTTACCCATAAGCCTGTTAAGTTCGCGCAATCTATCGCCATCAATCTATTGCCATGGTGGCCAGCCACAAACTAAGGAGGAATATTATGACTATTCAAGTGGGTGACAAACTGCCAGAAGCCACGTTTAAAGTAAAAACGGCCGATGGTATCGACTCGGTATCGTTGAGCGACCTTTGCAAAGGAAAGAAAGTAGTGCTATTCGCCGTGCCAGGCGCGTTTACCCCAGGTTGTACCGTGACACATTTGCCAGGTTTTGTTGTGCTTGCTGACAAAATTAAGGCAAAAGGCGTTAGCTCAATTATCTGCACAGCGGTAAACGATGCATTTGTTATGGGTGCTTGGGGCGAGTCACAAAACGCCGAAGAAATTATTATGGCCGCAGATGGCAGTGCAGCTTTTGCTAAAGATATTGGTTTAGCCCTGGATCTTACCGAGGCTGGTTTTGGTGTTCGCAGTAAGCGTTATGCCATGATTATTGACGACGGCGTAGTAACCTATTTGGGTGTTGATGCCAAAGAAATCAAAGACAGTTCTGCCGAGGCAGTGTTGGAACAGCTGTAACGTACCGGTTTATCTTAGTAAGGTCTGTGTTGGTTTTTGCAGGCCTCACTTCTGCTTTTTCGCCCACGCCACATATTTTTTGATTTGCTCGTTATTGTTGATTGCCTCCAAGGTGTTTAACTCTCGCCCCAGCTCTTTTTCTGAAAACTGCTTATGTAAAAAAGAGTGGCACTTTCGGCATATGTCGATACCCCGTTCGCGCATATCCGTAATCTCAAATTGTTTACGAAACCACTTGTTTTTATGGCATGACTTCGGAATCAGGTGGTGAAAGGTAATAAAGTGAGTTGAACCACACAACGCGCACCGCTTTTGGGCTTGTGTACAATTCATCAGACAGCTACCGGCTTGGCAAAAATAACAATGGCTAACAGCAGTAAGCTAAGTGCCAGATAATTAGCTATTTTGACGTAACGACAGCGAATTTCTGCTGTTCTGGCCGTCGTCACCAAGGCAGCCAGCGCCTGCAACATATAAAAAAATGCGAATGCGCGAGAGGCCAAGGATACCAGCTCAAATACATTGCTTACCCACAGTAAGCCACACCCCATGATAGTAATGACCAGATACGCCCGGTATGCAGAAAGCTTGCCGCGACTTTCGTTTTCTACTACACCGCCAGCACCAATGGTGTCGGCAACGGCAGCGCTGAATTGACTCATAACAGCCGCAAATACCAGCATAGCGGGTAATGCCAAGGTAATATGGCTGGATAAATGAATAATGGCAGTTTCATCTGCAGGAGAACCATTGAAGCTACTCATCAATGGCATTGCCAGTGCGACAAACGTTACGTAAATAACGCCAGCTAAGAGCTGTGCTATCAGCATTGATCGTGCTTTTGTTTGCGGGCTATAACTTACCCCCAAGTATTTTGAGGTTTCAAAGCCTTGCACAATCAGCAGCATGCCGCCCAACTGGCAGAGGGTGGCAAACCACGGCTGGTTGGCACTGTGTAATGGGGTCAAGTCGTAACCTTGCAGCAAGTCGTAATGCACCAAACCGGTTAGCAACGACACAATAATGGCGAGCTTCAGGGTAACAGAAAACGTCTCGAGCTTTTCTAACCCGCGCAACCCTCTGGTAAGGCCGTACACACCAATAAACAGTAAAATGGCGGTTGAGAGCAAGTTGGCTTTAGTGGTGGAGTAATAGCCTATGCCGGTTAATACAAAGCCTGCCAACAGGCGAATGTAAAACGTAATGGAGATAACGTAGGCAACGGCGAGTGTGATGTCGGATAAACGTTCGATACCGTTTGCCAGTGGTCGGCTATTGGGTGGGAGACATTTGCTGTCGTGTAATATGTTAAAGCGGATCGCATGCCCCAACCAGAATGACAGCAGCACGATGCCACCCATGGCAAGTACCGAATAAGGCCCGGTAATATTGGCCAGTAACGGCACCACCACCAAAAAACCACTGCCAATAATAGAGGCTAGTGGGGTTACGGTTGCACGCCAACAAGGTAAGTTGCGAATGCCGGGTGTCAGCATAACTGTTGCTGCGACCAGCGCTATGATAATGAGGGTAAGGTCCAGTCCGTTGAGGGTTGGTAATGTCATATCAGTCATGCCATAAAGGCGCTCAATAAACCTACAAGTTTGGGTGCAAAAACAGGCTAGCGCCTGTGAACGTTGTGAATTGTATACACAAGGCACGGTTATGTGCAGTGGTATTACGGTTAACGAATACTCAAAAGGTAGGTAAAGTCCCCAGTGTTTGTTCTTGTTCACTCTCTGGTACGGTTCGTATTATCATTGTGTGTTTTTTCCATTTTGTGTAGCGATTAGGTAGCCCGTGAGAACCCCTTTAATTACCAAGCAAGGTTTCGAGGATTTAAAAAATGAGCTGGATGAACTCTGGCGAGTTGAGCGCCCCGAGGTCACGAAAAAAGTGACCTGGGCTGCAAGCCTGGGTGATCGCAGCGAAAATGCCGATTACCAATACAACAAAAAGCGCCTGCGCGAAATTGATCGCCGCGTGCGCTATTTACGCAAGTGTATTGATCATCTGAAGGTGGTGGAATATCGCCCTGAGCAGGAAGGCAGAGTATTTTTTGGCGCGTGGGTAGAGGTTGAAAACGACGATGGAGAAGCATTGAAATTTCGTATCGTGGGTTATGACGAAATTTTTAATCGCAAAAATTATATTTCTATCGATTCACCGATGGCCAGGGCACTGCTGAAAAAGGAAGTGGGTGACGAGGCCGTGGTGCGCACCGAGGCGGGGGTTACTACCTGGTATATCAATTCGATTGTTTACGAAAAGGCCTGACCGCCTGCACTCACAGGCGGTTTGCATGCCTGTATTGTCAGCCATCCAGCTGTAATTGTTCGCGATAAAACGCCCACTCCTCTTGCAACATGGTTTTAATATTCTCTGCCTGGCGGAAACCATGCCCTTCGTTGGCAAATTCTACGTAACGCACTGGAATCTGTTTGGCCTGCAGGGCTTTTACCATGGCCTGTGCTTGCGGTGGCGGTACAATTTTGTCTTCCAACCCTTGAAAAAAAATCACCGGACAGCTGAGTTGTTCGATATGGTGAATAGGTGAGCGGGCGAGATAGGTTTTGCGATCTTGTGGGTAAGGGCCAACGAGGCTGTCGAGATAGCGTGATTCAAATTTATGCGTATCGCGTGCGAGGGTTTCCAGATCTCCAATACCGTAAAGGCTGGTGCCTAGGGTAAATGTATCGGTAAACGTCAGTGCCGCCAGCACCGTATAACCACCAGCGCTGCTGCCTTTGATGATCAAACGCTGCTCATCTACCATGCTTTGTTCAATCAAATAAGTGGCCCCAGCGCACACGTCTTCTACATCGGCTATGCCCCACAAACCGTTCAGAGCTTGGCGATAGCGGCGGCCGTAGCCGGTACTGCCCCGGTAATTCACGTCTAATACGGCAAAGCCGCGACTGGTCCAGAATTGAATTTTCAGATTCAGAGCAGCGCTGGTGCTGCCGGTGGGGCCGCCGTGGCAAAGTACGATCAAGGGCGGCTTGGTATTTGGCGGCGCCACTACATATGGGTTGGCCGGGGCGTAGAAAAAACCATGGGCTTGGTCTTGGTGCTGGTTGCCTGTGGGAAACGTAATGGCCTGCGGTTGCGCCAGCCAGCCGCTGGCAATCGGCGTTTTACTGCTGGTACGAATGATCTTATATGGCAGCACATCCAACGTTTGGGGCGAGGGTTCAAGCAATGTTTGTCGGTCGCAGTAGGCAATATCGCCGCCGCTGGCATTGCCTGCCCCCAGCCACACGCCACCTTGTGGTCCACAGTGCACATGGCTGATATCACTATAAGGTAGGGGCAGTGTCTGAACCTTTTTTGTGTTGAGGTCCATCAGCAGAAGCTGCCAGCTACCGTTTTGCGTGCAGGCAGCCAGCAAGTGGTCATTGTCGATAAAGCCGTAGGTCGACATGCCAAATACCCATAGAGGCGTAGCGAACTCTGCCTCCATGGGGTGTATCGCTGTAAGTTCTGAGGTGGTTGATTCCACCCGGTACAGATTCCACCAGTTGCTGCGGTCACTCACCAGGTAGAGATTGCCGGCGGGAGACCACTGAGGTTGGAATACAGCCTCCGGTTGTTTGTCGCCAGCAACGGTGGTTTGGGTGGTGATCTCTCCGGCAGCGTTGAGTGTAGCAACAACACATTCAGTGCTGTCCCATGGCATATTAGGGTGTTGCCATTGCAGCCAGCATACTTGATCGGCTAACGGCGATAGTGCCAGCGCTGAGTAAAAGTCTGCGCCATCGACCAGCCGGGTTGTGGTGTGGGTGCGCAGGCAAATGCTCACAATGGCTGCGTGTGGTTCGTGTTCTGATGTTGAGCAATCTTCGCGTACAGCAAGCAAACGCTCACGGGTATTATCAACAATCAGGTCTGCGTAACGATAATTACCTTCCGGTGTAATTGGTTTAGGGGCAAAGTTTGTTTGGTGGGTGTTTAGTTGATAGATGCGTTGGTCGTCGGCCTGCACAAAATACAGCATACCATTATCAACGGTGTAACAGCTGCCGCCGTATTCGTGGGCTTTACTGCGCGTATTGATCGGGTAGGGCAGTACATCTTCTGCTTCGTCGCCGGGATGTTGCAGTGATTTGCGTACGATGCAGTTTCTGCCCCGCTCCCAGGGGCGTGATTCCAGCCAGTACACAAAACCGTCATCAAACTGTGGTTCACTGAGGCGCGCGCCATCACTCACCAGCAGATCGGGTGAAATATCTGATGGCCATGTTCCATAAGGCAGGATTTGTGTCTCTGTCATAGTGCGTGTATCCAAACAGTCGATGGGAAGAGCGGAAATTCTACCCGTTCTGGGAGCGATAAGAAAATTACACGAGGCCTGCCCTTATGCTTGTGGCCTTAGCGTGCTAGTCTTTGCCCTCTACATATCGAGTGTACACAAAAAATACTGATTATTTTGCAGCATTGTAAACTAAGGAATGAGAAAGAAAGTTTATGGCAAAAAATACAGCGTCTAAAACTGAGCTTGCCTTTAACGGCGTGAGCGCATTACTGGGTAGTCATAAAGATATTACCTCCCTGCAGCGTCGGCACGATGCGCCATCGATTCATGGCGATAAAATTTGGGATTCCAGTTTTGTGCTGATGGACTTTTTAACTGAATTTCCACCCCAGAAAAATAAAGTGGTGGTTGATGTGGGTTGTGGCTGGGGGGTGCTTAGTTGCTACCTGGCAAAAAATTTATCGTTAGAAGTATTGGGCATAGATGCCGATCCTGCGGTAAAGCCTTATTTTGATTTGCATGCAAAAAAGAATGCGGTAGACATTGATTTTACCGAAGGCCCTATGAGTATTCTCGACGATAAAACCTTGCGGCACGTGGATATCGTCGTAGGGGCTGATATTTGTTTTTGGCCAGAATTGAAAAAAGAATGGCAGCAATTAATCGAGCGTTGTGCTGAATCTAAGGTGGGGCAGGTCTTTCTGGCTGATCCCGGCCGCGAGCCTTTTTGGCAACTGGTGAACCATTGCAAAAAACGTTACGGCAAAAAACGTGCAGAGTTGTGGGGCCACGATATTAAAAAGCCGTTTAAATCAAGCAAGTACGTATTGGAAATTAATTTCTAAGGCATATAAAAAAGGCCTCATGAGTAGAGGCCTTGTTCGTCTGTTTGCAATGCTGGTAATTACAGAAAATCGCCGTTTACTTCTGGGCTGATATCGGCATCGTAATCGACACCGTCAACGCCAAAACCAAACAGTTTGAGAAACTCGTCGTTGTAACCCTTATAGTCGGTCAGTTCAAACAAGTTTTCTTCGGTGACTGCTGGCCAGATCTCTTCAACTTTAGTTTGCACTACCGGGTTCAGTTCTTTGTCGTCTACGCGTAAACGGTTGCTGCCGTCTAAACGCGGTGAGTCGGTATATAAACCCTCGGTGAACAGTCGGTAGAGTTGTTCGATGCAGCCTTCGTGGGAGCCGTCTTCTTTCATGACTTTGTATAGTGTGGAAATGTAAAGCGGCATAATGGGAATAGCCGAACTGGCTTGGGTAACCAGCGCTTTCAAAACGGCTACATTGGCACGGCCGTGGTTTGCTTCCAGCAACTGAGTAATGGCACTGGCGGCACGGTCGAGGTCTTCTTTGGCTTTACCAATGGTAGCGTGGCCGTAAATTGGCCATGTCAATTTTTCACCCAGGTAGGTGTAGGCAACGGTTTTACAACCCGGTGCCAGAACGCCCGCATCGTTGAGTGCGTTCATCCACAGTTCCCAGTCTTCCCCACCCATCACTTTTACAGTATTGGCGATTTCTTCTTCCGAAGCAGGCTCAACCGTCATATCGGCGATTTTCAGCGTGTCGGTATTGAGGTTTTTGGCGGTATAGCTCTGGCCGATAGGTTTGAGCACCGACGAGTAAGTTTCGCCGGTTTTCGGGTCGGTGCGCCGTGGTGATGCCAAACTGTACACCACCAGATCGATAGTGCCGAGATCCTGTTTAATCAGGTCAATAGCTTTGGCTTTGATTTCGTCAGAAAATGCATCGCCGTTAATGCTTTTTGCATACAGTCCGGCTTCTTCAGCCGCTTTATGAAAACCCACCGAGTTGTAGTAGCCTGCAGACGCCGTGCGTTTGTCGGTAGGGGGTTTTTCGAAGAAGATCCCCAGTGTGTTAGCGCCGCAACCAAATGCCGCTGTAATACGTGATGCCAGCCCGTAGCCTGTGGATGCTCCAATGACCAGTACGTTTTTGGGGCCATTTTCAATGCTGCCCTGTGCTTTGATGTAATTGATTTGCTCGCGTACATTGGCTTCACAGCCCTGTGGGTGGGCATTGGTACAAATAAAGCCGCGCACTTTGGGTTTAATGATCATGCTATCTACCTTGAATATGACTGTAAGGGCAGCTACATCGGTGATGCCGCCAGATTTCCAGGGCCAGCTGGCCCTTTAAAGGCGGCCATTATAGACACCCTGAGACGGTGTATAAAGCCTGCGAGGCCCAGATTCCTCTCATGCCAGGATTATTCGTACGTTAACCAGACAGTTACGTCATGTGCCGCTATAATAGCGCGCCTTAGGCGTAGGCCGGTGCAAAACGGGCCGTTTTACTTTTACCGATTTAAGAACGTGCGTGGAGTGTTGAGTGAGCTTTTTGCGTTATGCCACCCCTCAAGATTGGGTAGATGCGGTGCTGGAGCAATTTGATCTTTTTTTGATCGATCACGCTGCTGCTGAGAAGAAAGCATCGGGTATGGCTATGTCGATGTTGTCTCACTACCCTGATCGCACCGAACTGGTTCGAGTGATGGCTGAATTGGCCATTGAGGAACTGGCGCATTTTCGTGAGGTGATCAAACTATTGCATGCCCGAGGATTGCAGCCAGGGGCTGACGAAAAAGACCCTTACATCAATGCGTTTCGTCGTAGTTTCCGCAAGGGCAGTGACGTATACCTGCTGGATCGTTTGCTGGTGGGCGGTATCGTGGAGGCCCGGGGCTGTGAGCGCTTTGGCCTGGTCGCCAACTCTATTGATGACCCGAAACTAAAACAGTTTTACCAGGCGATAGCTGAATCGGAAGCCAAACATGAAGACGTATTTGTTGATTTGGCGCGGCTATACTTTCCCGAGCCTGTGGTGACTGCGCGGCTGGATGAGCTGCTGGATATTGAAGCCCGCCTTGTTGAAGGGCTACCCATTAGGCCCGCTTTACACTAGTAGTCTGTTGTCGAGACAACCAGTGGAGTCTCATCAGCTATAGTATGTTATATAGCTTTGATCGATATAGCCGTACATTCGTTGTGCGGCTTAATTTTTTGAGGACAACGTTTGAACGTAACGACACAGAGTCCCTCGCCACATAAGGCGGGGCGCTTGGAGTTTATCATCTTGATGGCGGCATTATCGTCGTTGGCAGCAGTGGCTACCGACGCGATGCTGCCTGCGCTTTATCAGATAGGTGTTGACCTGAAGGCGCCGCATGAGAACGACGCACAGCTGATCTTGGCATTGATTTTCATTGGTATGGCATTGGGGCAGCTGCTGTTTGGCCCGATGGCCGACAGTCTTGGGCGAAAAACCTCAATGCTGGCGGGTATCGGGTTGTTTATGGTGGGCTCCGCGATCACGGTGGCGGCTCAAGACTTTACGTGGATGCTGGTGGGCCGTGTGGTGCAAGGCATTGGCTTGGGAGCGCCGCGTACGGTTTGTATGGCGATTATTCGTGATGAATACCGGGGCCGAGAAATGGCTCGCATCATGTCTAACATCATGAGTATATTTATTGTGGTGCCTATGGTTGCCCCAATGTCTGGCCAGTTGATTCTATATTTGACCGACAGCTGGCGTTATATTTTTGTCTTATTATGGGTGTTAAGCGCAAGTTGCGGCGTGTGGTTTTATGCACGCATCGGTGAAACCCTTAAGCCAGAGAATCGAATTCCATTCTCGTTTAAAGAGTTTGGCAGTAGCATCTGGATGATATGCCGCCACCCAGTCGTGATGTTATACACGCTTGCCTGTGGCTTAGTATTTGCCTGCCTTATTTGTTATCTCAGTGGCTCGCCCAAGGTGTTTCAGCATCTTTACGATGCCGCTGATGAATACGTGTTTATATTTGCGTTTCTGGCATTTGCCATTGGCTTGGCATCCCATCTTAACAGCCGCTGGGTGGTGCGCTTGGGTATGCAGGCTATTTCCCGCTTCAGTACCTGCGCATTGATGCTGGTGTCGCTGGTATTCGGGTTTGCCAGTTGGTTTTATGGAGGGGTTCCGCCCTTGTGGATGACGGTTACCTATCTGTTTTTTGCGCTCTTTGCTCTGGGCGGTTTATTTGGCAATCTCAATGCGTTGGCGATGGAGCCATTAACGCAAGGCGCAGGCATTGGGGCCATGATGATTGGTACCTTGTCTACGTTCATTTCGGTGCCGGTTGGTGCCTATGTAGCCCGCCAAATTGATGCCACTATGCACCCTGTAGCCATCGGCTTTTTTCTCTGCTCTTTCGGTGTATTTTGGTTATTGTTCATTGCAGAAAAAATCAGTGGTCGGCTGACTTCTAAAGCTGAAACGCTGGTGTGATTGCTCGCAACCGAATGACGTAAAACCAGAAAAAAACCCCCTTGAAAGGGGGCGCTACACTGGACAGTGTTGCTCAGGAAAACGCTTTAAAACTCCATCTCAGGCACTACGTCTGGCACGACCATTTCGCCTTCAGTTTTGCTGACAATTTCGTCAACACTGATGCCAGGCGCACGCTCTTTGAGCCAGAATTTACCATCGTGAATTTCAACATAGGCCAGGTCGGTGACGACCTTTTTGATACAACCTGCGCCGGTTAATGGCAGAGAGCATTGCTTCAACAGTTTGGATTCGCCGTGCTTGCTGGCGTGAGTCATGGTAACAATAATGTTGTCAGCCCCGGCTACCAGATCCATCGCGCCGCCCATGCCTTTTACCAGCTTGCCGGGAATCATCCACGATGCAATATTGCCACTCACGTCTACTTCGAAGGCGCCAAGTACGGTCAGGTCTACATGGCCACCACGAATCATGGCAAACGATTCTGCCGATGAAAAAATCGATGCACCGGGAATGGTGGTCACCGTCTGTTTGCCTGCGTTAATCAGGTCTGCATCGATTTCGGCTTCGGTAGGGAATGGCCCCATACCAAGTAAACCATTTTCGGATTGCAGCATCACTTCCATGCCTTTAGGCACATAGTTGGCAACCAGTGTGGGAATGCCAATACCCAGGTTTACATAAAAGCCGTCTTGTAATTCGCGCGCTACACGCATTGCGATTTGTTCACGAGATAATGCCATGATAAATGCCTCCCTTAGCCTGTGCGCACAGTGCGTTGTTCAATACGTTTTTCAAACGTACCTTGAATAACCCGATCAACGTAAATTCCGGGTGTATGAATTTGCGTTGGTTCCAGTTCGCCAGGCTCTACAATTTCTTCCACTTCAACTATGGTAATTTTGCCGGCGGTAGCGGCCATGGGGTTGAAGTTTTGCGCTGTGTGTCGATAGATCACGTTGCCGTAGCGGTCGGCTTTCCAGCCTTTGACAATAGCGAAATCGCCAGTAATGGCTTCTTCCAGAATGTAATGGCGGCCGTTGAACTCGCGTACTTCTTTGCCTTCACCTATCGGGGTACCGTAACCTGTTGCCGTATAAAAGGCAGGAATACCTGCACCACCGGCACGCATTTTTTCAGCCAGTGTACCTTGCGGGGTTAATTCAACTTCCAGCTCACCGCTGAGCAATTGCTTTTCAAACAGGGCGTTTTCGCCCACGTACGAAGAAACCATTTTTTTGATTTGTTTGTCTTCCAGCAAAATGCCGAGGCCAAAACCGTCAATACCACAGTTGTTGGAAACAATAGTCAGCCCTTTGGCGCCCATTCTCTTGATTTGAGCAATACAGCCTTCTGGAATGCCACAAAGGCCAAATCCGCCCGCAATAATCGTCATATTGTCAGCCAGACCTGCCATCGCTTCTTCGTAGCTGGTTACTACCTTGTCAAAACCGGCCATGGATACGAACTCCTGCGTTGAAATAGGGAGAAAAATGTAACTTTATAAAACTATGCCGCAGATTGCCGCAGTGCATCATATTTATCAATGTTATTTTTTTTAATAATTAATTAATATTTTAAATAAATTAGTTAGGGGCCTTATGGCAGCGGAGGTTAGGTTGTGAATATCACTGTTAAGCATCTCAAGGCTTTTGTTGCAGTGGCCAAAACCGGCAGTTTTGCCGAGGCCAGCGCCCTGATTCACTTGTCGCAACCAGCCATCAGCATTGCGATTCGCAACCTTGAAGGCATCGTGGGCGGGCGTTTATTAGCACGTTCTACCCGCACTCTGGCGTTGACGCCCGAGGGCGAAGCCTTTTTTCCTGTGGCCCAACGCCTGCTGCACGATTGGGATGAGGCATTAGAGGATGTGCACAATTTGTTCGCTATGCGTCGGGGCAAGCTGGGCTTGGCGGCCATGCCAAGTTTTGCCTACAGTCTGCTGCCGCAAGTCTTACAGGAGTACCGCCAGTATTATCCGCAGGTTAATGTCGTGGTGCATGACGTGGTGGCGGAAAGCGTGATCGATATGGTGATGCAGGGACGGGTGGAAATTGGTATCGCTTTTGACCCCCGTGGGATGGCTGATCTGGCATTTACCCCGCTATTTGACGATGCATTTATTGCGGTGCTGCCTGGCACACACCCCCTGGCTGGGCAGGATTCAGTAACCTGGGCTGCGCTTGCCGCACAAACTTTTATCGCCTTACAGAAACCCTCTGGGCTCAGAGAACTGCTCGACCGCACCCTGGCAGAACATGGTCTGAGCCTCACGGTAGAGTTGGAAGTACATCAGTTAGGTACCATCGGGCGTATGGTTGAACATGGTTTGGGTGTAAGTGCTGTACCAGCGCTATGCCGTGTGCAGATGGAAACGCTGGGCCTGGTTTGTCGTCCGATTCAGCCTCCGGCTGTGCATAGGCAGGTGGGTATTGTGACTCGCCATCGCTACCCCCTGTCCAGTGCGGCGCAAGCCATGTACAACGTACTATGTACCAGTGTTAAATCACTTTACAGCGAGACGTATTGATTCAAACAATTCAATGTTTCGTTATTGGTCGTTAACCCACCCACTTATGGGCAATGCAAGCGTCGATTATTAATGGCACAATGCTGCTTTTGCGCGGCTAGGGTTGGTATGGCCGCAGTTGATGCCCCTGCAAGATGACCGTTATTAAGGAATTGGAGATTTTCATGCTTACGTTAAAACGTCCAGAACTGCTGCGTAGCCAGTCGTATGTTAACGGCGAGTGGATTGATGCCGACAGCGGCGACACCCTGGTGGTGACTAACCCCTCCACAGGCGAAGCGGTGCTGACCATCGCTAGCCTGGGAACTCATGAAACTCGTCGCGCGATTAATGCGGCCGAAATTGCCATGGGCGAATGGAAAGCTAAGTCTGCGAAAGAGCGTGCCAATCTATTACGCAACTGGTTTAACCTGATGATGGCCAACCAGGACGACTTGGCGGCGATTCTGACCGCAGAGCAAGGTAAGCCGCTGGCAGAGGCCAAAGGTGAGATTGCCTATGGTGCGGCCTATATTGAGTGGTTTGCCGAGGAAGGTAAGCGTATTTATGGTGATGTGATTGCTGCGCCTTCGGGTGACAAACGCATCGTTGTGGTGAAACAGCCTGTTGGTGTAGTGGCTGCCATTACTCCTTGGAATTTCCCTAACGCCATGATTACCCGTAAGGTAGGTCCAGCGCTGGCGGCGGGCTGTACGTTTGTGTGCAAGCCTGCTAAAGAAACGCCACTGTCTGCGCTCGCGTTAGCGGTGCTTGCAGAAGAAGCTGGTATTCCCAAAGGTGTGTTTAACGTGGTTGTTGGCAATAGCTCCCGTGATATTGGTGGTGAACTTACCAGTAACCCGGTGGTAAAAAAGCTCACGTTCACTGGTTCGACACCGGTTGGCAAAGTATTAATGGAACAGTGTGCTGGCACGGTAAAGAAAACCTCGATGGAGCTGGGAGGCAATGCCCCGTTTATCGTCTTCGACGATGCTGATCTAGATGCTGCCGTGCAGGGTGCTATGGCTTCCAAATATCGTAACGCTGGCCAAACTTGTGTGTGCTCCAACCGTTTGTTGGTGCAAGAAGGTGTTTACGATGTATTTACCGAAAAACTGGCCCAGGCAGTTAAACAGCTCAATGTGGGTGATGGTTTTGGCGAGGGTGTCACCATTGGCCCGTTGGTAAACGCTAAAGCCGCTAAAGACGTTGATGCACTGGTACAGGATGCGATCGCCAAGGGCGCTAACGCAGTAGTGGGCGGCAAGCCAGGTACGCAAGGGGTATGTTTCTATGAGCCTACCATTTTGTCGAATGTGACCAGTGAAATGCGTGTCTTCAAAGAAGAGATTTTTGGCCCGGTTGCGCCGGTATTTAAATTTTCTACGGAAGAAGAAGCCGTGGCGATGGCCAACGATACTGAGTTTGGGCTGGCCTCATACTTTTACTCGCGTGATATAGGTCGAATCTGGCGTGTCGCTGAAGCGCTGGAATATGGCATTGTAGGGATTAACGAAGGTATTATCTCGAATGAAATGGCACCTTTTGGTGGTGTTAAAGAGTCGGGTTCCGGTCGCGAAGGTTCTAAGTACGGTATCGATGATTACGTCGAAATCAAATACATGTGCATGGGTGGTATCGATAAATAATTATTGCCATGAATTGTGTGAGTTTGGTGGGGATGCCTGCCGTTGGTAAAAGTACATTGGGTGTTGTGTTGGCGAAAGCTGTCGCAAAAAGCTTTGTTGATACCGATTTGGTAATTCAGCAGGCTGCCGAATGTACATTGCAACACGTATTAGACACGCAGGGCTTTCAGGCCCTGCGTGATCTCGAAGAAAAAGTAGTATTGGCCACTGACTTTAGCGATGCGGTCATTGCAACCGGCGGTAGTGTTGTCTATAGCGATGAGTGCATGCGCAAATTGAAATCACTGGGTCCGGTTGTTTATTTAAAAGCTTCTCTCGACGATATCATTGCTCGCTTGAATAATTATGATCAGCGCGGCATTGCGTCGCCAGGGGGTATGAGCCTTGCCGATATTTATGCCGAGCGAACACCGTTGTATGAACAATACGCCGACATAGTGTGTGATACGTCGGCTATTATGCTGCGCTCGAAAAGCCCGGTGGAAACGGCGGTAGATGATATTCTGTCGCAGTTGTCATGGAAGGGGTGATACCCGTTAACGCCCGCCTAAAGTGGCAGGCGCGTGGTGTACTTCACTTGCCTTAGTGCAAATGTTGAACTTACGCTACCCACGTTTGGTAATTGTGTGAGTGAGCCTTTAAGCAGTTGTTCATAGTGCTCAACACTGTTGACTACTACCCTTAGCAAGTAATCCTTGTCGCCCGTGGTTGAATAGCACTCGACCACTTCAGGAATGGCATCTATGGCCGCTTCAAAGTCTACGACGGCCTGTGTCTCTTGGGTTTTCAGCACCACATAGGCGTGCACGCTTACGCCCATATTCAGCTTTGCAGCGTTGAGCAAAGTTACTCTGCGCTCAATAACACCCTCCGCCTCCAGGCGTTTAATGCGTCGCCAGCACGGCGTGTGAGAAAGCCCGACAATATCGCCGAGTTCTGCCATGGAGTAATCTGCGTTTTCCTGCAGTGCTCGCAGTATTTTGCGATCGAAGTCGTCCAGTTCGGTAAGTTGCGCCACAATGATCAATCCCGTGCGTTAAGTGATAATTCCTGAGGCATTGCCGCGGCATATTGCTACTTGCTGTCTATTAATATGATAAAACAGATTGAGAATGATAATTGATCCACACATATTCGCCAGTAACAGTGTTTAGCCAAAAGTGACAATGATCCCTCTATAACGTGAGTCTTGCGGATGTCCGGTTGTAGACAGGCAAGTTTTAACAACAAACGCTGTCGACCGCTTACCTGACAGCATATTCCTTTGCTTTCTTAATAATAGATAAGGTTTTGCAGGTTGCCAGCATAACAGAAAATCTGGTTCTATAATTATGCCTTTGTTTTAGAATTTTTTACCGTATAAACCTACTGTTGGGCAGGCAAACAGTTGTACCTTGTTTCGCTTCCGGAGAAAATAAGACTTTTGTCTCCGGAGTAGCTTCATGTTTGATCGCCTTTCGTCCTTGCCAGCAGACCCTATTTTAGGGTTAAGTGCGGCATTCCAAAAAGATAATAATCCCGCCAAAGTTGATCTTGGTGTGGGTGTCTATAAAAATGAGTCGGGTCAAACGCCAGTGCTTGAGTCTGTCAAGCTGGCGCAACAGAAGCATATTGCCGAAGAGACTACGAAAGCGTATCTAGGCCCCATGGGATTGCCTGCTTACACGTTGGCGTTGCAGCAATTGATCCTGGGCCAATCGTCTTCCCCCATACGAGATCAGCGAGTCAGTGCAATTCAAACCCCCGGAGGCTGCGGTGCTTTGTCCGTGGGCGCGCGGTTAATTAAGCGTGCAGGTCTCGCTGCGGGTCGCGACGCCACCCTGTGGGTAACCGATCCAACCTGGGCCAATCACTTGCCGTTGTTTGGTGAGGCCGGCATCGAGATAAAAACCTTTCCCTTTTACGACGCCGAAAATAAAGGGCTCAAACGCGAGGAAATGTTTGCGGCACTGACTAATGTGCCCCGTGGTGATCTGGTACTGTTGCATGGTTGTTGTCATAACCCCAGTGGCGTTGACTTGACAACAGATGACTGGGTGCGCGTGGCAGAGTTGGCAGAAAAAAATGGCTTTATTCCGTTTGTCGATATGGCCTATCAGGGCTTTGGTACTGGCTTGGATGACGACGCGCAAGGCGTACGCCTGCTAACTGAGCGTTTGCCTGAAGTGGTGGTTGCCTATTCTTGTTCGAAAAACTTTGGGTTGTATCGAGAGCGCACGGGGTTATTGATGGTGGTGTCTGAAAGCTCAGCGGTTGCTCGTGCGTGCAATACCCAACTGGCCAGCATTACTCGGGCTATGTACTCCATGCCGCCGGCGCATGGTGCAGCACTGGTCGCCTTGATCCTGGGTGATGACCAATTGCGTGCACTGTGGGTGTCTGAGTTGCAAGGTATGTGCGAGCGTATCAACAGTCTACGTTCGGTTTTTGCCAGTAAACTTCAGGCAGCCTGTGGTGGTCGTGATTTTTCATTTATCGAGCGCCAGCGCGGTATGTTTTCATTTTTAGGGCTCACGGTCGAGCAGGTTGAGGCGCTGCGACATCAGCACAGTGTGTATATGGTTGGATCCAGTCGAGTGAGTATTTCAGGGTTGAATCAATGTAATCTGGATTATGTGGCTAATGCGGTAGGTGCCGTGTTGTAACTGATAGGGTCACTTCGAGAGAGTAGGCCTGAGGAGGTATTGTCCCAGGCCTTTTACCCGCTGTTTTTCGCGTGTTGTCAACTGACGTCGTTTTCACTTTACACGCCATCACTTTACTATAATTATTACGGCATGAGCTTGTTCAGTTGCCCCACATGTGCCGGGCGGTAGGCAACTGAAAGGGGATCGAAATGATCATTATGTGAGGAACCTAGGTGGTTGGCCGTTTCGTAAAAGATTCCCAGACGAAAAAAATCCATGTTTCTGAACTGAGAATCGGAATGTTTGTTAGTAAGCTGGATAAAGATTGGTTGGAAACCCCCTTTTTGATGCAGGGATTCCTGATTGAGAGTTTGCAAGACATTACCGAGATTGAAAAATACGCCGAATATGTGTGGATCGATGCGGCAGAAGATCAATGGGTGAGCAATCATCAGCTGCAGCAACACCACAAATCTAGTCCTAGAGTCCGTTATATCAACAAAGTGAGTGCCGGTAGCGAGCACGGCCAGGCTTTTAAAGTCTTTAAAACGGCCAAGCGTATCACTAAAACGCTGCTAGACGAGGCTCGTCTGGGTGGTGCAATCAATACCGAAGCCGCAAAGCAAACAGTGAATCACTGTGTTGATAGTATCTTGCGTAACGCCGATGCGCTGCTGTGGATGGCCAAGTTGCGTAATGAAGATGAATACACGGCCGAGCACTGCTTGAATGTGTGTATTCTTGCGATAGCATTTGGTCGTAAGCTGGGAATGTCGGAGCAGGATCTCCATAAAATCGGTATCTGTGGCTTGTTGCATGATGTGGGCAAAATGCGTGTACCCAGTGAGGTACTCAATAAGCCCGGCAAGCTCACTGAGAAAGAATTTAAAAGCATCAAGGCACATGTGGTTCACGGCCGCAATCTTTTGCTAGCCTCGCCGGGAGGCTATGAAGGTGCGGTAGACGTGGCCTATAGCCATCACGAGCGTGTGGACGGCACTGGCTACCCGCGCAAACTCAGTGGCGCGAGTATTCCATTATTCGCGAAAATAATCGCCATCGTTGATGCCTTTGATGCGATGACTGCCAATCGCTGTTATTCGGGCGCTATGTCTTCTACTCATGCGTTGAAGCAGATTTACGAAGGCCGGGGTAAGCAGTTTGATGAGCGCTTGGCACTTTTTTTTATAAAAACGGTCGGTTTGTACCCGCCGGGTACGCTGGTGCGACTGGGTAGCGGGCAGCTGGGGCTGGTACTGTCAACCAACTCGGAAGCGCATCACTTACCGGTAGTACTGGTGGTGAAAGGGTCAGAGGGAGACATTTTACCACAGCCAAAGATCATTGATTTAGCGGCAATGCAGCAGTCAGGAAACGGTGCTGATTATGTCGTTAAACAAGTATATTGCGATGGCGAAGAGGGGGTGTCGGTTAGAGATTACCGTGAATACATCATCCAGATGGGAGGTGTGTAGGCTGGCTCATTAGCGCACTGGGTTGGCCTGCCTGGGTCGACTGCTGGAGTGCGCCGGACCGAGTACAGGCCCGGCTTTCTGATTGAATACAATTAAGGTAGAACCTAGGCGCTGGCCCAGTTGCCATGCAGTCCTTGGCGCAAACGAAAGGGTAGTTTGGCCTTGGCGATGGGGCCCTGGCTAACCTGTTGAGCGTCGAAAAAGGTCAGGTAGCTATAGTTGCGCAGGTGGTCGTCCATCAGGCATACCAAGTAGCCTTCGCCCTCGGCGGCATCAGGGCTTTTGGGAATAAAGCACGGCTCCTGCAGCGAACCAAAGTCGCCCATCCACCAACTGTTTTCTTCACCGGTTTCCAGATCGTAGTGAGTCAACGTATTTAACACGGCATTGAATGCGCCACCCTCTCCAGCATAGGGCTTGCTGGTGTCAAATATCAGCATATAGCCATGGCGGTAAGGTTGGCTAACATAACGTTCGTCAATACGCGGAAATTCGCCTGCCAGCTTACTGAGCGGTTGCAAGTGTAGTGTATCGTTGTCTGAGCCCATATCCACTGACAGGCGCGTGAGATATGGCATGCCAGCGACGGGATCGTAGGGCGCGCCGTGGATATCCGGAATAAATGGCAGGCTGTTGTTGGCGGAAACCGGTACGTCCATATACACCTTGGTGCCAACGTTGAAAGCATTCATCACATGACAAGCTGAGAAATTTTTCGGGTTTTTGGCTTTGAACCAGCGAATTTGGCGATTGTCGCCGTGCCTGGGCAGCACGCCAAGATACACCTGCTCGGTGGTGTCGAATTGCCAGTGAGGCTCGTTGCGTTCCAGTATGCCCCAGTTTGATACGATGGGAATAATGTGAAATAGCGCGTAGTCGTCGGTAAGGCCAAAGTCGTGCAGCATGCAATAATACGGTGCCTGAAAGCTGGTGATTTGCAACACCTCACCTTGTGGGCTGATCTCGAAATAGCTGACATCTTCCGTTAAAGGGCCTTTGGTGGCATAGCCAAAACCACAAAAGTTGCCGGTTTTCGGGTCTATTTTAGGGTGTGCGGTGAAAGTGGGTAGGGGTAGTTGACCGTTAAAATCGGTATAGCCCTCAGAGGTGAGGGTCAGTGGATCCATCAGGAAGCAGGGGCTGTCTTCCTTCATGGCAAATAACTTGTCGCCGTATACCATCACATTGGTATTGGCGGTGCCACGGATTTTTCCTTTTACGCTGTCGTCGTCGGTGAGGGGATTCCGGTAGGCACCAAACAGGGCTTTGCCTGCGGCATTTTCCAGTTTCCATTTGTCAGTTTGCACATAGCGTTGTTTGAAATGGACTTTACCGTTTTCGATACGGAAGAGGCTGACAGAGCCGTCGCCATTGAAGAACATGTCGTTGTCGTATTTTGGCGGAAACTGTGGATCCGGGTGTACCCGGTGAAACGTACCGTTGAGGGAGGCGGGCAATTCGCCTTCAAGCTCCAGGTCGTTAAGGTCGGCCTCGAAGCGGTTTAGATGCATTGTACCAGTGAAACCGGGGTTATTTGGAAAGTAAGCCATAGTCGTTGTCCGATATCAGGTTATTATGATGGGTCTAACATTTTAAAAGTAACATTTGTTATTAATTGAATATTGATGTGGATCAACCTTGTGGCAATACCTTTTGGCAATACTTTGAGGCAAGGTGTGATGAGTAGCGAGAGACGTAGCAATGGGTGATGTGTTGCCGTTTAAACGGCCTTCAGCGAAAGAAAAGCATAAAGGTAAAACCCTTTGCCGCAGCGGGTTTCACAAGTGGCTGGTGGTAAAAGAACGACAGTTCGATGTTAAGCAAGGGCGCCTGATTACGCTGTATCGTTGCAGTCGTTGTGGCGAGGAGAAGATTGAAGCCTGTTAAGAGTTGGGCCTGCTAACAACAGGCCCGTCACTTTTAGTGGTGATGATGGCCATCTGGACCGTGTGTATGGCCGTGGCTGATTTCTTCGGCGCTGGCCGCACGAATGCCTACCACTTCAACGTCGAAGTGCAGGCGCACACCGGCTAACGGGTGGTTGCCATTGATCGTGACGTTATCACCTTCAACGCCGATGACTTCAACAACCTGAAGGCCGTTTTGCGTCTCGGCATGAAATTCCATGCCTACTTCGAGCTGGTCTACTCCGCTGAACATAGATGAGGGCAGTTCCTGAATCAGTTCCGGGTCGACATCGCCATAGCCCTGTTCGGGCTCTACCACGCATTGAACCTGATCACCAATGGCTTTGCCGGTCAGTTGATTTTCGAGGCCTGGTACAATGTTCTGTGCACCGTGCAGATAATCCAGTGGCTCTTGCCCCTCAGATGAATCAATAACAGTGCCCTCGTCGTCTTTGAGGGTGTAATGGATGCTGACAACGGTGTTATCTGCAATTTGCATAAGCTTTCCTTTAAATAATAACGCCAGAGGCGGGAGTGACTCACAGAGCTTAACTGGCTTGCCCCTGCACCGTTTGACCGTTTACTTCGGCCTCATGTAAATCCAGTTCGTAACCCTTACCGTCTTCCCAGTGCTGCAGGCGAACGATCAGGTAATCCCAGTCAATAGCAAACCAGATATAGGTTTTTCGTTTGTTAGAGTCTTTGCGCAAACGTTCTACTTTGAGTGTTTTTAACTTGCCTACCGGGGTATCAAGCCATTCTTCGTCGATAATATCAAAACTGTATTGCTTCATATTACCGCCGTCGGCGATGTTATAGCCAATTAGGTCGGTATTTTGCAGCAAATCCTGGCGTAACTGCAGCTGATAGCTGAGCTTGTCCAGCGTGCCATCGGTAATGTCCATGTGCCAGGGTTTGTTTTCCACGTCATTTTTTACTTGGCGGGCTATCCAGTCAAAGTCGAGATAGGCGTGCCGGTCGCGTCCGAGGCCCTCACGGTGGTACTCGTAGCGCATCGGTTGCAATTGAAAGTTACCGTTGTCGAGCTCTCTCCATTGAAACTGTGAAATTTCAGTGATTTTGGCAATCCACGAATCTGCCTCAAAATACAGTTGGTAGTCGTGATCGTTGAGTTTTTTCAGCTCGCGCTTGGCCGTTACTCCAATGCCATGGTAGCGTGCTTTATAAACAGCGTTAAAGGGTTTTAAGTGAGGCTGTTCCTGCGCCGGCTGTGCGCTGGCCTTTGCTTCAGGTGCCGTATCGCCCGGTTGTGCCCACACAGGCGATGTCAGTACGAAGAGTAGTGTCAGTAGTCGGTGGTAAATCCCTGTCATAAGTACCCTGTCTGTCATGTGGTTGAGCAGCCCGGAATAATCGGGTTTGTCTGATTATTCCGGGCACCACCTTACTCGCAGCTTAATGGTCGCAGGTGTCAATCAGGTGACCGCTGGCGGGTAATGGCACACCATCAAGCATGCTTTTGCCATCCTGCATCAGCAGACGCCCAGTTGCAAACCACGCCACAGCCATGGGGTAAATAACGTGCTCCTGTTGCTGAACACGCTTCGCCAGCGAGGCTTCTGTGTCGGTCGCCAGCACGGGAACCCTTGCCTGTATCGCTGCCGGTCCGCCATCCAGTTCGGCCGTTACAAAATGTACGGTTACGCCGTGATACTCATCACCGGCCTCAATAGCACGGCGGTGGGTATGCAGGCCTTGGTATTTGGGCAGCAGCGAAGGATGAATGTTCAACATTCTGCCCAAGTAGTGGTTGGCAAAGGTTGGTGTCAATATGCGCATAAATCCTGCCAGCACAACCAGCTCAGGGCTATATGCATCGATCTTATCCATCAGTGCCAAATCAAAGGCGTCGCGATCGGCATAGACTGTATGATCGAGAGTCAGCGCGGGAATACCGGCTTTTTCTGCCCGCTCAAGGCCCAATACATTCGGGCGGTTACTGATAACTGCCCGAATGTCTATGGGTAACTGGCCTTGTTGCTGTCCGTCGATGAGCGCTTGCAAATTACTGCCGCTGCCAGAGATCAACACAACCACTGGCAGTGGGGTAGAGCGAGTTGCTGCCATATTATTTCAGGCCCGCCAGTTCAACGTGCTCATCGCCTTCATTGAGCGGTGCAATTTCACCAACGACAAAAGCCGTTTCGCCAGCACTTTGCAGAGCCTCGATCGCGGCAGCGGCATTATCTGCAGATACACAAATAATCATGCCTACGCCACAGTTGAAGGTGCGATACATTTCTTGTGGGGCAACGTTGCCTTGCTCCTGCAGCCAATTGAACACCGCAGGCATCTCCCAGCTTTGAGTATCGATAATGGCCTTGCAGTTAGCGGGCAGAACCCGCGGAATATTTTCCAGCAGACCACCACCGGTAATGTGTGATAGCGCATGTACTGGTATTTGTTTAATCAGGCCCAGCAGCGATTTTACGTAGATGCGGGTAGGGGCAAGCAACGCTTCAGCCAGTGACTTGCCGCCCATGTCTTGCGTCAGGTCGGCGTTGGCAACATCAATAATTTTGCGCACCAGTGAGTAGCCATTAGAGTGTGGGCCGCTGGACGCCAGCGCAATAAGTTTGTCGCCAGCCTTCACTTTGCTGCCATCGATAATTTCATCTTTTTCGACAATGCCGACGCAGAAGCCAGCGAGATCGTAGTCTTCGCCATCGTACATGCCCGGCATTTCTGCGGTTTCGCCGCCTACCAGGGCACAGCCCGCCAGCTCACAGCCTGCACCAATGCCAGTAACCACATCTGCCGCAATATCCACATCCAGCTTGCCAGTAGCATAATAGTCGAGGAAAAACAGAGGTTCAGCGCCGGCTACCACCAGGTCGTTCACGCACATGGCAACCAGATCGATACCAATCGTGTCGTGGCGGTTAAGATCCATGGCTAAGCGCAGTTTGGTACCCACGCCATCAGTACCTGAAACCAGCACCGGTTGTTTGTAGCCAGCAGGTATTTCGCACAGTGCGCCGAAACCGCCGAGCCCGCCCATAACTTCTGGACGTTTGGTACGCTGGGCAACGCCTTTGATGCGATCTACCAGGGCATTACCGGCATCGATATTTACGCCAGCGTCTTTGTAACTGAGTGAAGGTTTATTTGCTGATGAATCGCTCATAGGGCTCACAGTACTGTTGGTTTAATGGTCAGGCGGCAGTTCGTTGGGGGTTTGCTGTGTTCGGCTGCAGTTGAAATCAGCAGCGTGTTCAGACTCAGCAATTCAGACGGGCCATCCACTTACGAAAGGGCGCGATTTTATCAGTTAAACTGTGGTGGCGTCATGGGTAAATTGCCAACAAATGTGCTGAAGTATGGTCATAGCGTGGTTGCAAGGGTGTGAATCAATCGTTAGGTCGGGAATAAACCTATGACTGAACCGGTTTACCGTTTGATTATTGCAGGGCCTTTGTCGACAATGTCGCCTGCCCAAAAAGATGGAATGAGTTGATTCATGAAGTATGTCGATTTAGCGCTGGTACGTTTCTGTTGTCTTCTAGCGGTGCTGTTAGTAAGTAGTGTGGTACATGCGGAACCCAGACGTGATCTCTACGTGACTGAGCACGAGGTACCGGACCAGTCTGCTCCCATGCGCAACCGGGCTATTAAGGAAGGCTTTGATGCATTGCTAGTGCGATTATCCGGTTTTCCAGAGGCACCAGCGGCTGCTGGTGTAGCGGCTGCACGGCAGCGTGCCAGCAGCTATGTGCAGGAGTTTCGCTATCGTCAGAAGGCTTCAGAAGGGAGTTCGGACGGTGACATTACCGCGCCTGCAACAACCGTATTGGAGTTGCATTTTTCCGAGTCGGCCATGTTGACCTTGTTACGTCAGGCCGGGCTGCCATTTTGGCCTGCAGACCGGCCTCAGGTGTTGGTATGGTTGGTGGCTAATGATTATGGCGAGGGACTGCATTGGTTGGCGGCCAATAGCGACATAGCGGGCTTGAATAAAACATTGGAGGCGCAGGGTGACCGATTTGGTGTGGTGTTTACTGCCCCCCTGCTTGATTTACAAGATGTGGTGACGCTCTCGCCAGAACAGGCTTGGGGGCTCGACGCCAACGCACTCAGTGATGCCTCTGAGCGTTATGGTGCCGATGTAATCGTGTTGGGGCGTTATGCCAAAACCTCGAGCGGCGAGTGGATGGTCAACTGGAATATGTGGCAAAAAGACAGTGAAACGGTTTTTGACAGCCGCAACAGCGATCCCAATGACGAGTTGGCAGATGCACTGGCCCAGGTGGCGGTGACGCTGGCCAAGCGTTACGCCATTGTGCCCAGTGTTAATGGGCCTGAGGGCTTGGTTGTCGACGTGCAAAACGTGAATGGTTTTGCGCCTTATCAGCAGGTTATTCGCTATTTAGAGCAACTGCCCATGGTCAGTGGGGTGCAGATGGCTGGTGTGGCAGCGAGTAACCTAAGCCTTACTCTGTTTACTGAGGGGGATTTAACACTTCTCCTGGAGCGCCTGCAGCGCGATGGCCGTCTCGAGTATATTCAGGCTATCGACAGTGCCTTACCGGCCTGGCAGCGACAGCCTATTGGTTCACCGGCGAATCCACTGCGACTGCGCGTGCCTGCCAAAGAACCGGTGGAAGAGGGCTGATCGACTTGCAAACCTGCGTGCCACTGGCGACGACAGCCAAATATGGTAAAGTTGCACGCCTTAAGGGCGTTAAACGCCAAAACTATCGGTTGTAACTTTGGCATTGCGTTCATTATGAGCAGTGGTACACCTAAACAATTGTCGTTAGGCATCTCATTAAATGATGATGCCACCTTTGATAATTTCTTCTGTGCGCTGGGCAATCCCAACGAACAAGCCTTGGTCGGTATGAAACAGCAGTTGACGGATCAGGGTGAGCAACTGGTGCTGTTGTGGGGTGAGGCAGGTGTTGGCCTTACTCATCTGTTGCAGGCGGCTTGTCATCACGCTGAATCGCTTGGTTTGCACGCCCAATACTTACCGTTGAAGGATGTGAGTGGCTTTAATCCCGAGCATTTGCTTGATGGTCTTGAGCAGCTCGACATCGTTTGCCTTGATGCGCTGGAAGTAGTGGCGGGGCACCCTATTTGGGAGCGTACATTATTCCACTTGTTTAACCGAATGCGTGATGCGAATAAGTGCTTATTGATCGCGTGCCATGTGCCTCCAGCTCAGTTGGATATTCGCCTGCCTGATTTAAAATCACGCCTGCAATGGGGTGTGACGTTTCGCATCCATGCGTTGTCTGACGATGAAAAGTGTGAGGCTTTGGCGCTGCGAGCCCGTGGTCGTGGCCTGGAGATGAGCCGCGAGGTGAGTCAGTATATTCTCAAGCGTGCACCGCGCGATATGAATGAGCTGTTTTATTTGTTGGAGCGCCTGGATGAGGCCTCGCTGGCAGAGCAACGTCGTTTAACCATTCCGTTTGTAAAGCAAACCCTGGGGCTTTGACTCTCCGCTAATCTATAAAAAGCCCCATGCGTTAACGCACATGAGGCTTTTGCTTTTGGGATTGGCAAGTGCTCTGTTACAGACTGATATCGCAGGTCATGCACTGGGCGTAAATATTGTTTGGGTCGCGCAATAGCTGCAGTTGAGTCCATACTTTTTCGCCCATCTGTCGAACAAAAAAAGCGGCTTGGGAGTCGGGTGACGGGGCAATCGACAGCGTCGGCACCCAGGCAATCACTTGTTGCGACAGTTGGCGTAAAAACAGTTCTTTGGGGGAGAGCACTCGCGTTACCGGTTCTACGCGATAGGTTGATAAACCGGCAGCATCGGCGGCAGCGGCGACCACATCCTCAAGATTGCCCAGTTCATCGACCAGCCCAATCTCTTTGGCCATGGTGCCGGTCCAGATTCTACCCTGGGCGACTGCGTGAACTTCATCGGTGGTTTTGTTTCGCGCATCGGCAACAATCGTAAGAAATTGCTGATAGATGTGGTCGACACCACTCTGAAACAAGCGCTTGCTGCGCTCAGGCATGGGGCGGTCGGGGCGATACAACGCTGCAAACTGAGTCGTTTCCACGCCATCGGTGCTGATGCCCAGTTTGGCTAACGACTCGTCAACGGTTGGAATAATACCAAACACGCCGATAGAGCCGGTGATGGTGGTAGGTGTTGCCCAGATTTGATCGCCAGCCATGGATATCCAGTAACCACCAGAGGCGGCAACACTGCCCATGGAAATGTACACCGGAAATTTTTCGCCACGTAATACTTTCACTCGTTGAATGGCATTGCGAATTTCTTCTGAAGCAAAGGCGCTTCCGCCGGGGCTGTCTACGCGAATGACTAAGCCTTTAAGTTGATAATTATTAGCGGCGCGGTCGAGCATTTTGATCATGGTCGTACTGCCGATGGAGCCTTCTGGTTGCTCGCCATCCAGGATGGCGCCGGTGGCGGTAATCAGACCGATGGCGTCGCCCTGCGGAAATACATGACTGTGCATGCGCAGGTAGGTGCGAAAATCAACATGGCGGTAGGTGTTGCCTTTGTCAGACGCACCAATAAAGCGTTCTAGACTGTCTTCCACTTCCTGGCGACTTAACACTTCATCCACCAAGCCTTTATCCAGTGCGAGCGCGCTGGGATTACCCTCGAAAGCCTGCAGGTTTTTATCCAGGTTGTCGGCATAATCGTGAATAGTGCCTGGGGTTAATTCGCGGCGTGCTTCAAGGCCTTGCTGATAATCAGTCCAGAGTTGTGCCAGTAATTTACGGTGATGTTCTTTCGAGGCCGGCGACATGTCGTTGCGCAGCAGTGGTTCAACGGCGTCTTTATATTCCCCTACGCGAAAAACATGGGCTTTGATATGTAGCTTGTCGAGTGCAGCTTTAAAGTAATTAGCGTAGCTGGCAAAGCCCATAATACCCACGTTGCCCATGGGCGCGAGGTAAATAGTATTGGCGTAACTGGCGAGAAAATACTGCGCTTGGCTGTAACTGCCGCTTACGGCATAAATGGGTTTTCCGGTGCTGCGAAAACGCTCCAGGGCGGCACCGATTTCATGCATTTTACTCAGGCCTGCCGCTTCAAGATCCTGTAGTTCGAGTACCAGGCTGTTGATGCGGTCATCGTCTTTGGCGCCGTCGATGGCCTTTATGACATCACTTACCAGGGTTTCGGGTTGGTAATCACTTTGTGGGTTGATAATCTGGCTGATGGGATCAGCGTAGCTGAGCTGGTCAACCAGCGTGCCGGTCAGGTTCAGGCGCAGGGCTACGTCGTTGGGCAGTACCGCCGACTCCTTGGGCCACATCGCTGCAACAATAAACAACAGCACCACCAAAAATAACAGGTTGGCCAGCGTATTGCGCAGCCAGGTAATGGCGCTGCCGATAAAGCTGAAAAAGCGACGAATAAAGCCGGGTTTTGAGTCCTTCATATCAACCTCTATGTGTGTTCTAGTGTGCTGTCTGGTAACAGGTTAAAGATGGTCGGTTTCGGTTGCCGTTGGCTGGGTAGCCAACCAGTCGTAGTACTGTCCGTGTTGCAGCCAGCGGCTGGTGTACATGGCCGCAATGAATAATACGATGCTCAATACCAGTCCAATAATGTCAGACAAGGTGCCCATGGGCGACCCCACTTCGACTACGTAGGCGGTAAAGTACAGGAGCGTAGCAAAGCATAACCAGCTGTAAGTTTTGTAGCGCTGTTTCACCATACCGGGAATAAATATCGCCAACGGGAGGGTTTGTACCAGAAAAAAGCGCCACGAACCGGATTCGGCCACAGTATTGTTTATCGCAAACAAAAGAAAGTAGGCAATCAGTGTTACCCAGGTTAAACACACGCCTAGTTTTGCTTTGGGAAGTATGTCGGCTGCCAGTGTGGCCGCTTCGGTAGGTGTAATGGGTTTGCTTTCTGCTTTTTTGCCGTAAGCCATGCGAGATCCAATAATAACGTTAGTGTAAACAAGCGCTAGTTAGCTAGTTTGTTAGCCAGGGTTGCCAGCCGCTTGCCGAGTGCCTGGCACAGTTTGATTTCTTCGGCATCAAGTTGGTTGCCTCGACCATTACCTGACCAATGCGAGGCGCCATAGGGCGTGCCACCGCCAGTGGTGTCGGTTAGAGCGGGTTCACTGTAGGGTAGGCCCACCAACGTCATACCGTGGTGTAGCAGCGGTAGCATCATACTCAGCAAGGTACTTTCCTGGCCGCCGTGCAGGCTGTTGGTTGAAGTAAATGCGGCAGCCGGTTTATCGATCAGTTTGCCGCTCAGCCAGAGATCGCTGGTCCCGTCCAGAAAATACTTCAACGGCGCAGCCATATTGCCAAAACGGGTAGGGCTGCCCACTGCCAGCCCACTGCAGTTGGCCAGTTCTTCGTATGTGCAATATACCGCACCGGTCGCTGGTACGGTGGGGTCTGTCGCGGTAGTCGTAGTCGAAACCGGCGGCACCGTGCGCACCAGTGCTTCCATACCGTGGCACTGTTCTATACCGCGAGCGATTTCCATGGCCATGGCTTGCGTGCTGCCGTGGGTACTGTAGTAAAGAACCAGAATATAAGGGAGAGGTGTCATTGCAGATCCCGTGATAAGGCTAGTGTGCTGGGCACTTATTTTAATAAGGCCAGCACATTTTCGGGCGGACGACCCAGTACGGCGTGCTCGCCCTTCACCACGATGGGGCGTTCGATGAGTTTTGGGTGGGCAATCATGGCATCAATCAACTGATTGTCGCTTAGCGACGTATCACTCAGATGGTTTTCCTTGTAGGCCTCTTCGCCTTTGCGTAACAGACTGCGGGCGTCGATACCGAGTTTACCCAACAAGGTTTTCAGTTCTTTTTTGCTGGGTGGCGTATCGAGATAAAGCACAACGTTTGGCTGTATACCATTTTCTTCCAGCAACTGCAGCGTTTGACGGGATTTTGAGCATCTGGGATTGTGGTAAATAGTGAACATAGTTGGGGGCGTCCTGAATGTCTGTCACAGATTTTTAGGCCGCCTATACTAGGCGCTGTTCACGCTAATTTGAAGTTTTTGCGTGTTTGAATGCAAAGACTTTTGCCTTTGGGCGGGTGCTGGTATTGTGTCACGGCATACATATCTTCGCGCCTGGCGTGTTGCATCAATAGGGTTAAGGGGTATTTTCCAACAATGAGTTCTGCCGAATCTAGGTCTCAGTGGCTCGAATGGCTGCATACCCATGCGTGGTTTGTGTTTTCTTTCGGGCGCTTCCTTGCTCATCTGGGCCGTCAGATCGTGGACAAAGGTTGTCAGAAAAGTGCGGCAGCACTGACCTATATGACACTCTTTGCCATTGTTCCAATGACCACCGTTGCCTACTCCATGTTTTCTGCCATACCGGCATTTAAAGGTATGGGTGAGCAAGTGCAATCCTTTATTTTTACCCATTTTATTCCCAGTAGTGGGCAGGAGATTCAGGACTATCTGACCGGCTTTTCCGAACAGGCGCGTGAGCTCACCTACGTGGGTGCAGGTATGTTGCTGATTACAGCCTATCTGATGCTCAAAAATATCGAAAAAACCTTCAACGCTATTTGGGATGTGGGCGAGTCGCGTAGTGGCTTGCAGAACTTTCTTCTGTACTGGGCGGTATTAAGTTTGGGCCCCCTGTGTTTGGGGGCGGGCATGGCCATGAGCACTTATCTGCTGTCGTTGAAGTTGTTGTTCGGTGAGGACAACCTCGGGGTGTCGACCTTGTTTTTTCAGTTCTTCCCCTGGGTATTGACCAGTGCCGCCTTTACGCTGCTTTACTTAGCGGTGCCCAACTGCAAAGTGCGGTTTCGTGATGCCGCTACCGGCGGTCTCATTACCGCTATTCTTTTTGAAGTCACCAAAGATTTATTCACCTGGTTTGTATCGCAAACCAGCTTTGAGCTTATCTACGGCGCGTTTGCCATGGTGCCGTTGTTTTTAATGTGGATAAACATATTGTGGATGATTGTACTGGCAGGTGCCGTGCTGGTTCGCACGATTGGTGCTTATCAGGCCGAGTTGAGCGGTCGGCCTTATCCACCGTTGCTGGCGGTGTTAAATGTGATGTGGCTGTTGCGTAAACGCAGTCAGCAGAAAGGTTATTCGGTTTACGATATTCATATTATTCGCAATGGTATTGCGCCCGCTCAGTGGCGCAATTTGCGCAGAGAACTACTCGATCACCGGTTAATGGCCATGACTCAAAACGGCAGCTATGTGCTGACTTGCGACCTTGATGATATTACGCTCAATCAGCTGGCTGAAATCGTTGATGATCCTCGTAGCATGCCTGCTGATGCGTCGCGTTTTAAACGCTTTACCTGGTTTGATGCGTTGGCTGAGCGACTACAAAAAATAGATGAATTTCGTTACGAGCAGCAAGATTTTACCGTGGGCGCTCTGTTTGCCGGCATGCAGGATAACGAACCTGAATTGCCAGACGAAGACGACAAGGTGCCAGACGCCAGAAACAAACAGCGTGACGCGCGTGAAACGACAGAATAAAAGTACAAGGCTGATTTTCCCGCGGTGGTTACTTCCTCTGGCGTTGGCGACACTTGTGGCTTGCACCGATTCCAATGGCTGGCCTCAGCTGGATGACTCGCGTTTAACCCCTGCCGATATCAGGGGCCGTTGGCTGGTGATTAACTACTGGGCTCAATGGTGTAAACCCTGTTTAGAGGAAATTCCCGAGTTAAATCAGCTGGCGCAAGAGGCCGCTGACAAGGTTGTGGTGGTGGGGGTGAATTATGACAATTTACAGGGGGCGTCGCTGCGCGATGCCGTCGACCGGTTTGGTATGGGTTACGGGGCTCTGCTGGATGACCCCCAGCCCGTGTTGGCCTATGAACGCCCGACAGCGCTGCCAACCACGATTCTGATAGGACCAGACGGCGCGGTAAAAGCTACCCTGATAGGGCCTCAAACCCGGCAAACCATCCTCAACCGTATTCAACAATTGACAGATGTAACCAACAGATAACGGCAACAGCTTGGCTGCTCGCGTCTATACTGTTATTTTGCAGGCTTGCACAAGGCGACTTATCGACCAATGGGGAAGACGCTGGTTTTATGACAATACCTCTATTGATTTGTGACGATTCAAACATGGCGCGAAAGCAGGTCATGCGGGCGTTACCTGAAGGCTGGGATGTAGACATCACCTATGCAACCAATGGTGTAGAGGGGCTGGAGGCCATCCGGGCCGGGCAGGGCGAAATGGTGTTTCTGGATCTCACCATGCCGGAAATGGACGGCTACGAGGTGCTTGAGCATGTGAAAGCCGAAAACCTCAAATGCGTTGTGATTGTGATTTCCGGTGATGTGCAGCCGGAGGCTCGTGAGCGGGTACTTAAATTGGGTGCTCTGGAATTTATTCGCAAGCCCATTAATCAGGAAAAACTCACCGATGTGCTGCACACGTACGGGCTTCTTTGATAGCTGATCAGGATTATTGCATGCCTAACACCTTACCGTTTAGCGAAGACTGCCGTGACGCACTGCAGGAAATCAGCAATGTGGCCATGGGGGCAGCTGGTGAAGCCTTGGCCGGGCTGGTTAACAGTTTTGTGCAGTTGTCGATTCCGCAAGTCAGCTATATTCAGGGCGATCAGATTGATAAGGCCATCGCCAGCCTGGCACAAGATGCGGTGATTTCTGCGGTGGGTGCGCCGTTTCCGTTTGGTAGTCATCAGATTTACTCTCTGGTAGCCGTTACTGATACCTCGTTTGACGATGTGGGCAAGCAAATGGGCTGGCCGTCGGGCAGCGATTACGAACAGCAATTGCTGCTTACCGAAATCGCCGAAACCCTGCTAAATGTGTGTTTGCCAGAGCTGGTCAATCAAATGCCGGATGCGCTGGAGGGGGCAGCAATATTGCCTGAAGTGGATGCCGAAGTGATTGCCATGCATACGCCTTTGGCAATGTGTCAGTGGCCAAGCTTTTCTGAAGTGACGGGCATGGTATGTGTGGAAATCAATTACCATCTTGAGGCGTTGGATTTTAACTGTGACCTCTTGCTTCTGTTTCCCGAACACGCCTTTCTCACATTGATTGATCAATTGCAGCAGTTGGCTGGTGAGTAGTTTTGGCGCTAATAGCGCTTTTGCTTTTGTTTCGTGCGTGATTCCTCTATACTTCGCGCCGCACTCAGTTCTGGTTTGTACCCATCACTGTTTCATTCAATAGTCGTTCACCACTTAGCCTCACGAGATTCTGCAGCAAAATGCGCTGCACGGTAGATAGTATAGGGCCGGGTGGTACTACCCTTTTTAATAGGTTCTATACATGTCTGTCCCTGTCGATTTTGCAGCTTTAGGGCTGCCTGCATACCTGTGTCAAGCGCTTGCCGCCGTAGGTTACGAACAACCTTCACCGATTCAGGCGCAAAGTATTCCACCCTTATTGGAAGGTCGTGACCTTCTCGGCCTGGCGCAAACCGGTACTGGTAAAACCGCTGCGTTTGCCCTGCCATTGCTGGCCAACCTGGATTTAAAAAAAGCGTCGCCGCAGGCGTTGATCCTTGCGCCCACCCGCGAACTGGCCATTCAGGTGAGTGAAGCCATGCAAACCTATGCTTCTGGCATGCGTGGTTTTCATATCGCCCCGATATATGGCGGCTCCAGCATGGGCAGCCAGTTACAAAAACTGCGTCGTGGCGTACATGTGGTGGTAGGTACACCAGGCCGTGTGATGGACCATTTACGCCGTGGCACCCTGGATTTGAAAGGCCTAAAGACTGTTGTACTGGATGAAGCCGACGAAATGCTGCGCATGGGCTTTATTGACGATGTTGAGTGGATACTTGAGCACACGCCAAAAGAACGTCAGGTAGCCCTGTTCAGCGCTACCATGCCGGGCGCTATCAAAAAAATTACCACTAACTATTTGAACGACCCGATTCGTATTCAAATTGAAGCTAAAACCAAAACGGTAGACAGTATTTCCCAGCAATACGTACTGGTTAATAACAACCGTAAGTTGGATGCCTTAACCCGTGTACTTGAGGTGGAAGACATGGACGGCGCCATTATGTTTGTGCGTACCAAAACGGCAACCGTTGAACTGGCCCAGAAACTGGAAGCACGAGGTTACGCCTGTGCCGCTCTGAACGGCGATATCAATCAGCGCCAGCGCGAAATTACCATCGATCAGCTGAAAAGCGGCGACATTGATATTCTGATTGCCACCGATGTGGCGGCACGGGGTATCGATGTGCCCCGTGTCACTCACGTTATTAATTATGATATTCCCTACGATCAGGAAGCCTATGTCCACCGTATTGGTCGTACGGGCCGTGCTGGCCGTAGTGGTAAAGCGATTCTGTTTATCAACCCACGTGAAAAGCGCTTATTGCGGGCCATTGAAAAAAGCACCGGCCAGCCGATTGAAGAAATTCGTCTGCCCACCAGTGAAGAGCTGACGCAACAGCGTGTAGAAGCGTTCCGTAAGAGTGTGCTGGAAACCATCGAGCAGCAGCCGCTAACCGAGTTGCGTAGCTTGATTGAAAACATTGTCAGCGAAAACGACGTGCCGGTGCTGGATATCGCTACCGCATTGGCACACCTTGCGCAGTTGGATAAGCCGATTTTTGTTGCAAAAGATCAGCTGCTCGACGAACCTGTGCGCGATGACAAGCGTGAACGACGTGAACGCAAGCCTCGTGACGGCCGTGATCGCGACCGCGGTGAACGAGCAGAAGGCTCGCGTGGCAAGCCTCGTAAATCCGGTGCCCGTGCTGACGTGGATATGGAAACCTACAAAGTACAGGTGGGGCGCAACCACGGTGTAAAAGTGGGCAACCTGGTGGGTGCTATTGCCAATGAAGCAGATATCGACAGCCAGTATATTGGTGATATCAAATTGCATGATGAATACAGCTTGATTGAGTTGCCGGTTGGCATGCCGAAAGAAGTGTTTCAGATTCTGCGTAAAACTCGCGTATGCAGCTTGCCGTTGAATATAGAGCGTGCCGATGGTGAGGTTAGTGCTCCAGCCACTAAAAAAGGTGGTCGCAACCAAGGGCAAAAAGCACCAAGCCGGCGTAAGCCGAAATCTGCCGCGCAATAATGGATGGTTAACTTATTGAAATAAAAGGGTTTTTGGGTAGGTTGAATTTTCATGTTTGATTTTGCGCCAAATTATTATTTTTTTCAGAATTTTGGGAACTAAGCAGGAGAGCGGCGGGTCTATTAAACCGTAAGATGCTTATTGATCTTGCTCTCTCTTTTCATACATTCCCTATGGTGTTTGCTTTGGCGCGTTTTACGCGCCTTTCTTTTTTTTGATCCCCGCGTTTATTTGATATTTTTCTAAGGGATTGCTTACGCAAAAAAAGCCCCTTCGAGGCGGGCCTGGAAGGGGTGCTTGTTGACGCAACGATTGCCCTGCAAAACAGCGCTACCGCATAGCCTGCCATTTTATTAACCCGGCAATGATTGTCGGGTTAATAGTTTATAGCGTGTCTTTTAGCTGTTTAGCATAAGCCTGAACTTTAGCCATATTGTCGGGGCCCATACGCCACAGCAATTTTTGTACATCGCTACTTTGTTCGAGTTGTTTGTCTTCGTACTTATAAAACACAGAAGGCCGAATCAGCGTGGCGTTGGCAGGCAATGGTTTCGCGTTGATAATTTGATCTAATGCCATTTGCACTCGCTGCTTAAAGTTACCTGGCTTACCCAGTTCACCATAGGCGCTATTGGTTAATGGCTGCCAGTGGTTGAGGTACTTGGCCATGGTGTCGGGTGGAATGGCGGTGATGGCATCAACCAGGGCTGTGGCACGTTCGTAGTTGCTGGTATCTGGCAGTGTTTTTCCATCAAGCTTGGTCACTTGGTAATCTGGCATGGTGTAGTCTACGGGCAAGTATTTACTGGGTACTTTGCCTTCTGCCATCAGGTCAATGCTCAGTACGGCCTTGCGGATTTGTTCATCGGGAACAACCCATTGCACTAATTCTGGCGACAAGTCGTCGACTAGCGCCATCACGGTCTGTTCGCTGTTGTTGAGAGACGAGGGCGGCTCGATCAGCGGTGGTTCTTTTTCTTCTGGTTCAATAAATTCCTCCTGCGACTCCACTACGGGGCCGGCAACCGGAGGCGGTGCCTGTGTGACTTGCGGTGGTGGTGGCGTCACTGCGGGTGCGGGCAGACTGACTTGCTCGGTTTTTTTCTGCATCAGAAAGTAACCTAATCCTATCGCAACAATAACAACAGCTGAAAAAGCGATATAAAGCGTTGGCTTTTTCTTCATAGTGAACAACCTTTTGTGTGTGGGCGTTTGTTTGGCACGACGCATTGCAATGAGATTAGCGTCGCAAACTTGCCGCTTAATAGCAATGGGCACGACAAAACCGGCTAACAAACTAAAAGTAAGTACTTTGACCACAGATAGCGGCGAGTTATCCGTTGAATGCTGATCGTTAAGTTGCTTATAGGCACTGCAGCCCCAGATCTTTAAGCTTGAGTGTACGCAATGGTGATATTTGTGCACATTGGGCGATAAACAGCTCGGCCGTTGCGCGGGCGTCGGCCAGAGCATTGTGCTGCAAGGCGGGGGGCAGACAGTAGCGTTCGCGGCAGAGGTTCAACTGTAGTGAATCGGTGCGGTTTTGCAGTGCCAATCGCCGCTTTTCGATCAGCATGGTATCAACGTAGGCCAGATACAGTGGGCAGCCTAATACGGCAGTGGCAGCACGCTGCAAGAAGGCGATATCAAGGGGGGCATGGTGAAAAATAAGGACTTTGCCACGGGCCTGAGTGGCAAAGCTGGTGAGTGCACGTGCGGCACTGGCTGCCCCCGCCACTTGGTGGTCGCGCAAGCCGTGAATACTGGCGCTTTGGCCAACGGAGGTGTCACTGTAAACGAGGCAGTGCTGGGCACTGCTTAGCTCGACACGGTTGCCCTTGATCTCTACCCAACCAATGCTCAACAGGCTGTCTTTGGCAGGGTTTAATCCGGTCATCTCGCAGTCGACCGCTAGAAATTGGGTATTCATTACCGATTGGGCGAGTGGCGGCAGACTACTCTGGTAGAGTGGAGCCAGAAATGATTTTGCTGCACTGGTGGCCCAGCGTTGTTTTTTGTACCAGCCGCTAAGATTATAAAACACCGCGCCCGAACCTGATTTTGGCGGCTTGCTGGCATTCTTGAACCGCAGCGAAGGCATCTTTAAGCTGATGACGGGTAAGGGGCGATAATAATTTGGGGTCGAGGTTATTGCTGGCTTTATGGCCGCTCAACACTTGTTTGTGCTGATTGTCGAGGCGGATGTTGGCAATAAACTCGTGGGCGTCACACAAATTATCGGCAGTTTCTGCGTGAAGCACTTTATGTTGTTTGAGTGCCCGCAGTCGGTCGAGAGTGTTGCAGGTGCGAATACCTTCAGAAAGACTGTAAAGCCTCGCAATATCAACGATGGGAATCGTACCGCGATGTTTAAGGTCGAGCACTGAGTTATGGTCGCCATCACGCTCGAGTACAAAGGTTTTGAAAAAACCCAGCGGTGGCGAATGGGATAAGGCATTCTCGAGCATACAGGCGAGAAAAATACTGTTATTTTTTACCCGCTCAAAAACGGCACTTTGCAGTTGTGAGAACAAGGTTTCATTGCCTGACAAGTTGCGCATGTCGTAAAAAATACTGGCATGCATCAAGGCTTTAGGTGAAGGTTCGGCAATCCAGTGGAAAAACTGCTTTTGCCACTGGCTCAAGCGCAAGCACCATTTTGGGTTCATTGCCATCACTTCACCAGGGCAGTGGCGAATGCCGCAATGGTCGAGTCCGTCGCAGACAAATTTCGCCAGTGCCAGAAAATAGTTAATGTCACTATCTGTGGCACTGTCATCAAGCAGTAGGCCGTTATCTTGGTCTGAATTCAGCGTTTGTTCTTTGCGTCCCTGCGAACCAAATGCCAGCCAGGTAAAGGCGCAAGGCACACAGCCAAGGGTTTGTTGGCCGAGCAGGAGCAAACGTTGTGTAAGGCTGTCTGTCAGTGTGGTAATAATGCGGCCGATTTCTTCGGCATGCACGTCGGCAACAATCAGCTTTTCAATCAGCCCGGGGAATTTTTCTGATACTTCTTTCAGTTCATCAACGCCTTCGACGCGCTTGATTGCCTGAATTAAAAACAAGGGTTCGGAGTTACGTGAGCGAATTAAATCGCTGAGGCTGATGATGCCAACGGCTTTGCCATTGTCGGTAATAGGCAGGTGATGGATGTTGGCCGACATCATGGTCAAATACGCTTGATGTACTGTATCTTTGGGCGACAAGGTGAGTGGTGGTGTACTCATCACGGATTTTACCGGTTTGGTTAAATCCAGTGCCGGGGCGACAACACGCGTGCGCAAATCACGATCTGTAATCACGCCAAGTAAATGTTGCACGTCATCGCAAATTAATAACGATGATACCTTGCTGTTGGTCATGATGTTTGCAGCATGGGTAATACTCACCATGGGGCCTGCGGTGACAATATTGGTTTGCATGATTTGTTCGAGCTTTAGTGACAGCTCGATATCTCGTGACACGGAATGGCTTTGGGTTTCTGCTCGGCGCCGGGTTTCGCGCGCAAAGAAAAAATCAAATTCAGCGTAGTGGTGACGCAAATGCGAGAAGTCGTCTTGTGAGATCAGGTAAACGAGTCCGTCTTCGAGCATGGTAAACTGGCGTGAGGAGTGGTCGCCGGTCAGCATGGGGCCATAGCCAAAACAACCGCCGTTACTTAAACGATCTAATAGCAGCCCATTATGTGAACGAATTTCTACACTGCCACTGCGTATAACATGCAGGTGTGGTTTACCTTCATTAACGTTAACGGTTTCCCCGGCTTTGAAATAGGTAACAGCAATTCGCCCAGCAATTTTTTCAAGTGCCGAGGCATCGATTTGATTAAACGGTGGGTGCGCCGCGAGAAAATCGACAATGTCTTGAAAGTTGCTCATAAATAACCATGTTGTGACTATTATGGCTTACTTGCCTTAAGCAGCGCTTGGATAAACATCCTGAAATACCTGATGATGATAATCACTGTATCACCGTATGTTTAGGTAGCATTAAGGTGCATCTGTTTTTTTTAAAAACTCTGTTTCTGCTTCAGAAAAATACAGCACGCCACTCGATTTAATTGCTATTTGCAGTGCATGAGCTTGCGCAATAGCATCAACGGGTATAGCAATAGTATTTGCGTTGGCAACACCCTCGGTCAGCGGCTTGCCATTATTGTCTACGAGTTTATAACGAATGCCGTCTAATGGAAATTCAGACGTAACGAAAAGGTACGTTTGCACTTGATTGTTGTCATAAGCTTGCAAGGCCAGGTTGACTTCAAAGTCGCCATTAACCAGCCCGCATTTACCACTGGCGTAGCGGCAGTTGGAGCGAGTGACCATGGGGAAGGATTCACCCGTTTTGGCAGTGATCGCTTCCGGTGAAACGATTCGGTCGACAACAACATAACTGATGACCGCGAGAACCGGTGCCACAAGCAAGGCGATAACGACATGTTTGTTAGTAAAAAACGACATCGTACATTTCCTGTTGTTATTGTTCTAATAGTAAACGAGTTTTATGTATTGCACTATTAACCCGGCAATAAAAAAGGAGCAGGTAAAAACCTGCTCCTCAAGCACCCGTTGGGGACGGGTAAGAGACTAATGGCCAACAGAGGCTCCTGCACCCGAGGGTATACGGATATGTTCTACCAGCTCACGAACTTCTTCGGGTGGCTCCGCAGTGACTCGGCTTACGGTCAGTGCGACGGCAAAGTTGATGATGGCACCTACCGCACCGAAGGCGTTTGGCTCAATACCCATAAACCAGTTTTCCTTCATGCTGCCGAGAAACTCTGTACCCGGAATAAACATGATGCCTTTGTGCTGGAACACGTAGAGCAGGGTAACGGCAATGCCCGATACCATACCGGCGATGGCGCCTTCTTTGTTCACACGGCTACTGAAGATACCCATCATCAATGCCGGGAAGATAGATGACGCTGCCAACCCAAACGCCAAGGCTACGGTACCTGCAGCAAAATCGGGTGGGTTAAAGCCCAGGTAGCCCGCCACACCAATGGCACCTGCCATGGCCACACGGCTCGCCATTAACTCATTTTTCTCGCTGATATTGGGCATGAAAACGCCCTTGAGTAAGTCGTGCGAGATTGCCGAGGCAATGGCTAGCAACAAACCCGCTGCGGTCGACAATGCCGCTGCAAGCCCGCCTGCTGCTACCAGGGCGATAATCCAGTTTGGCAACTTGGCGATTTCTGGGTTGGCCAGCACCATGATGTCGCGGTCAATTTTCACCATTTCGTTGGTTTCTTTGTTCGCACTGTACTGAATCAAACCGTCGTTGTTTTTGTCTTCGAACTCTAACAGACCGGTTTTTTCCCAGTTTTTAAACCACTGTGGACGCTCGTCGTACTGCAAGTACTGGCCCGGTTGTGGCTCAATAGTTTGCATCAGATTCAGGCGTGCCATGGCGGCAACGGCGGGTGCTGTGGTGTACAGAAGGGCGATAAATACCAGGGCCCAGCCAGCTGATGTGCGGGCATCTTTCACTTTAGGTACGGTGAAGAAGCGAATAATTACGTGGGGCAAGCCAGCGGTGCCAATCATCAGCGACATGGTGTAGGCAAACATATTTAAATAGCTTAACCGTGCACTGGTGGTGTATTGGTCGAAGCCGAGGTCGGTGACTACCTGATCGAGCTTGTCCAGCAAGAAGGTGTCTGTACCCACCAAAGTAGAGCCTACCCCCAACTGTGGAATTGGGTTGCCAGTCAAGTTAAGTGAAATGAATATGGCTGGAACGGTGTAGGCCAGAATCAGTACACAGTACTGGGCAATTTGCGTATAGGTAATGCCCTTCATACCACCCATAACGGCGTAGATGAATACAATTGCCATGCCGACGAGAAGGCCAACGTTGTAGTCCACTTCCAGAAAGCGTGAGAATGCCACGCCAACACCTTTCATCTGACCAATAACGTAGGTAACTGAGGCCAGAATCAGGCAGATTACTGCTACAATACGGGCTGATTTAGAGTAGAACCGATCACCAATAAACTCGGGTACTGTGAATTTGCCGAATTTGCGTAGGTAGGGTGCCAACAGTAGGGCCAATAGTACGAAGCCGCCTGTCCAGCCCATCAGAAATACCGAGCCGCCGTAACCGAGGAACGCAATGAGGCCCGCCATGCCGATAAACGATGCGGCCGACATCCAGTCGGCGGCTGTGGCCATACCGTTGGCTATCGGGTGAATGCCGCCGCCAGCCACGTAAAACTCGCTGGTAGACCCGGCCCGCGCCCATACGGCGATGCCGATGTACAGCGCAAAGGTAAAGCCAACGACGATATAGGTTAAAGTTTGTAGATCCATGGTTGTCTCCTATTCGTCGTCCAAGCCGTATTTGCGCTCCAGGCGAGCCATTTTGCGGGAATATACGTAGATCAAGGCGATGAACACGTAAATGGAGCCCTGCTGCGCAAACCAGAAGCCCAGTTTGAAGCCGCCTATTTGAATGTGGTTGAGCTGTTCGACAAAGATGATTCCGCAACCGAAGGATACGACAAACCATACGATCAATAAGGGCCAAATGATGCGCAGGTTCTCCTTCCAGTAGCTACCGTTGCTGTTATTGTTAGGGGCTGACACGGTGACCTCCTTCATAGTAGGAATAGATTGGAGCTTATGGTTATTGGTAGGCTTACACTAACAACAAATGTGCGGTTTTGCCTCACGACTTTGGTCTAAACGTAGACGAAGGTCGAAGGCGTTATAATCATTCCGTATCACTACCAATAACAAACGCATACTACAGGGTACGCTATGTCTATTACGCTGCTGGCCGTAGTTTTAGTGGCCTATTTGTCGTTACTGTTCTGGATAGCCAGCCGCGGCGACAAACAGCAGTTTGTAGAGCACAGCTGGACTCGTCACCCCATGGTATACGCTATGGCACTTGGGGTTTACTGCACTTCGTGGACGTTCTACGGCTTGGTGGGCACGGCTGCCAACAAAGGCTGGGCATTTGCGCCTATTCTGCTGGGGCCTTTTTTACTGTTTGTGTTTGGACAGCCGCTACTGCAGCGTGTGGCTGGCTTGTGCCGGCAGGAAAACGTACGCAGTATTGCTGATTTTCTCGCTTCGCGTTATGGCAAACGTCGGGGTATTGCTACCAGTGTAACCCTGATTGTTTTCTTCGCGACCATTCCCTATATCGCCCTGCAGATCAAAGCCGTTACCGACGCATTCTTGTTGATTGCTAATGCGGAGCACTTTAGTGCGGAAGAGATGGCCTTGATCACCTCGGTTGCTATGGTCGTGTTTGCATTGCTGTTTGGTATTAAACGCTTGGATGTTTCGGGTTATCACGCGGGCTTGATGAGTGCAATTGCTTTCGAGTCTGTGGTTAAACTGGTTGCGTTCATAATTGTCGCTGGCTTTGCGTTTGTGTTGGTAGGGGCGGATTTTGCCAACCAGTCTACATTAACCGCTTGGCAGGCTTTTGCTTCTCCCACCATTGATCTGCGCTTTGTTGTTGAGGCCGCTATTTCGGCAGCTGCCATTTTGTGCCTGCCGCGCATGTTTCAAGTGACGTTCGTTGAGCATTTGTCTCCCCAGCACTTGAAAACGGCTCGCGTAGTTTTTCCTTTGTACCTCGTTTTAATGGCACTGTGTCTGGTCACGATTGCGGCTGCCGGCAATGCATTTTTTGCCGATACGCAAATTAACGCACCCGCGGATACCTACGTGTTGGCGTTGCCGCTTGCGAATGACCAACATTGGGTTGCCTTGCTGGTATTTCTCGGCGGTTTTTCGGCGGCTACCGCCATGATTCTGGTGGCTACGGTCACCTTGAGCCATATGCTTAGTAACGATGTTATTTTGCCCTTGCTGATTCGTCACAAACAAAGCCGGTCTGTGGTTGCGCCGGATTACTCCCGTGGTTTGATTTTGGCGCGGCGGATTACCGTGGTCGTGGTGGTAGCAATGGCCTATATTTATCAGCGTGCGTTAGCGGGTAACGCTGCGCTCACCGACATTGGTTTGATTGCATTTGCACTGGTGGTACAGCTGTTTCCGTCATTGATGTTTGGCGTCTATTCGCGCACGGGTAGTGCCTACGCTGCTTATGGTGGGCTGGTGTCGGGCTGTCTGGTGTGGTTTGTCGCTTTGATGGTGCCACTACTTGTTGAGAGTGGTGCAATGGCACCATCGGTACTGGAAGAGGGGGTTGCGGGTATAGCCTGGTTGCGGCCAGAGCATTTGTTCGGGTTTGAGTTTTCTGATGCTTACACGCGTGGCGTTGTCATTAGTCTGACTATAAACGCGCTGTGTTACTGGCTGTGTTCGCGGTTGGCCGAGCCTCAGTTGGCAGATCGTATTCAGGCCAAAGCGTTTGTGAATCAAAGCCGTGCCGAACCTACGGCTAACACCAAACATTTGGCGTTTCGGCTCAATGATTTGCGTGTGTTGCTGAACCAGTTTTTGGGTGAATCGGCTACCAATATGTTGATTAATCGGCATCACGATGTAGCTGATGGCCAGGAGGTAAATCCATCGTTACTCGATGCTGCCGAACACGCCTTGGCGGGTATTGTGGGAGTGGCATCGGCGCGGGCCATGCTGGCAACGTTGTCTACCGGGCATCATCTGGGTGTAGAAGATGTGGTTAATATTTTTGAAGAAACCACCAAAGCACTGCAGTTTAATCAGGATATGATCGTGGCCTCGTTCGAGACCATTTCGTCGGCTATCAGCGTGGTAAATTCGGACCTTAACCTGGTGTCGTGGAACCGGCGTTATGAGGAGATGTTCGACTACCCGAAAGGTATGTTGAGGGTGGGTATTCCCGTAGAAGAACTGGTGCGTTTTAATTTTTCTCGTGGTTTATTGGGGCCTGGTTCGGCAGATGATCATGTGCAGCGGCGAATAGGCCACTTGCATTCGGGTAAATCATATCGGGTTGTACGTAGTCATGGTCGCGGTGTTATTGAAATTAAAGGTAATCCGTTGCCCAATGGTGGTTACGTGACTACCTACGACGACATCAGTGAGTTTATTGATGCGCAGGAGAAGCTGGAGCAGTCCAATCTTTATCTGGAACAACGGGTAAAAGAGCGCACCGCAGCGTTGGAAATTGCTCAGCGCGCTGCAGAAGAAGCCAATCGCGGTAAATCACGGTTTCTTGCGCTGGCCAGTCACGACATTCTGCAGCCGCTGAATGCGGCCAATCTTTACACTAGCGTATTGTTAGAGGAGGCCGAAAAAAGCCACGCCGAAAACTACGAGACGATCAGGCACTTAAGTGCAGCCATTCAATCCAGCGAAAGCATTATTTCTACGCTGCTGGAAATTGCCAAGCTTGATACCGGTGTGCTGACAACGGAATTGGCATCGGTGTCTCTCAACAATCTGCTCGGTGCGCTGGTGAATGAATATCGAGTGCAGCTGCATGAAGAGGTTGAGCTGACTTACGTCGCTACCAGTTTGTATGTAATGACCGACTCCCGTTACCTGCGCCGAATTTTGCAAAACTTTTTATCCAATGCTGTGAAGTTTACTGGACACGGAAAAATTCTGGTGGGTTGCCGGCGACATGGAGAGGAGGTGGAGATCTGTGTGTTGGATACTGGCCCGGGGATACATTCCGATGAACAACAGCAGATTTTTTCCGACTTTTATCGCTCAGCAAGTCAGCATAATGTGCAGGGGTTGGGGTTAGGGCTTGCCATTGCTACACGGTTTTCACGATTGCTGGGGCATCGTATTCAAAGCCGTAGTCAGTTGGGGAAGGGCAGTTGTTTTTCTGTCACTGTGCCTATAGCCGCCAAACCCGATGTGTCGGCGCCGATAACGCCTAACAACGTTATCGGTTCGTTTATGGTAGATCGCTCGATATTTTATGTAGACGATGATGTAGTCAATATTCATGCCATGGAAACACTGCTGCAAAATTGGGGCTGCCAGCTAGAGAGTGCCAATGCAACGGTGGAGGCAATAGAGATGTGTGAAGAAGCACCGGATAAGGTGCCAGATTTGCTGATAATGGATTTACAGTTAGATCAGAGCAACAACGGTATTCAATTGGCGAACAAACTGCATGCTATCTGGCAACGCAAAGTGCCCACATTAATTGTGTCTGCATCGCAAGACCAAGATTTGCCAGCACTAGCGGCTGCGCACAACTTTGAATTTTTACGTAAGCCTATTAAGCCGGGTAAACTGCGAGCTATTCTCGAACAATTACTCAAACGTGTGGAAAGTTGAGTAGAGACGTGAAGTGAGTGTTAGTGCGAGTACTTTTCTGCTGCGGTATCCAGAGCCATTTTGTTCAGCTCAATGACTGCTTGCGTACGATTGCTGACACCAAGCTTACGAAATATCGAGGTAATATGGGCTTTTATTGTGGCTTCTGTCACGCCAAGTTCATAACCGATTTGTTTGTTTAGCCAGCCTTCTTTGAGAAAACATAACACCTTGTATTGTTGTGGTGTAAGCGATGCTATCTTAGCGGCAATCGTACGCTCTTCACTGCTAACAGGGTGTAGGTGAGCGCGGTAAGATTCGGGTACCCATCGGTTGCCTGCCAGAATATTGTCGATTGCCTCGAACATATCGTCTTGGCTGAGTGATTTGGTGATATAGCCTAATGCACCATGCCCCATAGCGCGGTTAACAATGGCCTGCTCTTCACTGGCTGACACAATCGCGATAGGAACACTCGGATACTGCTCGCGAATATTCACCAGACCAAATAAATCCTGGCTGCCAGGCATATGTAAATCAAGCAGCAGCAGGTCGATATCGTCCTGATTTTGTAAAGCCTGCAGGGTTTCCTCCAGATCGTTAGACTGGGTAATACTGGCATCGGGATAATGTTTGCTGATCACTTGCATCAGTGCAGTGCGAAACAGCGGGTGGTCGTCGGCAATATGAAAATGATACATAGACTGGTCGTCTAAACCCTTTATGGTTTTATCTTGATGACAGGCTGTGATAGGTGAATAAACCTTACATCAATTATTCACTTAAGACCAGATTTGGCGATGTTGCAAAAAACAACGACAAAGCCGCCATTAACCGCAGGCCAATGTAAGCCTTGGAAATACAAGAGGTTTCGTTAAATTCCGCGGGTATTTCCAAGGCGTGCAACAAAATAGATAAGGAGATCTATTTTGTTGCCGGGTCAATAATGTCAACAGGTCCCAGCAAGGCTTTGTCGTTGTAACGGCAGAAAAAAGCTTAAACCAGCTCTAAAAACTTCATCCCTGAATGATTCAGAACTACCTTAACGGTTCAAGCGTCCTTCGATCAGTTCATCAACCACGGATGGATCAGCCAGTGTTGAAGTATCCCCCAAGCTGTGATGCTCGTTGGCAGCGATCTTGCGCAAAATACGGCGCATGATTTTACCGGAACGTGTTTTTGGCAAGCCACGAGCCCACTGAATTTTGTCGGGTGTAGCGACCGGGCCTAGTTCGTGACGAATATGTTGCTTTAATTCCTGCGTTAGCACGTCGTCAGGCATTATCCCTGTCATCGGTGAAACATAGATATAAATGGCCTCGCCTTTGATATCGTGTGGAAAACCCACTACAGCGGCTTCGCTGACTTTCGGATGCGACACGGTCGCGCTCTCAATCTCCGCAGTGCCCAAACGATGGCCTGACACATTCAGTACGTCATCCACCCGGCCGGTAATCCAGTAGTCGCCCTCAGCATCACGACGCGCTCCATCGCCACTAAAGTACATGCCTTCATGCGTGGTGAAATAGGTTTGAATGAAACGGTCGTGGTCGCCCCAGATGGTGCGCGCCTGTGCAGGCCAAGAATCTAAAATAACCAAATGGCCGGAACCTTCGCCCTCAATAATGTTGCTGTTTTGGTCAACCAGTGCTGGCTGTATGCCAAAGTAAGGCTGTGTGGCTGAACCAGGTTTGGCTTCCCGACAATTGGGCAGTGGTGTTAGCAAGTGGCCACCGGTTTCGGTTTGCCACCAGGTGTCAACAATCGGCGCCTGACCATTGCCAAACGCATCGTGATACCAGCGCCATACATCTGGGTTGATGGGTTCACCCACGGTGCCCATCACTCTCAAGCTAGTGCGCGTGCTGGTGCCCAAAGACGCTTTGGGGTCGCTCATTAACATACGAATCGCCGTAGGCGCAGTATAAAAAATGGTAACTTGGTGCTTGTCGATCACTTCGCCAAAACGACCAAAACTGGGGTAGGTGGGTACACCTTCAAACATCAGTGTGGTTGCGCCTGCAGCCAGTGGCCCATAAATCAGATAGGTATGGCCGGTAATCCAGCCGATATCGGCTGTACTCCAGTAAATATCTCCGTCTTGATAATCGAATACATTTTTAAACGTAGAGTGTGCGTATACCAGATAGCCGCCGCTGCTATGTTGCAAACCTTTTGGTTTACCGGTCGAACCGGAGGTGTACAGAATAAACAGCGGGTGCTCAGCACCAAACGACGGTGCGTCATGGGTTTTTGGCTGATTGGTAATGGCATCGTGATACCAGCTATCACGGCCATCGTGCCATTGCACGTCTTGATTGGCATGCTGCTGTTTTACTACCAACACATCGGTGACTGATTGCGTATTGGGAAATTCCAGTGCTTCATCGACATTCGCTTTTAGCGGAATGGCTTTGGTGCCGCGCAGGCCAAAATCGGCAGTGATGATCATTTTTGCGCCGCAGTTTTCTATACGGTCTGCCAGCGCATGGGCAGAAAAGCCGCCAAAAACACAGGAATGAATCGCACCAATTCGTGCACAGGCCAGCATGGCGTAGGCGGCTTCGGGGACCATCGGCATATAAAGAATGACCCGGTCACCGGCCTGAATACCTTTCTGCTCCAGCGCATTGGCCAGCTGACATACATTATCGTAAAGATCCTGGTAGCTAATCTTTTCAACGTGATCGGGGTTGTCGCCTTCCCAGATAATGGCAGTTTGATTCGCTTTAGTGGGCAGGTGGCGATCGACACAGTTAACGCAAACATTCATTTCACCGTCTTCAAACCAGCGAATGCGTAGGTCTTCTTTGTCGAATGAAACATCTTTAACGTTGGTAAAGTCTTTATCCCAAGCGAGCTTACGTGCTTGTTCTGCCCAAAAAGCCTCGTTATTTTCTACAGAATCCTGGTAAAGGGCGTCGTAGCGCTCGGCAGAGATCGAATAAGAATTAGCTGCGTTCATGCGGAGCTCCTCAATTATGTAATAGTGGGCGTTATGCTCCGATAAATCGGCCGGTGCGCCAATTAGACCTAAGTAGTAACTAGGCCAAAAAGAGTAGGTGCTAAATATCAATATAGACGTTTGTCTAAGTTCGACTATCTGCTAATACCCTGGATATTTTGTGCCTACTAGGCTTTAGGTCATTCGAATAACAAAGCTGACCAAGGTCGGAGGACACTACGATGCAACACTGTAAAATACTATTAAGTGCAAGTGTTATGGCAAGTTGCTTGAGCATCAATGCTCAAGCCGTTGAATTGGGTACTTTTGGAGGTGTGCAAGTATCGCTAAAAGGTTACCTGAAAATGGATGCGATGTACTCAGATTACCAGGATGGTACGCTGTCGGCTGGGAATTTGGGTAAAGACTTCTACGTACCTTCTCTTACGCCTGTGGGCGGACAAGCGCAAACCGACTCGGTTGATTTTCATGCTCGTCAAAGCCGCTTTGCCTTGGCAACCAATACCGATGTTGATGGCGCGAGCTTAAAAACGTATATCGAAATGGATTTTATGGTCACACCCAACGGTGATGAGCGAATCTCAAATTCGTATACCCCGCGCCTGCGTCATGCATTCTTGCAATACAATAACTGGCTGTTTGGCCAAACCTGGTCAACGTTTATGGATGTAAATGCATTGCCGGAAACCTTGGATTTTATTGGTAATACCGATGCGACCATCTTTGTGCGTCAGACCATGGTGCGTTATACCCACGGTAACTTCCAGTTTGCACTGGAAAATCCTGAAAGTACCGTTACACCGTTTGGTGGTGATGCACGTATTGTGAGTGATGACAACGGTTTGCCAGATGCCGTAGTGCGTTACAACTATAGCTCGGGCAATTTGTCTCTGACAGTGGCCGGTTTGATTCGGCAGTTACAATATGCTGATGGGGTCGCCGTTGACGATACCGAAAATGCGTTTGGTATATCTGTGTCGGGCGTGTACAAAATAGGTAAAGACGATATCAAATTTCTGGTCAACAGTGGTTCTGGTATTGGCCGCTACGTTGGCTTGAACATTTCCAGTGGCGCCGTCTTAAATGCTCAGAATGAACTGGAGGCCATTGACACCACTGCTTACTCGATGGCTTACCGCCATTTCTGGAATGATCAGTGGCGTTCAAGCATTACTTACTCTGCCATTGATATTGATAACGATACTGCGTTGACCGGAACAGGGGTTTCTAACAATGCTTACAGTGTACGCGCTAACCTGTTGTACAGCCCGACGAATCGTTTAACGCTGGGTGGTGAGCTTAGCTTAGCTGAGCGCGAGATTGAATCGGGAGCAAGCGGCAGAATGAATCGCCTGCAATTTTCCGCAGAACTTACCTTTTAACCGGGTAATAATCCCTGATGCCATATCTGAAGCCCCGGCTATGCCGGGGTTTTTTTACTGAAAATAGCGTGTTCAGGCAGCAGTAACTTCTGCCTGAGCCACTTTTTTGATAGCACTATAGTCGGTTTTTCCACTGCCCAGTTTGGGTAATTCATTCACGAGAATAATGTGTGAAGGAATAAACAATGGGTTGGTGCCAGATTCAATAAAACGCTTTTTTAGTTCGGAAGCGTCTATATTGCCTGTGGCGAGCAATACAATTTTTTCTCCCTTTTTATCATCTTTCAAATTGGTCGCTGCAATTTCAATGGCGTCTGATGGCAGCAATTGCTGAATAATATTTTCAACAGCTGAGAGACTGATCATTTCGCCCCCAATTTTGGCAAAGCGAGAATAGCGGTCCACAATGGTCAAAAAACCATCCTCGTCTAAATGCCCTTTGTCACCGGTCTTGTACCAGCGTCGGCCGTCCAGTTCGATAATGGCCTCTTGCGTGCGCTGTGCATCATTCAGATAGCCGAGCATGACCTGGCCACCGGAAATAAGAATGAGGCCATCTTCACCTATGGGCAGCGCCGCGTAGGTTTCCGGGTCAACGATACGAAAACAGGTACCAGGTAGCGGCATGCCAACGGTGCCAGGCTTTTGGCCCGTTTGTACTTTCCAGGTTTCCGGCTCGATGGTATCCGGTACATTTACACTGGCAACGGGTGTTGTTTCCGTTGCGCCATAGCCCTCGTAAATAGATTTTTTAAACTTCAGTTCAAAATCGTTGCGAACTTCTTCTGTGAGTTTTTCTGCACCCGATACAATGATACGCAGTGAATTCAGCATCAGTGGCTGTATACGGCTGTTGCGGGTGTACAAGCGCAAAAAGGTAGCCGTTCCACAAAGAATCGTGCCTTTGTAGCGCGCAATCGCTTTGGCGACATTGAGCACATCGGTCGGGTCTGGGTGACAGATTGTTGGAAAGCCTTCCACCATCGGTAGCAAGCTATTCACCGTTAAGCCAAACGAATGGAACAGTGGCAGTGATGCGACCATTACATCGTCACCATGCGTATTGAGTACATCGCTGATTTGTTTAATGTTACCCATCAGGTTGGTATGGCTCAGCATGATGCCTTTGGGTGTGCCCTCGCTGCCGCTGGAAAATAAAATCTGTGCGGCTTTTTGCGTTGTGACTGCTTGACCATGCAAACGATAGAGAACGCTGGCGGGCAATAGGGCCGCGCTAATAGCATGCAGTACTTTTTCGGTTTTGCTGATGGAGGGTTTTATATCTTCCAGATAAATGATCCTTGCACCTTGCAGCATGCTGTTTAGGTCAATCCCTTTTTTGGCCAGTTTCTCTGCAAACCGTGACGATGTATAAACCGTTTGAATGTGTGCATTGGTAATGGCAGCCTGCACGGCCGGTGTGCCGGTGCTGAAGTTCAGGTTTACTGCGGTTTGCCCATTCAGCATCACCGCCAGGTTGGTCATAATCCCCACCGAGCTGGTGGGCAAAATAATACCTATGTTGTTTTCTGGGCTGTGGCTACGAATTTTTTTGGCCAGCAGGGTGGTGCCAGCGATAACTTGCAGATTATTAAACCGCCCTCCTAATGTATCGATAATACTGGTAGCAGAAAGATTCTTTTTGGCCTGTTTCAACCAGGCCAGTGGTAAGGGGTCAACGTCGTTAGCAAATTCGTCCCAGGCGCTGATAGACAGTTCAAACACTTTTTGTTTTAGCGCGTTGGTTGGCGTGTTAATAGGCAATGGTTCGCCAAACGCAACAATAACACTGCGCTTTAACCCGTCGGCGGTGTTTTCCCTCAGTTTGCTGCTGAATGAGCGTGATAACTTGCTACCCCATAAGCCGCGCAGATAAAACGGCACGATCACACCATCAACACCTTCGATAGTGCGCTCATAGCCACTCTTGAATTCGCCCAAATGTCCATTGCGGCTAATTGCCCCTTCCGGAAACAGACAGACAACGTCGCCATTTTTCAAACACGCATTAATACGTTGCAGTGAATCACGGCTGTTGCCTGCACTAATCGGAATCGCCCCAAAGGCCTTTAAAAAGGGTTTTAAGTACCAGGTATCGTAAATACTACGCAACATGACAAAGCGAACCGGGCGTGGGCAGGCGATTTGTACCATAGCCCAATCAAGCCAGCTGATGTGATTGCCTAGCAGTAATACGCCCCCATGTTTAGGCATGTTGTCAAAGCCAGCCACACTAATGCGGTAGCGACGTTTCAATACCATACCAGCGACGATACGCGCGAGGGAGTGAGGTAACTGTTTAACAGTATATACAGAGCCAATCAGTGCTGTGATTGCCAGCAGGTAAAACAAGCCGGTACTGCTGAGGCCGGTTAATGAAAACAGTACTGTGAGTGCCAGAAACGCCATCATGGCGATGTTCTGCATCCAGTTATTACCCGCCAGTACCGTACCTAACTCGTCTTCATGAGCCGAGTACTGAATCAGCGCATTGAGGGGAATGATAAAAAAGCCGCCAGATAAACCCAGGATTAAAAACAGTGTGGCAATAGCCAGGGTGGAATCGAGGGAGGGCAATAGCCACAGGCATAGGGTAATACCCAATGCGCCAACCGGTATCAAACCCAGCTCAATGTACGAACGCGATAGGCGCCCGGCAATCAATGACCCCAGCATAATGCCCACGCCGGTGGCTGCGAGTAAGCCTTGAATAACCACGGTATTGGTTTCGGCCAGTGTACTTTTCGCAAACGCAGGGAAGGCAGCGAGCACTACCTGAGAAATGGCCCAGAATACGGAAAGGCCAATAATAGAGAGCCAGATGGCTTTACTGCTGCGAATAGCTGCAAGGTTTTGCTTTAGATAATGGCCATTCAAATAAGCCTTTTTATTGAACGTTTTTTCCGGCGCACCGGCGGGTGTTTGTGGCATGCGGCAGGCCGTTATCCACTCAACCAGCGACAAGGCTACCAAGATAAAGCCCAGCGGGGCGATGGCCTGCATAATGTCTGTGGTTGACGCAAACGTGGTTTGGTAGAGGTATTCAAACAGGGCAGAGAAAACGAAGGTACCGGCCAGTATGGAAATAATCGTGGTTGCCTGCACCAGCCCATTGGCATGAGCCAGTTTCTCATCACCTACCAGTTCACGAATGTAGCCATATTTTGCCGGTGAATAGATGGCACTTTGTATCGACAGCAGCAGCGTGAGTAAAAAGCTTACCCAGAACCACCCCATAAAGTAACTGACGGTAATTAAGAGTGTTCCGCCAACGGCGGCGAGTGCGCCGTATTGCATGACTTTTTGTTTGGAATATTTGTCTGCCAGAAAACCGGAGGGTGAAAACAGCAGAATAAAAGGTAATAAAATCAAACCATTGATCACAGCGGTAAGAATCACCTGGGTTTCGTTATCCCAGGTTTTGAAAATGGTGTTTTGGATAACGATCTTATGCCCGAGGTCGACAAAGGCATTGAGAAAAACCACCAGCAGGTAGGGTAAAAAACCGCTGATGCGTGAGAGCTGTTTCATAAAGAAGTCCTTGTTCCTAAACGATGGTACAGAAGCGCTGATTGTGCTGTAGCGGCATTTCTATGCAACGTTTTTCCTAAAAGTGTTATTTCGGGTGCTAAAAAGTATTATATATTGATACTTTGTGACAGTATTCGATACCGTTCTCAATCATAAAGTGGGAGATAGCCCTGTGGCCAGCCAAACCCGGCAGTTATTAGACACCTTGAAGCGTGCGTTGAAGGCACATGGCAAAACATACGCCGATGTGGCCTTAGCGCTGGGCTTGTCGGAAGCCAGTATCAAACGCCTGCTGACCTCCGACCAGTTATCATTGGCCCGGTTAGAAGACATCTGCCAGATAATGGACATGGATCTTGCTGAGTTGTTTCGGCAAATGGCAGAAAGCGACAGTCAGTTGCAGCAGTTGTCTACGGAACAAGAGCGCGAGATTGCCAGCGATTTGCTGTTGATGCTGGTAACAGTTTGCGTATTAAACCGCTGGACAATGGCAGAAATCATCAGTTTTTACCACGTTGATGAACCTACCTGTATTCAGAAGTTAGCCCATCTCGATAGGCTGAATATTATTGAGTTGCTACCCAAGAATAAAATCAAATTGAAGATTGCCCCAAATTTCAGCTGGTTGGAATCCGGCCCTATCCAACAGTTCTTTCAACAACGCATCGCCAGCGAATATTTTGCTTCCACTTTTAAGGGCGATAACGAGTGCCTGCTGGTACTCAATGGCATGCTGTCGAAGCCCTCCCATCAGGAGTTTCAGCGCAAAATGAAGCGTTTGGCCAGAGAGTTCGAAGCGCTTAATCGAGAAGATGTAGGGTTGGGGCTCGGCAATCGCCACGGCAGTACCGTGGTGATTGCGATGCGAGACTGGAACTATGGATTGTTTAAGCCGCTATTGAAATAACACCTTACAAGCTTATCGGCCTACGTAAATCCAGGGTGTGGGGGTATTCATTGGGCGACTCTTCCGGTGGTGGCGCCATCGGGCGAGGGCCTTGGTTGTTGGGGAAGAATTCACGCAGTGCTTCGGTATGCGGGCGTGGTGTAAAAGGCCCTTGTGTGTAGCTGGTAGTATCGAAACGGTTGATGCGGCGTGATTCGGCCTCAAACGCATTGACTGGGAATACGTCGTAGCTGCGCCCACCGGCATGGGATACATGATAGGTACAACCGCCGATGGAACGGCCATTCCAGGTGTCGATCACGTCGAAAACCAGTGGCGTGTGTACCCCAATGGTAGGGTGCAATGCCGAGTGGGGTTGCCAAGCCCGATAACGTACCCCGCCAACGTATTCGCCATGGCGCCCAGTGCTGTGCATGGGTACACGGCGGCCGTTACAGGCGAGCACATAGCGGCTCTCGGTAAGGCCCGTGGCACGCAGCTGCAAGCGTTCTACAGACGAATCGACATAGCGGGCAGTGCCAGCGCTGCTGGATTCTTCTCCCAGCACGTGCCAAGGTTCGATGGCCCAGCGTAGCTCCAACTCGATATCATCAATTTTGGTGCGCCCGTAATGGGGAAAGCGGAATTCCTCGAAAGGTGCCAACCATTCCAACTGGAATGGGTAGCCGTGTTCCTGCAAGTCATTGACTACTTCGGTTACATCGCGCCAGATAAAATGCGGCAGCATAAATTTGTCGTGCAGTGAAGTGCCCCAGCGCACCAGTGGCTTTTTATAGGGTTTTTCCCAGAAGCGAGCCAGCAGGCTGCGAATCAACAAGGCCTGCACCAACGCCATTTGGCTGTGGGGTGGCATTTCGAAACCGCGAAATTCCAGTAGGCCCAAGCGGCCAGCGGCTGTGCCCGGTGAATAGAGTTTGTCGATACAGAATTCTGCCCTATGGGTATTGCCGGTAATGTCGATCAAGAGGTTGCGCAGCAACCTGTCAACTAACCAGTGGGGCGGATTGGGGTGCTTGTCCATTTCGGCGAAAGCGGTTTCCAGTTCGTACAGCATTTCGCCGCGGCCTTCATCTACCCTGGGGGCTTGTGAGGTCGGGCCAATAAACATGCCAGAGAATAAATACGATAAGCTGGGGTGGTGTTGCCAGTAAGTAATAAAGCTTCGCAGTACGTCGGGGCGGCGTAGCAGCGGACTGTCTTCTGGTGTGGCGCCCCCGAGCGTGATGTGGTTGCCACCACCGGTGCCGGTATGCCGGCCATCCAGCATGAATTTTTCAGTCGATAATCTGGCCAGGCGTGCCTGCTCATAAAGTGCAGTTGTGTTGTCAACAAGTTCTTGCCAGTTATTGGCGGGATGAATGTTGACTTCAATCACGCCGGGGTCTGGCGTAACCAGCAATTTTTGCAACCGATAGTCGCGGGGTGGCTCGTAGCCCTCAACAATAACGGGTATCGCCAATTCAGTTGCGCAGTGTTCGATGGCTGCGATCAGTTCGACATAATCTTCCAGGTATTCCAGCGGCGGCATAAAAATATAAATTTTGCCATCGCGTGCTTCGATACACAGTGCCGTACGCACAACATTTTCAAGTTGGTCGTCAACGTCTGTTTTAGTCTGCGGTTTGCTGCTTTCTGCTTTTTGTACTTTGGCAACGCTTTGCAGTACTTGTGGTGATTGTTGTGCTGGTGCAGGGGTGGCATTGCCAAAGTGAAAGTTTGCTCGTTTGGTCAAGGGTGAACGAGGTTCGAACGGGTCTCGCTCTGGGCGCATTAATTTCTCTTTATCAGACACCCACGGCAGATCATTCAAGGGTAAACGTAATCCCATGGGCGAATCGCCGGGAATTAACGTAATACGTTCACGCTTCATGGGCCACAGGCTGGATTGCCATGCGCCTATTCCAAAATCGCGCTTTAATGGCAAAACAAACCCGGTGGGTTTATCAACACCTTTCTCCAGCAGTTTGGCCAAACGTCGTCGGCCTATATCATCTTTTACTTTTTGTGAAAGCATGTCGAGGTTCAGCGGCAGGTTTTGGCTTGCCATCAATACGGCCATGCCGTCTTCATAAGCTGGCTGGCAATATTGTGTATCTATACCAATTAATTCGGCCAGTTGTTGGCCAAATTTGGCAGCATCTTTGTAGGTATGGCCGTAGTCTTTATCGATGCGGGCCAACCAAGCGGGATTTTCCCACAGTGGCTCGCCATCTTTACGCCAGAACAATCCCAGTGCCCAGCGGGGAATTTCTTCGCCGGGATACCATTTGCCTTGCCCATAATGCAGTAAACCTTTGGGGGCGAAGTGATCGCGCAATTTTAGCAGCAAGGTTTTCGCAAGGCTGAGCTTCTCTGTGCCCAGTGCGGCGGTATTCCACTGTGCCGATTCCATGTCGTCGATAGAAACAAAGGTGGGTTCGCCACCCATGGTTAAACGCACATCGTGCTCCAGCAGTTTTTGATCTACCGCTTCACCCAGTGCCAATACCGTTTGCCATTGTTCATCGGTATAGGGTTTGGTTACCCGTGGGTCTTCATGTATACGGGTAACCTCGTTGGTGAAACTGAAGTCAACTTCGCATTTGTCACTAAAACCACTGATGGGTGCAGCCGATACCGGGTGTGGTGTGCAGGCAAGGGGAATATGCCCTTCACCCGCAAACAGACCCGAGGTGGGGTCAAGCCCAACCCAGCCAGCACCAGGCAGGTACACTTCGCACCAAGCGTGCAGGTCGGTAAAATCTTTTTCGGTACCTGAGGGGCCATCAAGCGATTTCTGGTCGGCAGTCAGTTGCACCAGATAGCCGGATGCAAAGCGAGCCGCGAGCCCCACATGGCGAAGCAGCTGTACTAATAACCAGGCCGAGTCACGACACGAGCCACTGCCTTTTTTGAGGGTTTCCTCCGGAGTTTGCACGCCGGGTTCAAGGCGCACCAGGTAATCAACTTCCTGCTGCAGGCTTTGATTCAGTTCAACCAGAAAATCGTTAATGGCTTTTTCAGTTCGGTCAATCTTAGCCACTCGCGCATTGAACCGTGTGTCGCCGGGCATTTTTTCCAGGTAAGGTGCCAGCTCTTTTTTCAGTTGTTCAGGGTAGGTGAACGGGTATTGTTGGGCATAGTCTTCGACAAAAAAATCAAAGGGGTTAATCACCGTCATATCGGCGATAACTTCAACACATACTGAAAGCTCTGTACATTTTTCCGGAAACACCAGTCGGGCCAGATAATTGCCGAAGGCGTCTTGTTGCCAGTTGATAAAGTGGTCTTGCGGGGTGACTTTTAAACTGTAGCTGTGAATCGGCGTTCGTGAATGGGGGGCGGGGCGCAAGCGAACCGTATGTGGCGACAGATTCACGGGGCGATCGAATTTGTAGTGCGTATTGTGATTAATGGCAACGCGTATAGTCATAATGGTGTACTTTTAAATACAGGCAGCAAATGGAATAGCAGGGCCTACATTCGGGCCCCCTTGTTTAGTCGGTAGTGATAAACCAGTTTTCGGCAATCGCGAAATGCACTGCCCCCAATTCTAGCTGCAAGTCATTGATAAAATGTTTCATGGGCTCGCCGAGGTCAGAATAATCTACCGCTTTAAAAATAGTGGTGCGCAGTTTGTTCATATGGCTGAGCACACTTTCATTGCGCGGCAGGTGATTAACCGCTTTGTTCAATGCTTCCATACAATGGACAATGGCGCGGGGAAAGGCTAAGTCTTCCAGAATATATTCCATTACCAAGCGGCCTTTTACTGATGAACGCATGGTACGGTGGTAGCTCTGGTCGGCACTGAGCGAGCGTAACACATGTCCCCAAATTAATTGCTGACTATTGATGGCATCTTGATCGTCGAGGGTTTGTATGTGAGCATGAACGCCTGCATCAAGAATGCGGGTGGTCATATCGGCGCGTTCTAGGTTGCGCCCCAAGGTCATGAAATCCCACGCGTGGTCGTGGGGCATGGCACCGCGAATTAACCCTTGAATCTGCTGGCAGCCTTTGATGATGCCGTCGAGAAACTCAAAGCGTTTACTGCGGTTGATGCCTTGTTGCAGGTTTTCGGTAACGAACATATTGAGTTCATTAATCAGTTCCCAGCTGTCGCCAGGTACCACGTCGCGCGTCGTCCGCAGGTTTTCCCGGGCCATTTTCAAGCACGAAATTACCGATGAAGAATTGCTGTCATCGCCCAGCAAAAATTTAATAACATTGCGTTCATCTTGTACTTTGTAGCGTTCCTGATAGGCCTGCTCTGCGCTGTTTAGAGTGATCAGGTTGTACCAGTTGATAGCAGCACTGCGTGGCAGATCAAACATGAGTTTGTCGTACACGTTGATCAATCGTGCCGTATTTTCTATACGCTCCAGATAACGCGCCGTCCAGTAAACCCGTTCTGCGACTCTTGATAGCATGGTCTTTCCCCCTTAATCCACAATCCACGTGTCTTTACTGCCGCCACCCTGGGAAGAGTTAACCACCAGTGAGCCTTTGCGCATCGCAACCCGGGTGAGGCCGCCAGTGGTAACATAAGTGTCTTCTGCCTGCAGAATAAATGGGCGTAAATCCAGATGCCGGGGCTCCAGCTCGCCTTTGCCCACAAATGTGGGAGCGGTCGAAAGTGCCAGTGTTGGCTGGGCAATGTAATTGCGAGGGTTTTTTTGTATCAGTTGGGCGAACAGGTCGCGGTCTTTTTTGGTGGAATGAGGCCCTACCAGCATGCCATAGCCACCCGATTCGTTAGCGGGTTTTACCACCAGTTTGTCGAGGTTTTTCAGTACGTAGTCACGCTGCTTTTCGTCGTAGCATAAGTAGGTTTCCACGTTGGCGATCAGTGGTTCCTCGTCCAGATAGTAACGGATAATGTCGGGTACAAAGGCGTAAATCACTTTGTCGTCGGCTACGCCGGCGCCGGGAGCGTTGGCCAGCCCTACATTGCCCGCCTTCCAGGCGCGTATCAGCCCGGGCACCCCGAGCATGGAGTCTTTGTTGAACACTTCCGGGTCGAGGAAAAGGTCGTCAATGCGGCGATAAATAACATCAACCCGTTCCAGTCCGGCAATGGTTTTCATATACACGCAGTCGTCGTCTTGCACCACCAGGTCGCCACCTTCTACGAGTTCAGCCCCCATTTGCTGCGCCAGAAAGGCATGCTCGAAGTAGGCGGAATTGAAGATGCCGGGGGTGAGAACCACAACGACCGGTTGCTTACCTTTACGCGGCGAGAGGGAAATAAGGGTATCAAACAGGCGCGAGGGATAGTCATCAACAGGAGCAATATCTACCCGTTCAAATAGCTCTGGTAGTACGCGCTTGGTAATAGCTCGGTTCTCCAGCATGTAAGATACCCCCGAGGGGACTCGCAAGTTGTCTTCCAGAACGTAAAATTCGCCATCGTTGTCACGCACCAGATCCGTGCCACAAATGTGTGCCCATGTGCCAAAAGGAGGCGAAACCCCCACGCATTCCGGGCGAAAGTTCTTGGATTGGGCCAGTACGTAGGCGGGCAAAATACCATCTTTGATCACTTTTTGATCGTGGTACAGGTCGTCAATAAACATATTCAAGGCGGTAAGGCGTTGTTTCAAACCCGCTGAGGTTTTATCCCACTGCTTACGCGAGATAGGCCTTGGCACGATATCAAACGGCCAGGCTCTATCAATATTGCCTTCTTCTGTATAAACCGTGAAGCTCACGCCCATTTCTTTAATCGTTGCTTCTGCCGCCAACCGCCGTGACTCAATACTCTCTTCACTGAGTGAGCGGAAGTAAGACACCAGTTTTTGTGCAGGCTTGCGTGCATTACCGGGGCTGCTCATTACCTCGTCATAAAAATCATCACAAGCATAGTCTTGCCATAGATCGGTCATTGTTGTTTTTGCCTTATTAACGGGGTGGTGCGAAGAAAAGGGGAATAAAACAAGGGGGTGGATCGTTTGTAGACAGAAAGCTGTCTAGTGCCAGTCGGTAGATAGGATTTGTGCAAAGGTGCCATATGAACCCAGAGTTTTATTGGGGAAACTAGGCATAGGAAATGCAGTATTTGTACCACATTTGTGTCGATGCTGCGGGCAGGGTTATCAGCCCGTAACGGATGTGTTGCGTACCATGTGCCACTCATTTTGGGCAACAACTCCTTGTTGTTTACCATGCCGCTGCTGCTATAACTTGGACGGCTTTTGAGTTGGCCAGCGTGAACAGAGTGTTTGGCGCTGGCGAGTGAACGTTTGCAATAGCCCATTTAAGCGGGTTGGCATGAAAAACGCCAGTAAAAACTGAAAAGCGGCCAGTTAAAGCGCTGGCGATGCAGCGTTGAAACGCAATGTGTTGATTGTATTGTCAACCTTGTTGGTACAGCGACGTTGTTGCTATTTACCCAGCAAACATTATTGCCGGGTTAATAGAGCCACCTGCGCACCATTTAACTGGCTTTTAACCTGGTCAGGGGCTAAAGTTAGCGGCTGCTTCGGGGCGACTTGCCTGTCTGTGGGTAACTGAATTATTCGTTTTTCACGGGATACTGAGAGTCAATAGGATATTGAGAGGTTAGTATGAAGCTTAGAGATAAAGTGATCTGGTTGGCTAATTTTCTGGACTCGATCCTAATGGGGCACAGTGCATCTCATGCGGCGGCCTATGCCAGCCGACAGGTGCGAGCAGATCATCTTGCCCTGTTACGGGCTCAGCATCAGCGCGACAATCATTATTAAGCCGGCAATAGCTGGTGTCTGGCTAATACAATCAAAACGTTGGCAGGTTTAAGACAGGTCCTGCATGTGATAACCGCAGCTTGCGGCCTGCCTACTACTTTTTTCGTTCCTACTAGATACCACCTCGTACTGGCCGCACAGCCGGTATTTTGTTATTTTCTCCAGCACTCAATGTATGTATTTAATCGGCGGTATAGCCCTACCAGCTGCCGCTGCGTACCTATTTTAATAATAGCCTCAACAGTAGAAGATTCAGAATGACATTACCCCCTAGTTTTTCGAATAAATGTGTGTTTTTAGCGTGTTTAGCGGCTGCGTCGCACACTTACGCAGAAAGTATTGATAATCGTGAGCTTGAAGAGCTCTATGTGAGTGGTAGCCGCTACCAACAGGCCCAGCAAGACCTTATTGGCAGTTATTCGCAAGTTGATGCTGACGCGCTTGCACTGGTTCAGCAACAACATATTCAAGAAGCGTTGGCACGTTTACCTGGGGTGAATTTTCATCGCAACAATGGGCAGGAATATCTTCCAGCGTTGCGCTCGCCTGTATTAAGCGGGGCAGGGGCCTGCGGTAGTTTTCTCATGGCTGAAGACGGTATTCCCCTGCGCCCGGCGGGTTTTTGTAATGTAAACGAGCTGTTTGAGGCACACTCAGAGCAGGCCTCGCGTATCGAAGTGATTCGTGGCCCAGGCAACGTGTATTACGGCTCCAACGCGTTACATGGCGTGGTGAATGTGATTGGTGCTGCTCGCGTAAACCAGCCCGCTACGTTGGGGTTGGAATTGGGGCCCGACGATTACCAGCAAATACAGTTTTCTGGAGGTACGGAGCATCTTGGTGCTACGTTTAGCGGCAGGCACGATGGCGGCTATCGCGACGATTCCGGCGTAGACCAGCAGAAGTTGAGTGTGCGTTATGCACGCCAGCTACAAAATATCTATCTTGAAAGCGGGTTAACCAGCATCAACCTGAATCAGGAAACGGCCGGTTTTATCGAAGGCTTTGAGGCTTACAAAGACAAAGCCCTGGTAAAATCCAATAGCAACCCCGAGGCGTATCGCGACGCCAAAGCCACCCGCTGGTGGTTGCGACTGCAAGATAGCCAAACCAATCCCGCCTGGGTAGTCACACCTTATTTGCGCTACAGCGATATGGCCTTTCTACAACACTTTTTACCCGGCACACCACTGGAAGAAAATGGTCAAACCAGCGCAGGGGTGCAAACTGCTTTTTATTTTGGTAACGATGTTCTGCGTTGGTCGCTAGGGGCCGATGCCGAATGGGCCGATGGCTGGTTGAAGCAAACCCAAAATCAGCCCACTCAGGGTTCGGCATTTTTGCAGGCTACGGTGCCAGCGGGTAAACATTACGATTACGATGTGCGGTCATTACAGTTTGCACCGTTTGCTCAAGCTGATTGGCAAGTCACTGATGATCTGCAGCTGGTGGCGGGGCTTCGTTATGAATATTTGGGTTACGACTACGACAACAATATGTTGGCTGGGCGCACCCGCGACGACGGCACCGTATGCGGCTTTGGTGGGTGCCGCTACTCTCGTCCAGAGAGCAGCACCAACAGCTTCACCAATGTGTCGCCCAAACTTGGCTTGCTGTATAAACTGAATGACACGCAGCAGTTGTATGTGAATATTGCGCAGGGCTTTAGGGCTCCACAAGTGACCGAGCTGTATCGGTTGCAACGGGAGCAAGCGGTAGCCGACCTGGATTCCGAAGAGCTGCTCAGCGTCGAGGTGGGTTTTCGTGGAGAGTACAAAGCGTTATCACATGACGTAACACTCTATGCCATGGAAAAGAACAACGTCATCTATCGTGATTCAGCATTTTTTAACGTGAGCGATGGCACAACGGAACACGCGGGTATAGAAGCTGACCTAGCTTATGCGTTTAACCAGCAGTGGAAAATTCGCACCGTTGCGACGCTTGCTCGCCATCGTTATAAGGATGCGGGCACCTTAACCGCTACCGACATTGTGGGTAACGATGTCGATACCGCACCACGCGCTTTTGGCAGTGTGTTTTTGGAGTGGAAGCCGCAATCACAAACCCGTTTAGAGGTGGAGTGGCAGCATATGGGCAGTTACTACACCGATCCGGAAAATGAGCATAAGTATTCGGGCCATGATTTAATTCATGTGCGCGGCACCAAGCAATTGACCAGCAATATCAGCGTTGCCGCGAAACTGCTGAATGCGTTAGACGCGGAGTATGCTGATCGTGCTGACTACACCGGCTTTTCTGGAGATCGCTACCTGCCCGGTGCACGCCGCACCTTGTATGGAACGGTAACCTACCAGTGGTAAAGCTCGTTCAGCGTAACTTCATTTACGGGGCGTTAAATGATGGCTACATTATTTGTGCGCCATAACGTGTAAGAAGGCTACGATGAACGACACTTCAGTACCACCAATAGCTGCAGAAAAGCCACCGCGAAACCCTTGGAAAATCTTTGGTATCGCGGTGATCTGTTGTTTTATTGCCATTGCCAGCGTATTGGCAATAAAACACTACCTGTTTCCAGACCATTTTACCCCGGTGAGTTTGTCTGAGAGAGAAACCCGCCGGTTGAATGAAAAACTCGAACGCTTACATTTACCGACGTTATCCAACGGTAATGATTCCTCCGTGTTAACGCCGGAGCCTTACTCCGAAAAGAATGCCAACCGAGAAGTGTCTTTCTCCGAGCGAGAAGTTAATGCCTTTATCGCCCATAACACCGATCTTGCCGACAAGCTCGCGATTGATTTTTCCGACAACCTTGCCAGTGCCAAACTCTTGATGCCGCTTGATCCCGATTTTCCCATGCTGGGAGGTAAAACCCTCAAACTCAGCGCCGGGGTTGAGATTGCGTTTCGTAACGGTCGGCCTATCGTCAAGCTGCGCGGTGTGAGTGCTTGGGGTGTGCCCGTGCCCAATGCGTGGTTGGGTAATTTAAAAAATGTCGATCTCATTAGTGAGTTTGGCAGTAGTGGCGGCGTATGGCAGGCCTTTGCGGATGGGGTTGAATATATTCAAGTCAGTGATGGCAGATTGGTGGTCAAGTTAACGCCATAGCATTTGTTTACATCTTCTGTGATTCGTAGCATCAATCATCATGTTTTTTGTGACGTAGTTCCCATTCTTTGCTTACTAAACATTGGCGAGCGTTTTTGGCGTGTTTTGGCTTTTATCCCCCCTTTAACATTTTAATCTCAAAATATTCCTTAAAAAACAATGGGTTATCATTCGGGTTGATTGTTTTTGGCAAATAGGGCTTCTCAAGAAAAATAAATTTGTTTAATATCGCGACAGGATATTACGTTGCCATTGGGTCGCCACAGGCTCATTTACGGGGCAACTAGGGAATCCTCTCATAATTGTGGTACCACCTTAATATTTGCAATTAAAGGTTCTTGTTAGTTTCAGACGCTAATTAGCAGCAGATTTACTTATTTTTTGTGTAAGTGATTGTGTTGCTGAAGGTCATAGCTCGATTTTTTTGGCTCTAAACCATCTGCTTCAGTAGGTGATTAGCATTCGAAATGCTTAGTTTAATGGGTTAGATCTACAATCGAATACCAAAAAATACAAAGTTTCAGTTCTATAGGGTTGGGTATGAAATCAGTTAATTGGGCAAGAAATTTCTCTGCACTGTTCGCTAATTCAGTAAAAATGCTAATAAAACCAGGTTTCGCTGTGTTACTCGGCGCAAGCGCCTTACCAACCTGGGTTAGCGCTTATGAAGTCGACGCAGAAAAATTTCAGGTGTACTACGGCGATTTCAATAACGATGGCAACTCCGATATTTATTTTAATAGCTTGAATACCTTTACACTTTTGCATGGCGATATTGTAACGCCGTTGTTATTGCCACGTGATGCCAGTTTTATCTTATATGGCACGGCATCTGGTGGTTACCAAGGTGCCATTACTGTGGAATACTCAAGCAGTAATTTAGCCAGTGCAACGCTGGCTGGTGAAAATACAGACTATTATATCGCCGATTTCGATGGTGATGGCATCAACGATATTTTTGTGCGTGGCCAGGTGCTAGGGCCAAACACCTATGCCACCTCCGTTATTGTTACTGGTGTAACGGGTTCCAATGCGCCAACGCTTGCCACCACTTATAATGCAGTATCAGGTACAGAAAACCTCGCCGACCGTAGTGTTGCTATTACCATTCAAGATGTCGACTCAGACGGCCGCGCCGATATCGTTACTTCAGCAAATAATGTGTACATGCTTAATCAGGCGTACGCCGTGGTTGAGCAAGGTAGCGGTATTGTTGATACCTCAGCAACCAACCCCGCTAACGACAGCCTCGTGGGTACCAGTGTTTACTATGGTGCCCTCAAAGGAAACCACTCCGTAGGTGCAGATGGCTCATTTAATTACTCCATTCCTATTGAAGTGCCGCCAGGTATTAATGGGCTGGAGCCAAAAATCAGCCTTAATTACAACAGCAATCGTCGTAATGGCTTAGTAGGCTGGGGCTGGTCTATTGGTGGGTTATCGGCAATTACCCGCTGCCCTGCCAGCCATGTACGCGATGGTTATGTTAGCGGCATTAATCCTGGCGATAATTATAAATTCTGTTTAGATGGTCAGCGCTTGGTAGAGATTTCTCCTCGTGAATATCGCACTGAGGTAGAAAGTTTTACTCGCATTAAGGCTGTTGGTGGTACAGCCAAAGTGCCTGATTATTGGGTAGTAGAGATGAGTGATGGGCATATCCATACCTATGGTGGTGGAAATAATGCAGAGGTTTTAGACGGAGCTGCCAAAACGATGGAGTGGCATATCCGAGAGAGAAAAGATGTGCCGGGTAATGCGATTACTTACAACTATGTATACAGCAGTTCTGCAGGAACACATTATTTATCTAGTATTAATTATGCAGCTGGTGTTATAGATAACAGTATTTTGTTTGAGTATGAAAATTCTGCCCGGCCAGATGTACTTCAAAGATATATCGCTGGCGCAAAACGGGTAACAGATAAGCGACTTTCAGCTATTCAAGTGAAATCAAATGGCGCAAGAGTTAAAAAATATAGCTTGAATTATCAGCAATGGGATGGTGTTACTTACGCTGATCCGGCAAAGGTGAGTAGAGTTTCAACGATTCAATTATGTTATAGCTCAGATAGTGAATGCGCTAAAAAAGCTGAGTTTTTATGGTCTGATGCGAGTGATACCGTATTCAGTCAGTTTACATCTAATTCAATAGATGATCCTGACCTTACAACGTCTGATTACCCGGATAGCTTATTAGATTACAATAGTCCTTGTCTTTACTGGAAGGATAGAGATTATGGCGATTTCAACGGTGATGGAAAACTGGATCGAATTTCTCAGGCTTCTGTGCGTTATGGAGTGTCACCCTTTTTAGGTGAAAGGTATGGGTTTTCAAAGTCTGAATGTAATGCTCGAGAGGCTGAACTTAATGACGTAGATGAAGTATTGTTGACTACTTATGGTCAGTTTGATCTTCAGCGTCTAATTAATGACTTCAATAACGATGGCTATATGGATGTAGGTTTTTTTAATCCTGGGATGCCTGATGGGGGAAAAGTTTTTTTGGGTAGTAAAGATGGATTAACAGAATCTTCTGGGTATTCGTTGGATAGCTCTGAAACACGCTATCAATTGATACAAAAAGCACTAAAGTCCCCAGTGGTTGATGTGAATGAGCAAGCTCCTTTTACTTTTAAGTATGCTGATTTTAATGGTGATGGCCTTATCGATATAGCTCGCTACAAGGCTGTTTGTCCTCCAGGTTTTTGTGAGGATAAATCGGTTAATGCTCATGCTATTGAGGTTTCCTTGAATTCTGGTGAAGGATTTGGTGCTTTTGTAAAGTGGGCGGATAAGCCCGGTTCTTGGCGGAGTATGGTCCATGTTGGTGATGTCAACGGCGATGGGCTGGCTGACCTTATAGGTTATCAGGGGGAGGTTGCTCTTAATGAAAATGGAAGTTTTTCATTTTCAACTGAATGGGCAGTTTTAAGTAACTTTTTTGAGGCAAGTGATTATTATGATTTTTTTGGTATATATACCAATGAATATGACATGGTTGGGGATGTAAATGGCGATGGTCTGACCGATATCATAACCATTCGAGATGATGGTACCTATGTATGGTTGTCCACGGGTAAGGGGTTTAATGCGAGGCAGCTATGGAGTGCAGAAATAACTAGAGATTACTATTATGTGGATACTACTTTAAAACATAACGCCCCAAAGCTAGTTGATATTAATAATGACGGAATGATGGACCTGTGGTTTACTCGAAAAAGGCCGGGAACAAATAATGTAGCTTATCTGGCAGAATATATTGCTTATTCTAAAGGCTTTGCTGCTGGTTCTTTAGGTTTTAGCCCGAAAAAAGTCAGTCAGTTTCGTTACGCTGCCTATACACTGTGGGATTATTATTATACCTATCAAAATGGGCCTCCTCAGTTTTACGATGCAGACTCCGATGGATATGTGGACGCTTATCAAGGAAATCAAAAACCGCATTTGCTAAAGCAAGTTTTGCTTAATAGAGGCGTAAATGGCCCAGATATCGAGATAGAATATTCTCCTTTAGGTAAACGGGAAGTATATTCTAATACTGATGGTCCTGAAGGGGTTGGACGCTTTTTGCAGCAACCTGTTACTACTAATCAGGGAGGGGTTGGTGGATACTCGTCTCCCTATGTTAATCCATCAGTGCTTCCTGTTGGGGCGATTACCTTTGGCAAGGTTAATGGTCAGTATAAAGTAGCTCTTGTTAAAGTGGCCACGGGGGCGGATTTTTCGAAAACAAGGTCTTACAAATATGCTAATAAGCGTAGGAATTTGGCTGGGTTTGGTGATTTAGGTTTTGAACGTGTCGAAGTAACGGAGCAGGTAAATAACACAGAAGGCTTTAAAACCGTAACAGAGTTCTTGCAAATAATTGATTTTTCATATGACTATAAAATGTCAGGTAAGCCAAAACGTAAACGTCGATACTATCTGCATGATCAAAATGGTGCAGAGGTTGAACAATTGCTCTCTGATACAAGGTATAAATGGGAAGTGAGAGTGTATGAGGATGACGTTGATGCATCCTCTGAATCTTTTAATAGTCCACACATTTTTCCCTATCTTAGTGAAACCAGTGAAGCACGGTTTGATCTTGATGGTAGCGCTTTAGGTAACAAGAAATATTATTCCTATAAAGCTACTAGCCCAAGTTGCTCTGCTCTAAGTCTTACTAGTGTGCAGTCAATTACCAACACGACTTTTGGTAGCGCTGCTGATAATCATTATAGTCCTGAAGGTGTACCGTTTTATGAGCTGAACATAACCTGTGGTGGCACGGTAGTAGGTTTGGCCACCGAAAATATCGGTATTTCCAGTATTCAAACCAGTGATCGTTGGGTGCTGGGCCAGATTGATAGGGTTAAGCAGCACGCCTGGACTGGCACTGTTAGCGGGTTTACAGGTGATGGTGACGAAGTGCGTACGACAGGTTATACCTATTACGATGCCTCCAGTACTTTCGCAGGCAACGTGAAAAGCACAACGCGAGAGCCTAATGGAGGCAATGCGCTCAAACTCACCACCAGCTATACCTATGACCCCACCTACGGCGGTATTGCATCGGTTACCGAGACAGCCGCTGCAAATACAGCTGGTGATTTTACCAGCCGGGTGATGAGCTACAGTACCAGTTACAACGCTTCTGGCGAAAAAACGGTAATAGAGACTAACCCGCTGCTACATGAAGCGACTACCCGTTACAGCGCGGACTATGGTTTGCCGGTGTCACAAACAGATGCCAACAACCTTACCGTTAATACCACTTACGATGTGGCTGGGCGGCCTACCTTAATCAGTGGCCCCGATGGCAACACGACTATTGATTACCGCAGCTGTACCAATTGTTTTGACTATAGTGCACACGAGCAATTTTTTGTGCAGTCGAAAACCGATGGTGAGCCAGCAGTTAGAACCTACTACGATGCGCTGGGGCGTGAAGTCGGTATGCGCAGCAAAGGGTTAACTGGTAGCTATACTTACGCGTATAAACAATACGACGATTTGGGGCGCGTGGTATTGGCCTCTGACCCATTTTTCTCGGGGGATACGGCTAATGAAACCGCGTTTGATTATGATGTACTCAATCGTTTGGAGCTAACCACCTACGGTGATGCTACCACCAGCTCCACTACGTATGCGGGCTTAACGCAAACCACCAGTAATCGCCAAGGCCAAAGCCAAACCAAAACCCTGAACGGCGCCGGTTGGGTATATAAAGTGGTTGATAATGCGGGTACACCGGTAGACTACACCTATACGGCATTTGGTGATTTAGAAACCACCAAAGTCAACAATAACGCTGCGACAACGGTGACGATTGGCTACGATACCCTGGGCCGTAAGACCTCGTTAGACGACCCCAATACGGGTATCGTTGGTTACACCTATAATGCCTTTGGTGTGTTAGCAACTTCAACCGATGCCAACGGTAATACCAGTGCTTATACCTACGATAAACTTGATCGTCAGTTGAGTCTAACGGTGGGCGGGGCTACCCAGTATTGGGCGTACGATACCGCGCCATTAGGCAGTGATAGTACAGCGAAAGGCTTGTTGGCCAGTTTGAGCGGTACGGGTACCGACGGTACAAGCCACAGTGAAACGTACACCTACACCAGCGACGCACTGTTGCATGCCCATACCGTTAACATCGGTACGCAAACCTATCGCTTCGAAACGTTTTACGACACGTTTAATCGCCAAGTGGGTTTCAGTTACCCCAGTGGTTTAACCCTGCAATATCACTACAACAGCTATGGCTATCGCGATGAAGTATCCAGTGTTACCCACGACGTGACGTTATGGCAAGCCAGCGAGCAGGATGCCCGTGGCAACCTGACCCAATTTACAGCGGGGGTAGGTGATTACGCGATTACCACCGATCGTACCTATACGCCAGTAGATGGGCGTATTAATACCATTCATGCCTACAATGCCAGTACCAATAATGATATTCAGGATCACGAATATCAATTCAGTGCGCTGGGCAACCTGACGCGTCGCCAAGACTTCATTAACAACATTAATGAATGTTTTAGCTACGACAGTATGAACCGTTTAAAGGATAGTGGCTTTGCTGGCAGCTGTGCTGGTGCAGAAGCCTACCGCTACAATGCGTTAGGCAATATCACCAGTAAAACCGGTGTTAGTGGTACCTATGCCTACGGTTCAGCGGCTGGGCCCAATGCCGTTACGGCGGCTAATGGTTTAACCTACGAATACGACGCTGCCGGCAACATGGTAAAAGCGCGTAACGGGGCAGACCAAGTAGTTAAACAGGTTACCTATACCGCGTTTAACAAACCTTCTTATATCAGCGCCAATGGTCAAACTACGAGCTTGGTTTATGGTGCAAACCAAAGCCGTATCAAGCAAACCGATAGCAGTGGCCGTGTGACCACTTACCCTGCTCTGGGGCTTTACGAAATTGTTCAAGATAATGGCAATACTCAACAAGTACACTACCTCGAAGACTGGGGCATGTTCACCGTTGAAGATGCCGGTGCGTACTATCAAACCGTTCATCGCGATCACCTGGGCTCCGTTATTGCCAAGGTGGGGCAGTTTGGCGATGTAGAAGAGCTCAGCAATGGCGCATGGGGCGAACGCCGCAGTGCGAATTGGTCGGGCGCTAAACTCAGTAGCTTCGAGCCACTGGGTTCTGCTAGAGGCTATACAGACCACGAGCACCTGGATACCGTAGGCCTTATTCATATGAATGGTCGGGTTTATGATCCGGTGCTGGGCCGCTTTTTAAGCCCCGATCCATTGGTGCAGGCGCCGTATAATACGCAAAGCTACAATCGTTATTCTTATGTGTTTAATAATCCGTTGAGTTTTACGGATCCGACAGGCTACACCTCATATGATGGGGGCAGTGGTGGAAGCGAGTTGATGGAGGAAGTTGTTGCTACTGGTGAGCGTCGGCCTCCTCCTCCGCCTCCAGGCTCTATGTCTACTTATAGTATTGATTATTTTATTGGTGTAAATAGCGGCACAGGGGATGAATGGATGCAAATAGGGACTTGGTCGTTTAATTTAGCTTGGCTGGCTCCTATTCCTCCTGATGTGGCTATGGCTATGGGGCCAGTAGAGTCTTCAGGTGGTGGTAGTGATGGTATTTCTAGTGCCTCTGGTGGTAGTGCTACTGTGTATGTGTTGGCTACTGGTGTTCGTGCGGGGAATATGAGAGGGCCTACGCAAGAAAATAAGGGGATTGAATGGACATGGTTCGACTCTTATGTTTTAGGGGGAGGGCTCGCAGCAACTGCTCCTGATGGTTCTTTCGGCGTTACTTCTAAGGGCAGTTTCCGATTTTACTCAAACGGCTGGCGAGGAAATCAGTATATTAAAACTTGGCTTACACAGTCTTCGAAATGGGCAAAACCGCTCTCGAGCAAGATATTTGCCTTAAGTGCTCTAAACGATGTGAATAGAGTAAGAAACGATGAGTTGGACGGAGGTCGGGCCGCAGTAAATATTAGCTTTGGCGCTTTGGGGATCGCTATGCCCATAGCAGGGTTTGCGGGGTTCATAAACGATAAATTTCATGACACGCTCGGCCCGCACTTGCTCGATGGGCTTATTAAGGCAGGCGCACAGCCGGAAATAGTGGGGCCTAACTACGGGCTTTAGTGAGTTAAAGGATTTGGATAAGGCGAGTTAAGTGTTTTGTAGTTACTATTATTTCTATAAAAAGCAATCTTTTTCCAAAGATGCTCCTCATATTTGGGCAGCAATGGCATTGTCTGTCCTTTTGGCAGCGTTGCTGGTAGCTATTGATATATTGGTCTATCCATGTGTGGTTTACCATAAAGTTGAGTGGTATATCCAAATTCAAGAGAACTCCCTAAATGTATATTTTTTTGCTTTTATTTCATCAATTGTAGTATATCCCTATTATTTGTTTGGTAGGCGTTGGAAAAAGAAGATTTTAATTTTCGAAAGAAAAACTTCCCAATACCAATTTTTCTCCCACTTGATTTCTCTCTTTATCACAGTGTTAATTTTTTTATTTTTAATAGTGAATCTTTCGAAGATTGATTAAACGAAAGACTGGGGTCAGGTCTTACATTTGACAGGGGACAAAAAGGGGACAGATTTATTTAACGAGTTCAAGGAAACAAAAAAGGGGACAGAAACAAAAAAGGGGACAGATTTATTTAACGAGTTCAAGGAGGAAGTGTTATGCCAAGGAAGGCGCGCGTCATTGTTCCGGGTATGCCGCATCATATCGTACAGCGCGGACACAACCGCGATGTGGTTTTTGTTGAAGACGCAGATTATCAATATTATCTCGATAATTTGGCTGAGTGGAAAAGTGCACTTGGTTTGAAAGTGTATAGCTACTGCCTAATGACCAATCATGTGCATTTGATTGTTGAAGCAGGTGACTGTGTGGGTGCCATCGGTGAGCTGATGAAGCGATTGGCAGGGCGCCAAACCCGGTGGGTGAATAAGTTGGAGCGCCGTACCGGTTCTTTGTGGGAGAGCCGGTATAAAAAAAGGGGGACAGATTTATTTAACGAGTTCAAGGAGGAAGTATTATGCCGAGGAAGGCGCGCGTCATTGTTCCGGGTATGCCGCATCATATTGTACAGCGCGGACACAACCGCGATGTGGTTTTTGTTGAAGAAGCAGATTATCAATATTATCTCGATAATTTGGCTGAGTGGAAAAATGCACTTGGTTTGAAAGTGTATAGCTACTGCCTGATGACCAATCATGTGCATTTGATTGTTGAAGCAGGTGACTGTGTGGGTGCCATTGGTGAGCTGATGAAACGGCTGGCAGGGCGCCAAACTCGGTGG
>JBNKFV010000009.1:0-551728 GCA_050289485.1 Cellvibrionaceae bacterium
GTTTTCAAAAGAATATAACAAGTGCAGGCAACCTCGGTCACTGCGTGCCCTGGACAGTCTTTCCGTGGCTCAATTTGTGCGTGGCTTCGCCACTGTCGCACAAATCGCTCCACTCCAAGCCTGCCGTTGCTGCAGGCGTTAGGCAATACTCAGAAGTATCAGCTGAAAGGGCTCTATAAGATAAAGTATACCTTTGAAAGGAGTAACGCGTGGGAAGCATTAAACTATTTATTAGTCATTCGCATAAAGATAATGGAGTAGCGAAGCAACTGATCCGGTTGCTTGAGAGATGCTACGAAATTCACTCGAGAGAACTAAGATGCACATCTGTAGATGGATATACTCTCAAGCTTGGTGTTTTACCTAGAGATCAACTGAGAGATGAAATAGAAGGTGCAAACGTTGTTGCCCTTGTGTCACCGAATAGCCTTAAAAGCGATTGGGTATTTTTCGAACTAGGTGCCGCTTGGAGAGGGAAAAATTATGTAATTCCTGTGTTGCTTCCAGGAATTGACCGCAAAGATTTACCTGCTGCTATGGGAGGCCTGACCTGTTCTCAACTACTAAATGAGCGGGAAGTAACACAATTTATTTCTAATCTCGATAATATAATCGATTGGGGTAAGAAGGATTTTGAGGCAAGAAATTCTGCAATAAGAGATTTTTTGCAAGAGACAAAATTATCCTCAATAGAAAATTCTTTTTTTTCAGATCGAAGTAAATTGAAAGAAATTGCACCAGATGAGTTTCGATTTTCTCCCGATTGGAGAACGCTTCGCGAAGGAGTTAGGTCTAGATTAGAAGAAGCAGACGAAGGGGATCATTGGGTTTTAGTTTGTATTTCTCCAGAAGCATTTTCCCCCTGGAAAGAAGAAATAGAAAGAGCTATAAGGGCTGGCGTATCTATTGATTTAATTTATAATGATCTAAGTGCTGGTGTAAAACTTGACACGTACTGGAATTCTATTAATGAGCAGGGGTTTGACGGAGTATCTAAAAGCGTAAACAGTTTTTTGCCAAGCATATTGCATTATCAAGATAAAGCCAAAGAGTTACATATATCCCCACACGAATCCCGCATTGGAAAATTAACGACACATTTATCAGAATACCCACATTTTTTTATAGCCTGTGTGTGTGTTTCACAACCTGAAAGCAAAAGATCATGGGCATTGATTGCTCCATATACTCCATTTAAGTGGGAGACTGAAAGGAAGGAGAGCGAGTTTGTTGGTGACTGGGGCATGATTGTTGAGCGGGATAGCAATCTTTATAAAAAATATAAAAGCAGTGCGCTATCTTTATTAAGAAAAGTTCGTGACTAGAATGCCTAACAAATTGCTGCACGCGGACACATACTGCTACGCCCATTTTTGTGTTGTCGCTTCGCTCCATTTTACACAAAAACGCTCTCCGCAGTATGTGCCGGTGAGCAAGGCGTTGGTATGACCCCCGTTGTCAATTTAAACACACCAATCCTGTTGTTATTGAAAACACCACCGTCTGCTAAATTTTAGCCATTAGGATGAGCGGATACGCTCGGTGAAGCCAGTACTTTCGACGATGATCATGCTGGTATCCGTGGGTTGCCACTGTCGTGACCTATCCAACCGTACTTGATGCGTCGTGGTGCCTGTCTTCAGTCTATGCTCGACTATTTTTCATTACTAAGGCCGTAGCCTTGTCTCGTCCTAACGCCGTCGGAGGTTGCACCTAATCGCTGCTTGACCGTCCGCATCCGCTCAAAACTTGTTTTGAATTTCACTTTAATGTCGTTAAATAGTTCATGCCGGTATCCTTGAGATTCTTTTTTTGGGGTCAATAGGCGGCAGTGAAATCTCTTTCGAAATAGCCCAGATAAACGCAATCATTTCGCGGGCGATCGCCGTGACGGCCACATTGTAATGTTTGCCGCGCTTCATTAATCGCTGATAGCGCCGACAGAGTCGCAGCTGTGCCTTCCAGGCAATGTCAATGACACTTTTGCCCGAACCTTCCTGGCGTATTTGTAATTCTGTTGAGATGTTCGCAGCGTAGCGATAGCTGTGTGCGCCCTCGATCAATAATCGTCGCGCCCGCTGATTTCCATACTTCGTGATACGGCCCTGATGTCGGCTTTCGCCCGAGGAGTGCTCGCTCGGCACTAAACCTAAATACGCCATGAGTTTTCTTGGGCTGTCGAAACGATTAAGATCGCCTAACTCAGCAATGACCCTTGCTGCTACCAGCAGGCGTACACCGCACATGGCTTGAATGGCCTTAACGACCGGGTAGTAACGCCAATGCATCACTTGGTGCATGAGTTCGTTGTCGAGTCGTTTTAGGCGCGCCATCCGTTCGTTAATGGTTTGAATCATTTCCTGTAGAACGATTTGCTGCGCGGTGTGCGGCAGTACCATTTCCGTGAGCCAGCGCAGATGTTTTGGCCCCCAGTTGTCAGTGCCTGTGTACTGAATGTGGTTGCGCAGGAGTAAAGCCTTTAATTGATATTTAGCGTCTTTTAAATCGTTCATGGCCGTTTCGCGCAGTCGCGATAAATCCCGCACAGCTTCATCTTCTGCCTCGGGCACATAGATGGGATCCAGATCGCCTTGTTTAAGCAAGTTGGCCAGCATGGCGGCATCGCGTTTATCCGTTTTAATACGTTGGCCAGGTTTTTTCGGGATCAGTGATGGTGCCACGAGAAAGCACTCGTGACCGAGTTGAGTGATGAGCCTGTAGATCCAATAGCCACAGGGGCCGGCTTCATAGACAAAATAGAGTGTGTGGTTGGGGAATTTGGATTCGAAGTGGCGAACCATTTTTTTGATGCTAAGCTTGGTTGTTGCTATTTTCCCAACGTGTTCGACCTGCGCGGCTCTGCCTTCTTTGGTATAGGCGGTTTGGGTGTGGACCTTATGGGTGTCGAGCCCAAGGAAAAGTATGCTATGTTTGCTCATGCTAGCCTCCAGATTGTAGTGTTTTGTCACCTACAGTATGGCTCTGGCTGTTGAAGCTAACCCACGATCCTGGAGGCTAGCACCCTCGGGGGGCATTATGTCTATATGAATATGGCATCAGCATGACAATAACTATTAAAGAAGGCAATATTGTTGAGGCGCAAGTCGATGCAATCGTAAACGCAGCAAATCCAATGATGCTGGGAGGCGGTGGAGTCGATGGTGCGATCCATGCTGCTGCAGGCCCAAAACTACTTGAAGAGTGCAGAAAGGTAAAGCGGGTAAATGGTATACGGTGTCCTTTCGGGGAGGCAAGAATCACAAAAGCGGGTAACCTACCCTGTAAATATGTAATTCACACATCGGGCCCAATTTATAGGAATGAAAAGGAACCGAACGCAGTTTTAATGTCCTCTTATGAAAATTCTCTAAATCTTGCATTAGACAATAGTTGTCTATCCGTCGCATTTCCTGCAATCTCTTGTGGAGCGTTTGGCTTTCCTGCGGAAACGGCGGCAAAAATAGCAATTGAGGTTTGCTTGAGGGAAAGATATAAACATATGGAAATATATTTTTATTTGTATGGCCAGGAAATGTACAAAATATGGCAGCGTGCTTATGAAAAAGCTATCACATAACACTGCGGTCAAGTAGTGGTAAGTCTTATGAGACTATTATACGAAGCATCAAACACTCTCGAAGGCTATATGGTTCTAAATTTATTGGAACAGGCAGGCCTGTCTGCAAGAATTGACGGAGAGTACCTTCAGGGTGGCATTGGTGAGCTTCCAGCCATGGGCATCGTCAGAGTCATGATTGATGAGAAAGACTACGCTGAAGGTAAGGAAATTATTCAAGAGTGGGATGCAAAACAACCTGAAAACGAGGTTAGGAAACCGGCTACCAAAAAGAAAAGTAGTTTCGGTTCCGCATTAGTTGGTTTTTTCTGCGGTGTAGCCGCGATGGTGATTTACTACAACACTCCCATAACTGATGATGGTATAGATTATAATGGTGACGGCAAGCTAGATGAAAAATGGACTTATGTAAACTATTTAATCTCCAAAACAGAGATTGACCGTAATCTTGACGGTGATGTCGATTTTATATACTCATTCGATCGAAAAGGCCTTGTTGAGTCCTCGTTATCAGATGAGGACTTTAACGGCACATTTGATACGGAGATCTATTACGATTATGGAAATGCCATATGGCAAAAATCTGATACCACTGGCGATGGATTCAAAAACTATAGAGTGGATTTTAAGCACGGCATCGCGCAAAAAATAAGCTTCATTGATCCTGCTACCAATCGAGTAATAAAAGTCCAGGAGTTTGGTCCGCTCTTGCTAGAAAGAGCTCAAGTAGACACAACGGGTGACGGGGTTTTAGATACAGTGTATGAATACAATTCTATCGAAGAAATTGAAACTACATCTAAAAAGTGACTGTGTCAAAGGCGGTGAGCTTGCCGTTATCGCATCTGCTACGGATTGTCGCCATGCTCCTCCCGTAAAGCTGGGGCTTAGAAACCTATGGTGAGTTTATGGCCATTGAACAAGATATAGCGGCCTGGGATGGAAAGTCAGCTGCAGACATTAAGGCAGTATATGATACGCACCATTCGAAGGCTAACTTCGCAGATAGTATTGTTGATCTGTCATTAACGCTAGAATGTGAAAAAGGCGCTACTTGGTTGCTGAAGGCATGGCTTGAAGCTGGAAATACGTTAGAGCAATCCCAAGTCGATAGAATATATGGATCGCTCTCCCAATTAAAACATTGGGAGGCCAGGTTGCATGTACTTCAAAGCATCCCTTTTATGCCTATCGCCGAGGGGGAGCGTAACAATGTCTATAACTTTTTAAGGTTCACGCTGACGGATCAAAACAAATTTGTAAGGGCTTGGACATACAACGGGTTTTATGAGTTAAGCAGGCAGTACCCGGAGTATTTAGTTGAAACTAAGCAATACTTTAAGATGGCTATGCGTGATGAGGCGGCTTCTGTAAAGGCCAGGATTAGAAATATAATGAAAAAAGGTTTCTATTAATCCAGCAATATATAATTGTTGCCGGGTTAATGACACAATCTGAAGCGACAGTAAACTGGACGGAAAGTCATAGAATAGGGGCTATCCTTAACGGAAAATAAGGCCGTTATTTAATAATATAACCACTTAAATTTAAACGAGAAACGCTATGAAACTAGAATCTATTGCACTGCACGAAGGTTATAAGTCTGAAGCTACTACTAAAGCGGCGGCGGTACCTATTTATCAAACCACCTCTTATACCTTTGATGATACACAGCACGGTGCAGATCTGTTTAATTTGGCGGTACCGGGTAATATTTATACCCGCATTATGAACCCAACCACCGATGTGCTGGAAAAACGTGTGGCGGCGATGGAAGGCGGTATTGCCGCGCTGGCGGTGTCTTCGGGTATGGCGGCCATTACCTATGCGATTCAGTGTATTACGCAGGTGGGCGACAATATTGTCAGTACCAGCCAGCTGTATGGCGGTACGTATAATTTGTTTGCGCATTCGCTGCCGCGCCAAGGTGTGGATGTGCGTATGGTGTCGCATGATGATTTTGCCGGTTTTGAAAACGCCATCGACGAAAATACCAAAGCGGTATTCTGCGAGTCGATTGGTAACCCAGCCGGTAACATTGTCGATATTGCGCGTTTGGCTGAGATTGCGCACAAACACGGTGTACCGTTGATTGTGGATAACACGGTGGCCACGCCGTATTTGTGTCGCCCGTTTGAGCTGGGTGCCGATATTGTGGTGCATTCACTCACTAAATATATTGGCGGCCACGGTACAACCATTGGCGGTATTATTGTCGATTCTGGCAAGTTTGATTGGGTGGCCAATAAAGAACGTTTTCCGATTCTTAATGAGCCAGACCCTTCCTACCACGGCGTGGTTTATACCGAAGCCTTAGGTGCTGCCGCGTATATTGGTCGTTGTCGAGTGGTGCCGCTGCGTAATACCGGTTCTGCCATTTCGCCAATGAATTCATTTCAAATTTTACAAGGGTTGGAAACCCTGGGTTTGCGGATGGATCGCCATTGTGAAAACGCCCAGCGCCTTGCGGAATATTTACAGCAACACCCGAAAGTAGAGTGGGTAAACTACGCCGCCTTACCGGATAGCCCGTATTATGCAAACGCCCAAAAAATTACCAAGGGTAAAGCCTCGGGTATTTTGAGCTTTGGTATCACCGGGGGTATTGATGCCTGCGCCAGGTTTATTGATTCGCTCGATATGATTTTGCGCTTAGTCAATATTGGCGATGCGAAATCATTGGCTTGTCATCCTGCTTCTACTACGCATCGTCAGTTGAATGAAGAAGAGCTTAAAAAAGCCGGTGTGAGTGCTGATTTGGTGCGAATCTCGGTGGGTATTGAGCATATCGACGATATTATCGCCGATGTATCGCAGGCGTTGGATAAAGCCTAACCCTGTGATTCGAGGGCCTGTCGGTACGTGACAGGCCTTTTCGATAAATTATTTTGTTAGTTTTACGTTGCGTATTACGTATACGTGTGAATATTGCAGTTGCATGATTATTGATAAGCGTTAGCCCATTGAAGAGTCGCACCCGTCAGATAACTGATTTTCACTAAAAGCTGCAGCGTATACCGGCAGATATGGTCCTGAATGACTTAAGGATACAACAATGAAAATACAGCAGGCACAACAACATGATGCCGAAGCGCTTGCGTATTTAATTAATCTCGCCGGTGAGGGCCTGCCGGAGTATTTGTGGTCGACCATGGCAGAACACGGCGAGAGCGCGATGGCTGTGGGTGTGCGCAGAGCCTCTCGCGAAGACGGTGGTTTTAGTTACAAGAATGCTCGGGTGATTAAAAAGGCTGATACCGTTGCGGCTATGATAATATCTTATCCTCTTGACGACCCTTACGAACTACCTGATCTCGATGACATGCCCGCGATGGTAAGGCCGTTGATCATACTGGAATCCAAGGCGCCTGGTTCGTGGTATGTGAATGCCATTGCCACAGCGGAGCCTTGTCGTGGTGAAGGCCTGGCTACCAAGTTGCTGGAAGATGCCGAAGCGCAAGCTCGGTTGCAAGGTATTGCTGAGATGAGCTTGATTGTGGCCTCTGAGAATACGGCGGCCAAACGGTTGTACCTTTCGCTGGGGTATGAGGTTCGTGCAGTACTACCCGTGATAACGTATCAGGGATGTTTGCACGGCGGTGATTGGGAATTAATGACAAAACCCTGTAGCAGGTAAGTTCAGACGGTAGTAGGAAGTAACGCCCCAGTATTCCGGGGCGTTATTAAAGACAGGCGCTAGGAGTGCTATTTAGCTAACTTGCTGGTGTAGTTGTTTACCCAGTCGACGGTTTTGCTTAAACCACCAAACGGGTAAAAGTGCAGGCGTACGCGGCCGTGCTCTTCCGAAAAGCCTTTAGCGAAAGCGTCTACCATTTTGTCTGGGCCTGCGGTGCCTAACAGTTTGGTTACCGAAATACCGTATTTGGTCAGCACCGATGCCGATGCCGATACTCCGCAGCGGGCGGCGAACTTCATAAGTGCGGTAATACTGGTTGGGCCGGGCACGCCTATGCGCACAGGTGCGTCGATACCGGCTGCTCGCACGTCTTTCAGCCACTGCATAAAGGCGTCTGGGTCGAAACCAAACTGGGTAACAATCAGTGGTTTCATGCCGCGCTCGTTAATCATGTCGCACTTTTTCTTGAGTACATCAAAGCATTCCTGATCGGTCATATTGGGGTGGCCTTCAGGGTGCCCCGCAATACCAATGGCTTTGATGCCGTTGGCCTCAAACAGGCCCGTTTCAATCAGCGAGGATGAGTCTGCATAGGGGCCTTCCGCGGTGGAGGGATCACCCGCAATAGCAAAGCAGCGTTTTACCCCGGCCTCTTTCGCCATGCGCTCAAGCATGTCTTTGAGTTCTGCCTCAGACTTAATGCGCCGTGCAGAAAAGTGTGGCATGGGCTCAAAGCCCAGCTCGCGCACGGTTTTAGCCGCAGTAATACGGGCTTCAAGGGCTTCGCCAGGCAGAAAGGTAACCGCTACCGGGGTTTCTGGCGCTAACTTGGGAGCAGCGGCACGAAAGCCGTCAACGTCCTTGGCGGTAATCTCAATCGAGTAGCCTTCGGTGATGTATTTGGGCTCTCGGTCCCAGTTGGGGTGAATTTGCGAATAGCTGCTCATGGGTTATTTCTCCTGGCTAAAGGGAAGCGGGTTACGTTGTCGAACGGTATATGCCCGGTGTTTTATGTTTTTTTTGCGATCTATACCTGAATGTTAGCAGGCATTAAAACATGTGCGGCCTGTTGACTATGCCTGGCGGCTGCACGGGCCCGGTATTCGCGGTGCCGGTTGTTTTTAGTATGGGTAGATTTTATACATTTTGGATCCTATTTCAATCGGTAGGGCATAATATATTTATAGACAAGGGTTTTGATTGAGTATTGGTGCAAATGTTGTTTTTTCGTTTTTATCTATATTTTTGGTGATTTTCTGAGAGTTTTTAAGATATTTAGCTGATTTTGTTACGTTTTTTTAGGTTGTGAATGCTTGGGTTTGATCTGCGCGTAACTTTTTTTGGATCCACTTCGTACTTTGCCTTAGCCGCCACCGGGTGTCGATGTGCTCACCCAGTGGCTGCAAAGGTACTACTGAATGGGGTAGTAGGGTTGGTCTTTGCCTTCGCTTTGCCAATTAACCCAGAGTTTTTGGTCGCTGCCTATACTTAGCGTGACGTAGTTGCGACAGCGAATGTATTGGTTGCTGGCAAATGGCTTGAGCATAGCGATACGGATGTTGCGGTTTTCATCCAGGTACTCGGTGCGGTCGTTGGTGACGGCCATAATCCCAATCCACTGAAGGCGGCTGGGTGCTGGGTGCACAATACCCGATGAGACAATCTGGTGAATCTTATGGTCGCAGGCTTGATCGTGAATAACACCGATACAACCGATATGCACATCGCCAGAGAGAATAACGGTTTTACTTTGCGCGTTAACCTTCATGCGCCGCGTTACGTTGTCGAGCAGTCGGTGAATCAGTCGGGCTCGCTCACCTTCATGGTTCTTGCTTCGCCAGTGATCTTTGAGGTCGTCGGTGAGTTCCTCTTCCCACGGAGTGGCATCGAAAAGGGCTTCTGTGCACGAGAAGTCTCGATATACCACTGGCACGGCCGACATCACCAGTAAATGTTTGTCGTCGTTAATGTTTTTTAGATAGTCATTGATTAATGGCCACTGGCTGTCGTTGCCCATTACCTGATCGAGCGTGCGCTCGGTGCGGTTGTCGAGGGCCAGAATATGGTAGTCCCGAAAGGTGAGTGCGAAAGCGTAGTGGTCGGCTTGGTTGTCAAGCAGAGAGGTGTTTTGCCGTGAGCGTATCTGAAAGAGTTCGAAGTATTTTTTTGCGGTTTGAAAAATGGTTTGAAACACCTCGCACTGCTGAATGTCGTTGGGAAAGCTACCCCAGCCATCGAAGATATCGTGGTCGTCCCACATCATTACCGACGGTATGCTGGCGAGCATGAGGCTCATGGCCTCGTTGGTCCAGCGTTCTTGATAGAGGCTGTCGTAAAAGCGGTCTATTTGCTGGCGCATGATTTTATTGGCCTTGGCAGCCACTTTGCTTTTGTGAGGCAGGGCATTCCAGCGTTTCAGTTCCGGTACCGCCATCCAGATACTGTCGGCATACAGTTGATCACCGCCCATTAGCAGAGCAGAAATGGGTGCTTTGTTGTGCTGTTGTTGCATGTGCTCCCACAGGCCGTAAGGCTGCTGGGTTTTGTGCATCAGATCGAGAGATGAAAAGCCGTTGCACGATACGTAGGCAAAGGTGGGTTTTTCCTTTGTGCCGGGGCTGTAAAAACACCACTCGCTGCGCTTGTTATGGCATTGAGCGGGTTGCCCGTCGGCAGTGATGCGATAAGTGAATGTTTGTGCGTTGCTGCCAGGGGCAATGTCGGTTTCGGCACGCCATATCTGCGACGAGGGCGTCTCACCCACTTTACTGCAAACGAGGGTTTCACCATTAAGTTCTACACTGGCCTGCGCAATGGTTGGGGCGGTAGAAAAGCAGATGGTGTAATGAGTGTTAGATTCGATACCCAGCAATGGGCCTACCAGTAGTTTTTTCATAGGGTCTTCCCTGTTTTTTCTGTCAGTTAGCAATTTATGCAGATATTGCACAGAAATCTCTGGGGTAAAAGGTAAAAGCAGGCTTGACACTCTCATACAACAAAATAATGGCGCGATTTTCTTTATAAGAGCACCGTGAGCGTAGGTTTGGATAATGTGGCGGGAAGGAGCAGCCGGGGGGCGAAGGAGGGTAAAAAAGAGGCCGTCCGTGGCCATAAGGTCTTAGGGTTCTCCGCGTCCGGCGGAGTTTAGGGTTCGTTACTGCCAGCCCTGGTTTAGTAGGCGGCTTTCATCGGTGGCATCGTACGGGCCGCTGCTGATCATTTGGTCGAGAAAGTGATCCAGCGGTGAACCGGCACTGCTGGCGGGTTGGTAAAGATCGCCCTGGGTTGTTGCGCTGTTGCGATAGGCTGAGGCAGCCAATTCCCAGTCACCCGCTTGTCGACAAGCAATACTGTCTTGAGTGAGGCCATCGTGAGTTTGGGTGTACAGGCGGCAGTATTGGTTCTGGCGGTTTGTAAAGGTTAGCGCTGGTATCACAGTGGTATCACCCACCACCTGAGCTGTCCCACTGGGAGAGTTTTCTAGCACGTTGGCGATGCTCTCCCACGAGGGGTCAGAAGGGTTGCTGAACATCAAGGCGCCGATGCCAATGCCTAAGGTCAACACGACCGAAGCCACTAATGCACTGGGCCGCATGATAGCCTTAAGCCAGCGTTTTGGTGCGGGCAGTGTTACCACCTTGCTGGTTTCGGTGTTGTTGCTAGGCGCGCTGGCCAGGGTTTCGAGAATACCTTGGGGTAAGGGCTTTTCGTCGATGCTACGGTAGGTGGCCGCAATGACTGCATCGGGCTCAGCCAGCATGGCAATACGATCGACCAGTGTTTCGTCGTTGGCAATCGCATCGCGTATGGCTTGCATGTCTGCCTCGGGCAGCTCGCTGTCGAAAAATGCAGAAAGTTGTTCGTCGGAGAAGTTCATGCGCTGTGGTACCGGCCTAAATGAAGGTGTTTACTGAGGCTGGCGCGCGCACGTGCCAACCGGCTCATGACGGTACCCAACGGAATATCCAGCGTTGCGGCAACGTCTTTGTATGACATGCCCTCCAAGGCGACCAGCGAAATGATGGCCCGCTGCTGTTCTGGCAGTTGTTCCATAGCCCGATTGACTTCTCTCAGGCGTAATTTGTCGTGTACTGCCTGAGTGCCGTTAACGATTTGCTCGTCTCTGATTTCTGGGTCGTTGGCGGCTTTCTGGCGTACTTTTTGTGCACGGTACTCGTCGATCCACAGGTTGCGACAGATACGAAAACACCATTTAATAAGGTCTACGTCTTCGGGTACATCACGCTCAAGTACACGTATCATGGTGTTTTGCACCAGGTCGTCGGCGTCGTCGGTGGAGCCGGTTAGTGAATAAGCAAACCGCCGAAGCGGCGGTATCACTGTGGTAAGTTGCTCTTTCATAAGTACCGAATTTGTTGTTGGTTTCCTAGTAAACGGGGGTGTGTGAGGTTTATTCCCCAGGTTTACAAAAAAAGTGAATTTTTTGGTTCTTCAACCGTTTACACAGTATTGGCGAAAACAAATAATGGACTTTTTCATGCGACACCTTATTTCTGCCACCTTGCTGGCGTTACCGCTGGGTATGGTGGCTCAGGCAGCCATGCCCGACCAGATCAGCGAGCAGCTAGCCGAAACGGCGGCTGCGGCGGCAGCAATGAATGCCCAGCAAACCGTTGAAGAGACGGTGGAGCAGACCGTCACCACCACGGTAAACAGCACCATTGAAAATACGGTAACCACCACGGTTGATACCAGTGTATCAGCTACTGTGGAGGAGAGTGTTGGCCAGGCTATTGGGCAGCAGGTGCAAGAGGTAGTGCAAGAGTCGGTAGGTAATGGGATAGGGCAGCAGGTGCAAGAGGTAGTGCAGCAGCATATTGCCGACAATGTTACCGAGCATATCCGCAATGGTGTTGGCAATAGCGTGAGCGAGGCGGTCACACAGACCATCACCCAGGGGGTGGAAGATGCAGTGCGAGGCAAGGCGTTGGGGCAGGCGGTAAGTTCAGCCGCAAGCGGGGCTGTAGCGGCAAAGGCATCGGTAGATGCCCTGGTGGATGAGATTCGAATCGACGATCACTGGCGTGCAGTGGCACAGGAGTGGCTTTTGGTGCTCGACACCAGCGATCTGGCTCGTTTGCGCGCCACTGGCGTGCGCATTATTGATACGCAAATGCTTGATGAGCTCGCCATGGTGCTAGTGCGTGTACGGGTAACCGAGGGGCATGACAGTTATGAGGCTGTGAAAGCCATCGTACCCCATGCGTTGTCGGTAGACCGTAACCACGTGTACGACTTTAAGCCGCAGTCGGGCCAAAACACCTATAAAGGTAAGCCGCTTGAGCCGTCGGCAGCGATTTGTACCGACCCCGTAAGCATTGGTGTGGTAGATACTGGCGTGAATATGGAGCACCCACTTTTGCAAGGTGCTCACCTTGAACAAGGTGACTTTCGCCCTGTAGGGGCTCAGGCGTCGATGGATCATGGCTCAGCCGTGGCAGGTTTGCTGGTGGCACGCGGTATAGTGAAGGGCCTGGTGCCCAATGCCAAACTGGCGGTGGCCGCAGTGATGTATCAGCGTAAAGATGGCTCGCAAGGCGCCACTGCCTTAAGCCTGGTGCAGGCACTGAATTGGCTGGTAAAACGTGATGTGCAGGTCATTAATTTAAGTTTGGCCGGGCCGCCTAATCGCATTGTTGAGCGGGCCATACAGCAAGTCACCCGTCAGGGGGTTACGGTAGTGGCTGCGGTGGGTAATGCAGGGCCTGCTGCGCCGCCATTGTATCCCGCGGCTTATTCGCAGGTGATTGGCGCAACGGCGGTGGATCGTGAGCAGCGTATTTATCGCTGGGCAAACCGCGGTGACCAGGTTGATTTTGCGGCGCCGGGGGTGGGCATAAAAACCCTGCAGACCAATGGTTTGGCCGTTAATTCGGGTACGTCGATGGCCGCACCCATCGTATCGGCCTTTGCTGCATGCCTTAATCCCCATGGGGCTGGCAGTAAAACAGAAGCGCTGCTGGCCGCCAGGGCGGTAGATCTGGGCGACCCCGGTCGCGACACGACTTACGGTATCGGCTTGCTGCCTATGCCTGTACCGCAAGTTGTGAAGTTATATTAAACCCGGCAAGAATCCTTGTCGGGTTAACAGCGGCGCATGGCCGCAGGCCAATTTGTTGCCAGCTTAATGATAAATGCCTACATTTTTAACCGCAGGGTAACTGAACCAACGGTTTCTGAGTAGTTCACGCTGCTCAAGTTGGAGTCGTAGTCGCCGTACTCCAATGCGCTGACTACATCCAGGTAGGGTTGCAGGGCAACCTCCCAGGATAACCTGGTGGTGTGTCGGGTATCGTTGCGGGCTTCGCCAATGGCGGGGGTGGGGTGATCGTAATCACGATCTACATACCGATACGATAATGCCAGCTTGCTCTCTTTACCCATCAGGTCGAACTTGTTCTGAACTTTCGACTTAAAGCCTATGCCGCTGTAATCAAATTCTGCACCGTTGGCATCTTCCTCGTCGATACTCACGCCCACCGAAACAAACGTTTTACCCTGATTAAAGAAGTAGTACACATCCCCATCCAGGCCCAGATTCTCGGCATTACGGTTGCTGCGGCCATCAAAGTGCTTGTTTTGCACGTTGCCCGCTGCTCGCACAAAAATTTGCTTGTTGATCAACGTCGATGCATACACGCTGGTGAGATTGAGATCGAGAAAATCACTGTTATCCAAACGTGCTAAAGCGTAGTAATGACTTGCGCCTACTGTGAATTGACCAACGTCGTAGGCTGCATCGGCAAACAACTGGTGAATGGCCAAGTCGAATTTGCCGTAATCCTGGTAGGTTTTACCCGCGTAGGAGTAGCCACCTTTCACTGTTAATTTATCGGTGGCGCCCCACTGGCCATTGGCTTTGCCTTTGAGTAGATAAGCCGTGTCGCTTTGGGTTGAGATACGATCCAGCTCTTCCACGCTCAGATTGCTGTCGTATTCAAGGCCTGCTTCCAGTTCGGCATTGAAGGTGGTGTCGGCTTTATCGGCGTGAGCCAAGCCAGACGAAAGCAGTGCCGCTGCCAGGGTCACTAACGGATGCTTTTTCATGGATCTCTCCTTTGGGTCTAAGACCTGTCTGTAGGTTTGGGACCGGTTCTATAGGCTAGGGTATCGAGCAGATGGTAAACAAAGTGTGAGCATACAACTCACACCTTGTTTACGTACGGGGGTTGCGCTTATGCAGTTTAGCAAATGAGCCAACCTTATTTGGGCCGATACTACCGTAGGCCGATACTATCGTTAACACTGTTCATCACATTTTCCTGCGCCAGTGTTTGTACATTAGAAGTCATTTCTTCAGCAACGGTACTGTTCACACTGCTGGAAACTTCCTCTTGAGCCAGCGCGGCAACTTGGCTGTTTACCTGGTTTGCCACCTCTGAGGCGACATTGGAGGCCACGGTATTTTGCACATCGCTGGTTACCTGCGACGCAACTTCAGATGCAACGGCGGCAGCGGTTTCTGCGTGTACAGTGGATGAAATTTCCTCGTTTACCGTTTGCACTGCCGTGGCGGCCACCTCACTACCGATAGCGCCGTTCATGCTGGCATTAATGGTTTCCTTTATGCTGCTTGATACTGCCTCACCAATGCCTGTGTTTACCTCGGTAGCCATTGATGAGTCTACGCTGCTGCTCAAAGAGTTGTTCACTGTGGTCAGTGTTTCGGTGGCAGTAGCCAAGGCGTTAGCAGCTTGAGCATCGCCGTGTGCGGCGGCACTAACTCCAGCGCTGGCTGCGTTGTCGACCGCAGTGCTGGTTACGGAAGCTGCGGTATTCAGTGCGCCATCTATATGGGCAGCAGCTTGCGCTGTGGTGTTTTGTAGCTCGTTTACGGGCTCAGAAACATCCATGCTGGCGCTGCCATCAAGGTTGCCTTCGCCGCGGGTGTTAGCAGTTGTATCGGTGTCGCTGCTGGCTGAGTTGGTTGTCACGGTACTGCGACCGTGAGAGGTGGCCTGTGTGGCAGTGGTGCTGTTAAGCGATGCATCAATGGCGGTAGGCGATGCATGCAGTTGAGCGGTTGTGTTGCTACTGGCCGTAATGCCTGCGTCCTGTTCCATCGACAAATCTGCGGCCAGTGCCATGGTTGAGGTGAATGCACAAGCGGTTAAAAGCAGTGTTCGTCTAAACATGGTCAATCTCCTGTTTGCTGTCATGTGCTTAGTTAACGACATGGCGCTGAGAATATTCCCGAAAAAATATCAGGAACGCACAAAAAAACAGAAGATAAACGCAGATAATTATTTCATCAAAAAATGATGTTTACGGGAATATTAAGCCAACAAAAACGTTGCTCCGGCGTTGACTGAAAATATTAAATTTCAACCCAACCTTGAATCGACGCTACATACACAAAGTCGCTATTCATGGCAATTACCTGCCGCACATCGCCATGGTTAGGGGGATCATAGGTTTCCAGCCCCTCTAATGCCAGTGAGGTTGGGATAGGTTCCTTGCGCTGCAACTGGTTTTTATTAATCTCATTCATATGCAGTTCGTCTTCACTCCACACCATGCCGTCCCTTTCTACGGGAGTATTGGCATGCAGGTGTGCAAGTACAAATACGGCAGCCGTGCCCGCCATTTTTTTGTAGAGGTTCATAGTCATTTCCTGTTAATCGAGGGTTAGAATTTTAGTGCTTTTTGTATGGTGAGCGATGATCTGGATCAACAAGGCCGGGCTGCCTATGCAGGCAGCCCAGGATTGGTTAAATATCGTAAAAAAACAAAATAGCGCTATCGTTATGACTGACTTGGGAGTCACCGGTGTGTAAGCGCCGTTGAACCCTGAGTCGCAATTCATAGGTGCAGCGTACCAGATCGTTGGGGGTTGCATTGATCTGTAGCGACGGGTTGTTGTGATGATTAACCGCTGCATTAGTGTTGTTGCTTAAGGTAACGAAGCCATCGTTGAGGTTTTTGTTAACGCTATTGCTGTTGTTATGTACATGAATGGATACATCTTCTAATAGCGGGTGGTGTACTGTGTAGGCAGTATGAATCGTACCATTGATAGGCGTGCAGCTACCCAGGCTTTCCAACTCATTAAGCACTATCTTCATAAATGCCGGGTTGTTGTTAACCACCATGCTGTTAAGTGTGTGACCACTGCCAGGAATAATGGCAAATATATTCGCTGCTTTATTAATCACTTCACGTATTTCAAAACGAACAGCGACCTTTTCTATACCAATGCGATTGGCCGGTGGTACAGGGTTGCCCGCAGTGGCAGCATTATTGGGAACATCTGGCGCGGTGGTGAGCGCGGCGGTATTGAGGGTGAGTAATGTGTCTTCGTCGATATAATCCCATTGGCTGAGCTGACTTAGCGGAATACCATTGTTGGTGAGTGTGCGCTCGATGGCGTTATTTACGTCGAACCAGCCGTTGCTATCGAAATCAGCCTGATCAGATATCACGTTAAGTACGGGAAACGGAAACGTATTGCGGCGAATTTTTGCCACCAGACTTGGGGTAAACAGCCCTGGGGTAACGCCGATAATGTTGGCAAAGTTAGCCAGTGCCGGGGCCGCGCCACCATTGGGTGTAGTCACATCGCTAACCAGAAAGCGGTATTCTACCCGGTTGCCGTTGGCAACTTTATGCGGTGCTTGCCCGGTTAAACGAATGTTGCCAGTAAAACCAAATTTTTTACTGCCCGCAAATCCTTCACTATCAAAGTCATTTAGCACTGGGCCAGTTGGAATATTAAAATGCAAGCCAATGCTGGTCCAGGCGCTGGGAATATCGGCACCATCTGAGGGTATTACTTTGTCACTGCACAATTTAACACAGAGACAATAGCCGACATTGTCGCGCCGGTCGCTGGCAGTTTCGTCAATAATGGTGGTGCCGCCGAGTGTGGCTTTAAAGTATACATCGGGGCCGCTTTGAAAGGTGGGTGGCCAGCCTGGGTCAGTTTCTACATTGATCCAGGGCGAGAGGAATGTTTGTTTGAATTGTAGCGAGTGGTAATCGATACGGAAGTGCCCTTGCGCATCGGTTGTGGTGGTGCCGAGGTTGTCGTCTGAAAGAAAATCCGCATCCCAGGCGGTCACCTGCGCATTGGGAATGGGGGTGCCAGTTTCGCAGTTGACCAGCGTGCCACAGATAACCCAGGCATCGAAATAATAGCCGCGAATCAAACACCACAAACGGTGATGAATGCAGTAGTCCCAGCGGTAAAAGGCGTGGCCTTGATTGTCTTCACGCCATTGGGGATAAAGCGTAGTGAGATGGATCTGAACGGATTTTTGGTGCTTTTCTGGCGCATGTGAATGAGGTACGTCATTCACAATTACATCGATATCCAATGCGCTGTTGGCACGCTTGTCGTCAAGTTCAAAAGAAAACGCTCCATACTCATCTGTTTTCGTTGTGCCTAACAAGAGTTTTTGTCGAGCTTTCTTTTCTTTATCGCTAACGATGTGTACGGTTTCTTTGGGATTGGCTACTACTGCGGCGATGACTTCTCGCTCTTTCGCTGGCAGGTAAATCGCTACTTCAACGTTAGCCAAAGATTCGGTGCAGTCCTCGCATAATCGCCCACAGAGTTTACCCTTAATAATGTGGCTCATAATAAATTCCTTTGTTTGCGTGAGTGTTTGACAATGCCTGCAAGCAGGCATGCATTTACTCTAGAGTTTTATGCAGGTAAAAAAAGTAACTTACACACGAGGGGCTTGTGACATATTCACTGAAAAATCTTGGGCGTTAATCTGGTTGGCGTAAAAATTTTTAAATCGGAAAAGCTTGTCTGGGTTTTCGTTATTGTTGCGTGGATAGCAATGCTTTGCGAAATTGTTGGTAAAAGGTGTTGTAAATCAAGGATGTTTTTCCGGAGTAGGTACCTTGTTGCTATAGGCTAAACCCAATTCAATACATTTTGCCCACAACGCAATAAATAGTACGGCAGCGGCCAGTGCATAGAATATTCCCGATATTATTCCCACTTGATAGAGGCTCACACTTACTGTGTAGCCAAGTATTGTCGCCCCCAAAATTCCTAATGCCAGGCTCATAACAACTAATGTAATTTTTGCAAATGTCCTGGCATAGCCCGTACTGGCGTTAGCACCCAGTTGTGCTTGTGCATCGGCTACTGATTGCGTGGTGGCGATATGTATGGCTTGCGCCTCACGTTCCTTTTGCGCTTGCTGTTTTTCACTATCGTTTAGCCAGTAGGTCGCTTTTACGGTTTGCTGCCCCATAAATAAGGACGTTAAAAAAATGTAAACAAACAGCGCAGTAAGAATATAAAAAGCATTGGTGGCGAAAGGGGGCGCTGCGGTGATAGCCACAGTGGCGCACAAAAGAATGCTGTTAGCGCCGGCCATGTAGCCATTGTATTGGCTGATAAGTCGGTCGAGTCTGCCTCCGGCCAGTTTGGCGATAGCAGCTGCCGCTGCGACAAACAGCAGTAAACCAATACCCTGTTCAACATAGGTTTTTACGAACTGATCAAGTAACCAATGCGCTGGCAAACACGCAAATAGTGGATCAAGTACTAGCCCTAGTATGGCGGCATAGGTGCAACTTACCAGGATGACGGCAGGCGATAAGGCTGGGCGGGACATGGGTACCTCCTGTGCTGGCCGGGTTGGTTAACTGTAAAGGGCTGTTACCTGCCTGCCAAGTGTTCTTTCTCCTTCTGTGGTGTGATGTCACCAATTTCATCATGTCCCCGTTGAAATGACACTAGAACTACGTAATAAATATTATTATTTGGTGGGAGGCCATGTAGGTGGATGTACGTAGGGATCGATATGATTTTTATGATGTACAGCAAACCACTGCTAATACCCATAGCAACAACAACGCGACTTTTAGTATTCGTGGTATCGACAGCTTCAATGTTTCCGGTGGTGGTAACAGCTTTTGGCTAGTGTCCCTATTGCCGTCTTTGTATTACCGCCCGATAAAATCCTTTATAGCCGTCAATAGCAGTATAGCGGCCTTGTTGCTGGTGCTTACGGTTATTGCCAATTGGGCCTTATATACTTCCTCTTTGCTTGTATTGTTTACACAAGGATTTTATACAGTAGCCAATGTTGAGGCTGCTTTTATATTGTTTGCCACATTGCTTTCACTGGTAGCGTATCGTTGTTGGCCCTGTCAGCAGGGTGTTTCCCCCGTTGTGGATGGTGCATTGATCACTTCTCATTGACCTGCCCGTGCTCGTCCATAAAACGTCTATAAAACTGTAAAAAACCAATCATCTCTTTGTCATTTAAAGCCACTACAGTGCCCAGCTACCTTTGCCGTTGTGCTTACTGTGCGAACGGCAGGTTATCTATTAACTGCCGCGCCGATTGCCTGCAGGTTAACAATAATGATGCGTTGGCCGAGCGGTTTACCATTAGTGATGAAACAGGGTAATGAGATGAAACTGAAGTGGATTAATGGCATTGCGCTAACGGGGTTGGCGTTGGCAGTGAGTGCGCAGGCAGATGTATTGCCTGCGGTACAAAGTGAAAGTAGCTGGTATACCGATGCGCAGACAAAACTTGAACAAAAGCTGCAGCTGACCGCTGCCAACGGTAAAGCCAAAAACGTCATTCTGTTTGTTGGCGACGGTATGGGTATTTCTACATTGACGGCTGCACGTATCTATAACGGCCAGAAAAATGGCGCGCTAGGTGAAGAAACTTACCTGAGCTTTGAAAACTTTCCGCACACTGCGTTGGTAAAAACCTATAACGTTGATGCGCAAACCCCTGACTCTGCCGGTACCATGTCGGCCATGATGTCGGGTATTAAAACCGACGCGGGTGTATTGGGTTTAGATGAAGATGTTGTGCGTGGTGAGTGCTCTACCGCCACTGGTAATGAAGTGGCCACCGTACTGGAACTGGCTGAAATTGCGGGTTTGTCTACTGGTATCGTGAGCACGGCCCGTATTACTCACGCTACGCCTGCGGCTGCCTACGCCAAATCAGCCGACCGTAACTGGGAAGACGACGGTGATATGACTGACCCAAAGGCAGCCGGTTGTGAAGATATCGCCTCGCAACTGGTTAATTTTGAAGCCAACCTCGAAGCACGCTACAGTGGTATTGATATTGACGGTATCGAGGTTGTAATGGGGGGCGGGCGCCGCAGTTTCTTGCCAAAAGATGAGGCCTTTAACAGCACTGATGCGGTAAGTTCTGTAGAGGGTGACCGCACCGATGGCCGCGATCTGACTGCTGAATGGCAAGCAACCTATCCCAATGGCGTTTATGTGATGGATCAGACTGGCTTCGATGCTATTGATACGGCCACTACCGAAAAAGTATTCGGTTTGTTTAACGAATCGCATATGCAGTACGAAGCCAATCGCGGCAACGATATTGCTGGCGAGCCATCGTTAACAGAAATGACCAGCAAAGCGATTGAAGTACTCGGTAAAAACGATAAAGGCTACTTTATGGTGGTTGAGTCGGGCCGTATCGACCATGCTCACCACGCAGGTAACGCTGCCGGTGCTTTAAGCGAAACCGTGGAATTTGCCGAAGCAGTACAAGCGGCTATCGACAGTACTGATCCTGAAGAAACGCTGATTTTAGTCACGGCAGACCACAGCCACGTGTTCACCATTGCGGGTTATCCCAAACGCGGCAACCCGATTTTGGGCAAAGTAGTAGGCGTAGGCAGTACAACACCGTCTCAAGATAACAACGGTATTCCTTATACCACCGTGGGCTACACCAATGGGTTAGGTTTTCATGATTTGGGTGATGAAACCGATTCTGATGCAGTTTACGCCTTTTCACCGGTTAATGAGCGCCAAGATATTACGGCAGTGGATACCACGACAGCGGGTTATCACCAAGAGGCGTTAGTTCCTCTCGGTAGCGAGACTCACGCCGGGGAAGACATTAGCCTGCACGCACAAGGCCCAGGGGCACAAGCGGTATCGGGTACTATTGAACAGAGCGTTGTGTACCATATTATTAATCGCGCACTGAGTTTAACAGCAGAGTAATTGGGGAATGAATATGAACAAATTTTTAATCACTTTTGCATCTGCTGCGGTTATCGCCCTGGTAGGCTGCGGTGGCGACGATGGTCGTAATGGTACAGATGGTACTAATGGTACTAACGGCAGTAATAGCCTGGTAAAACAATCCCCGCTGTCGGTAGGTGATGCCAACTGTAAAAATGGTGGTATGCAGATCGATTCTGGTTTGGATGCTGATGCCAATGGCACACTGGATACTGCCGAAGTATCTACAACGGAATACGTGTGTAATTCACCCCGTACTTCGTTGACCAATGCTGAATTGTTAACCAACAAAAACAACGCCTGGTATGTAGAATCTGCAGCCAAGGTAGATAACATTAATGACTACGTGGCCAACATTAAAAAAGAAGCCGGTGCCGCCAAAAACGTGATCCTGTTTGTGGGCGATGGCATGGGTATCTCCACTGTGACTGCCGCACGTATTCTTGATGGTCAAAATAAAGGCCAGTTGGGCGAAGAGAACCAGCTGAGTTTTGGCAAGTTCCCATTCACTGGTTTATCAAAAACCTATAACGTGGATGCGCAAACCCCAGACTCTGCCGGTACTATGTCAGCGATGATGTCAGGCGTTAAAACCGATGCTGGCGTGATTGGCGTGGCAGAAGATGTTGTGCGTTCAGACTGTTCTACATTGGCGGGTAACGAGCTGGTTACGGCACTGGAGCTGGCTGAAATTGCGGGTATGTCTACTGGTATCGTGACCACGGCCCGTATTACCCACGCCACACCGGCAGCAACGTATGCCAAGTCGCCCGAGCGTAATTGGGAGGACGACGGTGATTTAACCGCTGAAGCCAAAGCCGCTGGATGTGAAGATATTGCTTCGCAGCTGGTTAACTTTGAAGCCAACCTCGAAGCCCGTTTTGCCGATTTGGATGTAGACGGTATCGAAGTGGCGTTTGGTGGTGGTCGTCGTAGCTTCTTACCGAAAGATGCCGCCTTCAATAGCTCAGATGCAGTAAGCTCAGTAGAAGGTGATCGCACCGATGGCCGTGACTTAACGGCAGAATGGCAAGCCACTTATCCTAGTGGTAACTATGTTTATGATCAAACCGGTTTCAACGCACTGGGCGACAGCACCGAGCGCGTACTGGGCTTGTTTAACGAATCACACATGCAGTACGAAGCCGACCGTGGTAACGATATTGCCGGTGAGCCTTCCATTGCGGAGATGACTGAAAAAGCCATTCAGATTCTCGACAACAACAGCAAAGGCTTTTTCCTGATGGTGGAATCTGGTCGTATCGACCATGCGCACCACGCGGGTAATGCTTATGGCGCGCTGAATGACACTATCGCGTTCTCCCAGGCGGTGCAGACAGCCGTGGATAACACCAATCCAGAAGACACGCTGATTATCGTCACTGCCGACCACAGTCATGTATTCACCATTGCCGGTTATCCAAAACGTGGTAACCCCATTCTGGGAAAAGTGGTATCGATTGGTGATACAGAGCCATCACTGGCCAGTGATGACCTGCCTTATACAACGCTGGGTTATACCAATGGTCTGGGTTTTCGTGATCTGGGTAATGAAACCGACTCTGATGCAGCTTATGCCAGTGGTCCTGATGCGGGTCGTAAAGATCTGACAGCCGTTGATACTGCAGCGCCGGGGTTCCACCAGGAAGCATTGGTGCCACTGGGTTCAGAAACGCATGCTGGTGAAGACGTAGGCATTTATGCCATGGGCCCCGGTGCGCATTTGGTATCGGGCACTAACGAGCAAAGTGTGATCTTCCACGTGATGAACCATGCAGCCAATCTGGTGAAAAAAGCAGAAGCTGCTCTTGAGTAATGACCTGTCTGGGCCAGTGAATACTGGCCTTATTTTCTTGGGGGCGGAAAGCCCCCGTTTTTGTTTCCAACCCCATGAAGATGGTAACCATGAACAACAAGATACTGATCAATACATTACTGGTAATGGTGGCGGGTGTGGCCAACGTTGCTGCTACGGCGGCTACGGATAGCAACACACAGTGCCCAGCCGCCCAATTGATTGCTGACTATGAAATGAACGTCAGTGACGGTGAGCACACGCAGCACGCGCACTTAACTCTGGTGCGCAAGGGCGACGATGTGATCCAGCAAACAGAAGGCGAGCCTGTGAGCATGTGGTGGCATAAAACCCGTGATAACCGCTTGGCACTTACCCGTTTGTTTGACAGTGAAGCACATGCTATCGAGTACCAGCCTGCCGATATCAAAAACGGTAAAGGGCTGGCGGAATGGGAACAGAAATATCAATTGTTACCAATGGCTGTGCTGGAGAGTATGACCAAAGTGGCAGTGAGCGGCGAAGGCTGTGCCCGCAAAGAAACCTATCAGCAAAAAACAGCTGACGACACGCTAACCGTAGAATGGTTGCCTGAACAACAGTTGGTGTCTGCCTATGTTTATCAGAAAGGTTCGCACACTGTGCACTGGACACTGCGTGATACCCGTTTTGATAGACAGGCGGTGGAGGCTATTTACGCCGCCAAGTCGGTTTATCAAACCGTAGACTATGCGGATATTGGCGATAATGAATCCGACCCGTTTATTCGCAAAATGATCAAGCTGGGCTTTGTCGAACACGGTGCCTCTGGCTTTTATCATGCTGACGGCAGCAGTCTGGAAGGCGGCCACCACCACTAGTCACGCTCTGTCGATCCTGTTCTTTAACCCCTGCCCAGCGGTCGCTGCGCAGGGGGTTCTTTTGCTACCCCCGATAGCATTTTCTTATCGCTTGAACTCTCGCAATTTTCTCTTGGTTGGTGTAACGTATAACTATTGTTGTTTAAACAACGTTTTTGCGAGTAACCTGCGCGTTATAATAATAAGGACACTTACATGACTAATGAACAGCACCCCTTTCAGCCTCAGCTGGAATACGCCTTTTCCATTGCTATTAAACTTACCGGTGCCACTTACCTGAAACCTTCGGTAACCGGACAAACCCGAGCAGCCGTGTTTGCCGCAGAAGGCAAAATAACAGGAAAAATCAATGGCATCGTGGTGCCTATGAGTGGTGGTGACTACCCGCTGGTACGCCAAGATGGCGTGATCGACTTTGATGCCCGCTACATGCTTAAGCTCGACGACGGTACCGACATTTACATGCAAAACCGTGGCTATCGATGGGCGTCGCCCGAGGTGATGGAACGTCAGAGCCGCAACGAACCGGTTGATTTCAGCGAATACTACATGCGGGTTAGCCCCAAATTTGATGTGCCCGAAGGGCCGCACGAATGGCTGGGTAAACATGTATTTGTGGGTGTTGCCGAGAAAACGCCGGGTGCCAACTGCATTCATTATTTTTGCGTGAAATAAGCATTGAGTTATTAACCCGGCAATCATTGTTGTCGAGTTAATAATAGACTACTAATGCCTGCTCTGAGCGGAGATTCTTGAACACTGTGATCGTGCGCTATGAATGAACCACACTATGACTACATTATTGTAGGGGCCGGGTCGGCGGGTTGTGTACTGGCCAATCGACTGACAGAAGATGGAACAAAGTCGGTGTTGTTGTTGGAAGCCGGTGGCAGCCATCGGCACTTTTTATTGACCATGCCCCTGGGGTTTTTAAAAGCGCTGCGCAAACCTAAATATACCTGGCCTTATGTCACCGAGCCGGAGCCGCATCTGTATGGCCGGCGCATTATGATTCCGCGCGGTAAAGTTCTGGGTGGGTCGTCGTCGATCAATGGCATGATTTTTATGCGCGGCCACAGCCAGGATTTTGAAACCTGGAAGGCTCTGGGCTGCGCTGGTTGGGGTTATGCCGATGTATTACCTTATTTTAAAAAAATGGAAACCAGTTGGCGTGGTGCCAATCGGTATCATGGCGACAGTGGTCCACTGAATATAGTACCGCTGGACGACAAACGCGTTTTACACGAGCCGCTTATGAAAACCGCAGAGGCTGCTGGCTATCCTGTCACCTATGATATTCACGGCGAGTTAGAAGAAGGCTTTAGCCGCGGTGAACTTACCATCGACAAAAACGGTCGCCGCTGCAGTACTGCGCGCGCTTATTTAGACCCGGTCATGCGGCGCCCTAACCTAACCGTAGTGAGCAAGGCCGTGGCGCAAAAACTCTTGTTCAATGGTAAGCAGGCAGTGGGCGTGGAATACTGTCGCGATGGCATTACCCAGCAGGCCCATTGCAGTACCCATGGCGAAGTGATTTTGTCGGGTGGTGCTTATAATTCACCGCAAGTGTTAATGCTATCGGGTGTGGGCCCGGCAGAGCATTTACAAGCGCTGGGTATCGATGTGGTACATGATTTACCCGGTGTGGGTGAAAATTTATATGAGCACCCCCGTGTGCCGATGCATTTTTCTCTGAAAAAACCAGTAAGTTTTCTTGATCAATTGCGTTTCGACCGTGCCGTATTGAGTGTGTTGCGCTGGTTCTTTTTCGGTAGCGGGCCGTTTGCCAATCAGGTGAATAGCGCCAACCCCATGTTGCGTACTCGCAGCGATCTTAAACAGCCGGATATTCAATTGTGGTGTAACCCTGTACGTATGGATGCTCACTTGTGGTTTCCTGGCATTATCAAGCGGCAGGAAGACCAGATCACCGCAGATGTTATTTTGCTGCACCCCAAAAGCCGTGGTCGGCTGCGTTTAAATAGCAACCGTGCCGACGATGCACCGGCGATTACCTTGAATAACTTTGCCGAGCCAGAAGACCTGGATACCGCTGTGAGAGGGATAAAAATGGTTCGCAACATTTATTCAACGTCGCCACAGGCGGATTTAATTGCACAGGAATTATTACCCGGTACACAGGACACCAGTGACGAGGCTTTGATTGAACATATTCGCCAAACAGCACAGGTTACTCAGCATCCTGTGGGTACCTGCAAAATGGGTAACGACGCCATGAGTGTGGTGGATACCCAGCTGCGTGTTTATGGTCTTACTCATTTGCGAGTAGTCGATGCGTCGGTTATGCCGACCATTCCTGGTGCCAACACCAATGGCCCCACCATTATGATTGCTGAAAAAGCAGCGGATCATATTCTGGGTAAAACGCCGTTACCTGCAGAGTTGTCAGCCCGGCAAGAATCATTGCCAAGTTAAGCAAGGACAATGAAAGCGCAATGAAAGCACAACAATAATTCGCGAGGAGATTATATGAGCCAGCCACAACAACCGCCTTTTTCAACCGCCACAGTGGATAAAGTGAAAGCTCACTATGCCGCTAACCCGGGCCAGTTATTGATTAACGGCGCGCTGGTGAATGCGCAGGCTGGCGGTACCATTGAGGCCATTAATCCTGCCGATGAACAGGTGCTAGGGCATATAGCGGCTGGCACTGCCGCCGACATCGACGCCGCCGTAAACACAGCGGCAGAGGTATTTAACGGCAGCTGGGCTGAAGTACCCGCCATGCAGCGTGGTGAATTGCTAAATAAATTGGCCGATTTGATCGAACGCGACGCGGAAACACTGGCCGTTACCGAATCGCTGGATAACGGTATGCCGTTTATGATGGCACGTTTCGGCAGTGTATTGGGGGCTGTGCAGCAGTTGCGCTACAACGCCGGGTGGGCAACGAAAATTGCCGGCGAAAGCCTGGCACCGTCGGTAAGCAACGGGCAGGCAGTGATGAGTTACACCCTGCGCGAACCGGTGGGTGTGGTGGGCGCCATCGTGGCCTGGAATGTACCCTTTGCCATGACCCTTGGCAAAATTGCACCGGCGATTGCGGCTGGCTGTACTGTGGTGTTAAAACCCGCCGAGCAGGCATCGCTGAGTGCTTGCCATTTAATGGGGCTGATTATAGAAGCAGGCTTCCCGCCCGGCGTGATCAATATTGTCACCGGTACCGGTACAGAGGCCGGTGCCGCTTTGGTGGAACACCCGTTGGTGGACAAGATTTCTTTTACCGGTTCTACCTTGGTGGGGCAGTCGATCGTGCGCACTGTGGCTGACAGTATGAAACGGCTTACCCTGGAGCTCGGCGGCAAGTCACCGGTAATTGTGTACGACGACATTGATGTTGCCAAGGTGGCCCCGTCCATCGCCATGGGTATTTTTGCCAACAGTGGGCAAATTTGTGCCGCAGGCTCTCGTTTGTTTGTCCATGAGCGCATACACGATAAATTAGTCGAGGCCATTTGCGGTTTTGCCAAACCATTAAAAGTGGCACCGGGGCTCGAACCGGGCGCCATGCTGGGCCCTGTGGTAAGCCGCGTGCAGTTAGAGCGTGTGTTGGGGTATATCGACAGCGGCAAAGCTGAGGGGGCAACGTTAGTGACTGGGGGTGAGCGAGTCGGTGACACGGGTTTCTTTGTGCAGCCCACCGTGTTTACTCACGTTAAGTCCGAGATGAAAATTGCCGCAGAAGAAATCTTTGGCCCGGTTTTATGCGTGATGTCGTTTAGTGACAGCGACGATATTGCCCAGGTGGCGGGTTTGGCTAATGCCACCCGTTACGGTTTGCATGCATCTATATGGAGTAAGGATGTTACCCGTGCGTTGCGGTTATCGCGTGCGGTGAAGTCGGGCTCTGTGCGTATTAATGGCGGCCCACCAGGGGTCGATCCGGCGTTGCCGATGGGTGGCATGAAAGCGTCTGGCTGGGGGCGTGAAAATGGCCGTGAAGGTGTTGAGGGTTATACTGAACTAAAAACGGTATCGCTGGGCTTACAATAACGGATGTTTAAAGGAGCAGCGCACTGGGTGCGCTGCCTATTGTGCTTAGTTTGCCAGTGCTTCTACGGCAATAGTAATCGTCACATCGTCACTTACCATTGGGGCATATTTACCCGCATTAAACTCGGTACGCTTGATATGGGTAGTGGCGTTCGCGCCAAGGGCTGCTTTCTTGCGCATTGGGTGAGTTTTTGAATCAAAGTGGGTAATGTCCAAGGTTACTTGCTTGGTAATACCTTTGATGGTCAGGTCGCCGGTCACCGCTGTTGGCTTGTCGCCCGCAAATTCAACGCTGGTAGATTTAAAAGTTGCGGTGGGAAACTTAGCCGTATCGAAAAAATCCGCACCTTTAATGTGCTTGTCGAATTCTTCGTCACCCGTGTCTACGGATGCCATATTGATCGTGATATCAACACTGGCAGTCTTCGCGTCTTTATCCCAGGTAATGCTGCCACTGGTTTTATCGAAGCGCAGTGTCTGTTGCGAAAACCCCATGTGGCTGTAGGAAAAGCTTGGGAAAGTGTGGCTGTTATCAATGTTGTAGGTTACGGGTTCAGCATTGGCCGCTGCTGCGGTCATTGCCAGCAAAGCAGAAAGTAGTACTTTTTTCATCATGAGTCCTCTGGTTTTTTAGTAAAAAAATCCTTTGTCCTAGGGCCTGTCAGCACTAATTGGTCTGTTCTATTAGGGCTTAATACGCCGTGCGAGCGCGTTAGATCATTACCTCGGCTACTGGTTCCTTCAGCAGGTTAAGTACGGGCGCGGGCCGGGCTTGCCCTATTTGCGTGGCAGATGCTAGAAGACTCTGCACTATTAATAAATTGTGTTAAAGTTGACTCATTGTTTACAATAAGTTGACAATAAGGCTATGGATCGTTTCCGGCAAATCGAAGTTTTTGTGGCTGTGGTTGAAAAAGGCAGTTTTGTGGGGGCTGGCGAAGCACTTAATTTGTCTCGGGCAGCTGTATCTAAATCGGTATTGGAGCTCGAAAAACGCGTGGGTGGGCGACTACTTCAGCGCACTACTCGCCGCATCTCTCTCACCGAAGCCGGTACAGCCTATTACCGGCGCTGCAAGCAAATACTGGATCAGGTTGATGAAGCGGATCAAGCCGTTGGCGTGGTGACCGGGCGCGCAGTAGGGCGCTTAAAAGTGAACGCGCCACTGTCGTTTGGCATTCAGTACCTGGCGGGTTTATGGGGGCCATTTCTTAAACAATACCCAGAGTTGGAGTTGGAAATTGTCTTGTCAGACCAACTGGTGGATGTTATCGAAGACGGGTACGACGCCGTTATTCGCATCAGTAAATTGGCCGACTCTACCTTAATTCAACGGCGGCTTACATCTACACGACTGATTCCCTGCGCCAGTGTCGAATACATAGAAATACACGGTATGCCTTTACGGCCTGAAGCCTTAAGTCGGCATTCCACGATTGGTTATCTGTATGGCAGTGGCCGCGATACCTGGTCGTTTATCAGTGCCGACGGCAATGTTATCGATACACCAACCCAGCCGAGTATTCGGGCGAACAACGGCGATACCTGTAAAGCATTAGCATTAAGTGGGCAAGGCATAGCGTTGCTGCCAGACTTTTTAATCTGGCAGGAGTTGCAGCAGCAAAAACTGGTGCCGATACTACCCGAGTATCAGGTTGCCGACCTCGGTATTTATATTGTTTACCCGTCGCGCAAGCAGCTCTCTGCCAAGGTAAGGGCGCTCATCGATTTTTTATCGGCAGCGTTTGCTGACCCACCGTGGTTGAATGCTAATTAGTCGTATGTGGCTCTTAATCGTAGTGGTTCTGTTTTATACAGGGCGCAAAGTACTTTCATGCCTGTTTCTATCACGCTTGTTGGTTCGCAACGGGTGGAAAACAGTAACGAAAAATTGGTGCGGCGGTAACGACGTTAGTGTGTAATCTTTTTCTAATATAGTGCTGGTGTTTGCTTAAAAAATTAGCATGAGTAGCAGAAAATCGCTAATGCTTGGAAAGCAAACAGATTTTTGTGCAATTTTATTAAAATTTTTTTAATTTTTTGTATTAAATGGGTGATAAATACTGTTTGTGCAGCTAGAATACAGCCTGAAGAACAATAGTTCTTTTGCTAGAGCACGGGATTGTGCAAATAAAAGGGAGGCCCATCGGCCTCCCTTTTTCTTTTTCTGCTGTTTGATTCATGTTGTTGGTTTATTGATGCCATTGACTGGCAGGCCGCATCGCCCCACCTTGTACTTTTTACAATCCGGATTTTTTGCCAAAAAACTCCCGAAAACTGAAAGCTGCTTTTAGTGTTCAGTTATTGGTAGTGTCCAGTTATTGGGCTGCAGCAAACCAATTTTAGTGTCCTCAGCCTGCGATGTGATTCAGGTATACTGTTTACCCGCAACAAAGTAGATGTGCTTGCCGAAAGACCCTTACCTATTGGTTGCTGGGTTAATAGCTGCATTGCAGCAAGCAACACAAAAGCGAAACGATAAAATAGAAAACAGATATGTAGGACAACGTTTATGAGCCATACGTTAAAAACCGGTGGCGATCGCGGTTATCTGCGCATTGCCACAGAGGAAGCGTTTGCCACTCGCGAGCAAATTGATGCATTTTTAGCCCTTATCAAGGCGGGTAAAGCCGACCAAGGGCTAACGTCTCTATGGGGGTTTTATGCAACCTCACCCTCTGAGCGCGCGCAATTAATTATGCAGCGTCTATTAGATTTAGACGACATGCGTATCAACGCTATGAACGAGACGGGCATTGATAAAGCCATATTGGCATTAACCTCACCTGGCGTGCAGCCGCTGGAAGCCGAGCTGGCAAAAGGTATTGCCCAGCGCAGTAACGATATATTGGCAGAGGCGGTAGAGCGGCACCCCACCCGCTATGTAGGAATGACAGCCGTTGCGCCGCAAGATGCCCAGTGGAGCGCGCAAGAAATTCGTCGTGGTGCCGATGTGGGTTTTAAAGGTATTCAAATTAACAGTCATATACAGGGGCACTACCTCGACGAGCCCCAGTTTGATCCCATTTTTCGAGCCCTGGTTGACGTAGACCAGCCGCTTTATATTCACCCGCAAACCTTACCCGACTCCATGATGGGTGATATGGTCAATGCAGGCCTTGATGGTGCGGTATTCGGTTTTGGTGTTGAGACGGGTTATCACCTGTTACGTCTCATTACCACCGGCATTTTTGACCGTTATCCCAACCTTAAAATTATTGTTGGCCATATGGGTGAGGCCCTACCTTATTGGATGTATCGGTTAGACTATATGCATCAAGCGGGTGTGAATTCAAACCGCTATCAGCGTTTAAAGCCGCTAACGAAAAAAATCTCTGACTACATGCGTGAAAATGTCTATATCACCACCAGTGGTATGGCCTGGGCACCGGCTATTAAATTCGCTCAAGAGGTGCTGGGTGATGACCGGGTCATGTACGCTATGGACTACCCGTACCAGTTTGTGGCCGACGAAGTACGCACTCACGACCTGCTGGATATTTCCAACGTATCACGCAAAAAACTGATGCAAACCAACGCGGAAAACGTGTTTAAACTCTAGCGCGCTGGTTTTTATGGCTGTAAGCCAGTCTTAGCAGGTTGGCGTTCGAATAGGCAGCCTGCACTATCCATTCTTATCGCCCTTAAAAGCTGTTTTCAATAGTCTCTAGGGGTGTTTTTACTTTCCTGCGTCTTCCCTATAAAACGTTTCTCAAAAGCCGGCCAGGCTACATCAACATCAACACGATGCTGCATTGCTTTGTGCGTGTATCGATAAGCATCTCTTAATGCACACACGGAAAATATACCAATAAAAAACGAAATTCGTAGATTAATCATCACAAAAGGGAACACGTTATGGCATGGTTTAATCAAATACCGTCGCGCAAAAATATACTGACTTTACTGCCCCTGGCAGGACTTATCTCGCTCCAAGCAAATGCTGCCGTGATGGAGGAGGTTGTCGTTACTGCTCAAAAAAGAGAACAAAACCTGCAAGATGTGGGCGTTGCCGTCACCGCATTTAGTGGGCAGCAAATGAAAGATCTGGGGGTGCTCTCAACCACTGATCTGGTTGCCCAAACACCTGGGTTGAGTTCTGTATCAGCATTTGGGGAAGGTAATAATGCCTCGTTTATTATCCGTGGGGTAGGGCTTAACGACTTCTCGGAGATCAGCGAATCGGGTGCTGCCGTTTATATTGACGACGTATACCAGAGCACATTGGCCGGTTTGGGCTTTCAGCTGTTTGATATGGAGCGTGCCGAGGTACTCAAAGGCCCGCAAGGGACATTGTTTGGCCGTAATGCGTCTGCCGGGCTAGTACACTTTATTACTCGTAAACCCACGCAGGATTTTAACGCTTATACCGAAATTACTGTTGGTGAATACAATCAGATTCGTCTGGAAGGCGCTGTTGGCGGCGGTTTGACTGACACGCTCAGCGGTCGCTTTTCTTACCTGTATCATAATCACGATGGTTACAGTAAAAGCCGTTTTCCGGGGGTAGATGACGGTGCATCGACGGATATGTACGCCCTGCGTGGCCAACTACTCTTTAGTCCTACAGAAAAGCTTGATATTCTCGCCAGCGCACACGGTACCCGCGCTGATCAGGTGGCCTATCCCTATCAACATACGGTAGTGGATTACGCTGAAGATGGCGCTACCAAAATATTGGTACCGATTGGCGGTGAGAACTTCTCCTGTGCTGGTGTGCTGTCCACGTTGGATACCGACTGTTACGGCTACCGTGATACCGATGGCGACGTACACGCTGCTGACAATAATCGTGAGCCTTTCCTGATTCTTGATACCGGTGGCGCGTTGGTAAAAGTTGACTATGACTTAGGCGCAATGGACCTTACGTCGATCACTGCTGCTGAGTATGTCCATAAAACCTACGGTGAAGATACCGATATGGGGCCTCGCCCTGGCGTATTGGTTGACAACCCTGTGAATAATATTCAGTGGTCGGAAGAAATTCGACTGGCAGGCCAGTACGATAAATTGCAGTGGACAACCGGCTTCTATTATTTCCATCGAGATATCGACTCAGGTACCAGCACAGATCTCTCGGCACCAGAGCCGTTTAATATTTTCATTGGGCAACCCAGTGTGCGTGCAGTGAATAACCTCAAAGTGAATTCATGGGCCGTGTTTGCACATGGAGAGTACGCGTTCAATGACCAGTGGAATTTAATCACCGGGCTACGTTATACCGAGGAAGAATCTAAATACCAGCTGCGAAACTATGATGATGGTACGCCAGGCAGCCCAGTAATCTTCGATTTTTCTGAGGAGACGGTGGGAAGTTTGGCAAAACATGATAAATCCAATGTAACCTACCGGGTAGAACTGGATTGGCATGCTACCGAAGATGTCATGCTCTACGGTGGGATTTCTACCGGTGTTAAAGCCGCAGGTTTCAATACCAACCTGGGCTTCTCCGATGCGCAAATTCCTTTCGATGAAGAAGACCTCACCTCGTATGAAGCGGGCCTTAAATCAACCCTGTTCGATGGCGCAGCACGGTTTAACGCCGCGTTATTTTATTACGACTATCAAGACTATCAGGCATTTAGCTTTCAGGGGTTCAGCAATGTGGCCCGTAACAAAGACGCCACCGTAAAAGGTTTTGAAGCCGAATTAACCACCACCCCGTGGGACGGCTGGGCGTTTATGTTTGGTGTGGGCCTGCTGGATACTAATGCAGAGGATATCGATTCTGAGCGTCCGTTCGTTGGTGGAGCACTGATTCGCGACCGCGAATTAGCCCTCGCACCCAAGGTAACGTTTAATGGAATGGCGCGTTACGAGTGGCCTATGTTTGAGGGCATGATGTCGCTACAAGGGGATTTCGCCTATACCGGTGAGCAGTATTTTGATATCGACAATAACCCCGTCTCCAAGGAAGACGGTCACGTCGTCAGTAATGCTCACATTGCTTACGCCAGTGGTGACGACGATTGGCAGGTAAAGTTGTCGGTTAAGAACCTTACCGACGAAGAATACCGCGTATACGCCGTACCGACGCCGGCATTTTGTGGCTGTGGTCAGAATATGTATGGTAAGCCGCGTTGGGTGAGCGCCACATTTACCTATAATTGGTAGCGGTTACACAGAATAACGCTAGATACCTTTCGGTACTGGCGTTATCAATCCTACCGTGCACTTATTAACCTGGCGACAAAGTAGAGAAGAGGTCTATTTTGTCGCTAGGTTAGTAGGGTAGGCTTAATAACTTTGCTGATACACCACGCTCTGGTCAGCATAGTGATAGCTTGTCATTGCAGTGGGCTTAATATGTGCTACTACATACCCATTGCCATTTTCTCCATCAATTAGCTCAACACGGCGTACTGTAAAATCAAAATTGGTTTCGAGTGATCCGTAGTAGGGGTTCCAACCGTCATCAGGGTTAAATACCTTGGTTACTTCGAATTTGGGTGTGTAGCTATCAACGGGTTTTTCGGTATAGAAAAGCAGCTGGTACTGCTTGCCATCAATGTCTATAGCCCCATAGCTGCCGTAGTTATCTTTTCTCGGCGGGTAAAACGCACGTTCAGCCGTTAGTCCGGCTTGCGTTAGCGATTCGGGTAATTGACTGGCGGTAGCAAGGTCTAACGTCAGACTTTTGCCTTTGCCGCGCGTGTCGTAGCGGAACATTGTTTTTAGTGTGAGGCTGTTAGGCATACGTGACAGGCTGCCTTTAAGCCATGCCAGTGCCATTTCTTTGTGCTCTGGCGACATATAATCCATATAGGTTGTGTAGCTTTTGGGGTAAAAGGGTATGTACCCTGCTGGAATGTCTGGCGCAGTAGGTTTGGTTTGAGAATTTTGATAGGGCGTGATGGCGGCATAGAATTCGGCATCAGATTTCATCAGGTCTACCAACAGGTCGTTGGTAACGCGCTCACTTAAGGGTTTTCCAGCCATCAAGGCCCAGTAGCCGGTGTTGCGCGAGTCCATGACGAATGTTTGCATTTTTTTGGGCTTATTCGGTAGGCCTGTTGCCAGTACCGGTTTAGGTGGATGATAGAGCGGAAGTTCATGCACCTTACGTGTGAGACCTTCATCGGCGTAGATACCGGCTGATTGAATGGTCATCAATAGCGGTGGGTTTTGTGGTATCTCGTTTTCGTTACGCATTTGTGGCTTAGCGGCCGTTAGCGCTTCTAGGGTTACGGTAGATTTAATGTAAATTTTTCGGCGTAAGACCTCGCCGCCGCCGTAACTGTGGCCACCGGGCTTGTCGAGTGAGTTTAGCAATGTATCGGCTGCGGCAGGCGCAATATCCCAAAAGGGCTCAATAAAGTCGGCTGTTGCTTGGATGTGCAAGTTACTGCAGCTGCCTTGCATTTCGGTAAAACTTAACTTTGGAACAAACGGACGTGTGCTAAACCCTTGGTAGTTTTTGTCGTAGTTGTCCAGGGTGCTTTCGGTTATCAGAATATAACGTTGTGGCGTTTTTACTGCCTGCGCCATCAATGTTTTTGCTGGCCCCTGTAAAAAAGCCTGCTTACTGGCTTCCTGCTCAAAGGGCGTGTCGCCTTTCCAGTTGCGGCCATTACTGGTTAAATATTGTGAGGCTTCGGTTTTCGAGAGGTAATGGCGGGCATAGCATAGCCCCTGATTTTCGAAATACGCTGGGTTAATCGAGAGTTGCAAAAAGTCTACATATTGTCGCAGTGCCTTACCGGCCTCATTAGGCATTTGGTAATAGCCGTTTGATGAGGGGTATTGGATGAGTCCCTCTCGGGTGAGCAGATTAAACTGTTTTGCTTCAGCTGGCGCATTGTCGGCTACCTGGCGATATTTATAAGCCACTTCGATATCGGCTTCTTGATTGGGGTTACTTATCCAGTCGCGAATATTCTTGCCGATTTCAGCACTGTAATCGGCATAGTTTTGCTGTACCTGGCCTTTATATTCATAGCCTTTAACGCTTTGTAGCTTGGCCTCGAATGTACAGCGGGGCTTTTGGTTGGCAGTTACTTCCGGTAGGCCAGTGATTTGTAAGGTATAACCAATAAAAATAGACGATCCGTTACGGTTACTTTGATTCGCCTGCATAAATTTTTCAGCCTGCGCTTCGGGTATGCGTAGTTGTGTGAGGCTGAATTTTTTGTCTAGTTCTATACAGCTCCAGTTACTAATGCCGGTAGTAATAGGCAGCATGAAATCAAAATTGATGTTGATTGGAAAACTTTGTTTATCAAAGTCGTAGTTACGCGAAAAAGCTACCGGTTTATAAAGGGTAATGGGCCCTGGCGCGGTTGTTTTAATTGCTTTTAGGCGTTTCTCCCATTCGTTGATTTTCTTTTTTTGCTCAAAAGCATTTAGCCTGGCACGGTTAAATTCGTAATATTCTTGCGGATAAAAAATACCAGCATATTGTTTAATGGTGTTTTCGTCTTTTGTAGCGGCATCAGGGAAATAATGTAGATACACACGTGCCAGCTGCTTGCGTGCCATCAGGATGTCTTCACTGGGCGTTTGCGAATTAAGCCGCGAACCATCGGCATTGAGTGCTCTGGGTTGACCAAACCCCCGATTATTGCTGCTGTCGCTGATAAAGTGCAGTTTACTGCCGTGCTTTCCATTAGCAACTTTGGGTGCAGAGGCTGTTTTACTGGTGGATTTTGTTTTTTGTGTTTGTTGAGAGGTTTGAGTAGGGGGCTTTTCAGGCGCTTTTTTTTCTGCCGGCGCATTCTGTTTTTTATCAAGAATGCCAGCGGCTTTCTTGATTTCGTTGGCCTGTTCTTTAACTTTTTGCAGTTCATCAAAAAAGCCGGCGTGGGTATCAGCTGCCTGTAATGTCATTGCCGCCGACAAAACGGCGTAATTGATGAATTTCATGTTCACTCCTGTAATAAGGCGTAGCGCCTATTTGGCGTTGCGGGTTTAGTATGGATAAGGTCTATGCCATAGCATCGTTTGATGACGGGTTTGTGGTAAGCCGGCGGTTATACCTACAGGGCCAGTTAAGACTGAGTTAAGGGCAGTGGCAGTGTTGTTGTCAACTGCCCGCGTGCCCTTGTTTTATTAAAGTGAATTATGGTTAGTGTTGGGCCTAAAAAGAGGCAGCGCAAACACCAAGAGGAGTGTGACCATCGCCATTGTGATAGTTTGCTCCCGCTGGTTTTCGCAGCCCCGATTCTGTTCTTGGTGCCCAGAAAATAACAGGTTCACAAGGGGCTTCTTCCCATGCTATTTCAATTTTGGCTTCGTAAGTATCGTCGTTGTCGAGATCTATCCACTGGGTGGTCAGTTGCCCGCTAGTATCGTATACATAAACCCAAGAATATACTTGGTCTGGCAACGTATGAATTGTTTCTGTAAGGCGATTATTGGTATCGTAAATAAAATCTACACTCGCCTGGTAGTCTGAGTTGGGGTCTGGATTGATACTATCCAGCCTATCTATTTGGCCATTGCTCCGCCAGGTAAAGGTGCGCTCTTCCTGTAACCCGGTTGCAGGGCTTATGGTCCATAAGTCTTTGCTGATTTGGTTGTTGTTGTCGTAGGAAATAGTGAGTTCTTGCAATACATCGGTATTGGGTAGGTTAAAGGATTGCCATCCGGTCAGTTTATTATCCGTATCGAAATCGGGCCTGAATTCTAACCGCGCAATAAGACCGCCACTACTGTCAAACGTGTTAAACAGAGCGTTATCTATTTGGGCATCGCTACGCCAAGTGAAATTAAGCTCTGTACGCGAGTCTGTATCGTCATATACCAACTGCTCAAGCAAACCATCTGGGTAATAAGTGTAAGTTGTTGTTTGGGCTAGCTCGTGGTTACCTGGGCGCAGTGAGAAACTTTCAAAATTCGCGTCGGTGGTGCCGTCGTCTGTGTAGGTGTAACTGACGATATCAACCCGCCCTGATGTATCGTAGTGATAGTCTGCCGTTGCTTCGAATACACCATTGTTGTCGTAATCGTAGCGGTAGGTGAGAACCCGCATGGTTTTATTATCGCTATTGCCATCTGACGGCGGGGTGTTATCTCCGTTATCGGTATCGGGGTTGTCACCCGTATCGACTGTGTTATCAGTGTTGTCTGGGTTGTCGTTATCGCTGCCGCCGCATCCGCTGATACCTGTCACTAGCATTAGCAGAATCAAGCAAGGCCACATTTTCGTCGCTTTCATTGTTAACTCCCTGTTATTTAAGGCAAATAGGTGAATAAGGCTGGGATAAGGCATATATCTCTTGCCGTCTCCGGTATAAGATATCTTACAATGTAAGATATATGCAAGGGTTAGGCTGTTTGTGTAGTATTCCGAGGTGAGGCCCTATGGCACGTCGAAAAACGGCTGCTCTGATTGTGTTAACCCCTGATAAGGCAAACGATATGAAAAAGCATTCTGCAACCAAGCTGAGTCTTGCAGAGATGGTGATCGCCGAGCTGCTGCGCCAAAGTGCTGAGCCATTATTTGGGCTTGAGCTGGTGCGGCGCTCGCCGCCGGGAGATCTGCAGCTGAAAAAAGGCTCCATTTATGTAATGCTGGAAAGAATGGAAAAAAAAGGGTTGGTGGTTTCCGAGCTTGAAAAAGAAAAGCCAGCTGATATTGAAGAGGGGCGTTTTTATATCCCCCGCAGAATGTATCGTTTAACGCCGCAAGGACAAAATGCGTTAATAGCATCGAAAACAATGCTGAATGACTACAAGACCTTTTTATTGGGGGCGTGATGGAGTCGGTACACGGATACTCTGATCGAATGCTGGAGCATTTGGATCGAGGGGTTTTGGTGATGGCCCTAGTGGGCATTGCCTACAATGGATTTGAAGGCGCGGTCACTGGTTTGTTGCTAACGCTACAGGCCGCTCTCATTTATGGTATTGCGCGCAACCGTATTGTTAATCTCGATGAATTTGAGGGAGTCGTATCGGTTGTGGGTATGCCGCCTCCACCGGGTGTCAATCTGGTGTATTTCGAGCTGATATGTAAGTGGTTGGGAAGCAGGTACATCTTTGAAGGGCTATTGAGCGATTTGGCGGACCCGCATAACCGGATGACGAAAGCAGAAACACGGTGGTATCTATTTTCGGCATTATGGGCCTCTATCTATACACGCACTCGCGACAAAGTTGTTGCATTATTGGTGCGCTAAAGAGGTTCGCAATGTTCCCGCGTAATCACTTTTTTGCGTATGTACTGGTCACTCTGGTGGCAACCGCGTTATTTATTCTGTTGTTGTTAGACCGGCGCGTACCGTTGTTTTCAACCCCAGCAGGTATGGCACCTTTTCTTTTTATCGCGCTGGCCATCTCTCTTATTCTGGCACTGTTCGCCATGCGAACGGCTGCTCCCACCACCGAAACGGCCAACGTACTGTGGATGAAATGGCATCGCTCTGGCCCGTTGGGCGGCGCGATGACAGGGTTAATCTTTCTCGTCGTTTATTGGGCTTACGATTGGCCAGCGCCTAATCGATTTGAAATCAGCGAACGCCGGGTGAATGAGATGTGTAGCATTTCTCCCCCCGTGCCTGATGAACAGATTATCTGGAGTACGCCAGACCCGTTCTCACTCATTCCCAGTTATGCATTGGTGGGTATGGCGCTAGGCACGGTGGTGGGGCTGTGTTTTCCCTATTGGTACAAATGGCTGGAAAGAAAATTAAACGGCAGGCAACCGTTTAGCGTGTTAGCGCATCCGTACCCGTCTGGTGTTCTTTTTGGTTTGGTCGTTGGTGGCTTAATTGGCGCATGGTTGTGTCCGCTTATTTTCAGCGTGAGTGATGGTCGCCCATTTATACGGGTTTCAACGTCTGCCATCTCGGTATTTTTTGCCGTTGCACTGTATTTATTGTTTGAAACGGCGCGTTACCGACATCTTATGAATCGTGAGGCCTATCAAACATTGGGCACCGTGTTGGCGGTGGGGTTTGTGTTGAGTGGCTTGGTGTGGTTTTTAGACAGCCAATTGGGGGTGTCTGCCTCTGCCTACTGCTTTTTTTACGATACCTGGAATACCGAAACCAACACACTCAAGCCCGGCTGGTTGCCGATGATTGCCGGGGCCGCTTACGGATCCATGTGTGGTGCTATCACCATGTCAGTCGCCTCCGGCTATATGATTGTCAGGGCGACCATTGCAAAGTCCAGCCCCTAGTGGCCCGGGTAATGCAGCCAATACACATCCCCAAATTGGCGCTACGGGCTTCTCTCTATTAAGGTTATAAGTACCGGCGTAGTTTGCAGCGGGTATTAAGTACCCACCTGCATTACCGCCAAACCGCAGTGGAGGGCCGCTTATGCCAACACCATACATTGTGGGCTGGGGTCATACACCCTTTGGTAAACACGACACCGATCTTGAAGGTTTGATCACAGAAGCCGTACAACAGGCCTTGGTGCATTCTGCTATCGCCCCGGAAGAGGTCGATGGTATTTGGCTGGGGCATTTGGGCGGCGGCTTTGTGCCCGATATATTCCCCTCATCGATGGTATTGCAGGCCAATCCTGCATTGCGTTGGTGCCCGGCCACTCGCGTTGAAAATGCCTGCGCCTCAGGTGCGGCAGCTGTGTTTGCTGCCTGTGATGCCATTGCTGCTGGCCGTACTCGTGTGGCCTTGGTGGTGGGTGCCGAGAAAATGACGGGCGTTAGTGGCCCCGAGGTTACCCGTATTTTAGCGGCCGCATCATACTGCAAAGAAGAAGCCGCCCATGGCGCCACCTTTCCCGGTATTTTTGCCCAGTTAGCCACCGACTATGCCGCCCGCTTTCACAACCCCTCCGAAGCAATGGCTCTGATTGCTGCCAAAAATCATGCAAATGGTTGTTTAAATCCCCTCGCACATATTCGGCGAGACCTGGGGGTGGAATTCTGCGGTGAGACCTCTGAACGTAATCCCATCGTACATGCTCCCTTGCGCAAAACCGATTGCTCTCTCGTATCCGATGGTGCAGCAGCATTGGTGATTGTGGCCGACGATCTGCTACCCCAATGCAAGGTAGGTATTGGTTTTCGCAGCCGCGTGCAGGTAAACGATTTTCTGCCCATGTCGCGGCGCGACGTAGTGAGTTTTGAAGGCCCAAAACGCGCATGGCATCAAGCCTTGCAGGCTGCTCGTCTCCATGTCAATCACCTCTCATTCGCCGAAGTGCACGACTGCTTCACCATCGCTGAATTGCTTACCTACGAAGCCATGGGGCTGGCATCACCGGGGCAGGGCATCACTCTGTTGCAGCAAGGTACAGTAATGCGCGATGGTGCCTTACCGATTAACCCCTCGGGCGGGCTTAAAGCCAAGGGGCATCCGGTAGGGGCAACCGGCGTTTCTATGCACGTAATGGCGGCCATGCAACTGGCGGAACAGGCCGGAGAACTACAACTGCCCAACACCACCCTGGGTGGTGTGTTTAATATGGGCGGCGCTGCTGTGGCCAATTATGTAAGTATTCTGGAGCGGGTACGTTAGCGTTTTTTCTGCGTGTTTCTTCTGCTTAAATCTCTATTTACAGACAGTATATTTTCTGGCGATAAAAAATCGTGCTCATTTTTATGGTGTTGGCGCGTAAAATTTGCTCATTTTTTCAAATGGTGCTACAAAGTAACCCTTACCTTTCAATGGGTTAGCCAAATCCTTGCCAGAAATCATGCGCACAGGGAAGCAAAAAAACACGCACGCTCGTTTTTCTAGAAGGAAGGAATACTCGATCATGAAAATTTTTATTTAAATCAAATGGATAGTTCGAGAATGGGTCGAAGTTTTGAAAAGCGAAAATACGAATGCGCATGAACAAAGTGTTAGCTGTTGATGAAGTGACTAAATGAAGTACTACCAAGTAATTCTCCAAGGAGATGATTTCTTCATCAATTATGAAGGAAAAGATCAAGATCATGGCTTCTTCACTACTAGGTGGGTAAAGGCAGGAAGTCCGGAAGAGGCAGAGCTTGCGGCGGTCGATTTTGTCAAAAAGGATGAGAAGTTGATACAAGCTACGAAAAATGTAAACGGTGAAGAACCAAAACCAATGATTTATCTAGAAGAAATATCAGAAGTCAGCTGGTTTTCTTATGTTTGGCGAAAGCCCGGTAATGGTTACAGTTTTTATATAAAAGAAGATGAAAAAGAGCAAAGCTAACAAGCAGCATCACACTCAGCCGCTGCGTGGCTTGGACCACCGTTCTGACGCTTCGCGCCTCCACTTCGCCCCCTGTGCTGGGCGTTAGAATGAAAAATAATTGGGAGGTGTTGAATGGTTATTGAGACGTATTCAGGGAGAATAATTAAAATCCATGTTGCTTTAATTTTTATTTTGCTATGCGCAAATGCTCTTGGAATAGTATTTAATCTGTTTTTAGATCATGATTATGTTTATGGACTCGTTCCATTGTTTGATTTTAATTCAGAAAAGAATATCCCAACGCTTTTCTCTTCAATTATTCTTATTATCTGTAGTGCCTTGCTTTATCTCATGATAATGAATAATAAAAAAACGAAATTATCATATATTCCCTGGTTAGGACTTGCCTTAATTTTCTTGTTTTTGTCGATTGACGAAATAAACAGTATCCACGAAAGGTTTGCATCTCCTACAAGAGAGACTTTTGAAGCTTCAGGATTTCTGTGTTGTGCGTGGGTAATACCTTATGGTGCAGCGTTAATTGTTTTTATTGTTTCATACGCGAAATTTTTATTTGATTTGCCAAAAAATATTATATTTTTCTTTTTGGCATCTGGTTTACATTTGTTGCTGGTGCAATTGGGTTCGAGTTGCTTGGCGGTGCCCTGGCCGGAAATACCGGAGAACACAGCCTGCGCTATTCCATCTTTTACACTTTACTCACACATATAGTCAATCAGTTGGAATCCCTAGCAATAACAGTGGCTTCCAATATGAATGAATAACGTACTATGCATTCTAACAATTACATTCACCCGAACAGCGAAAAGCGCCGCTCGCCGGTATGCTGGGCATTAGTTAAAAAAGAGCAGAAGTCCCTAACACAAGATACAATTAGATAGAGCTGAACAGTCATATGAAAAATAAAGTATTGGGCTATTTGGCCTTCATTGTCTTTAGTTTGTTAAACACAGCCATTGTTGCGGAAGAATTAGAAATTCAGCTCACTGGAAATCAAACAACGTTAGCCAATGTTGTGGTTTACCTTGATCCTACTACAAATATCACGCTGCCTGTAACGAATAAAACTGTAGAGATTGGCCAACAAGATAAATCTTTTAACCCATATATTAGCGTCATGCAGCTGGGGTCGGACGTAACGTTTACCAATAAGGATGACATTACCCACCATATTTATTCACCCATCGGAAAAAATAAATTTGACTTTAAAATACGTGCAGGGGAGAAACGCAAAAAGAACGACTTTGTTGAATCTGGTGAGGTTGCCATGGGCTGTAATATTCATGATTGGATGAGTGGTTATTTGCTAATACTCGACACGCCTTATTTTGATAAAACAGATGAAGATGGACGTAGCAGTTTTAAAAATATTAAAGCAGGTGAATACCAGTTAACCATCTGGCATCCGCAATTAAATACCCCAGATCATAGAATAGTAAAAGTTATTTCCCTTAAAAAGTCTCAGAGACTAACCTTTGATGTTACGAATTTGTTCGAAAAAATACCCGAGCAAAAAAGTAATGATGATTTTGATTTTTTAGAAAACTATTAATAAGTTGATTAACCAATGAGAAGCCTGCAGACTAAAATTTTTCTATTTTTTGTTCTACTACTTTTATTTGTACAAGGTATATCTCTTTGGACACTTGTTGAGATTAATAAAATACAAGAACAACAAGAAATAGCAAGCCGCCTAACCACTGCTAAAACCATATTTACCGAACAATTTAATAGTCGACGCTATTATTTAACTGCATTCGCAGAAACTGCATCAAAAGATCATGGTATAAAGCAAGTGTTTGAAGGTGATACTCGCAGCTTATTAGTTGCATTAAATAATCACCGAAAACGTATTGACGCCGATTTAGCAATGGCAATCTCAGAAAAAGGAATTGTTAGTGCTCAACTACAAGTTAAAACAAATGATAAAGGTTTAAAAAAAGTAAAGCTAGGTGTTGAAATAAAAGAAAAATTTAGATTTTCAAGCTGGCTAGAAAGCCCAGAGACTGCTCATTTATATCTATTAGAAAACGAGCTTTATCAACTGAGTTTATCACCTCTAAATGTTGGTTCTAAAACCATTGGTTGGTTGGCTTTTGGTTTTAAAATAGATAAAAATTTGGCTAATTACTTCAATCAAATAACCAAGCTAAATACAGACTTTCTATTACAAGAAAATGGAAAATGGCGATTAATAGCATCATCGAATAATAATGCTGACCTTGCTTTTTCATTAAAGGTAATAAACAAACAAACGCCACAAAGCCACATAGGCATTGGTCACGTAATTACTGAATTTGATGAGCATCAGCTAGGTTTATCTATGTATGGCTTAAAATCAGAATTTACGGCCGTCTTGCAAAAACGTTGGTGGCAATTTTTACTTTTAGCTGGAGTAACCTTATGTTTATCGCTAGCAAGTGCTTATTTTATAGCAGCTTCAATTACAAAGCCTGTTAAGCATCTTGTGAAACAAGCGAAAAAAATCGCCTTAGGTGATTATCATCAAAGCGTAGATATTAAAGATAAAGGTGAGTTAGGGCAACTGGCTCAAGAATTTACAACCATGAAAACAGCCGTATTAACGCGAGAAAATGCAATTAAGCATAGTGCAAATCATGATGCTCTAACTAACTTGCCTAATCGTAACGCTCTAGCCCAAAAACTCATTGAATTAGATCAAGGCGCGATACCATTTATTGCTTGTTATTTAAACTTGAACCGCTTACAAGATGTTAATGAAACCTTGGGGCATGACGTAGGTGATTGGCTCATTAAAGAAGCTGCAAATCGTTTGGAAATGGTGCCTGAGCAGCTGTTTTTAAGTCATTTGGGGGGCGGTGAATTTGCTCTTCTTTTCTCAACTAAACAACATTCTGACTGTCAAAAGATATCAGATAATATTAATTATTACTTAGAACAAACCTGTACTTACCAAAATATCAACTTACAGTTACAAGTACGTATTGGCTTTTCTATCTTTCCTGAACATTCAAATTCGGTTAAATCAATACTGCAATTGGCGGATACTGCGCTGCATTATGCAAAAAAACACAATTATTTATGGCAGCTTTACAATAAAAGCTTAGATGTTAATAGTGTAGAAAGATTAAACCTTATTAATGATTTAAAGCATGCAATTAAAGACAGTCAGCTTGAACTGCATTATCAGCCGAAGCTTAACTTGGTAACAGGTGTGCCAACGCATGTTGAGGCGCTAGTACGTTGGCGTCATCCTGCATTAGGTATGGTGCCACCAGATAGTTTTATCCATATAGCAGAGCAAACAGGGCAGATTAATGCGTTAACTGACTGGGTATTTTTAAGCGCTTTGCGGCAATATAATCATTGGTTAGACGATGGAATTGATTTAAATATCGCTGTAAATATTTCTGCTGAAAACTTAAAATCCGCTAACTTTTTTGATTTTATCTGTAGCTCTCTTGTAAAATTTAATGTGCCAGCCAATAAAATAACATTAGAAGTGACTGAAAGTGTCGTTGTTGATAATGCGGACGGAGCAATGAATATATTGCGAAAATTCCAGCAGAAAGGAATGAAAATTTCTATTGATGATTACGGTACTGGCTACTCTTCATTAGCACAATTAAAGCAATTGCCCGTCAATGAATTAAAAATTGATAAATCATTCGTTCAACGGCTGCATGATGATGAAGACGACCAAATTATTGTGCGATCAACCATAGAGCTTGCCCATAATATGGGGTTGAGTGTTGTAGCTGAAGGAATTGAAGATAAGTTTTCATTAACATGGCTAGCACAACATAAATGTGAATTAGGGCAAGGGTATTTTATTAGTCGCCCTCAATCAGCCGAAAAAATTACAGCGTGGCTAAAACAGCGAAAGCTTGAGATGCTGTCTTAATAAACGTCTTGAAGGAAGGTGAAAGTGAAACGTTTATTAACGTTAAGTACCTATATCATTTCTCTTTTGGTAAATAATCAATTAGTGGCTGCTGAGCTTTCTTTTAATGCTATCATTGATCTTCGGCTTACCTATAACGAAACTATTACAAGCTTTCGTGATGGGGGCTACGGAAAATTTGATCTAAACAATAATCAATCCCTTTCGCTTGCTCAAGCTGGCGGTTCAATGAATGTTGATTGGGATGGTGGTCTAAGTGCTCACGTCGTTGCTAATGCTTATCAACAAAATAGCGACTCAAAACTAGGCATTACTGAAGGCTATTTGAAATATTTATCGATTCCTAATGAATCAGGTTATCGCTGGCAAACAAAGTTAGGTGTTTATTACCCTGAAATCTCATTAGAAAATAACGCTACGGCTTGGGCTAGTAGAAACACCTTGAATTCCTCAGCAATAAACACTTGGATTGGGGAAGAAATTCGTTTGCTCGGTAATGAATATACTCTTGTTAGGCTAGGTAAGTTTAATAACAGTGGTTATGACCTTTCAATGACCATTGGCGCATTTATTAATAACGATCCTTCAGGGGCTTTGCTTGCTTGGCATGGCTGGACCATTGGTAATCGACAAACTTTATGGACTGAAAAAGTAAAATTACCTCCACTACTCGCCTTACAATCAGGCAGTCCTTTAAATGGTCATCAATCGGTCGTATCAGACCCATTTTTTGAAGTTGATGATACTCTTGGCTGGCATACAAGCATTAAAATCACCTGGCATCGACAAGCTAAAATTTTATTAGGCTATTATAATAATCAAGCAAAACCTTATGTTTCTGAATATGGTCAGTATGCTTGGAAAACTAGCTTTTTTCATATAGGGGGAGAGTGGGTTTTACCCGGTAGTTGGTTGTTAACGGGCCAATACCTTAATGGTGAAACATTAATGCAAAACCCTAATCGAAATAATGTTGTTTACAATAAATACGCAAGTAGTTATTTGGCGTTATCAAAACGTATAAAGCGACACCGGTATACATTAAGGTTAGAAGAGTTTTCTGTAACGGATAAAGATACTTTTTTATTTGATAATAATAACGAATACGGAAAAAGTTTCACCCTTAATTATACGTATCGATTAAGTCAGCCGTTATTTTTGTCCTTTGAACATACTTGGATTAGCAGCAGGCGACCGGCGCGAGAATACGCCAATATTCAAGATAAACTGATTGAAAGGCAAAGCCAGTTTTCTATACGGTATTTTTTCTAAAGCACTAACACCAAAAATGCAGTTATTATAAAAAGTCGTAGAGTTAAGGTTAAATTTTTCGTGTAAATGATAGATGTTGCGGTAAATGCTGCTCACTTTCTTGAGTCAGTAAATACCGTTCAGCGAAAATATCATTCGAGGCTAATGGGTTGCTCCTGTCGAATTTGAGGAAAAAGCAGCAATCGCTGCATAATTGGAGCGTCTGCTTTTTGTGGGGAATATTGGCTTTTCGGAGAAAAATTTGAAAGCTCTATCCGTAGTTCAGCCTTGGGGAGAAATGATTGCCAACGGAAGAAAGTTATTGGAAATCAGATCTTGGAGTCCAGAACGGCTCCCAATGCTAAATGTTGCTTTGGTTCAAAATAATATACGGCTAACGAGAGACGGGGATGAAGATGTTCATGGTCGAGTTGTAGCTATTGTTGATATTGTCGCATGCGAACCATGGGCTAAAGAGGACTGCAAATATTCAGGTTGTGAAGAGTCAGAATTTGAAGAGGGTTGGTTGGCATGGAGGCTATGTAATATCAGAAAGCTAGATAATCCAGTGGGTGCAATAGCAAAACGTAAATTCTACGATTTGTCAGATGCCGAGGCTATTGCAGTCAAACGAGAGCTAGAAATATAACACCTATACGACAGACCTTCCCCCTAATTTTGGAGCCTGATGTACAGGTTTCTTACCCTCCGCTTCTTTTGGCATTTTGCTAATCGGCTAGAGTAATCAGTCAGTGAACTGGCAAAATCCCGAAAATAGACTATAAGAAGTAAGAGTGCACAAACGTGGAGGTGGTCGTGAAAATATTATCGCTGTTGCTAGGTCTATTTATCCTGATGTCTTTGTCCGGGTGCGATATGGGGCCAAAATCTGGCTATGGCTTTACCTTGCCGGAAGGTGATGTCGAACGAGGGCAGCAGGCTTTTGTTCAGCTGCAATGTAATAGCTGCCATGTGGTTCAAGGAAATGCCCAGATTAAGCAATCTGATAAGCCTGAACTTTCTATTCGTCTGGGGGGCAAGGTCACGCACATTCAAACCTATGGCGAACTGGTAACCTCCATCATTAATCCGTCTCACAAACTGGCGAAAGGTTACCCTGTATCAATGATTACTTCCGCGCCGGGGACCTCGCGTATGAAAAACTATAACGAAGCCATGACGGTTAACCAATTAGTCGATCTGGTGGCTTTTCTTCAGGCGCAATACGAGCTGAAACCCTACGATCCCAGCTATTACCGGCCTTATTAAGGGGCTGCGTTTGTCATTTTCTGGTATAAAACTGGCCGCTTATCACGTGTTTGTTATTGCCCCTTGCAGCATAGATTCCAAGCTGGCCAGATCAATTGGTTTACTGAAAAGATAGCCTTGATAAACCGAACAACCATGCTCCTCAAGAAAGGTCCACTGGGCCTTTGTCTCGACACCCTCTGCAACAATTGAAAGCCCCAGGCTACTGGCCATCATAATAATGGTTTGCACAACCACCGCCTCACTGGGATTGTCAGGCAGATTGCAGATGAATGAGCGGTCAATTTTGAGTTGATCCAGTGGAAGCTGTGTCAGATAAGAGAGAGATGAATATCCCGTACCGAAATCATCCATGGAACAGCCGACACCCATTGCTTTGAGCACCTGCATTTTTTCAATTGAGTCTTCAACATTATTCAGTACTAGACTTTCCGTTAACTCTAACTTGAGGCGACACGCTGGCGCTCCTGAGTGTTCCAGTGCCAGACGAACACGTTGCACAAAATCTTTTTGGCGAAACTGCATAGCACTCACATTAACCGCCATATTTAAGTGTTGTTTGGCGGGGTCGCCAGACCATGCTGCTATCTGATGGCAGGCGTTTTCCAGCACCCATTGGCCCAGGGATATAATCATGCCGGTCTCTTCTGCCATCGATATAAACTCACCAGGCTGCACTATTCCACGTTCAGGATGCTGCCAGCGAAGCAAGGCTTCAACGGCAATGATGTTGCCTTGCCCATCAACCTGAGGCTGGTAATGCAACACAAACTCACCGCGTTCTATGCTCGAACGTAGCGCCTGCTCTATATTGGTACGGGCAGCAAGCTCAGCCTGCATGTCGGGATCGAAGAAGCGTACGGTATTTCGGCCTGCCGTTTTTGCCTGATACATCGCAATATCAGACTGTTTTAACACGTCGTCCACTGAAATACCTTGCCCCACAAACAGTGTCGCCCCGACAGTGGTGGTGCAGTGATGAATCCGGTCGATCAACGAATAGGGTCTACTGAGTTCCAACACTATCTTTTCTGCCACTAGTTTTGTCTGTGTAGCAGCTTCCGCCTGGGTCTTACTCAGCCCTTCCAGAACGACCACGAATTCATCGCCACCCAAACGCGCGATGGTATCGCCATCGCGCACACAGGTAGCTAAACGCTGTGCAACTTTAATCAGCAATTGATCGCCAACATCATGACCACAGGTATCATTAAGCAGTTTGAAATTGTCCAGATCAATAAACAGCACACCACCCATATGTCCGCTGCGAGCACTGCCTATCATTGCTTGATTTAGGCGGTCCAGCAGCAACCGCCGATTGGGTAGATCGGTCAGTAGATCATAGTAAGCGAGATGCTCAATTTCCTGTTCCGCCGCTTTGCGCTCGGAGATATCTGTCATAGTGCCGACATAGTGTGTGACGTCCCCTAATGGGCTCCTGACAGCAGTAATGTTGAGCCAAACAGGATACTTTTTGCCGTTCTTATGACGATTCCAGATCTCTCCTTGCCAGGACTCCTCTTGTAGGATCGAGTGCCACATCGTCTCGAAGAATGACTGGTCATGAATATCTGATTTCAGTATTCGGGGAGTCTGCCCAACAACCTCGTCAGCGGTGTAACCCGAGATTTCGGAGAACGCCAGATTGATGCGCAAAATTTTCTCATCCAGATCGGTAATCATAATACCTTCCTGGGCTTCAAAGGCAGTGGCCGCAATTCGAATCTGTTCTTCTGCGTGGTTATGTAGCTCTCGGGTACGTATCGCGCTGATCCCAAAGGCGAGATCGCCGGCCAGTTCTTCGAGCAGACGCCGTTCCTCCTCATGAAAAGCGCCGCTCTCACCGGAGTAAATGGTAAGCACCCCAAACGTATTGTTTTGGCTATTATTCAAGGGCAACGCAATGCCAGACTGATAACCTTTTTGTAATGCCGCTTCACGTGAGGCGGCAACATCAATGTCACGGCCAAAATCGTCGACAACACAAATCTCCCCATTACGGATCGCCCAGTCACTCGGACACCATTTACGCTCCGAGCTACCCAGATTCAACTCAGCCTGAAGCAGACTCCTATCTTCAATACCCGCCCAAGCCACAGGTCGTAAAACCTTACTCTCGTCTTCTGCAGTGTACCCCACCCAAGCCATTAAATAACCCGCATCGTCACAAATAATGCGACAGACTAATTCAATTAATGACTGCTCATCCTCCGCACGCACCAACACCTGATTACATTCAGAAATAGCGCGCAGTTCACGATTCAGTTTGTGCAACGCTGCTTCATTATTTTTTTGCTCGGAAATATCCTGATAGGTTCCAACACGTCTAATCTCCTTGTCATCCTTATCGTAAATGCTTCTCCAGCGAATATTAACCCAGCGCACTTCACCGTTTGGGCGAATAATCCGAAGTTCCTGCCCAATTTCTTCATCACCCTTTGCTGGTAAATTAATCATTTTTTTCAGCAATGGAAGATCATCTGGGTGTACCACTTTAAAGCTTAATTCGAGGCTGGCTTTTTGCGGTTCCCGACCAGTAATTCTGAAAAGTTCATCCGACCAGAACATTTCACCAGTCACCAGATCGTGCCACCAGTTACCAATACGGGCTATATGCTGAGCTTCGAGCAATAGTTCCTTTTTTTCTTGTAACGCTTTCATCATTGCGTTGAAGCTGTGCCCAAGTCGGGCAACCTCATCATTGCCTTTGACGGGTACGTGATGCTGAAAGTCATTTCTATCGCGGATGTACTCTAAGGCATTGGTCAGTGTTTCGATGGGGTGGACAATCATCTGTCGCAACACCGACAACTGCCCGATTGTCGCCAACAATAAAATTAGCGCACCAAATCCGAAGAACCAGATCGCCTGTTCAGTCTGCTCATTCAGGGGCGCAAGCCCCATGCTGATACGTAAGGTTGCTCCACTGGGTAGACCCCGAAATAGTTCAGCACTGTCGCTGCCGATGTACACACCTTCTTCCCTGACAGAACCAGAATAGGCAGCAGACGGATCATTGAGAGCGGCAAGCATTCGTCCATCGTTGAGATAGATTTCCGCCGCTAATATCTGCGGGTTGGCTCGCAGCGTATCGAGGACTTCCTGCGCACGAACAGGATCCTGAAAAGCTATCGCAGCTTCGGTGCCAACTGAAATCAGTTGTGCGTAGGGTTGCATTATCTGTAGTGCCCGCTCTTCCTGAGTTACCCCCTGATAGAGCACTAATCCCAAACCTGCCACAACATACGCCAGCAGAATTGTTCCCCAAAGCACCAGGGCAAGTCGCCTTTGAATATTCACGTATCGGAACATGCGTTATCTAGCCTGGTGCAGTCTGCCGTTTACGATGAAGGAGCTGGAGACCTCCAGCACCTTGGTCTGCATCGACAGAGAAGCTGCACGCACTTTATCGAGATTAATATTGATTTCCACATGCTTGCCCACCTCAAACCGGATCATCCCTCCCTCCTGCAGAAACCCAGGGGCATTGCTGACAGTCAGTACCGGTTGCTCTTTTAGTTCTGCAAGGACTGCTCGACGACGCATGCTGACTTGGTAGGAAACGTAAACAATTTGACATTTGCGCGCTTCATTCAAATCTGAAAGTCGAAACACTTGAAACGGTCGGCCCTGTTCACGACGACCTGCAAAGGCATCGTCCAGCGTATCGCCAAACGGATCACTACCCAATACACATACGTGCCAGGGTGAACTATCGTCATTGAAAGTGTTGCTCGGCCAGGTTACGTAGCGAGCAAAATTACGCAAAAAGGCCGCTTCAACTTTACGCGAATCGATGATCTCAAATTGACCGTTGGTAGATAAAACTGGCCGACAAAAAAATAATAGTAACCATAAGCACAAATAGCGCCTGAAAGAAGAAGCACTTTGCTCCCCCATGTAAGGCTGAGCGTTTTGATCGGTATAACGCGCTATCCTTACCAACAGCAGATAGTTTATCACTCGCTTTTGAAGCCAGCGTTGTCGAACCTGAAGATAGCTAAACGCATTCATAAGAAAGCCCGGTTAGAATACCACTGACAAAGTGAGCAAAAATTCGCGCGGTCGACCACGCGAACTTTGGGATGGTCGATAATGTTCATTCAGTAGATTCTTACCCATTAGGTCGAGTGTTATCCACTGCCCGGATACGTGCCATTCATAGCCCGCCTTCATATTGAGCAGTGTGTAACTTTGATGCGACGATTCGGGCCCATCAGGCAATAATGTTTGATCATGTACAACGTTAACGCCCCCCGCAACATACAAGTTGCGCCATTGCCCTTTGTTAAAATCATAGCGTGTCCACAGGTTGCCTATATGCGGTGCGCTCATCTGTAACGGTGCATTGCTAAGCCGTCTCACATTACGGTAATTCTCTAGGCCTGCGCTATCCAACGTTGCAGGATCTTGCGCCAGAATAGCCGCATCACTACCACTGAACTCAGAAATTCGTGCATTCATATAGCTGTAGGAAAAATACAACTGCCAGTGATCCGACAGTGTTGCGGTAATATCCAGTTCCACACCTTTTGAGCGCTGCTCGCCACTTTGAACGTTGTAGATCAGCACTTCACCCGATTCATTGGTAGACGCGAGATCGTTGACAATATTGCGGTTTTGAATATCAAACAAAGTAAGCGTACCGGAAATTCTACTATCCAACAGATCGGCTTTGAGGCCAATGTCGTAGCCTTCACCCTCAGTAGCACTGGCAGCGCTTGTCGTATCATCAGTGTTTAATAAAATTTGTGAGCCAGGCACAAATGACTCAGCGTAGGAAGCAAATAGCGAAAGTTTTGAGGTTAGCTTAAACAACACACCATATTGCGGGGTGACCTGACTCTCAGAAAATTCGGGTTCGCTTTGTGCTATTAGGTTGTCGGTCAAACGGTTTTTTGTTTCCGTCAGGCGCCAGCCAGACAACACTTGCAAACGCTCGTCCAGAAACCCCAGAGTTGTGCCCGCATAGATTGATCGATCAGTATAACGTATATGGGTATCGGTCCTGTTCTCAGTCAACATTGAGTGGGGAATAAACGTGTTTCTGTCCCAAGTAGATGGATCACTCAAATCCCACAATGGGAGTGGTGAAGCGGTCGGGTCACTGCCAAGCGCCGGGTCATTGGGTGCCTGTCCGGCCCAATCATCGAAGCTGCGGCTAACAGATTGCGCACCAAGCAGGAGACGCAGGCTGGCAAACTCAACATTGAATTTGCCGACCGCATTAACCGTAAAGGTGTCGCCCTGGTTGCTGTAAGTCTGCCCTCGAACCCTCCGTCCCTGCAACGACGTCGTGTTGTTTGCCATCCCAAAATTGCCGGTGAATACGGCGTCGATAACATAGGACTGATGGGCGTAACCAAGACGCAGATTCCAGTGATCATCAATCTGTATATCCAACCAGGAATTAATATTCCGAGTATCGCTATTGCGATAATCGGAATACGCCAAGCCGTTCCAGTTGTCAGGTAAACCGGGGACATCAACACCCGCAAGGTTTGGGTCTGACGGTGTTGGAATAATTCCGGCGTATGACCCCAGCCCAGGCTTCTGCATCAATTGAGGCGATTCTACTTTGTGGAAGCGCTCATATTTCAGTAACACACTCACTCGATCATTGGGTTGCCACAACAAGGACGGCGCAACATCCCATGAATTTGCGTCATAAGGCTTCCAGTAATGGGTGTCTTGATCATAAGAACCGACGAGTCGGTAAAAAACACTTTTGGCAACTGGCCCCGTGACATCTGCCTCTATACGATGCTGATCGTCAGAACCATAACTAACATCAATGCTCGCATCAAAATCTGACTGCGGGCTCTTGGTGACTACGTTAATAATTCCACCCGGTGATACTTGGCCGTAAAGGAATGACGACGGTCCTTTCACTACTTCTACCCGCGAGATATTCGTGAAATCAAGGATGGAAGGGCCATTAACACCATCGCGTAACATTTGGATAAGGCCTTTTGTACCACTGACTGCAAACCCCCGGATAGCGAGGTTAGCGTTGCCTTCATTAAAGTCATTGCTGCGATAGGTCACACCCGGAGAATAGCGCGCAATATCAAAAATATTGCGCGGCAGCTGGTCGTCAATAAATGTCTCGGTGAATGCCTGGATGGCAAAAGGAAGATTCTGGATTGGGGCATCAAAACGGGACCCTGAGACCGAGTTCGACGCCAGGTAACCTCTGTCCAGAAAAGTCGCCACATCAAAAGGGGTGACCCTGATTTTCACCAGTTCATCAATATCCAGATCAACTACATTTTGGCTAGCGGCTGGAGAAGCTGGTTGTTCAGAGAGGGTACCTGCCAACACAGGAGACCCATATTGAACCAGAAGACATAAGGATAAAACTCCTATCCCAGGCCTGCCGAGGTGTGCTGATGGCAAATAATGAGTCACACAAATCCCCTGAGAATCGGACAGTAAGTAGCTAATCCCTCAATAGTCAATAGGGTAAAATTATTATAATTAACCGATCAAATTACTTCAGTGGTAGAACCTTTCATATCATTATTAACCCGGCAAGCATTATTGTCGGGTTAATAAGCGGCGCATGGACGCGCCGTCATTGGTCGCAGGCCAATGTAAGCCTTGAAAATACAAGGGATTTCGTAACATTCCGCGGGTATTTCCAAGGCGTGCGACAAATAGATAAGGAGATCTATTTTGTCTCCGGGTTAATAGTAGATAAGTATAGAACAAAGTGGCGATTTCGTAGCTATTAACCAGGTAAGAATTATTGCCGGGTTAATAAGCGGCACATGGACGCGCAGCCATTGACCGCAGGCCAAGGTAAGCCTTGGAAATACAAGGGATTTCGTAAAATTCCGCCGATATTTCCGAGCGTGCTACAAAAAATCAGGAGGTCTATTTTGTTGCCGGGTTAATGATTAATCAAATCATCCCTTCTTTCTCGGCTCTATTAGGCAGTAGCCCCATACAGTAGGTTTATTTAGGATGTGTATTACTAATAGGTGATGCTAGCGAGGATAGCTTTCCGTAACTCCCTAAGCTTTAATTGCTAAGCGTATCATGAATCATTCTGATTACACGCGGTGACATAATTGGGCCTACTGCGGCCGCACCACACAGGAAAGGGTGCTTTGTTATGCCTGGTTACGACGGTGCTAAGTGTTGAGCAGAGCGTCGGCTTGTTGATTTATTGAGCAGGGTGGGCGCTGAGGAGCGCAAACACGTAAATTCTCCTGTTGGTGGCGCATGGCATTATCTATAATGCCCGGTCTTGTTTTTCACCCGTATCGAAGCCTGTTGTGACTGAATTATTCCACGAAAATCGTCTGCAATTCTTTCGACCACTCAACGGCAAGTACCGTGCACAGGTGGTGGACTGTTTGGCCGCGTTTTATCAGCGGCTCTATGGCTCGCTGGAAGAGCGCCGCCTGCATTATAGCCGCGACAAGCTGATCGAGCTGTGCGAAGAGGCTATTGCCCGCAGCCCGGTATTTGACGACGATGATGAATACGTTGTGTCGCGTCGTACGCCCCGTGAACAGGCCAACTGGATTCTCAACCTATTGCTAGAGCATGGCTGGATAGAACGGCATATCGATGATGCGACCCTACAGGCCACTTATGCCTTTAGCCGTTTTGGTCGCCTGTTTACCCAGCCCATGGTAGAGAGCCTGGGCGGGCGCTTTCGTACCCGCCATCGCAATACCCGTAATACCCGCAATGCGTTGCAGTCATTTTTAGATAAGGGCGAGGTGTATGACCTGCTCGATGCGTTTGAATATTCCGAACGTATTGTGGCAGATTTTTCCGATGTGATTGCCGAACTGGACGAGCGCCGTCGCCAATTGGTGAAAGAGGTGGAAGCCCAACAGGTTGTGCAGCGTGCCTCTGACGAATTTTTCGATTTTATGGAAAAGCGCTTTATGCCTGATCTGGCTATTCGGATGTCGGCCGATTCGGTAGAAAAATACCGCAGTGATATTGCCGATTTGATCAGCCGTATTAAGCGCAAGCGCAAAGAGTTTAAAGCCTCCGCGGAGCGGGAGTTACGTCGCACAGCGCCGGAATTGATTCGCGAGGCCTCGCAATCGGTGCTGATGTTTATTCTCGACGGTATTGAGTCACGCTTGCACGATGCGGCTACCGTGATGTTGCCAGCACTACGCCATGCGCTGCACAGTTTTACCCGCCGGGCCGATATTATCATTCGCCAACTGAGTTACAGTGGCGCGGGTGGTCGTAATCCCGTACAACAGTTTGTTGATCAGTACCGCAATGCCGATACCTCGCAGCAAAACAACGTGCTGGAACAGCTAGGTAACGACTTGGCCGCGCTGTCGGTAGAATTGCCCGACCCTGATTCGCTGCGTTTAAACGAAAAGCGTGCGCTGCGTGTGGTCAATTCGACGGTCGACGACAATCAAAATACCGATATCGAAGCCCGCAAACATTTATTTGTGCAAACAGCGGTTGACTTGGCGTTTACCTTTACCAGCCAGGCGCAGCGCGATTACCTGATAACGGCTCTGGGTGAAGGGCATCGCATACACAGCCACAACTTGCCTGTGCGAGACGCCCGCGAGTTGTTGATGTGCAGCCACATTATTGAAACCGCCGCGATGTCGTCGTCGGAATTTCGCCTGAAAATTACGCCAACCGGTGAACGTATTCAAACCGAATACTTTGAAGCCTGTGATGAATTTACGATTGAGCTGATAGAGTCGCCCCATGCTAAATGATTATCTTGAAGAGCAACTGGAAAAAACCGGCGTGAGTTTGGAAGAGTTTCGTGAACTCTGTTTGCGGTTGCTCAATTATGGGGTGCTGTGCCGCGATGAAAGTCAGGTAGAGCAACAGTTTTACGATCGTTACGTGCGCACCCAAGAATTGATAAACGCTTACTTACAGGTGCTTGGCATTCGTATACTGCATGATCAGCGCTTTGCCTATGTACGTTTGTATCCACCGGGGGCGAGTATTCCTGGTGTAGAAGACGACGCACAAGAAGGCGCGTTTAGTGGTGGTTTACGTGCACGTTTGCGCCAAGACGAAGTGGCGTTGTTACTGGCCTTACGCTTGCTGTACGACAAAGCGCTGCGCGAAGGGCAGGTAGATGAAAACGGTGTGGCCACCGAGTCGATGGAAGGTATTGGTCTGGCCATGCGCAATCATCTTGGACGTACCTTGCCGGAAAAACTCACCGACCGTAAGCGGGCCTTTGAACGTTTGCGCAAATTGCGGCTTATCCGTTATGGGCAAGACCACAATTTTGAAAGCAATGAAGCCGGTTTAAAAATTCACCCGATGATTGTTAATTTTGTAAGTGCCGATGTGCTGGATGCTGCCGCCGAGCCCTTAGCCGCTGAATCAGATGCTTCCACTACTGAGGAGGCAGAGCATGTTTCTTAAGCGTTTTGTCTTCATCAATTGGGGCAATATTCCAGCAACGGAATTTGAATTTGGCCCGTTGAATTTGTTTTCTGGCGGTAATGGTTCTGGCAAAACCACGGCAGCGGATGCCATTCAAACCATTATGACAGCGGCGCACGAAAACCTGTTTCAATACAATCCGGGGCAGGATGAAACCACCCAGCGGGGCCGTGGGGGCAAAAAGGTACGCACACTCGCGTCGTACGTATTGGGGTGTGACGATGGCAGTTTTGCTCGGTTGGATCCTACCGACGGTTACCTGGCTGCGGTATTTCATCCCAGCCAGGGCGAAAGCGGCGAACCCTTTACCGCTGTGATTGGTGTGCGTGCGTGGATTGAACGTGCGGGTAATGCGTTTATTGCCAAAGAAGATCAGGTGCAGTTTTTTATTTTGCCCATGGTAGAGCTGCAACAAAACCACTTTATGCGAGAGCAGGAGGGGCAAAAACGTACGCTTGCCCTCACTGATTTTCAACTGCTGATGACACGCGAATTTGGCAAATCACATATCGAGCGGTACGACGGCAAAAAAGCCTACTTGCGGCGGTTGTACGGTGCATTGCGCGGCAAGCAGGAATCGGTATCGGATCTCGAAGCCATGAATGCCGCGAAAGCCTTTTCGCGCTTTATGGCCTACAAGCCGGTGAAGAGTATTAACCGCTTTGTGGCCGAAGAAATTCTTGAACCCCGCGATCTGGGTGACGCCATTCGTTCGGTATCGTCACAGTTAAAAACCATTCATGGCATGGAGCGTGAGGCCTCACAGTTGAAGGCGTCGATCGATACGCTCGACCGCGCCGAAGTTCAAGCCCAGTTGTATATTGAAAACTGGGTGGAACTTAATCAGTTGCATTATCGTATTGCCAAGGCGGATTACTGGCGTATGCAACAGGATTATCTGCGGGGTAAATCGCTGCAAACTGAGCTGCAAGAAAACCTCGTTGATACCGAACGTCAGCTGGAAACCTCAACCGACGATTTGCGCGCACTCAAGCAACGTCAGATTGCCTTGGAAGCACAGCGCCAAGGTATTGGTGCACTGCGTGAAAAAGACGGCCTTAAGCAGAAAATTGATCAATTAAATCAGGCGTTGAGTACCGCCGTGCAGGCGGTTCGCAGTGAAGACCAGCAGTTGGCTAATCATATTGCCGTAACTCGCGATATGCGCCGCTGGTTAAGCCACCCGGATATTGTTGAGCTGGTGGGGCGTGAAGCCGAAAAGCTGGCCAAGCCCGTGCTGGAATCAGAGGACCGGGTGCTGAGGGAAATTCATCACCTGTTACAGCGCGACGTGACAGACAGCCGTTACCCGGTGGTTGAGGAAATAGCCGGAAAAATGGCCAACTTCAAACAAGTGCAGCGTGCGCATCAACGCTGGTATGAGTTTTGGCACAACCGTTACAACGGTTCCAGCCCACGCGACCGGCTAAATGGTTTGGTGATAGAGCGCCGTAGCCAGTACTCCAGTATTGGTAAACAGTTGGCCGAAAAAGAACGTGAAGTCAGCCGATTGGACGCTCGCGAAGTGAACTACCCAGAGACAGTAGAGCGCGCCTTGCGTGCAATTCGCGAACAATGCCCCGCCGCCGATCCACGGGTATTGTGTGACCATGTTGAGGTGCTTGATCACCGTTGGCAAATGGCCATTGAAGGGTACCTGGGTGGGGCACGTTTTTCGATTATTGTTGATGAAGCCTACGAGGCCGAAGCCATTCGTATTGTGCGAGAGCAACTGGGTAAACGTAATAACGCCAAAGTGATTCAAGGCAAAAAAGCGCGCGAAGACGCCGAGCGTACCCATCTTGATGATGAGTCTATCGTTAATGTACTGGAGTTTAGTCATGCCTCTGCCAAAGCTTACCTGATTGCCAGTTATGGTGGGGTAGTGCGCGTTACCAGTGCAGAGCAGTTGCGGCATACCCGTCGAGGTGTCACCGACGATGGTATGGGTTCGGGTAACTATGCGTTATTTCGTTGCGATCTTAACGACAGTGAGTTGGTATTTGGTGCAGCGGCTCGCGAGCGCGCCTTAATCGCGAAGCAGCAAGAGCTGCAACAGCTACATATTGAACGCAATAGCGCCAACGATGCATTGCAGCAGCTTAATGGCTTGCTGGAAGCTGTCGACAGCCTGAAGCCAAGCCGTTATGCCGATGCGCTTGAGGGCGTATTAAGCTTACATCGTGACATTGAATCAACGCGGGCACTGCTGGCACAGTTAGATTTATCGGAACACGAAGCACTGGAAACCGAACTGACTAGCCTGGAGCAAAAAAGTGACGATTTAGAGCAGCATAAGTCGGCCTTGGCGGTGAAAAAAGGTGAGTTAACCTCAGAGCTGGGGCGTTTGCATAAACAGATTCAGGCCGTTGCCGACCAGCAGGATTTGAACTTGGAAAAAGTCGACGAGTGTGAGGCAAACCTGCGCCGCATCGGCAAAAGCTGGAGTGCTTTCAACGTAGATGCTCAGTTGGAGCATGCCGACGAAGAGGCCAAAACGCTTAACATCAATACCAGCAAAGCCGCGCTCGATGAGGTACAGAAACAGCTGCGTATTATCGAACGCAAATTGGCCGATGAAGTGCGCGACCACAACCAGCAATGTCGCCCGGCAGACACCGTCGTGTACAACGAGTGCGATGGCGACTACGATCACCACTTGTTTAAGCGCGTGTGCGATGTACGCGCCGAGCTCGATCGTGTGCGCAACTTGCTACGTAATAATATTCTGGTGGAAAAACATGGCCAGCTTACGGAGTTAAAGGCATCGTTCAATAATGCGTTTGTGTCTAACCTGTGCCACTCAATTTTTCAGGCGCTTAATGAAGGGCAGCGTAATATTGAGGTGCTCAATAACGAATTAAAAAGCCACCGTTTTGGCGCAGACAGAGAGACCTTCCGCTTTGGCAGCGACTGGGTACCCGAGTACCGAGACTATGCGCGCTTCTTTGAAGAGGTTATTAAAAATCCCAGTATTGGCGATGACGTTACGCTGTTTGATGCCAAGCTAAGCCAGCGTTCGGCACGTATTCGCCAATCGTTAATGGATATGTTGCTCGACAGCGACGAACATCGGGCGATTCAAGAGCTGGAGCGCATTGCGGATTACCGCAATTATCGCCGCTACGAAATTTATAAAGAAGTGGAAGGCAAAGAACCAATACCCCTCAGCGAATACGGCACGGGCTCTGGTGGGCAATTAGAGACCCCAGCCTATATTATTCGTGCCGCGGCCATTACCTCGGCGTTTCGTTTTAACGAAGGCAGAGCGCATTTGCGAATGGTGTTGGTGGATGAAGCCTTTTCAAAAATGGACGAGAGCCGCTCTCGTGAGGTAATTCATTATCTGACCGAAGCGCTCGGTTTGCAGCTGTCTTTCATTATGCCTACCAGCAAGTGCGGGCCATTTATGGATTTGGTGACTAACGAGTTTGTGTTTGCCAAAGTGCCCAGTGAGCAACCGCGGGGGCAATTGCATACCCGAGTGTTGGTTGATCGCAAGGTGTTTAATCAGTCGCGCATCAAAGCCTTGTGGCAAAGTCACAAGCGCTCGGTATACGAGCAGGCGCAGTTGGATTTTATGGAGGAATTTGTTTGATAGCCTGGCTTATTAGCTATCAGATAACACCGATTGGCTGCTGGGTTGTAAAAATGTGGCTGCAAATTCTGCAGCCGCGATAGGCTTGGAAATATAATAGCCTTGCACCTCCTCGCAGCCGAGATCGCGCAGTTGTGCCAGTTGCTCGGCAGTTTCTACCCCTTCGGCAATGCTCGACATACCCAGTTGTTGGGCGAGTACAATGATGGTGTGCACAATGGCATGGCTATTGTGGTCGTTAGTCAGGTTGCGTACAAATGACTGGTCAATTTTTAATTTGTACACAGGAAATCGTCGCAGGTAGCTCAGCGATGAGTAGCCGGTACCAAAATCGTCGATGGATGTTTTAACGCCAAGCTGCTGGAATTGGTTCAGTGTTGCGACGACGTTTTCCGGATTCATCATGGCAATACGCTCGGTTAGCTCCAGTTCGAGATACTGTGGCTCAATGCCATGTTGTTGCAGTGCGCTGGTGATTAATTCGGGTAGATCCTGTGCCTGAAATTGCTGGTACGACAAGTTAACGGCGATTCGAAGGGGCGCCAGGCCTTTGCTTTGCCAGTCTTTCATTTGTCGGATGGCGTCCTTGATGACCCATTCGCCGATGTGGAGTATTTGCCCACTGTCTTCGGCAATAGGAATAAACTCTGCCGGTGAAACAACGCCCAGTGTCGGGCTGTTCCAGCGCACTAGCGCTTCGGCACCCACAATGTTGCCACTGGTCAGGCAAACCTGTGGCTGAAATACCAGCGTCAGCTCATTGTTGGCGACAGCATCATGTAATGCGTTTTCCAGTTGGAGGATCCGTGATGACTTGACCTGCATCTCTTGAGTGAAGAAGGCGCAGCGATTACGGCCAGCATTTTTGGCGCTGTACATGGCGGTATCGGCCCGTTTATACAGTGTATCAAAATCGCGACCGTCGCTAGGGTACATACTGATACCAATGGAGGGGGTAACGATAAACTGGTGAATATCCAGTTCATAACGGCGAGATAATACTTCGCGCAGCTGGTTCGCTTTTTTCCATGCCTCGGCGTTATCAACGTTTGGCAATATAACGACAAATTCATCACCCCCTTGCCGCGCAACAAAGCCCTGGTCGCCCAGCATGGTGCACATACGTTCGGCAACGGCTATTAGTAGTTGGTCACCAATGCTATGGCCGAGGGTATCGTTAATGTTTTTAAACCGGTCAAGATCAATAAATAATAATGCCAGCGTGGTGTCCTGAGCACTTTTTTGATCGTTTGCCCTTGTAAAATATTGTGTAAGGGCTTCGCGATTAGGCAGCTTTGTGAGTATATCGTGATGGGCTAACCACTCAATTTGCGAGTGTGCTTTCTTGAGGTCATCAATGTCTATGCGCACCCCAAGCATACGTGAAGGGCGCTGTTGGCCGTTGTACTGGGTAACCGTGCAGCGCACGCTAATCCAACGGTAGTCGCCGTTGGCATGGCGTATACGTGCCTGGTATACGTATTGGTTAGTGGTGTTTTGCCCATTGAGTATACGGCGAATGGTTGTGGCCACGTTTTCACGATCATCTGGATGTATTTTCTGCAACTCTGCGGCGCGGTCGGCTTGGCCGACTACGGGTTGGTAGCCAAGCATGGAGAAATAAGACGGTGATGCAAACCAGGTATCATTTTCAATATCCCATTCCCAAACGCCAATTTTGGTTGCTTTTAAGGCTTCGTTAATACGCTCAGCTTCGAGTATGGCCTCGAGCTTGCCTTGCTTGCCCTGCGCTGGGCCTACGGTATTGGGATGCTCACCTGATGTCACCAGTTGTTGATAACGCCGGTAGAAAAAAATACAGAGCGTACCTGTTACTGCAACCGCGCAGAGCAGCGCCAGAAATTGCCAGGATGCAGTCATTATTTAACCCTTAATAAAGAAACCTGGGTACTGCAGTGAGCAGAGAGTCAAAATTGCACTTATTATTGGGTCAGACATTGGTCATCCCCCATATCGGCTGTGTAGAGGGAAGAATGTTGCCGTAGCTGCTCCTCCCCAGCGTCATGGCATAGAGTTACATAGAATGGCCAGAATTTCTAATAGTTCGCGCTTTGGCAGCGGCGGCGGGATGCCTGGTTGCAAGGTACCTATGACATCAGTTTAGCAATGGTTTTCCTGGTTTCAACGAATTGGTGGGCCTCGCGCAAGGTGAGGGATGGGAATCGCTATCAATTAGCGTAGCCGGGTTATCGGCGCTCAGGTTCTCCTAATAGCCTACGGCTTTAATTTGCACTCCTTTCTGGTAGTAGGTAGCGGAATTGCTTGGAGCTGTCGCAGAGATGTTTAAGCAGGTTGCTACGATGAGCGATTATTGTGTGGCTGAAAATACCATAGGAAACTGAATCTTTTTCGGTGAATTGTCGAAAAGTGATGCCACTCGCTGACCACTTTTGCTGGTAAATGCATCCCATAAACAAAATAACCATATTTTTTGGGTGTTTTTCCGCGGGCAAGCGTCTTACTGGATATCTAGCCCCTTTTTGCCTGTTGGGAGTGCAGAATTAGGGGGGCTTAGATAACAATACAAGCAAGCCCGTCTTAGTGAGTGTGTGCTAAGTGCTTCTCAGGAGTTTTTAATGATGAATACAACGAAAATTGCGTTGCTAATACTTTCTGTAGCTGTATTTGCTTTGACCGCGTGTGACAAAGAAGCCCCCTCAGCCACTAAAACCGCTACAACGGACGCTTCGGACAGTGCAAAGTCTCGCGCAATTTCTCCGGTGTTGGTGGCCAGTATCCAAGATCTTATGAAAAGCGAGATCGATCCTGCCGCAAATTATTTATGGAATAGCGTAAGTACGCTTAGCACTGACGAAGGCCTGGTGGAGAATCAACCCCGCACTGATGAAGATTGGCAGAATGTTCGTATGCAGGCGATTAAGCTGATTGAGGCGGCTAATTTGCTCATGATGCCAGGCCGCTCGGTAGTAGAAGGCGACGGGCGTTTGGACGGTGAAGATATACCCGGTAATTTGTCGGCAGCAGAGATTCAGCAACTCATTGATAAAGATCCTGCCTCCTTCGCGGCCTTTGCCCGCGGTTTACAACTGGCCACTCAAGGCGTATTACGTGCAGTTGACACTAAAAATGCCGATGCCCTTTTTGAGGCCGGAGGCCCCATTGATACGGCTTGCGAAGCCTGTCACCAGGTCTATTGGTACCCTGATCAAGGGTATTCTGCCAACTAAATAGCTTTGTTTGCGTTATTAACGGCCCCTTTATTTGAAGGTAATGTTGGCATTGGATGTCCGCGATCATGTGCCGTTCGGCTTTCTTGCTGAACAATCCCGGATCGAGGCGTAGTAGTAAATACAAGGCGCTGCACGGGTTTAATCATTCAATATTGTGAACACCCGCTTGCTCGAACGAACCATTACTGGATGTTTTGCGGGTCGCCCATCAGGTAGTGCAGGGAAATGTTGCTCAGGTCATTCACCAGTGTTTTCCAGTCGCCATCTTCTAAACTGGCGTCTACCGTACCAAGGCCCAGGTGGCGGGCGAGAGATGAGTAGATAATCTGGAAAATCACGTGGATGGCGCGCTCAGGATCCGGTTGGGTGATTTCGTCTTTACATTCCATCAGTAGTTTTTCGAAATCAGTGAGGCTTTGGCTAAGATGCTTGCGGCCGGTTTGTGCAACTACCTCGTCAATAATGGCAATTTCCATCAGCGCGCGTAGTATTTTACGGTTATTCGCCAAAAAATCAGCAAAACCATGAATAATGTCAGGTACCAGTTCGCGTAGTTTGAGGTCTTTGCGGCGTATATTGTTGATTAGCAGTGCGGTTTCGGCGTCCATACGGAGAATCTGGTGCTGCTGCACTTGGCGAATGAGGTCTTCTTTGCCGTTAAAACGATTATAAATCGAGCCTATTGAGACCTTCGACAGCTTGCTGACTTCGTTCAGTGTAAAGTCGGCGTAACCCTTGCTGGTAAGCAGGTCAACGGAGGCTTTTAACAGACGCTCCAGTGAAGCCCGGCTGCGGTCTTGCTTCGGTTCTTTGGTGAAACTGTTTTTCGATGTTGGCGTCATGTTAAGTGCTTAATGAGTACCGAAGGTCTTGCGAGCACCTAAATAAAATGTCTTGTAGTGTCGCCTACATTAGAACCCCGGATTCTAAAATATTGATTACGGTTTTAATAGCACAAAACTGCGGGTTGTTTTTGAATATGGTGCCCAGGAGAGGGTGAGCGTGGTGTTTTATGCAAAGCACCGCTTTGCGCCACAGCGAACGACAGCCATCTGTGATGGCTGGCCGGGAGTCCGATCCGTTTTTAGGGCATAAAAAAACCGAGTCATTGACTCGGTTTTTGAATATGGTGCCCAGGAGAGGACTTGAACCTCCACGGCCGTGAGGCCACTAGCACCTGAAGCTAGCGTGTCTACCAATTTCACCACCTGGGCAACAAGGCGTGTTACCTTGAGGGCGCGAATAATAGTGGCCTCGGATATTCTTGTCAACTGGCTTTTGAAAATACGTATTTTTCTATATTGCAGAGTCATTGCAGGGGCTGGCGAACGCATTTATTTACTGGAAGCGGTTAGCTAGCTGGACCGTGTGAGCCATGCCTTGGGGAGAGCGATCCTCAGTGTTGTGCAGGAGAAACGGGACCGGAAAGTAGTAGATCGAAATGCAACCTCTTGCCGGGTTTGGCTTTTGCTAATGTTGCCGGGTTGACGAGCGGCCTGATTGTGCTGGTGTCGCTATGGGGATAGACCGGTTGTTGATGTTGTTGCAACAAGCACAGGCATTGACGACATGTTAGCGTTTCCCTTTCCGCGTGCCTGATGTATGTCTGACTTGAACAATTATCTGTTGCATAATGAGAGGCTACGTCATAGAAACATCGATAGGAGCAGCGTTTACTATCGCACTGGTTGCTTAAAACCGGGACATACTTTTGGCATTCTTGGATAAAAAAAGCCCCAATCGTTTTGTCGATTGGGGCAGCTTGGATCTATACGTGTTTAATCAACACGGACCGTAGAGAAAAAAGCCTTGGTTTTTCCAACATCTTGGACTTTCCCGGCAATAGCAAATTCACTGTTTAAGCGAATGTCAGCAGAGGAGCTTCCAATCATCAATTTAATTTGTCCAGGTTCGACAACATAGTTCATATCCTGGTTATAGAAGCCGAGCTGATTAACAGCCAGTGCAAAAGTGACGCGAACGCTTTGCTTTGGATCCAGGCTGATGCGCTTAAAGCCTTTGAGCTCTTTAACCGGACGCGTCAAGCTGGCGACGCTATCGCGAATATACAACTGCACAACTTCTTCACCTTTGCGGTTACTCGTGTTTTTCAGCGTAAAGCTGATTTCAACCGTCTCACCCGCTTTTGCCGTGGGCTTATTGACTTTAATGTCGCTGTATTCAAACGTGCTGTAACTCAAGCCGTAACCAAAGGGATACAAGGCCGACGTTTCATCGAAAGCATACCCACGTTTTGCTGAGGGCTTGTAGTTGTAGTACGCGGGAATATGACCAGCTGAACGCGGAATGCTCAAAGGCAATTTAGCGCCAGGGTTTACCTCGCCGAACAGCACTCTTGCGACGGCCGTTCCGGTTTCTTGGCCCAAGTACCAGCCTTCCAAAATTGCAGGAACGCGTTCGGCAATTTTACCAATAGAAAGAGGGCGGCCATTAATCATCATAACCACCGTCGGCGTGCCTGTTTTCAGCACCGCGTCAACCAGAGCCTGCTGCTCGCCAAACAAATCCAAGCTTGTGCGATCGCCCAAGTGTGATTCAGCCCAGGCTTCACGCGAGGTGCCTTCGTTATCACCCAAGACCAAAATAGCGACTTGGCTTTTCTTGGCCGCCGCCACGGCTTTTTTAATCAAACCTTTATTATCTTCAGCGCTGGCAGGTGTTACTTCATCGCGATTCCAGCGTTCTTTGCTCAAAGAATTTGCTGCAATTGAATCGGGCCCGGGCGTCCAATCATTCAGCGTTAACTGCGTCCCTTTGGCATAGCGTACTTGGACGCCATCACCTAAATAGGTGCGAATTCCCTGCAGAATACTGACACTGTTTTTAGGCACGTCACTATAGCCGCCCAATAATACTTCGTCTGCGTGCGGACCGATTACCGCAACGGACTTCAAGCTTGCCGCATCAAGCGGTAACAGGTTGTCATCATTCTTAAGCAGGATTATGGCTTGTTCAGCTGCTCGCCGAGCCAAAGCACGGTGCTCGTCGTTACCAACAAACTCGTCCACCCCTTCAACGGCGGTATAAGGTTTTTCGAACAAACCCAGTAGGAATTTTTCGTGTAAGACCCGACGCACAGCTGTGTCTATGGTTGTCATGCTCACTTTACCTTGTGACACCAGGTCAGGTAGCTGCATGTAAGTGTCCCCATCAGGCATTTCAACATCGATACCTGCGTTGATTGCCAGTGCTGCGGCCTCGCCTTTGTCTTTGGCAATACCGTGACGGTCTGCCAGCTCGCCAATCCCGAAGTAATCGCTCACGACCGCGCCATCGAATCCCCATTCATCACGCAAAATGCCATTCATCATTTTGTTGTTTGCATGTGAAGGTACCCCATCGATCTCGTTGTAGGATGCCATGACACTGCGCGCGCCGGCCAATTTCACAGCGGCTTCAAATGGGAATAAGAAGATTTCTCTAAGTGTGCGTTCACCGACATGCGCTGGCGCAGTGTTTAAGCCGCCAGTGGGCTCGCCGTGGCCGGCCATATGTTTCAATGTAGCGATCACTCGGTCTTTGCCGATTTGACCGTGCTCTGTTCCCTGAAAGCCTTTTACGCTAGCCACACCCAAAGCGGCAACGAGGTAAGGATCTTCGCCCATGGTTTCTTCGATTCGTCCCCAGCGCGGGTCGCGTGACACATCCACAATGGGAGTCAAGGCTTGGCTTCCGCCGCGCCTGCGTGTTTCGGCCGCAATCGCCGTGTAAATCTCTTCAACTAACGCTTCATCCCAGGTGCTGGCGAGCCCAATGGCCTGAGGATAACTCGTTGCATCGCGCGCGGCCTGGCCGTGTAGAGCCTCTTCGTGGAAAATTGCTGGAATTCCTAAGCGGGTATTCTCAAGCAACCACTTTTGCGCAGCATTGACGAAGGCAACGGTTTGCTCAGGGGTTTTGTTCGGCGTAAATGTTGATTTATTTTCGGAAGGGCGCGCAATCTGCCCAATACCGAGACCGAGGATTTCCTCGGCCTTATCATCAGTAAATTCGCCAGATTCCGTTTCCAAAGCCTGACGCTTTATCCACACCGCATGCAACTGTGCAATCTTTTCTCCCAGGGTCATACGTTGCAACAGATCGTCAACACGCGCTTCGATGGGCTGCGAGGCGTCTTTATATTTCGCAGAATCGGCTAAGGCCTGAGGCCCCAGGAACGCGGCGCACAAGGCGAGACCGCTGAGAACAATATACTGACCTTTGTCTTTGAGTTGAGTTAAGCGCATAGGCTGCTCCGAGTATTTTTTTAATGTTTTGGGATGACCGAGTCATACAAAAGCGCGTAACGATACTGCTTTCGCGTCGAATGGCAAGCGCCATTTAAAAAATGTTTTAAAGGGCTTATTCTTTGATTGACCTACGCTATGCTGGCACTTCATTTTTGAGCCAGGTGCTTGAGTTCGCTATAACATTCCGATTGCCATGAGCTGGCAGAGGGTTGCCTTTAGGAGTATGACATGTCTGCCTCGTTATGCCTGTGTGGTTCTGCAAAGCCATTTGCCGCTTGCTGTGGCCGCTTTCTCGGGGGCGATACCCCAGCCAAAACGCCGGAGCAGTTAATGCGCTCGCGCTACTGCGCTTATGCATTAGGTGGGTATGGTGGCTACTTGCTGAAAACCTGGTTTCCCGCCACGGCGCAGGGTCTCACTGCACTGGACCTGTCGCAGAAGAGCTGCGATTGGTGCCGCCTGGAAGTGCTGAATAAGTCGCAAAAAGGCGATGAGGGGGTGGTGGAGTTCAAGGCTTATTTTAATACCCCACAAGGTGAAGTGGATGTAATGCACGAAACGTCATTTTTCAGCCGTGTCGGTGGGCGTTGGTACTATGTAGGGGGAGAGGTGTCGTAGGCATATATAGGTTGTGGTTGTTTTTTGTGCGATTTCGGCATCGCAGGGCTAATCTTTGCGGGTAAGACGCCCGCAGTTACGCTATAGTCACCATTATTGAGGTATGCAACGCCGATGGGCCGTGCATCCCACGTTAATGACGACAAAAACCTTTATATCGGTAGCGCTGCATAGGTGGCGCTACAAAAGGAAACCATAGGAACACTTTTTGAAAACCAGAAAACCCCGATCTGCAAAAGACCCGCATGCTGCCCGTGAAGCAGCCAAATATGATAATCCCATCCCCAGTCGGGAATATATTCTCGACATTCTTGCCAGCGCTCCAGGCCCCATGCAGCAGAGGGAGCTGGAGGAGAAGCTCGGTTTAAAAGGCGACAATCAGCAAGAAGCCCTGCGGAGACGTTTGATCGCTATGTGTCGTGATGGCCAACTGGTGTCGAATCGGCGCGGCGCTTACGGGTGTTTGGATAAAATGGATTTGGTGCGTGGCCGTGTGCAGGGGCATCGAGATGGCTTTGGTTTTGTCATACCCGCCGATGGCGGCGACGATTATTACCTGTCTACCCGGCAAATGCGCAAAGTGTTTGATGGCGACGAAGTTGTTGTGCGCAAAGTAGGCCTTGATCCACGAGGGCGGCAAGAGGGTGCGATTGTTGAAGTGGTTGCCCACAATACTCATCAGTTGGTGGGGCGCTATTTTTCGGAAAACGGTATTAACTTTGTGCGGCCAGACAATGCCCGGTTATCGCACGACGTAATGATTGCACCAGATGCCAACAAAAATGCCACCCGTGGTCAGTTTGTCGTGGTGCATATCACCCAACAACCCAGCCGTAATCAATTACCTGCTGGAGAAGTGATTGAAGTGTTAGGCGACCATATGGCGCCGGGCATGGAGATCGACGTAGCGATTCGCAGCCATGGTATACCGAATTTGTGGCCCTCTGATGTGAAAGCTGAAGCTGCGCAATTACCCGACCAAGTAGACGATCTCGACAAACGCAAACGCATTGATTTACGCAAGCTGCCCTTTGTGACCATCGATGGAGAGGATGCACGCGATTTCGACGACGCAGTATTTTGTGAGAAGAAAAAATCCGGTGGTTGGCGCTTAATGGTGGCCATTGCCGACGTGTCGCATTACGTGCAGGTAGGCAGCGCGCTGGATCGTGAAGCTGCCGAACGGGGTAACTCGGTCTATTTTCCCGACTACGTGGTACCCATGTTGCCGGAGGCTCTCTCCAATGGCTTGTGCTCGCTGAATCCTCATGTAGACCGCCTTACCATGGTGTGTGAGATGAGTATCAGCGCGACGGGCAATATTAGCCGGTTCAAATTTTATGAAGGGGTTATTCATTCTCACGCCCGCTTAACTTATACCAAAGTTGGCGACATGATTGCTGAAAAGCAGGCCGGGGAAGAAGGCCCCATGCGCAAAGAGTATCATGCGCTTACCCGCCAAATAGATGAACTCTACAACCTCTACAAGGTATTGCGTGGCGCACGCGACGAACGTGGTGCGATCGATTTCGAGAGTGTGGAAACCCGCATTATTTTTGACGATCAGCGTAAAATTGAACGCATCATACCGGTGGTGCGTAACGACGCCCACAAGTTGATTGAAGAATGTATGCTGTGCGCAAACGTGTGCGCGGCCAAATTACTGCAAAAGCATAAGCTCGAGGGTCTTTACCGCGTGCATGCAGGCCCTGGTGAAGAAAAACTCAATAATCTGAAGGTGTTTTTGTCGGAGTTAGGTTTGGGGTTTACCGGTCAAGGCAAGCCAGAACCCAAACAGTACCGCCAGATTCTTGAGGCCATTGGTGATCGGCCCGATGCACACATGATTCAAATGGTGATGTTGCGGAGTTTGAGCCAGGCAGTTTATCAGCCCGATAACAAAGGCCACTTTGGTTTGGCTTATCCGGCGTACACGCATTTTACCTCGCCAATTCGCCGCTACCCAGATTTACTGGTTCACCGGGCTATACGTTATTTATTGCGGCAAAATACCGAGGCACCGAATTTGCAACCGGTTAAAGGCGCACAAAAGCTCGAGAGAAAAGATATTTACCCCTACAGCGTTGGCCAGGTCGAGCAATTAGGTGAAGTGTGTTCGCGCACTGAACGCCGTGCCGATGAAGCCACTCGTGATGTGGTGAGTTGGTTAAAGTGTGAATACCTGCAAGATCATATTGGTCATACCTTTGAAGGTGTTGTGAGTGCGGTTACCAGCTTTGGCATGTTTGTTGAGTTGAAAGACTTGTATGTAGAAGGGCTTCTCCACATTACGGCGCTACCTTCTGACTACTACCATTTTGAACCGGCGCAACATCGCTTGGTCGGCGAACGTACCCGCAAAGTATTCCGTATTGGTGACGAAGTGGTTGTACAAGTTGCCGCCGTCAACCTGGATGAACGCAAAGTTGACTTTGAATGGGTAGGGTACCCTTCGGGGAAATCCAAGCCAGGACCGAAAGGAACCGTAAAAAACAGTAAGCCGCGTTCTGTGCAAGAACGAAAGCAGTTGCTTGACGCCATGCCTGATAAATCGGGTAAAAAAGCCGGTGTGCGCAAGCGCCCAGTACAAAACGCTGCGGGCCAAAGCAACGATGAAGAGCGCGAAGGGCGTGGCCGCAAGCCCAGCGTCAAAATGAAAACGGGTAAAAAGATCAGCAAGGGCAAAAAAGCTCGCCTTGCTAAAGCGGCAAAAACCAAAACGGCACCTAAGAAAAAGTCGGTAAGGCCAGTAAAAAATGCTGCGACCAAAAAGAAAGCGTCGGCCAAAAAAGCCGTACGTAAACGCCGTTAATTGCCCGATGATACAAGCGTGGCCCTTATCTGCACGTAGTTTTGAAATGAGGTTTTGATTGAAACAGCCAGAACGAGTATTCGGTTTGCACGCCGTGCAAACCCTATTGAAAAATGCACCCCACCGCGTGCTGGAACTGCAACTGCTAAAAGGCAGGCAGGATCAGCGCATGCAAAAAATTATGGCGGCGGCAGAGCAGCACCAGATCCCGCTGCGTTATTTGGCGCGTAATAACCTCGACGATATGGCCGAGGGCGGTAATCACCAGGGGGTTGTGGCCTCGGTAAAACCTGGTGCTCTGTACGACGAGCGCTATTTGCTGCAACTGCTGGAAACCACCGCAACGCCATTTTTACTGGTGCTCGACGGAGTGACCGATCCTCATAACCTCGGCGCTTGTTTGCGTACAGCGGATGCCGCCGGTGTACATGCGGTAATTGCCCCCAAAGATAATTCGGCCAGTTTGAATGCTACCGCCCGTAAGGTGGCGTGTGGTGCTGCCGATGTCGTGCCTTATATTCCTGTCACCAATCTTGCGCGCACACTTAAGCAGGTGCAGGAGCAGGGCGTATGGATTATTGGCACCGCGGGTGAAGCGAAGCAGTCGGTGTATCAAGCTGATTTGCGCGGTCCCATGGCACTCGTAATGGGGGCCGAGGGCAAAGGTATGCGGCGGCTTACTCGTGAATGTTGCGATGTGCTGGTTAATATTCCCATGGCGGGCGAGGTAAGCAGTTTGAATGTGTCGGTGGCTACTGGCGTTTGCCTGTTTGAAGCGGTGCGCCAGCGTTTGTGATAAAAACGTGATAATTTCGTGAGTACCTTGCCATAACTTCTCTCTAGTCTGTTGGTTGTGTTCATCATACAGACAAGGGAGAAAAAGTTATGGCTATAAAAATGTTTGCAGGTGCAGCGGCCCTGGTGATCAGTTCAAGCGCGATGGCCGATATCACGGTTGATATTACCAACCTGACACAAGGTATTGCCTTCACACCATTTATTGTTTCAGCGCATGACGAAAACATGCAATTTTTTAATGTAGGGGAGACTGCCTCGACTGCACTGCAAGCCATGGCCGAGGGCGGCGACCTCTCTGGATTGGTCGCGCAGGCGGATGCAGCGGCTGCGGTAACAATGACCAATCCTGCCGGTGGTTTATTAATGCCCGGCGCAACCACCACCACGGATAACATTGCTAATGGTGAGATGGATAAACTGTCCATCGCTTCGATGTTATTACCCACCAATGACGGCTTTGCCGCGCTTAATGGCTGGCAAATTCCCGCCGAGCCTGGCGACTACACCGTTTACCTGAATGCCTACGACGCAGGCACCGAAGCTAATGACGAAATTGTCGTGGGCAGCAGTGGCGGTGCACCGGGTACGCCAGGTATTCCGGCAAACCCCATCGGTTTTGGTGGTGAAAATGCCACCGGCGTCACCAGCAGCGAAATTAACGGTACTGTTCATATTCATCGCGGCAATCTGGGTGATACCGACCCTACTGGTGGTGTGAGTGATGTTGATAGCCGTATTCATCGCTGGCTTAATCCCGTGCTCAAAGTCGTTGTGCATGTGCAATAGGAGGTGCCGTCATGAAATCTCTTAAACACATTGTTACATTGGGCTCGATGGTGTTGGCTGCTTCAGCATTGGTTGCTTGCGGTGGTGGTAGTGGTAATGGCAGCGTGGAGCGTAGTTACGACGTAACACTCACCAATATTACGCAAAACCAGCCACTTGCACCTGCGGCGGTAATATTTCACAAGGGTGACTTTTCAGGGTGGCAAATTGGTAGTGCCGCTAGTGAGGGGCTGGAACGCCTGGCAGAATCAGGCGATCCTGCCATGTTTCTGGCAGAAGCTGACGCAGGCGACGCCTTTGCTGCGGAGGCCGCCTCAGAAATGCCAGTTGGTCCGGGTGGGCAGGCTAATGTGATCGTCGAGTTTGTTACCTTGCCACAGGATGATGTCATTGAACTGAGTATCGCCACCATGCCGGTCAACACCAACGATGCATTCACCGGAGTAGCCGGGTTAGACGTCGCTGATCTCGACATTGGTGAAACCACCACGTTTTTTACCCCGTTGTACGATGCCGGTACCGAGTTTAACAGTGAAACAGCCGATACCATTCCTGGCCCGGCTGCTGGTGGAGAAGGGTTTAATGCGGCGCGCGACGATATTGCCAATCTGGTAGCTCGCCATCCCGGCGTAGTGACTCAGGGTAATGGCTATGCCGACTCGGCCTTGAATGAATCGCACCGCATGGACAATCCCATCATGCAGGTTACTGTAACGCGGCTGCAATAGCGGCAACAGGGTTATCCTGATGATGTCAGGCCCTGTTAACCCGCCAATCTGCACCTGAGTTGATAGGGGCAGGTTGGCGAATATGTCTTTGCAAGCTACTGTCTTTGCAAGCTACTATCGAGTTTTTACGTTAAGACACCAGAGGCCAACGTGACCAGCGATACCCAAGCGGTGCCACGCTTGTTAATTATTGAAGACGACAAAGATATCAGTAGTTTGCTGAGCATTAATTTGCGCTCGTTAAATTATGACGTGGCGTGTTGCGGCGATGGTGCCGAAGGTTTACGGCGTGCGCTGCATGAACCGTTCGACTTATTGATTCTCGATTTAATGCTGCCGTCGCTGGACGGTTTGCAGATATGCAGTCAGTTGCGTGGCGCTGGTGCTACGTTGCCTATTTTGATGTTAACGGCGAAGCAGTCGGAAGCCGATAGAGTCGTAGGATTAGAACTGGGCGCCGACGACTATCTCACCAAGCCTTTCAGTGTGCGTGAATTACAGGCACGGGTAAAAGCGCTGTTGCGCCGGGTGACTATTCTGACCAAACACAGTCAGGCCGTGGTGAGTGATGATACCCCCGACACAATTTGCCATGAACAGCTGCATATTGATGTGCACCGGCGTAAAGTAACGCTGGCAAGTGAAGTGATTGAGCTGACATCGAAAGAGTTTGATTTACTGCATTACTTGGCGATTCATCCGGGGCAAGTATTTCGTCGAGGGCAATTGTTGAGTGCAGTGTGGGGCTATCGTCACAGCGGCTACGAGCATACGGTGAATTCACACATTAATCGTTTGCGTGGCAAGCTGGAATCTGATCCGGCCAATCCTAAATATGTTCTTACCGTGTGGGGCGTGGGGTACAAGTTCAATGATGCACTTACTGCGTGACCTGTTTTACCGGCGGCTAGCCATCACTCTGCTGTTAAGTTTTGTCGCAGTGGCGGCTCTGTTTGTAGTGGTATTGTTGTCGGTGGCCGATACCTCGCAGCGAGAGATAACCCAGCGCTTGCATCGTGAGCTGGCGCAGCATGTGGTCGATGAGCACAGTTTTTTTCACAACGGCAGGCCTGATGTTATCGCCGCCAAACATGCGTTCCATCACCTAATGGTTTTAGGTCCGGCATTTGAATTTTATTTGCTCGATACCCAAGGCAATATTCTCGCGTATTCTGCTGACCCCGGTAAGGTCAAGCTCACCAGCGTTAATTTGCAGCCTATACAAGCCTTTTTGCAAGGGCAAAAAGAGCAGCCGTTGCCGTTGTACGGTCAAGATCCCCGCGCCAGTGAGCGGCATAAAGTGTTTTCGGCAGCCCCCGTTTATGAAAACGGAGACCTGCAAGGGTACCTGTACGTGATTATTGCCGGCGAATTACTCGATGCGGTGAGTGCCAGTGTGCAACAAGACCAACACTTGGTTACTGCCGTAATCACGGTGGTGGCCGGTATTTTGTTCAGCCTGGTGGCTACACTCACCATTATCGGTTTATTGACCAGGCCGTTGCGACGGCTTGCCCGCGATGTGTCAGTTTTTCATGAAAAAGGGTTGGATGATGCCAGCTTGCCGCTACACTCGTGGCAAGCCAATGCGAAAAGTGACATTGAACGTTTGGGCTACGCCTTTCATCAAATGGCGAAGTCGTTGCGGGAACAATATGCCAAGGTGAAGTCGGTCGACGACCTGCGTAAAGAATTGATGGCTCATGTGTCTCACGACTTGCGAACCCCGTTGGCATCCTTGTGCGGTTACCTCGAAACGTGGCTGCTAAAACGTGAACAGCTCACGCCTGAAGAAAGTCAGCAGTATATTGAAACCGCCCATAACAGTGCGAAGAAAGTCAATGTACTGGTCGACCAGTTGTTTGAGCTGGCGCATCTCGATGGCGACAACGTAACCGTGATGTATGAGGAGGTAGCCATTGCGGAACTGGTGCAGGATGTATTGCAAAAGTTTCAGCTTGAGGCCTCCAGCCGAGGGGTAACGCTGGATGTAGAGCCGAAGGATCCTTCTTTAGTGGTACGTGGTGATATTGAAAAACTCGAGCGGGTTTTTACTAACCTTATCGAAAATGCCATTCGTCACTGTCAGCAGGGCGATAACGTGTTGGTCAAGTTAACGCTGCAGCAGGCTCAGGTGTCGGTACAGGTGATCGATAGTGGTATTGGGATACCGCCATCGGACTTGCCGCATATTTTTGATGCCCACTACAAGGCGGCTAACAGCGTGCGCGATAGCAGTGCGCACGGTGGCTTGGGGTTGGCCATTGTGAAGCGGCTGCTAGACCTGCACGAAACCCGTATTAGGGTGGAGAGTAAAGAGCAGGCTGGAACCCGCTTTAGCTTCGATTTATCGATAGTCTAAATCGGTGTGAAAGTGTGTGGCGCAAAGCAGATCTTTTGCTAAGATAGCTGGATGCTTCTCTTAATTATTTACGTTGCCATAGCGGTAGGCTTCTCTTTTCTGTGCTCAATTGCCGAAGCAGTTCTTTTGAGCGTCACTACCTCTTATGTTGTCGGGCTGGAACACGAAGGCAGGCCTTCGGGTAAGTACTTGCGTGTGCTCAAAAACGACATCAACAGTCCGTTGGCGGTGATACTTACGCTCAATACTGTCGCTCATACGATGGGAGCAGCGGGCGCTGGGGCCCAAGCTGCCGTCATTTATGGCAATGTGTATATGGGCGTTATCTCTGGTGTGCTCACGCTGGTTATTCTCGTATTTTCCGAAATCATCCCCAAAGCACTGGGGGCGCATTACTGGCGCCGCCTGGCACCGTTCGTTGCCTATACGCTAACCTTTCTGGTCAAAATCCTAAAGCCGTTTGTATGGTTGTCTAACGGTATTACTTCGTGCTTTACCCGTTCGTCAGGGCTTAAGGGTTTTAGCCGTAAAGAGTTTGCGGCCATGGCAGATTTGGGGTTGCGCGAGGGCCAGTTATTACCCAAAGAAGCGCAGGTGCTGCGCAATCTCTTTCTCTTTAAAGATGTGCGCGTGAGTGATGTGATGACGCCGCGCCCGGTTATTTTTGGCTTGCCCGAAAGCATGCCCATTGCTGAGTTTGGTGAGCAAAAGCGAGTTGAGCGGTTTTCGCGTATTCCTATTTACAGTGAGCCTGACAAGCTAACCGGGTTTGTACTGGCCAAAGATGTTCTCTTTGCTCAGGGCAAAGGGTTGGGTAGAGAGCCGCTGGCGAGCATGCGGCGTGAACTCTTAGCAGTACCAGTACAAGCCTCTTTGTTACAGGTGTTTGAGTTGTTTCTCGAGAAAAATGCCCAGATTGTGCAGGTGGTTGATGAATACGGCGTAGTCTTGGGGCTCGCGACCATGGAAGACGTCATGGAAACGTTGCTGGGTACCGAGATTACCGACGAAAGCGATAAAACGGCTGATTTGCAAAAGGTAGCTCGACGCCTCAGTATTTTGCGGCATCGTCGACAGGGGCAAAATGTCGAGATTGATACCGATGAGGCTGAAGAGGTGCTGGAAGACGCGCCGCGCCGCCCGGCTGCGCAAGAGTAATTCACCTTTCAGGCGGCAAAGTCTGTCAGGTCTGGTCAAATAGGGCGTCGCATGGCTTAGCCGTTAATGTCTGCCTTCATGCCCTCATCCAGTAAAACAACGCCCATTTTGCCTTGCATCCCCTGATTTAAACCCCTAAAATACCGCGCCCTTGAACTGCCAGCATACAAAAATAGCTGGCTCTCCTTGCCTTACCTGTGGGCAATCAGCAGGAAGGCTTAACCCGTAAGGAGCAAATATGCGTCATTACGAAGTTGTATTTCTGGTACATCCAGATCAAAGCGAGCAAGTGCCCGGCATGATCGAGCGCTACAGCTCTGTAGTTAAAGACAGCGGTGGTAGCGTACACCGTCTGGAAGATTGGGGCCGTCGTCAAATGGCTTACCCAATCAACAAAATCCATAAGGCTCACTATGTTCTGATGAACATTGAGTGTAGCGAAGCTGCGTTGGAAGAGTTAGCCACTAACTTCCGTTACAACGACGCTGTGCTGCGTAACTTGGTTATCCGTGAAGATGAAGCGGTAACTGAAGAGTCTCCTATCATGAAGGCTGAAAAAGAGTCTCGTGAGCGCAAGGCATCTCGCCCTGAGCGTCGCGAAGAGCGCAACAACGACCAGGCTGAAGGTGAGTCTGACGATGTTGAAAAAGCCGAAGAAAACGAAGAAGAGTAAGGGGAGATAAAGTTATGGCACGTTTTTTCCGTCGTCGTAAGTTCTGCCGATTTTCTGCAGAAGGCGTAAGCAAGATTGATTATAAAGATCTCGATACTTTAAAAGCCTATATCTCGGAAACAGGCAAAATTGTACCAAGCCGTATTACTGGTACTAAAGCCAAGTATCAGCGTCAGTTGGCTTCTGCCATCAAGCGCGCACGTTTCCTGGCTTTGCTGCCATATACTGACAGTCACGAGTAAGACCAAACTGTGCGTGCGATTGCCGAGTTTATTATGCGCGGCCGCACGCAGGCCGTTGTGGTAGCCCTGCTGGGCAGTTGGTTACCACTGATCAGTGCGGCCACGGTGGCGCTGGTAACACTGCGCCGCGGCGCCCAAGAAGGGATGTTAGTTCTGCTTTGGGCGTGTATGCCAGCCATGTTGGGGTTGTTTGACACCAACATGGGGCCATTAATGGCGATAGTAACCTTGGCTGGGTATATAGCGATTACCGGTGTAGCGTTGATTCAGCGTTACCAGCAATCCTGGGCTGTATCCCTGATGGTAATGGTTGCTCTGAGTTGTGCGAGCAGTTTGCTGACTACTCAGTTCACTGACCCGGTTGCTGATATCCAAAATGCCCTGGGTGGCATGTTGGAACAGGCTCCAGAGCCTGAGAAAGCAGCACTTGGCCAGTTAAGGGCAACCTTTGTGCTGGGGTTTATTGCGTTTGCTATGGCAGCCAACGGTATCGCCAGTTTGTTTCTGGCGCGCTGGTGGCAGGCGATGTTGTATAACCCGGGTGGTTTTCAGGTTGAATTTCACAGCTTGAAATTACCATTAGTGCCGGCGTTGACCTGTTTTGCCGGGTCGATGTACTGCTGGGCTCAGGACGGAAATTATCTGTTTTGGGCGTTTGCGTTTTCTTTGCCGCTGGTAATGGTGACATTGGCCATTGCCCATAGTGTGGTGAAGCAGAAGCAGGCCGGAACATTTTGGCTGGTATTGGTGTATATCGCACTGTTGGTTTTTACCGGTCCCGTGACGTTGTTTTGTGCAGGTATCGCTGTATTGGATACGTGGATGAATTTTCGCAGTCGGTTGACGCAGAGGCCGCCAGAGGCCTGACAACTGGATTGCTAACTGAATATATAGTTAGAGGGTTAACGAGATGGAAGTTATTCTGCTCGAAAAAGTGGGTAAATTGGGAAGTATTGGTGACAAAGTGGCTGTTAAAGCCGGTTTTGGTCGTAACTTCTTGATTCCACAAGGTAAAGCATTGCCAGCTACTGAAGCTAACGTAGCTGAGTTTGAAGCGCGTCGCGCCGAGCTTGAAGCTGCAGCAGCAGGCAGAAAATCAGAAGCTGAAGCCAAGGCCGCCAAGCTGGCTGAAATTGCCGTGGTTATCGCTGCAAACGCAGGTGACGAAGGCAAGCTGTTTGGTTCGATTGGTACTCGCGACATCGCTGACGCCATTACCAAGGCAGGCGTTGAAGTTGCCAAGTCTGAAGTAAAGCTGCCAGAAGGTGCGTTGCGTGAAGTGGGCGAATATGACGTTGATATTCAGGTTCACGCTGAAGTGATTCAGGCTGTCAAACTGACCGTTGTTGCTGAATAAGTAACCTCAAGCAGTTTGATGCGTCCAAGCCTCGGGTATTGGGCCAACCAAAGGCAGTGTCGGTAACGGCATTGCCTTTGTTGTTTCTGATATAGCACTTTCTTGATGGCGATTTGATAGTACTGATTGCATTGTAGGTAATGACTCGGCGGACTGGTTTTATTACCATAACCGGCCGACTCTCTCTTGCATACTGGCTAGTCAGAGTTGACAACTGCTCGCTGAATAAAAGGTTTCGGTATGGCTGACAGCCCCCAGTCTGACTATTACGATAATGACTATTTTGCGCCGGCCGCTGGTTCTGGTGATGATTATTCTCGTGGAGGGGATTCGCCGCAGGAGGAGCCTTCAGCAAAGGCAACGCTCGTCTTACCCCACTCCAGCGAGGCCGAACAGGCGGTGTTGGGTGGCCTGCTACTCGACAGTTCCCGCTATGATGCCGTTGCCGAGATAGTCAGTGAGGGTGACTTTTTTCGCCAGGCGCATCGCCATGTCTTTAAGGCGATGGAGGCCCTGTTTGAAGACTCTTTACCGTTAGACCCTTTGTCTGTTGCCGCTGAGCTGGAAAAACATGAATTACTGGAACAGATAGGCGGCTTGCCTTATCTGACCGGCCTGCTGGCCGATACGCCCAGTGTGGCCAACGTGGTGGCCTATGCGCGCATTGTGCGAGAGAAGGCCACCTTGCGGCAGTTGATTGCTGCCGCCAGCGATATCAGTCGTTCCAGCTATAATCCAGCCGGTTTGGACGCCGAGGATCTGTTGCAACTGGCTGAAAAACGGGTCACCGAAATTGCTGAAGATCGTCCCAAACAAGGCGGTTTTCAGGAAATGAACAATCTGTTGAAAGAAACCGTCGACAAGATCGACGAGTTATTTCGTTCCGACAGCGATATTACCGGTTTGTCTACCGGTATCGACTCCCTCGATGAGCGTACCTCTGGCTGGCAGAACGGTGAGCTGATTATTCTTGCCGCGCGGCCCTCTATGGGTAAAACAGCCTTAGCCCTTAACTTTGTTGAGAGTGCCATTTTTAAACAGGCGCGCCCGGCCCTGGTATTCAGTATGGAGATGCCCGCTGGTTCACTGATGATGCGCTTGCTGTCATCGGTTGGGCGAATTGATCAGGGGCGTATTCGTGACGGTAAACTCACCGAAGAGGACTGGCCAAAATTGACGGCGGCGATGAAAAAGCTCAAGGATAGGCCGCTGTTTATTGACGATACAGCCGGTTTGAGCCCTCAGGATATGCGCGCGCGTATTCGACGTATCGCACGGGAACATGGTAACCCCGGCTTGGTGATGGTGGATTACCTGCAGTTAATGCAGATTCCCGGCAGCAGTGAGGGGCGTACGCAAGAAATTTCTGAAATCTCCCGCTCTTTAAAAGCGTTAGCGAAAGAGTTTGATTGCCCGGTGATTGCCTTGTCGCAGCTTAATCGGGGGGTGGAGCAGCGGCCTAACAAGCGGCCGATGAACTCTGATTTGCGGGAATCCGGGGCGATCGAGCAGGATGCCGACGTTATCCTGTTTATTTACCGTGATGAGTATTACAACGAAGACAGCCCCGATAAGGGTATGGCCGAATTGATTGTCGGCAAACAGCGTAATGGTGAGGTGGGTACCTGTCGTGCCGCGTTCCTGGGCAAATATACCCGCTTTGACAATCTCGCCCCGGAATTCATGCATAGCGGCGATTACGATTAGCGGCCCTGTTAAGCGTAGCTTGCAGCTTGAGGCTGCTATGGGTAATATCGCCGTCCTTTAACTCAGGTGGTCGATTTTTACGGCCAAAAGGCGTTGATTCATGCAGGTATTCCATCATATCGACTCTATTCGCAGCGCGTTAAACGATACGCGGCGTGAGGGTAAAAAGGTTGGCTTTGTTCCTACCATGGGCAACTTGCATGATGGCCACCTGGCGTTGGTGCAATTGGCCAAGCAGCATTGCGACGTGGTAGTGGTTAGCATTTTCGTAAACCGGTTGCAGTTTGGCCTAAACGAAGACTGGGACAAATATCCGCGCACGTGGGAAGCCGACAAAGCCAAATTGCAATCTGTCGATTGTGATTACCTGTTTTATCCTGAAGAGCAGGAAATTTATCCCAATGGCATGGCCGAGCAGACCCGCGTAGTAGTGCCCACCATGACCGACGTGTTATGTGGTGCCAGCCGCCCTGGACACTTTGAAGGGGTTACCACCGTTGTTTCCAAGCTGTTCAATATTGTTCAGCCCGACGAAGCGGTGTTTGGGAGCAAAGATTTTCAGCAGTTGGCCGTGATTCGCCGTATGGTGGAAGATCTGTGCATCCCTGTGAAAATCATTGGTGGCGAGATTGTGCGCGAAGCAGACGGCTTGGCCATGAGTAGCCGTAATTCGTATTTGGCCGAAGATGAGCGTTCGCAGGTCACTGTACTGCACAATACATTGTTGTGGGTAAAAGCCGAGTTGACGTCTGGGCGTCGGGATTACGAAGCACTGGAACAACAGGGGCGTGAAAAAATAGAAGCGGCCGGTTTCCGGGTAGACTACTTTTCTATTACGAATAGTTTCTCGCTGCAGGCCGCAGCGCATGATGATACACACGTAACAGTGTTGGGTGCGATGTATACCCGCAACGCACGGTTAATCGATAACGTATCCGTCACCTTGAACGAGCAGTCCTAAAAGAGGGGTTATAGATATGCAGCTCACATTATTAAAAGGCAAGCTACATATGGCTCGCGTTACCCAGGCCGAACTTTGGTACGACGGCTCCTGTGCGATAGATGCCAATTTGGTCAAGCTGGCGGGTTTACGCGAATTTGAACAGATTGATATTTACAATGTAGCCAATGGCGAGCGCTTTTCTACCTACGTTATTTTGGCAGAGGCAGGTTCCGGTACTATCTCAATGAATGGTGCCGCTGCGCGTAAAGTGCAGGTGGGGGATGCCGTGATTATTGCGGCTTATGGCCAGTTTACCGAGGCTGAAGCCGATAATTTCAAGCCCAAACTGGTTTACCTCAATGCCGATAATACCGTTGAGCGCACTACCAACACTATTCCCGTACAGGTCGCCTGATCTGTTCGTTATGGGGGCATCAGGCCCCCAGCCTCGCCTTCTCATCAACATCCGCTGTTTTCCCGTAAACTTCAGTGTAAAGTACTGCTAAAGTGTCCAGTAGGCGCTTTTAATTTTCGCGACCTTCCATTAGTGTTGGGGCATTGAATAATAAGGATTAGGGAGGCGACATGTCTGAATTTCCACTACACAAAGTACCTCAAGCATGGGCAGATAACGCTCATATTAACGCCGAGAAATATCGCGAGATGTACCAGCAGTCTGTAGCAGACCCAGAGACATTTTGGGCTGAACAGGCAAACGCGTTCCTCCAGTGGGAGCGCCCCTGGGACAGTGTAAGGTCCTACGATTTTAAGACCGGGCAGGCCAGCTGGTTTGCCGGGGGCAAGCTGAATGTCAGTGTCAACTGTATCGACCGCCATCTGCCCGAGCGGGCTAATCAGACTGCTATCATCTGGGAAGGTGATAATCCGCAAGAAGATCGCGCCATCACCTATGCTGAACTGCACGACGAGGTTTGCCGGCTGGCCAACCTCCTCAAAGAGCGTGGGGTGAATAAGGGTGATCGAGTTTGTATCTACCTGCCCATGATTCCCGAAGCCGTTTTTGCCATGTTGGCCTGTGCCCGTATTGGCGCAGTGCACTCGGTGGTGTTTGGCGGCTTTTCGCCAGATGCGTTAAAAGATCGCATCCTTAATTCTGACTGCCAGGTATTGATTACCGCCGACGAAGGTGTACGTGGTGGTAAAAGTGTGCCTCTGAAAGCCAATGCTGATAAAGCCCTGGCCCAATGCCCTGATGTGCACACCAGTATTGTTGTGAAACGTACCGGTGGAAGCGTTAATTGGCAGGAAGGACGCGATATTGTTTATCAAGAGCAGGTAGCGAAACAGCCTACAACGTATGAACCTGAGTTGATGGACGCCGAAGATCCATTATTTATTTTGTATACCTCTGGTTCTACCGGTAAGCCTAAAGGTGTGTTGCACACCACGGGCGGGTATTTGCTACAGGCCGCCATGACCTTTAAGTATGTGTTCGATTACAAAGACGGCGACGTTTATTGGTGTACTGCCGATGTGGGCTGGGTGACAGGGCATAGCTATATCGTTTACGGCCCATTGGCCAATGGTGCGATCTCTTTGGTATTTGAAGGGGTGCCCACTTACCCAACCGCAGCGCGTTGCTGGGAGGTAGTCGATAAGCATCAGGTCAATATTTTCTACACGGCACCGACGGCAATTCGTGCATTACAGGGCGCCGGTGACAAATGGGTAACCGGTACGTCACGTAAGAGCCTGAAGTTGCTCGGTACTGTGGGTGAACCTATCAACCCGGAAGCCTGGGAATGGTACTTCAAGGTAGTGGGCGACGGCCGCTGCCCCATCGTCGATACCTGGTGGCAGACTGAAACCGGCGCCCACATGCTCACGCCATTGCCTGGCGCGACTGATTTGAAACCCGGTTCGGCAACATTGCCATTCTTTGGCGTAGAACCAGTGATTCTCGACAACGAAGGCAACGAACTGGCGGGGGCCTGTGAAGGTATTCTGGCTATCAAAGCCTCGTGGCCAAGTCAGATTCGCACGGTGTATGGTGACCACCAACGCCTGATTGAAACCTATTTCTCAACTTACCCCGGCTATTACTTTACCGGCGACGGTGCTCGTAGAGACCAGGATGGCTATTACTGGATTACGGGGCGTGTAGACGACGTGCTGAATGTATCTGGCCACCGCATGGGTACCGCCGAGGTTGAAAGTGCGCTGGTACTGCACGATAAAGTGTCTGAGGCTGCGGTAGTGGGTTATCCGCACGATGTTAAAGGGCAAGGCATATATGCCTATGTCACTTTGATGTCTGGTGCAGAGCCCAATGACGAGCTGCGTAAAGAGCTTATCAACCTGTGTGTGCAGGAAATTGGCCCTATCGCTAAGCCCGACCTCATTCAATGGGCTCCCGGCTTGCCAAAAACCCGCTCAGGCAAAATCATGCGCCGCATTTTGCGCAAAGTGGCTGCTAACGAGCTGGATAACCTGGGTGATACGTCCACGCTGGCTGATCCTGCAGTTGTGGATAGTTTGATCGAGAATCGCCTCAACCGCTAGCGGAGAGTATGCCAGGGTGGTAACTGTGTATTGCAACCATTCTGGCAGGTCTGCAAAATACGCCTTTCAAGAAACAGGCTGGCTGCGCTGGTCTGTTTTACATCGTGATTACGTATACGTGAAAAAGGGTGTCTTGTGGCAGACAATGAATCAGATTTTTTTCGCGAAATGGTGGGGAATGATGTTAAGCCTATCAAAGCGGAAAAACGCGCAAATCTCCTCAAAGAGCAGCGCGACACCCTCAATATCCCCGCACGCCGAGCGGCGGCAACGGCCGAGCAGGTTGCGTTGGCCGATACCCTCTCTGGCGACTATATCGAGTCATTAGATCCCCACGCGATACTTGAATTTAAGCGCCCTGGCATTCAAAACGGGGTGTATCGCAATTTGCGCTTAGGTAAGTATCAGATTGATGCCCGGCTCGACCTGCATCGCATGACAGTAGAGGAGGCGCGTAAAGCGGTATACCAGTTTGTGCGTGACTGCATCGAACATGATATACGCTGTGTATTGGTTACTCATGGCAAAGGCGAGGGGCGTGAACATCCGGCGCTGTTGAAAAGCTGTGTGGCCCATTGGTTGCCCCAACTGGATGCCGTGCAGGCGTTCCATTCCGCGCAAAAACAGCATGGTGGCAGTGGCGCAACCTACGTGTTGCTGCGTAAATCTGAGCGTAAGCGTCAGAACGATTTAGAGCGCCATCAAAAACGCCGTGGCTAGGGCCCGGTAATACTAGTTATTTCATAACCTTTTTGTAACGACTGGCTGCCCATAATGGCGGTTATGGCATTATGCTGTCCTGCGCTAACAGGCATGTCAGTGTGTAATAAAAAACACAGGGCTATAAGGAGCTTGCTTATGTTGTTCAACGGATCATGTACCGGGCGTGTGCTCGCCGTGCTGACCGGCTTGCTACTGAGTTCGGTTGTAAACGCAGCAGATTACGTATTCGATACCGTTCACACGCAAATACTGTTTCGTGTCAGCCATCAGGGCTTTTCGACTTCAACCGGCGCTTTCGTGGATTTTAAGGGTGGTTTTACTTACGACGAAAGTCACCCAGAAAAATCCAGTGTTAATGTGGTAATCGACGTGGATAGCCTTGATTTAAACGACGATACTTGGAATGAACACGTGCTGGGCGATAAATGGTTTAACGTTGCCGAGTATCCCACTATGACATTTGCCAGTACGCAAGTGGTACCTACCGGTGAAAATACGCTGGATATTATCGGTGATCTTACCCTGTTGGGTTACTCAAAACCGGTAACATTAAAGGCCGTTGTCAATAAAGTGGGCAAACAAATGGGAATACCAAAAGCAGGCTTTAGTGCGACAACATCGATTGATCGTACCGAATGGGGGATGACAACCTACGCACCACTCATAGGTGCAAACGTTGATATTATCATTGAAGTTGAAGGCGAAAGAAAATAAGCGGGTATTGAGATGTCTTTTTCCAACACGGCTATGCGTTGGGGTGGGGTAGCAAAAGGTTTTCACTGGTTAATGGCCGTAATGATTGTGCTGGCTATCGTTTTGGGGGTGGTGGCTGAAGAAATGCCTTTGTCACCAGCCAAGCTCAAGGTATTTATTCTGCACAAATCCGTAGGTATCAGCATATTGGCATTAGTCATCTTACGTATTGTATGGCGTGTTACCCAAAAAGCACCCGGTGCGCCTACGGGTATTTCTGCTCTCAATAAAAAGTTGGCAAACCTAGGACATTTTGCCCTATACGGGTTAATGCTGTTGTTGCCCGTTAGTGGCTGGATTTTAAATTCGGCAGCAGATTTTCCTTTCCGCTGGTTTGGTTTATTTGCAGTGCCTTCCATTACGTCGCCCAACGAAGAATTGCATGAGTTGAGCGAAAGTATTCACGTGTTTGCTGCCTGGGTACTGTTGGTGGTATTTCTAGGGCATGCGGTGATGGCTATTAAGCATCATCGCCACGGCAGTGATGTGTTGCTGCGCATGGCCCCAGCCAGTCTGCCCGGCCGAGCTTTGGCTGGAGTTTTGTTTGTTGCCGTTATTCCAATTGCCTGGTTTGCCGCCAACAGCGGTACTACCAGGGAGGCGGCGCAACCGGCACAAGAGCAGTCTGCTACACAGACGGTAAGCCAGACAGTGAGTGAGAGCACTGGCAATTTGACTCAGGTGTGGATTCAGCAACCTAAAAGCCGTCTTACGTTTGTCGCCACTTATGATGCTGTTGGTTTTAACGGTGAGTTTAAATCCTTTGTCAGCCGTATTTATTTTGATCCAGACGATTTAACCCATAGTGTTATTGAGGCCGATGTCACAGTGGCATCGGTAGATACTCAGAGTTCAGAGCGCGACGAAATGTTGCCGGACTCTGATTGGTTTAACGCCAAGGTATTCCCGGTTTCGCAATATCGGGCAACCACGATTCGTCAGCTCGATGATGCTCGCTACCTGGCCGAGGGAATTTTATCGTTGAAGGGCACTGAAAAACCGGTGGTGCTAACCTTTAGCTGGACCGAAACTGACAATAATCACGTAGCGTTCAAAGGCTCCGCAGAAGTTGACCGCCGCGATTTTGGTATCGGCAGCGGTATGTGGGCAGATGATGCAACTGTAGGTTTTGCAGTGGAGATTAATGTTGATTTACTGCTGAAAAAGGCAGAGTAAACTTCGCATCGGTTGCGAAAAAGCCACCCCACGCAGGTGGCTTTTTTTATTCCGTCTCGGCGGGTTCGTTCAAGCGCTTTAGCTGGTTTTCAAGAAATTGTTGATAGGGTTGATGTACGGCGGTAATTTCCACCTGGCCGTGTATATCGGTTTCGGCCCAATTAAATCGTTCTGCCATCTTGCCCTTGAGCAGGTCTTGCTGTACCAACATGGGGTAGCTATGGCTACCATATAGCTCGCTTTGCGCCATCAGGGTTTGTTCCAATTGACTCAGTTGCGATACATCTTGTGGCTGTGTGATTCGGCTACACAGTTGCAGGCGCAGGCCGTTGCGTTGCTGATTAAGTGCCAGCAGTAACTGGGCAGAGCAAATAGCGCTGAAAGTTCCATCGCCAGGTTCGTTGTCGGTAAAACGTACTACAAATCGACCATCTGCCGTTGGTAACGGCTCTCCACTGTAAAGTTTACAAATGCGCAGTATGTTGCGATGCAGTTTGTTGATTAACTGGTAGCGAGCTTCTGCATTGAGTTGCTGCTTCAATTGATTCAGGTTGCTGCAGCTGAGTGTCAGGTACACCGATGTAGGTGGCGTCTCCTCATTGTCGGTTGCTTCGCGAGTATCAGTATCATGGGTTGCCAGTGGCGAGTGGTCTGGACTGGGGCTGGTCTCCCACGGTAAGGGCCAGTGCAGGCCCACGAGTATCAGTGCAGCAAAAGCAGACAGACTAAAACAAATAAACCAATACACCTGCAGTGGCTCGTTGGGTTCCTGAATGAACACGGTGACCAGCCCAGCCACGGCGTCGTCGAGCAAAATTGGAGCGGTGTAGACACTTTCTGAAAAGGGGGGTGCGGGTGGTTTGCCAGCTTGCACTACTAGCTGGTTTTCTACGTCGTGGATAGTGGCAGCAACTGCGCGAGGATTGCGGACGATGCGGCTGAGTACCACTTGAAGTGATACCAGGTCCTGGTTGATGGAGCCGTCGATGGCTTCCTGCGAGGCCATGAAAGCCAATGCCTGCCCATATTCAGCTTGATGGGCATCTACCTGCGACTGCCATTGGTAATGGTAAACCAATGCGGTGAGTATCGAGCCGAGCAGTGCGCCAGCGGCCAACAGGCTGAGTGCGCCGGTTTGTTTTATGAGTGCAACAAATTTTTCAAGCATGTAATCGCCTTGGTCAATGCGGTTGGGGCTAGGGCCTGTTGGCACTAAGAAAAAGCAAGGCGCTATTCTAGCTTAACCGGCTGGGAAAGTTATAATGGCGCCCTGTTTTAGCAGAGCACTAGGGTGCTCTGTGTATCATTGAGAATCACTGGACAAGGTGCGCAGGCGTGAAAGAAGTGTTGTTGATTACCGTATCGGGCGAAGATAGGCCGGGTGTCACATCGGAGGTGATGGGTATTCTTGCCAATTACGGCGCCAATATCCTGGATATCGGTCAGGCAGTTATCCATGACAACCTCAGCCTGGGCATTTTGGTTGAAGTTCCGGCTGCCTCTGAATCATCGCCCGTCCTCAAAGACATTCTGTTTAAAGTGCACGAACTGAACATGCAGGTGCGCTTTCAGCCGATTAGCGAAGAAAGTTACCGTCATTGGGTAGGCCAGCAGGGTAAGCCGCGGCATATTGTCACCCTGCTATCACGCAAGGTTACAGCCAAGCAGATCTCCCGGTTAACCTCGGTAGCAGCTCGCCACGAGTTAAATATCGACAATATCAAACGGTTATCCGGCCGCATTCCACTAGAGGGGGTCGACGATCAAAGCAAAGCCTGCGTTGAATTTTCAGCTCGCGGCGTGCCAGCTTCGCTGGAAGTATTGCGTTCTGAATTTATGGAGCTCTCGGCCGAGCTTGATGTGGATATCGCGTTTCAGGAAGATAACATCTTCCGTCGCAACCGCCGTTTGGTGTGTTTCGATATGGACTCCACACTGATTGAAGCTGAAGTGATTGACGAGTTGGCTAAAGCCGCTGGAGTGGGCGAGCAAGTTGCCGCCATTACTGAAGCGGCGATGCGTGGAGAGCTGGACTTCAACGAGAGCTTTGCTAGGCGCATGGCTCTGCTGAAAGGCTTGGACGTATCGGTGTTGGATGACATTGCCGAGCATTTGCCTGTGACCGAAGGCGCTGAGCGGCTGATTTCAACGTTGCGTCGCTTGGGTTACAAAACGGCTATTCTCAGCGGTGGCTTCAATTATTTTGGGCGTTACTTGCAAAACAAGTTGGGAATCGATTATGTGTTCGCCAACGAGCTGGATATCGAAGACGGCAAAGTGACCGGCAAGGTAGTCGGGCGTGTCGTTGATGGTCAGCGCAAAGCCGAGTTGCTGCGTGAATTGGCGGCCAAGGAAAATATCTCATTAGAGCAGGTGATTGCGGTAGGCGATGGTGCAAACGATTTGCCCATGCTGAGCATTGCTGGCTTGGGTATTGCGTTTCGGGCGAAGCCTCTGGTCCAAGCCTCGGCCAAACAATCCATCTCCACCTTGGGGCTAGATGCCATTCTCTACCTGATTGGTTTTAGAGATATCGATACGTTAATGATAGAAACGCCGCAATAGCGGCGTGTTTCTAAGCTGTTACAAGGCTGTTGCAAAGCTATTGTAAGACGTGGCCGATTATTCAGTGCTGAAATCGTAGTCCATACGGTCGGTTGGCGCTTGCAGGTAGTGGCCTTGAATATAGTGCACACCCGCTTGCCACAGGATAGACAGTACACTGGCATTTTCCACAAAAGGCACAATAGAAACTTTTTCCTGCTCATGTAGTTGTTGAACCAACTGTTGCAAGGTTTCTGGGTTTTCTTTGTTTTTCTGAATATCGACGGTAAATGAACCGTCTACTTTGACGTACTCGCAGGGTACGTGTTTGAGCGTGTTAAACGGGTTCAGCGAGCAGCCAAAGTTGGAGACAGAAAACGAGCTTCCCAACTCGTTTAAACCCTCGGAAAATGCTTTGGCATCCTTCAGATGTTGCGTAACGTCTGATTCACTGGCTTGAAAAACCAATGCGTCGGCTTTCAATTCTGCAGCCTTAAAAGCGACTTTTAGCCAAGGTAGCAAACTGTCATCACACATTGACTGGCGACTGAGGTTTACCAGCAGGCGTGTGTTATTGCCTTTTTTTACGTGCTCCGACAGCATTTTAATCGCCTCAAGAATCACCCAGCGATCGATTTTTTTGGTTGCTCCCATCTCTGCAGCAGTTTTTAGAAACTGGCTCGCTTGCATGGTGCCGTCGTCGTCAGTTTTCATACGCAAGAGCACTTCGTAATGCTCGCGTTCGGCACCACGTAAACTGATAACCGGTTGAAACTGCAGGTGAAACAGGTTTTGATCGAGCGCTTTCTGCACCAGCAGCTCGATATTGTCTTTATTAATATCTTCTTCGGTAAACTCGGGTTCATAGAGCGCAGCACAATTGCCGCCTTGGTTGCTGCGTAAACGAGCGACGGTTTTGCTGGCGATATCAATCACAGCTTCGCTGTTGGTGGTGTTTTCGTTAACTACCGCCATGCCGATGGTTGCGGTGAGTTGAATGGTTTTACCACTGACATCGAAAATATGGTTTTCAATGGCTTTACAGATCGCATCTGCGGATTGTTGGATGCCATTGGCGGTCACGTTTTCTGCTGTCATGGCCAGTGCCGACTCGCTAAAGCGGGCAATAAAATGTTGTTCGGGTGCCTGCGCTGCAATCAGTTTGGCAATCTGACTAATAATGTTATCAGCTGCACTGATGCCGAGCGTGTTGCTCACTGCACTGTCGAAATTATCGATGTCGATATGCAAATAAGCACCGGTGGTTTGCTTTTCTGCTGCCTTGGCAATGCCTTTGTCGAGATGCTGTAGCAGGCTGGTCCGGTTGGGTAAACCCGTGGCATGGTCTTGGGTTTTCAGTTTATCCAGCTCTGCGCTTAGTTCTTTGTTTTCTGTATGGGCCTGCACTAAAAATTGCAGGCAGGGCTCTTCGTCGTAGGTCGCGTTGGACACCTGAAAGGTTATATTGGCTAATTCACCATCGGCGCGTTCAATGGTGCAGCTTAACGGCGTGTTATTGGCCTCTTCACCGTTGAGGGTAAAATCTTTTAGAAAGTCTTTAACAGTACCTTGGTCGGCACCGGCAACGATATCGATGACAGGCATACACTCAATATCGTCGGTGTCGGTATAACCAAAACGCTCGGCGAAGGATTCATTGGCATACAAAAACAGGCCATCTTGCACGTAAGCAATCGCATCGCGAGAACTGTCGAGCAGCTGCTGGCTGCGGCGCTCGGCTTCTTTGAAGCGCCGTTCGGCAATACGTTGTTGTTGCCGGTAGTGGCGATTAGACAGTTCGCGTTGAATAACCAGCAACAAATGTTGGTCGTGATCCAGCTCAACGACGTCGGCTGCACCCATTTTCAGTCCGTCTACGACAGCGAGCATGGGCTCTTCGCTTTCAGTGAGCAGAATAACGGGGATATCTTTATTGAAGCGTTGAATCAGTTTGATGGCATTTTTGGGTGGCAGGTTTTGCGCAGCTCTATGGCCAATTAACAGATCCCAAGCTTGTTCTTCCAATAGTTTGCTTAGTGCTTCTTCACTTTCTACCAACTGCGCGCGGTTAGGTTTACCGGAGTTGCGTAACATGCTGGTTAACCGCTCTGCCTCACTGCGTGAGTCGTTAATCAGAAGCAGGCGAATGGTTTCGGGTGTACTCATTCTAGGCCCTGTTAATACTAATTTGGATGGCCTGCTGAAAACCAATTTGCCGTTCTGCCAGGCATTTTGAGCGCAGTTTGGTTATTCCAAATAAGCGAAAAATAACGCCGCAGAACGGCAAATTGGCTTCAGTCCTTCGGGTTGCGGCTAAAAAGCCACCACTCTGTGTTGCTCGTTGTTTATTTGGAATAACCAAACTTCTCTCCTCGCGCCTTGATTGGTGGCTTTTTAGCCACAACAGGTTCATCCAAATTAGTATTAACAGGCCCTAGGTTAACTATCCTGGGTCAATGCTTGCAGTAAGCGAGTTAGCTGCCAAGGGCCATTATCAATGAGCTTAGTCGAGTTTGCCGTTTAAGCGCAAAACCGCCCCTGTAATCTCAAATAGCTTGCAAATTTATACTCTTAAGAGTGTCAGAGTGTACTTAAAAATATGGTTATAGCCTATAGGTATACTGAAAACGTTTAGGTCGTTTCCGGCAGAATGTGGAATCAGTCCGGTTTTTGTACTACCACTGGCTTTTAACGTCGTCTGGTGGCTGCTTCTGACCCGAGATCTGGCTAGATTCAAGGACCTGGAAGGTGAATTGGCTGACGGCACCGGTACTGAACAGGCATTTGTTCAATTGGGCTTTGATCGTTTCATGGTTTTTTAACAGGCGTACTTTGGCGCGCTCTACAAACGGCAGGGTGGGGGTGATAATGCTTTCAACTTGCTTAGGTAATGTCTGTTCGGGCAGCATCAAACCGCGCATATAGTCGCTTTCACCGCCGGTTTTGTAAGTCATGGCAATGGCAATTGGTTTAGCGTTTGATGCCAGCAGTTGTAGCCCCAGTAGTGTGCTGCCCCGCTGTTGGGTTAGCCAACGAATCGCCGCCAGCTGCCAGCTGCGACGACCGGGCTGGCGCAGCGCAATCAGTTCACCGGCTTTTACCTGTAGAGGCACTTGGTCGCGCCAGCGAATACAGTAGCCGCCTGGGCTACGGTCTTGCGTTTGTACGGTATGGATGGGTACACCCGAGTCTGCATTGGCGGTTTTACGACCGCTGTCTTGCTGTTTGGCCGTTTGGTAAATCTCTGCCCAGGGGTCGTGCTCACTGCTCAGCGGCTTGGCCATGAAGGCATCGTAATCCATGTCGAGACTTTTTTGCCCCCCTTCAGATAAAAACTGCTTAAAGGGCACGCCACCTGTCAGTTGCTGATGCACGGCGGTGAGGCCCACACAGACTTCAAACTCACCGCTAACCGGCTGGCGTTCATTGCGACGTTTCTGTTCTGAGCGCAGGCCTGCATCAAGATGGTTGATCAATGGCTTACTCAGGCCTTTATCGAAGTTGGCGTCGTCATATTTTTCGCCAGCAAGGCGGCGGTCCAGCTGTTTGAGCAGTGCATCGATGTCCAGAGTCAGACAGTTTTCATCCAAGGGCGCGGCATAGCGGCTGGTATAAACTGGCGGGCGATCCTGTTTCAGGTTGACCAAAAACAAGTGGGAGTGCTGTTGTGCTGGTTTCAAGGTGCAGTAGGGGGCCCACACTTCGAGGGTTTGGTACAGATTGTCGAATTCGCCTTGGCGTATCTGGTTAGGGTTTATGCAGGCCAGTAGCAGAATGCGGTTATAAGCTTGCTCAATGGTACAGCCGCGACTGAATTGCAGCAGTGGGTCGGCCACGACTTGCTGGGCGAGACCATGGTGCCGTGCCGTCGCCATCATGCTATTGAGATGCTGCCAGATTAATGCGGGTACTTGCGTGTAGAGCTGAAACCCTCGCAGTAGTATTTGCCCCAAACCGCTGATGGTGCGATGCAGTGACAGGGCAAGGGCTGCGAGGTCGGGTTTTTCCGAGTTCAGAATTTCCAGCGCGCTAACGGTGTAGCCATTAGATAGATTCTTTTGCAGCGCCTGCGCGACAATGGCCGTTTTCAGCGGGCCTTCGGGCAGACTGACGGGTTGGTTGAGAAATTCTTTGGTTAACGATTGGATACACTGGTGAACGGCAGGGCGCAGGAGATCAAGAATTTCCAGTCGCTTGCCGGGCGATGTTTTTAGTTGGGCTACTTGTGGCAGGGCCTGATACAGCAGCACACTGGTATGATTGGCGCGAGTAGCGGGCAAGCTATTTACCCACAATTCCACCTTAGCAGGTTTGTTGCTGTGACAGAACTCCAATTCTGTCAGGTCCTGATGGGGCAGATTCAGGCGGCTAAGGTCTGGGATAAACTGCTCGTTTGTAGTCGGCATAAAAAACTATCAAATGGTTGTTACGATCTACCTTGTGGCAGCTTTGCGTGCGCACAGTTACAAAATCTTGTTTGGCCAAACCGTAATTATAGGTGCTATTACTGAGAATAGATAACCCTTTATCCAGTATAGACGAGGGTTTTGGCCTGCGCGCCTGCGTCTTCACGAGCCAGTTTTGGCACTAAAAAGCCCGGTAGGCGGCTAGCCATCTCATCTATTAACGTCACAGCAGTAGCCTGATCGACGTCGTAGTGGGCTGCACCAGCTACTTTGTCGAGCAGGTGCAGGTAGTACGGCAGCACGCCGCATTCGAACAAGCGCTCGCTCAGATTGACCAGCGTATCGGCATTGTCGTTAACGCCTCTGAGCAATACGGCCTGATTCAACAAGGTCACACCTGCGTTGCATATTTGGTGCATGGCTTGGTCGACCTGGGCATCCAGTTCGTTGGCGTGGTTGCTGTGGATGACCATGATTTTCTGCAATGGCAGATCGGCCAGCCAGCCGGTTAGATAGCTGTCTACACGGGCCGGCAATACAATGGGTAGGCGGGTATGGATACGCAAACGCTTAATGTGCTTTATTTGCGCCAGCTGCTGGCTGAAGGCTTCAAGGTGCTTGTCGGCGAGTGTTAATGGGTCGCCACCGCTAAAAATCACTTCGTTAATGTGTGGATCCTGGCGAATATAATCCAAGGCCTGCTGCCAATGCTCGGGATTGGGCTTGTTCTCTTGATACGGAAAATGGCGGCGAAAGCAGTAGCGGCAGTTAACCGCACAGCTGCCAGCCATCACCATCAGTACACGACTTTGGTATTTATGTATCAACCCCGGTACCGGGTTAGCATTTTGCTCTTCCAGCGGATCGACAGTGTAACCGGGCGTTGCGGTTAACTCTGCGGCCACGGGCAATATCTGCAGCAGCAGGGGGTCTTGCGGATTGCCCTTTTGCATACGTGCGGCAAACGCACGAGGTACGCGCAGGGCAAACAATTCCGAGGCCTGGCGAGCAGGAAAAACCAGGGTCGGGTCGAGATTGAGCAGGCTACACAGCTCTTTTGGATCACGAATAAGCGATTGTAGCTGTTCTTGCCAATTGGAAGTCTGCCATGTCGGTAGTGTCTGATGTATCATTAGCGCCCTTATGAAAGCTGTAGCACAATGCGTGTCTGGTTCGTAATTTTATCTGCGAACGACTTTGTAAGTCTTTTTAAATTAGCAACTTTGATTAACTGAGGGAAAAATGGCTACCTATTCTACCAATGAATTCCGTGGCGGTATGAAAGTAATGCTCGACGGTGACCCTTGTTCTATCGTCGAGAACGAATTCGTAAAGCCAGGTAAAGGCCAGGCGTTTAACCGTGTAAGACTGCGTAACCTCAAAACCGGTCGTGTTTGGGAGCGTACGTTTAAGTCTGGCGAATCGCTGGAGGCCGCCGACGTTGTCGATCGTGATATGGAGTACCTCTATACCGACGGCGAATTCTGGCATTTTATGGAGCCTGATACCTTCGAGCAATACCAGGCAGATGCCGCTGCCGTGGGCGAAAATGCGAAATGGTTGAAAGAGCAGGACAAGTGCATTATCACTCTTTACAACGGGGCCCCGCTGGCAGTAACACCACCTAACCATGTTGAGCTGGAAATTACCGAAACCGACCCCGGTTTGAAAGGTGACACTGCCCAAGGCGGCACCAAGCCAGCAACACTGTCGACTGGTGCTGTGGTGAAAGTACCCTTGTTTCTCACCACGGGTGAAGTAGTGAGGGTGGATACCCGTACTGGCGAATACCTGGGCCGCGCTACCAAGTAATCGATGATGTGTATCGACAAACGGCCATTACCGTAAGGGTGATGGCCGTTTTTTTGTTTCTAGCCAATTTGCTTTGATCAAAGGGCTTTCTGTATGTCTGAGCCTCAGTGGAAACCCACAGCATGTATTGCCAACCTGAAGGCCAGGGCTGCCTTATATCAGCGGCTACGGGCATTTTTTGCTGCCCGTGAGGTGTTGGAGGTGGAGGTGCCGTTGTTATCCCATGCGGCCGTCAGCGATCCTCAGTTAAGTGTGATTAGCGCACCGGCCTGCGGGCAGCCTGCGTATCTGCAAACCTCCCCCGAATTTGGTCTCAAACGGTTATTATCGGCTGGCATAGGCGCTTGCTACAGCTTGGGCAAAGCCTTTCGCGACGACGAAGCGGGTGGGCGCCACAATCCTGAATTTACCATGCTGGAATGGTATCGCCCTGGTTTTGATGACCACCAGTTAATGCGTGAGGTTGATGCCTTGCTGCGTTCAGTTGCAGAGTTACGCACGGTTGCTACTGCACCCCGGCGGCTACCAGAGGCGATGTTTCGCAGTTATCGAGAGGTATTTCAGCAGTGTTTGGGTGTTGATCCGCATACTGCCACCGCGGGGCAATTGGAAATGGCAGCCCAACAACATCTGCAAACCGATTTAACCAGTTTTGTCGGTGAGCCCAATCGTGATGTATGGCTGGATCTGCTGATGACTCACTGTATTGAGCCTTCATTAAAGGGTGTTCAGTTTATTTATGATTACCCACAGTCCCAGTCTGCGCTGGCTCGTTGCAATACCGATGAGCAGGGTGCGGTCGTTGCCCGGCGCTTCGAGCTGTATGTTGATGGGGTTGAGCTGGCCAATGGTTATTGGGAATTAACCGATGCCGATGAGCTCAGCAAGCGTTTTCAGGCCGATCAGGCCTATCGCGCAGCCAATGGTTTGCCTTGTAGGCCATTGGATGAGCGATTGCTGGCCGCACACCGGGCTGGGTTGCCCGATTGCGCGGGCGTAGCCATGGGGGTAGACCGACTGTTGATGTGGCTAACGGGCAGCCAGCACATTGAGCAGGTGATTGCGTTGCCGTTTCCGCGGGCGTGAAAATTAAACGCTCACAGGTAACGGTGTTTGCCGTTACCTGCGTGTGGGTGTGTGAGGGGCTATTAATCTGGCGAATCAGGCAATCATTGGTGCTGGATTAAGTGGACTGCTTTTACGATTTGGAGGCCTTTTGGCATTCCAGGTCGTGGCGCATTTCTTTGGCGGGTGATTGGCAGTTGCTCACGCCAATCACTTTGGCAGGTACACCGGCTACCACCGTATTGGGTGGAACCGGTTTCAGTACCACACTACCCGCACTCACCCGTGAACAGGCACCAATTTCAATATTGCCCAAAATTTTTGCACCCGCACTAAGCAGTACGCCGTCGCGTACCTTGGGGTGGCGATCGCCACATTCTTTGCCCGTACCGCCCAGTGTAACCGACTGCATAATGGAAACATCGTCACCCACCACGGCAGTTTCGCCAATCACAATACCGGTTGCGTGGTCGAGCATAATACCTTTGCCAATGGTGGCGGCGGGGTGAATATCAACGGCAAATACCACCGAAATACGGTTTTGCAGAAACAATGCCAGTGATCTGCGGTTTTGTCGCCACAACCAGTTGGCTATGCGAAAGGCTTGTAGCGCGTGAAAACCCTTGTAAAACAAAAAGGGTACCGACAGCGCGTTACACGCTGAGTCGCGATCAAAAATCGCATGCAGGTCGGCGCGCACGGCGACACCAATGCATGGGTCTTTTTCCAATGCTTCCTGTATTACTTCTCGAATCAGCAGTGCCGATGCCGTGGGGCTGTCGAGCTTGTTCGCCAAGTGAAAACTCAATGCGGCTTCGAGCGTGTCGTGGTTCAGAATCGTGGCGTGTAGAAAACTGGCAAGAATGGGCTCGCCTGCTGCCTGCGAGTGGGTTTCTTCGCGAATGGTTTGCCAGGTTTGGTCGGTGTTGCCAATTTTCTGAAGAGAGACAGAGTTGTTCATAGTGTGCCTTTTAACCAGGGTTACTGGGCGTATTATCCGCCCCTCAGGTAGCAAATGCCAGCCATAGCCAAATCACGTAAATGAGTGCGGGCAGGCTCTAGAAAAGGCTGAGGGGCGGTTCATTCATCGCCGCCAGCTGTTCTCGCAACGAGAGAATATGCTCAGACCAGTAGCGGGTGGTGTTGAACCACGGAAATGCCTGCACAAAGGCGGGGTCGGTCCAGCGCCTTGCTAGCCAGGCGGCATAGTGCATTAGCCGCAGGCTGCGCAGGGCTTCAATGATATTCAATTCGCTGGGGTGAAAGTCGCAGAACTGTTCGTAGCCTTCAATAATTTCGTTCAACTGCCTGCATTGCTGGTCGCGCTCACCGTTTAATAGCATCCATAAATCCTGAATCGCGGGGCCATTGCGAGCATCGTCGAGGTCAACAAAGTGGGCGCTGTCGTCACGCCACAAAATATTGCCGGGGTGGCAATCACCGTGCAAACGAATGGTATTTACCTGTGTGGCGGTGAGGCGCTGTTCTACGGCGCTGAGCAAATCACGGCTTATGCTCTCATACGCGGGTATCAGTTCGGTGGGAACAAACTGTTGTTGCAGGAGAAAATCGCGGCTTTCAGTACCAAAACTTTGCAGCGTCAGCGTAGGCCGGTGGCTAAATATTGTGCGCTTGCCGGCATTATGCATACGCCCCAGTAAGCGACCGAGCACATGCAGTGTGTCCATGTCGTCGAGTTCTGGTGCATGGCCAGCCCGACGTGGATACAAGGCAAATCGGAAACCGGCAAAACTGAACAGGCTTTCGCCTGCTTCATTGAGCAATGGGCAAACCACGGGCACTTCAATCTCTGCCAGTTCACGACTGAAAGTATGTTCTTCGTTAATGGCCGCATCACTCCAGCGCTCGGGACGGTAAAACTTGGCAATCAGTGGGTTGCCACCTTCTATTCCCACCTGGTATACGCGGTTTTCATAGCTATTGAGGGCCAATATGCGGGCATCGGTCAGTAGTGGGCCGGTATCGGCCAAGGCTACCGACTCAATCGCGTCTAACACGGTAGACGGCGTCAACTGGTCGTAAGGATGAGGTGTGGCGGTGCTCGACATAATTCACTCTGTTATAAACAAGCGGCTGACAAAAGGGGCCGACAATACGTGGGCCGCCAGTGTAACGGTTCTCTTGTGGGTTGCCAGTGGTTATCTCGGTGTTTATTAACGCGGCAAGAATCATTGCCGGGTTAGTTGCCGAGTTAATAGCTTAGTGGCGTGCGTGCCAGGGCAACGGCATCTACCTGTGTTGCACCCGCCTTGAGTAACATGCGGGCCATTTCATAAAACGTTGCGCCGGTGGTCATTACGTCGTCAACGACAATCACTGGGTAGCCCTTTACCGTGGTGTTGACGGTGAAATTGCCGCGCAGGTTACGCAGCCGGTCCTTGCGCTTCAGCGAATGCTGAATAGATGCATTCCCCGTGCGCTGACAAATTGATATCTGTTGGCACCGCAAAGCGCCTGCCACCGCATTGGCAAGCTGCTCTGCCTGATTAAAACCTCGTTTCAGGTGGCGATACCAGTGTGCGGGTACCCCGGTCACGAGTGTGTCAGGCGCAGCCCAATGGCTGACTTCATCCGCACAGGCCTGGTGGAGCAAGTCACCTAGCAATTTTCCCGCCGTGTGGTTGCCCTTGTCTTTATAACGATTGATTAACCCGGTTAGTGGCGGGGCGTAAAGGTACGGGCAGAACGTGCGGGTAAAGGGCGGTGCCTTACGCAGGCACTGGCCGCAGAGTTGTACGTCGGCTGTATCGGGTATCGGCAGAGCACAGCGGGCACAGGCACTGGTATTACCCGGTAGGTCGCTTGCACATGCTAGGCATAGTCGTGGATTGGCTGCGGTGTCTGCCTGACTTGTGCCACAAAGTAAGCAGGTTGGTGGCAGCAGCAGGTTTATCGTGGTGTTGAAGAGGCGTTTTACTGGCCCGGATTGGTTTGTCATGGCGAGTTCGTCCCTGAAATATGTGGGCGCCGTCGATCATCGATGACAGCGTGATAGGAAGCTGTTAACCTTGCGCGCTTATTTGGGTTAACAGCGGTTTTATCCCGGTGCATTCCCGGCAGCGGGTGCCAGTATTATATAGAAGGATTCCTCATGACCTCCAGCGCGGCTGATTTTGCCTCTAACAACACCCTCAGTGTGCGTCACGACTGGACGCGAAAAGACGTTCAGGCCCTGTTTGATCTGCCGTTTAACGATCTGTTGTTTCAGGCGCAGTTCACCCATCGGCAGTTTTTCAACCCTAATCAGGTTCAGGTGAGTACCTTGTGCTCGATTAAAACCGGTGCTTGCCCGGAAGACTGCGCTTACTGCCCGCAAAGTGCCCGCTACGATACTGGTTTGGAAAAAGAAAAGCTTATGGCCGTTGAAGCAGTCATCGCCGAAGCCAAAGCCGCTAAAGACGGCGGTGCTACCCGCTTCTGTATGGGCGCTGCCTGGCGTTCACCCAAGCAGAAAGATATGCAGTATGTGACTGCCATGGTGAAAGGAGTGAAGTCATTGGGGCTCGAAACCTGTATGACGCTGGGCATGCTAAAGGCCGAACAGGCGCAAGAACTAGCCGCCGCCGGACTGGACTATTACAACCATAACCTGGACACCTCGCCGGAATATTACGGCGATATTATCACCACGCGGACCTATCAAGATCGCCTTGAAACCCTTTCCAACGTGAGGGCTGCCGGTATGAAAGTATGTTGTGGCGGTATTGTGGGTATGGGCGAGGAAGAGGGTGACCGTGTTGGTTTGCTGTTGCAATTGGCCACTATGCCAGAACACCCAGAGTCTGTGCCGATCAATATGTTGGTGCGCGTAGAGGGCACACCGCTTGCGGAGCAGGCGGATCTCGACCCCTTCGACTTTATTCGTACCATTGCGGTTGCGCGCATTTTGATGCCGCAGTCACACGTACGTTTGTCGGCCGGTCGCGAGCAGATGAACGATCAAATGCAGGCACTGGCCTACCATGCGGGTGCAAACTCGATTTTCTACGGCGAAAAACTGTTGACGACCCCAAATCCTGAGTCGAATAAAGACATGGCGCTATTCAAGCGTTTGGGTATTGAGCCTGAGCCTTACGAAACGGCTCACGATGAAGATGAACAGGAAGCCGCGGTGCGCGCGCAATTACAAAAAGCGCAAAACGACCGTATGTTTTACGACGCCGCCAACTGATCCGCGATTGATCTTTCACGACGATCAGGCAAGCAAGTGATGAATGAGTTTGAAGCACAGTTGCGCGCAGCCTTGGCTGAGCGGCAAGCACAGGGGCGTTATCGTCAGCGCAGGATGGCCGAGTCGCCACAAGGCGCGACCGTAACGGTTGATGGTCGCGTGTATACCAGTTTTGCCAGCAATGATTATCTCGGCCTGGCTTCTCACCCCGATCTCATTAACGCCTTTCAAAAAGCTGCCAGCACCTGGGGTGTTGGCAGTGGTGCATCACACCTGATTTACGGGCATACCCGTGCTCATCATGAACTGGAAGATGCGCTAGCTGAATTTACCGGTCGCGATCGTGCGCTGTTATTTTCCACCGGCTTTATGGCCAATACCGGTACCCTGAGTGCTTTATTGGGTGAAGGCGACTGGGTGTTGCAAGATAAATTAAATCACGCCTCATTGCTCGACGGCGGCTTAGCCAGCGGAGCGCGTTTTCAACGTTACCTGCATAACGATCTGCAAAATCTGGAGATGCGCTTGCAGCGTGCTGCCGCTGCTAACGCCCGGCGCATACTGATTGTAACCGATGGCGTTTTCAGTATGGATGGCGATATTGCGCCATTGGCGGAAATCAGCCAGTTGGCAGCTCGTTACAACGCCGTGTTGATGGTCGACGATGCGCATGGTATCGGTGTATTGGGTGATCACGGTGGTGGCTGTGCTGAGCAGTTTGCGCTGGATCAGAACGCATTGCCTATTTTGATGGGTACGCTGGGTAAAGCTTTTGGTGGTTTTGGGGCGTTTGTAGCGGGTAGTCATGCGTTAATCGAAAACCTGATTCAATTTGCTCGCCCGTATATTTATACCACTGCGTTGCCGCCGGCCGTGGCGGCCGCCAATTTGGCTGCCTTGAATATCATTAAACACGAGCACTGGCGCCGTGAGCATTTGCAAACGCTTATTCAGCAGTTTAGAGCAGGGGCGCAACAGTTGGGTTTAACCTTGATGCCGTCGCCCACGCCCATTCAACCCGTGGTGCTGGGCGATGAAGCCACCGTCATGCGTGTGTCGGCGCAGTTGGCCGAAAAAGGTTTTCTGGTGGGGGCGATTCGCCCACCAACGGTAGTTCAGGGCTCATGCCGCTTGCGCATTACCTTGTCAGCTGCGCACACCTCACAACAGGTCGATGATTTATTGGGTGCTTTATCGGTGTGCCTGGTGGCTAGTGAGAAAGCACAGTGACGGCAATGACTTCCTCAGCACAATTGCAGGCGGCACTAAAGTGCCAGCGCTATGGCTATCACGACGGTACTCAGCCAACGCTCGTGTTGTTGCATGGGTGGGGGTGTGACAGTGCAATCTGGCAGCCCTTGATCGAGCAACTGCAAACGCAGTACGCGATAATCACTATTGATTTGCCTGGATTTGGCGCCAATGCGTCGGTAACTGCCAGCGGACTGGGAGAGCTGATTGCATTGATCAAACCGCTGTTACCTTCACAATGTGTGGTGATCGGTTGGTCGCTGGGCGGTATGTTGGCGATGGCCCTGGCCCATCGTTGTGTTAACAACATCGTCGGTGTTGTCAGCATTGCAGCCAATCTCAAATTTGTTACTGCTGACGATTGGCTGCCGGCCATGCCAAAGCCCATTTTTGACGAGTTTTATGCAGCCTTTGCCGGCAACGCTTCGCTGACTTTAAAGCGCTTTGCAGGATTGCAGGCGCAAGGCGACAGTGTACAGCGTTCGTTAACCAAAGCGCTTCGGGATAACAGTGCAAAAGCTTTTGAGTGTGTCAGACAAGGCGGTGATAACAATAACTGGCAGCGAGGTCTTGATTGGTTGGCGCAGTGGGATATGCGGCCAGATTACCACCAGTTAACCTTGCCGGGCTTGCATGTCGTGCCAGACAATGATGCTTTGGTTCCTGTGGCAGTGGTCGACGAATTTGCCCAAAACACTTCACAGCGCGTTGAGGTGATTAGTGACGCAGGGCATGCGTTTTTTTTCACCGCGCCAGAAAAATTGCTAAAGATTTTACAGCCGTTTTTGCAGGGGTTGGCGCCGGCTCGGATCGATAAAGCCAAAGTCGCCGCATCGTTTAGCAAGGCCGCTGCCCAGTATGATCAGGTTGCCCATTTACAGCGTGCTATTGGGCATCAGTTACTTTTGCAATACCCGTTAGTACGGCCTGGTATTGCATCCCCTCAGGTATTGGATTTGGGGTGTGGCACTGGCTTTTTCGCCGACAAACTGCAGCGCAGATTACCCACAAGCGCTTGTGTTACGGGCTGTGATATTTCCCCCGGTATGATCAACTATGCGCGGCACAAGTATCCTGCCATTGCCCACTGGCTGGTAGGCGATGCGGAACAGCTGACACTGCACAGTGATCGTTTTGACCTGGTATTTTCGAGCCTGGCCATTCAGTGGTGCGAACATCAGGGGCGAGTGTTCAGTGAGATGTACCGTGTGCTCAAACCCGGTGGCTCTGCCCTGATTGCCACTCTGGGCCCCAACACCCTCCATGAGCTTCGCCAGGCTTGGGAACAGGTGGACCATTTTGTACACGTAAACCACTTCCCTACACCGGAGCGGGTAGAAAATGCCATTCTTGCGGCCGGATTTGAGATTGCCGACTGGCATCACGAAGCGCTGTGTTTACGTTACGAAACGGTGCATGAGTTGATGCGCGAGCTGAAAGTATTGGGCGCTCACAACGTAAATTCAGGGCAGCCCAAAGGCTTAACCGGGCGTGCGCGGCTGCATGCGTTTGAAAAGGCGTATAGCGCGTTTCGTGATGATACCGGTTTGCTGCCCGCAACCTACGATGTGCATTACCTGTTTTTACAAAAACCTGCTTAGTTTTTGCCGTTGCCGACGATGTGTGGCAAACCATTGATGTAATTCTGAATGACTCTAGACAGGCCTCAAGGACCCTATGTATGACAATCCAACGCCGCAAGATATTTGTAACCGGAACCGATACCGATGTGGGTAAAACCTTTGTGGCAACGGCCATATTGCTGGCTGCCAAAAACAGGGGGCTTTCGACGGGTGCACTCAAACCGGTCGCCGCCGGTTGTGAACAAACTGTCGACGGCTTGCGCAACACCGATGCACTGATGTTGCAGCAGGCTGCCACACTCGATTTATATTACGAGCAGGTTAACCCCATTGCCCTGGAAGCTGCTATTGCACCCCATGTAGCAGCCCAGCAAATCGGGCGTCGTTTGGATATTGAGCGTATTGCTGGTTTTTGTCGCGGTGCCATGATGCAACCTGCCGATTTATGGTTGGTGGAGGGCGCCGGTGGCTGGCGAGTGCCACTGAACCATCGCCAGTATTTTTCTGGTATCGCGCAGACTCTGCAGCTGGATGTAGTGATGGTGGTGAATATGCAACTGGGTTGTATCAATCATGCGGTGTTAACCGCCGAGGCGATTGAGCGTGATGGTCTGAAACTGGCAGGGTGGGTGGCTAATACTGTGCACGAACCCATGGCAGCCTATGCGCAAAATCTGGAGACTCTGGATACGCTGATCAGGGCGCCCAGGCTGGGTGAGATACCCTATATAGCGTCTGGGGATCCAGCAGAGGCGGCTGATTACCTGGCGCTCGATAGCTTGTTTAGTGCGTCGTAACGCCGTCGGGAGGTCGATATCTTGATTATTGATGCCCCGGTTTCTTATAAACTCATACTTTTTACTGCTAAAAAATCTAACTTTAGTCGCAAAAATGCGGGTTTTGTCTGTTTTTTGCTCAGATTTGACGTAGAATTACTGGTAATACCCAGCGCTATTTCCGTGTATTGGTTGCGTAGGTCAATAAATGTGCATGTGATGCCTATTGGCACAAGGTAGATGTATGGTTTCTGTAAATTCTGTTTCTGGCGGTGCTTTGCAGCAAGGGCTACAGGGCATGCAGCGCAGCCAGAAAGAAATGCTCAAGTCTGCGCAGGATATTGCATCTGCCAATGTGCAGACGCCGACGCAGGACTTGGTTGAGCCTATGGTCAATATGAAAGTCGAAAAGTTGTTGTTTACTGCCTCTGCCAAGGTGGTTGAAACGGCTGACCAGACCATTGGTGCATTGCTGGATATCAAGGCTTGATCCCATGATTATCACCAGTGCTTTACCCAGTAACTTTGCGAATGCGGTGGCGCCTTTCAGCCCCATCGGCAGCAGCGGGGTGGGTGAAGAAAATCTGGAAGCTAAAAATACGCCCATGAAGCCGGTGGAAGCTTCCGCCGAGTCTGGCAAATTGCAAAATGACAATCGTCAAAGCAGTGCCATTGATAGCGATATCGATGATGCTTCTGTGGAAGGCGAAACACCCGGGCAAAGTGCTGACGATTCTGAAGACAAGTCCAGTGCCCGGCAAGCGTTGATCGATGAGCAGGAGCAGCTCGAAATTGCCGAGCTGGCAGCTCGGGATCGAGAAGTTCGCGCTCATGAGCAGGCCCATGCGTCGGTGGGTGGCGTTTATGCCGGTGCGCCAGTGCTTCAGTTTGAGCGCGGCCCCGATGGCGTCAGTTATGCCGTAGCAGGCGAAGTCTCTATAAGTACCAGTGAGGTGGCTGGTGATCCGCAGGCAACCATTGACAAGGCTCAGCAGATTCGGCGCGCGGCTTTGGCCCCGGCAGATCCGTCGCCCCAAGACCGTCAGGTTGCGGCACTGGCTGCACAAATGGAGATGGAAGCCCGGCAGGAATTGCGGCTTCAGTCTGCAGAGGCTGAGGACGCTGACAGCGAGTCAGATACTGAAAATGCTTCTGACGCGTCTGGCGAGGCCGATACCCGCGCTGGGCTGGAGGCGTCTCCGGTGGGTGAACCCAGCGACAATACACAAAATATCGCTTCGTCCCAACCAACCATCAGCAGCCTTGATTTGAACAAGCGCTTGGCGTCTATTGGCCTCAATTCTCACCCCAGTGGTTCGTTGATTGATCAACGCGCTTGAGCACTGGGTTCTCACCCCATGCTGTTTTGATTTATAGTGTATTTACTCTAACAACTGACAGGTACGTATTGTGAGTGAAGGTCATAATAAATCAGGCACTGTGTCTCCGCGCTTGTCGGAGGCGGATCAACAGCGTGTTGATTCAGTGATTTATTCCGGCGTAAACAGTGTAGAGCGAAAACCGTTCAGGCCCTTTTTGTTGTTGGGAGTGATTATGTTGGTAATGTTTCTACTGAGTGGGTTCAGTTACTTACTTGCGCGCTGGTATGGGGTTGTGTAACCGACGGTTATGGGCTCAGGTTTCGTCTGACCAGATCCATCTCACAGGCTCACCAAAATCATCAACAATTAAAATTTTCTCCGGTTTTTTCGTTTTGGGCTTGAGTGGTTGTGGCTTGTGTTTGCCTCGGCGTGATTCTATTGCTGCAATCTGTTCATTGACCAGCGTGCGAGTGTTGGGTTTGTCATCGCGCTCCATCGTGATAGGCAGCGCAAGATTTTGGCCGAGATCGCGGCCGCTTACCCCGGGATTGACCTGCTCTACCTTTCCACCTGTATTCAAATAATCGTTTACCTGACGACTGATTTCGTCACGGGTTTGCGCTTTTGTTTTGGTAGGTTTCACAACGATTAACCACAAAAAGATCAAAAACTAAACAATCAATATTTTACAAAGAGTGGATGATGTCAAGTTTAGGGAAGATAAAATGACCAAGCTGACGGGCAGATGTCAGACATGACAGGAAACTCAGGCTGGTGCATGACCAGCCTGATGCGATAGTTATCAAGCGTTACGGCGAGCCAATACTGCTTGTGACAGTTGGGCAAGTTGGGTTTCGGTTTCGTCCCAGCCAATACAGGCATCGGTGATGCTTTTGCCGTATTCCAGCGGTTTGCCGGGCACCAGCTTTTGACTGCCTTCATTGAGATGGCTTTCAATCATGACTCCAAAAATAGACTGGCTGCCTGCACTCACCTGCTCGCATACTGATTGGCATACCAGAGATTGGTTACGATAATCCTTGTTACTGTTGGCATGGCTAAAATCCACCATGATTCGTGCAGGCAAACCGGCTTCCGCCAGTTGTTTTTCGGTATCGGTAATATGTGCTGGTGAGTAATTGGGTTCGCTGCCACCGCGTAAAATCAAATGGCAATCTTTATTGCCGGTGGTTTCGACAATAGCGGCATGGCCGTATTTGGTAATCGACAGAAATTCGTGGCCGCTTGCTGCCGCCTTGATCGCATCAATGGCGATTTTGATATTGCCGTCGGTGCCGTTTTTGAACCCTACTGGGCAGGACAAGCCCGAGGCCAGCTGGCGATGGCACTGGCTTTCGGTGGTTCGCGCACCAATCGCACCCCACGACATTAAATCGCCAATGTACTGTGGTGAGATGGTATCGAGGTATTCACCGGCAGCAGGCAAACCCAGTTCGTTAATATCGCATAAAAGTTTTCGTGCGATACGCAAGCCGTCGTTAATCTGGTGGCTGTTATCCATGTAGGGATCGTTGATCAAGCCTTTCCAGCCTAGTGTGGTGCGGGGTTTTTCAAAATACACGCGCATCACAATTTCCAGTGTGTCGGCATATTTTTCTCGGAGAGCTACCAGTTTGCCTGCGTATTCCATGGCGGCTTTAATGTCGTGAATTGAGCAAGGGCCCGTTACTACCAGCAAGCGGTCATCTTGTTCGGCAATAATGCTTTCAATGGCATTGCGGCCGGCAGTCACGGTAGCCGATGCATTTTCTGATACCGGAAAACGCTCTATCAATGCAACTGGGGGGAGTAGTTCTTTCAGATTGTTAATGCGTAAATCGTCTGTGTTGTAGTACATGTGCTCTCTGCCGTCGTGTGGGCTGCTTTCAAACGCGCTAGTCTACTATGTTTTATACGCTAGGGTCAGCCTTATGGCTTTGCGTATTTGATACTACGGGTCAGCAATGACAACTTGATGTAAACGTGGCGGGTAAATGCCCACCCTGAATCGGGTGGGCAGACGAAGGCGGGTTTAAAACTGTTTGCGCAACGTAATACCGTAAGTGGCGGGTTCATCGGGGTAGCTCATGACGCGGCCAGTCTGCGTGGGTACGTTAAAGATGGTACGCTTGGTACGTTTATCAAATACATTGCGGCCCCAGAGGATGATGTCCAAGTCATACGGGCGGTAACCAAAGGCTGCTCGTAGGTTAGTCTTACCGTAGCCTCCCTGTTCCTTGATGGGATCGTTGTCACCATCCATGACCATGTCTGAGCGGAAGTTGTACTCTACTGTTAGGCGAGCTTCGGTGTTTTCATTAATGGCCAAGCGTTGTTCCAGTGCGAGGTTAATGAAATGCTCTGGAGTAAAATCAATACGGTCGCCACTGCGGTTGCAGAATCCCTGGCCTGAGTCACCTGGGTCCTGCATACCCGTGTGGAACGGGGTTGCTACCCAGCAGGTACCGCGATTGAACTCTTTATAGGTGGCGTGAGTGTAGGCATAGGCGAGGTTCGCACTGGTGTTTTCCAGCATGGCCCATTGGGTTTCCCATTCAAGACCATAACTTTCGAGTTTACCCGCATTTTGCAGATTAAATGCTACGCCGGTCCAGGAGTTGGCTTGAAAGTCATCGATTTCGGTGTAGTGAACAGCAAGATTGCTGCGCAGCGAACGGTCACTGCTATCGTATTTCATGCCCACTTCCAGTGAGCGTGATTTTTCAGATTTGAAGATGGGATCAAAAGACGCTGGTATTCGGTCAGTATTGGTGCCGCCCGATTTAAAGCCTGTGGCAAGAGATGCGTAATAGAGTTGTTGGTCGTTAGGCTGGTAAATCAATTTTACTGAGCCGGTAATAATGTTCTCAGAAAATGAGGTATCGATATCAGGTCGAGCTTGAGCTAATGGGCCCAGCAGTCCAAACCCCCAGCCTGCTGCCTGGAAAGGTGTTAGTGTGGCTAGGCGTTCAGCGGTGATAGGTGCTCCACCTTGAATTTCCGCCAGCGAAACACCTGCCGCAGTAGCGCCAATTAAGAGCTCCTGTGAGCTAAGGAATTGAGGCCCGAGCCCGTTACCATTGCCATCATCTTCAAGAAATGTGGCGTTGAGCTCTTTTTCCTCACGGGTATAACGCAAACCACCACTGACACTCCAAGCATCATTAAAGGTGTAGTCAATTTGCCCGAAGAACGCGAAGCTTTCATGATCCTGTGCCGACTGGTTGGTGAAGACGTAACCTGGCGGGAAGCCTTCTGCAGAGGGAGCTACCAATCCACCTGTTGCTGCACTCAGTCCGTCTATGGCGAGCAGCAAGCCTGGTGAGCCAGGATCGGTGCTGGTAATGGCACCTGGCAGGCTAAGATTGAATAGGTCATCTATCTGCGAGCCCATGTTCAGGTTGAAATCTAAGTCGATGGTTTGAGTGAAATAATAGCCGCCTACCAGATAGGTCATGTTGTCATTGCTAAAGGTCAGGCGTATTTCCTGCGAGAATGATTCCTGCTCTGCATTGTTGGTTGCGTTAAAGATATCCAGGTCGGTGAAATCGCCATCGATCAAGTCAAATGAATCAAAACGGCGAAATGCACTGACAGAGGTCACTGTATACTCGTCCATCTGCCAATTCATTTCTACCGAAATCCCGCGGTCTTTGTTACTGGATTGTGGCGGCGTATTGGCCGCCATCTGGTAGTTGTCAAAGTCAGCGCCGTGGGTGACCGTGCCCCCCAAAAGTGCGACCAAATTGTCTGAACCGGGGGTGCCGAGTGAATCTGGATCCATACTCGCCAAGCCAACATTACTCAGGGTGGTCAATGCCGCACAGCAGGCTTCGTTGATTTCTGAGTAGTCGATGATCGTGCGCATAGAGAAGGTTTCATTGGGGGTGTACAGGGCTTGCAGGCGTATGCCTTCCCGGTCGCGATCATTCATCGCATCTTCGTCTACATTGCCGTGGTCGATGATATCGACGTAGCCATCGCGCTGGGTGGCAAAGCCGGAAACACGGAATGCCAGTTCATTATCGATGGCGGTAAAAGAAGACGCGCCAGAAATACCCGCCAAACCATAGTTGCCCGTCGTGGCTTCAATAAAGGCATTGGCGCTGTCGAATGTGGGTGCTTGAGTTCTAAACAACACCGCGCCCGCCAGAGTGTTTTTGCCGAAAAGAGTGCCTTGGGGGCCGCGCAGCACTTCAACGCTTTGCAGGTCTACCATGTTGTTGATCATGGCGCTTTGTCGTGAGCGGTATACGCCGTCAACATACAGACCCACAGAGGACTCAAGCCCAAAGTTCTGCGAGGAGGTGCCAATGCCGCGAATGTTGAAGTTAGCCGTGGTGGCGGTCTGATTTTGAGCCACTATCAGCCCGGGTACACTGGTCTGTAAGTCAAATACATCTTTGATAACGGCCTGTGCCAGGTTTTCACTGGTGAAGGCGGTGACCGCGACGGGTACATCCTGTAAATTTTGTTCGCGTTTTTGAGCTTCGACGATAACTTCTTCAATTACCCTTTCTGCCTGTACATTGCTGGCGGTTGCTCCAAGCACGAGCAGCGCAATAGTACGGTTGAGTAGGGCGTGTTGACGGATTTTCCAACGGGTTGAAGAACGGGTGTGCATAGTGTCTCTCCGATGACATACGTTATTGTTTGCTACAAACTGTATGATACTAATCTATATATAGCAAAAACTGGGCATTAAGTATCATTTTTAAAAGCCGTTGGGCTTTATGTCAATCGGTTAGCATTCTTTTGGTTATGTAAAGTTTTGAAAATTATAAAGGAGAAGAACGTTTGGATAGAAGAGCGTGGATAGAGCAGGCCTACACCAGCTTGGGTATCGATATCGACTGGCGTGCTGAAGCGGCATTGATGGTGGGCACCGGTCTCAGTGGTATTGTTGATGAGTTAGACATTGAATACTGTTTTCCCTACGCCACGATTGACGGATTTCCCTCGACCACGGTGGAGAGCCATCGGGGTGAATTGTTGCTGGGCAGCCTACATGGCGTACGGATGGTCGTGTTTAACGGCCGCTTCCACCTGTATGAAGGGCATGACGCCCGAATGGTGACGTTGCCTGTGTTTCTAGCGCATCGATTGGGCGCTCGGCAATTTTGGGTTACTAATTGTTCTGGCGGGCTCAACAGCTTGTTTGCGCCGGGCGAGGTGATGATGATCTCTGATCATATTAATTGTCTGGGAGTGAATCCATTGACAGGACCAGAAGACGGCCTTGGTCCTCGTTTTCCTGATATGTCGCAGGCGTATTGTCGCGAACACCAACAGATGCTGCGAATGGCTGCGTCAAATATGGGAATCATCTTGCGCGAGGGGGTCTATGTGGCTGTGCCTGGGCCGTCATTAGAAACCAATGCGGAGCGCCGCTACCTGGCTGCGATGGGGGGGGATGCGGTAGGTATGTCTACCGTGCTGGAGGTGATAGCCGCAAATTACCTGGGGATGAAGGTGATAGGTTTGTCGGCAATCAGCAATGCTGCTACCGGCGGTGTTGACCAGCAGCCTGATAGTATCGAGGCTATTTTGGAAAACGCCGAGAAAGCAGGCAAGGATATTGCCCGCATCGTTTCCTACTGTATGCGGCGCCAGGCCGCCGAATTGAGTTGCTGAGATGATGTATTGAACGACTTGGTTAAATAACCGTCGAATTTTAAGTGTTTGAAAATAAATAATAAATTATTCATTAAATGCCTTGACCCCTTCGGGGGAGCTACCTATAATGCGCCACCTCGGTTAGGGGATAATCTTTAACCGCGCGGCTTCAGAGAATGCTTTTGAAGTGGCAAATCCAGGTGCGGGGTGGAGCAGCCTGGTAGCTCGTCGGGCTCATAACCCGAAGGTCGTTGGTTCAAATCCAGCCCCCGCTACCAATTCTATCTATGTGGGCTTCGGCCCCATTGATAGCCTTATTATCATTCGATGCGTTCAAGCATAGTTTGTCCAAGATTTTCATATCTTTCGTCTCCAAAGACATATTCAAGATTCCAGCTAAATCACCGTACAGATCAATACGCAGGCCTTTCTCGCCTTCTTCTGGCGTTAGCACCACTTTCTCGATAAGCCCCCTCAAATGCTGTGATGCCTCGGCGCGCGCGCCATCCGCATTCAATGATGCCTTTAAGTCTTTAATAGCTTGGTGGTAACGTGAAGCCATGGCCGGATGAATCAGAGGTTTGAGTGCAGGTTGCACCGTCAGAGCTTGTTCCGTTTTCTCAATGCGCTCTGAAACGTTTTCCAGATCGTCTTTGACCATACTGGCGGGAATACCATCTTTGATGGCCTGTATCAGGCGCTCACGCTCTTTAAGAAGGCTGTCACGTTGAGATTCAAGTGATTTGCGCTGTGCATTGGCTTGCGCATGCAAGGTGCTCAGATGCTTGGTGTATTCCTTACAGAACACATTGACCAGCTCTTCACGCATGAGGTGGCCTTGTAAGCCATCCAAAACATAGCCCTCCAGCGCTTCTCGTTTGATGGTGCGGCGATTGTTGCAGACGCTATCCCCTTTGTTCTTGGCCGCAGAGCAGCCATATTGGGTAGAGTTGATCTTGGAATACCCGCCACCACAAACGCCACACTTGGTCAGCCCTGATAGCAGATATTGGGGGCGGTTAGTTTGCCAAAGCGCGGAAGATGTACGATCCAGTGACTTCTGGCGCGTCTTAACTGCTTCCCATAGCTCAGAATCAACGATGCGTTGCTCTGGCACATCCTGAATAATCCATTCAGACGGCTCATTCAGGCGCGTTACACGCTTTCCTGTGGCAGGGTCTTTGATGAAACGTTGTCTATTCCAAATAAGGCGACCGATATACAGTTCGTTATTCAGAATGCCCGTACCGCGCTTGCGGTTGCCATTAATAGTGGATTGCCCCCAGCTTTTGCCAGATGGGCAAGGTATGCCTTCCTCGTTGAGCTGAGCAGCAATAGCTTTGGGTGATTTGTTCTCAAGGCCATATTCTCGGAAAATGCGGCGGATAATATCGGCCTGCACTTCATCAATCTCACGATCCCCTTTGATGGCTTCACCATTGGCGTCGAACTGTTTTACCACCTGATAGCCATAGGCCAGACCGCCACCTGATTTGCCTTTTTCTACACGGCCACGGAGCCCTCGGCGGGTCTTGTCGGCCAAGTCTTTCAGGAACATCGCGTTCATGGTGCCTTTCAGGCCGATGTGAAGCGTAGATATTTCGCCTTCTGAGAGGGTGATGATTTTAACGCCAGCAAACTCCATGCGTTTAAAAATACCTGCGATATCCTCCTGATCACGCGAGAGGCGATCCAAGGCTTCTGCAATAAGTATGTCAAACTCACCATTCATTGCGGCACTGAGCAGAGATTGAATGCCAGGGCGCATGAGTGATGCCCCAGAAATTCCTGCATCCGTATAACAATTGCCAAGCTTCCAGCCTTCAGTGCTTGCTTTGTCACTGCACAGGCGAATTTGATCTTCAATAGATGCGTCACTTTGAAGGTCAGAGCTATATCGGGCATATATGCAAGCACGTTGCGTCATATTCCTATCCACCATCTTCTATATCGGGATTGCTAAGCGCGCTGCGGTAAAATTCGTAATCTTCTTCGGCGGCGCGTCTTGCGAGAAACTTTACGAGAGCGATTATCGCTTCATCGTCGGAACCCCGATTATGACTCGCTTTCAGCGGAGTCTTCAAACAAATCTGAGCCTCATTTGACTCATTTTTATTCTGTTTTATGAAGGGTTTATCCATATATCCCCCCACAAAAAAGCAGTGAAAGCGAATAACTGCTCTCACTGCCGTATTCTTTGCGCCAGCCGCGTATATCTGAGAGAAGGCACGTTCTGGGTGCGGAACATGCACATACACCCACCTGACCACAAAAAAAGAGAGTTGCATGGAACGCTCTGGCGCTCCCACAATCTCTCATACTTATAATGATACGCATGAAATCGTTAATAAATCGTAAATAAGCGCCCTGTAAACCGCATGTTTCTGCCGTTTTTTTGCTTTCTATTTTTGTGGGCAATAAATTAATCATATTCATTACCCCGCCTTTGATGATTTTTTAAGAAGATAAAAACAGGCAATGATTGACGCGATCCACCATTCGATATGATCAATTGAGAACTGATTTAACACACCAGCTAGGGCGAAAAGAAATAGCGCCTGTGAAGTAAGTTTCAACAAAACTGTATTTGTTTGCTTATGCGCCTGTGTTGATAGCCCACGACTAAGAATTGGCGGTGTTTGTTTCGCCTGAAGCATGCGTCCCCAGATGAAAATGCGATACCACGACTTTGCAGCCAAAATTAGTAACAGCCATGGTGTTACCCAATGGAAAACAAAACTAACTGGCGCGTAATCATAAGGGGGGATTTTTCCTCCAAGCCCAATCCACACGCTCCATGCACATACGCCCATTACAACAATTGAAATCCACGCTCTAAATATCATGTGCTCACCCTCCATCAAATATCGAAGAGAGAGGCGCGGCAATGTTGAACCCCTGTTTAGTGAAATTAACAGGCCTGCTTATTGGGTCGTCGGCAAAGTTTGGATGAATATCGTAAATGGGCGTACCATTTTTATTTCTATATCTCTGATCCAAAAAATAAGCGGTTTTAAAACAGGCGATTGGATTGGCATGAGACAAGATAAGAATCTGAGCAACTGGACTCATCGTCATTACCTCGTCGGGAGTAATAAGCGAACGCGATGTGAGTGCATCTTCTCGGCTTAAAAAATTGGGATCACTAAAAAGGCGAGCCCTCATCTCAGCGCTATACTCACTCAACGATTCAATCGTTGTGATGCCGCACAGCCTTGATGTGTATTCAGAGGTCATCAAATCACGGGTGCCGAAGATTTGAATGACCCCACTATTGGCAATGAAGGTTTGCCACCTCTCGCCGTAAAGTGAGACGAGCTGGTTTAAATCCTGCACAATCATGTGAAGTTGCATGCCATATCCCGCCATTAAACCAAAAGCGGTTTCAATGACTTCCATGCGCCCTAGTGCCGCAGCTTCTTCCATAAGAAAGTACACGGGAGGGTTTGGCTTGGTCTTAAAGCGGGTTACTGAAGTGATTGCAGAACTCAGCAGCATGCGCAAAAAGCGGTTATAGGTAAACAATCTTCCAGCAGGCAAAACGACAAAGATATCTGTTTTGCCATTTTCCAGTTCTTCAAAGGTAAAATCTGATTCCGATAAAGTGCGCTGTATTTTTGGGCTTTCTAAAAAATGCGTATTTTGTTGCGCCGTTGATAATATGCTGGAAAATTCTTTGGGCGCTTTATTAAGAATACGTGCGGCGGCAGAGCGAACATATTCGTTTGAGCTTTGCATCATGCCGGGCTTTATTAGCACGGCATTGCCTTCTTCATCCTTTTCGTACTCGCCGCCCACAAGATTTTTGAAATCGTTAGAGGATAGGCTTAACAATCTTCTCACTTGCGGAATGTCGCGTGAGCGCTTGGCGGTAGGCATTAACACCAAAGGCGTGGCCGCAACATAGAGAATGAGCCCCATAACGAGCGCGCGAGCTTCATCCGTCCAAAACGGGTCTTTACCGCCTCGGTCAGTGACAAGGCTATCTGCGATGGTCATGGCATCCTCAACAAAGTCATCATTATCAGGATCAAGCCAATCCATAATGTTAAACCTCGATTGAGGCATGCCGAGCTTTGAGCAAGCTAAATCCCATGGATCGATAATGATGACTTTATGGCCAAGTACATCCCGCCGATATCGCGCCGCAATTAAAGATAGCTCACCATCTTTCACATCAAGCGCAACCAGCGAACCACGATGCTCCAAGCATCGTGGCATACTCGCGGTTAGAAGTTTTCCGCTTCGTGTAGGTGCTACAGTCAGCAGGTGCTTTTGGGTGTTTGTGGTAATGCAATAAGCGCGGCCTTTATTCGCTTCGGCCATGCCGTAGCCAAGGAATATGCGGCCACCTTCGCCATAACCTTTTTGGTGAAGGTGGTTTTTCGTCGCCCATTTACTAGAGCCATGCAGATCGGGGTCGCGGCTATATATCCGCGACGGATGCTGTGCCCCTTGGCTACGGAGTTGCATGCGCACCTCCAGAGCAAGGCTTAACGCTCAAAACTTTCTGACTTTTATAGGCAAGACCGATGGTGCTAAAGTAATGCGATAGCGACTGTTTTACATTGCCGCCTTGAGAAATGAAGTGATCGGTAATGCCTTCAAGGTCATCTTTATGGTTTCCGCCAATGAAATACACAAAGGTCAGAATGCCGTTTTTATTGGCGAGTAATTCAGCTTTTACTTTTGCATCATTTACGGTGTAACCGTCAGTAATGACGATAGCCGCCTTCTGATACCCATTGAAGTAACTGCCAGAAAGGCCTGAATAGGCACTGCTCAGCGCCTTAAAAATATCTGTGCCGCCACTGGCTTTAATGTTGTCAAAGCCAAATCCGCCGCCATTGCATTGCTGGTAATTTTTATGGCCGTAAGTTAAATCGGAGTTAAAGCTACCAACGGCACATAGTGCATGTGACGGCAATGAATTAAGAAAGTTATTTGCCGTGCTTTTCACCGCATCAATGTTGCCAGCCATAGAGCCAGAACGATCAAGCAGTAATGCAATACCAATGTCAGGCGGTGCTTGCTGAACGGTTTTGTAATCAAAGCACAGCTTTTCACCACTCATAGAATAAACCGCGACGCTATCGGGAGGCGGTGAAACAAACTGACCATTGGCATCTCGAAAGCTGGCAACGATATTGAGCTGCGAAGGGTTTCCCGATGTTTGAATAATCTCGGAGGTTCCACCGCTAAAAGCGACAATAATATTGTTTGACTGATCGATATCGAACCCCGATACGATCTTAATACCATTGGCATCGACCATTCCGAACTTGGATATTGTTCTTATGAGAATGTCCGAGGCATCAAGCGAAGGGTCAGTTTTTAACTTCAAAGAAATGGATTTCTCAAATTCATATTTTGACCGAATAACAATGATCGGCGCTGAATACTCACTTTTTGATTTAACAGTGATTACAGGCTCATTTGCCAGCAAGTCGGTGTTGCAGAAGGTCGATAGGCCAACTGCAATCGCTAGGTTTTTAATGAAAGCTTTCATCGATATCCCTCCACCTAAAGCAACGTATTCAGTCGAGACTTCGTTTGCGCTTCACCAAGCAACTCAAAATCAATGTTGCCACTGCGCGCACGTTTCAAAATTCCGAGTGAGCCAAGATAGGCTTGTAGCACCTTGTCTTGATCGGGGTGAACGCGCATGATTTTGAGAGTGGTGAGTTTGCTGGCGAGATTTGCCAGCGCTAACTTGCTTGGTACTTCTTGAGGCACCTCAACGTCAATCGGAGCATTGCCTTGCTGAAATGGCACATGAACCGTTGAGCCAATCCAGTACAAGCGGATGGAATCAGGCTGCGTTAGATTCACCGTTGTTTCGATCTGATCAAACGCCATAACCAAATCCGAAAAGGTCGGTTTGAATACAATCAGATTTGTAACATCTTCCGCTTGCGAGAGAAGTTGACCAGCCGTTCCCGACCACGCAATACGGTTAGGCAGTGCGCTCAGAATAATGTGAATCTGAACATCACTCGTGGCTTTCCTTCGGGAGAGTGAGGTTAATTGCTGAAGTAAGTGAAGCGCGGTATTGCGTGCTTCATCCTGATCTTCACTGGCAATGGTTCCGCCATTCTCGATGAGCACAAAAATATCTTCATGAGTTTTAGCTTTGGGAGCCTGCACTTGTTCACCGCAAGCGGCAATATAAAGAACAAGGATAAGAGTGGTTACATATTTCATGCTATTTCTCCTCTGACTTAAGGCTTTGGAAGGCGCGTGTCGTGAACAACGCGAGGATGATGTTGATGACGGCAATCACGGCGCTCACACCAATCGCCAGCCCTTTGTTTTGTGCAAGAAAGGCCATCACACCGCTTTCTTGCTGCACAACAAATCCACCTTGAGAGCTTTCCCTTGCAACGAGGGTGTATAAATTCACGACCTCAAGGCCAATGACCATGATTAAGACCAAGCCAGCGATGCTTGCTAAAATCTGATTTTGCGGGTGAGAAAACCATTCTTGAGGATCATCCAAGATATTTTGACGATGCACTTCCGCCCAGATGAAGAGCGGCGTTGCCACCGAAAACGTGGCCAGCAATATCGAAATGATGTGAGAGGCATTGGCATCGGGATCGAGCATGCCAAACATGCCGCCGAGTACAGGAAGCTCTGAAAGGTACGTTTCGTTCATCAAGCCTATCGTTTCGGTGTAGACCGCATAGAACATAACGAACATGGCGGCTTCAAGTGAGACGGCAAAGAGTACTTTGATCACTCCTGAAGGGCTGACGGCTTTCACACCGTCAAACGGGGATGGTTTGTCGAAGTTCATTAGTGCACCTCCGAATTTTTATGGCTAAGCGCGTTCACACAGCCAAAAGAGTGGCAATAGGCACATTCGCACCTTGCCCACATCTCACAGCGCAGTAGATCGTCTTGGCTAGGGGGTACAGATAAATCGGATTGGACGGGGTGATCCGCCTCAATTGTGATCTCAATGGATATTTGGATATCATCAGACATGTAAAGCCTCCAGCCCCTTTAAGAAGGGGTAATCAATGAACATGGGTTCTAAGAGGCTTTGCGCAAAGCTTGTGAAAACCTTATGTGATCCAGTTAATTTGAGCAAAAGGAGGACGAAAGAATAATAACTACGGTGAAGTCCGTAACCCGTTGAATAATATGGAATTATTATCCGTATAATGGAAATTCAAAAGCTGGGAGTTCGAGGCGTATAAATGGCAAATACCAAAAAACGTTCGGCAAAATCTGAGTTCTGGGAAGCTCATGTTCTTTCTTGGAAGCGTGGCAAGCTAACTCAATCTGAGTACTGTATACAAAACAAGTTATCAGAATCTTCTTTCTCCAAATGGAAAGCCAAACTACTCCCTAACCTGCGTGGCGCAAGGAAAGCTCGTAAGCCTAAAAATAAATACTACAAGCATTCCAAACTATCAAACGCCCAAGTCGAGACACTTTTCGCCGCTTTTTTGTGTGATATGCCTGTAAAAGACATTGCAAAGAAATTAGCCATCAGTGAAGCCTCCGCCTATAAGTACTACGATTTAATACGGCTTGATCTTATCGATGGAGCCCTGAATTATCCGCAATTGTTCTTTGGGGCTGGAATGCTTTTAACTTTGGGTGCTCCTCCCGATGTAGACAAGCTAGCCAAAAGATTTAAGCATACAAATCCCAGTATTAAGGGTAGAGAAAATCTAATTTATCACGCCATTGGTAATGTGCTTATTTGCCACTCGCTTCGAAAATGGTCAATTTCAGAGACCTATTACTTTTGGTTTCAAGGTTTAAGAATGTACTTTCTCAAGCACTATGCTGAGAACCATGGCTTGGATGAGGAAGACTGGAACTTTGAACTCGCCATTCAAATGCAAAATGAAGTCTCGATCATGAAGCTGACCGTGACCGCATGGTTAGACTGGATAAGAGGCGGAGATAAAGCAGCACAATTTTCAAGTGATGTGTGGGAAGCCATCAGAGATCAGCATGATTATCACACGGATGCTCAATATTGGTTTTCGACCATGCTTGAGAACTTAAAGTGGGTGGTGGAGCGAAAGCAGAGCTCAAAGAGAAACACCTATTGGGATTTTTTCAAGCCCAACAAGGCTGATTTTCTAGAGGTAAATGAGCGCATTCACAAATATCTACAAAACAAAGAAAATACTACCTGAGCCTATATATCAAGATCAGGTAAGTCATTAAACCAACTTGGTGGTACGTCTTCACTGGTCGGTGTCTCGTTATCAAACAACGCCTTACGAATGTCTTTTTCTGGTATGTCTGTTTGAGAGAGTTGTTCTTTCAAAACCTTATCAAAAGGCTCCTGAGGGGGTGCTATATCATCAGAGGTGTTTATTTGCTCTTCTAATTCATCAGTAGTAACATTTTGAAATGTCATGCCTACTTCTGGGGTGTTGTTTTTATTGTCGGTCATCCATAGCCTGCCTTCCTAAACTATGGATATCAGAAAAACTTTAAAATTTTCAATAAAAATCGTAATTAGACGCTAAAAGCGATTTTCCTAAGCCACTCGTGCTTTTTCTCAAGCATATGACCACGTCCATATTTCGGCCCCGACTTCTTGTGCCCCATAAGTTCGTCAATGACTTCCTCTGGCGCGCCTGCGTCGCGGAGGCGGTCTTTAAATGTATGGCGCAGCGAATAGAGGGAGTGATTTGGTGTTGGCTTCAAATCGTTTTCACGCAAATATTTGTTGATGGTCGTGGAGGCGGTATCGGCAGTGCGATAATGGTTAAATCCACTCGGTAGTTGCTGGAAGGCATGGAGCGCTGCGCCTACGAGTGGGATTTTTCGCTCAGAGGTAAGTGTTTTGAGTGCCTTGTTTTCGCGCGCGCGAATCCAGATATAGGGAATAGGCTCATCCAGAACAATATCTTCTTCAGTAAGGCCGATCAGCTCAGATTCCCGCGCACCAGTATCGGCCATGGCAAATACCAAAAGCCGCGCTTCATCATTGAGGCCATTCAGCGCATGCTTGGAAAGTAAGACATCTTGAACATAGCTGGCTTCAAAAGGCGGCCTTGATTGCTCCAGCTCTTTAAGGCGTATTTTTGAAAACAGTACGTCAAAGTCGGTCGCGACTTCATATTGAAGCCCGACCACCTGAAGCATGTCTTTCACATACATCATGTTCTTATTAGCAGTCGCGGCGACGACTTCACCTTTTTCAATGCGATCCATCCACCATTGCCGGAACTGTAAAATATCAGATCGGGCAATGGCCTTAAGGGGCTTATCGCCGATAGCGCTGATAAAGTAATTGATGGAAGCAAGACGTGGGTTTTTCCATTTGCGAATTTGATGCTCGGACTTATTAGTGAGTCTGTCACGGCATAGCGGCCAGTATTTGTCTGCGCAAGTGCTTAAAGGAAGCTCTGGAACATCCGTGCCGCCAAGCACGGAAGAGACCGTTTCGGGTTGTTCTATGGCCTTGTTTGCCGTCTTCAGGCGCTCGACTATTTCTTCTAACGGCTCCTTGGCAATTTCAACGGCATTCTTATAGGCAAAGCCATGGGCTTTTGCGAGCTTGATAGCAGTGCGATATTCAGCTTCAGGATCAGCTTTGCCATTGCCTTTAATCAGGCTGCGCCAATAATCTTCGATATAGTCGTTATAGATGGCAGCTTTTCGGATGGCTTCTTTTTCATCTTTGGTGCCCAAAGATATTTTGATGATGGCGCGCTTATCGTAGTCGGACACGTATTCAGGAACGCGCCTGCGATAATAAAAATTCTTCCCTCTACAAAATACGTAGTTCGCCATCCATGTGTCCCAATTTGTAGCCCACTTTGTGTACCATTTTTAGGTAAAGCAAAAATGTGCCTTGGTCAATTGAAAAACAAATTTCAATCAATACAATATGTTAGCGGGAAAATAGTTAAGATTATGTAAATGAAAATGGTGGAGGGGGCAGGATTCGATTTGAAAATTTTCATCTCTAATTATTATTCTATTTCAGTGCTTTAGATATTTATTAGAAATTACTACTATAAAAATTTGTGTCCCAGTATGTGTACCATTTTGTGTCCCAGTTTTTAGAGGTCTGTAGGTTCGAATCCCGTGTGCTTTTCTGCAATTTTTATAGCACGGTTTAGGGTTTTAATTTTATCTTTCCTGTTCTGGTATTCTTTTTCAAGGCGCTCGAATATCGGTAGGTATTTATCGCCATATCGCGCCACAATTTTTGCGGCCTGATGATACGCCCTTTTAATTTGTGCCAAGCTTAATTGATCACTCATGCAGCCCCCTTTGATGATAGAGGTGTGGGCACTTAATCCATTCATGCAAATCTTTCAGATAAAACGCCTCTCGAATACGCTTGCCTGTTGAGGACAATGTTCTAGGTTTGGGGAACGTGCCGCAATCAATGCGCCTTAGTATTTCGTGTTTCGGGATACCGCATAAGCGAGCGGCAAGCTTGAGAGGGATAAGCGCATTGCTCTGGATCATAAGCGCCGCTGTTACCTGCGCTTCAAAATCCGCTTTAATGCTTTTGCCGTTTAATAGCTCATCCATGGGTCTTTCCTTTTTATAGGAAGCGGTAACAGCAAATGCTGCATCGCTTCCTTGCACCCATGTTTGAAAGTTAGCTACGCGCCTGTTGGTAACAGGTAATCGCTTTCTCAGAATTAAGCCACGTATCTATTAATATCATACGTGGTGTATCTTAATTATTCGTTAATCGCTCGGAATTGACGGCTCTGCTTTACCATCGAGCGCGCCTTGAACAAGTGAACCCAAGAATTTCGTGAAAGGCTCTATGTTTTGATTTGTGCTCGCCTCTTCAAGTGCAGCTATGTAATCATTGCGCTTTTCCAGAGGCACAATCGTCCAAGGGTAGCCACCACTTGCCAGCATGGCATTCATCAAAAAACGCCCTGTACGGCCATTGCCATCCATATATGGATGAATATAAACAAAGATAAAATGCCCCAGCACAACGCGGACAGCGGCATTTTCTTCGGCTTGCAGCAACTCAAAAAACGCTGGCATAGCATCGCGCACAGCCTCTCGGCTTGGCGGCGTGTGCATGGAGCGTCGGATAAAAACGGGCGCATTCCGATAACCCGCAAGATCAGCAGGCTTGTGAATACCTGCCGTCACTCCGGGCGCAAACATTTCGCGATACCATACGCGATGATCGTTATCGACGACTTCCCCTGCATTATGCCCATCGAGTATTTGCTCTATGCTCTTGCGCACAGCTTGGTAAGCCTGCCAATAGCCTCGGGCGGCCAAAGTATTTAGCCGCTCTTTATCATCGGCATTTTGTTCTGGGTTCCAGTCTCCAGTGCGAACGCGGTTGATCAGTTCTGGCGTAACACGATATCCCTCAATAGAAAGCGAGTGATAGGCATCTGTTACATACACATCTTCAACATGCTGCATGTATGCAGTTTTATCGACTGTTTGCGAGGGCGATGCGGGAAAGTGCGCTATCACTGTTTCCCGCATATCCTGCCACATAAGCCGAATACGATTGACGTATGGGGATTGCTCGCGCCGTGAGAAGCTTAGGCTGGATTGTTGCTCAAACGGGTCAGTTTCGCGCAAGTCATACCCAGCCGCGCGCATTGTGCCCATAATATCGTCAGCAATTTGAGCGCGGCCAATATTCCTGAATGCCCCCGCTAAACGGCCAGCAATAGAGCTATGCCCACCCTCTAGCAATTGCTCCAAGACTTCAGAGGCATCACTGACCATGGATAAAGCCGCGCGCATATCTGTTGGGTTTTGAGTAAAGCTTTGCTTGCTACAGGCAATCAAAGCAGCAGGAAGGCTATATATGCGCAGACCGTTTTTGGTCGTCACCTGAGCAGGTTCAGGCAGCGCAGCGCGAATATCCAATAGTGACGTGCCGTGAGGTAACTCTGTTACATTGTTTCGCGCCTTGGTGGCTCGAACTAATAACTGTTTGGGCACGGTCATATTTTCAGTATGAAGTGCGATAGATTGCTCAGGTGATAAACACCAGTCGTCGCCTTTTAAGTGATTAAGGTAGGCTGCACAAAACTGCCAGAAGGACGCATACCAAGCCGTGCTTTCCCCGCGCGTTTCATCGGGGCGTGCTGGTACATACCAGCCCTTGATAACTTCCTCAAGGAAGCCATTTTGAATGAGGCGTTCACGATGAGTGCGCGAGAGATCGGCAGAGCGTATGGCAACTGAGCCATTTGTCTGAAGGTCGTGAAGTGCTTCTAAGGCATCAGCCAGTTTTTCGGAAGGGGTCGCCATGGTGGTTCTTCTCGCTTATCGTGCGTATCGGTTGTTCGCTTATTATGTTGTACCATTATTCGCTTATTGTGTCGAGCGATAATTCGCTTATTGTGCTGAATAGGTAGAGGGCGCAGAGCATTAAAGAGTAAACTTCTGCCCTTGGGGCAGGCCTTAGTAACACCGTCATCGTGAAGATGTGATAAGAGTGAGTAGGAATAAATTGCTGCAATGCTGCATGGTTCCGCTATTGGCACGGCTTTACGATGACCGCAAGATGTGTGCGTGTAGTACAAAATCGGAGATTTTTCCCTCCCCGCACCTATCTTGAGAAGGACGTTGCCCCGTCCGTTCTATCCTCTGGCGACGCTCTAAGCATCGAATTATCATTCTCTGGCAAGAGCTTATCTGGTGCGCTACCGATTTAAATCTATATGCTGCACCAGTAAACGTATGGCCGTTTAATCACCACTTATGGGAGCCGCCGAGCTACCCCTAAGAACCCCATGGACAAGGCGGAGAATTTAGCTCTCCCCTTGTATCCCCATCAACCAGAAAGGAGAAGTTGCCTCTCCCTTCATGGACTTCCCATCAACCAAAGGGCACTTCATAGCCCCTTGGAACCCTCGACCAACCCTGCGCGGATTGGATGCCGTGAACGCTTTCGCCGTTCAATTACGACCACTTTTTCGCCAGTGGATTTCGACCAAGAAAACGTTCTTGGATGCGCGGTGTATAAAAAATAAGCTAGATATATCTCTGGTTGTGAATTCCTCGATTTTCCCATATTCTCTCCTTTAGTTATGAGGGCAGAAAATGCTATGACTGATCAAATATTGACCTTGAAAGAGGTCGCGGCATATTTAAAACTTGCTGAAAAAACGGCTTATAAGCTCGCCGCCGAAGGTAAATTACCGGGCTTTAAAGTCGGTGGAAGCTGGCGGTTTAAGGCAGTTGATATAGATCGCTGGATAGAAGATAAAAAGAAAACTAAGGGCAACTAATGGATCATTCCGTACACAACAAACTTGTTTCATTTATATGGAACATCGCCGATGACTGCCTTCGCGATGTCTATGTGCGGGGTAAATACCGCGATGTGATTTTACCGATGGTGGTTTTACGCCGCCTCGACACCTTGCTAGAGCCAAACAAAGAGGCCGTTCTCGAAGAGGTTAAATTCCAGCAAGAGGAAATGAAAGCCACCGAGTTAGATGATGAGCCTCTTAAAGCCGCATCGGGTTATGTTTTCTACAATACCTCCAAGTGGACACTTAAAAACCTTTTCGGTACTGCAACAAATAACCAGCAAATATTGCTGGCTAACTTTGAGGAATACCTCAACGGGTTTAGCGCAAACGTAAAAGAAATCATCGAACGCTTTAACCTAAAGGCTCAAATCCGCCATATGGCAGGTAAAGATGTTCTGCTTGATGTGCTGGAAAAGTTCGTTTCGCCCAACATCAACCTTACGCCTAATCCAGCCGAAGACCCAGACGGCAATAAAATGCCAGCGCTAACCAATTTAGGTATGGGGTATGTATTTGAAGAGCTGATCCGTAAATTCAATGAAGAAAACAATGAAGAAGCTGGAGAGCACTTCACTCCCCGCGAAGTCATTGAGCTAATGACTCACTTGGTCTTTGATCCAATCAAAGACGATTTACCACTGACTATCACTGTATATGATCCTGCTTGTGGCAGTGGTGGAATGCTCACAGAGTCGCAGAACTTCATCGAAGAGAAGTACCCGTCCAAGAATCGGGATATTCACCTATACGGTAAAGAAATCAACGACGAGACTTACGCAATTTGTAAGTCAGACATGATGATCAAAGGCAACAATCCTGAAAACATTAAGGTTGGTTCAACTCTCTCAACGGATGAGTTTGCCTCAGATCGTTTCGACTTTATGCTCTCCAACCCGCCATATGGCAAGAGTTGGGCTTCTGAAGTTAAGAATATAAAAGAGGGGAAGGACGTAATTGACCCTCGCTTCAAGGTTGAACTCACCGATTATTGGGGTAATAAAGAAACCGTTGACGCTACCCCGCGCTCAAGTGATGGTCAGCTTTTGTTCCTTATGGAGATGGTGAACAAAATGAAATCACCATCGACAAGCCCTATGGGTAGTCGCATTGCTTCAGTTCATAACGGCTCCAGCCTATTTACAGGAGATGCTGGTGGCGGTGAAAGTAATATTCGCCGCTATATCATCGAAAACGATATGCTCGAAGCAATTGTGCAACTGCCGAACAACTTGTTCTACAACACAGATATAACAACTTATATTTGGCTGCTTAATAACAAGAAATCCGAAGCTCGCAAAGGAAAGGTGCAACTCATTGATGGAAATTTTCTTTTCCAGAAATTGAAAAAAAACCTAGGGAAGAAAAATTGTGAACTGGCGCCAGAGCATATCGAGGAAATCACCAATGCCTATCTTAATTGCGCTGCAATTGAACGTGAGCTAGATAAAAACAACGATCCTATCGGCATAGCTAGTCAAGTATTCAGTAATAGTGATTTTGGCTATTACAAATTTAATATGGAGTGTCCAGATCGCCGCAAGGCCAGATTTACGCCAGAGGCAATTGCGCCTTTGCGCTTTGATAAATCACTATCGGAAGTCATGGAGCATTTGTTCATCGAACATGGCGATGAGGTCTATGAGAAAGGCTTCTTGAGGGCGCTGAGCAAAGACATTCTCGAATGGTGTGACGATAACGACATAAGTATCAACGCCAAAGCCAAAGCTAAGCTATTGGATGAAAAATACTGGAAAAAACTACTCGATATTCTGGAAGCAGCTAATCTATTGATGGGCGAAATCGGTAGCGCCGAATTCGACGACTTCAACATCTTTAAAGATAAAGTTGATGAAGTGCTGAAAACCAAGAAGATCAAACTATCCGCGCCTGAGAAAAATGCAATCCTCAATGCAGTGAGTTGGTATGACGAAAATGCTGTAAAGGTCATTAAGAAAGTAGTTAAGTTAACTGGCAATAAGCTTGCCACTTTGCTCGAACATTTGGATTGCTCGCAAGAGCAATTGCCCGACTATGGATATTATCCGAGCGGCAAAGCCAGTGAATATATTACCTATGAGCCGAGTAGTGATTTACGCGATGCTGAGCATGTCCCCCTCAATGATCAAATTCACCGCTTTTTCCTTGCCGAAGTGAAACCACATGTAGAAGAAGCATGGATAAATCTGGATAGTGCCAAAATCGGATATGAGCTTAGTTTCAACAAGTACTTTTATCGTCATAAACCACTTCGTTCACTGGAAGATGTAGGCAGCGATATTATTGATCTTGAGCAAAAAGCCGAAGGTTTGATCGCTCAAATACTGGGTGTTGATGTCGCCGTAGTTCAAGGAGAGACTTGATGGACGCTTTAGCTGCTATGCCAAAATATAAGAGCTATACAGAATCTGGGCATGTCTGGATTGGGAGTGTTCCCTCTGATTGGGAAATAGCTAAACTAGGCGCATGTTTAAAGCCTGTTTCAATAAAAAATAGACCAGATTTGCCTTTACTGTCCATAACCCGTGAGAAAGGCGTTATTGAGCGTGATATAGATGATCAAGAGTCCAATCACAACTTCATACCTGATGACCTGAGTGGGTATAAAGTGCTTAAAGAAGGCCAGTTCGGTATGAATAAAATGAAGGCGTGGCAAGGTTCGTATGGGGTTTCCAAATTCACAGGAATAGTGAGCCCCGCTTATTTCATTTTTGATTTTTCCAAGCCGATAGAGCCAAGGTTCTTTAATTGGGCTATTCGAAGCAAGCTTTATGTTTCATATTTTGGTAGTGCTTCAGATGGAGTGCGGATAGGACAATGGGATTTGTCTAAAAATAGAATGAAGAATATTCCTTTTGTTCTTCCTTCGCCAAGTGAACAAATTTCAATAGCAAAATTCTTAGATCAAAAAACAGCCGAAATAAATGAGGCAATATCTATTAAGAAAAAACAAATTGGAAAGTTAATTGAGTACAAAGCCACTCTGATTAATAGCGCCGTTACTGGCAAAATTAAAGTGGCGTAGCAAGGAGGCGTAATGTTTACTGTAGATCATCAAACCAATCGAATAGCGCCAGTTAAGACCAAGACTTTTGGTGAGCTGGGCTTTACGGAGCGAAAACATCTACAAGAATGGCTTGCCCATGAGCCTTCTGCCTTGGGCGAAGAGCTTCTTATTATTCAAAAAGAATTTGATGGTTTTGACGATACCCGAGAGCGCTTAGATTTACTGGCGCTCGATAAGGACGGCAACCTAGTCATAATCGAGAATAAGCTTGATGACAGTGGGCGCGACGTTGTGTGGCAGGCGCTTAAATATGCCTCCTATTGTGCAAGCCTTACCAAGCTTCAAATCGTTGAAGTATTTCAGCAATATATTAATCGCTACGAAAAAGGGAATGGCGAAGGTAATCCCGTTGATGCCTCCACACAAATTTGCGAATTCTTAGATGCGCCTGACCTTGATGAAGTAAAGCTTAATCTGGGTAATAGCCAGCGGATTATGATGGTGGCAGCTAACTTCCGTAAAGAAGTGACCAGCACCGCTTTATGGCTTCTTGGTCAAAGCATCAATATTCAGTGCTTCAAAGTTACTCCACACGCTTTCGGTGAGCAGCTTTTTATTAATATCGACCAGATTATTCCTACGCCTGAAGCCAAGGAGTTGATGATTGGTATTAGTGCTAAAGAAGCCGAAGAAAAAACCACTGAAGTCGTACTTAAAAACCGCCATAACGTGCGTCACCAATATTGGGAGCAAGCACTTGAAGCATTCCAAAACAGCTCTTGTACGCTTTTCAACAATATAAGCCCCAGCAAAGATCATTGGCTGTCGGCTGGCTCTGGTGTTAGAGGCTGCCCTTACAATCTTATTTTCCTTCAAAAAGAACTTCGTGTAGAGCTTTGGATTAGTCGTGGTTCAACCGAAGAAAACAAGTTTCTATTTGATTTCTTGTTTGGCCGGAAGGAAAAGATCGACGAAGCGTTTGGCGATAAATTGGAATGGTTGAGACTTGATGATAAAAAATCCAGCCGCATTCAATATACCTGCAAGGCGGATGGGTTTAACAAAGAACACTGGTCTGGATGGATTGATTGGCATCTAGCTCAGATGACCAAGCTAGAGAAAGTGTTCAAGGCACCATTACAGCAAGCGTCTGAAGCGCTGAAAAAACAGAATTTCGAATAAAGGATTGATGGGTATGGTTAGTAAAACAAATGAACAAGCACTGGAAGCAGCCATTCAGCGTGCGCTAACCGGCACTAATATAGAGTCTCCTGCGTCTGGTGGCATTGCCGAAACACCTGCCGATTATGTGGTCGCTAATAATGGTTTTAAGCTTGGTTTGCCGACTGACTTTAATGCCCAATTTGCTATTGATGAGAAATTCTTTTGGCAGTTCATCACGAGCACACAAGAAGACGAGCTGGATAAGATTAAACGCAACAGTCCGAGCGACTGGCAGCGAAAATTACTGGAGCGATTTGATCGTTTGATTAAGAAGCACGGTATTCTCCATTTGCTCAAAAAGGGCTTGAGTGTTGATGATGCTCACTTCCATTTGATGTATCCAGCGCCTCTTGCTTCGAGTAGCGAGAAGGTCAAACAAAACTTTGACGACAATATTTTTAGCTGCACAAGGCAGGTTCGTTATTCGCTAGCCAATCCTTTGCAAGAAATAGACATGGCGCTTTTTATCAACGGAATTCCGGTGATAACGCTTGAGCTGAAAAACGCGTGGACTGGGCAAACAGCCCGTTATCATGGGCAGAAGCAGTACCGTGAAGACAGGGATATAAACCAGCCATTACTTAATTTTGGTCGCTGCCTTGTTCATATGGCAGTCGATACCGATGAAGTCTATATGACCACCAAGCTGGCTGGCAAAAGCACGTTCTTCCTGCCGTTCAATAAAGGCTATAACCATGGGCAAGGAAATCCTCCTAATCCGAATGGACACAAAACGGCCTATCTTTGGGAGGAAGTATTCTCCAAAGACAGTCTCGCCAACATTATTCAGCATTTCGTTCGCTTAGATGGTTCAAGCAAAGACCAGCTAAACAAGCGGACTTTATTCTTCCCTCGTTACCACCAGTTGGATGTAGTGCGTGGGCTGGTCTCTCATGCTTCTGAGCATGGCGTTGGCCAAACATATCTAATCCAGCACTCTGCCGGGTCAGGCAAATCAAATTCGATTACTTGGGCGGCGTATCAGCTTATTGAAACCTATCCTGCTACCGAAGGGGTTCATGGGAGCAAGGGGCTTGGTCAGCCGCTATTCGACTCTGTTATTGTTGTGACAGATCGCAGACTCCTTGATCGACAACTTCGCGATAACATCAAAGACTTCTCCGAAGTTAAAAATATTATTGCGCCAGCCCATAAGTCTTCTGAACTGAAGTCAGCACTTGAGAACGGTAAGAAGATAATCATTACCACCATCCAGAAATTTCCTTTTATTATCGATGGCATATCAGACCTCAGCGAAAAGCGTTTCGCTGTGATTATTGACGAAGCGCACAGTTCGCAATCTGGTTCCGCTCACGACAATATGAACCGAGCGATGGGTAAGAATGAAGAAGAGGAAGAAGACGCTCAGGATAAAATTCTCAGTGCCATGAAATCGCGCAAAATGCGAGGAAACGCTTCATATCTTGCGTTCACAGCGACGCCAAAAAATAACACATTGGAAAAATTTGGCGTAAAGCAGGCTGATGGTTCGTTTGAACCATTCCACCTCTACTCGATGAAGCAAGCCATCGAAGAAGGTTTTATTCTCGATGTGCTTTCCAATTACACGACTTACAAAAGTTATTATGAGATTGAAAAATCAATCGCAGATAACCCTGAGTTTGATACCAAGAAGGCTCAAAAGAAACTTAGAGCCTATGTAGAGCGTTCGCAGCAAACGATTGATACTAAATCAGAAATCATGCTGGAGCATTTCATTCCCCAAGTCGTGAATGCTAAAAAGCTTAGGGGTAAAGCCAAAGGAATGGTAATTACTCAAAATATCGAGACAGCCATTCGTTATCACAAAGCCATTACACGAATACTCGAAGCCCACGGAAATCCATTTAAAGCACTCGTGGCATTCTCTGGCACAAAAGAAGTGGATGGTATTGAATATACAGAAGCTGAGATCAATGGTTTTTCAGATAACGATACCAAGGATATGTTTGATAAGAACTATGTCGGTGAGGTAAAACCAAAAGGTGTAAACGAAGATGAATACCGCTTGCTTGTCGTTGCGAATAAGTACCTGACGGGCTTTGACCAGCCGAAGCTATGCTCCATGTATGTGGATAAGAAGCTTGCTGGAGTCCTTTGTGTTCAGGCATTGTCTCGGTTAAACCGATCTGCACCCAAATTGGGCAAGAAGACTGAAGACCTATTTGTTTTGGATTTTTTCAACACAGTAGACGATATAAAAACCGCTTTTGATCCTTTCTACACAGCCACTTCCCTTTCAGAAGCAACAGACATTAATGTTCTGCATGAACTAAAAGATCAGATGGACGACGTTGGCGTTTATGAGTGGTCTGAAGTGGAAGATTTTGTTCAGCGTTACTTTGCGGAAGAAGACGCGCAAACACTTAGCCCCATAATCGATATAGCGGCAGCACGGTTTAACACTGACCTTGAACTTGAGAATGACGAAAAAGCAGATTTTAAAATCAAGGCAAAGCAGTTTGTAAAAATATACGGCCAAATGGCTGCGATCATGCCCTACGAAATGATTGTCTGGGAAAAGCTATTCTGGTTCCTTAAATTTCTTATACCCAAACTCAAAGTAACCGACCCAGACGCTGAATTACTTGATGAATTACTCGACTCGGTGGATTTAAGTTCCTATGGCTTACAGCGTGTAAAACTCAATCATGCAATTGGGTTGGATGAATCTGCCACCGAGCTTGATCCACAAAACCCAAATCCTCGCGGTGCTCATGACGGTGAAAAAGAGTTAAACCCACTAGATGAGATTGTAAGAACATTTAATGAGCGCTGGTTTCAAGGTTGGAGCGCCACACCAGAAGAGCAAAGAGTTCGATTGCTCAGTATGGCTGAATCGATAAAGGCGCACCCTGATTACGACGACAAGTACAAAAACAATCCTGATCCACACAATCAGCACCTTGCTTTTGAAAAGCTTTTCAAAGAGATAATGTTGCAGCGGCGCAAAGATGATCTTGAGTTTTATAAATTGTTTGCTGGTGATGAGGCGTTTAAGGCATCGCTGATGCGGAGCATGCAGCGAATGGTGAATATATAATAGGTGTGAGATCGCTCTTGCCAGACAAGCATTTTAACGGTTATTAAATGAGCACTAATTAAAGCGATTAGCAATGAAGCAAAAAATAGAACAAGTTCTAAGCGCTACGCCGGGTTTAAAAGGGCGGCAAATTGCGAATAAATTGAACTTGGATAAAAAGGACGTTAACTCATACTTGAGTAAGCAAGATGGTTTTTTCTTCAAGGATGAGAACCACTGCTGGTTTATTGTTCAGAATGATTTGTTTGAAATTCAGCTTGATGGTGAAACTTGGATCGACGGTTTGGGATTAGACCGGTCAATTGGCAAAGTCGGATCGCCATTGGAGTCGGAGTGCTCTTCTATTCATTTTATAGTGTCCAAGGGCTGTAATATATTTCTTGAAGCGGAAGCGCGTTTGCTCGCATATTCAAATCAATTAATCCATATAGGAAAGCGCGTTGTTATTGATTTTAATGATTGCAATGAAACGCTCAGATGGTTCGATAGAAATGGATTTTTTGAGATGTTGCACGAGGATGTTGTGGTTAAGCCTAATCGACCTATATTCTCAAGCGCTGAGCTATTTAAAGGCAACAGTGAGGCTGTTTATGAGTTTGGTGAAGTAAATCCTGATGACTTGGATGAAGACATCCCTCAACGATTGAAGCATAGCTTTGTGAGTTATGCGGGTGAGAAATATTCCCAACCAGCCTTTACGGTTTTATCAGAGTTGTTCGGGAATGTTCGTGATCACTCCGAGTCTCCCATACCTGGGTACATAGCACTTCAGCGTTATAAAGGATTCAAAGGGAAGAATGGCTTCGCTGGAGTAAATCCTCATATTCAAACAATCGTTTCCGATAGCGGACGAGGTATTACAGGGACTTTGAAGCCTGTTCTTGAAGAGAGATATCCTGAAATTTTCAATAAACTTGATTTTTCGGATTCAAAGTCAGACCCTCTGCTCGTGTGTGAGGTATTTAAAAAGGGTAGGATATCGCAATCAAGCGATGAGGGGCGCGGCTTGGGGTTAAAGCGAAGCGGTGATGTTGCTGCGTCATACGATGCGATTATCTCTGTCAGAGAAGGCTGTTTTGAACTCAAACTAACTTATAAGGCTGGAAAATTGCACAAAGCCGATTATGAACTAAACCTTCCCAAACTCATGGGTACGCATATTTGTTTTGACTTCTTTCTTGCGCGAGACTAGAAAAACTGGTTAAATTAACAAGATGAACCAGAAAGATATTCCTATGCGCCTTCGTGATTTTACTAGAGATGATCACCCTTTCGGAAACAAACAGGGAAGAGAAACCCTTTCGTTACTTTCTGATTATGTTGATGCAAACCCTTCCGATATTTATGAAATCTCTATTGAAGGGATTGTGGCAACTGATGCCTCTTTTCCAAGAGAGAGCGTAATCTCGTTGGCAAAGCTGAGTAAAGGTGAAAAAGGTTTTTATCTAACGGGATATTTCACCAAAGATCTTCTTGATAATTGGCATTATGCGGCTGTTGCCAAAGAGCAGCCTCTAATCCTCAAGACCGATGATGGATACTCGATTATTGGCTCAGCATTGAGCAAAGGGGCAAAGGAATTGCTCGACTTCATTATGAAGGAAGGTGAAGTAACAACTTCCAAGGTTGTTCAGAAGTTCGGCGTTTCGGCTCAAAATGCCAGTGCTAAGCTAAAAAAGCTATATGCTACTGGCCTGATCTTAGGCCATAAGGCAGTTGCTGAATCTGGCGGTCTAGAGTTCGTATACAAGGCAATTAAATAATTCTGTTAAAACAGGTTGACTTTAACAGAATTAATCGGCTATTCTTGATTTATGGGCTTAACAGCCTTTTTTATTAGGCGCTGATAAAACAGCTTAAGTTTAACAGATATTAGGAGTTTAATAACAATGGCAACAAACCCACCAAAAGGGGATGGCAAGCGTAACGGAGCAGTGCGTGGGCGTTCTCAAACACAAACACCCTCTGGGCATTACGTTAAGCGTGACGCATCCACTGGCAGATTCATGGATGTAAAAACGACCGATAAAACGCCATTTAAGGGCGTTCGGAAGGAGAAGTAACATGGCAAATGGCTTTACACATAGCATAGCTGGCGGCCTGTGCGGGCTTGGTGTCGCTTTATCTGAACAGGATAAACAATCGCCTATTAACCCTGTGTTGGCGATTGGGACGGGCTTAGCTTTCGCTAAGCTGCCCGATATATTGGAACCTGCGATACATCCCCATCATCGTCAGTTTTGTCATAGTGTGGCTATGCTCACCGCTGTTGGTTATGGTATTAAAAAAGCATATGAGTGGAAGCCGCAGGATAGTACTGGAGAATTTTGGCGAGCATTGGCACTTTGTGCCGGGGTTGGTTATATCTCCCATTTAGTGCTTGATGGAATCACCCCTCGATCATTGCCGCTGCTCGGTAACGTGTAAGGGTTAGATCATGGTTTCAGAGGTTACTAGACATATACCAGATAGCACTCAAAGAGAGCTATGGGCGCGCGCGGCTGGGCGGTGCCAATTTGATGGGCATAACAGGCTTCTCTACACCTCGTGTGTCACGCAAGAAACCGTAAACGCTGCACAGAAAGCTCATATCTATGCCTTTTCTGAAAAAGGACCGCGGGGGCGAGGGCCATATAAAGATAATCTCGATGCCCTCAATGACGTCAGCAACCTTATGCTCATGTGCTATGACTGCCATAAAAAAATCGATCAGGATAAAGATGGCGTGCGCTACTCCGCCGACCTGCTGATCAAATGGAAAACAGAGCACGAACAGCGCGTGGAGATTGTTACAGGCATTGCACCAGACAAGAAATCTCATGCTGTATTGTACGGGGCGAACATAGGCTCCGAGAAGTCGCCGATTGTATATCATGCCTGTGTAGAGGCTATGTTCCCACAGCGGTATCCGGCAACTGAAAGACCAGTGCTGATCTCGATGAATTCCGAGCTCAAAGACAGCTCGCCACAATATTGGCAATCAGAATCACAGCATCTTCTCAAAGCCTTTCAGCGAAAAATACTGTCGTTAATCGAGGACGATACCTGTAAACATTTCTCTCTGTTTACACTTGCCCCGCAGCCTTTACTGATACAACTTGGTGCTTTACTCACAGACAAAATGGATGTTGAGACCTATCAGTTACATCGAGAGCCTAAGGGTTGGTTCTGGCAGGACTGTCAGGATGATTTTGATTACATCATACGTAAACCAGATCACTTCAACGGAGCCCCCGTACTGATCGTATCCTTAAGTGACCACGTTTCATACGAGCGTATCACCAGAGTTGTTGGTGAAGACATATCCATTTGGGAAATTACTCTTGAACATCCGCACAATGATTTTATGCAGGCTAAGCAGCAACTTTCGCTATTTAGAAAACGCCTGAGAAGCCTAATAGTTGATATTAAGCGCGAGCATGGTGAAGCCGCTCCGCTTCATGTTTTCCCTGTGATGCCGGTTTCGTGCGCCGTTGAGTTCGGGCGGGCGAGAATGCCAAAGGCCGATATGCCGTGGGTGATTTATGACCACGATATGAATACTCAGGAATTTGTTAAAGCTATAGAACTGAAAGGTGATTTACATGCTGGCTAATCGAAGTAACGAAGTGCTGAAAAGCATTCTTGAAAAAATTGAACTACCGGAAGGCGCCTATGAGAAGGCGGAAAAGCGGTATAAAGATATTGGTGAGTGGTTGCACCGACCAGATTCAAGCTGCATCGAATATGACCCGCTTGTGTTTTCGCAAGGTTCGTTCAGGCTGGGCACAGCAATCAAACCAGATTCTGATGAGGAATACGATCTTGATATGGGGTGTAAGCTACGCCAAGGACTGAGTAAGAGTCAGATCACACAAGAACAGCTCAAAAATCATGTTGGTGATGAGCTGGAGCTGTATCGTAAGGCGCGTGCTATCAAACAAGAGCTTGCAGAGAAAAAGCGTTGCTGGCGGCTAGATTATGCCGACGGATTGAGTTTCCATATGGATATCGTGCCATGTATTCCAGAGAGTGATACTGGTAGAGGCATTCTGAAGCGACGCATGGTCGAAAACTCGCATTTTGATGATGCGCTTGCTCAAAATGTATCTGAGCTGGCGGTCTCAATAACTGATAATACTGATCCTGAATACAGGGTGACGACAGACAACTGGCGACTCAGTAATCCAGAAGGTTATGCGCGCTGGTTTGAGACTCGCATGAAGACTGCTCGGGAAGTTATCAACGAACGCGAGGTGAGCTTCAAGGCTAGCATTGATAGCTTGCCATACTATCAATGGAAAACCCCGCTACAGCAAACCATTCAGCTATTGAAGCGTCACCGCGATACGATGTTTAAGGATGACGAAGACAGTAAGCCAATTTCGGTAATTATCACAACGCTGGCAGCAAAAGCCTATAACGGAGAATCCGATCTGGCATCGGCCTTAACCAATGTCTTGTCACGCATGGGGGATTACATCAATGACGTTGTTCCTTATGTGCCTAACCCAGTTAACCCTGCCGAGGATTTTGCAGATAAGTGGTATGACAAGGGATCGACTGAGTACAAATTGCAGGATAACTTCTACAAATGGCTCTATCAGGCTAGGGCTGATTTTAAAGCGCTTTGTGCCAAGGATAGCAGTCAGTTGGTGATTGAAGCAGCTGATCGAGGTCTAGACGTCCGCTTAGATGCTACTTCGGTTGCACTAGCTTTGGGCTTGTCTGCGGCTGTAATTACGCCGACCAAGGAGATACATGCCTCTGATCCAAAGCCATGGTTTGATGAATAGATGCGACACTGGGACGACTTAGGGTTAGAAGATTTTCTTGCATCTCATCCAAGGATCAGGATTGTAGCGATCAATAATGATCAAGTTGAGCTGGCCGGTGAGTATCATTTAAAAGCGCAGCTTGCGGGTAGTCAGCTAATAGATCGGACATATCAGCTCAGACTTGTTTGCCCACGTGATTACCCTAGGAAGTTACCCAAGGTTCTTGATGAGGAAAGATACCTTCCGCGTAATCAGGAATACCACACATACTCTGATGGCTCTTTCTGTCTGGGTTCGGAGCTTAAAATAAAATCGCTTCTACGCGATGATCATTCATTTACGGCATTTTTTGAAAACATTGTTGACCGATTTTTATATGCAGTCACGCACCGCATAGAGTTCGGGAGCTTTCCCTATGGTGAGCTGGCACACGGCGAACAAGGGTTGATCGATGATTATGGGGAGATGTTCGGCCTTAGTGGAAAATTATCAGTATTACGCGCATTACGGGCTCTTGGGAAGCGTAAGAGAGAAGCCAATAAGTTACCTTGCCCCTGCGGTTGCAGCCGGAGATTGGGGCGCTGTGATTATCGCTTTGTACTAAACGAATTCCGTAATGTTGAGCGCCGTCGCTGGTTCAGGCAACATTTGGAAAAATCTATTTCTCCCATTGAGCGCCCCAAGAAAAGTGAAAAGAAAAAACGCTCTTTAAGATCAAGGCGAAAAGCTGCGTGAATATTTTTCAGTTATCTCGCTTTGAATATTTTCAATGGATGCCAGTGCATTTCTGCGTTGATATGTATCAACATTACTTTTCGCAAGTTCGTTAAACGCCTCTCTTAATAGTCCTCTCAGCTCAGTTTCACTTTTTGCTGCCAATTCAAATCTTGTAATCAATCTCATTGTTACCTCCTATTTTGGAGGCCGTGACCAACACGGCCTTTGTATGGCCGCGTTTGTGAAAAGAGTTTTGTCTGCACCTTTGGTCGCAATGAAATGGAGAAGGTGTTTCCTTGCAGGATTAAATGTCTCTTTACGCTAGTGGTGTTGCACAAAGGTTGTGTTGGCTCACGCCGCTATGAGGTGACAGTTGATTTTTTAGGATGTTAGCAGCGCTTAAAGCTCTGAGCTTCCAAGGCTTAGAAAAAGTTTCTCTGCGCTGGCTTAAAGATTAAGTAAGGCGAGAACACTAGGTGTGTTCGCTTGTTTCAATAATTACGTGCCCCTTTTGGGTAAACGTCAAAATATCACACAACTTGTCTCCATCAAGACATCCCCCATCCTTCCGCGCCCGAAAAGACTGGGCTTGTGCAGGATGGGTGGTTCCCCCTGTCTGGACTACGCCAAAACATGTGATCTTCCGCTCGCTTCTCTCGCTCCTTTGTCTGGGGTTTTCAACCCCAAAAGGGGATGTGTTTTTAAGATTAAGGAGAAAAGAAATGAGCGAAGATATTAGAATTTATGTGGCATGTTTGGCGGCGTATAACAGCGGGTATTTACACGGTGTTTGGATTGATGCGACTGGGGAAGTTGACGACATTCAAGAACAAATAAATACCATGTTGAAATCCAGCCCTGTAGAAGACGCGGAAGAATACGCAATACACGATTTTGAAGGTTATGGCAGCTATCGCCTATCAGAATATGAAGGAATAGAAAGTGCGCATGAAATAGCGTGTTTTATCGAAGAACATGGCGAGATAGCCGCCGAGCTAATCAGCCATTTTTCAACGCTTGAAGAAGCACAAAAAGCTATGGAAGAGGATTACCAAGGGCAGTATGCGAGCTTGGAGGATTACGCGCAGGAAATCACAGAAGAAACCAGCGAAGTGCCCAGCCACCTAGAATTTTATATCGACTACGAGAAAATAGGGCGTGACATGGAAATGAGCGGCGATATTTTCACCATCGAAACGGGTTATCGCGAGGTGCATGTGTTTTGGAACCGCTAAGGCGGTTCCTTTTTTGCGGAAAGGGAATTTTAAAATGCGAGATTTAACAAACGAAGAAAAACAGCAATCACTAAAGCGGGCTTTAACCTGCACAGGTGGTGCGCTCGATAGATGGAGCGCCAGAGCTGCAAAAGGTCTGAATGATGCCGACATGGCAAAAGCGGTACGTTATGAACTGGGTATTTGCGGCGGTTCAGGGTGCAGCAATAGCATACGCCTTCATTACGAAGGCGCTGGCTTAAAAGTATGGGCGGCATGGGAAATATTTATTCCTTCATCTGTAGAGCCGATATTTCAGGGAGAGGCCACCATTAAGACCGCACGGTGTTTGTTTGGTGTTAAAAATCCTGTTGATGTGCAGCTTGATCTATTTTGACTGAAAAAAATTGCGCCGCCAAGCATGGGGCTTGGCGGCTAACTGCAAAAGACACCACAAATTTGCATAAATGCAAATCCGATGGTAAGAAAACCTATAAGAAAGAGAAAGTTAAATGATTGGTTCGGAAGACACTTAAAAGGGGCGCTCAAGCTGCTATTGGATTAACCGTTGCGTTTGAAGTTGCGCTTTTGAATTTGCCTGATCTTGTTTCCTCACCATTAGAGGAATATATGCAAGAAAATGATATTTCTCTGGAAATAGTAGAGGGAATGAAAACCGATGGCATGCGGGTTTATCACGAGCACGGCCACCTTTCTGCTCTCCATTTGTCAGCACTTTTATTTACTAATAATGCAAAGAACTTTGATTTTCTATGGGCAATAGTCGAGCCATTAAGAGCTTTGCCGAGCGTGTATGGCGACATGGCAAGCCTTCATGCTTCGCATGGCGATTGTATGATTTTTATGCCTGATAAAGACCAGACAATTGATGATTTAATAAGCAAAACTACAGGCATACCTGAATTCGACTTAGAGCTTACTGAGAAGCTAAGAAATACATTTAAAGCTAATATACTTGTTCATGAGGTGGCTCATGGGCAACCCATGGAGCGGTTCAATCAAGAGTATTGTGTGCAAGAACATGGGACAGCGGTAGATAGTTCGGGCTCTTCTGAGCTATATAGTGAGTTAAGAAGCGATGACGTCTCGCTAGACCTGATGAAAGATGCCGATGTTACCGACTATATGATTTCGTATCGAGCCGTCACCGCATTTAATCATTTGCACGATATATCTCACGATACAGCCATATATCTCGATGAATGGTATAACAAAGACAGCCTAACTTTACGAGGCGAAATGCCCGATCACCTTGTTTACAAAAATGATTTTGCCCAAGTTTTTAGCCCTTATGTTGAAAAATATTCTTCAGAAGAACCGGCTCCCTATCAGATATATAAAGCTGCGTTAGAATTTTTGGACAATCATGCCGATACTGGAAAAGTGCGCGAGTCATCACGACGGATGGTAGAGCTTTACGTTAAAGGTGTCGAATATTTTGCTCCAACGAAATCCGAAGAGCTGCGCGCAATGCGTAACTCTCAGGATTTAGAAGGTGACAGTCCTGTTGTTTTTTGATCGCAGCGCTAATAAGGAAAAACGCCAGTGAATGGCATTTTGCTGTTTAATATCACCTGAATATCTTCAGGCAAGTAAATTGTTGGATCGTCATAGCCGATCCGAATTGCGGAATTATTGCGCGGCATGAATTCCATGCCGTCTTTTTTGATAGAAAAAATAAGCGTGTTGTGCGCAAGCCAGCGTCCAAAGCGCACTTCATAGCCTTCGCTTTCGAGTAGTTCGGCGATTTCAGGCGTTTCAATTTTTCCGTCGCCGTCATCGTAGCCAAATTTTGAAAAGGCATGGCTCCAGTGGTAGCGGTTTCCGCAATGTTCGCATTTATCACAGGCCATGCCATTGTCCTTTCTTATATCTCAGGCTCAAAATCCATGCCTTTGTCATCATCACGTCTGTTTTGACGGTTTGGTGCATTGGTATTTTGAGTGTTTTTGCTTTGTGTATTGGTTTTCGAGCGATGATCGTGTTTTGATTTTTCTTCATGTTTGGCAACATGAGAAAGATCACGCACCAGCGCTTGGCGCTCTTTTTCTTGGGTGTCGTGCAGCAATTGGATTTGCGTTTGCAAGTTCTGGCGCTCGGTTAACTGCTTTTGAATCAGTTCTTCTTGCTGTTTGCGATCACGCAAATGTGCCTGCCACGTTTCTTGTTCATTACGTTTTCGAGTTTTCCAGTAGCGGCCATTGAGCTTGTCCCAAATGCCTTTAAAGCCTTTGCGGATTCTGGTGGATCGCTTCAGTTCTTCAGCTTGCCAGCGTTTTTGCTGATATTCCTTAAGGCTGGCGCGTACCGAGCGGTGTTCATTGGTTAGCTTGGCCTTATCTGCTAGCAGAGGTTTGAGCTTTTCATTGTGTACGTTGCGCAATTCTTCTTTGTAAGAATCAAACAGCTTGGAAAGCTGGCCTTGTATGCCGTTTTTCACTTCCTGCACTGATGGCAAGCCCTTAGCGCTGCCAAGGCGCGCTTCTAGGGCTTTAGCTTTTTGCCCAAGCTGGCGCGTGAGTGAATACACTTCGCCATACACATCCAAAGCAACAAAACCGCGTTTATCGCCTTTGGCTAAAAAGTAGCCTTTTTCGCGAAGCGCATGCTCGAAGCTGGTTTTGGTGTCGGATACTGCCCAGCATTCCTGAAGCTCATTTTTTATATCCGAGGCTTTGCGGCCAACGCGCTGCGCTTGCTGCCATTCGGCGCGGGTGAAGTTCAGCGGGTTTTTCTTGGTTTTGTCTTTGAAGCCTTCAGGCAGCTTCCAGCCATGTTCGAGATAGAGTGACTTTGAAAGATCATTGAGCTTTAGTTTTGGGTGCGAGATATTGACCGCTTTCATCTCGTCCGTATTGATGCGGCTCCAAACACAGTGCGCATGGCGGCGGCCTTCCTTTTCATGGAAGACCACCACACGGGGCTGACCTTCCAGCCCCAGCTTTTGCTCCACGCGCTCCAGCGCTTTTTCAAAGGTCTCAATATCGACCTTTTCATCTTGTGGCGGGTTCAAACTCAGGGAATACATGAATTGTTTGCACTTGGTTCCCTTGGATAGCGCATAGGCTTCATTCAATGCGCCGAGAACATCTTGCGCCATAAAGCCGCTCACCTCATGAACGTTGACGTGCTCATTTTGCTCCCCGTTGAGCAGGTGAAGCGCCATTTGGCGACCGCCAGCACGTTGATTACCCTTGAGGATCATCTTCATCCTCCTTTTCTTGTTCACTTTGGGGCTTGAGCCCTAATGCCTTAATCAGGGTGTCACGCATCCACTGAATGGCCGTTACGGACTCATTGAGTGATTCCACAACGTCATGATTGACGGGAAGAGAGCCAGAATTAGCCGCCTTGGCGAGCTGATTGATATTCGCACTAATGCGGGATTGGCCGAGCGCCCCAATGAGCTTAGCGATGGCCTTTTGATCAATATCAGCAGTTTCGCCGCGAGTGCGCTTTTTGGGCATTTCGGGCATATCTTCTTTGAAGATCAGCCAGCGAATGTAAGCTGCGAGCGGTCTGCCTGCCGCAGCTGTCTCTAGCGCCTTGCGCTCTTCCTCGGTAAATCTCATGGAAAATGGAGGTGGATACTTGGTTTTTGGCGTTTTATCGTCCATTTTAAGCCCCTCCACTTGTCAAAATGGGGCTTTCGCCGTTATACTCCGCGCCCTGTGAAGCGTGGGCTCCCTCTAAGCTAGATAGTAACGCGCTGATTTGTGGTGGCTTAGAGGCGATATCAAGGGCATTTACCAGCAGCTTAGACAGCGTTGGCAACCAGCCCCCGCTACCAATTCTTTCTTTAATGAGCTCAGGCTCATTTCTTGACCGTAAGGTCGATTGAGACACTTTAATCTTGCAGTAGGTAGAAGTTGAGATGGGTTATGTCATCTCTTCGTAGTGTTGTGCATCTAAAGTCTGCTTGAAGGATGTAAGCTGGCCTTGCTATAATGCCCGCCTTCTTGAGGCTGGCTTTGTTTCTCACTGCTGTTGTGTGACTTGGTCTAGGCGGTAGAGTTCGGTGTGTAAGCACTGCGTCACGATGTCGGTGACAAAGGTAATTACCAAGCTGGAGAATTTATTCTGCCGGCATGATAAGGGCCCTCAAAGGGCTTTTTTTGTATCTGTTTTCCGCGCGGCCCATGCAGGCCTTTACGTCGATTGGCGGGCGGAGCGAATGGGCCGAGAGCCCATTTTTTTTTACTGGTTGATTTGGGTACTACGAAAGAATGGCTTCCAAGCAAGAACAACTAAAAGCAATGTTGCTGCCGGTCGTTGAAGGGCTCGGTTATATGTTTTGGGGGTTGGATTATCTGTCGCAGGGCAAGCACAGCACGATTCGTCTTTATATAGACAGCGAAGAAGGTGTAAAGCTGGAAGATTGCGAAAAGGTCAGTCGGCAGGTGAGTGGTGTTTTAGATGTAGAAGACCCCATTCAGGGTGAGTATGTTCTTGAAGTTTCCTCTCCTGGAATAGATCGACCGCTTTACACACTGGAGCAGTTTACCCGTTACGTGGGTGAAGAGGTGGCAGTCAGGTTGCGTGTACCGTTTGAAGGCCGCCGTAAATACACTGGAATTTTAAATGGCGTCGAAGGTGACGACATACTGGTGGTGGTAGATGAACATGAGTATCTATTGCCGTTAACTTCTATCGAAAAAGCCAACATAGTGCCCCGCTTTTAGGGAAGCTTGGGGCAGGATCAGTCGAGGCACAGGCATGAATAAAGAAATATTGCTGGTTGCGGATGCCGTTTCAAATGAAAAAGGCGTAGACCGGGACGTGATTTTCGAAGCGATCGAAATCGCTTTGGCGACTGCGACAAAAAAGCGTTACGACGAAGACGCCGATATTACCGTCACTATTGACCGCAAGACCGGCGACTACGAGACATTTCGTCGCTGGGTAGTGGTTGATGACGATACCTTGGCTGCGCTGGGCACGGAGTTCACTACCGAAGAAGCGAAAGAAAAGGATCCAGCGTTGCAGGTTGGTGACACTTACGAAGAGCAGGTAGAAAACGTAGAGTTTGGTCGTATTGCTGCACAGACTGCCAAGCAGGTGATTGTGCAGAAAGTACGCGAAGCCGAGCGAGCGAAAGTGGTTGAAGAATATCGTGACCGCGTCAAAGAGCTGGTAAGTGGAACGGTAAAGAAAGTGACGCGCGACAACATTATTGTTGATCTGGGTAATAACGCTGAAGGTCTGTTGCCACGTGATCAACTGGTAGGCCGCGAAATTTTTCGTATGGGTGATCGCGTTCGTGCCGTATTACTCGATGTGCGACCAGAGCAACGTGGCCCGCAGCTCTATTTGAGCCGTGCCTGCCCGGAAATGCTCGTTGAGCTGTTTAAAATTGAAGTGCCAGAAATCGCAGAGCAGGTAATAGAGCTCAAAGCTGCTGCTCGTGATCCAGGTTCGCGAGCCAAAATTGCGGTTAACACGAACGATGGTCGTATTGATCCGGTAGGTGCGTGCGTGGGAATGCGCGGTGCTCGTGTACAGGCAGTATCCAACGAGTTGGGTAATGAGCGTGTTGATATTATTTTGTGGGACGACAACCCCGCCCAGTTTGTTATCAACGCCATGGCGCCGGCAGAAATTGAGTCTATCGTGGTTGATGAAGATACCGGCTCAATGGATGTTGCCGTTGCCGAGGACAATCTGGCGCAGGCTATTGGTCGTGGTGGCCAGAATGTGCGTCTGGCCTGTGAGCTCACAGGCTGGGATATCAATGTCATGAGCATTGATGAGTGGAGTGCTAAACAAGAGCAGGAATCCGGAAGTTATATGGAAACCTTCATGGATGCACTCGATATTGATGAGGACGTTGCCGCAGTGTTGGTTGAAGAAGGGTTTACCTCACTGGAAGAAGTTGCGTACGTTCCTATCGAAGAGATGCTGTCGATTGATGGTTTTGATGAAGATATTGCAGAAGAGCTGCGTGCCCGAGCTAAAGACGCATTGTTGACTCAGGCGCTGGCATCCGAGGAACAACTCGAGAATGCCGAACCTGCGGAAGATCTGCTGAATATGGAAGGTATGGAGCGTCACCTGGCCTTTTTACTGGCTAGCCGCGGTGTGATCACTATGGATGATCTTGCGGAACAATCTGTAGATGAATTGCTGGACATAGACGATATGACGGAAGAGCGGGCGGCAGCACTGATCATGAAAGCCCGCGAACCTTGGTTTGCTGACGATCAGGCGTAAGCCGTAAGCAAAGTACAGCACAGGAAGATACGTCTAGCGGCGGAACATTGGGGAATTGAAATGGCAGAAGTAACAGTTAGCGAACTCGCCACATCGGTTGGTGCTTCGGTTGATCGCCTGCTTAAGCAGATGAAAGAGGCCGGCCTAAAGCACGAGCAGGCAGATCAGGTTGTATCTGATGAGGAAAAACAAACGTTACTGGCGTTTTTGAAAAATGCGCACGGTGAGACCGCAGACGCACCAAAGAAAATTACGTTGAAGCGTAAAACAACGACTACGCTAAAAACGGGTAGTGGCAGCGGTCGCAAAACAGTAAACGTTGAAGTGCGTAAAAAACGCACCTTCGTAAAGCGTGATGCAGACGAGGTATCGGTTCAAGACGCTGCCCCTGTCGAAGAACAGCAGTCAGCCGAAGCCGTTATCCCAGAGAAAACGATAGCTGAACCTGCGCCAGCTTCAGCAGCACCGAACGTATCATCGGTATTGGATGATGCTGAAGAGCGCCGCCTGGCAGCACTGGAAGCTCGTCGCCGTGATGAGGCTGTCAAGCGTGAAGAGGAAGAAATCAAAAAGGCTGCTGAAGAAAAAACTCGTCATGAAGCAGAAACTGTGCAGGCACAATCGGCAAGTGCTGAGGCAAGCGTTGACGAAACTCCAGCAGTTGCCCCGGCTAGCGACGTTGTTTTAACGCCAGAAGAGGCTGAAGCTAAAGCCCGCAAAGAAGAAGAAAAGCGCAAGCACGGTCATGGTAAACGTCGTGAAGAAGACGAGGATGGCGAGGTCTTGCACAAGAAGTCGCACAAGCCTTCACCGAAAAAAGGTCTGGGCCCGAAAAAGGCTGCCAAAGTCGACCTATCTGAGCTGGAGGACGACGAAGAAGAGACAGAAAGTCAGCGTAAAAAACGCGTAGCACGTGCTGCTATTAAGTTAAACAACAAACACGGATTCAAAAAACCAGTGGGTAAAATCATCCATAATGTTGAAGTGGGTGAGACCATTACTGTTGCTGATCTCGCTCAAAAAATGTCTGTTAAAGGGGCCGAAGTCGTTAAAACCCTGATGAAAATGGGCACGATGGCCACCATTAACCAGGCAATTGATCAAGATACTGCGCAATTGGTAGTTGACGAGCTGGGTCACAACTTTGTTGCAAAAAGTGCGAATGAAGTTGAAGCAAAGCTGGAGCAAAGCCTTGCAGTGGAAGGTGGTGAGACTGTATCCCGAGCTGCGGTAGTGACCGTCATGGGGCACGTTGACCACGGTAAGACATCACTGCTCGATTACATTCGAAATGCAAAGGTGGCATCTGGTGAGGCCGGCGGTATTACCCAGCACATTGGTGCTTATCGCGTTAAGACCGGCCATGGCGATATTACTTTCTTAGATACTCCTGGGCACGCGGCGTTTACTGCTATGCGTGCGCGTGGTGCTCAGTGTACCGACGTTGTGATTCTGGTGGTTGCCGCTGATGATGGCGTCATGCCGCAAACCGAAGAAGCGGTTGCTCATGCAAAAGCTGCCGGTGTGCCTATTGTTGTTGCCATTAATAAGTGCGACAAAGAAAGTGCCGACCCGGATCGAGTTAAAAACGAATTGTCGGCGAAAGATGTTATCCCAGAAGACTGGGGTGGTGACACCCAGTTTGTCAATGTGTCGGCACATACCGGTGATGGAATTGATGACTTGCTGGAAGCCGTTGCGCTGCAGGCAGAGCTACTGGAGCTGACAGCCCCCGTTAAAGTGCCAGCGAAAGGCGTTGTGGTTGAGTCGCGTGTTGATAAAGGGCGTGGTGTAGTGGCCACGGTACTGGTACAGGGTGGTGAGTTGAAACGCGGCGACATTTTGCTGGCTGGCCAGAGTTATGGTCGCGTGCGCGCCATGACCAACGAATTAGGCAAGCAGGTTAATGAGGCGGGTCCGTCAACGCCGGTCGAGATTCTTGGCCTGGATACGCCGCCTAATGCCGGTGATGAGTTTGTGGTAGTGCCTGATGAGCGACGTGCTCGTGACGTGGCTGAGCACCGTGCACATTCGGCACAGCAAGAGCGTCAGCAGCGACAACAGGCGGCCAAGTTGGAAAATATGTTTGCCAGCATGGGCTCCGAAGAGAAGAAAGTTCTTCCTGTGGTGCTTAAAGCTGACGTGCGTGGTTCACTTGAGGCGATTCAGTCGGCCTTGTTGGATATCGGTAACGAGGAAGTTCAGGTTAATGTTGTAACCTCGGGTATCGGTGGCATTACTGAAAACGATGTTAATCTGGCAGTTACCTCCGGTGCGATCGTGATTGGCTTTAACGTTCGTGCTTCTGCCGCAACGCGTGCCTTGGCAGAGTCTGAATCGGTTGAAATTCGTTATTACAGCATCATTTACCAGCTGCTAGACGAAGTGAAGAGCGCTCTTGCCGGTATGTTGGCGCCCGAGCGTGTTGAAGAAATTGTGGGCATTGCCGATGTGCGCGAAGTCTTCAGTTCACCGAAGTTTGGCCAAGTGGCAGGTTGTATGGTGACCGAAGGTAATGTGTACCGTAACAAGCCGATTCGTGTACTGCGTGATAACGTGGTTATTTTCGAAGGCGAGTTGGAATCGTTGCGACGCTTTAAAGACGATGTCAACGAAGTTCGTAACGGCATGGAGTGCGGTATCGGTGTTAAAGATTACGATGTGAAGGTCGGTGACCAGATCGAAGTTTACGACGTGAAAGAAGTTGCACGTCAGCTATAAGTTAACAAGCAGTGCGAGGTGAGCATGGCCAGAGAATTTGGTCGCACAGAGCGTTTACAAGACGAAATTCAGCGTATTCTGGCGCATGCTGTCCAGTTTGAAACCAGAGATCCACGCATTGGTATGGCAAATATTAATGATGTGGTGGTTACCCGCGATTTATCGATCGCCAAGGTGTATGTAACGTTTCTGGGTAAGGAATCCGATGAAGAGTGTGAAAAATCGGCCGCAGCGTTAAACCATGCGGCGGGCTTTTTCCGCTCTATTGTGGCGAAAGAACTGGCTATTCGTATTACCCCGCGCCTGCAGTTTTATTATGACCGTACCGCTGTGAAAGGGCAGGCGTTGTCTCACTTGATAGACTCGGCTATTGCTGAAGACGAATCGCGCCATCAGGACGATTGACGTTACCGAGGTTCTGAGTGGCACGAAAACGAAAAGGTCGGCCGATAAACGGCGTACTACTGCTGGATAAACCCTTAGGCATGAGTTCTAACGGTGCTTTGCAGCGAGTGAAGCGGTTGTTTGATGCAGCCAAAGCTGGGCATACCGGCAGTCTCGACCCGTTAGCAACGGGTGTATTGCCGGTTTGTTTGGGCGAGGCGACAAAATTTTCACAGTATTTACTGGATGCAGATAAGCGTTATACCAGTACGTTTCGCCTGGGGGTTCAAACGGCATCCGGCGATGCGGATGGTGAGATAATCGCCGAAGTTGATGCAAGCCATTTGTCTAAAGACGCCGTAAAAAGTGCTTTGGACAGTTTTATCGGTGATATCGAGCAAGTGCCGTCGATGTATTCTGCCTTAAAGCATCAGGGGCAGCCGCTGTATAAGCTGGCACGTGAAGGCAAGACTATCGAGCGTGAGCCTCGCGCCATTACCATCTATCACATCAATGTGTTGGGATTTCGACCTGGCACCTATGCCGAAGTGGATGTTGATGTATTGTGCTCCAAAGGCACCTATATACGGTCATTAGCAGAGGATGTGGGTAAGGCGTTAGGCGTGGGCGGCATGGTAACGGCGTTGCGGCGTACTCAATCCGGCCCATTTGAGATCACTGATGCCGTTGCCCTGGAGGCTCTTGAAGCAGAGCGCGCAGAGGAGGGAGCCAGCGGTGAGAGGGGGGCGGTGCTTGATCACCATCTTTTGCCTATGGATGTGCCAGTAGCAGATTTTCCACAGCTGACTTTGCCGGAAACCTCTGCCTTTTATTTTATGCAGGGGCAGGCGGTAATGGATAGCCAGGTCTACCGTATTGCTGAAGAAGGTGATATGGTGCGCGTTGCCGCTGAAAGCGGTGATTTTTTGGGCCTCGGAGAGGTAACTGGCGACGGTAAAGTGGCGCCAAAGCGCCTAGTGGTAGCCTGAGCCCGAAGACAGAATCTGTGTGAGTCGCTTGCGAGCGGCTGACCGGAGGCGGAGTGGTTCCGCCAAGACCCACCTGTAAATATGCACGGGTGGGCCGTAAATGAGTACCGGTAACGGACTCTGCATATTAATGAAGAGGAAATGAAAATGGCACTGAGTGCACAAGAAAAAGCTGAAATTGTTAAAGATTATCAGTTAGCGGAAGGTGATACGGGTTCTCCAGAAGTTCAGGTTGCTCTGTTGACATACAACATCAACAAGCTGCAAGGCCACTTCAGTGATCACAAACAAGATCACCATTCTCGTCGCGGTTTGATCCGCATGGTAAACCAGCGTCGTAAGCTGCTGGACTACCTGAAAGGTAAAGACGCCAGCCGTTACGCATCTCTGATCCAAAAGCTGGGTCTGCGTCGTTAATCGGTCTTTCCAGTGCCCGCTTTTGGCGGGCACTTTTTTATCGGTAATCAGTATTAGGCATATGCATGAGGTACTGATGTCGTCGAGATGACGAATTTGGAAGCTGGCAGTCTTTCGGGATGCTGGCTTACAGGCGTTTCTGACAATTAAGTTTGAAAGCGCAGGGGTTACGACAAATAACATGCCCCATAACGCCGTTATGATGGTGTTAACTTAAACAGTTTAACGGTAAAGACAGTAAGAAAAGACAATTGAAAATGAAAGGACATTGTCGTGAATTTAGTAACTAAAACATTTCAATACGGCAACCAAACAGTCACTCTGGAAACTGGTCGCATCGCGCGTCAGGCTAGCGGAGCTGTTATGGTTACCATCGGTGAAACCAGCGTATTGTGTACCGTTGTTGGTGCGAAAGAAGCAAAAGAAGGGCAAGGATTTTTCCCTTTGTCAGTACACTATCAAGAGAAAGCCTACGCTGCCGGTAAAATTCCAGGTGGTTTCTTCAAACGTGAAGGCCGCCCAAGCGAGAAAGAAACGCTTACCTCACGCTTGATTGACCGTCCCATTCGCCCGCTGTTTCCAAACGGTTTCATGAACGAAGTACAAGTTGTTTGTACCGTTATGTCAGCGGAGAAAGATCAGGATCCAGATATCGCCGCCATGATTGGTACCTCTGCTGCACTGGCTATTTCTGGTATTCCGTTCAGTGGTCCGATTGGCGCTGCGCGTGTTGGTTATACCGAAGCTGACGGTTACCTGCTGAACCCAGGTTATGCAGCCGTCGCCGCATCTGACCTCGACATGGTGGTTGCTGGTACTAAAGACGCTGTATTAATGGTGGAATCAGAAGCCAAAGAACTGCCAGAAGATATTATGTTGGGTGCAGTTCTCTATGCACACCAGGAAATGCAGGTTGTTATTCAGGCGGTTGAGTCACTGGCAGCTGACGCTGGCAAACCTCGCTGGGAGTGGGCACCGGCGGTGGAAAATACGGCATTAAAAACTGCTGTTGAGCAGGGCTTTGCGGCAGCAATTGGTGATGCCTACCGCATTACTGATAAGGCTGAGCGTTATGCCAAGCTGAGCGAACTGCGTGGTCAGGCAGCTGAGCAACTGGTTAACGAGGAAGCCGGTATTGCTGCTGACGACGTAAAGGGTGTTTTCGGTAAAATTGAAAAGAACATTGTGCGTTCACGCGTTGTAGCCGGTGAGGCACGCATCGATGGTCGTGATAACAAAACAGTTCGCCCAATTGCGGTAGAAGTGGGTGTATTGCCTAAAGTACATGGTTCTGCATTATTTACTCGTGGTGAAACGCAGGCATTGGTTGTCGCCACGTTGGGTTCTGCCCGCGATGCGCAGATTATCGATGCGCTGGAAGGTGAGCGTCGTGACCCTTTCATGCTGCACTATAACTTCCCTCCTTACTCTGTGGGTGAAGCAGGCCGCATGGGGGCGACTGGTCGTCGAGAAATTGGTCATGGTCGTTTGGCGCGCCGCGGTGTGGCCGCTGCACTGCCTTCTGAGCAAGACTTCCCTTACAGTATTCGTGTTGTTAGTGAAATTACCGAATCCAATGGCTCAAGCTCTATGGCCTCGGTATGTGGCAGCAGCCTGGCACTGATGGACGCAGGCGTGCCTATGAAGGCGCCAGTGGCGGGTATCGCGATGGGCCTGGTGAAAGAAGAAAACGGGTTTGCAGTGTTGACCGATATTTTGGGTGACGAAGATCACCTGGGTGACATGGACTTTAAAGTTGCCGGTACGGCCAATGGTGTTACCGCTTTGCAAATGGATATCAAGATCGAAGGTATTACTGAAGAGATCATGGATATCGCGTTGCAGCAGGCATTAAATGCGCGTTTGCACATTCTGGCTGAAATGAACAAGGTGATTGATAAGTCGCGTGCACAGGTTAATGCCAATGCGCCACGCTTTGAAACCATCAAGGTTCACCCAGACAAGATCCGTGACATTATTGGTAAAGGTGGTGCGACTATTCGCTCTATTACCGACGAAACGGGTGCTTCAGTTGATATTGAAGACGATGGCACGGTTAAGGTTTACGGTAGCGAGGGTGGTTCACTGCAGGCTGCTGTTGATCGCATTTTGGCCATTACTGCTGAGGCCGAAGTAGGTGAGATTTACGAAGGTAAAGTCGTTCGCATCGTTGACTTTGGTGCCTTTGTTAACTTCCTGCCCGGTAAAGATGGTTTGGTGCATATTTCCCAAATCGCTGAAGAGCGCGTTAACAACGTGAGCGATTACCTGAAAGAAGGCCAGACGGTTAAAGTGAAGTGTCTGGATGTCGATCAGCGCGGTCGTATCAAGCTGTCTATCAAAGAGGCCAATGCTGAGCTGGCAGCTGAATCTGGTGAAGCGGCGGCAGAGCCTGCACCAGCGGCAGAAGCAGTACAGTCTGAAGTTGCAGAAGAAAACAAAGAACAGAACTAAGTTTTGTTCGTTTGAAAAAAACCCGCTTCGGCGGGTTTTTTTATGCTTTGGGTTTCGTCACAATGGGATGAATGTTCCTCTGTAGTTGTCTTATGAAACGCTGTTTTTCCCTAGTATCCCTGCTTTTATTACTTGTTCTATTACCGCCCAAGGCTCTGGCCTGGGGGAGTGAAGGGCACCGGCTGATTTGTGATATTACCTGGCGCAATCTCGATAAGCCCACCAAGGCATGGGTGTTGGCTGCCGTGCATAAAAAACGTTTTAAAACATTTGCCAGTGCCTGTAATTGGGCCGATTGGATAAAACGTGACAAGCAATATGACGAATGGAAGCCACGCCATTATGTGAATCAGGCTGTCAATGCCCGTGTGGCGGTGTTAACGCCGTCGTGTGATAAGAGTAATTGCGTGATTTCTGTAATTGATACGCTGCGTCAATCACTAGCGCGCTCTCATGCAGGCAGGCCAATGAGCAAAACGGAAGCGGAAGAGATTTTGTTTCTGGCGCACTTTGTCGGCGATATTCACCAGCCACTGCATGTCAGTTTCGCCCATGACCGAGGTGGGAATCATCGCAAGATCACCTTTTTTGGCAAGGGTAAGGTGAGTTTGCACCGGGTGTGGGACCAATTGCTGCTGACCCACGGTAACAATGACCGCTGGTTCATACGCGGAAAAAAGTTAGCCGATGATATTTCCACCGGGCAACGCCAACAATGGCAAGCCTCGTTAGCACCGTTGGATTGGGCTACAGAGTCGCTGCATTTAACTCAAGATATCTATGCTCACACCGAGAACGAGATAGGTGATGCCTATTATCAGCGCTATAACCCTATTGTGATTATTCAAATACAGCGTGCAGGTGTGCGTTTGGCGGCACTGCTTAATCACCTTAATAATCAGAGGCAGTGAGCTGGCTGATCAAATTATTGATCAGCCAAGGCTAGGCAGGGATGGTTAACTAAAGGTGTGTTCGGCAGCCGGAAAACTGCCATCGCGAACGCTATTGGCAAATTGTTGTATTGCATCCGGAATGTCTTTGGCGCCCAGCAAAAAGTTTTTCGAAAATTTGGGCGGACGCGGTGTAAGTCCAAGTAAATCATTAATAACCAGAACCTGGCTGTCAGTATCGCTACCTGCACCAATACCGATGGTTGGTATATTAATTTCCTCGGTAATGGTTTTGGCAATGGTGCTGGGTACGCATTCGAGCACTAGCAGGTCGGCCCCGGCTTGGTCGAGCAGTTTGGCGTCGTTGATAATTTTAGCTGCCTGGGTAGCCTCACGACCCTGTACTTTAAAGCCTCCAAACTTGTTGACCGACTGCGGAGTCAGGCCTAAATGTGCGCACACCGGTATGCCTCGATCACTCAACATGCGCACGGTGTCGGCAAGCCACTCGCCACCTTCCAGCTTCACCATATGGGCACCTGCCTGCATGATACGAGTGGCGTTGCCTAAGGCTTGTTCAGGTGTGGCGTAGGACATAAATGGCAGATCGCCGATGATCAGTGATTTACTGTTGCCACGCCTTACGGCGTCGATATGGTGAATCATCTGCTCCATGGTAACGGGGATGGTGCTGTCGTATCCAAGCACGGTCATTCCCAAGCTGTCTCCCACGAGCACTGTTTCAACCCCGGCTTTTTCTGCAATTGCCGCCATGGAGGCATCGTATAGGGCAATACAGGCAAACTTTTCCCCAGCCTGCTTGATCGCTCGCAGAGAGGTTGTGGTAACGGGTTTGGTCAGCGCGTTAGGCGGATAGGTATCTGTCATAAGGTTCACTTTTGGTACTTCAGTGGAGCAGGCTGGTTATCTATAGCATGCTCTGAGGGTTGTAAAAATGGCGTCCACTTTTAACCTGTAGCAGGTAATCAACCAGGTTTTTGTAGTGTTCCGCGTTGTTTACGAGGTCGATATCGGTGGCATTGATAATTAGTAGCGGTGCTTTGTCGTAGTAGAGAAAAAAGCGGGTGTAGGCCTCATTCAAACGATTCAGGTAGTCGGCACTGATATTGCGTTCCGCGTCGATGCCGCGCTGGTTAATTCGCGACAGTAACACATCAACGGGTGCTTGCAGATAGATAACCAGGTCGGGGTGTGGTGCGTCAATCGTGAGCTGGTCGTACACCTGACGGTAAATGGCAAGCTCATCGGCATCGAGGGTGACTTCGGCGAACAGCGGATCTTTTTCAATCAAAAAATCGGCAACCCGAATGGGCTCAAATAGATCGTTTTGACGTAACTCCTGCAGTTGTTGAGTGCGCTGAAACAGAAAAAACAGTTGGGTTGGCAGAGCCGTTTTCTGTTGATCGCGATAAAAACGTTCGAGAAATGGGTTCTTCTCGGCTTCTTCCAGCAGGGTTTCGTAGCCGAAGGTCGTTGCCAGATGCTTGGCAAGGGTAGTTTTACCTGCGCCAATAGGCCCTTCTACGGCAATGTAGCGGGGATGATTTTTTTCAACGTTGTAACGAATGCCAAACCCGTAATCCACAACTACTCCCAGTCGATGTGATTAATCAGCATGAGTCAGCGGACCTGTAATCAAACGCAAGTCGCTGATATCCAATGCGCGCAATAATGACTCAATACATGTCCCGTTGGGAAGTACTAGAGATGGTTGTATGTCTGCCAGTGGTTTTACCACGAACCCTCGGCTGGAAAGGTAGGGGTGTGGCACCTGAAGGCGTGGGACATCAATAATTTTGTCGCCATACAACAGTATATCGAGGTCAAGGGTACGGGGCCCCCAGCGTACCTCTCTAACCCTCTGGTGGTCGGCTTCAATGGCCTGTAGGGCATCCAGCAGTGGCAGCGGTGCCAGTTGCGTTTCCAGCAGTGCTACGCCATTGACATAATCCGGCTGCCCAGGGGGGCCAACAGGATCGCTTTCGTACCACGGCGACAAGCTCAGCAGGCGGGTTTGCGGCAGCGCTGCCAACGCCTTGCTGGCGCGCTGAACTTGCTCGCGTGGATTACCTAAATTACTACCGATACCGATGTAGGCATGCACTGCGGCCATCAAAGATTATTCTCCGCTGGCTGCTTTGGGTTTACGGCTGCGGCGACGCTTTCTTCTGCTGCCATCGGGCCGGCCAAGCTTTGCCGTCATAGTCTCTCTTTCGGCTGGGGATGCAGCTTGATAGTCTGTCCACCACTGGCCCAACTGATCCAGGTTTTCTCCGGCGTCTTCGCGCAGTAACAGAAAATCATAGGCCGCCCTGAATTTGGGGTGTTCAACCAGTCTTTCTGCCCGTTTGCCTTGGCGTTTTGGCAGTCGCAGCTGCAGTTCCCATATCTCGCGCATGGTAATCTGGAAGCGTTTGGGAATGGCAACCCGCATAACCTGCTGGGTCAATACCTGTGTTGCCGCCTGCTGTTGGGCTTCTTCCGGGCGCAAGCCGCTACTGAGCAATGCCTGATAACGTTGATCCAGAGGGGGCCATAGCAAGGCGGCAAAGATAAACGCTGGGGTAACACGTTTGTTACTGCGAATGCGCTTGTCGGTATTTACCATCGCTTGTTGCAGCATGGGCAGGTAATAGAGTTTATCCAGCTCGGTTGCCGTCGCCGGAAACAGGTGCCTGATAAGGTCGTATTCTCGCAGCAGTTCAAAGGTGGCGGTTGCTGAGCCATTCATTAACAGCTTTAGCATTTCATCCCACAGTCTGGCTGAGGGTACTGCATCCAGGAGGTTGGCCAGTTGGCGAATGGGCTGTGCTGTGGCTGGGTCTATTTCAAACCCTAATTTGGCCGCAAAGCGTGCTGCCCGCAGCATACGCACGGGGTCTTCCTGATAGCGGGTGGCAGGGTCGCCGATCATGCACAATCGGCGGCGTTTAATATCCTGCATACCGCCAGTGTAATCGTGAATAGAAAAGGTTTTGGCACAGTAGTAAAGCGCGTTAACCGTAAAATCCCTGCGCGCCGCATCTGTCCGTATATCGCCATACACATTGTCGCGCAGCAGCATGCCATTCTCACTGCGAGTGGCGTCTTTGTGATTGTCTTGCTGGTCGTGATGGGCGCGAAATGTGGTCACTTCGATGATTTCACGGCCAAAGCGCACGTGCACAATGCGAAAGCGTCGACCGATAATACGGCTGTTGCGAAATAGCTTTTTGATTTGTTCGGGAGTCGCGTTGGTGGCTACATCGAAATCTTTTGGGTGGCCTCCAAGCAGCAAGTCGCGCACGCCGCCACCTACCAGGTACGCTTCGTAGCTGGCCTCATTGAGGCGCTGAATCACTTTTAAGGCGCTATGACTGATTTGTTTGCGTGAAACGTTGTGTTTGTCGCGGGGGATGATGTGAAGCTCGTGAATCCCTTCTTGCGGTGTTGGGCGGTTTGATAGCCATTTGAACCATTTCAGCATGCGTTTTAAAAGCCGGTGTCTGTTAACGGGGTTAAGGTTCGCATGTAGGTGATGCGTTCCAGAGTTTGCAGGCGCGCAGTTTAGCATGCAATTGGTGAGGCGTGTGCGGAATCAAGAAATATGCGGCACTTATGGGAACTAAAAAGTTTGTTCGACGCTCAGAAAGCAAAACGGGAAGGCAATATGCCTTCCCGTGAATTGATCAGGTTACGACTTTGGCTTTAGTGCTGTTCCCGCAACACAAAAGCGCCGTACCTTTTTCCAATTATAGTCAGTTTGCAGCGTAATTATTGTTATCCACTCAACTCGTCAAAGCAATAGCTTATGCTATACAAATAATATTTTCTTTGTTGTTATTATTTGTTGTTTTTATTGGTCAGTTTGTCTGTTGTTATTATTTGTTGTTCTTATTAGTCAGTTTGCTTCTTGTTATTGTTTGTTGTTGTTATGTGCCCGTACAAAAGCAGTAGTCGTGCCAGTTTTTGCTTTTTCTTTAAAATCAATGGGTTATGAAAAAAACAAGGTGCCTATATTAGGAATTGTTATTTACAATCGTTACTTATTATCTCGAAGGTTGTTACTAGCATGTGAACCAGGTAACAATTTTGTGGTCTGTAATCAGATGCCACGAATACGATCTTAGGGTAACTGGTGGGTAGGGGAGTTTGTGAGAGGGCAAAGCAGGCTGCCCGTCGATAGCCTGCCTTGAAGTGTTTATTTGCCGACGGTAATCGTCTTTTTGCGTGGAATGCCGAGCTTTTGGCGACGCTCCCACAAGCATTTGCGGCTAACACCGAGTTTTCGTGCCAACTCGGTTTCACTCATGGTGTCTTGATGTTCGAGAACAAAACGTTGAAAGTAGTCTTCGAGTGATAAATCTTCAGCCGATTCGTCGTTGCCAGTGAGAGAGGTCTCGCTGCTGGCAAGATTGGTAGGTTTGATGGTGGCTTTTTCCTGTACTTTGATCATCTCAAAATCAATGGCTAGAAGGTCATGGGTAATTTCACTTTCGTCTTCACACAAAATTACCGCACGTTGAATGGCGTTTTCCATCTCGCGTACGTTACCGGGCCAGCTATAGCTGGTAATGGCCTGGATGGCCTCTGGCGATAGTACCAGTTTGCTTTTTCCCATTTCCTGGCTGAAGCGTTCGAGCAGGGCGTCAGCGATAGTCAGTATGTCTTTGCCACGGTCACGGAGTGGCGGAAGCTCCAGCTGCACGACATTGAGGCGGAAGTAGAGGTCTTCACGGAATTTGTTGTCTTGGCAGAGTTTGCGCAGATCGCGGTGCGTGGCGGCAACAAGGCGTACATCCACTTTATGTGATTCTACCGAGCCAATCGGGCGTACTTCTCCTTCCTGTAGTACCCGCAGCAACCGGGCCTGAGCTTCTAAAGGCAGTTCGCCGATTTCATCGAGAAACAGGGTGCCACCATCGGCTGCGGCCACCAGCCCTTCGCGGGTGGTTGCTGCACCGGTAAAGGCGCCTTTTTCGTGACCAAACAGTTCGGACTCAATCAGGGTGTCGGGAATAGCGGCGCAGTTGACGGAAATAAGGGGTTTGGCTGAACGGGGGCTTTCACTGTGAATGGCTTTGGCGACAAGCTCTTTGCCGGTACCGGTTTCACCACGGATCAGTACGGTGGCTGAAGTGGGCGCCACTTTGTGGATGCGATGATACAAGTCTTTCATCACCGGGCTGTTGCCCAGCATGCCAATAATGCCGTTACTGTTACCGTTACCCTCTGAAGGCTTGGTTTTACGTTTAGCTTTGTTTTTACTCAACACCCGCTTTACGGCATTGACCATTTCGTCGTGGTCAAACGGCTTGGCGATATAGTCTACCGCCCCCATGCGCATTGAATCGACCGCAGAACGCAGGCTGGCGTAGCTGGTCATGATCAGCACGGGCACGTCTCCAGATAGCTTAATAAGCTCTGTTCCCGGTAAGCCAGGTAGACGTAAGTCACTGATAATTAACTGAAAATCGCTAAAAACATACTTATTGGTGGCCTCTTTTACCGATGCCGCTTCGCTCACGGTAAATTTGTTACGTTCCAATACCTTACGTAAGGCCGTGCGAATGATGGCTTCATCTTCAACAATTAAAATATTGCTCATAGCTGACACATCTTCATTCTTCAGTGATAGGGGCGCTGTTACCCGGCGATGTCGGGCCGCGCCTTGTAATATGGTGCTCGCAGGTGACGACGGTAGTTACCTTGGCGCCTTTAAAGTGTGCACAATAGTAACACTGTTCGTTAAATAGGCCACCCCGTTTGTCGCTTTATCCTTCTACGATCACGGTTTTTGGCAAAAAGATCGTAAAACGGGTGCCTTTGTGGGTGGTTGGGTTAGCGGGGCTAGTGACTTCAAGTTCGCCTTTATGCTCATTAATAATACTGTATACCATTGCCAGACCTAAGCCTGTGCCTTCGCCGGGGTCTTTGGTGGTAAAGAAAGGTTCTATGATTTGCTCGATATACTCTGGGGCGATGCCTGAGCCTTCGTCGGTAACGTCGATAATCACCTGGTTGGGGTCGAGGCGGCTCTCTACCCAGATATTGGCGTCGGGTTCACTGGCGTCGCGGGCGTTCGACAGGAGGTTGATGAACACCTGAATCAACTGTTGAGCGTCGCCTATCACAGCAATATCAGGTGCAACCTGGTTATGGTAGTGCACCTGAGTTTTTTCTTTTTGCAGTTCGAGCAATTGGATAGCTTGGGCCACGCAGTCACCCACGGTAACGTTCTCGTATTCGGTGGAGGTGTGGCGGCCACCGTGGGAAAAGCTGACCAGCGATTGCACAATTTTTGAGACCCGGTCGGTTTGCGACAGAATCAGCCTAGCGGTTTCATGCGCCGCATCGGGGGACTCTTCGTACTGCAGGTTCTGGGCGAGGCAGGCGATGCCAGTAATTGGGTTGCCAACTTCATGAGCAACACCTGCTGCCAGTCGCCCTACTGAGGCGAGCCGTTCACTGTGCATCAGCTCTTTTTCCAGTAGCTGCAGTTCTGTGACATCTTCAAGGAGCAATACCTGGCCTACATCGGCTTCAATAATGGGGCCTGAGATGGATGCCTTGTGCAGACTGACCCAGTGTGACTTGCCTTTTACTTGTATGGGTTGGTTGTACAGATGAGTGGCTTCACCCATGGCAAAATCCGCCAGCAGTTGGCTCCAGGGTTGTGGGATATCTGAAATCAGTGAGCCGGTTACGGTGTCGGTATCGATTTCGGTGAGATCCGACATCGCCTGATTCCACATGAGGATTTCTGTGTCCTGGCCGATTGAACACACGGCCATGGGGAGGCTGTACAGGGTGTTGCGGTGGTATAGCCGCAAACTGTTCAGTTCGGCCGCCATACCGGTGAGGTGATCCCTGAATTGGTTAAGACGGGTTTCCATCAGGTTGATGTCGGTACCTATCTGGGTTTCAGGCACCTTTAAGGGAATGTAGTGGTCCAGCAACTCGCCCGCTACCGAGGTGCCCATCAAGCCAGACAAGTTAATTTCCAGTCGGCTACGCAGTCGCCGCAAAGCGTAGGGGCGCCGCTCGTTGCTGGGCAGCCCCAGTTCGCTGAGTGCACGGTTAACTTCTGCCACAGCAAGCGACTCTCCCAAGGCTTTGCTCAAACGGGTTTTGAAGTCGTCGGCAGTGTGGGCATCCAGTGTTACCCGCACCGGCAGACTGAGTTCGTCATCAGCACAGATGGCCGCACTGTAGTATTCCTCATCTGACTGCCGGGTAACCAGGGAAATCAGGGCAAATGAAAGACCATTTAAGCACACGGCCATCAGGGTTACTTCATTCCAGTGACGCAGGCCCACCGGAACTGAAAACCCCCAGAAGGAATACTCTTCAAGCCCCGCCAGTGTTGGGATAAGTAAGCCCAAGGCCCACAAACTGGTGCCGACGGTCAGCCCGGTAAGCACGCCTCGGTAATTGCCGCGTGGCCAGTAGTTTATGGCAAAAATAGCTGGAATAAACTGCAGCGTTTCGATGAAGGCGATTAAGGCCAGATCAGACAGTGAGTGTTGTCGCTCGAGCAGCAGGTAAAAGGCGTAAGCACAAGCAAATACCCCAAAGATAACCAGGCGTTTAAGCCAAACCAACTGGCGTCGTACGTTGCGATTCAGGTCGAGTCGAAAGAACGGCAGGATCCAGTGGTTGAGCACCATGGTGGTCAGTGCCAGGCTGATAACCACTAATGCTCCGGTTGCCGCTGAAAGTCCCCCGAGAAAGGCCAGCATGGTAAATACCGGCGAATCCATATACAGCGGCAGGCCAATCGTAAAGTATTGGGGTGGTAGCGGTATTGAAAGCTCTATGCCAGCCCAGAGAATAGGGTAAATGGGCAGTGCCATCAGTAGTAAAAACAACGGAAAGGCCCAGGTGACCACCGTGCTCGATTTACGTGGGCTTTCCACTACTGCCATTTGAAAAATGTGGGGCATGGTCAACGCGGTGGCAATAAAGACCAGCAGCAAGGTATGTGATGATGCATCGCGTATCGGGCTATGCAGCATTTCGAGGTTTTCGGGATGTTCTTCCAGCCAGAGATCAAGCCCGTCCAGACCATTGAATACCCCGTATACGGCGAGCAAACCGATGGCGCAAATCGCCGTGATTTTAATGATCGACTCAAAGGCCATGGCTGAGATCAGCCCTAGGTGCTGTTCTTGTTTCGAACCAAACAAAATCGTGAACACTACCAGAATCAGGCAGTAACCCAAGGCCGCAGAGCCGTTAAAGCTCATTAGCGAATTTTCCATTTCATACACCGCGTTGGAGTGGCGGGTAAGAATTTGCAGAGAATCGCCCATCGCCTGCAGTTGTAGCGCCATCAGTGGAATCACCGCACAGAGCATGCAGAAGGTAGAAAGAATACCTACCGATCGGCTGTGGTAGCGAAAGACCAATAAGTCGGCCATGGAGGGAATTTGAAAACGGTGCGCCAGCGTTGCCAAGGGTTGCAGGGCCACGGGGGCAAACAGAAACATGATGCCTGTGCCCAAATAATAGGCCAGTGCGCCATAACCAAACTGGTAGGCAAGGTCGACCACCCCATAAAAGCCCCAGGCACTGATGCAGATGCCGAGTGAGAGTACGAAAGTGGCGGGGTGTCGAACGATGCGTTCGGGTATCCAGCCACGATCGGTGATGTAAGCAACCCCAAACAAAACTGTCAGGTATAGCAGAATCAGCAATATGGCCTGGCTAAGATCAAAGGTCATTCGACGCGCGCCGCTGCTGGAAAATAAACGTCACTACGATGACCAGAATCCAGATGATGAATGGGCGATACCATGCGCCTTCCGAACTGATCATCCAGTTAAAAAGCGTGGGCGAAAATACGTAGGCTACCAGCAACAGCAAGATAAGCAGACGTAGTGAGTTGACGGCGGAATGTTTACGCATAGGTGTCTGAGTCATTCAATAAAGGTGAGATGGTACTGAACCGGTTTATTGTTTGGCAATTGTCCTTTAGGTTGTGGTTATTTTTAATGCTTGGCTTGGTAGGCCTGTGTTTGTTTTGGTACCCGTTGCAGCGCCCAGTTGGCAATGCCCCAGTCGAGCAGGGCATTGAGTGATTCTCCTGCCAGTTCGGCAGGCGGACACTGACCAAGGAATACCAGCGCTTGAAATAAGTTTTTGCCTGCCTCGGTAGGGTCAAGTTGAGGAGCAAAGTTCTGCTTACTCAACTTTTGCCCATCCGGGCCCAGTACCAGAGGCACGTGAGCGTATCGCGGCGCCGGCTTGCCCAGCAGCTGATAGAGATACAGCTGCCTGCCAGTTGAAGATAGCAAGTCGGCACCGCGCACTATGTCGGTGATACCTTCGTCGATATCGTCTACGACTACGGCGAGCTGGTAGGCAAACAGGCCATCTTTGCGGCGCAGAATAAAGTCACCGACGGTCTTATCAACCCGTTCATATTGAGGGCCCAAACAGCGGTCTGTAAAGGTAACCTCCGGCGATATAGATGCAAAAGAATCTGGTAGTTGCCCGGTTTTTATACGCCATGCAGCGGCTTGGGTGTCCGTCGGAGGGGTGTGCCGACAATGCCCGTTGTAACGGCCACCCATACTGGCGATATCCCGGCGCGTGCAGGTGCAGGGGTAAACGAGGTGGTCTTTCTGCCACTGTTCGAGAACGTCGGTGTAGCGCTCAACGTGATGGCTTTGGTATGTCACCTCTCCATCCCATTCCAAGCCATGCTGTTCCAGTGCGCGTAGTATTCTATCTGCCGCTCTAGGCATTTCTCGTGGAGGGTCGAGATCTTCGATGCGTAACCTCCATAGACCCTGCTGTTGGCGTGCATCCAGAAAGCTTGCCAGCGCGGCAATCAGTGATCCGAAGTGCAGGGGGCCTGTGGGTGAAGGTGCAAAACGCCCGCTGTAAGGTTTATGTTCTGTGGGGCTCATGGCAAGCCGAGAGACAGTAATAGAGACAGGCACGAGAGGCTTGTGGCCCTCGTGCCGGGGTGGTGTTGCTTAGCCGCCCATTTGTTTTTCTTTGATTTCGTCGAGGGTTTTACAGTCTACGCATAGGGTCGCAGTAGGACGGGCTTCCAATCGACGGATACCAATTTCTACCCCGCACGCATCGCAAAAACCGTAATCGTCATCGTCGATACGCTCGATTGTTTTGTCGATTTTTTTGATCAGCTTGCGTTCGCGATCACGGGTTCGTAATTCCAGGCTGAACTCTTCTTCCTGGCTGGCTCTGTCGGCCGGATCAGGGAAATTGGCTGCCTCATCTTTCATGTGGCTCACGGTACGATCTACTTCTTCCATGAGTTCACGTTTCCAAGCCATCAGCAAATTGCGAAAGTGCTCAAGCTGAGACTCGTTCATGTACTCTTCACCCTTTTTTTCTTTATAGGGCTCAAAGCCACCGTGGGTGAAGTTCTGCGCAGTTGAGTTAGGCATTGGCGCTCGCCTCTGTATGTGACATTGCTCAGGAATGCGGCTGCACCCCAAGACGATCGTTGTACCACCGGGTTATCGCCATAGATTGTCAATAACCCGAGCCAGTTAGGCAAAATTGGGCTGGTTATTACTTTTTCAAGGGCCAATTTTGCAAGGTGGAGGAAACTACCAGATATTTCCTGCCTAATCTACCTATTTTTATTGCTGTTCGAAGGCGCTTAATTAAGGTGCTGGGTCTGGATAATCCGGCATTGATACGTATAGTGCGTTAGCGAGTATCAGATTACCCCTATCCCGGCTGGCGTTTATCAAGCGGCCATCGTTACAGTGTAGACGAGGAATTGAGGATGCAGTTTTCCCCACCGTTCGTACAGGCCACGTTACTGCGCCGATACAAACGTTTTCTGGCAGACGTGCATTTATCAAATGGGCAGGAAATTACCGTGCACTGCCCGAATACGGGTTCTATGAAAAACTGTTTAGCGCCAGGTGAGCCTTGTTGGATATCGACCACCGATAACCCTAAGCGCAAATATCCCCATACGCTGGAAATTACCACCACACCAACGGGGGATTTGGCGGGTGTGAATACCGGTCTGCCGAACAAATTGGTTGAAGAGGCGATTCGCGATGGGGTCGTGGCTTCTTTGGCCGGTTACACGGTGATAAAGCGAGAGGTTCGTTATGGCGCAGAAAACAGCCGTATCGATTTGCTATTGAGTGAGCATGCGCACCAACCCGACTGTTACGTTGAGGTGAAAAACGTGACATTGCTGGAGGATGAGGGCCGGGGTTACTTTCCCGACGCCGTCAGTACTCGCGGCAGCAAACACTTGCGCGAGTTGATCACGATGGTTGAGGCAGGTTACCGCGCCGTGCTGTTTTTCTGTGTGCAGCATTCAGGCATTGAGCAGGTGTCACCGGCTGATCATATCGATCCTACCTACGGCGATACGTTGCGCAAGGCAATCGCTGCTGGCGTAGAGGTAGTGGCCTATAAAGCCCTTATAGGTCCTGAGCAAATCGTATTGGCCTCACCGCTGCCAGTCATCTGCTAACCGGCTCCGTGGCAGGTTACCGTGGCGTTAGGCCATCCAGATTAACGTACAGCTGGTTGTCTCGGATGTCGGTTTGTAAGGCAACCAGCGCCTGCCCGTTGCAGGGGCCAGACACACAGCGGCCATCTTCGATTAAAAACAATGCACCGTGGGTGGCACATTGAATAAGGGCGTTGTCGCTGTCTAAAAACTGATCTTCCAGCCAGTTTAGCTCAACGCCCAAATGCGGGCAGCGGTTTTGGTAGGCGTAGATTTGCCCGTCTTTTTTGACGGCAAACAGTTCAATGCTGTTGGCTGCAAAGCCTTTGCTGGTATCTTCGTCGATGTCGTTGATCGAGCAGAGCGCATGCCATTCTTTTGAAGATATGGGTTCTGCAGGCATAAAAATTTCCTATAAACAGTAGCGGGTGCGGCGAGGTTAGTCGCTCGGCGCGACCAGCACAAGTTGGGTGGTACGTATTTTACCGGCGCGTACAAAACTGACTTCTACCTTGTCGTTGGCTTTATGAGACTCCAAGGCCGTGAGCAGGTCGTCATAGGTTTCAATAACGTCACTATCAATACCAATAATCACATCACCCAGTATGGTTGCCCCCCATTGATTGCGCTTAATCCCTTCGAGCCCTGCCGCCTGGGCTGGCATACCCGGTGTTACTTGCAGAATGGGGACCCCTTTAATTCCGTTGCGCTGAGCCCAGTGCTCTGGCGCCACTTCTATGCCCAATACCGGGCGTACCAGGCGGCCGTGTTCGATCAATTCAGGTATGGTTTTTTTAACGATATTGATGGGAATAGCAAAACCAATGCCCACGCTGGCGCCACTAGGGCTGTAGATTGCGGTATTCACACCGATGAGTTCACCTGCTGAGTTCAGTAGTGGGCCACCGGAGTTACCGGGGTTGATGGCCGCATCGGTTTGAATTACGTTGCGAATTTTGCGGTTGTTCGGTGCTTGAATCTCTCGCCCCAGCGCACTGACAACACCCACGGTGAGTGTGGTATCAAGGCCAAAAGGGTTGCCAATGGCCAGTACCTTTCGGCCCACTGTTAATATCGACGAATCGCCAGTGGGCAAGGGCGTGAGTTTATCCGCAGGGGCGTCGATACGGAGCACTGCCAGATCTCGGTCTGGGGCCAGTCCCACCACCTCGGCTTGCCAGGTCGTTTGGTCTTGCAGGGTGATGGTAATTTGCCGCGCGTTTTCGATCACATGAAAGTTAGTGACAATGTGGCCGCGTTTGTCCCAGACAAATCCAGTGCCAGAGCCCTGTGGAACTGCTTGCAGATCGAGTGAGTAACGGTTGCGCACTACCGTATTGTTGGTCACGTACACCACCGCTGGACTGGCGTGCTTGAAGATTTGGATGTTATTGATTTCGTCGTCGGTCGAAAAGGCTGCGTCGGAGACCTGCGGGGTCAAGCAAAGAATGCTTAGCAGGCTGGCAACAAACCATGAAGAAAAAAATTGTGGCATTGGCAGGTTCCCCAATGAAAGGCTCACCGCCAGCGGCGGTGAGCAGGTAGATTCTTAAGTGCGCTGTTGCAGAGCGCGAATGCGGTCGTCCAGCGGTGGGTGACTGGAAAACAGCTTAGCCATATTCTGCTTGAAGCCACTGCTGATACCAAAGGCGTACATGCTGTCGGGTAATGAACTTTGCAGGCGTGCCTCAGATTCGGCTTTAAGCCGTCGCAATGCGCCGATCATGGCAGGCGTGCCAGCCAGGCTGGCGCCAGCCGCATCGGCACGGTATTCACGGTAACGGGAAAACTTCATCACGATAATCGATGCCAGTACCGCCAATACCATTTCGCTGACAAACGTCACTAGGTAAAAGCCAATGCCGTGGCCACGCTCGGTTTTAAATACCACGCGGTCGACGGTATGGCCGATAACCCGGGCAAAGAACATGACAAAGGTGTTCACTACCCCTTGTATTAATGCCAGGGTCACCATGTCGCCATTAGCGACGTGACCAATTTCGTGAGCGAGCACCGCGCGCACTTCATCTTTGTGAAAACGTTGCAGCAATCCCTCACTCACCGCTACCAGCGCACTGTTGCGATTCCAGCCAGTGGCGAAGGCATTGGATTCCGGTGCCGGAAAAATGCCCACCTCAGGCATACCAATTTTGGCCTCTTTGGCTAATGCCGTCACCGTATGCACCAGCCATTGCTCTTCTGCGGTTCGGGGTTGGTCGATAAGTCGGGTACGGGTTCCCATTTTGGCCAGAGTCTTCGACAGAAACAAGGAAACAAATGAGCCTGCGAAGCCAAATATTGCACAGAAAACCAGCAAGTTGGTAAGGTCGAGATCAACGCCGTTGGATTGCAAGTAGCTGCCTACACCCAGCAGACTCAGCGATATGCTGGCAACCGCAATAACCGCGATATTGGTTAACAGAAAAAGCCCTATACGTAACACCTTGTTGTCTCCTTAGCGACAGAAATGAGTTAACCCTATTAACCCGGCGACAAAATAGATCTCCTTATTCTATTTTGTCGCACGCCTTGGAAATATCCGCGGAATGTTACGAAACCCCTCGTATTTCCAAGACTGACATTGGCCTGCGACCAATGGCGCGCATCCGTACGCCGCTTATTAACCCGACAATAATGTTTGTCGGGTTAATAAGATCTGGGCGGCGCGAAAAAATTCAATAGACGAGAGAGAGTATTTGCAGATGGGAGAAAACGAGACATCTAAAAAAAGAGGCCACTCAAAGAGTGGCCAACAACCGTGATTAGCCTGATTGATAGAAGCGTCAATTCCGAAGAATTTTCACTTCATGTAGCCTGCGGGATGGCTACAGTTGATAATAATAACCATTATCATTAGCATTTCAAGTTGTTTTTACGATTTATCATCGCCGAGTGTGATTTTGTCGCGATTAGTTGCCTAGTCTGAATAACTACACCTTGTGTGTCACTCTCTACGCTTTCAAGAGTGTTTGCATTGCTAGCGAACACGCATTTTTTACCGCAAGCAGCCCCTGGTCGCGCTGGACAAGGTCAAGTTGCTTTTTTGGGGAAGAGTCTTTAGTACCCAGCAATACCTTATCGGAACATCCTTGTTCCGGCATTGTTTAAAACCGATAACTCGCCCCAACCCGTAATGTGCGCGGTTCGGTAGAACGACTCATCGTACAGTCCACGGATGCACAGTCGATATCGTCAGCGCTGAGACCGGCTGGGTCCAGACTGGCAATATAAGCCGGATAGTAATAAGTAATATCTTTACCATCACTGTCGAGCACATTGATCACTTCTGCATAGAGTGTGATATCTCGCCAATGGTAGGCTGAACGCAGGTTTAGTGTAGTCAGCGATTCTGAACGTTGAGAGTTGTCTGCCGTCAACGCGTAGGGCCCCAGATAACGTGCCCGCGCACTAAATTCCCAGTTGTCGTGTGACGCAGAAATACCAATTTGCGCCGACTCTTCAATGGCATTTTCAACGTAATCTCCCTCATCGTTATTGGTATAGCGGGCAAGGCTGTTGACATATACGGCATCAATTCCCACGCCGTCGAATGGCTGCCAGAACAAAGTGAGTTCATAACCCTGCCGACGGGAGCCACCTTTTGGCTCAACGGAGTTAGAGTCACCGACAAAAATTAACTCGCTGTCTTGGTTCAGCCACCAGTAACTCGCCGTTAACTTCACCCCGGCCACCGCGGCCCGCGCGCCCAGCTCATAGCCTTCACCTTTTGACAAGCCCGGTACCGGAGCATCTTTATTCACCACCCCACGAGCATCATTGGAGTGAAACCCCTTGCCCCAGTTGGCGTACAACTCCATGTCATCATTCAACGAGTAGGCTAGGCCGAACTTGGGTGTCACCAGGCTATCACTCTCCGTGCCCGCGGAAGCGCCGACATTGTTGGCGGTAACATCGAAGTCGTAGTAATCGCTGCGTAAGCCCGCCATCAGGCGCAGTTGCTCAGTGGCATACCAAGTCAGATCGGTATAAACCCCAATAGAGGTTTCTTTGATGTCGTTACTGCTGATTTCAGCTACAAATTCACCGTTTTCATGTTGATCCAGGCCGACCGGGCCGATGTCGTCGTAACGAAAATCTGCCCCTACCTGAATATCCAATTTATCGGTGTCCAACAGCGATTTGCTGCCAGCCCCGCCTAAAGTGTAGCGGCGGTCGAACTGATTGATCTGAAAATCGTAAGTGGGATCAGACTCCATGGCCCAGTCGTAATACTGGCCATACAGGCTCAGATCCCAATCTTCACCGGTTAGCTGACTGGTGAGCATCCAACGGTTGGTCTCGCCACCTGCGCTGTCATCTAGCGCACAAAATTCGTCCCCGCACACTGCTGTACCAATGGCACGCTCTGGAATTTGTTCGGTTGGATGCCAGTTGCCCTGATAGCCAGACAGAGTAAAGGCTGCCTCGCCAAAATGGGTACTGGTGAGATATTTAGCCCAGATGGCATCGTGATGCAGGCCTTCAGCATGCTCCCAAGGCCCATCGTAAACCTTGGTTTCGGCAATCACCGTTAGCACACCATCACCCAGCTCTGCACTGTGGCCACCCGCAATACGCCCCCAACCGTACTGACCGCCCTCCAGAGAAATAAAGGATTTCTCCAGCCGGTCAATGGTCTGAATCGCCGACGAGCCAGCCAGTGAGAAGTCGCCACTACTGGCGTAGTAAGGCCCCTTGCGGTACGACACGCTGTCAACGGTCTCGGGAATCAAACCGTTCACATCCAGGTAGCCCTGGCCATGACCGTGAGAGCGCAGGTTCCAAGGCATGCCATCTACCGACGCGGTATAGTCAGTGCCGTGATCCAGATTAAAACCACGTAGAAAGTACTGATTGGCTTTACCGCTACCGGAATGCTGCACGGCCACCATACCTGGCATAGCTTCCAAGAGTTCCGCCACTTTCAACATGGGGCGCACCAGCAAGTCTGCGCCACCCACTGACCCCTGACTGGCAGATTCTGCACTACCAATTAAGTTGGTCCCACGGCCAAAAACGACCACCTCTTCCATGCTTTGTGCAGGCGGTTGTGCTGTCGCTGCCAGTGTGCTCAGCGACGTCAGCGAGATGGCCATTGCCAGTAATGTTTTATTGTATTTCATGATTGTACTCATCAATTGCAGTTTGATTCGAAAGAACTAATAAGCACTTTAATGAAAACAGATGAGCAATCCGCAGTTATGTACCGTTACGCAACCGTTACATAACCGATGTAACAAGGTTAAAGCCAGGAAATTCGGGGCCTACAGGCGCTGCCATAAACCTGCATCCAAGCCGTCACAACAGCGATACTTCGCCGCCTAGCAGGCCGCTGAAAACTATCTGCGTGGCTAGTACGGCTCTATTATTACTTAGTAACCGTTTTTCACCAGCTTGCTAATCACGAGTCAGCGCAGCGTCGGGTTTTGGAAAGACAGCACTCCTAGGGCAGTGCTTTGTATCTATCGCAAATTGAGCGTCAGAGAGAAAGTAGGAGTGGGTCGCGGTAGAAGTCGGGGACGATTTATTCAGCGCTATCCTGATCAAGAAGAACAATTTTTTCGCGAATACTAGTATTCCTAACCCCCTGGATTTTAAACAGCTTGTCAATGTGGTCCTGGTTCGCGAGGTCGTCAAAGACAGCGGGAAGTTGCGGGCTGGCCATTAACTCGGCTGTGCGCCGCAGACCAGCGTCGCGCAAACCGGTTATCGCGATTAATAGCCCGTTATCACTGCGGGAAAAACTCACATAGCCATAGTCGACAAAATCGTCGCCGTCAGAATGCCTGCTGGCTTCGTTACTGAAATAGCGCTTGCCGGATTGGATGTTGATCATTTCATCGTAGCTGCCACCAGGGCTGTAGTCAGCGTCGGCAAACACCAGCGGTTCAAGAAAACTCATACCACTCACCAATCCCAAGTACACCACATCGGCATTTTTTAACATGCTGGGGTAGATTTCAGAGCTGGGGAAAACCTGGTAATCGCGCCCGGTTTGGTGGATGAGGGGGATAATTTCAGAGAGGGCATACGCAACGGATAACGGTGCGTAGGTTAAATCAATATCCCGGCTGTGGTTGAACAGCTCCGGTTCCTGGCGTGCCCACTGTTCCAAGTCGCTGGCGGAATTAATACGAAAATCCCTGACCAGACGGCTGCTGGTAGCATCATCGGGTCGGTAGCCAAACTCTCCGAATATGTAGTAGTCGCCAACAATAACGGCAATGGGCCGATCGCTCTTGTTAAACTCTGACCAGAGCGTATTAAACGGGAGGTCTGGTGTTGCCTGGGCGTCACCGGATGGGTAAACCGCAAACCAGGCGAGCAGGTTAAGCATAACCACAAATGCCAATGCCAGAGCAATTTTCAGTGGTGAAACAACGATGTTATTGTCCACTGTCGCTTCCGGGTGTTGATAGTGTAGCAGTTTCAGACGGTACTCACTGCGTGGCAAGATCAAGCGGTAGGGTTCTTGGGCACCTTCGTTTTGGTAAAAGTCTTCGAGCTTTTTGCGCAGACGGTGAATGTAGACTCGTACTGAGGCATCGTCCTTGCCGGCAGAAAAATCCTGCCGGCCAAACACGTCAGCGGCCAGAACCTGTTCACTAATGACAGCCTCACCTCGATGGGCAACCAAATAGTCAAACAGGGTGCGCAGGCGTCCTTTCTGGCCCAGCGTACCACTTTGGTGGATAGCATTTACCTGCTGTTGAAAATGCTCGTCAGTGTCAGTCAATGTATTCCGGTTATTCGGTTGGTTTGCGAAGTAGAGCATTGTAACCAACGGGGCGGAGAAAGCTACATGTTGAATAACAGGTGAGAGACAAGCCTGGCTTATCGGGAGGAAATACCAAAATGCCGGTTTGCGCTGGCTGACCGCCAGCTGCAATAGACATTATGCAAATCAGTGTAGAGAGACCCCATTGGCTTGTGCTACCAGCTTGGATTTGTGATCTTCTGCCAAGTCGGTCCAGTTGGCGTCGAGAAGGGCGCCTTCCAACGCATAGAGCATCACTTTCGATACATGAATGCCTCGGGCTTTAATGCGGTTATAGGCTTCTACCGCGCCAACGGCGGCAAGGTCTTCCGGGGTGTGAATACCAACGGCATTCAGAATGTTGACCGACGCTGCGCCTAGGTTTTTCATGTGCAGCAACTCACTTTTTAGTGGTTTCATAAACGACGAAATCTCTGCTTTATTATTGTTTATTATCAATCAGGTATTGCGTTACCGGGCCGTAAAACAATGGCAAACACGGGCTTATGCAGGTTGCATCTCAGTCTTTATACTAGCGTTAAACCGTGTTGCAGCAAGTATTTTCTGCTTTTGCCATCAAAACTTGCTACGCTGCGGCCCAGGCAACGCACAGTAAAATAGCAGTCGTGCAGGTTAATATAAGGTGATGATATGCAAGTGATACAGGCATTGGGGCAGGCTGAAAACCATGTTGTGTCTCTGGCAGATACTGGCCAGTATCTGTTGCCGCAAACCATAGACGCATTGACACAACTGCAAGCTGATGCCAGCCAGGAAGGCTTTGCGTTGACTGTGGCTAGCGGCTTTCGTAGCTTTGCCCGGCAGTTAACTATTTGGAATGGCAAGGCGTGTGGGCAGCGTCGTGTGAACGACGCGCAAGGGCGCCCGCTTGAACGTAGTGCTGTAAAAGACAACTGGGCATGGGCACAGGCCATTTTGCGTTGGTCGGCGTTACCAGGTTGCTCGCGTCATCATTGGGGCACTGACATCGATATTTATGATGCCAGTCGTTTGCCTGAAGGGCAGGCGCTGGCTCTAACGGTAGAGGAAGCTCATACCTTGTTTGCCGAACTGCACCGTTGGCTTGATGAACGTATCCGTGTGGGTAAAAGCTACGGATTTTATCGCCCCTATGCCATTGATCGAGGGGGTATCGCGCCAGAACCCTGGCACCTAAGTTTTGCGCCGATTGCTAAAGATGCCGCGCTGTTGTGCAGTAAAGACACGATGCATACTGCACTGATGGCAGCTGATCTTGAATTAAAAACCACGGTCTGTGATCACTGGGACGACATTTACGCGCGTTATATCGCGCCTAACCTTGCTGTGCCTGCGGATTGATTTTTATGACGCCTTCGCGACCATCTTTGTTTTTTTCGCGCCGTTTTTTGCCTCTGTTTATTACCCAGTTTACCGGTGCGTTTAACGACAACTTTTATAAAAGTGCACTGCTGGTGATGTTTACCTATGGCAGTTTGCAAACGTGGGGGCTGTCAGTTGATGTGATTAACAACCTTGTAGCGGCCACCTTGATTATTCCTTTTTTGCTGTTTGCGGGGGCGGCCGGCCAGCTGGCCGACAAACGTGAAAAAAGTGGCATGGTGCGTGCGATTAAAATAGCGGAAGTACTGATTATGCTCGCCGGTGCCGTTGCCGTGCTACTGCAAAGCTCACTGGGTTTATTACTAGTATTGTTTGCGACGGGCACCCAGTCGGCCTGCTTTAGCCCTTTGAAATATTCCATTGTGCCGCAGCATTTCGACGAATTGGCCCTCACCAAGGCCAATGGGTTTATGCATCTGGGAACTAACTTGGCGCTGTTTGGTGGATTAATGATAGGTGCTGCGCTAATCAGCTTACCAACTGGTGCCTATTGGGTGGCCGGAGGTGGTGTGGCACTGGCGTTGGTGGGCTGGCTGGCCAGTCGGCAGATCCCCAGCGCGCTTTCTGCCGCGCCCGATTTAATCATTGACCGCAATCCGTTACGGCATATTGTCACAACGCTGGCGGTTGCTAAACGTAATCCAGTGGCGTTTACCGCGGTATTGGGGGTGTCGTGGTATTGGTTCTTGGGTTCAATCTACCTGACACAATTGCCTAATCTTACCCGTAGCGTATTGGCCGGCGGCCCTATGGTGGTGTCGTTACTACTGTTTTTGTTTTTGTTTGGTATTTGTATTGGCGCCGTCAGCTGTGCACGCTTGAGTCGACAACGGGTAGAGCCAGCCGTCATTCTGGTGGGGGCTATCGGTATTATGATGTGTGGTTTGGATATGGCTTGGACAACCCAGCAGTTGTCACAGGTTACTGTGGAGCTAGCAAATGCTGATTATTTGACCATCCCTGCCTTTGTCAGCAACAGTATCTATTGGCGCTTTATGCTTGATGTGGCGCTGGTGGGCTATTTTGGTGGCTTGTATTTTGTGCCGCTGCTGGGGCTGATGCAAAGCCGGGTTGCCGATAGCGAGCGGGCCCGTGTGTTGGCAGCCAATAATATTGTTAACGCATTTGCCATGATTCTGGCAGCGGTTGTCGCCGTGTTGGTGCTGGGTGTACTCCGCGCGTCGATACCGGTATTGTTTGTGGTTGTCGCTGTATTGCACGGTGTAATGATGTTTATTTTGATAAAGCGTCTGCCGGAAATCTGGCAGCGTTTTGTAACGCGTTTTGTGCCTGTGGCGAAACGCAGGCAGGAAGATGTATGACCATTAGTGTAGATGATGTTTGGCAACAGATTAAACTGGAAGCTGCCGAAGCCGCTGGTCTGGAGCCGGCATTGGCTAGTTTTTACTATTCGTCGTTGCTGAATCACAAAAGTTTTGAAAGCGCGATCAGCTTTTTGCTCGCCAGCAAGCTTGATAGTCCTACCGTACAGGCCACGCTGATACGTGAGGTGGTTGAGGATGCAATGGCGGCCGATCCATCGATTGTGGTATCGATGACGCAAGACATTAATGCTTACAAAGAACGTGACCCAGCCTGCGATAAATTTATGCTGCCTATGCTTTACTTTAAGGGCTTTCACGCTTTGCAGGCCTATCGTATTTCTCATTGGTTATGGCAGCAGCAGCGCACCACATTGGCCTATTTTTTTCAGCACCAGATTGCGCTGGCGTTCGGTGTTGATATTCATCCGGCGGCTAACATAGGCTGTGGCATTATGATTGATCATGCAACGGGCGTGGTGATTGGCGAAACAGCCATATTGGGTGATGACGCCTCATTGCTGCACGGGGTTTCGCTGGGCGGCTCAGGTGCCAGCCATTGTCAACGGCACCCTCAGGTAGGTAAGGGTGTATTGATCGCTGCTGGAGCAAAACTATTGGGCAATATTCAAATAGGTGACTACGTGAAGATTGGTGCGGGTAGTGTGGTACTGACTTCTGTGCCTAACCGTGCGACGGTTGCCGGTGTGCCGGCCAAAATTGTCGGGCAGTCGCAAGCGGTTCCTTCATTTGAAATGGATCAAAGCATCAGTTCAGTGCCACCGGGCACCGACGAAGAAGAATAACCGGTAGCTGAGAAAGGGGTAACACTATGGCAGAGACAACCTACGATATTGTATTTCGTGGCGATATTGTATTGGGTACTCCATTACCCAAGGTGAAAGAAAACCTCATGCGCTTGTTTAAGATTGACGCCGCCAAGGTTGAAAGTCTTTTCTCCGGTCAGGCTGTGGTGTTAAAGCGTGGTCTTGATGACGCTACGGTAAAAAAATATGTTCAGGTACTCACGCAGGCCGGTGCGCAGGTTCAGGCCGTTGCGGTGGGAGGGGATGCTAAGGGCTCTGGCAAAGCTAAACCCGTACCTCAACGGGCTAAAAAAATGTCGATGGCCGAGCGTTTGGCGGCTGAGCAGGCAGCGGCAGAAAAAGAGTCTGCTGCTGTTAAGCCAGATTCTGCTGAAAGCGATGACAGTGGTTTTTCATTAGCGCCCGTTGGCAGCAATCTGCTGGATACAAAAGAGCAGAGCGTGGTTGACGAGGTGGCAGTGGATACGTCTGGGTTGTCGCTGCGGGATGCGGGTGGTGATTTGCTTGATGCCAATGAACGCAGCCACGTTACTGCCGTTGAGGTGCTAGATATTCAGTTCGATGTTGCAGAGGCTGGCGCCGATTTATTGGATGCCAGCGAACGTAGCCATATGCCGGCTGTTGACGTGCCAGATATTCAGTTTGATATTGCCGAAGCCGGTGCCGACTTATTAAAGACGAGTGAGCGCAAGCAGGAGTCACCTGTTGAGGTTAACCTGCAAAACTGGGATATTGCCGAAGCAGGTTCTGATCTCGGCCAGATTAAAAAGCCGAAATCACCACCGGCGCCCGATACCAGCCGCTTGTCATTGAAAGAAGAGTAAAAAGATGAATGCGTTGTTTCCCTTTGTTTTGATCGTCATTTTATGAATCACTCCATGGATCTTGCTTCGTACTTCACACGTGTCGGTTTGGCGGGTGGAACCCTGTCTGCCAGTACTGAAAATTTGCAACGGCTACATCAAGCGCAAGTGTATTCGATACCGTTTGAAAATTTCGATGTTGCTCTCGGCCGACCGGTTCATTTAGATTTGCCCGCGTTGGAAGAGAAACTTGTTCATCAGCGTCGTGGTGGTTACTGCTTTGAACTGAATGGGTTGTTCCGTGCGGTGTTGGAGCAGTTGGGGTATTCCGTTGTCCCCTTGCTGGGCCGCGTTCACCTGCGGGGTGATCACCTGGGGCGCACGCATTTATTACTGCTGGTAACGATCGAAAACCAGCAATGGGTAGCGGATGTTGGGTTTGGTGGCGGTTGTGGATTGATTACGCCGGAACGTTTTCAGTTTGATAAACCCTTTCAGCAACAGCATCAGCGTTTTCGCTATGTAAAAGACGATCGTTATGGGGTGATGTTCCAGTTATGGTGGGATAATAATCACTGGAAAAATATTTACAGCTTTGATTTTACCACAGTAGATTCCAGCGATATTGCGCTGGGCAATTATTTTACGTCTACCAGCCCCTCAAGTTTATTTACACAATCGATCGTTGCGACAAAACCCACGCCCAATGGTCGGCTTGCGCTGCTCAATCGACAAATGAAAATTGTGCAAGACGGTGTAGAGCAGGTACTGGAAATCGAAAAAGGGCCTGCCTATTTCGAAATGCTGCGCGAGCAATTTGGTTTGGCGTTGGGTAAAGAGTTTTACGGTTTACCGCAGTTGGAGAAATAACCCAAATACTGAACTGAGTATCGGTGTGGCAGCCAATAAAAAACCACCCGCAGGTGGTTTTTTATTGATGTACTACCAAGGTTAAATCGAGGTGATTTAGAAGTTGGGTTTTTCTTCACTGGTTTGGTAGCGCTCAACTGACTCGTTGATTTCGCGCTTGGCTTCTTCTGGGCCTTCCCAGCCTTCGATTTTAACCCACTTGCCTTTCTCCAGATCTTTGTAGTGCTCGAAGAAGTGAGCAATTTGATCCAGGGTGATACTTGGCAGGTCACGAACGGTGGCGACATTAGTGTACAGTGGGGTGATTTTATCAACCGGTACGGCAACAATTTTAGCGTCTTCGCCTGACTCGTCGGTCATTTTCAGCACGCCAATGGGACGGCAGCGAATCACAGAGCCAGGAATCAGTGCCAGGGGCATAACAACCAGTACATCAACGGGGTCGCCGTCGCCGCACAAGGTGTGTGGCACGTAACCGTAGTTGCATGGGTAGTGCATGGCAGTGCCCAGCATGCGATCTACGAAAATAGCACCACTGTCTTTGTCTACTTCATACTTGATAGGGTCGCCATTCAATGGAATTTCGATGATCACGTTGATGTCATCTGGCAGGCTTTTACCCGAAGGTACTTGATCCAAACTCATGCTGTTCTCTCTATGCAAAGGTGGTAAGGTTTTCCAGAGGTACTCTCAATACCCTCCGGGCTCTTAAATCGGGCCGCGATTCTATCACACTGGTGCTACCATACAACGCAAGGCCCGTGGCGCCTATGCCACATTGGTAGTATTGAACGATTCGAGGAGGCTCCTATGACGGAAATTCCACTTTCACAGCAGCATTGTGCCCCCCTGCCTAAGGGGGCGCCGGTATTGGCGCAGGAGAAGGTTGATGCATTGCTGGCACAAATCGATAGTCACTGGCAGCTCACCAACACGGGCCTGGGCATTGAGAGAAAGGTCAACGTAAGCAATTTTGCCCAGGCGCTGGCATTGGCAAATCGCTGTGGGGCACTGGCTGAGCAAGAAGATCATCACCCGGATATGCAGTTGGGCTGGGGCTACTTCACGGTGCATTTCACCACGCATTCAGTGGGTGGGTTGTCAATCAATGATTTTATCTGTGCGGCCAGGTTTGATCAGTTATTAACCCGGCGAATATTATTGTCGGGTTAATAGTTGATGGTTAACCGGCTGCTACTGTCGTTTTGATAGGACCTGGCCTACAATCTGGTAAGGGCTTGCGTTACCGTTTGTATAGCATCATTAATATCTCATCTGCAATTTCTGTTGGCCATGACCGGCCTGCTGAAATGTGTTCTGTTTAGCTCAAGCTCTTGGAAGTCAGTATGTGGTCCTGCGTAAGCCGGGCCGGCAAGGCTTGTTGATATGCCTTGGGCTCCTCTGAAGTGCAAAACGATGTTACTCCTAAAATCATAACAATGAGGGTGAAACAGATGGATGCATTAGGAATTCCCCCGGTACTGGGGCTGTTTGGATTGATTGCTGCGTTTGTAATGTACCGGGTGGTGAAACGTTACCCCGGTGGGGAAGGCAAGGTCGTGGAAATTGCCTCGGCTATTCATGATGGTGCGATGGTTTTTATGCGCCGCGAGTACAGTATTCTTGCAGTATTTGCACTGATCGTTACGGTTCTCCTGTTTATTGGTTTTCGTTCGTGGCATACGCCATTGGCGTTTGTCGTGGGCGCGCTGTGCTCAGCTATTGCGGGTTACATTGGTATGTACACCGCAACCCAGGCCAATGTGCGCACGACCGTTGCCGCCAGTACCGATGGCCCGGCAGCGGCGCTCACCGTCGCGTTTTACGGTGGCTCCATTATGGGGCTTACGGTGGCGGCCATGGGCTTGCTGGGCTTAGGCAGTTTGTATTTGCTGTTTGGTGCCAACCCCGAACATGCCGAGGCCATTCATGGTTTTGGTATGGGGGCGTCGACGGTCGCCCTGTTTTCTCGGGTAGGCGGCGGCATTTTTACCAAAAGTGCAGATGTGGGCGCTGATCTGGTGGGCAAAGTCGAGGCCGGTATTCCCGAAGACGACCCCCGCAACCCCGGTGTGATTGCCGATAATGTGGGCGACAACGTGGGTGACGTGGCCGGTATGGGGTCTGATATTTTCGAGTCGTACTGCGGCTCGATGATCGCCACCATTGCTATTGCCGCGACCTTGCCGTTGGCGACGCTGGCCATTTTGGGGGCCGAACGGGAAGAACTGATGTTTGCGCCATTAGCGTTGGCCTCTACTGGTTTGATCTGTTCTATTTTGGGGATTTTGCTGGTGAAAATGGTTTCCGGCAAATCGCCTGAAGTCGCTTTACGCATCGGTACCATGGGCGCAAGCCTGCTGTTTATTGCTGCGGCTTACGTGACTCTCACTCAGTTGGGGGTGAGCCACCGTGTGTGGTGGTGTGTGGTTTTGGGGGCTGCCGGTGGCATTGTGATTGGGTTGGTCACCGAGTACTACACCGGCGGCAAGCCTGTGCAAAATATTGCCCGCGATGGCGAAACCGGGCCAGCTACAGTGATGATTTCCGGCTTGGCGACGGGTATGGAATCGGTGGTGCTACCCGTGTTAGTTATTGCCGGTATTATATTGGGGAGCAGCCTCTTATTGCCCGATGGTGCCGGTGTGTATGGGGTAGGTATTGCCGCTGTTGGCATGTTATCAACCGTGGGTATTACCATGGCTATTGACGCATACGGTCCCATTGCTGATAACGCCGGGGGCATTGCTGAAATGGCTGAGCTGGGTAGCGATGTGCGCAAAATTACCGACGGCCTGGACGAAGTGGGCAATACCACTGCCGCCATTGGTAAAGGGTTTGCCATTGGCGCAGCCGGTTTGGCCGCCTTGGCGATTATTGCCGCGTATATCGAAACCGTGTCGTTGCATGTAGAGGGGTTCCGCCTTGAAATCAGTGACCCATTTGTGTTGGCCGGTATGTTTCTGGGAGGCATTTTCCCCTTTTTGGTGAGTGCTATTACCATGCGCGCTGTGGGTGATGCTGCGTTTGACATGATCAAGGAAATTCGTCGCCAGTTTAAAGAGATTCCCGGCCTGATGGAGGGCACAGCCAAGCCCGACAGCGGTCGCTGTGTTGATATTGCCACGCAGGCTGCGTTGCGCCGCATGGTAACGCCCGGCGTGTTAGCGGTAGGTGCGCCGGTGGTGGTGGGCTTTTTACTGGGGCCTGCGGCCTTGGGTGGCATGCTTGGTGGTGCGCTGGTGACCTGTGTATTACTGGCCTTGACGATGGCAAATGCCGGTGGGGCCTGGGACAACGCCAAAAAATATATCGAGAAAGGTAATTTTGGCGGCAAAGGTTCTGATGTGCATAAAGCTGCAGTGGTGGGTGATACCGTGGGAGACCCCTTCAAGGATACCTCTGGTCCGGCCATGAATATTCTCATTAATGTGATGGCGATTGTCAGTTTGGTGATAGCGCCTCTTTTGGCGTAAAAATCGCGCAAAAAATAGCGTGGAGGGGGGAGTCGGGAGGCTCACCCCCGGTTTTTGCTGCCATGTTTTCCTAAGGTAGCCCAGGTAATTTTCCCCTGAGTGATACTTCGCACTATAGCCGACGAGACGATGCCGGTTATCTCGCAAAATCAACCTCTTATCATCATCGATTTTAGCGGCGACTCTCTGCGCTACCGTTACTGCTTCGTTCTTTAGAGGGTGCCCTACTCAAACCTTTCCAATACTTGACCCAGCTCAAGGCAGGCTAGTGTGGCTGCGGTAGGCTACAGCTATACGATATTTGACCGGGTAGTACTGCAACACAGGCGGGTGCTGAAAACCCGGCAGTTCAGCAACAAGGCAGGGGTTAACATGGTGCACGTTGTACAGTCTAAGGGAGAGCATTTGCCACAGGGCAGTTTATTGGAGGCGGCCAAAGAAGAGATACTTGATGTCGCTGAGCGCGTTGTTCTGGAAAAAGGCCTCGAAAAAGTATCGATGAATGATGTTAAGCAATCGCTGGAAGCGCCGCATCGGATGATGTTGGCAGAGTGCTTTACCAGCAAGAATGCCTTACTGTCAGCATTGGTGCAACGCTATATCGAGCACGATAAAGCTTATTTCAAAGATCTGTTTTACCGCGCAGAATTTTTGTGTAGCGACCCTCTGGAGCAGATTATCCTGTTTGCCAATTTGTTGTCTGAGTCTATCGTTTCACAGCCTGTGATTGAACGAGGTTGCCTGCTTGCAGCCTGTGCCCAGCGGATAGAGGGACTCGAGACCAAAATACAACAACAACTGTGCGAGGGTATTGATGCATGGCGAGCCGCAATTCTCGAGCGGCTGGAAGCGGTAGCGGCACTCTATCCACCCACCATTGAGGTCAATCTGCAAGAGCTGTGCGATATGTTACTGAGCCTGTTGCAGGGCGGTATTATTGTATCACGACTCGTGGGTACCCCATCGGTCGTGACAGCTCAGGTTCAGCATTTTCGCAACTATTTACGCCTGTTGTTTGAGACGGCGTAACTTGAAGATATATATTTAAGTGCCATTCTTGACCTGTTAATCTAGGCATTGATACTTAGGGTAGTTCTGAAAAATTCAGAGGTAGATTATTCAGAGCACAAGAGCTCTCCTGAGTACTAACGATCTATTTACTGCTCAAACAGGACAGGCATACAGCAATGGACGATCAACGGTTACAGGAAATCCGCGAACAACTTATCGCTGACGACAAAGGATTCTATGTTATCAAAGGTTTTTACTCATCGGACGAGGTGCAGCAATATCTGGATTACTGCCAGAATTTTCTAAAAGAAGGGCCGGTTATTCACGACCGTATTAACACCGATAGGATGTTCGATTATGTTCATCCTCGCTCTCACGACCATGTCGCCCGTACTTCACGTATCTACCAATATTTTCACAATCACGACCATGGGGGGGTTGCCGATTTTTTAGGCAAAGCCATACGCTTTCGTGACCAGATTGAGGCTGTTTGGCTGGACGACGACGTGTACCGTTCAGAGCGGGATAAATTGCAGAATTACACGATTGTGACCAGTTACCATGGTAACCACGGCATGTTACCCATCCATCGCGATTATTATGGCCCTGCTAAATTGCCGCTGATCCAGTTTTGGGTATTGCTTTCCACTCCAGAAAAAGACTATTTCGATGGCAATATTATTTTGCATACGGCCACTGGCAAAACCATAGCGTTAGAAAAAGACTTAGGTTTACAACCCGGTGATGCGGTTATTTTTGATAAGCATCTGGAGCATGAAGTTGAACAAACTCGTGATGCCGGACCACAAGCCAAAGGTCGCTGGACTGTGCTAATTGGCGCCAGGGCCGAGCGGGATAGTTGCTCAAAAGCCTGGTATAAGCGAATACGGCATAGTAACGCCGCCCATAAAGCGGCCCAGTTTGTGAAGGGGTTAAAGGGTTAGCCAGTGGGAGCTTTGGGCTGAAGTGTGAGTGAGCGGGGCTGTTTATATACAGCCCAACCTTTATAGCACGACTAAGTGCACGGGCAATTAATCTGAAGCCGCTGTTCCATCAATGTTATCGTCAATCTGCAATTCATCTAAAGATAGGGTTTGCTGAAGCAGTGTTTTACCTTCCACATTTTTAATTTTTACGTCGATAATAATTGGCGTTTTATCCCATTGAATCTCAATCAAACCGTAGTTGGCTTCGCTTACTGTGTCGCTGATACGAAACTGGTTTGGGCTGACGGGATGCCAGGTTTCTGTTAGGCCGCTAGAGGTTACATCGTAAAGTGGATACGGCAGATCTTTATTGTCGACACGGCTAATTTCGGCCCAGTGTGTGTCACCACTGATAACTAGTAAGCCGTTAACGTGATGCTGGTTGATAATACTGTGCAGTCGCGAGAGGTCTTTGGGGTAATTTGCCCAGGCTTCCCAGCCAGTGAAATCTGCTGCCAATTGCAGGCTGCTGGCCAGAATGCGAATTTTCGCCGGTTTTTGTAGCTCTTGTTCCAGCCACTGCCATTGTGCTTCGCCCAAAAAAATCGCATCGTCAGCAGTTTGTGGCTGGTAGGGGCCCCGATGGTTAAAGCGACTGATCCACTGCTGTATAAAACTGCCTTTCTTTAACGGTGTGCGGTTCCAGCGTAAGTCGAGCATTAATAGCTGAATTCGTCGATCACCTTCGCCAAAATAGTAGGAAGTATATATTCCGCCTTCTTGTGTGCGGCGTGGTGAATCATCTGGTACATTCCAGAAATCCAACATAAGCTTACGCGACTCGTTTTTGATAGGGTTTTCCACCCCAGCATCATTTTGGCCGTAGTCATGATCGTCCCAGGTTGCAAAAACGGGTGTAGACGCACGCAGTTGTTGAAAGCCTGGAATTGTGGCTAATTGTTGATATTTATCTTTAAGCTCGTGTGGGCGCGTACTGTCACCATAAATGTTATCGCCAAGAAAAACAAAAGCGTCTGGTTTGTCGGCAAGTACTGCCTCCCAGATAGGTTGCGGTTTGTTTTGTTTAGCACATGAACCGAATGCGATTCGACTGATTGTATTTTCTGCGAAGGCTATTTGGCTAAAGCTGGTAGCAAACACAGCGAGAACAAAAATAAAATAATTGGCAAGTTGCATGGTTAATGATTCTCTGCAGACAATATAGGCAAGGGGTTGCCGGCTTTGGGATGGAATTGTTGCCAGTTAATACCCAGCGTTTGCAGGGCGGTAGCCGCTATCTGGTTGAGGCCGTAACAGTGGTGTTCTTGTCGTAACCGAGTCAGTGCTTTGTCGGGCTGAATACTCGGGCCTATTGCGGCAAACCAGATATCATCTGAGCCAATAATACCTTCGGGATATTGTTTTAAACCTTGCATGTAGCCTGCTATTGAACGCTTGCTGGCATGGTGCTGCCAGGCCTCTTGAGGTTCGTGCCCACGGCCGTGATCAGTGGTGATAAATAAATGGGTTTTACCACGATAGAATGGATCTTCCTGCAGTGTATCCCATAATTCGTGAATAAATCGGTCTGTGCGATGGGCTGATGTAATGTACTGATCATAATCGCCATCGTGGGCAAAATCGTCTGTTTCGCCATAAGCTATATAAATTACACGGGGTTTTTGTTGGCGAATGGTTTCCAGAGCATAGTGTTGGGTAAACGCATCTAACCGCACATTTTCCCATGGACTAGGAATGTCTTTTAATAATTGGTCAAGCAGGGCTTCTTTACGGCTTAATGTTTTTTTATTGGCAGCAGCACCGCTAAATCCTGCGTTCACTGGTATTTGGCTGCGCTGTTGATTAATGATGTAGGGAAATACATCCCATGAGCCGAAAGCTACAACCTTGTTACTGTATACCGACTTGTTATTCAAAGCTTCGAGAAGCGTAACATTGGGATTGTTGATCTTCTGATTGCTGTCTATAGATGGGTCGGCCGTTCCGGTTAGTAACTCGTTATAGCCTGGGTAAGAAAAATACCAGGGATTGGTTACCTTCATGCATTGTTGTTGCTGGCGATTACCAAACAACACCCCTTCACGTGCGATGGTGTTATGCATAAACGGTAATAATTTTATTTGACTCTGCTGGCAGTTTTCGGCCGTACAGAATGTAGTCTTCAGGAAATCAGTTCGATTAGTATAATTTTCATTCTCTAGCAAAGGCTTATCTATACCAAGAAATACTTCCTGCCAGCGTAAACCATCAATGCTGACAATAACCAGGTTGTCTGCCGCCATCGTAGTTAGGCTAGTTGTTAACAACAGCAAACCCATAAGGCTCTGTCGAAATGTTGAGCTAAGCATTGTCATTGACCCAAATAAAAATGGCAGGGTTTCCCCTGCCGATTAAAGAAAATATCGTTATTTTACAGACCATTAAAAGTCTAGTTTCAGGGATACCGCAGCTGTTCGGCTTGCGCCTAACCAGCCACCCCAGCCACCCGAAACACCCGCGATATAGCGCTCGTCTAACAGATTGTTTACGGTGAAGCGCACTTCGTAACCGTTAAACAGATCGCCGTCTGTTTTGCCTTGAATTGCAACGTATAAATCCATTACGTCGTAGGCATCGATACGTTGAGTATTGGCAGGGTCAATCCAGCGTTCGCCGACGTGTTTGTTGCTAAGACCAGCGCGATACTGCTCTTTTTGCCAGTTTGCAGACACCACATACATATCTTCTACTGAACCATATACGGTGTTGCCAGTATAAGGTGCGAAGTCGAGGTAGGTGGAATCGTTATTGGTGTACGAAGCGTATAGTGACCAGTTGCTATTGATAAACCAGTTGGCTGAAAGCTCAATACCATCTGACTCGATACCGCCTACGTTGATGAAATCACCAACTTCTTCTTCAAGAAAGTCTATGCCTGTAGAGTCGTTGTCGAGCTGAGTAATGCGATTATCGAAATCGACTTGATAATAAGTGAAAGTAGCACGTAGTTTTTCACCGTTGTAACGCACACCAATATCTTTGTTTTTAGCTGTTTCTGGTTCTAGGCCATCAACGGCAGTAGGGTTGTTTTCCAGGTCAGCCTGTTCAATAACAATGTCTTTAATGGCCGCATAGTTTTCTGCATACCCAGCAAAAACTTCTACGCTATCAGTAATACCCCAAACGATACCGGTATTGGGTAGAAAGTCGGAGTCAGATGAAATGGTTTGGCTGTTAAACCCAGTGATTTTGTCTTTCTTCTCGACATCAACATACCATTGCTTACCACCGATGCGAATACTCAGATCGCCGATTTGGATAGTATCTTCCAGGTAGTACATAAAGGTTTCGTACGGGTATTCACGATCGTACGTTATCCAGTAAGGTGTATTGTCAAAATCGTAAGAGGTGCGTGAGTCTATAATTTTGTGCCAATCGCGGGATTCCTCACGGGTACGGTCTTCGTACCAGAGCCCTACACGTACTTCGTTTGCGATGCCCTGAATTTCTGTTGACCAAGTTAGATCGCTGGTGAAACCAAAGCGTTGCATCTCGTAGTGTGTATGACGATAAGAGCCTACAGGAATGGCATTGCTACCGTAGCAGGCAGGGTCTGCGGCAGGATTGCCACTCGTACCGCCATAAGGAAACGTGAGTGAAGTCTGGCAATTTGTAGCAGGCGTAAGTGCATTGCCATTGGCATCAACAAAATAAATTTTACCGAGATCTGAGCCGCCCACAACGGTATTTCCAGAAATCAATTCACTGTTGCCGTTAGTGTCGTTAGTTACATCTACGACGTAGGGGGGCAGCCAGTCGCCGCGTCCTTCGTTATCATGGTAGTAAGGTGTTACTTGCAGATTTACACTAGAACTCAGCGCAAAATCAAATTTAACATAAGCAAGCGTGTTTTCGCGCAAGGTCGACCATCCGCGACGGTACAGCTGGTCTACAAAAGGAATGCCGGTCCAGTCGCCGGTCAATCTATCCCACTCATCATTCTGCTTGTACTCAGACAAGGTGACTCGCTGGTAGTTATCTTCATGAGTATCATCGTATGAGGCATAACCGGTAATTTTAAGGCTTTCCAGCTCGGTAATAAATTTACCTGCCAAGTGAGTGCGGTTAGATTCGCCAGATTCATCAATCCAAGCATTAGCATTAGCATCAGAATAGCTGAGGTAAGCGGTGGTGTTGTTAAACAGTAGCCCAGTGTCGTAGCGCACGTAAAACTTTTGTGCATTGAAGTCGCCAGTGGTTAAGTTTACACGCAAGCCTTCCTCTGCTTTTGGATCTTGGGTAATAAAGTCTAGAGTTCCGCCCAGTGCTTCGTGAGAGCGAGAGGCAATATCCGCAGTACCTTGAGATACATTAACGGTCTCCAGGTTAAGCGTGTCGATAAACCGGTTGGCTTTTGAACCGCCGCCGTAGTTGGAACCACCATTGGGGATGCCGTCGATCGTCATGCCGATTTGTTGTTCGTCCAGGCTTAATTGAAATCCACGTATCGAAACGGTTGTTGACCAATCATCGCCACCAAACGTATCGCCTTCATTAATCAATACCCCTGGAAGGTTGTTAATCACAGCCAATACACTGGTAAGACTGGCTTGTTGATCAAGCATGTCTTGATTAACTAATGAGTTGGCAAAGGTGGTGGGTTTAGATAGTACGTAAACTTCTTCAATTTTATCTGCTGCTTTTGTTTCTGCAAAAGCAGCAGGAATGATTGTACTGGCGATAGAAAATGCCAGTGCGTTTTTGCGTAGAGCGTTCATGATTTATAGTCCTATGGGTTTGTTTTCTGTGCGCGAATTTTTGACGAAGAACATGACAGACTGGTTAAAAAAGTCACTGTCATAAATAATTAAAAGGAGTGAAAAGTTGGTGCTTTCGATTGGTATTGGTTCTATTCGACTCTTTAGTGAAAAAATGCAGTGTGGCCGAAAGTGTGATGTTATTTATTGATGGGCGCAGAGTTTAAGGTGGAGGGTTAAGCGAGATAGATTGAAAAAGGTGGTGCATCCTTGCACCTTGGTGTTCATCCTATATAAATATTTGTCAATGCGATCGTTATTTTTAGTGATCGATAGATTGACAGTTTGAGCTTTCGGAGACCCAGTTGACTTGCTGGTTAAAGTTTTTCAAACCTTCACCTTGCAGCAAATCGTATGGCCAGAATCTTCCGTCGGAATAACCATTCACTCGTTCCAGAATCCGGCAGACTTTTTTATATTTTTCTTTTTTATTGGCACGCACGATTTTTTTCAGGTTGTGTTTTACTTTTCTTAACATGCGCTCCTGTATTTTTGGATGCCGGCTGTTACCGCTTAACAGACCGCGTTCAACAGCCTGTTTAAAACTAGCGAGTAATGCTTCAGGTGTGGCGTTAACAAGAAAGCCTGCTACCACTGGGTCGTGGTCAGAGTTTCGGCTAGCTTGGTCGGCTGAGTAAAGGTCGGCACTGCGGCCAAAGTCGAGGTTGTAGTCTATGGCATCAGCCTCGTCGGCATTGATATGCCAGATCGCAGCATCTACCAACTTGGCCTGCAGGCTGTCGCTCACTAACAGGTAATCCAGTGTGCCGGTTTGGCCGGAGAACACGTACGAATAGCTGCCTTCAGTTTCTACGTTGTTAAAACCTTGTTGCAGCAGATATTGCACAGGCCCTTCCATGGCGTAAGCATTCAGGTCGCCCAAAATAATTTGGTCGTTGTCGTCAATGCCGGTTGGGTTGGTTGCCAGCCATTCGGTAACTGCCATGGCGGCCAGCAAGCGTCGTTGATTCCAGTAGCCAGCGCCGTCGTTTTGGTCATAGTTAGGGCTAGCGGTATCACTGAGACCAGATTGACCTTTGGATTTGAAGTGGTTGGCAACTACCGTGAGCTGTTCGCCACTGAGCAAGTGGGTAAAGTTAACGGCTAGTGATACACGGTTGGTGGCTTCACCATCAAAGATGGGGTCGTTGTCAAGGTCATGGGATGAGAACGATGGCAAACTTGCAACAACAGTATCGTTAAGCTGGGCTGGTGTACTGCCAGGTGTTACCGATACGGTCATGCGATTGTAAATAAAGCCTACTGCGATGGCATCAGTACCCACAAACTGACTGCCAGGAAATACGTAATCGTAACGTGCTTCGCCCAGCGCAGTGTTTAAGGCGTTCACTAGTGCTTCAATGGCTGTAGAACCATCATTCTCGGTATCGAACTCGTTTTCCAGCTCAACCAAGCCTAGGATGTCGGCATCAAGCGCAGTAATGGCATTCACTAATTTGGCCAACTGGCGCTGATATTCCAAGTCGGCAGGTTCTACGCCGAATCTGGACAGATCATCAGCACCCCGTGGGGCCATGCCAATAGCCGTTTGCTGATTGGGCGCATCCAGAGTTTTGAAAAAGTTGAGCACGTTAAATGAGGCTACTTTCAATGGTGCGTCAATCGCGTGTGGTTGGCTGGGGCGAGGGTTGGGTGAGTTGCCATCGGCCGTGCGGGTAAACGTGTTGCTACCGTCGATATGCGAACGTACTCGCCACGTCGCACCCGAGGCGCTGGCGCCTGCCCATTTATAATCCAGCACGCCAGTGAGGTTGGTAGCGGTATCACCCATGCGGGGTGCAGTGGCGTCTGAATAGGGGGCAAAGCCATCTAGGTTGTTGATGTCGGTATTTTGTTCGTTCAAACCGTCATCGTACACAATGCTGCGTGCGCCAATCGCCTGCTGGTAGTCGGTGTAACCTGCAGGGTCTGGTGTGGCGATTTGCGAGTATTGCGCCGGGCGTTCGCCGGCGATCAAGCGAATCTCATTAAAGCGATCCAGTTGAAACTGCTCGATAATTTGCAGCGTACCGGCCAGCTCTACCAGCATACCCTCGTAGGCTTCCAGGTCTGGTTGATAGACGCCATTTTGATTGACTGAAGTATCGGTATTGCTGGCCAGATCAATCTGGGCAGTGGTGACTAGACTGAGGGTTGGATCGAGGTTGGCATCAACCACAGTAACCTCGGCGATATCACTTAATTGAGTTTCACCGAAATATTGATCTACGGTACCAGATACTTTCACCCGATCACCGATGGATACATCAACGCCAAAGTTGTTGTCGTAAACGAAAATGCCTTCTGATGAAAGCGGATTATTGTCGCTATCGGTGGTTTCTTCCTGTAAGTAAAAACCATTGAGGTTACGGGTTTCGTCGCTGTCATTACGCTGGAAATCGCCAACGACAATGCCTTCAATGGTGACGCTTTGCCCCAGCAACGGGCTTACATCCGTTTCGCCAAATTGGTTGCTGCCATAGCTTGAGGGGTTGCCTTGAATGGCCGAGATAAGCACCTGTTGTGGCGCGGGTGGCTCGTTCGGGTCAGTAGGGGTACCTACCGGTATCGGGCTGGTTGCCGAGGCATTGGTATTGGCACCATCAAGGGCATTTGGCCCACTGAATGCCCATTGAGCGAGATCAAATGAGGCACTAGGCTGTGTCACTGTGTCGAGTCTGGCGGCCCAGCCATCCATATAGTCCCAGGCTTGCCCGGTACCATCGACATTAATATCGCCGAATAGATCAATCACCGCGCCGTTATAAAACAGCTCGATGGCATCGTCGCCATTAATAGCCATGGCACTGCTGGTGTAGTCGGGCGCAAAACCAAAAAATGCCGCAAATTGTGCACTTTCACTGGCGATATAGAGGGTTTCCCCGGCTGTTACCGCAACGTTGGGAAAGGTGAACTCTTCCCCATCGGTGCTGCCGCCGTTATTAGCGCTGCCCAGTCCGTATTGGCTCAGGTCGCTAATATCGTTGAGTGCTTTTACGGCAACGCCTTTGGGGACACCGCCAGTGAGGGGGCCGTCGTAAATGTGGGTAATGATCAGGTCATTGGCCATAGCCAACGGGCTGGCAGCCAATAGAGCGATCAGTGTAGTGTGTTTTATCATGCCGGTGGGTCCTTTCCGTTAATGTAATCAGGATTGGCCAGCCGAGGCCAAGTTGGCGCAATGAAACCACCGTTGGGTTACACCGTTGTAATAGACAGGTTGCAGTTTGTAGAAGAAATTATGACGGCCAATAGCAAACTTGGTGAGGTTGCAGAATGTGCGCTCTGTCGAAGATGTTATTTTATGCTTTTGTTACAATGTGGAGCCCCTGAAAGCACAGCTGCTGTGCGGGGCTATAAACGCCAATATACCCGTTGGCAGTTGAGAATAGAGGTTAAGAGAGCATACCTATGGGAGTTGAGCCAATCATGGATCGTAGTGAGTTATTGCTGCAGCTGCAAAAAGGCAGTAAGCACTGGAATAGCTGGCGTGGCAAAAAGCCTGCGGCGGAGTTGCCCTCGCTGGAAGGCATTGTGCTGGAGAAGCTCAACCTCGATGGCTACGACTTTTCTGATATATCCTTAAAAAATGCGCGTATTGAGTCGTGCAGCCTGCGCCAGTGTAATTTTATTTCTGCTGACCTGCGTGGAGCTGAACTTAAATATAACGATTTTCGAGGTGCCAAACTAATCGCGGCACGGCTTGATAACGCCAATTTGTCATTCAGCAATTTGTCTCAAGCTAATCTGCTCACGGCCACGGTAACCGGGGCGTGCCTGCAAAAGATCGATTTTCGTGGCCACGATTTGAGCACGCTGGATTTACGCGGCACCTTACTCAGTGGTAGTAACCTGGAAGGGCAAAACCTCTCCAATCACGATTTGTCGGGCGTTAATTTGGCGGGTGCTAATCTGCAACGGGTAAATTTTACGCAGGCCAATTTAAACAATATAGATTTCACCGGTGCTAACCTAACCGATGCAATACTGGTGGGTGTAAGCCTTAAGCGTGCGATTCTCGTTGGGGTTAACCTGTCGGGCAAAGACCTCACCAATGCTCAATTGCAAGAGGCCAATCTTACCGATTGCGATCTGCGTAAAGCCTGTTTAAAAAATGCCAAGTTGTGCCGGGCCAAACTAACCGGGGCAAAATTGTGGCGAGCAGATATTCAACAGTGGGATGTTACCAAGGTTATTTGCGAATATGCTTTCTGGGATGAAAGCGGTCGCGAGAAAACTCTCTATCGCCGGGGCGAGTTTGAGCGTATCTATGGTCCTGCTATCAGTATTGAATTGCGTTACCCCTACCGCTTAACACCCAGTGAAATTGCCACGCTGCCTATTTTGATTGAGCACCTTGAGGCAACCTATTGGGGAATTCTGCTGCGGCTTAAATCGATTCAGGATGTAGCCGGGGGGGCACTGGTAACACTGTCGGTGATTGAGTCAGATGCCTACTTGCCCTCTGAACTGCTGGCAAACTTGCAGCTTGAGGCCAACCGTATTTTGCAAGGCCAGCTGGGGCTGCATAATAATCCTCGCTTGCGTTGGGAACTTAAAGAAAAAATTGCCGAAGTAAAAGAACAGTTCTGGCCTCGTTTGTTGGAGCTGGCGGCAGAACACGAGCAGCAACGTGCGCGCAATCTAACCATTCTGTTTATGGACCTCAAAGGTTTCTCCGAATGGGAAGGTACCGAGCTCTCAGAAAAGTTGTCGTTATTTCGCGGCTTGATCAAGCCAATTTTAAATCGTTGGAAAGCCTCTTATCCGAATATGGAAGGGGATTCACTGCGAGCAACATTCAATAACGCCACGGTGGGGTTAGTGTGCGCCTGCATGATGCGCGACGTGCTGACTTCTGCTGGCTTTTCCTTGCGCATTGGTGTTGAAGTTGGCGAGGTATCGCTGGTGCATAATGAAGTTACCGACTTGTCAGACCTTGAAGGCATGGCCGTGAACATGGCGGCCCGGTTAGAGTCGGTAGCGCAGCCAGGTGAGGTGTTGGCAGGTGAGCGAGTACGTTTCTATGCCGACAAAAAAGATAATTTTTTGTTTCACCCGAAAACGGTCAAACTGTCGAAAGGGGTGGGGGATAAAAAAGCCGGCGAAGTGGTGCAGTGCTATACCGTGAGCCTGTCGAAAAAAGTCGAGGATATTTTTTAGCCGTTACTTTAGAGAGACTCCTCACACCTCGGCCCCGCCCCGCAACACATTTTTGAGCTTAGACTGTCTTATTAGCCCGGCAACCATTATTGTTGGGTTAATAAGCGGCGCACGGACGCGCCGCCATTGGTCGCCGGGCTAATAGTAACAACAGGTGTGAGTATTCGGTTGCGTTGGTTATTCATAGGAACGTCTCAAGGTTGTTGCTTTGGATAAAAAAGTAGCCACATTTTTTGACGTTTTTCGTTTTTTAACAACAAAACTCACTAAACCCGAAAATACCATTGCTGTACCAAGAAGGCTGAAAACAAGCAATGCAAGCCCATAAATGGTGGGAAGGTGGTGCCCTGTGTGTAGGGGTACGAGTATGGAATAGAGTTTTCCAGCGAATGGTAAATCGGCAAACAAAATAACATCCACGAGCTGTGCAGACGGTTTGTCAATTTTTACCTTGCTGCCGGCAAGACCAAGCCAGTCGCCCTGGGTTTGAAACTGGAATTCCAGAATTTGAGGTGCGTTTGTTTGGCCGGTATTTTCCAGTAGGTTTTCTATCGGGTTGTTTGCTGCATTTGTAGGGCCGCTGGTTCCCGGGTTTGCTTGTGGTTGGCGGGGAAAGCGAATTTTTTCCAGTTGTGAATGTTTTGGCATGTGTGCATAGGCAGCGCTCAACCATGCCAGCCAATGCTTATCGAGCGTGCTTGCCTCGATAGAAGGTGCTTTGTCGCTTTCTATACCAAGAAGTTGTTGAGTAATAGCGCGATAGGTAATTGATGCACCCGTCAGTGATAGCAGTATAATAACCAGCAATACAACAATGCCGCTGGTCATATGGCTATAGTAAAAATGTTTGCGCTTACGACCGCGTGGTACGACATCTTTTGCCGTAAATGTCTTGCGCAGAGGCCACCAGAGCCACAGCCCCAACAGGCTTAAAAAAAGGGCAATCAGCCCCACCCAGGCGGCATAGTGAGATCCTTCAATACCCCAAAGGCCTTCCCTGCCCAATAGGAAATTGCGATGCAACTGCAACAGGGTACGAAAAACACCTTCATTCGTTGTGGTGATGTGTTTTTCGTTGTCAAGTTCATCAATGGGGTAAACCCAATGTTCCCCTCGGCCAAAGACCTGATAGTAAGGTGTTGCTGGCGAAGGCAGTTGTAACTGCCTGATACTTTGCTTGCCTTGAATGATCGTCGATATGGCCTTCGCATCTTCTTCCACTGTAGTGGCGCGATAGGTGTAATTGGTATTAAAAAGATGTTGTTCTCTTCGTTCCAATAATTCATCGAGAGCGGTAAGGCAGCCCGTACCAAAGGTAATTACGAACAATAGCCCCACTGGAAAGCCAAGCCAACGATGTAACGTTGTCAGGATTTTTTTCATGTCGCTCTATCCCTGAGAACGCAGCAAACTTTGTAATGATTCTATATTGGCTCTCACGTCGCCCCGATTGGGATTGGCTTGCGCCACCAGGGTTAACACACGCAAGGCTTCCTTATAATTCTGGCGGTCAATTTCCAACTGGGCACGCCCCAGCCAGGCGCGCTCCTTGAACAGGGGCAGCGCTTCCGCGCGCGTATAGTAGAGAACCGCCTGTTCGTTACGGCGCTCATCGCGAAGCAGTTTTGCGAGTAAGAGCAGGGCTTCACCATTTGCGGGGTCGTCGGCAATCGCGCGTTGTAAGTGCTGGCGAGCCTGTTTTTGCTTGCCATCGGCGATGGCAACCTGCGCACGGTAAACTGCAAATCGGGATGCAAACGGCACGGGCAACGCTGTCTTGTCGCGGTCGAGCGAACGCAATAAAGAGCGCAGTTCGCGCCAGTCTTCCTGATGTGCGAGCCAGGCTGCGATCTGATCCAGCATCGCGGTTTTACCGTTATTTACCAGCGTGCGCAGGTGGCCGTTCAGCAAATCCACCGCCCGACGTGGGCTGCCACTTTGAATGTGTAATTGTGCGGTGGTGGCAATATTGTCGGCGTCGTTTATGCCCAATTGCAATGCTGTTTCGAGGCTGGCGATGGCTTGTTGCGGGCGTTCCTGCTTCAAGGCCAGTTGTCCGCGTTGCAACCACAGTTGCGGATTTTTTGCATCGTTTTGCAGCATTTCTTCAAGCATGACTTGGGCCTGATCGAAGGCATGGCTTTGAATCAGTGCGAACAACAAGCCCTGGCGCCACTGGTCGTTATCCATCTCCATAAACAACGCCTGCTGGTAGCCTGCTACTGCGCTGGCCGCCTGTCCCAATTGGAGGTTCACGAAAGCCAGTTGACCGTAAACCTGGGCATCGGCCACACCCAACTCAATACTGCGACTTAAGTGCTGGCGTGCCTTGGAATATTGTTTAGTCAACATGTAGACCATGCTGATACTGCGATGAGCTAACGCTAGATCGGGCATACTGGCCAACGTCGCTTGCAAAGCGGTTTCTGCTTCCTGGTAGCGTTTCAGGCTCAATAGCACTTGACCACGTAGCAGTCGTAGTGCGGCGCTGTCGTTGTCAATATTGCGCTTCTCAAAAGCGTTTAGAATGGCAGTGTGATCCTGAGCAGCCAGCAATGGTTGAATACTGCGGGCAAAACTGGATTCTCCTGCAGCCAACTGTGCCTCTGCCGCACCCCAGGGTTGGTTTTGTAGAAGAAATTCCCAGCGGGGAGCTTGCAGTTTTACAGTAATTTCTGCGCAAGCGGATAGGGACGTTACTCCAATCAAGAGAAACAACAAAATTTGGTGACAACATTTATTTTTCATATTGGAACTCTTTTGAGGCATGCTTAAGACTCGTGTTTCTCAAGGTTCAATGGCTACCGGCCAGATAAAACGTGCGCGTACTGCCTGACCGTCTTTTTTCGGGGCGCTAAACCGGCTGTCACGCACCAGCCGCTGGATTTCAGTCATCAATTCCGGATGCGAGTTTTCCACAATATCAACCAGGGTTACCTGGCCCTGTTCATTGATTACAATATCCAGCTTTACCAATACACGTGTAATACCACGACGACGCAAACTTTTGGGAAAGCGAATTCGTAGTGGGGTAAGCAAATTAGGGAAGCCGTCTAACTGGTTAAGGTCAAATGCATTCCAGTCAATGTCCAATGATTGCCACTGCGTATTGTGCGTATCGATAACCGGGATCTCCGGTTTAACCAGGTCAATCTTTTGCTCCACTTCGATTAATGGAATGGCTGGTCCCGCCCCCTGAATCTGCACACTGACCGGTGTTTCCACCACCTGGTGTTGCTCCGGTGGTGGAGGCGGAGGTGGCGGAGGTGGCAGTACCATTGCGACTTCACGCAGCTCAATTTTCTCTGGCACTTTTGCGGGTAGCCAATGCCCCAGCCACAGGGTGAATAAGGCGAGCATCAAAATGCTGAGACTGAGCAGGCTGGCGTTTAACTGTTGCCTGGACATACCGAAACTGAATCTGAAAGCGTTAAAAAAATTCGCCATTGCGCTTTTCCTAAGGATTCAGTGCAGCAAGGTTGACGGTTTCAGCACCGGCCAATTTGGCTTCGTCTATCACTTCTAGCAGCAATTTAGTGGGAACAGATTGATCGGCTTGAATTACGACAGGGCGCGGCTCGTTGCGCTGCAGTTGTTCGACGGTGCCACGCACACCCGCCACGCCAATGTTGGCACCGTCGTAGTACACTTCGCCCGCTTCGGTAATGGCGAGAAGTACCACTGTTTTTTCAAGTTTTTGCGCAGAAATAGCCTGTGGTTTGTCCACTTTCACACCGGTTTCTTTTACAAACACCGTAGTGACAATAAAAAAGATCAGCAGAATAAATACCACGTCCAATAAGGGGGACAAATCGATCCCCTGGGTATGCTGTTGTTCCAGGCGACGTTGTAATCGAGTTGGCATACTAAGACCTGCCTGGAGCGTAGTGCGAGACCAGATGTGAATTCGTGCACCGCACTTTTGATTGCCCCGTTTTTGATCGCACAAAAGCTTGCAATAGCCAACCGGGTATTGCGCACACCAAGCCCAGTTGTGTGGTGAGTAAGGCATCGGTGATACCACCGCTCACCAGTTTGCCGCTTGCTCCCTCATTGGCAATCCCAGCAAAGCAATCCAGCAACCCCATAATGGTTCCGAGCAGGCCCAGTAGTGGCAGGGCGCCAATCAATATATTGGAAAAATCGCATTGCATTACGGCGTCGTGCTGGTGGTCTTGGGGGTTATCCAGCTGATCGGTTTCCGCGCGCAGACCAAGGTAGTTCACCCACAATTGCTGGTAACAAACCAGGGCCAATAGAACAATGGCCCAGCACAACCAATTGCCAAGTAGTTGATCGATCATGCCGGCACCTCTTTTGCAACACCTTTGCTCTGAGGTGATGGTGTTAGTGGTGGATTATTCGGGGTGGCATTTACCGGTGCATTTACAACTAAGTTGTCGGTCTTACTCAGCAAAATGGCAAAACTTTCCAGGTCGTTGTAATAGGTTTTTGCTCGACGTGACAACACAGCGTTGAGAATTAATGCAGGAATGGCGACCACCAATCCCAACTCGGTGGTGACCAGGGCCTGGGCGATACCACCGGAAACCACTTCTGGATCACCAGAACCAAACAATGTCATCATTTTGAAGGTTTCAATCATGCCGCTGACCGTGCCGAGCAAGCCCAATAACGGTGAGACAGCGGCGGTAATGGCAATGGCCCCGATCCAGCGGTCCAGCCAGCGGCGATCATCCTGCAATTGCATAAATAACTGATCATCTCGTTGACTGGGTAATGGTTCGTTATGAGCGATGTTCAGCAAGGTCGCCTGCATGCCTTTGACATTCGTGGTTAGAGGCCCGGCATTGGTCGTTAGTGCATTCTGTAAGCTGGCTGGTGTAAAGCGTACCAGCGTTGGCAAACGCCACAACTGGGTGGCTTTTATCAACGCAATACTCAAGGCAAACAAAGCAAATAATAGAATGGGAACCGCCCACAACCCGCCTTTCATTAAGTGTTCTAACAGGCTTTCAGCATGTTGCTCACGCGCCATCGCGCGACTCAGGGTTGGGTCAAAAACAAGCTCTCCTCGTGCTTGCTGACGAAGCGCCGCGAGCCCTTTGCTATCACTGGCATCCAGTAATATGTCGCTATGCAAGACCCCCTGCGTACTATCATGCACACTGGCCAGGCCTGCGCGCTCCGCGTTTTCATCCCAATACCAGGTCACAGGGCCAATACCCAGAGTCGGCAGGGTTGAAATTTCGCCTGACGGCAAGACAATATCCGCAGTCTGCCAGGTGGGTTGAAAGCGGTTACGTAATATTTTTGCCTCTGTTATTACTACCGTCATGGAGTCTGCGCCCGATCGGTTAGTGGTTACCCGGGTGCCATTCTGTTGCAGGAAACGATGCAACAGGTTTTGCTGATAAACCTGTTGCTGGCGCCAATTTTCAAGGCGCTTTTCCAGTTTCGATAAGCTCAGGGTTTTCTCGTCCGCAAGGCGTTGGGCAACGGCAGCCTTTTCACGTAAGGCAAGCACCTCACGCTCCAGCCTATTAATCTGACTAGCCATACGTTGGCGCGCATCAGCAATACGATTTTCGGTGCTGGAAAGATGCTTTTGCGCCTGATCGATACGATCGATCAGGGAGTCTTCATTGGCATGGCTTTCGTTGACAAGCATCAGTGGTGAACACAATATTAGCCCGACGAATATTTTTGTCGGGTTAATAAGCGGCGCACGGACGCGCCGCCATTGGCCGCAGGCCAATGTAAGCCATGGAAATACAAGGGATTTCGTAAAATTCCGCAGGTATTTCCGTGGCGTTCGACTAAACAGATAAGGAGATCTCTTTTGTCGCCGGGTTAATAATAAAGCTAACATCAAACGCTTGATCATTTTGCAGTCCCTGATTTCACCGTATTGTGCGTGCTGATCAGTTGCGCAGGTAAACTGACCAGCTCAGCGGGTTGGCGTTTTTCAAATATGGAGATGGTGTTTTGAATGGCATCAGCGTTTATGTTGTCATCCAAATGCCAAACCCAACCGTCGGAGGAGGCCTGCCCCCAACCAGCCACCGATCCGTCACGACTGACAAACCAGGCGATACCCAACCCCAGATACAATTGCTTTACCAGTAAGGCCTGCTCACCGACATCGTCGATAGTACTTTCATGCACAGAAATACGCTGATCGAAATCGGCCAGGTGTCCAAGTTGCGCCAACGCCACCTGCAGGCGCTGTGATGTTTCCGCTTCCTCTGGCAAAGCGTTTTGCTCTTCTTTCCAGGTTGCTGCCAGTGTGGGGGGAAGCAGGGGGGCTATACTTTCTACCTCAGATTGCAGCAAGCTTAACGCCTGCGTTAACCGAGCTTGCTGTCGTTCAAGATTGGTTTGTTCTGCCACTAACTCGGCACGGCGCACATCCACTTCATCCTTGTTGGCATCACTTCTTTCCAGAAGCGCTGTTAACTGCTTTTTTTCGGCACGCAATAAAGTCAGTCGTTGATCAAGAAGGGGTTTTTGCATTTTCCAATCGGCCTCCAAGTGGCCAGCCTGGCGTTCAATATCGAGCCATTGATGGGTTAAACGGTCGACCTGGGCCGGGCTGTCAGCTAGCGATAGAGCAGGAAACCAAAACCAGGCGAGCACGGATAAGAGCGTCTTGAATCGCCATGCCTTTTGGCTATCAGGCTGGTTTACGACAGGATTTTTCACAATCACACTCCAAAAAATACCAAACGGTCTGCTGAGTTGTATCGCCTCATGTGCAGGAAACCCGGGCAGTGTAAAATATTCATTTGCTAATGTAAATAATAATGGTTTGCATTTGCATTACTGTAGATATATAGTGCTGCCGCCCTGATAGAGGGTCAATTTGCCTATTTTTATACCGATGGAGGACATCTAAGATGGAAAGCAAGCGATACTTGCCCGCAGGGTTTCGGCGCAGCACATTGGCACTGACGATTGCCGCCGCACTTCCTACTGCTAGCACCTTTGCCGAAGGGCTTAAAGAATTACCCACGTCGCAAGCTTCTGTGCGAAGCGAATCCAGCTACAAGGTCGACGAATCAACATCACCAAAATATACGCAACCTTTGTTAGATACGGCGAAAACGATTACGGTTATTCCTCAATCTGTGATGAAAGACCGCAACGTAGACAGCTTGCGTGATGCATTGCGCAACGTGCCCGGTATCTCGTTGGCTGCGGGTGAAGGCGGCACGCCAACTGGCGACCAAATGTCGATTCGAGGATTTGATGCCCGCAATAACATCACCGTCGACGGAGTCCGCGATATCGCTGGCTATACCCGCGACACCTATAATGTTGAAGCTGTGGAAGTGGCCAAAGGGCCTAGCTCTGCGGTTTATGGCCGTGGCGCGGCTGGGGGTAGTGTTAACCTGCAAACCAAAACCGCCAAGCTGGACGAATTCAATGATGTAAACCTGCGTGCTGGTAGCGAAAGCGACTACCGCGCGCAATTGGATTCCAACGTCAGGTTGGGTGAAACCACCGCGTTAAGAGTTAACCTGCTAGCCGATGATGGCGAAGTAGCCGGTCGTGATGAGGTGGAAAACTCCAAGAATGCGGTGGCGCTCTCGTTTGCTACTGGGCTGGGCACAGATTCGCGCTTGACGGTCAATGCAGATTACCAAAAGCAGGACAACCTTCCCGATTACGGCTTGCCCTGGGTAAGAGCTGGCAGGGATACTGTCGCTGCACTGGAGCCCTATGAGGGCAAAGCACCCCCAGTGGATTACCGCAACTTTTACGGCAACACCCATCGAGACTTTGAAGATATCAAAGCTCAATCCCTTACTGCCACCTACGAAAAAGACCTGAACCAATCCACTACCTTGCGCCTGCTGGGCCGAACTGGTTCGGTAGAGCGGCAATCCATCGTGAACGCCCCCCGCTTTGAAGATCAGGGGACCAGCACTGATATAGGGCTGGATCACCAAAAGACTCGCGACACCGAGGACTCGCTCAAGGTATTACAACTTGATTTGATCGGCCAATACCAGACGGGTGCCATTACGCACGATCTGGTTGCGGGTGTGGAATTTGCCGAGGAGAAATTTCAGCGTTGGAATTATACCGCTGTAGTGGCGGATAACCTCGCCGACACCCCGGTATTGGTCGACCTCTATAACCCCGATCCGAATATTGCTTTTACCGGCCGTTATGCACGCACCGGCAAAGACGAGCATGCCACGGGCGACACCAAGGCGTTTTATATATTTGATACCCTGACCCTGAATCCACAATGGGAGCTTTCACTGGGGTTGCGCTATGACACCTTTGACATTGACTACGCTTACGATTTGAGCGAAGCCGAGCCTGCAAAAGTGGATGCCGAAGCTAAGGAGCTGAGCTGGAACCTGGGTATCGTCTACAAACCTGCTGAAAATGGCAGTATTTACTTTGGCGCTGGCAATTCTTTCATTCCGACTTCTATCGATTTAACGCCGTCTACTCGTGGCAATAGCGTTAGTCTGGATCCGGAGAAAACAGTCAGCTATGAGTTGGGCACAAAATGGGAGTTATTAGACGGTCGCCTGTTTACCAGTGCTGCAATTTTTCGCACGGAAAAAACCGATGCCCTCACCGATGCGCCGGATGATTTTTTCGCTGATGACAATGGCCGTTTCGACGTTCTGGAAGGCGAGCAGCGCGTGGATGGTCTGGAGCTAAGTGCTGCCGGTCAAATTACTGAACAGCTTGGTATAACCGCCGCATACACTTTTCAAGACAGCAAGGTGGTTAAAGCCCTGGGTGACGATGCAGAACTGATCGGCAGCGAATTGGGCGGAACACCCGAGCACTCCTTTAGTCTATGGGGGCGCTATGATATTACCAGCCAACTGGCATTCGGTTTGGGTGCGCAATATATTGGTGATCGCTACAACAGAACCTCCACTACCCCTTCTCAGGCCGACGACTACCTGGTCTGGGATATGTTGGTGTCCTATCAGATCAGTGATCAGTGGGGTGTACAGCTTAACGGCAGCAACCTGACCGATGAGGCGTATGAAGACCAGCTGGGGGGTGGCCATTTTATCCCTGGTGAAGGTCGTTATTTCTCGCTCAGTACGTCGTACGCGTTTTAACCTGTTGGCTTGATGGAACACAGCTGTGCTCCATCAAATTGACAAATAACAGCCGGGCGTAGCCCGGCTTTGTTGGGTTAATAAGCGGCGCACGGACGCGCCAGGTTAATAATATTCAAGAGAAGGTAACCGTGTTAGTTAAAATTCCTGAGGTGCTTAGCAAAGAACAAGTGCGAGAAGCAAAACAGATATTGCTCGACGCTGATTGGACAGACGGCAATGTGACGGCAGGCTATCAAAGCGCAAAGGCGAAAAATAATTTGCAATTGCCGGAAGGTTCAGAGGCCGCTGGCAAACTCGGTGACCTGATTCTGCATGCACTCTCGCGTAATAATGTGTTTATGTCAGCTGCGCTGCCGCTGAAAATATTCCCTCCGTTGTTTAACTGTTATCAAGGCGGCGGCAATTTCGGGGTACATGTTGATAACGCCATTCGTCAGGTACCCGGCACGCCGGTCAAGGTCAGAACCGATGTTTCTATCACATTGTTTTTTTCTGAACCCGATGAATACGAAGGTGGTGAATTAATCATTGAAGATACGTACGGCCCACAAAAAGTGAAACTGCCGGCAGGCGATATGGTGCTTTACCCCTCCACCAGCCTGCACCGGGTAACGCCGGTAACCAAGGGGCGACGCCTGGCGTCATTCTTCTGGCTGCAAAGCATGATCGGTAGCGATGAAAAACGGGCACTGTTATTTGACATGGATATGGCTATTCAATCGTTGCGCAACAAACTGGATGACTCTCCAGAAATTGTGCAGCTTACCGGTGTCTACCACAATATGATTCGGCAATGGGCGCAAACCTAATAAACATCAGGCCCTAGTGCTGGCCGCGTAGCAGGCTGCTTTTGCGAAAATCTTTAGCAGTCATGCCGGTATAACGCTTGAAAAAGCGGGCGAAGTAGGCGGGCTCGTTAAAGCCGAGCACTTCAGCGGTTTCGGCCACGGTCATTGAGGTGTAAATGAGGTTGCGTTTGGCTTCTTCAATCAGCCGCTGGTGTATCAGCCGTAAGGCGGTTTTTCCCGCCGCTTGCTGACAAATCACATTCAAATGCGCACTACTGATCGACAGCTTGGCGGCATATTGCTCAATCGACCAGTGCTTGCGGTAGTGTTGCTCTACCAGCTGAATAAAACGGCCATAATGATAGGTATTGCGGTCTTCGGTGGGGGATTGGTCACTGCCTTGGGCACTGGTTATAGCCCGGCCTAACAATAGCATCAGGCTGCTAACGGTTGATTCCAGCATCAACTCCCGCCCGGCCTTCGCAAGGTGGTATTCATCATTGACCAGGGTAAACAGGGTATCTATCGCGGCCAGATTTTGCTTTAACGGCCGTGCGCCCTTGGCTTCCAGCAACGACTGCTCACGTCCCAGGTGAATCTTTAGTTGCTGCAGCAGCGGTGCGGCTATACTCAATACATACCCCTGTATATCGGTAGAAAAACAAAAGCTATGCACTGTCATCATAGGTACCAGCAGTACACAGGGTGTTTGCACTGTTTGTGGTTGCCCATCAATGGTGGCTTCGGCTTGCCCGGTTTTTAAATAAAACAACTGGGCGATATCGGCATGGCGGTGTGGTTTGATTTCCCAATTGTTGGGACGGCTGCGGTAGGCGATCTCTTCAATGTGAATAAGGTCGAGCGTATGCCAGGCCTCGGCTTCGCCGTACAGTTTAAAAATGGGAATCGTGTGCGTTGACTTGCTCATAGGTTGCTTTCGGCTGGTATGTTTTTTAAGCAAAATCTTGTAAAAGTATAATTTTTAGTGTGAAACATGCCTTTTATCACCGGTTAAGTCAAAGGAAAATGCAAACCTTTACCTACCTATAGACTAGTCTGGTTTGCCTGACCGGTATTGACTGGAGATAACATAATATGAAAACAAAAGTAGTGATCATTGGTGCGGGCCCCTCTGGCCTGTTGTTGGGGCAGCTTCTGCACAATCGCGGCATTGAAAATATTATTCTCGAACGCCAAACCCCCGACTATGTACTGGGCCGTATTCGCGCCGGTGTACTGGAGCAGGGCATGGTTGATTTGTTGCGTGAAGCCAAAGTCGACAAGCGTATGGACGCCGAAGGCTATGTGCACGAAGGCTTTGAGCTGGTCAATGGCGAAGAGCGTGTACGCGTTAACCTGAAAGAATTAACGGGCGGCTCAACTGTGATGGTTTACGGCCAGACCGAAGTGACCCGCGACCTGATGGAAGCACGCACCGAAGCCGGGGCACTCAGCATATACAGTGTCGATAACGTAAAGCCGCACGACATGAAAACCGATGCGCCTTACGTAACTTACGAAAAAGACGGCGAAACCCACCGTATCGACTGCGACTACATTGCCGGTTGTGACGGCTTTCATGGCGTTTCCCGGAAGAGTATTCCCGCCGATGTACTCACCGAATACGAGCGCGTTTACCCGTTTGGCTGGCTGGGTATTCTGGCCGAGGTACCGCCGGTTAATGAGGAGCTAATTTACGCCACCAGCCCGCGTGGTTTCTCACTGTGCAGTATGCGTTCTGCTACCCGCAGCCGCTACTACGTGCAGGTAGGGCTAGACGAAAAAGTCGAAGACTGGTCCGACGAGCGCTTCTGGGACGAATTAAAGGCTCGGTTACCCTCTGATGTTGCCGAGCGCATGATTACCGGCCCATCGATTGAAAAGAGCATCGCGCCATTGCGCAGCTTTGTGGCAGAGCCCATGCAATATGGCCGTATGTTCCTGGCGGGTGACGCCGCGCACATTGTGCCGCCTACTGGCGCCAAGGGCTTAAACCTGGCAGCCAGCGATATTGCCACCCTCTACAGCCTGATGGTGAAAGTGTACGAAGAAGGCCGCACCGACCTGATTGAGAAGTACTCCGAAACCTGTTTGCGCCGTATCTGGAAGGCCGAGCGTTTCTCCTGGTGGATGACCACCATGCTGCACAAATTCGATAATGACCCTATCGAAAAAAAACTGATTGCTGCCGAGCTGGATTACTTTCTGCACAGCGAGAACGGTTTAAAAACCATCGCCGAGAACTACGTGGGCCTGCCTTACGACTCGCTGGAATAAAAATCCCATAGCGTTTCAAAGATTTGAAACTTGCCCCCTGTAGTACGTTGTTTTAGCATCCAGTGCACTATAAGGGGCCTTGGAAGGCTGTACACGAGAAATAGTTGCGCGCTATCTGTCACGCAAATACTTTTTCAACAGCCTGCTCGATGGTCAACGAAATACAAAACGTAGGAGTTGCTCATGAAGATTTGTGTAGCCGGTGTTGGCGCATTTGCGAAAAAGCATTTAGACGCCCTGGCACGTATCGAAGGTGTAGAAGTCGTTTCACTGGTTGGCCGCCGCCCTGAGTCAACCGAAAAGTTGGCGAACGAGCGTGGTATTCCTAGCTGGACCACCGATTACAACGAAGCACTGGCAAACCCCGAGCTAGATGCGGTTATTCTGACCACCCCAACCCAAATGCACGCTGACCAAGCCATCGCGGCGATGGCAGCAGGCAAGCACGTGCTGGTTGAAATTCCCATGGCCGACACCCTGGCTGATTCCGAAGCGGTGGTGAAGAAACAGGAAGAAACCGGTTTGGTTGCCATGGTGGGCCATACTCGCCGTTTCAACCCAAGCCACCAGTGGATTCACAACAAAATCAAAGCGGGCGAGCTGAACATTCAGCAAATGGATGTGCAAACCTACTTCTTCCGCCGTACCAACACCAACGCCGCTGGCGATCCACGTAGCTGGACCGACCACCTGTTGTGGCACCATGCCTGTCATACGGTTGACCTGTTCCAATACCAAACGGGTGAACAGTGTTCACAGGCGTATGCGTTGCAAGGGCCAAAACACCCTAACCTGGGTATCGCCATGGACATGAGCATTGGTATGAAAGTGCCTTCAGGTGCAATTTGTACCTTGTCACTGTCGTTCAACAACGATGGCCCATTGGGTACGTTCTTCCGTTATATCTGTGACGAAGGCACCTATATTGCCCGTTACGACGACCTGTTCGATGGTAAAGAAAATCAGATCGATGTATCCAAAGTAGACGTATCAATGGATGGTATCGAATTGTGCGACCGCGAATTTGTCGCCGCGATCAAAGAAGGTCGCGAGCCTAACGCCAGCGTTAAACAATGCTTGCAGGCCATGCAAACCCTGCATTCACTGGAGCAACAACTGGAAGGCTAAACCTATTGCCTGTGAGTACCAGTTGTAAATGCTATCTACACCCCGGAGTCGGCTTGGTCGACTCCGGGTTTTGTGTTTTTAAGACAACAGGAAATCTGCCATGAAAACGAGAAAACTCGGGCCGTTTAACGTTTCTGAATTGGGCCTCGGCTGCATGAGCATGTCGCACGCCTATGGCTATCCCAGCGCCGAAAAAGGCAAAGCCACGTTATTGCGCGCCCTCGATTTGGGCTACACCTTTTTAGATACCGCAGCCCTGTATGGTTTTGGCGAAAACGAAAAACTGCTGGGCGAAGTAGTGAGTAGTCGCCGTAACGAATTTGTACTCGCCAGCAAATGTGGTTTAGGCAAAGGCCCAGACGGTAAGCGCGGCGTTAATGGCCGCCCCGAGGTACTGCGCCACACCTGCGAAACCTCGCTGAAAAATTTAAAAACCGAGGTAATCGACCTGTACTACCTGCACCGGGTAGATCCCAAGGTACCGATGGAAGATCAAATCGGCACCCTGTCTGACTTAGTGAAAGAAGGTAAAATTCAAACCATCGGCATGTCAGAAGTGAATGCCAACACTTTGCGTAAGGCTCACGCCATTCACCCGATTACCGCATTGCAGTCTGAATACTCACTCTGGACACGCAATCCAGAAGGCAGCGTGTTAGATACCTGTAAAGAACTGGGCGTAGCCTTTGTGGCCTTCAGCCCACTGGCGCGTGCATTTTTTACCGGTAAACTGCGCGATATGTCGGTACTGCCAGAAAGCGATATTCGCCACAACATGCCACGTTTTATTGGCGATGATTTTGAGCAAAACCTTAATCTATTGCCAGAATACGAAGCCATCGCAGAAGACGTTGGCTGCACACCCGCACAATTGGCGCTTGCCTGGCTGTTGGCGCAAGACGACAATATTATTCCCATTCCTGGTACTCAACATGTTGCCTTCCTTGAAGAAAACACAAAAGCTAGCGACGTGCACCTGAGCGAAGCCGTCGTTGAGCGCCTCAACGAATTGATCAACCCCAATACCGTGCAGGGCGAGCGCTACAATGCCACCATTATGGCAACAATGGAAACCTGATAAGCTGATCAATAGGTTTGTTTGCGGTATTATAAAAAAGAGCGCTTCGGCGCTCTTTTTTTCTGAATACTCAAGTGATGCTAGTCGACCATGCGCCCCAACAGCACCTCTGCTTCGGCCAAATCTTCCGGCGTATTGATATTAAAAAACGGATCAGGTTGTGCGGCATCGGTAGGGGTGAAGTCAACTTCTAAAGTCGAAAACTGGTCTGTCCACGCCTGTACTTTTCGTATCCCCTGGTTCACCAGTGCATCGTGTAATGCATCTGCCTGTGCAATCGGCCAGAGCGCAAATAACGGGTGGCGCCTGCCATAACTGGCGGCACACACATACTGGGCATTCACCTGTGTGGCGGCCTTTAACAATGTGGCAATACCGCTGCGGGGCAAAAACGGTGTATCTACCGTAAAGCTGGCCAGCCATTGTGTATGGGGCTGATGAGTACGGCACCATTGCATGGCTGCCAAAATGCCCGCCAGTGGGCCAGGGTAATCGGGCAACGAATCGTTAATGGTGGCTGTGAATACGTTGGGTATATTTGGCGCTAGAGGTGTATTACTGTTTAGCAATAGCTCGGCTACCTGCGGCTTTGCTCGCTGGGCAACCTGCTCGATCAATGGCTGGCCTGTCAACAGTAGGCTACCCTTGTTTTGGCCGTGCATACGGCGGTTAAGGCCGCCAGCCAGCAATACGCCCGTAATAGCGTTGGCCGTATCATCGGGTTGCGAAGGTTGATGTGTTGTTGTGCTGGTCATTTCAGTGAGTAATGTTATAAATAGCGAATGAGTCCGCAGATTTAACCATGTTGGCATGTCATAAAAAAGTCACTGACTACTTATAAAACAAGGAAAACACCATGATGAAACTCATTATTGCCGTTGTACTGTTTATTGCGGGCCTCGTGATATTAAAAGGAAGTCACGAGCCACGCTTCAAAAGTCTGAAACCCGTGGCATTTGGCTGCCTGGGCGCCGGTGTTATAGCCGTGCTCAGCATGATGTTTATTACTGTACCGGCAGGCCATGTAAAAGTGGCAACCCTGTTTGGTAAAGTGCAAGACAGCACCTACCACGAAGGCCTGCATATTGTGAACCCGCTGTTAGAATTTACCAGCTTCGATTTGCGCCAAAAAACTCACAAAGAAACCGCAGGCATACCCGCCGAAGATAAACTGATTACCCGCATGGATGTATCTGTGCAATACCGCACCATTGGCGAAATGGCCCCCGATATTCTGCGTAACACCGGTACTACCGAAGCTCTGATTCAAGTACATATGATCCCTAAACTACGCTCTATTTTACGCGAGCAGGGCAAAGGCGTAGCTACCTCGCAAGATTTCTTTAAAGAATCGGTACAGCGCCAACTGCAAGAAACACTACAGTTGGGCCTTGCGGAATTTCTGGCAGGTAAAGGCCTTCAGGTAGAAACCGTATTGATTCGTGACGTGGAGCTTCCAGAAGTGATTCGAACGGCTATTACCGAAACCAAAAAACGCGAACAAGAAGTGCTAAAACAGCAAGCCGAGCTGGAACGTTTTGCCACCGAACAAGACCAAAAAGTAAAACAGGCGGAATCAGAACTTAAAGCCGCCCGGCTTGAAGCACAAAAAATCAAAGAGTTGGCTGAAGCCGAAGCCTATAAAATTGACGTAATCAACCGTACCCTGGCCAAGTCACCCAACTATATTGAGTTGAAAAAAGTCGAGCAGTGGAATGGCATATTGCCGGTTTACACCGGTGGCAATAATATTCCTATGATCGACCTACGCAATGCCAAATAATATCACTCATTACCCAAAAACAGATCGAGTCCCCAATGCACAACCTGCTCGAAACCAAAGTTACCTGCCCCTATTGCGGTGAGCTAATCACCGTACTGGTGGACGACTCCGAAGCAGGTGACGAATACATCGAAGATTGCCAGGTGTGTTGCCGCCCCATCGTATTTGCCGTGGTTGACGACGGCTGGGGCGGGGTATCGCTATCAGTGCGGGATGAAAACGAGAGTTTTTAGCAGGGCTTTAATGCACGCTGCAAACGTTGGCCCAAACGCTTAGGGTAGGCTTTAGTCAGTGATACCGAATCACAGGCCTGAAAGTCACAAAATTTGCGAATAGCACCTACAAAGGCCGTAATCACGGCCTCTTCATCAAAATCATGCGGCTCTAGGTGTAATGATTTTATTTCTAAATGTTTGTCTTTGCGGTGCGCTTTACAATCCATTCGCCCAATAAACGCATCTTTATACAGTAACGGCAAAGTAAAGTAGCCATACTGACGCTTGGCTTCCGGCACGTAGCACTCTATTTGGTAATCAAATTCAAACAAGGTTTTAAGCCGTTCGCGCTGAATAACTGCATTATCAAATGGCGACAGAATCGAAAGACGATTACTTAGCGGTGGCAGGCGGCGTTCCAGGTCGCCGGGTTTAATAAAAAATATTTCACCAGTGCCCACTTGTATTTGTTCTAGTGTACCCTCCGTCAAGCGCTCATTGACCAACGCCTTTACGGCTTGGCGCAAGCCGGTATTTTTGCGCAGGTAGGTTAGCCCTTTTAGTGATACCAACCCATGGCAGCGTAACTGTTGATCGACGATATGGGTTGCAAACTCGTGCATAGTAGGCATTTGCGCATTGATATGGGCAGGAAGCACTCTCTCTGTGAGATCGTAGGTTTTTTGAAACCCTTCGCGGTTGCTCACCATCAGCTCTCCTTGCATATACAGTTGCTCAAGCGCTTTTTTAGCGGGTTTTAAATCCCACCAGCCGGTTCTGCGCGTTGCGTTTGTTTCCAAGTCACGGGACCGCAACGGGCCATCTGAACGTATACGCGCCAATAATTCCGCCATCAGCTTTTTATCAGGGTTTTTATACCAGTGGCTTTGTCCGTTTTTAACGGCGTGTTTATAGGGTAAAGAAAAACGAAAATCGGCGATGGGCAAAAAAGCAGCCGCGTGGGCCCAGTATTCAAAAATGTCTCTGTCGATCAACATTTTATTGATCATATAGGGTTCAAAGTTGGGTACCCTGGAATACAAAACATGATGGTGTGCTCGTTCTACCACGGAGATAGTATCGATCTGTACATACCCTATGTGATTAATCGCGTTACGGGCGCCGGCCAAACCGTGCCCATAAGGTTTTGTTTGCAGCAAACCCTGCGCCGCCAGAGAAAGTCGGCGTAACCGTGCTAAGTCTTTGGGTTGTTTGATGGTGGTGATAAGCATATTTACCTAATATTTCACATGGGTAATCAAAGAAAAACGCACGCCATGGCTACCACACTTTCGTAATTTCTCTTGAGTTTGTCAAAGCGCGATGTAACCGCCCGGTACTGCTTCAACCGGGCGTTGCCGCGTTACGCCTTCTCGGAATGACCGCCGTGGCACCTTACTGCTCAACCAGCACCCATCCCGTGCCGGGAAAAATAATTCTGGGTGCTGCAGTCGACAAAGTGTACGGCTCAATCCCGCTAGCGCTGCTTGCGGCGTAATTGACGAATTAAAAAACGCCCGGGGTGCAGCGCTTTTGCCAGTGTGGCGCCGATAGCTGGAGGCGTGCCGAGCATAATATCCGCCAAGTAGTCTGCCGCCAGTGGTGCGTAGGTGAGCCCGCGGGAGCCGTAGCCTACATTCACGTAGAGGTTTGGCCAGCATGGGCCTGTGGCAGGAATAGACGTTTTGGCATTGCTGCGCAGTGGTGCGTAGAGCGTGTCGTAGCCGTTTTCAACCGGTGCCGGGCCTACCAGTGGCAGGTAGTCTGGCGTAGTACAGCGGAACCCCACTTTACCTGGCAGCGATTCCGGGGCACAGCTGGCCCATTCTTGCGCCAATGGTTGGCTAATCGTCACCAGGTTGTCGAGGTTGGTGTGGTGGTCTTCCGGGCGCAACTGGGTGGTAGGGTTGTTTAGGTTGAAGGTAGCTCCCAGCGTGTGCAAGTGATCGTTGGCCGGTGCCACGTAGCCATCAGCGCACACGACGGTGTTGAGCTGCTCACTGAGTGCCGTGGTTTGCAAATGGGTTACCTGGCCGCGAATAGGCTTGAGCGGCAGATGATGGGTGGGGGCGAAGCGTTTGGCGTCGGTGGCGTTGGCAATCACCAAGTGGCTGGCCGGAGGCAGGGCCTTAGCGTCTGTTGTGGCCAGCAACCAGTGCTGGCCGTTGTGGGCAATATTGTCCACGGAGGTGTTAGGGGTAACCCTGATCAGCGGGTGGTCTACCAGTAACCGGCAGAGCAGGGGTGGTGAAACCCAGCCAGCATCGGGGAAAAATAACCCTGGGTGCTGCAATGGTATACCGGCTGCCTCGCTGGCTTTCTCGGTTGTCAGCCATTGAATCCAATCGCCTTGCAGTTGTTCGGCTAACTGTTGATGAATGCGCTTTTGTTTGTCGCTGCTGCCTAGTTGTAAAACTCCCGAGCGGGCGCCGGTTTTGGAGAACAAGGGCGCATAAAATCGTAGGGCATACTGCAGACTGCTCAGGTTGTAGCGTGCCAGTGGGTCGTCGTCGAGCGACAGTTTGGCGTAGATCACACCCTGCAAATTGCCGGATGCTGCCGTTGCCAAGCGTTCGCCTGCTTCAATAATGTGGCTGGCAATGCCACGTTGTGCCAGTTGATGGGCTGTCATGCAGCCTGCCAGTCCCCCGCCAATAATGGTCACCGTATTGGCTGCAGTGATGCTGGGCGAGGGTGGGTAATCCCATGGAATGGGGTAGGTCGGGCCGCGTGTGGTCATGGTAAAATCTTCCGCAGCGGGGCTTGGTGCAGGGGCCTCCAGTGCGGCGGTGAGCATTTCGCGCTTGTGGCCGTAGCCCGGTACTTTTTTTAGTGTAAAACCTTGTTGCTGCAAGCCTCGCTTTACCAGCCCGGCACAGGTAAATGTTGCCACGGTGGTCCCTGTTTTACTGAGACTGGCGATGTGGGCAAATAGAGCATCAGTCCACATGTCCGGGTTTTTGGCTGGGGCGAAGCCATCGAGAAACCAGGCGTCGACGCCGGCATTGAAACAATGCTTGAAAGCCGGGTGCTGACTTTTGTGCAGGTCGGCAAAGCCTTCTGCGGCATCGTTAATAATCAGGGTGAGGGCCACGCCACCGGCAGCGTGATGGGGTGAGGGAAAATTCAATCGGTGTACACCCTTGGGCAGGGCCTCGGGATAGGCGTCTAGCAAGAGGGTGGCAAACGGGTGCAGCTCTGGCCACAAGGCCAGCGCCCGTTGCAAATCGGGTTTGCTCAATGGGTATTTTTCGACGCTAACAAAATGTAGCCAGCCTGGTTTGCCACAAACCTGCCAAAGCTGCCAGGCCGCGAGAAAATTCAAACCACTGCCAAAACCGGTTTCGGCAATCACAAAAGGTGTTTGTGCTGTATCGGGAAGCGCTCGCCAGCGATGTTCGAGCTGGTTTTGTTGCAGAAACACGTAGCGGGTTTCTTCCAGCCCATTGGCTTTGGAAAAATAGATATCGTCAAACACGCTGGAGACCGGGCGGCCTTGCTCGTCCCAACGAAGTTGTGCGTATTCGGTGTTGGCTGTCATTGGCGATCAGGCTGGTGGCAGGCCGAAGCCCTTGAGAATGTCGTTGCACCAAGTGGCAATGCGCTGATCGGTTAGTTCAAATTCGTTTTCTTCATCCAGCGCCAAGCCTACAAAAAAGTTTTCGTCGTCGGTCAGGGCTTTGGAGGCTTCGTATTCGTAACCGCTGTCGGGCCAATAGCCGACAAACGCGGCCCCTTGCGCTTTCAGCTTGGCATGCAGGTAGCCCATGGCGTCGAGAAACCACTCTGGGTAACCAATCTGATCACCCAAGCCATAAAGCGCTACGGTTTTACCGGTGAGATCGAGCTGGTCGAGGTCGTCCCACACTTCTTCCCAGTCTTCCTGCAGTTCGCCGTAGTCCCACGTGGGAATGCCAAAAATCAGGTAATCATAAAATTGGGCAGTAATTAACGGTGTTTCTGCAACGTTATACATATCGACCCGTTGCCTGCCCAAGCGCTCGGCGATTTTTTCGCCGGCCATTTCGGTATAGCAGGTGGAGCTGCCGTAAAACAGGCCGATAGGTGCGTGTTCTGAATCTGTCATGGATGTTCTTGCGTCTGTTTGGTTAAACGGCACCTGCGAAGTCCTGCTGGCGCCAGGCTTCGTAGGTAATAACGGCGGCTGCGTTCGAGAGATTCATGCTGCGACTGTCTGGCAGCATGGGAATACGAATGCGCTGTTCAGTGCTTAGGCTTTGCAGAATAGCCTCGGGCAAGCCGCGGGTTTCCGGGCCGAATACCACGTAGTCACCGCGTGTAAAACGGGTATTTTGAAAATGGCGAGCCCCTTTGGTGGTAATGCCGTACAGGTTTTTGGGCTGCTCGGTGGCGAGAAACGCTTCCCACGAGTCATGCACTTTGATGTCTTTCCATTCGCCATAATCCAGCCCCGCCCGGCGCAGGCGTTTGTCGTCCAGCTCAAATCCCAGTGGCCTAATCAGTTGCAGACGTACTCCGGTGTTAGCACAAAGACGAATGATATTCCCTGTATTTGGTGGTATTTCGGGTTGGTACAATACTAGATTTAGCAGATATGCCATAAAACTTGCCAGTAAAACACTATAAATTGCCCTAGAGGGTATCGTAATCTGGGCGATTATAAATTAAAGTTGCTGCAATAACGAAAACCGCTACTGGATTTCTCCAGCACTTAGCCGATAACGGTGGTTGAGAATAAGAGAAATACCTCGTTCGATATAAATATTTTTAGAAGGGGGCACAGGCTCTGTTCAACTGGTTTAAACGTTCGCCAACACAACAGGGATTGGTCGGACTCGCTTTCAGCCAGGATGGCATTGCACTCGCATACCGGACAGGGGGGGCAGCCTCTGACGACGATACTTCGACCCTTTCACAAACAGCCGCCAATATCCAAACCGTAGAATTTATACCCGCCGAAAACGATCCCGTGCAGCAGCAGAAAGCGCTTTCCGACAGAGTGCAGGCGCTGGGTCTTGCGGGGGTACCTTGTAATCTCGTGTTATCTGCGGGTGATTATCAGTTGCTATTGGCAGAGGCGCCCAAAGTACCCCCAGAGGAATTGACCGACGCCATGCGCTGGCGCATTCGCGATCTCATCACCTATTCCATTGATGAGGCGATTGTTGACGCCGCACCGTTACCTGCAGATGCCGGAAGGGGTGGCCAGAGTATGGCGTTTGTGGTGGCGATGAAGCAGGCCAGAATTGAGCCATTAGTTGACCTCGTCAATAATGCTGGTTTGTTTTTGCAAACCATTGATATTGAAGAAATGGCGTTGCGTAATCTGGTGCAGCGGCTGGCGTTGGAACACCGTAGCATAGGCATCATCAAACTGCGCCCGGGTGGCGGTTTGGTATGTATGGTGCGCGATGGCCATTTGTATCTGGCTCGCCGTTTTGATCTGCCGTACAACGCCGGTTTGCTCGATGATATTCCGCAAGAGGCGCTGGCGTTGGAACTGCAACGCTCGCTGGATTATTTCGAGCGGCAGATGGGGCAGACCCCGCCCAGCTCGGTGTATGTTGGCGGCGAAAATGTGTCGGCTGACAAACTGACCTCGGTTTTACGCCAGAGTGTTGCGGTACCGGTGACACTGCTGCCACTGGAAGCGTGGTTTGATTCTTCCGTTGCTGACGAAAATATTTTGCAGTTGTGCATGTCTGCTATTGGCGGAGCCCTGCGTGAGGAGGCTGCTGATGGCTAATTCACAGCAAATCAACCTTTATGTGGCGGCGTTACGTCGTGATCCGCCACCCTTGCATCCACAGATGATGCTCGAAATTGTCATTATTGTGCTGGTGCTGTTGATTGCCTGGGGTGGTATTAATGTTTGGCGTGCCAGCCAGTTGGAGGCTGGCATTCAGGTGGCCACGGCAAAAAATCGTGAGATTGATCAACAGCTACAGGTATTACGATCGCAACGCCCGGCTGATCAAAATGCACAACTCGATCTGCAAATTACCCAACTGCGTAAAAATGTAGAGCGTCATAGAGAAATCAGTCAGTTGATCCAGTCACAAAATCTCGGTAATGCAGCCGGTTTTTCCAGCCATATGACAGGCCTTGCGCGGCAGCATGAGACTAACGTAGCGCTGACAGGTTTTGCCCTGCTTGCTGGTGGTGGCGATGTTCGTATGACCGGTGAAACCAACAGCCCGGAAACCGTGCCCCGGTATCTGGGCAAGCTGCGCAGCGAGCCTGCACTGCTGAACGCCCGCTTTGGTGTATTGACCATTGAGCGCGAATCGCCGGCGGTGCAGCGTTGGTATTTTCAGTTGGGCCCTGATTTCGGCCTGGCGGAGGAAAAACCATGACCTGGCGTGAGCAGTTTGAGGTTTACCGCGAAAAACTCGAAGCTATTTCTCTGCGCGAACGTGCGATGGTGTTGTTAAGTGTGGTGGCGGTAGTGTACCTGTTGGCCGAGTTGCTTTGGTTGGGCCCCCAGTCGGCTGCACTTAAACAGCAGCAGGACAGGCTTGATCAACTTAATAAGCAGCTGGCCAGTAATCAGCAGGTGATGGAGCAGATACAGGCCTTGGCCATCGACGATCCTTATGCGCCCAAAAAACGTGAGATTGCCCATTTAAGACGCGAGCTGGCCGGGATTGATCAGAAACTCGATGCGCTGGCGGTCGGTTTGGTGAGTGCGCATCAGCTGCCGGAAATCCTCGAAAATGTGTTGCAGCAAATCGGGCACATTAAATTATTAAAGCTCGATGTATTGCCGGTAAGTTCTCTTGAGTTACAAACCATAACCTCGGGAGATGAAGAAAATCCCGATGATGAGAATAACGAGCTTGTCGATGCTGAAAAAACCGGCGTGTTTAAGCACTCAACAGCGGTGGTGGTGGAAGGCAGTTACTTCGACATTCTGGAATACCTGCAAGCTCTGGAACAATCCCAGTGGCGTTTTTACTGGGAGTCTCTCACTTACGAGGTCACTCAGTACCCCCATGCGCGTGTTGAAATACACGTTTATACGCTGAGTACCGAGGAGGGTTTGTTGGGTGTTTAAGCTGATCGTTACTCGTGGGTATGTGCTGCTGTTGGTAAGCCTGCTGCCAATGTGGGGCTGGGCAAATGAGGCGGTATTGGCAGATCCAACCCAGCCGCTTAATTACGTCGCGGCAAGGCGCAGTGTCACGTTAACGTTGAACTCTATATTGCATAGCGGCGAGCGTAAGCAGGCTGTTATCAATGGCAAAACCGTGCGTGAGAACGAACAGGTTGACGGTGCAGTGGTGAAGCGTATTGAGCCCTACCAGGTTGTCGTGGCAGTGAATGGCAAGCAGAAGACCTTACGCTTGCGTAACCTGAGTATTAAAAAAGTTAGCAACTGAATACGGTTTGCCAAACATATTTAAAGCAAATGGCCAGCACGGCTAGCGTTTAATTTAAGTGGATATTTTCATGAAGCAACCGCACGTAATGATTCGCCGATGCCTGGGTACACTCATCATGTTGTTTGCCGTTGTAGGTTGCAGTGGCCTCGAGCAGAAACCCAGTTTCGTTGATAAATCCATGGAGGAGTCACTGGCTCAGGCAAAAGCCGAGCAACGGGCAGAGACTACCAGTGATGTACCCGCAGCGGTAACTGATACCCTGCTTGCTGGGCAGGGCGCGGCGGCTAAAACAAACCCTGAGCCTCGCTTTGATATTGCTGTGGCCAATGTGCAAGCGAAAACCTTTTTTCTGGGTTTGGTAGAAGGTACCAATCACAACGTTGTTGTACACCCTGAACTGGAAGGTAATATCAGTCTTGAGTTGCGCAATGTAACGGTTGCCGAAGTGCTTGAAGTTACCCGCAATGTGTACGGCTATGAATATGAGCATAAAGGCAATATTTATACGATTTATCCGCGTAAGTTGCGCACCCAGATTTTTCAGATTAACTACCCCGATGTACAGCGACGGGGCTATTCTGAAACCAGCGTGTTGGTAGGTAAAATTCAGTCAGAAAACAGCCGCAATAGTAATGGGAGTGGCTCACGCAATAACAACGCCAACCAGAAAAACAACAATGCCGACTTGTCGTCGGGGGCGAATATTCAAACGGAAAATACCACCGACTTTTGGAAATCATTAAAAGAAACGCTCGAAGCGATTGTTAATCAGGAAGAGGGTGGCCGCACTGTGATGGTAACACCGCAAGCCGGGGTGGTTGTAGTTAAAGCGTTGCCATCTGAGTTGCAGGCAGTACGAAAATTTCTTGAAGAATCAGAACTGAGTGTAAAGCGGCAGGTAATTCTCGAAGCCAAAATTTTAGAGGTTCGCCTTAGCGATGCCTACGAGGCTGGTATTAACTGGGGGCAAATTGCCGGGCAGTTGGTGTATGGCCGTAATGTGGCCGATGGCTTTAGCATCTCCACCAACGGTGCGGCGACGACCGCATCGGTTGATGAATACCGCGATCTCACAACCAACCTGCTAACCAACGATGGCTCCGGTAACCCTCAGGTCATTTCCATTCCTGGGCGTGAAAAGGTCGATGGTACGTTTGCTGCTTTGTTGCAGGTGCCGGATATCACCAAACTGCTAAGTCTGTTGGAAACTCAGGGTAATGTATCGGTACTGTCGAGTCCGCGTATTTCTACCGTCAATAACCAGAAAGCGGTGATTCGTGTGGGTTCCGACGAATTTTTTGTGACCGGTATTTCCAGCAATACTACCGCCAATGCTACTTCGACTACGTCGTCACCCAATATTGAATTGTCGTCTTTCTTCAGTGGTATTGCGTTGGACGTGACACCACAAATTGCAGAAAACGGCGAGGTGATTTTGCATATTCATCCAGTGATCAGCGATGTGCAAGACCAGCTCAAAAATTTTACCGTGGGCGATGAAGATTTCTCTATTCCATTGGCACTGCGCGACATTCGTGAATCCGACAGCATGGTACGGGCTAAAAGTGGGCAGGTCGTCGTGCTCGGCGGTTTAATGCAGGAAAGTCGCACTAATACCGATGGAAAGCGCCCTCTGCTGGGTGATATTCCCATTGTGAACAGTTTGTTTAAAACCAAGTCGCAACGGCGGGTAAAGACTGAGCTGGTTATTCTATTGCGACCTGTGGTGGCTAATGATCAGAACTTACTGAATGCGCTTGACCAAACTACTCAGCGCTTTAGCGAATTGAGCCAATAACCTAAAGGTCGTGGCCATGTACGAAACGTTTTTTCAGCTAAGTGAAAAACCTTTCTCGCTCACGCCGGATACGCAGTTTTATTTTAACAAGCAAAGCCATCGCACAGCGCTGAATACATTGCTTGTAGCACTACGACACTGCGAAGGGTTTATCAAAATTGTTGGAGAAGTAGGCACTGGTAAAACCCTGCTGTGCCGCAAGTTGCTGAATACGCTCGACGACAGTTTTTTTACGGCTTACATACCTAATCCGTATTTGTCGCCCGACGAACTGAAAGTGCTGGTAGCTGAAGAAATTGGCGCGAAGATTGAGCCTGGAATGGCCTCTCATCATTTGTTGGGTGAAATCAATCGTCGCCTGGTAGAGCTGGCGCAACAGCGTAAACAGGTTGTGCTGGTCATTGACGAGGCACAAGCCATGCCGCGGGAGACCATTGAGTCGCTGCGGCTATTAACCAACCTTGAAACAGAAAAACGCAAGCTGTTACAGGTTGTGTTACTGGGACAGCCTGAGCTGGATGTTATGTTGAGTCGCCCGGATCTGCGTCAGTTAAAACAACGCATCGTTTTTTCTGAACGTTTAACCGCGTTCGATTGGCAAGGGTTAAATCACTATGTGGATTTTCGTTTGGCAGCGGCAGGTTGTGACGACCCTGCATTTTTCAGCCGCTATGCCAAGGTATTGTTGTATTTCGCTACTGGCGGCATCCCACGTTTGATCAATATTCTTGCACATAAAGGCATGCTTGCAGCTTACGGACGTGGTGATAAAAAGATTAACGCGCTGCATATGGCCAGGGCCATTGCCGATACCACCGAAAGCCGAAAATTGGGGCGTGTTCTCGCCTGGCGTTGGTATTTGATCTGGCCTGCTGCCGGGCTTGTGGCGGCCGTTGCCGGTTTGATGCCGTTGGCAGCCTGGTTGAAAAATGTGTTGTAGCGGGGATGGGTGAATACTATGAGTCTGGTAAATGACATGTTGAAAGATCTGGATGCACGTAATGCGGATGAGTCTGCGCGTATGCCGGATGCGATTGCGTTGCCAATGATGGAAGATCGCGGTGCAAATCCCATCTTTATTTTAACGTTGTTTACCATTGCGCTGGCGGTGGCCGTTTATCTGTTTGGCAAAGTGGTGCCGCCGACAACCGATAATGACCTGCTAGCGGAACAGCCACCGGCAGCGCAGCAGCCCGCTGATACGGTTGCCGTAAACACTGAAAATGCGACGGCACTGGCGGCGTTGCGCGACTTACCCCCCACCGCCATGGGCAGTGCAGAAGAACCAGTATATGAGCCAGCCGCCTTGGATGAGCTTGATCCACCGGCGGATTCCGGCACGGCTTCCGTTCAGCAGTCGCTTGTCGACAATACCGAAAGTGATCGTGTTGATCAGCTCGTAGCGGCAGCACAAGCGGCCTTGTTCAAAGAGCGTTTAACCACGCCTGTCAACGACAATGCCTGGCTGTATGTACAGCAACTGCTCGCTATTGATCCTACCAATACGGCTGCACTTGCACTGCAAAACACGATTGTAGAACACTACATTGGCCTCATTGATAAACAACTGGCTGCCGCTAATCTGTCGCGAGCGGAGCGCCTTGTCGCCCGTGCAGCCAGCGTCAATGCTGGCGCCCCCCAATTGCAGCAACGCATGGATAGGTTGAAAGCGTTACAGGCGCGTGTTGCCGAGCAAGTAGCCGCGCCGCCCGCTGTGGCTAGCGTTGCCCCGGTTATTACCCGTCCATCTGATGACACACAAGTGCTGGCTAGCGCGCAAGCAAACTGGGCTCACGGCAATCGGAATGCAGCTATTGACCAGTTAGCGGCGTTTATTGCAAAAAGCCCAACAACCGCTGCTGTACGCGTGCAGTTATTTGAGTGGTACGCCCAAACCGGCCAATGGGCACAAGCCGAGGCTCTGCTGCAAAACACGCCGGGTGTAACAGATGCTGATAAAACACTAATGACCGCTAAGCTGTTGGTTGCTCGTAATGACGATGTGCAGGCGATGCGCCTGTTAGTAGAGAATGCTCCAGCGTTTGAACAGCATGCGGGGTATTACGCGTATTTGGCCGGCCTTTATCAAAAGGCCGGCCACCACCAGGCGGCTGCGAATCTGTATCGACAGCTGCTGCAAATGGATAACGAACAAAGTACCTACTGGCTTGGATTGGCGCTGGCGCTCGATGGTTTGCAAAATCAACAGGCCTTGCAGGCATACCGGCAAGTGGAGAGAAATGGTCAAGTAAACGCCGATGTACAACGGTATGTCAGTCAACGTATTGATGAATTATCAAATTAGAAACCGGCTCTAGTGAGCTAAGGTAAACGGAACCGATCAACCATGGCAGAAGCGCCGAAAAGAATTCGTATTGGTGACTTGCTGGTTGCTCATCAGATGATTACTGATGAGCAACTAAAGTCGGCTCTCGACCAGCAAAAACGCACCGGCTTAAAGCTGGGGCGTACCTTGGTCGAGATGGGGTTCGTCGAAGAAAACTCGCTGCTCAGTTTGTTGTCGCAGCAGCTAGACTACCCATTTATTGAGCTCAAACAGTTCCATTTTGATAAGGAACTGGTCAAAAGCCTGCCGGAAACAGTAGCCAGACGTTTTCGTGTATTGGTTCTGCGTGAAGATCCAGACGGCATATTGTTGGGGATGTCTGACCCCACTGACATTTTCAGTCTCGACGAACTGGCTCGCATTATCAAGCGGCCCATCAAGCCTGCCGTCGTGCGCGAATCTGAACTGCTGGATATTCTTGATATTGCCTATAGCCGTAGCGAAGAAATTGCGTCGCTGGCAGAAGAACTGCACGAAGAGCTGGAAGACAACGCACTGAATCTGGCTGACATTATTACCGACGCAACCGATAACGATGCACCGGTAGTAAAACTGCTGCAGAAAATTTTTGAAGAGGCGATCAACAGTAAGGCATCCGATATTCATATCGAACCGGACGAAACTGTATTGCGTATTCGCCAGCGTATTGATGGTGTGCTTACCGAGCAGGTAATGAACGAAAAACGCATTGCTTCTGCATTAGTGGTGCGACTAAAACTGATGTCGAACCTGGATATCTCGGAAAAACGCTTGCCACAAGATGGCCGTTTTAACCTGAAGGTTAAAAGCCATAATATCGACGTACGTATCTCAACCATGCCGGTGCAGTTTGGTGAATCGGTGGTGATGCGTTTACTCGACCATACCCAGGGTGTGATGCCCTTGCCTAAGGTGGGTATGCCCGCTGAGCTGGTAGAACGTTTTCGCCGCAGTATTCATCGCCCGCATGGATTGATTCTGGTGACGGGTCCTACCGGCAGCGGTAAAACCACTACCTTATATGGCGCGTTGTCGGAACTGAACACGCCGGATAAAAAACTCATCACGGTAGAAGATCCCGTGGAATACCGCTTGCCACGTATCAGCCAGGTGCAGGTGAATGAAAAAATTGGACTCACCTTTGGGCAGGTATTGCGGGCAACACTACGACAAGACCCGGATATTCTATTAGTAGGTGAGATTCGGGATGCCGATTCGGCAGAAATCGCCCTGCGTGCTGCCATGACCGGCCACTTAGTGTTATCAACCCTGCATACCAACGATGCTATTGCCTCGGCGCTGCGTTTGGTCGATATGGGGGTTGATCCATTTTTGGTGGCCGCCTCATTAAAAACGATTGTCGCCCAGCGTTTGGTGCGCAAAGTCTGCGACAGTTGCGGCGAACCCCATGAGCCCGACGCGGGTGAACAGCAGTTGTTGAAAGTGTTTCCCAAAATTGATTTTACCCATGCCAAATTCCGTCAAGGAAGGGGTTGCCCACACTGTTTTAATACGGGTTATCGTGGCCGTGTGGGGGTCTTTGAAATGCTCGATATCAATAACGCTATGGCCGAAGCACTGCGCGACGGTAGCCAGCGCGAGTTTTATCAAGCGGCGCATGCTAATCCAAATTTTATGCCGCTGAGTTTTAGCGCCTTGGAATATGCTGTGCAAGGCGTAACCTCGTTAGCAGAAGTAATGCGGGTATCGGCTCAGGTTGAAGATGAAAGCCTTGCTGATTTATAAGGCAGTAGTCGCCGAGTTAAAAGTAGTGCAACGGAGAAGAGCAGCAAGTAATGCCACTGTATAGTTTTCAGGGTCGCAACGAACAAGGTGTACGGGTTACCGGTGAGCTGGAAGGTTTGTCGGTAGATGCGATCGCTGGTCAGTTGCTGGGGCGGGGTATCACGCCTACCCATATTGAAGAAACGGTTGAAAAAATACCGTTTTCAATACGCTATCAAATGGCAATGGGTAAGCAGAAAGTTGAAATTGAAGAGCTGATAATTTTCTGCCGCCAAATGTATACAGTAACCCGCGCCGGTTTGCCGCTAACGCGTGGTGTTCGTGGGTTGGCCGATTCGCTGAATCACTATGTTTTACGTAAAGCACTGTTGGATATTGTCGACCGGTTAGAGACTGGTGTTGAGTTATCTGTTGCCATGCGCCAGCACCCAAGCCTCTTCGATACGCTCTTTATCAGTATTATTCAAGTGGGCGAAAATAGCGGCCGTTTAGACGAAGCCTTTTTGCAATTGGCTATTTATCTGGAACGACAGCTTGATACCACCCGGCGTATTAAGGCTGCTTTGCGTTATCCCACGTTTGTGATTATCGCCTTAGCAGTAGGTATGACGGTGATTAATATATGGGTGATACCTGCCTTCACCAATATGTTTTCGTCGTTTAATGCGCAACTGCCACTGCCTACCCGTATTTTAATTGGGGTGTCGAACCTGTTTGTGAATTACTGGCCCTATATGTTGGCCGTACTGGGTATTGCTATTTTTGCCTGGAAGCGTTTTCTTGCCTCCGAAAAAGGGCAGCTATTTTGGGGTGAAAAAAAGCTTAAACTGCCTGTTGTGGGCGATATTATTAATCGTGGCTCTATGGCGCGTTACTCGCGTTCGTTTGCGTTGATGTTGAAGTCGGGAGTGCCGTTAAATCAAGCGCTAAGCCTGTGTTCCCACACTATTGATAACGCCTATTTAGGGGAAAAGATCCGCAACATTCGTCAAGGTATTGAGCGTGGCGATAGTTTATCGCGCACCCATCAGGCCAGCGGTATGTTTACGCCACTGGTATTGCAAATGGTGGCTGTGGGTGAAGAAACTGGCCAGCTCGATTCACTGCTCAGTGAAGTGGCAGACTTTTACGAGCGTGAGCTGGACTACGAAGTCGCAAAGCTAGGCGATCGCATCGAGCCAATTTTAATTGTGATTATGGCATTTGCCGTATTGATACTGGCATTGGGCATCTTTTTGCCTATGTGGGAAATGTACAATGTTACCAGTGGCAAGGGATAAGTCTGTGACACGAGGGTTAACCCCTGTAAGTTTGAAGCAGCAAGGGTTTAGTTTATTTGAATTAATTGTCGTTTTTGTGGTGATAGGCATATTGGCCGCAAAAGGGTTTGATTACTATGGTGACTTGATTAAACAGGCTAAAGCTGCAGGTTTGGAATCGGTTGCTCGACAGTTTGCAGCGGTGTCGTCGGGCTTGCATGCACAATGGGTCGTTAGCCAAACACAAAATGCGCCGTTAAGTCCGCAGTATTTAGAGCAACAGCCGGTGTATATGAATGAGTATGGTTGGCCTGCCAATACTAATGCAAAACTGTCAGCCGTTAGCAAGAGTCAGAGTGCTATTGAGTGTGAACAATTATGGCAGGCATTTTCGCGGTTTCGGGTGGCGGCGAGTGTTGAGGGTAGAGCGGTACGCGGTACCGAAAAATACCATGTGTCTGTACCTGCGGAAGCGGTTTGCCGTTATGAACTGGCGCTAGATAAAAAACTGAATACGCATTTTTTTGAATACAATCTGGTAACAGGCAATATTCATGTGCATACACCAGAATGACAGCAGAATTTGCAATAAGTCGTGTTTATACTTTTACTGAGATGGGTTAATTGTGTAAGTTGTGAAGTACTTATTGGAAATGGTAAAAAAGGACGGTTACGTTGCCAAAGGGGGCCTGTTGCTGGTTAACAGGTAGGCAGTTGGCAGTTGGCAGTTAAAAGTTACATAGCAAGTGAAAAGTAAACGTTAGCAGCATGGGTATCGCAGTTTATCTGTCGATGACTCCGGTTGAGACACTAACGACTAAAAACTATTGGAGTCTTTCATGAGAAAAGAACAGTCGGGTTTTACACTCATCGAACTTATTGCCGTTATCGTGATTCTGGGCATTCTGGCAGCGACGGCGGTACCGCGTTTTGTTAATTTGCAAACCTCTGCGCGTGTTGCCTCTATGGCAGCTACGGCAGGCGCTATCGAAAGTGCGAGTAATTTGAACTATGCGACTCAGCTGGCTCGCGATGCGGGTGTGGGTGGTGGTGCAGTGTCGGTTGATGTAAGTGGTGGTTGTGTGGTGGCCGTAGCAAACTCGTTGTTGACCAATCCGCCTGCCGCCGGTGCTGGGGCTGTTTTAGGTGCTGATACTGCTGCTGACGGTGAGTATATTATTACGCAAAACAGTGCTTTTACCGGCACAGCTACCGGTGATGTAGCCGTGTGCACACTGACACTGGATGGTACTGCGAATACCGTCAATTTTACTTTGCGTTACGCAGACGGTACCTGATGAATGGCCTCTACGGATAGAGGCTTTACGCTGGTAGAGCTGATTACCATTATGGTATTGCTCGCGGTGGTTGCTCTGGTAGTGCTGCCACGCCTTAACACCAGTGCATCAACATTACAGGCAGCCCGCGATGAGGTTATCGCGGGTTTGTTTTATGCGCAGCACTTGGCCATGTCGCGCGACATGGCGGGCACTAACGACATTACCTTTGTGGTGGTTGATGCGCGCACGATTACCGTTCGTGAAAATGGTAACGATATTGCCGTGGGCAGCAATTATTACCCATTGGCGCTGCCACCCTCGGTGGCTATTAGTAGTGCCTCTGCTTTTCCTGTTACTTTGGATTACACCAAGTTGGGCACTACCACCGCCACATCGTTTTTGATGTCGGCTGGCAGCAGCACGGTCACCGTCAATGTGTCGGACACTGGCTATGCTTGGTAACGCACGCTTTTCTCACAATAGTACTACCTGCGTTAGTTCAGCGCAGCGTGGTGTTACGCTTATCGAACTGATTGTTTTTATTGTCATTATCAGCAGTAGCCTGGCAACATTTCTGGCAGTATTTGGGCAGATGGTGTCGCGCAGTGTCGACCCTGTAGTGCAAATGCGCGCCCAAGCGTGTGCGCAGGCAAAGGTCGAACAAATTATGGCCCGCAAGTTTGATGAGAATACTCCCACAGGGGGCCTGCCTGCCTGCGGCAGTGCTGAAGCCAATGCGGTTGCCTGCGCTGGTATCACGGCAGACAGTGACTTCGACGATGTGGGTGATTTTAATAATCAAACCGACACGGCAAACAGCGACTGTAGCATCTCGGTTACCGTTGTTAATGCCGGTACCGATTTGGGGCTGCCAGCAAATCAGGCTCGCTTGATTACGGTGAATGTCACCAGCCCAGGTGGTGGTTCTGCCACCTTGTCCAGTTACAAGGTAAATTTTTAACACCATGGCCAGCTTACGTAACATTGTGTTACCGGTTGCCGGGCGAACCCGCGGATTTACCCTGGTTGAATTGATTACGGTAATTGTGGTGTTGGGCGTACTGGCCGCGCTAGGCAGCAGCTTTGTCGTGAGTGCTATCGACAGTTACTTCCACACGCAAGAGCGCAGCCGCTTGGTAAATCGCGGGCGGCAGGCGCTGGAACAAATGGTAAGGCAGTTGCGTGATGCAGCACCGAATAGTGTCAGGGTGTCGGCATCAGGCAATTGTATCGAGTTTTTACCTACCATCGTCGGTGGCTATTATCAGAATCTTGTTCCCGATCAATCCAACGGCGCACCACCGGTGGCCACGATAAAAACATCACCGTTAACATTAACATCGGTTACGCCGCGTTATGTATTGATAGCACCGTTAAGTGCTGGCGAAATCTATTCGTCTGCACCGGCGTCGTTAGCGCTTTATGGCAACCTGAATACAGCGGTAGTACCTAACAATCTAACGCTTACCAGTAGCAAACGCTGGCAGCGCAATTCTGTGGCTAATCGTATTTACCTTGCCGATTACCCTCGTCAGTTTTGTGTCACCAATAATGAACTAAGGCTGTATAAAAACTATACCGGCGGTGGTTTTCCGTCGTCTTCTGCCTTGGCTGCAACACCCCCCAATACCGGTAGCTTGATGTCGCAACGTGTCGACAGCAGCAGTGTTACCCCGTTTGCTGTGTCGGCGGCTACACAAACACGCAACACGCTTATTGATATTACCTTGGCAGTTGGCAATGCTCGTGGTGAACAGGTGGTATTACGCCAACAAGTGATGGTGCGCAATGTGCCGTAGGGCTAGACCCATATTGAAGGTGCCTTCACAGCAGCGTGGTTTCTTGATTCCGCTGGCAGCGTTTATTATTGTGGTGATGGGCTTGATGGCATTAGTCGTGTCTCGTACCACCACGCAAACCGGGTTAGCAGGTATACAAGAGCAGGCGTCGCTGCAGGCTTTTTATGCCGCAGAAAGCGGTGCGCAATATTCGATGAATCAATTATTTTATCGAACTGGCAGCCCGGTTACCCGGGCATCGGCTACGGCGGCTTGTAGCGGGTTAGATGGCTCATCAGTGTCTTTTAACACGGTAGGGTTAAGGAATTGCGGTGCTCGGTTACAGTGCCGCGCAACCGTGAATACCTCGGGTGCAAATGCACGTACTTATTATGCCATTACCAGCGATGGTTCTTGTGATCTAGGTGATATTTCAGCTACCCGCACGGTGGATGTGATGGCGCAGCTGGCAGATTAACCGGTTTTAGTGCGTCGTTATAAATCTAGCGCGTCGTAATAATAAAACAGGAATGCGAGCAAGCATGAAGAAACAGCGTTATATCGTGGTGGGTGCGTTTGTGGCAGTGGCAGGTTGTGTACTGCAGCCAAGGTACAATGGTGAAACCTTGTCAGTGCCGGAAGCCAGTGTACTGAACGGTTACTGGATGGGCCATCGCGGGCCAGAGCAAAACCGTTTGCACTGGGGGGTATGGCGGCGGGAAACCGGAGCATTCGACGCCGTGTTTTTACAATGCGTTGAGGGCGAGCCATTAAGCCTCTGGATAGAGTCGGGTTCCTGGGGGCACAATGAGCATTTTTATCAGACTCGCACCGAAGTTATGTCAAATGGTGTTGATGACTGGGCTCTCGCCAGCGACGACCCTAATGCAACGCATGTTTATCGGATTATTTCGATGAGTCAAACGCGTTTCGAATATGAAAATCTTGTGACCGGTGAGCAGTACGCGGTTGATGCGGTTGACCCGGGTACCAAGCTGGCCTGTGATGTTGAATACACGCAGGACGATACCAGTCGCTAAGTCGCTAAGCCTCGCTCATTTCCTGCTAATTCGTCACTAACTCCTCGCTAACCAATCCGTGGCACTGCAAAAAGATGTTTAACAGTTGCCGGTGAGTCAGCTATCAACAGGTTTCAGCGTTATATCCAGCCCGAGTGCCAGGGCAATGGGTTCCAGTGATAATTCGATAGTGTCGATGGATAATTCCGGAGGGGCACTGATAATGCCTGTGGCTTCAAACAGGGGTTCTCCCGACCAGGGCATACTACTGCACTCGGTTTCCAGCTCCAGCATGTTTACCTGGCTCTCCGCAAACGCTTTACTGACCTCTTTCACAATGCCGGGGCGATCCATACCCGTCAACTCAAACCGCAGTTGTTGGACGCTACTGTTGCTTGCAGGGGTATTATCGGTGGCGTCCAGCGTGATACGGATACCGATCTCTTTCAGCGACTCCAGCGCTGTTTGTAACTGTGTAACGGATTCTGTCGGTACGGCAACGTGTACAATACCGGCGAATTTGCCGGCCAAGTGCGAGAGCTGACTCTCCAGCCAGTTACCACCGTGTTGATGGATGGTGTCTGCCAGTTTTTCGACCACGCCGGGGCGGTCGTTGGTAATAACGGTGATAACAATGTGTTGTTGCATATACCCTCCAGGGCCTTTGCAAAATTCTGCCAGATGAATAGTAATCCGTGCTGCAGATCTCTAAACTATGCGTTTTACTATGGCGTTATGTCATGGCTTTTTCAACCAGCGTGTTCATCGTTAACCTCCTATGATTATTCCCTACGAGCAGTTATCGCCAGAAGCACTGAGTGGCGTGATCGAGAGCTTTATCAACCGAGAAGGCACAGACTATGGCGATATAGAGTGGAGCCTGGCCGATAAAGTCGCTCAAATTAAGCGACAATTGGCCAATGGCGAGGTGGTTTTGGTGTTTGATCCGGCGTTCGAAGAGATCAATCTCATGCTCGAGCGTGATGTGCCTCTTGAGCTTAAGGATGTGCCCTAGTGGTAGAAAATACGGTTGAGTTCCTCGTCTCTGCGCCAGCCGTGCAAGGCCATACCGCTTTCATCTTTGCTCATGGTGCTGGCGCGCCCATGGATTCCTCCTTTATGGAAACCATATCGACGCTGCTTGCTGCGCAAGGCATATTGGTATTGCGGTTTGAATTTCCCTATATGGCCGAGCGCCGCACCACAGGTAAAAAACGCCCGCCAGACCGGGCTCCCGTATTGCTGCAGAGTTGGCAAACTGCCTGGGGCAATGCTACTGCCAATTACCCGCACATTACCCGTTGGTTTATAGGGGGTAAGTCAATGGGCGGGCGTATGGCGACCTTGATAGCGGACAGCTTGGAGCCGGCCGGCTGTGTTTGTCTTGGTTATCCATTTCATCCACCCGGTAAGCCAGAAAAGCAGCGCACCGAGCACCTGGTAAGCCTGTCGACGCCACTGTTGATTATTCAAGGTACGCGCGACAAATTGGGTGATCAGCAAGAGGTGGCGGGTTACCGGCTGCCCGCGAGCTTCGAATGGCTTTGGCTGGAAGACGGCGACCACGATTTAAAGCCCAGAGTAAAATCCGGCTTCACCCATCAACAGCACTTAACCCAGGCTACTGAGCGAATGATCGAGTTTATGTCATGAATCACCTTTTTTTACATTGTCGGCCGGGTTTTGAGAAAGAAACTGCCGCCGAAATTACCGATGCCGCAGGCGCTCTGGGTGTTTACGGTTACTGCAAGGCGAAAGCCAATGAAGCCTATGTGCTGTTTATTGCGCAACAGCCCGATGATGCCACTCGTTTGGTGCAAGAATTGGATTTTGACGAGCTGATATTTGTCCGCCAATGGTTTGCCTGCTTGCCAATGGTGGCAGATTTGCCGGTTGATGATCGAGTATCGCCGTTGGTGGCGGCAGCGAAAACACTGCCCGAAGCAGTTGATTTACGTATCGAAACCGTTGATACCAACGAGGGCAAATCTCTTGCACGACTGGTGAAAAGGCTCGAGACACCTTTACGTAAAGCGCTGGAAACCAAAGGGTGTTTTAAGCGGCGGGCAGGGTGGAATCTGCATCTGGTTTTTCTCGATGGGCAGCATGCCTTTGTGGGGGCCGTGCCGGTAGACAATTGTGCCCAATGGCCATCGGGTATTCCCCGTTTACGGGTGCCGCGTTCTGCACCCAGCCGGGCAACGCTAAAGCTCGAGGAAGCCTGGCATCACTTTATTCCTGCACAAGACTGGGATGACCGATTGGCTGGGGGGTTGCGGGCCGTCGATCTTGGGGCTGCGCCGGGTGGCTGGACATGGCAACTGGTAAACCGTGGTATGTTTGTGACCGCAGTTGATAACGGGCCTATGGATGCAGCATTAATGGAAACTGGCCAGGTATCGCATTTGCGCCAGGACGGTTTCAGCTACGAGCCGAAAAAAGCAGTCTATTGGTTGGTGTGCGATATTGCTGATAAACCCAGCAGAGTGGCGGCGATGATTGCGCGCTGGGTGGGGCAGCGTTGGTGCAAAGAGGCGGTATTCAATTTGAAGTTGCCCATGCAGCAGCGGTACCTGTCTTTATTGCAATGTCGTGAAATTATCGAGCAGGCATTGATTGAGGCGGGTGTGAATGCAGAGTTACGGTTTAAGCATTTGTATCATGATCGGGAGGAGGTGACGGGGTACGTGCGGCTTTTCGGCTGAGATTGGCCCAATAACTTTCTGGGGTTTCAGCGATGGTTCGTTGGATAATCCAGTCGCCAATAAGCGACCAGTCTTTGATGAGCTGCCTAAATTGCTGGCGTTCGCTGGAGTCTTCAAACTGACCTTGTTTAACCAGAGAGTCCCCCAGATTAGTCAGTTCACCCAGAATTTTGACAATATCTTCAGGATTAATTTCAGCCCGATAGAATGTAGACGGTTCACCGGTTTGCTGGTCTATCAGATGCGACTGTAGCCGCAGGTGCTCACTGGATAATACATTGCGTATGGCTAACGCCAGTGTAGGAGCCTTGGTGCGCAACATGTTGAATGTGATGTCGAGCGTCATCTGGTTGATATAACCGAGTTTAGCAAGCTTAGCCGGGGTATCTGGGCGCAGAAACCTCCGCGCGGGTTGCTTCTCGGATTGTTGCATAGGGGCTCCTGTTAAATGTGTTGCCGCAAGTCTGGCAGGCCACATTGCCGATTTTCGACGGCTACGTACTCGATAACTACTCGATAACTACTAGAAAGTGTAGCAGCGAAAATTTGTCCTGAATGTATTTTCCGCCATAATGGCAACTTAAATCGTATCAATAGTAACCAAATTTTAACAATATGGCACAGGCTAAATATTTAATGAGTAATGAAGAAACTTGTGTGCCACAGCATACTTTGGATGCAAAAGGCTTGTATTGCCCTGAGCCTGTCATGTTATTACACACCTGTGTGCGTAATGCACAAGTGGGTGAGTGTATACAGGTTGCCGCCACTGATCCATCTACCCAGCGCGATATACCCAAATTTTGCAATTTTCTTGGCCATGAATTACTCAAAGCCTGGGAGGATAACAAGGTGTTCTACTATTTGTTACGCAAGGGGAATAGTGGCTCAAATTGAGCCAGAACAGGCTGGTGGTGGTCAATACACTGTCACTGTCATGCATATTGACATGACAGTGACAGGCAGTGACTAGCGTTACGACTGGTCTACCAACAAGGAAATAGCGGCAAGCGCTTCAGGGTCTTCCGATTTAATCTTGTTGGCAATCTGGTGTTGGAAAAAATAACGAAAATTTTCACTGAGTTGGGCAGGATACAAGCACTCGTCACCGGGCAATACCGGGGTGCTTATAACCTTGTCTTCATCGGCAAGCATGGCGTAAATACTACCGTTATGGTGCAGCCGCCAGCTAACCACCTGGGTTAGTGTGAGACTGTGAAAACCGTTGTCAGACAAAACAGCATGGGTGCCAATGGTGTCTGGTATTTCCTGAATTACATCTTCAGGGCTTTCGCACTGAAACTCGTAGTACTCAGCAGCAGTTTCCAGTTCAACTATCTTGTGAATCGGTGCATCGTAGAAAATTTCATCAACGCCTGCGTCGTAGTATCCCTCCCATCTGCCATTGAGTGGATCGCGAATTTCAGTGCACGCTACAATTTCGCCCAGCCAAGGGACTAGCCCTACAACGTCTCCGTTGGCACGCAGGCCCCAGCAAAGAATTTGCAGGCTGAACAGCTTGTCTTCGGAAGATTCGTTGGAGTAGAGCATTTCCAGGCCGTCGAGCTCTGGAGACAGGCGAATAAAGCGATTGTCGCGAAGCTGTGAATAGGATTTTCCCGTGAAGAGATCAACCACATTATCCATGTTGTGGCTTTCATTCGAGGTCTTCATAATACACCTCCTTGCAAGTGCCAGGGCAGCCAGACACCACCCGTGGGAGTAAAGACAGCAATAATGCCGTCACTACATAAGGTAGCGTTTAGATTGCTATAACACAATACCTAGCGTGAAAATTAGCGCATTGGTTGGCTGATTGCAGCGCGCGTTTGCCCGGTTACTTAATAACAATATTGTGGTTTGGAGACTTTTGGAGAGGTTTTGAGTCAGTATTACTTTGCTTATGGTTCTAATATGAACCCCCAGCGTATGGCAACCCGCGGCTTGTCGGTGGTAAGAGCACTGCCAGGCAGGCTTGAGGGCCTGCAACTGGTATTTACCAAGCGTGCCAGTGACGCGCCGCATCGCAGCTATGCCAACGTAGCCTATGCGCCTGGCAACGAGGTGGAAGGGGTGTTGTATGAACTAACCAATGAGCAGGAAATAGCCAAAATGGACCCCTTCGAAGGTGCTCCATTCCGTTACAGCCGCGATGTATTCAACGTGGTGACCGCCGAGGGAACCCTACCAGCATGGGTGTATGTCGCTAATGGGGCAATGCTTGAAATGGGGTTATTGCCCGCGCGTTGGTATCTGGAGCATTTATTGGCTGGTAAAGCTTACCTTTCTGAGGCTTATTATCATCAGCTCAGTTTGCAGCCTTGTTTAGAAGAAGAAAATATAGATCATCACGGCGGCTTGCTGGTCAAACTTGCCGGTCAAAAAGGTGAGCCGTGAACAGCACGGTAAGTATAAATCAGTCGGGTGACTGCGACTGTCTGATCGGTATTTTCAACCAGCTTTTTGCCGTCAGTGAGAATACTGTGTTAGTGAAAGGCGGAGAAGAGCCTGTTTATTTACCGGCTGATGCCGAGTTTGCCTGCCATCGAATCATTTTTACTCGTGATTATTTTTCCAGCGCACTGCATGAGTGTGCTCACTGGTGTGTTGCGGGCAAAGAACGCAGGCAGCAGGAAGATTACGGTTACTGGTATGCCCCCGATGGCCGCAGCGCAGCTGAACAGAGTTTGTTTGAACGGGTTGAGGTGAAGCCGCAAGCACTGGAGTGGATTTTTCACGTGGCGTGCAAACGGCGCTTCAGGGTCAGCGCCGACAATCTTGAGGCCGGGCTGGGGGCCAGTAAGGCCTTCAAGCAAGCCATTTACGCGCAGGTGCAGGCGTATTGCCGGAACGGTCTTGGCGAGCGCCCGTTACAGTTTACGATGGCGCTGGCAGGTTTTTACGGTGTTAAAAACCCGCTTCAGGCGAGTCTTTATCGTTATGAGGCGCTGTAATGGCAGGTACACCTGTTTATTTGATTGATGCGTCTATTTATATTTTTAAATATTACTTCGCGTTGCCACCCAATTGGATAAGTGTTGACGATTTTTCCACTGAGGCTGTTTACGGCTTTACCACCTTTTTACTGAAGTTCCTGGCCGAACAGCAGCCGGAGTATGTGGCTGTGTGCTTTGATGGAAGCCTTGAGCAGTGTTTTCGCAATAAAATTTATCCAGGCTACAAATCCAGCCGCGTATTACCTGACGAGGCACTTGCCTACCAACTAAAGGCCTGTAGAACGGTTGCCGAGCAATTGGGGTTGGCCTGTTTCAGCAGCCCGCGTTTTGAAGCAGACGACCTGCTGGCAACACTGGCCCATCAACTGCGTGATAAAAAACACCCAGTGGTTGTCATCTCGCGTGATAAAGACCTGGGTCAACTGCTGCTAAACCCTGAAGATTGTTTGTGGGATTTTGGCAGTGGCGAGCCGTTGCACGAGGCTCATATCGTTGATAAATGGGGCGTGCAGCCCAGGCAGATCCCAGACTTTTTAGCACTGGTGGGTGACCCGATCGATGATATACCCGGCGTACCGGGTATTGGCAAAAAAACGGCAGCGGCGTTGTTGAATTATTTTACCAATGTTGAGACGTTGTTGGCCCAGCGAGACACCGTGGCAGCATTGCCCCTTCGAGGTGCTGCACAAGTAATGGGTAAGCTGACGGAATACGAGCAGCAAATCGCGATCAGTAAACAACTGGCGACGGCTGCCGTTAATGCCACCGAGGCAAAACACATTAACCGTGCAACGTTATTAGCTGTTACGCCCGTAGAACGTGACGCGGTTGAAAATGTATTTAAGCAATTGGGTTTTCCACGCCTGAAGAACCGATTAAACGCGTTGCCGTCGGCAATGCTGGCAGATTAAAAAAGTGATAGCAGAGGGTATCTATGTTAATTGTTGCTGACGAAAACATACCGTTTGCCGACGACTTTTTTGCCACCCTGGCAGCACCGGATCAACCGGTGCGTGTGCCCGGCCGCAATTTATTAGATCACCTCGATGCCGTTACGCTGGCTCAGGTTGAAGTATTGGTGATTCGCTCGGTCACCCGTATCGACGAAGCATTATTGGCGGCTTGTCCGTTACTGCGGTTTGTAGGTACCTGTACCATTGGTACCGATCATATCGATCTGCAGGCCTGTGAGCAGCGAGGTATTCAGGTAGTCAGTGCGCCTGGCTGTAATGCTAACTCGGTGGTTGAGTATGTATTTGCGGCGTTTGCAGCGCTGGCATTGCACTGGCAAGACAAACGGGTAGGTATTATTGGTTGTGGCAACGTGGGTGGCGCGTTATTTTCGCGCCTGCAGGCATTGGATGTAGCCTGTACGGTTTATGATCCACCGTTACAAAGAAGTCCGCAGCGGCGGGCAACGTTGCCTGGTATCGATGATGCACTCACTCCAACCCTGGCAGACGTAATGCGCTGCGACATTGTTTGTGTACATGCACCATTAACAACTGCTGGTTTAGACAGCACTTATCATTTGGTGGATGAGCAGGCATTGTCATTATTGCCTGCTAACGCCGTACTGGTGAGTGCGGGTAGAGGGGCGGTAGTTGATAACACCGCACTGTTTTCGTTTTTACAACAACGCAATGATGTGCGTGTGGTGCTTGATGTGTGGGAGCCCGAGCCGGATATCTCCGTTGACCTTTTGCAACAGGTGCATGTGGCGACGCCCCATATTGCCGGTTACAGCTTCGATGGCAAAGCTAAGGGCACAGAAATGATTTATCAGGCACTGTGTCATTTTTTGCAAAAGCCGGTTAGTACCTTGTTAGAAAATCTGTTGCCAGCGTACGCGGGCGAGCCCTTGCAGTTGGCTCAGCACAGTGCGACAGATATCTCGCAGGTGAGTCAGCAATTAGTGCGGCAGGCCTACGATATCCGCGCCGACGATCGCCGCACGCGCGATGCCATTCGCGCTGACCTCGATTGCGCGCAGCGCGCAGCAGCCTTTGATCGCTTGCGTAAAGAATATCCGCAACGACGCGAGTTTTATTGTTTTACTCTGGATAAGGCAACCGTAAGTACTCTTGCTGACGACGATAAAGCGTTGCTCGCCAAGCTTGGTTTTCGTTTGCCTGGTGAGCCTGAATGAGTGGTATAGAGGTAGGTTTGAACGATTACGATTTTTCGCTAGTAGAGCGTGAGATTAACCAACGATTATCGACACTAGCCGACAGCCGACGCTGGTTTCATGGCCGTGGTCACTGTTTTAGCGGTTTTGAATGTTTAACGATCGATTATTTTCGGCCGGTTGTTGTCGTCACCTTATTTCAACAGCCGGAAGCCAGCTGGGAAAGCGCATTGTTTACCTGGTTGACTCACTTTATCCGTCAGCAGGCGGTGGCAACTGTGTCTTCAGTTGTCTGCCAGCGGCGCTACCTTCCCGGTGCACCCAGTGAAATTATCATGGGCGATTTACCCGCAGACGTGTTTGCCCAGCGTGGCTCGCTGCAATTTGCACTGGATATCGCCCGGCAGCAAAACATTGGCTTTTTTCTCGATATGGAGCCCGGTCGACAGTGGCTTGAGTCAATTATTGCCTCGCGAGCAGGGCAGAACACCCGTGTGTTAAACCTGTTTGCCTATACCTGTGCGTTTTCAGTGGTTGCGCAGTCTGCCGGGGCTGAGCGGATCGTTAATGTCGATATGAGCCGCGCGGCATTAAATCGCGGGCGACACAATCATCAGTTGAATGCACAGCGCACGGATAATGTGATTTTTTTGCAGGAAAATATTCTTAAATCGTGGGGGCGAATTAAAAAACACGGCCCTTATGGTGTTATTATCATTGATCCGCCTTCGTATCAGCCCGGTAGTTTTGTCGCCAGTAAAGACTACCAAAAGGTACTGCGGCGCATTCCGCAGCTGGGGGTAGGTGGTGCCGATATTCTCTGCTGCGTGAATTCGCCCGAACTTGACGAAGCTTTCATTGCTAAAGGCTTTCTTGAGGAGCAGGTGCCTTGTGAATTGGTGAGTCGTTTGCCTGCACAAAACGACTTTCCCGATGCAGACCCCCAACGCCAGTTAAAGTTGCTGCATTATCGTTATGTGCCCGGCAGTGTCGAATAAACTCTTACTCATGCTGTAGCAGGGCCAGCATGCCTTCGCTTATTGCCAGGGAGCTACCCAGCTTAAATAACTGGCGCAGGTATAGCGCATTGGTGAAAGGCAGGGGTGACTCGGCAGTATTGAATGAGGTATCGATGGCTGATGACGCCAGCAATGTAAACCCTTTGTGGGTGAGTACTGCCTGGTCGAGGGCTTCCTGCTGAATGGTGGAGTGATAACTCAAGTAACCGGATTCTGCCAGCCACAACATGGCTCCAAAACAGCGCTCATGGCGCTCGCTGTGGAGGCCAAACTCATCGGCGGTGTCGGGGCCTGAGATATCTTCAACATAGATAATGCACTTGCGTGGAAACTGGCTGTAGAGTTGCAGCAGTATTTTGCCAACGTCTTTGTAAAAGTCGTTGATGTGCAGTTCACTCACAGTCAGCCTCCTTGTCAACAGCCGTTAGTTACCGCCGTAACGCCCGAGGAATGTTTCCAGACGGCCGAGGGCAGTTTGTAGATCGCTTTTTTGTGGTAGAAAAACCACGCGGAAATGATCTGGATCTTTCCAGTTAAACGCCGTTCCCTCAACCAGCAGGATTTTTTCTTGCAGGAGAAAGTCGAGCACCATTTGCCGGTCACTACGCACTTTATGGTGTTGCAAGTCGATTTTGGGAAACAGGTAAATAGCCCCTTTGGGTTTTACACAAGTTACGCCAGGAATCTGATTAATCAGTTCCCAGGCCGTATCGCGCTGCTCGTGCAAACGACCACCGGGTAACACCAGGTCGTTAATACTTTGGTAGCCGCCGAGGGCCGTTTGTACGGCGAACATGGCCGGTACGTTGGCGCACAAACGCATGGACGACAACATTTCCAGACCTTCACAATAGCTTTTAGCCAAGTGCTTGTTACCACTGATAATCATCCAGCCAGAACGGAAGCCGGCCAGGCGGTATGATTTTGACAGGCCATTAAAGCTGATGCACATCACATCCTGTGCCAGTCGGCTCAAAGGAATAAACTGCGCATCATCGTAGAGAATTTTGCTGTAGATTTCGTCAGCGAAAATAATCAGGTTATGTTGGCGGGCTAATTCAACAATCTGTTCCAGTAGCGCCTGGCTGTATACTGCACCGGTTGGGTTGTTAGGATTAATTATCACGATGCCGCGGGTTTTGTCGGTAATTTTGCTGGCGATATCGTCCAGATCAGGAAACCAATCAGATTGTTCATCGCAGGTGTAATGCACGGCGTTGCCGCCCGCCAGGTTAACGGCAGCAGTCCACAGGGGGTAGTCGGGTGAGGGCACCAGTATTTCGTCGTTGTTGTTCAGCAGGGCCTGCATTGACATTACAATCAGTTCGCTGACACCATTGCCCAGATAAATATCGTCGAGCTCTACATCAGGAATGAGCAGTTGCTGGCATTCCTGCATAATGGCTTTACGGGCAGAAAAAAGGCCTTTTGACTCAGTATAGCCCTGTGCGTTACGCAGATTGGTAATCACGTCGTGAATGATTTCGTCGGGTGCGTCGAAGCCAAAGGGGGCGGGGTTGCCAATGTTCAGCTTTAAAATACGATGGCCTTCTTCTTCCAGCCGGGTAGCATGTTCCAGTACCGGGCCGCGAATGTCGTAACAAACGCCGTGAAGTTTGTTGGATTTTTCGATAGTGTGCATAGGTAAATACAGTGCCTTTGACGTTAACCCTGCTGTTATGGCGTAACTAGAGTGTAACATCGTTGTAGATCGATAACGGAGGTCAGATTATGGCAGATGGCAAGCAAAAAAACGATGAGATTTGGCGGGATAAGTTAAGTCCGGACGAATTTTATGTGTGTCGTGAAAAAGGCACCGAAAGGGCATTTACCGGTTGTTTTTGGGATCATCACGAAGAAGGTACTTACCTTTGTAAGTGTTGCGAGGTGCCGTTGTTTGAATCGACAACAAAGTATGATTCGGGCAGTGGCTGGCCAAGCTTTTATAAACCCGCCGTGCTGGAAAATGTGGTGGAACACCGAGATACCAGTCATGGCATGATTCGTAGCGAGGTGGTCTGCGGACAGTGTGGCTCGCATTTAGGGCATGTATTCCCAGATGGGCCAGAACCTACCGGGCTGCGTTATTGTATTAATTCAGCATCGCTAACGTTTGCCGGCAAGCAGGGCGGTTAATCGTAAATTTTACGTTTTTTCCAGCTTTCGTCGTCCTGGCCAAACTGTTCCCACTCCTTATTAACCGGCTTACCTTCTCTCTGGGCTTCTGCGTCTTCCGACTGAGGATCTTTGCCTTGCTGTTGGGCAAGTTGCGCATTGAGTTCTGCCAGTGTCTGGTCGAGTTCAACGATTTGAGACTGGAACTGCTGGCGGGCATTTTCACGTACCAGCAGTTTTCTGGCCAAACCGTAGTAATGAACCGCCATACGGGCTTTACCTGCTTGATGGGCTTGTCGGGCGTGCAATACATAGGTATCGACAGACAGCTGTAGTACCAGATTTTTGATTTGGCCAGTGTATAGGTCGAGATGCTCTTTGTTGATGCTGCGGCGACGGTAGAGCTGGTGTACTACCTTAAACAGCTCTTCCAGGTACTTGCGGGTTTCAGTGGCTGTTTTAGGGTTATCAAACTTTATTCTGGCGTGCTTCTGAGGGCTACGCTTAAGTTCCTCCATCTTCCCCTGATACAGCTTGAGATCCTGCATATACTGGTTGTCTTCCGGCACCAGCTGCGTCAGTTGCTCACAAGTATCGATCAGGCAGCGGTGAATCAGCAGGTTTAGGTCGGGGGTTAAAAAGCCTTTGGGGAAGGCTGTGATCATAAATTTGAAGTTGCGGAGCTTGGTTTTTAACGCATTCAGCAAAAGCAGCCGTTGCTGGCGCTTTTTATTGATAGTCTGCGCTACCAAGGCATAACAGACCATGACGGCGAGAAGAACAATAATGGCTGAAATAGCGATAACAGAAGTCATTAGCGGGTTTGATCGGTAAGGGCATGAATATGACCAAGTATCGCATAATCAACCGCTAGCGCAAACTGGCGAGCGCAGAAACCGGGCTTTTGAGCAGAATGGTTGCTTTTAAGTCATTACGCTTAGTTTTTGGGCTGTTTTGGGGCCCCCAATTGGCTGCCTAAAGCGATCTAAGTTGTTGTTTTACCGAAAAACTTAAAAAGCGGTTAAAGGTGTTGACAGGTGCCGGATCGCTACTTAGAATGCGCCCCACTCTGAACGGCCGATGTGGAAACGGCATCAGGGGTGTCTGGGTCCCCATCGTCTAGAGGCCTAGGACACCGCCCTTTCACGGCGGTAACAGGGGTTCGAATCCCCTTGGGGATGCCATTGCGGGAATAGCTCAGTTGGTAGAGCACAACCTTGCCAAGGTTGGGGTCGCGAGTTCGAGTCTCGTTTCCCGCTCCAAATTTTCTCTCCTTATTTTGAATTTTTCGCGTGGTCTAGCGACCAAGCACCTTTTGATGGCATGGTCGGGAACCGAGACCGTCTCGTTTGACTCGCGCCGTCCGTGGCGCTCGCCCTGCGGGTGGCTGTCGCCATCCAAGCCTGCGTCCTGCTGGCTTGTCCCGCTCCAAATTTCTTCTCTTTAGTTCAATTTTTCAGCGTGGTTTAACACGCATACTCTTTGGATAGTATTGTCGGGGCGGCCTTTAGTGCAGCCCAAATACATTGGCTCTTTCTTTTTCGTAGTGGAAGGGGGTGCCTGCGGCCTCGGCGTCAGCGCGTTTGTCTTCGAGTCGCTGAAAAAGCTGAATTTCGTCGTCAGGCATGTAGTGCAGGCAGTCGCCGCCAAAAAGCCAGAGCAAATCGCGGGTTATCAATGGGGTTATATGAGGGTAGGTGGCAATAAAATGGCAAAGCAGTTGTTGGCCTTGCTGGTAGAAGGCATCGTTCCATTGTTCTGTACGGCTTAATGCTTGCAGTTGCGCGAGTGTTTCCGCGGCTTCTGGGTTGCTTGCTGCGTCGGTTGCGGCTCCATCAAAGGGTGGGTTGGCGGCAACTTGTTCGGCCAGTCGGGTCAGTAATTGATGGTGAAATGTCAGATAATCGGTTTTCATTGGTTAAACCATGGTTTTGCGGTGAATCTGGAGGAAGGCATTGTACGTATCGACTGCAGTTCTGGCCAATTCCATTTGCAAAATAGGTGGCTACACGGTTGAATAGTGCCGGCTTTTACCCTCCCCAAAAAAATCATGTGATGATCTATGACCGCAGCACTCTCTATTACCGATTTAAAGAAGACCTACAACAATGGCTTTGTGGCTCTCGACGGCATCAGTCTTGAGGTACAGCCTGGTGACTTTTTTGCCTTGCTAGGCCCCAACGGTGCCGGTAAGTCCACCACGATTGGTGTGATTTGCTCTCTGGTAAAAAAGACCGCTGGCAAGGTGTCGGTTTTTGGCAAAGATATTGATGTTAACTTTGCCCTGGCGAAAAAAGAAATTGGTGTGGTGCCGCAGGAGTTTAATTTCAATCAGTTTGAAAAAGTGCAGGATATCGTCGTTACTCAGGCGGGTTATTACGGTATGCCCGCTGCGGCAGCCCGAGAGCGGGCCGAAAAATATTTGCGTAAGTTGGGGCTATGGGAGAAGCGCAATGCAGTGTCGCGCACGCTTTCAGGTGGTATGAAACGACGTCTAATGATTGCCCGCGCATTGGTGCACGAGCCCCGCCTGCTTATTTTAGATGAGCCTACAGCGGGTGTGGATATTGAGCTGCGTCGTTCCATGTGGGAATTTCTGCGCGAGATTAATGCCGAGGGCACCACCATTATTCTAACCACTCATTACCTGGAAGAGGCAGAAAGCCTGTGCCGTAATGTGGCGATTATTGATAACGGCCGGATTATTGAAAATACGAGTGTGAAGCGTTTATTGCGGCAGCTCAATAGAGAAGTGTTTATTTTTGATAGTAGCGAAACGCTTACAGAGGCGCCTTCCATTAACGGCCATTCTGTACGCCTCATTGATGATCATAGTTTTGAAGTGGATGTAGAAAAAGGGCAGTCGATTAACGAAATTTTTATGCGCTTAAATGAGCTGGGCGTAGGCATTGTCAGTATGCGTAACAAAGCCAACCGGCTTGAGGAGTTATTTGTCACGCTGGTAGAAAACAGCAAGCAGGAGCGTGGCCGATGAATATGTACGAACAATGGGTTGCATTTTTAACGATTTTTCGCCGTGAAATTCGCCGTTTTACCCGTATCTGGATGCAGACACTGTTGCCGCCAGTGATTACCATGAGCCTTTACTTTGTTATATTCGGTGCCTTAATCGGCAGCCGTATCGGGCAAATGGGCGGGTTTGATTATATGTCGTTTGTGGTGCCGGGGTTGATCATGATGTCGGTAATCAGCAACTCGTACTCAAACGTTGTCTCGTCATTTTTTGGCGTAAAGTTTCAGCACAATATCGAAGAGCTACTGGTATCACCTACACCTAATTACATCATTTTAGTCGGGTATGTATTAGGTGGTGTGGCACGCGGATTATGTGTTGGCTTTTTCGTGACGATAGTGTCTTTACTGTTTACCGATTTGCACATACAGCATTACGCTATTACCGTGTCGATCGTATTACTGACATCGGTTGTTTTTGCCTTAGCAGGATTTATTAATGCAGTATTTGCGAATTCGTTCGACGATATCAGTATTGTGCCTACCTTTGTGCTGACACCATTAACATACTTGGGTGGAGTATTCTATTCCATTTCACTGTTACCAGAGTTTTGGCAAGGTGTGTCTCAGTTAAACCCTATTTTATATATGGTAAACGCCTTCCGTTACGGTATTTTGGGAATCTCTGATATTAATGTGACGGCTGCTTTTGGTGGTGTGTGTGTATTTATTGTGATTTTGTTCAGTTATGCCATGTACCTGTTGAACAATGGCAAACGGCTGCGTTCGTAAGATAAATTAAGGAAGGCGTATGAGCAGTAAAGATAACGGTGTGTTAGGGCAGCAGGTAGATTATCCCAGTGAGTACGCTCCAGAACTACTTGAGCCCATCGCCCGTAAGTTGTCTCGTAACACGCTGGGTATTGCTGAGCCACTGCCGTTTCGGGGTGTGGATTACTGGACGGCTTACGAGGTGTCGTGGCTCGATGAGCGGGGTAAACCGCATGTGGCGATTGGTGAGTTCCTGGTGCCCGCTGATAGCCCCAATATTATTGAATCCAAATCATTCAAACTGTACTTGAACTCGCTGAACCAGGCGCGCTTTAGCCGGTTAGAGAATGTTGTTGCGGTGTTGGAAAAAGACCTGTCTGCAGCAGCCGGTGCCTCAGTGTTGGTGGATTTAAGCCTGTTGTCGCAGGCCAGTCAGGCGCATGTAGGGCTGTTGCCCGGTGAATGCCTTGACCACTTGCCTGTTAGCATTAATGACTATGAGCCGAATACGGAGTTGTTGGTCTGTAGTGAGAACACTGAAGTGAGTGAGAGCCTATACAGCCATTTGTTGAAAACCAATTGTCCGGTTACTGGCCAGCCAGATTGGGGCAGTGTGGTGGTTTCTTATCTGGGGCCTGCTATCGATAAAGAAGGTTTGTTGAAATATATTATTTCATTCCGGCAGCATCAGGACTTTCACGAGCAATGTGTAGAGCGCATGTTTGTCGACATTATGCAGCGGTGCAAACCGATAAAGTTAACTGTGTATGCGCGTTATACGCGGCGTGGCGGTTTGGATATTAATCCACTGCGGACCAATGTCGACGGTGTGCTGCTACCGGATGTGCGGTTGGTAAGGCAGTAAAAATTATGTTCTCAAGAGTGCTATTTCATTTTTAGGGCGAGGTAGCGTTCTTCCAACTGGGCGTAGTCAGCCCGCAATTTTTTCAGTTCTTCGTTGCTGCTGCCTGCGGTTTCAAATAATGCTTCCAGCTGGCTGATCTCATTTTCCAGCGATTTTTTGACTTGCTCCAGCTGTTTAACATCACCCCGGCTTTGTTCAAGTTCGCGCTCAAGGCGTGTGTAGTCGCCCAGGCTTTTCTCTTTCTGTGATGCTTTTTTCTCCAAATGCGCAATGCGCGTGTTGGCGCTTTCGAGCTCGTCTTCAAGCAGTTGCACACAGGTTTCCGCTTCTTTTACAAAACGAGCCTGTTTGTCGAGTTCACTCTGAAGATCCACCACAATCTCTTGAAATTTCTCAGTGCCATTGCTGTCTGCCAAGCGTCGTTTGAGGCTATTAATGGTTCGATGTTGATCTACAGCAACATTGCGCAGGCGGTCGAGCTCACTCATGTGGGCACGCTCGGCATTGTCTGTCGCGTGAACAACCCTTGTCTTTTCAATAACGCTGATTTCTGGTGGCTGCTGAAGGTTTTGCAGCATTCCGCCGAAGTTGTCGAAGGCGCCACTGTAGTTCAATAATGCTGCCTCGAAGCCTTCCTGGTCTTCAAAACTGGGAGCATAACTCGATAGTAATGCATGGTACTCACTGGCTTCTGCTTGCGCGGCTTCCCACTGTTTTTCCAGGTCGAAGTAGAGTTGTTTAAATTTCTCAAGGCTTTCAACCCGTTTTTTATACACTTCCAGCTCGCTGTCGTCAGCGTCGGGCGCAGGCTCAGGTTCAGCCGGGGTGTTGCCCGACACGTTGCGGTAGTAATCCATTAACTGGGAAAACTTGCTTTTTAAAACAGCCCAGTTGGGTGAGGCATCGTCGCTGGAATGAATGGCTTCTTTTTCTGCAATCAATACCGCGTGACGGAAGGCAACAGTTTGGCGTTCAAGGGGTACGTTGTTGTCCAGATCGAGTGCGATATCCTGATCTGGGTGGAGAGTGTCGTGATAGTCACGTGTGAGTTGAATCTGGTCATTCACGTGCTTTTTAAACAGGCTGACCGGGTCGAGTTGATCCTGGTACTGTTTGGCTTCTGCTCTAGCTTGTTTGAGGTCTGTTACCAGTTTTTTGACACGATTTTGCAGGTTAACACTGAGCTGCTTGAGCTTCCTGGAATGAATCAGCAGAAATAGGCATAACGCCATCATTACCAGAAAAAGTTCAATAATACCCAACAAGATCCACGTGGATACGTGCATAAAATCTGCCTTTTGGTGTAGGTTCTTTTATTGTGTTTTCAGTTTGCAGTCCTGCACTTAGCTTTAATTCAGCTTAGCCGGTATGTTACCTGCAAATATATTCGTCTAATAGTCGAAATTACTGTTATCAGCTGTAAATTAGCCTCTAATTCAGGCAATTTAGCCAAAAAACACACCATTTTACCAGTTGGCAACCATTGAATGGCACTTAGTGTTGTCCGGCAGGTTAAATTGCCCAAATCGGCGTTGCCATTAGCCGGTGACTTGTGTACATTAGCGCCCTCGCAAAAACCGGCCTTATGGCTGATATTTGCACACGGTGAGGTGTCCGAGTGGTTGAAGGAGCACGCCTGGAAAGTGTGTATATCGAAAGGTATCGAGGGTTCGAATCCCTCCCTCACCGCCATATTTAAAACCCAGCTTCGGCTGGGTTTTTTTATGGCGGTGAGGGAGGGTGAGAAGCCTCGTGGTTCGACAGATTGCATCGCAATCTGGACCTCGCGCAGGCGAGCCCGCAGGGTGTGAAAACCCCAAAGGGTTTTCGCAGTCTATCCCTGTTTGAGTTTGGTGAATATGTAGCCAATGGTTAAACCCAGCTTAGGCTAGTTTGTTGGCCTTTTCGTATTTGCGCAGTTCAAAATGGGGCGCTCCCATGACTTGCACTCGAATCTATCAGGTGCTGCATGTTATTGACATTAGCAGCTGCGTTTTTGCACCAGCACTTCACTTAGCCTGCCGAGTAAGCTCTTGCGGTGGTCATTGCTAAACCATGATATCGTGAATATAATCAGTGTACTAACTAATTGTATTCACGATAAATCGGTATAGGGTCGTTTATGATGCACACCAGATTTACTGCGTATTTTTGCGCATTAGTAGTCGGTGCTTTTCTAGCTAACGCTGCAGTGGCAGAAGTGCTTGATCCGCACGTGGCCAATGTGGGTGGTGAATCAAAGGTTCCGGTCGGCATTCTTAATGCCCGTTGGGTGGCAACGCAGCCTGGCGTTAATGTCCTCACTTTTCGTCATATGGACGAGCTCTTTACCACGCGCAAAGTCCCTCATTCTGGGGCGGTGTATCCACTCAAACACAACGACCATACCCTGAACTTTACTTATACGTTTAATGGCGAAACGCTCCCCGCAGAAGCCTTTCTTACCCGTACCTATACCAACGCCTTGTTAATTATGAAAAACGGTGAGGTGGTGTATGAAAAGTACCTGAATAACAGTACTGATCGTTCTACTTTTATTGGCTTTTCGATGACCAAATCGTTTACGTCGATTCTGGTTGGTTGTTTGCTGGAAGAGGGTAAGATACGGTCGTTGGACGATGATATCAGTACCTATTTGCCTGAGCTTGACGGCGGCGGCTATAAGGGCGTTACGATTCGGCAAGTGCTGGGGATGCGCTCCGGAGTGCATTATCCAGAGCGATATGACTTTCAGAACCCCGGTATTGCCGCCACCAACCACATCTTGTCGTTGGTTAAAAACCTTACCCGATTTGTCGATGTTGCGAAGACCATCGAGCGTGAGCATACCCCGGGTGACGTGTTCGAGTATAAAACCATTGATACCGCTGTGCTGGGTTTACTGATCGAGCGCTTGAGTGGTGATTCGTTATCGGCGTATATGGCAAGCCGGCTTTGGGAGCCCTTGGGTGCTGAGGCGGATGGCTTTTTTATGATGGATGGTGAACCTGGTGAAGGGCGTGAATTTAGCGGCGCGGGTTTTAATGCGGTATTGCGTGATTACGCTCGGTTGGGTTTGTTAATGCTCAATCAAGGCGCAGTAAACGGCAAACAAATCGTATCGCCTGAGTGGGTGGCACTCTCAACCCACTCTGTGGGACCTGAAGATAAAAAGGCTGGCCCAGGTGGGTATGGCTATCAATGGTGGACGTTTGCCGATAGTGATGCTTACGCGGCTATTGGTTTGCAGGGGCAGTACATTTATGTCGACCCTGCTACTGATACGATTGTGGTTAAAATGAGTTACTTTCCGCCGGGGGACGACCATACGTTGTCTGAGGAATCGTTTAAATTTTTTACGGCGGTATCTGCCTGGAATTTTTGAAATAGCGCCATCTAAGCGATGCACTTACCATTATTCATATCACGGGGAGCCGATTTATGCGGCGAAAAAATGATAACGATGACCAGTTAAATAACGCCCCTGCAAACGTTGCTGGCCTGGGTGCTTCCAAGCGGGACTTTTTGAAAATGGCGGTTGCCACCGGGGTTGGATTAGGCCTGGGTGGGGGCGCGAGCTTGGCAGGGGCCAGTACGCAGCCTGTGGTTACCACCTCGGCTGGTAGCGTAGAGGGCGTAATTGATGAGGGTATTTATACCTTTAAAGGCATTCGCTACGGGGCAGATACTTCTGGCGCGGGGCGGTTTATGCCGCCACGAAAGCCTACACCCTGGAAAGGGGTGAAGCCTGCTTTACAGTATGGTCCGGCTTGCCCTCAAACTCGTCCCGGTGAAACATCAAGATTGTCTGAAGGTGAGAGTGAAGATTGCCTCACGCTCAATGTATGGACGCCAGGGTTAAAAGACAACACGCGTCGCCCGGTGATGGTGTGGTTACATGGCGGTGGGTTGTGGCGGCTTTCGGCTGCGGGAGATGATCAGGCGGGTAATCATATTGCCGACCGTGGCGATGTGGTCATGGTCAGTCCCAACCACCGCATTGGTGTGTTGGGTTTCGCTTATCTCGAAGGCCTCGACAAAAAATATCAGGGCTCGTCGCTGGTGGGCATGCTCGACTTAGTGCTCGCGCTGGAGTGGGTGAGAGATAACATTGAAGCCTTTGGTGGTGATCCGGAAAACGTGACTATTTTTGGTCAGTCTGGTGGCGGGCAAAAAGTATCACTGTTGATGGCCATGCCGTCTGCTCAAGGATTATTTCACAAAGCGATTATTCAAAGTGGGCCAGCACCGCTCACGCTCGAGGCGCCCTACGCAAATCGGCTGGCCTCCAGGCTAGTTAACAAACTCAACATTGCCCACGACAGTATCAGTAAGCTACACGAGCGTAGCGTTACCGAGATTCTCGATAAATACTACGAAATTTTTGACGAGATTGGCGGCTACGGTGTGATGGGGGTGATCCAGGATTTTGCACCGGTTGCCGGAACCACGCTACTACCGCAACAGCCCTTCTGGGACAAAGCGCCAGCGTATTCTTCGCATGTGCCATTAATGATTGGCTGTACCCGCACAGAAATGACCGAGTACACATTGTTTGCGGACCCCAATGCCGCTGCTATGGATTTTGCGCTGGCGCTGGAAAGACTTAAGCCCATATTCGGCGACGACACAGCCAAGGTTCTCGCGCATTATCAACAGCACCATGCTGGTAAATCAGCGTGGGAAGTTTATTCACTGATCTTGTCAGATTGGCCAACGCGGTTGTATTCAACGCACATTGCAGACGTAAAAGCCACGCAAGCGGGTGCACCGGCGTACCTGTATCGAATGGATTGGGAAACAACCGCTAAAGATGGCGTGTTGATGTCGCCCCATGCCATCGATATTCAATTTGTGTTGGGTACTGTGGCAGAAACGCGACCGTTTAATCAGCAACTTGAGGCACGCTGGAAAATGAGTGACCTCATGTTAAGCAGTTGGGTTTCTTTCGCTCGCGAGGGGCGTCCCACGGTGGCTGGTGGCCCAGATTGGCCAGCTTACAACACCGATAACAAGCGTGTATTTCGGTTTGATCTGCCTCCAGCGGTAACGGCTAATCCTGATGCAGCCGATCTGCAATTACTCAGATCAATGTTGCCAAACCTGCGTACGGTTGCTACCTACCATCCCGCGGCTAAGGAGTTATAATATTGTGCGAACGTTAAATTATTCAATGCTCACTGCCATGAGCTTAGTGGCATTACTGCCTTTATGCAGTGCCGCCTCAGAGTTAAAGGATCGCTGTAGCCGCTTAACTGAAAACAACGCCGGTAATTATTCAGTTGTTAAAAGCCAGTTTGTTGCAGCACATCATCAGCCTGCACAGGCTAAGTTTTATGAAGAAGCCAAGCCGCTACCCGATCATTGTTTGGTGCAGGGTTCGCTAGGCAAGCGCGAAGGTGTTGGGCCAGATCAAACGCCGCGAACTTACGAAATACGTTTTGAGCTACGCATGCCTGCAAACTGGAACGGGCGCTTTCTGTTCGAAGGCGGTGGTTATATGGATGGTGTTGACTGGCCTGCCTATGGCTCGTTGTTTGCGCTGTTGTCACCTACCGGGCTTGAGCGAGGGTTCGCGGTGGTGAGAACCAACTCAGGACACGACAGCCCAAACGGCAATCCAATGGATGGCTCGTTTTCTTATGATCAGCAAGCCAAGCTGGACTACGCATTTAATGCGCTGGATAAAGTCACATTGGCAGCCAAGCAAATAGTGACGGATTACTATCACCAATCTCCTGACTACAGCTACTTTGCCGGTTGCTCGAATGGCGGCAGGCAGGCCATGCTGGTGAGCCAGCGTTATCCTACCTATTTTGATGGTGTTGTTGCTGGTGACCCCTCGTTTAATATTTCGCGTTTAACACCTAGGCTGGTTTGGAATATTGGCGTGCTGGCTGAAATTTCACCCAAAGATTCCAATGGCAAGCCGGTGCTTTCTAAAACTTTTAGCAAAAGCAAACTCAGTTTGATTACTGATGCGGTAAAAAAACAATGCGATAAGCTTGATGGCCTCGAAGATGGCCTCATTAACGATATTGCTGGTTGTAAGTTCGATCCGGCGAGTTTGGTTTGTTCCAATGCGGATAATGATCAATGCATTAGTGCCGAACAAGCTGCGGCAATGAAAAAAATTATGCAAGGGCCACTGGATTCAAAAGGTGAACCACTGTACCCACCACTGCCTTACGACACAGGTATTGAAAATATTTGGGGGCCTACATTTTTGGGTAGCGCGGAGACTGCGCCTGGCAACAGCTTTATCGAAACCGCTGGCCTTTATACGCTGCGCTACCATTCGCTGACGCCTGCTGACCCAAATTTTGATCCGTTGCAAATGAATATGACCGATACCTTGGCACGTGTTCGCTCAACTCAAGCGCTAAATGACGCTGAAGCCACACAGATGGATACCTTTGCTAAAAATAACAAACTCATTATTTACAATGGTGTGAGTGATTTTGCGCTGTCAGTGTTTGAGCTGGTTGACTGGTATGAAAAGGCTGATCAAGCCACTCCCGGCGATATTCAAGACTGGGCGCGGATGTTTTTTATTCCTGGTATGGGGCACTGTGGTGGTGGGGTAGCAACAGACAGCTTTGATCCATTGACCGCTATTGTTAACTGGGTGGAACACGATGAGGTCCCAGCGTTGATGGCAGCAGAAGGTAAGCAGTTGCCTGGCATTAAGCGGCCAGTTTGTGCATGGCCGACAGTAGCCCGTTATCAAGGTGGCCCCGAAAATCAGTTAAATAGTTTTAGCTGTCAGTAGTTTCAATTACCAACTCACAAAACGAAAGAGGGACGCGTTGGCGTCCCTCTTTGTATGTTCTGGCCCTGAGAATCTCTCAGGGCGTTAAGATTATCAAAGCGAATCGATAGAGAATACATGCTCGGCATTAGTTTGGAAAAACTTCTTCTTATCGGCAAAGGTAATAGGCAGGTTATCTTGCTCGCGCACCTCGTCGCCCACCACTTGATAAGGGTAGTCCATGGCGTACATCACCCGGTCAACACCTAGTACTTTTTGACAATACAGGATCGTGTCAGTCCACGGCATACCACTGGTGGTGACATAAATATTTTCACGCAGGTAATCGCTGGGCTTTTTATTCAGCTTAAGAGTGCCTTTGCGTCCGGATCGAACCGATGCCGTATGCATAAAATCAATGCGGTTCATCCAGAAGGGCAGTGCTTCGCCAAGATGACCTGCCACCACCTTTAGGTTTGGAAAACGGTCAAAAACACCAGAAACAATCATTCGCAGAATATGCAGGCCGGTTTCAACACCAAAGCCAAAAACGGCGCCGTCGAGTCCACGCTCGATAAACGGTTGTATCAGCTGTTTCGAGGGTGTGTTCGGGTGAATGTACAAGGGTACATTTTGCTCTTCGGCTGCCGCCAATACCGGTGTAAAAAATGGGTCGTCGAGATAGCGGTTTTGAATGTGCGAGTTAACGATTACGCCTTTGAAACCAAATTTCGAGGTACAACGCTGGATTTCTTTTGCTGCGTTGTCGGGGTCTTGCGGTGCAACGGTGGTAAGCCCTACGTAACGCTGGGGATGTTTCTGGATCGCTTCGTACAAGCCGTTATTCGCATCAATGGCCAGCTCGGTTCCCTCGGCGGGATTAAACATTTGTACGCCGGGGCAGGTAATTGAAATAACCTGCATATCAATACCGTGGACATCCATATCGTTGATACGTAGCTCATCCAAATCCTGAATTCGTTGTCTTAGCAACTGCGCGCGTTCGCTGGTGCCGCCATAGAAGCCCCAGAGGCTATAAAAGCCTGGATCGTCAATAGATTTATCCTCCAGCACTTTTAGAAAATAATCCATTAACGCGGGTGGGCAAAAGGCTTCTTCAGTAGCTATACGCTTATAGCCGCGATCGCCGCCGGTATTAAGAGGGTAGTTACTATAGGTCATTGTTATCAGGTCCTTAGTTAATTAACAGACTTCAGTGTTATTGGTTGTGAGTAGTGGTTTACTTATCGAGAAAAGTACAATTAAGGCGGCCGCCGCAATCAGCGAGCCAATGCCCAGTAGCGATGCCACCGTGGCAAGGCTGAGCCCAGCCGAAAAGAGGTAGCCTGCGAGCACCGGGCCCAGGGCGCCGCCTATACGCCCAACGCCAATAGCAAAACCAGTGCCGCTGGCGCGTAGTTCACTCGAGTAGGATTTTGCTAACAGGGCAAACTGTGTTGATACGGCGGCATTGCAGAAAAAACCTGCAATTGCCACGATGTAGGAAAGTGCGGTTAAGTCAGCAGGGCTTCTACCCAGTATGGCTACCATCACGCCGGAAAAAAGTAGTGTGGTTACCAGTAATATTTCTACTTTGTAGCAGCGGCTCAACAAGCCGATAACAATGGCGCCGAGTAAACCGCCGGCACTGGCGTAAATAAGAACGGTAGCCGCAGAGGCCGGATGAAACCCCATATCAGCAACAATTTTGGGTGTCCATTTAAGAATAAAATAGAACGTAATCGAGTGGCTGAAATACGCAAACGTGAGCAGCAAGGTGGTGCGAATATTGGTTTTCGAAAACAGTGCTGTAATGCCTGGTTTTCGTTGTTGTGTGGGTGCCTCGGGTAGCCTGTCAACGGTATTCAAACCCATTCTTTTGAGGTTGTGATTAATTTTTTCCAGTGCATCTTTGGGTCTGGCTTTTTCGAGAAAGGCTACGGACTCATGCAGGGTTAACCACACTATCGGGATCATCACGGCGGTGGCTGCTGCACCAAAGGTAAAAATGGCACGCCACGGGTAATGGTGTAAAAGCGCTTCTACTACAAAGCCGCCGAAAATGGCCCCCATGGGAAATCCGGCCGTCATGATGGTAATGGCCAGTGTGCGTACCTTGATGTTGGTATATTCCGCCACAAAAGCGTTGGTGACTGCCAGCATGCCGCCGATGCCAAGCCCTGTGTACAGTCGAAAGATGCCTAGTTCGACTAATCCGCTGGCTGTGCTGGCCAGTAGCATGCCGCTGCTCATGATAAGCAGGCAGATCAATGTGGTGGGCCTGCGGCCAAGGGAATCGGCCAGCCAGCCAAGCAGGATAGAACCCACCGCCATGCCAACAATTTCTGCTGACAGCACGACGCCCAAGGCGGCTCGGCTAATGGACCAGTCGGCGGCTATACCCGGAGCGGCAAACGAGATCGACAAGATATCAAAGCCGTCCAATGCATTGAGCAGCGTACAAACAATAATGACTAAAATTTGCGCGCGGCGAAGAGGTGCTTCGTTAACCAGGTTTGATGGATTTGATGACATACTAAACTCTTGATTGTGTTACATCACTGTCGTGTTTACGTTGCAGCAAACGGTTATTTATTTGAGTACTTACTATTTGTTGGTGGTGTGGCGTTTACCCAACGGGTGCTTGCGTACGCCTTAGCCATGTTATAGCATTAATATTGTTAGAGTACTGATTAAATTGGCTGAGTGTCAACAACAATAGGGTGGTAATAACAATATGGATGCTTTTCCGGAACTTCCTATATACACTGGGTTTAACCAGCCCTCGCGAATGGAGATCGATATCGACGATCTTGAAATCGAGGGTTCGCTTCCCGATATTGCGGGGGCCTTTTACAACGTTCGGCCTGATCCGCACTATCCACCGATGTTGGGTAGCGATATTTATTTCAATGGTGATGGCATGATTTCATGCTTTCGATTTGCCAACGGTAAAGTCAGTTTTCGCTCGCGCTATGTGAAAACCCCCAAGTTTCTGGCCGAGAAAAAAGCAGGGCGCAGCCTGTATGGGCACTATCGCAATCCACTCACCAATGACCCAAGTGTGCGCGACATTAGCCCCAGTACAGCAAATACCAATATCTTTTTTCATGCTGGCTCGCTCTATGCCATGAAAGAAGATAGTCATCCCATTTTGATTGATCCAATGACGCTGGAAACCATTGGCGAAACCGATTTTGACGGCAAGCTGACCTGTCCAACGTTTACCGCGCACCCTAAAGTAGATCAACAGACTGGGGAAATGTTTGGTTTTGGGTATCACGCCAAAGGCATTGGTAGCCCCGACGTGGCCTACTATGTGATCGACAAATCAGGCAAGGTTGTGCACGAAACTTGGTTTCAGGTGCCTTACTCGAATTTGATGCATGATTTCGCGGTCACTAAAGACTATGTGATTTTCCCCATCGTGCCGGTTACTTCTAGTTGGGAGCGGGCAAAACAGAATTTGCCTGTATTTGGTTGGGACAGTTCTTATCCGACGTACCTTGCCGTATTGCCAAGATATGGGAAGGCGGATGATCTTCGGCTGTTCAAATCGCCCACGCAATTTTGTTCGCACATTTTGAACGCCTTTAATGATGGCGACAAAATTTATGTCGATACGCCGGTGTGTGAAAGTAATATGTTTCCCTTCTTTCCCGATGTAACCGGCGCACCCTTTGATAAAGAAGGTGCCGAGGCTCGCCTCACGCGGTGGGCAGTCGATATGGCGTCGCCAAACGCCAGCTGGGAGGCAGAAAGGTTGACGGATCTCATTGGCGAGTTTCCCCGTATTGATGACCGTTACGCCTGTCACCAGCATACCCAGGGTTTTCTTTGTGTGACAGATCCATCCCTGCCGTTGGACCCGAGTTGTACCGGTAGTATTACCGGCATGTTTATCAATGCCTGGGGCCATGTGGATATCTGCACCGGTATCAGTAAGCAATGGTACTGCGGCCCGGTATCGGGTTTGCAGGAGCCGGTTTTTGTACCGCGCAGTGCCGATGCCGCTGAAGGGGATGGTTACCTGATGGGCTTATGTAATCGGTATACTGAAATGCGCAGTGACCTGGTTATTCTTGATACCAAAAATATCTCCGACGGCCCTGTTTGCACCGTTAAACTACCTACCCGATTGCGCAATGGGCTGCATGGAAACTGGGTGCCTGAACACGAACTTTCTACAATATCTTAAACAATAGGAGTTAATAATAATGATTAACAGGTTGGTTTTTGCCTTATCTTTTATAGCCATTGTGGCGTGCAGTGGTACCCAGGCGGGTGACAGCTATGGTGATGATCGCTCCGCCATTGAAAATTTAATGGCCCGTTATTCCCACGCGCTTGATTTTCGTGATCCCGAAGCATTCGCATCCACGTTTGCGCCCGATGGTATCTTTCAGTGGGCGCGTGGCGAGGTAAAAGGTCGAACAGCAATTTTTAACTGGCTGAATTCAGATGTGTATGATCAGGCCAGCAAGGCAGAAAAAGGTAAGTGGCCAGCGGCGATACGTCATTTTGTGACCAATCAGGCGATTGAAGTTAATGGCAATGAGGCAAAGGCTGTGTCTTACTGGTTTCAGCTGAGCAATCCCACAGCCAGCAGAAAAGAAACCAAAATACTGCTGTTTGGCCACTATGAAGACAAACTCGTCAAAATTGATGGAAAGTGGTACTTCAAATATCGCAACGTATTTAATGAGGGCTTAGACGGCCGCGCCAAGGCGGGAATGCCTAATCCCAGTTGGTAATAAGGCTGTAGCTGTAGATAAATCCTGGGTCTGAGACAGGTCGGCATTGCTTTCAGTTTGTGGTGGGTTGACCATGAAAATATTGGCCAATGTCTATCACGTCGATATAAGATGTGGGTTTTGGCTCTGATCATTTTCCGCATGAGGAATTCTCTACAGTGACAACAGCTTCATTAGACGAATTATATTTGCGTCCGGGCTTTATGGTTCGGCGTGCGCAACAGATAGCCACCTCGATATTTGAGGCAGCAGTGGGTGAACTGAACCTTTCGCCCACACAGTTTGCTGCTTTGCATATATTGAATGCCTATCCCGATATTGACCAGATTACGCTAAGCGGGTTGCTGGGTATTGACCGCTCAACCGCAACCATCGTGCTGCGTTCATTAGAGGAGGTTGGCTATATTGTTCGCAAGCAATGCTCGATGGATCGCCGGCGTAAATTGCTTAAGCTGACCGCTAAAGGACGCAATGTATTTGCAAAGGCGCTAAAAATCACACGAAGCAGTAAAGATCACATTTTGCGCGCATTTACCGATGATGAGGCAGAGGTGTTTCTAGCTTTGCTTCAAAAGTTGGTGGGATCTTTAAATGAAGATTCGAGAACGCCGGTTACGTGGCCCACCACTTCGATTTTCAGCGCGGCTGAGGCAGGTGATAAACGCAACAAGGATTAATGGGCTATGGCTCGTCGGTCGCGTAAGCACACCTGTATGTCTGAAATAGCCGCTCATTTATTGGGTGGGTTAAAACAAGTGTGGTGAACGGCAATGCTTAGATTAATGCTTATTCTGGCGATGTTGCTGAGTGGGTTTGGCAGTGCTTATGGTGCCAGTAGTCCTGCCTCTGATACGGTGATGAAAGCGCCGATGACAACCGAGCGATTTCTGTCTTACATGAAACGCTTTAACGCTCAGGATCCTGCCTTTGTTGACTATTATGCCGACGATATTGTGTTTGATCGAGGCGAGGCTGGGGTACTCCGCGGCAAGGCTGAAATACTGGCGTTTTATAACGATACCTGGTCGAGAATTGACGAAAGAATCTGGCTGGATGCTATTGCGATAGATCCTGTTAATGGCACTATGATGGTCGACCTCTCAGTAGAGTTACTGGCAAGGGAGGATCCTGCCAAAGACTCTGTGGTCAGGTTGAAGCGTGGGGATCACCTTCTTCTTCGTGAAGTGCTTATCTATGGAATCAGTCATGGGTTTATCACCTCGATTCGCGCCCCGGAACATTACTCGAGATTAACCCCCGCTGGGGGCGGACCTTTTCCTGCGAGTACTTTTTCTGGTGAACCAACCCCGCTGGTTAAAAAGGCCATAGAAGACGTTTATTACGATTACGCCGCGTGCTTTAGTCAAACCATTCTCGATTGTCTTGATCGCTTTGTGGCAGACGATGTTCAGTTTGTCAGTCAATCATTGCCGCTGTTAACTGGCAAAAAACAATTGATGAGTTTTTTTGGCGACCTTCGGAAATCTCTTAGTGAAAACTTGAGTATTCATGGCTTTCGTTATGAAAACGGATGGTTTTTTGTTGATCTCTCCAATACGCTAACGATACATAAGCCCATTGCCGATCTGGGTGGGAATGCTTATGCGCCGGGTAATTATGCCTTGCGGGGTGAAGTAGCTTATCAGATTGTCGATGGTAAGATTCGTCGAATTTATGACGGCGTTAATCCATTTTGAAGTAGTTGTTTTCTCAACTAAAACCTCGATTTTATTTTTCCGAGTTTTTCTGACGTTATTTAACTAACCACTTTTGGGTATTTTTGGGGTTTATACTCCAAAGAAACTCGCTACTTTTATTCCCTGTGTTGACTGTGAAATTTTTTGGTGTATAAAATGCTTTTAAATAGTTAGACTACCAACAATTATTTTGGCGTAGTTTTTTAATGTGAATTTATTGCCTGGATTAACGGCAGGTCGTGACTATTTAAAAACGTAGTGATGCATCAGTGATAGTCAAATACTGACTGGGAGTTTATTTCATGAAGTCAAATAAAATAAGAACATTTGTGGTGGCAGGGCTGGCAAGCTCGATAGCGAGTTATGCATTTGCGCAAGCTGACGATAGTCGAATGTTGGAAGAAATTATTGTTACTGCATCGAAGCGTGCTGAATCTCTTGGTAAAGTGCCGATCAGTATCGCAGCCTTTAGCGCTGAAGCAATGGATCAGCGGGGCATACGCAATGTGGAAGATATTGCGTTGATTACGCCTGGGGTAAAATTTAGTGAATCGTCGTTTGGTGGTAATTCCAGTTCTGATATTTCTATACGCGGCATTCAGTCTGATGCCGGTGCATTAACCACGGGTATTTATATCGATGAAGTGCCGATTCAGGTGCGACGTAATATTCAAACTACGTTTGGTACTGGCTACCCTTATGTGTTCGATTTGCAGCGTGTGGAAGTGCTGCGTGGGCCCCAAGGCACGCTCTACGGGTCGGGCTCACAAGGCGGAACGGTACGTTTTATTACACCGCCTCCCAGTACAACCGACACTGAAATGTACGGTCGTGGGGAGTATGCCGCAACGTCCGGTGGTGACCCCAGTTCCGAAGCCGGCGTGGCAATGAATTTTCCCTTGGTGAACGATATGTTGGGGCTGCGTGGCAGTATCTGGCGTCGTAAAGAAGGTGGTTGGGTAGACCGCGCGGTATTGAATACCTCTGAACCTTCTGGTGGTAAGACTGAATCGAATATTAACAGTGCCGAGATCAATGCGGTTAAAGTTGGGCTGCTATTTCAGCCAAACGATCGTTTGAGTGTTATGCCCTCTGTTTTCTACCAAAACTACGAGTCGGATGATACGTCATCGTTCTGGAGTCTGATTTCTGATCCAGACAATGGCGACTTCTATACCGGTGCTGCCGGTGCGCAACCTACCGACGATAAATATGTGCTTTCCAGTATTACTGCCAATTATCAGTTTGATGAGATGGAACTGGTCAGTGTTACGTCACATTTTGATCGCGAAGGTAATGGCTCTGCTGATTATACCAATACCAACTCCGCCTTCTTGGCCGGTGTTGTGCCGCCGGTACCCTTTCTGCCCGGGCAGTCTGAGCTGGGAAGAACGGGTATTGATCAGAAAAATATCAGCCAGGAAATTCGCTTAAGCTCAACCGGCGCTGATACCGCTTTCGACTGGACTGTTGGTGCCTTCTATACCAAGATGGAGCAAAGTGGATACACCGACGTTAGCGGCCTCGACACGGCCACCTACTTTCCTGTGGAGCTGGTGTTCGGTATTCCGTTAACGGATGAGGGTTATATTTTTACCTCTGCTAATGACTCAACAGAGAAACAATGGGCATTGTTTGGCCAGGTCGATTGGCACCTTTCTGAGCAATGGACGGCAACGCTGGGCCTGCGTTATAGCGATGTGGATTTTGAATACACACGCACGTCGGGCGGTCCACTAAATTATCCAGGCTTTGGCCCAGAAACCCAGGCAACTACCGGTAGTCAGAGCGACAGCCCGGTAACCCCTAAAATTGGTTTGACCTACGAGCCGACGGATACTTCTCTGTATTACGCGTCGGTGAGTAAAGGCTTCCGCACCGGTGGTGTTAACCCGCCACTGTTTAGAGATCCTCAAACCGGTGATTCATGTAGCCCAATTCCCGTACCAGAGACCTACAGTTCGGATGAGCTATGGAGCTACGAAATTGGGGCCAAAAACCAGTTTCTTGATGGTACTGTGCGCACTGAAGCCAGTGCATTCTATATCCAGTGGGACGATATACAGCAGTTTGTGAATCCAGGTGGTTGTGCAGGCAACGGTTTCAGAGACAATCTGGGCTCGGCTACCAGCAAGGGAATAGAGTTAACCTTTAACGCGTTGCTTACTGATGAACTGTCGGTATTGGGTGCCGTTGGCTACTTAAATTCAGAGTTTGACAAAACCATCAGCTCACCCGCAGGCATTATTGTCTCCAAAGGTGATAGTCTGGATATTACGCCATGGCAATTATCATTGATGGTGGAGTATTCACGGCCGATTGGAGATTACGACTTCTATGCAAATGCTGCGTATCAATATGGAAGCCGCAATGATGGCACCGATCAGCGCCATAATCCGCAAAATATCTCTTACGACCCAGATCTCAACTTTGATCCGGCAACTCGCCAGACCAATGCCAGAGTAGGGCTGCGTATTGATAACTGGGATGTCTCGTTGTTTGGCAGCAATCTTACCAACGAGGCGCCAAAACTGTCGAAAGATCACGACATTGGTGGTTCTACGCTGTATTACTATCGTACCTTTACGCCACGCACATTTGGTCTCACTGTCACTTATCGATATGCGGAGTAATGAGGATCAATAATTAACCTGACACGAATAAGTGTTGGGTTAATGCCTAGCGCAAGGATGCGCTGCCGGTGGTAGTAGGCAGATAAGGTTTAGCTTGCCTTGGGCATGATGCAGAAATGGTGCGTATTGAAAAAAAGTGGGAGCAACGCTCCCACTAAACCAGACAACCCACTATCAAAACTCTGAAACCTTGCCCCAGGAACTTTGGTTGAGCCGGGCAAGTTTGTATTGCTCATAGTCGACAAATGGGGTTTGGCCTGTTGCCAATTCGCTAACGAGACGCCCTGCACCAGGGCCAATACCAAAACCGTGACCAGAAAAACCTGACGCTAATATAAAACCTTGCAGGTTTGTTGCTACATCGATAACCGGCACGCCATCGGGTGTGCTGTCGATATAACCAGCCCAGCTCGCCTGAACTGGAACCGCGCCAAGGGCCGGTAGCAAACGCCGTGCGCGGGCCAGCGTTTCATTGACGATTGCTTGTGAAGGGCGTGGGTCGAGTATGCGATGCTTCTCCATCGGTGTGGGTCGATCCAGTGCCCATTTACTGAGGGTCTCGTGCCCCGACAACCAGCCTTGTAGATCGCCAGGTGAAAGAACCCGCCAACGCTTGGCAAACATCGGCAAAAATTTTGTTGCAAACCTGAATTGCTGCGGGGTGGGGTCAAATTGAGCGCGGCCTGATGTTGCCAGGGTGTAACCGCCGTCACCGCGCCGTGTGATCGATACTTCTGCAGTATGCAAGGCATCGGGCAAGCCTTTTGCGCCGGGCATGAGTGACAGGCTGGAAGAGCGTATCGACGCCTGTGGAAAGCGAATGCCCAGTTGGCGGCAGAATGACGATGACCAAGAGCCGCCCGCCATCACAACCAGCGGTGTTTTGATAACCCCCTTTTCGGTGACTACTGCAGATACTTGGCCTGCTTCAGTTTCAAGCCCTCGAGCGGCGCAAAACTGGTGCACAGAACCACCGTGTTTAATGATGCCCTTAGCAATCAATGGCGCTGCGCGGGCAGGGTCGGCAATGCCATCGGAAGGAGAGAAAACGCCACCTTTCCACTGTTTGCCTGTCGCGGCTCCTTGCTCCGTGGCTTCGCTGGCGCTTAGCATATGGCTGGTAACGCCTTGTGTGGCGGCGAATTTCCCCCATTTTGCCCAGCCATCCAGTTCCGCCTCATTATCGGAGAGATACAGCAAACCGCAGCGGCGGAAACCGAGGTCTTCACCAAGGTCGGCGGCAATTTCTTCCCACAGCGCAAGGCTTTTAGTAGACAACGGCAGCTCGCGTGCGTCGCGGTTTTGCTGCCGACACCAGCCCCAGTTGCGGCTGGATTGTTCACCGCCAACTCGGCCTTTCTCAATCAGAGCAACCTTTAGGCCCTGGCGAGCCATGAAATAGGCACTGCAAACACCAATGATGCCTCCACCGATGACAACCGCATCGGCATGTTCGGGCAGCTCTGGTGTAGACGGAATGGTTATCAATGGGGCTGGCATAGAATGCTCCTTACCTGACTCTCTTTATTTCAGTAAACGTTATGTCAATAAACGTTATTTCAGAAAAGTTGTACAACGGCGAAACCAGTTACCTCAAACGTACTTTGCTGCAGTGTGGCTTCAAAGACCAGAACCGCGTTGAAACTCTGTTGTGCTCGTGTTTCTGGTTATTGTCATAAGGCAGCAGATTATACCGCTGCCCTTTGATGGGTGTTATTGGCCCTACACTCAATCGTACGGGTGAATGATTACGACGCTGGGCGATAAATGGCATAGATTTTTTTCACCCGCTCGGTGCTTTCCCAGCTGCATTGAGCCTGTTGTTCTACCAGAAAAATATCACCGCTCACAAACGTATGTGTCGCACCGGTGTGATCTTCTACTGTTACTGCGCCCTCTAACAGGTGCATCAACTCAAAATGTTTAAAGGCCATATGGCGTCGTTTGTAGGGCGTTGAGTCCCATGTACCACAAACGAATTCGCCGTCGGCAGATGCATAATCAGTATGGTTGCGGCAGTGTGGGGTAGGGCCAATCAATAGCTCCGCCAGAGGTGTGCCAGAAGTCACGAGTTCAGCGGTGGTGTCGATAGGCACAAGCGCGCCCTCGCCGGCGCCGCTTTCTAGGTAACGCATGTAGAGCAACGTTGCGGATTCCTCACATTTCCAGTCAACGTCCACGCCTGCACTCAGTACGGCACTGTCGCCGTCGGCCAGCGCTAAGGTTTGTTCCTGGCTGGTGAGCGTTACATGGCCATCGCAAACAATAATAAATTCGTCGGCTTCCTGAGCGGTTACAGTACCACTGCCGGGGGACAAATGAATAGCGCCGATGGCAACCGGGCCAGGGGGGAGTGCCAGTGGATAGCGGCTGGTAATAAATGGGTTGGCTGATGTGTCGCTTTGGCTGGCCAGTTTAGCCGCCGCTGCCTTCGCAAACTGGCGCAGATCGACAAACGATGGTGCGGTTGTCACACGTTCTTCGGTGTTGGTAAGCATGAAGTACCTCAACGATAAATAATGATTGCTAGAATTTTAGTAATTCAGCGCCATCGTGGTTGATTGATTGCTGGGCGGCCTATGGCAGATCCTGTTGTTTTTCGTCGCCTGTGCAGCATTAATGTGAGGTGCCGTGTTTTACCTAACCAATATCCCAGGTGTTGACGGATAGTACCCACTAATAACGGTGAATTAGTGTCAACAGGCCCTAAGTAGCTTCTATCGCAAGATAGCACCAATGCCAACGAATCTGCCTTAGGAGAGTGCCAAATCGCACAGGATGTATTGGCTAAATGTGTTGTAATAAGTCGCACAGAACCAATCGTGGGATGCCGTGGGGTGAAGACAACTTGCGAGCAAGCGCTTCTAATCCCATCACGTTAATACCGCCTTAACACTTTGGAAATCGCGAGAATGATGATGGAAAAGACAGCAGTGACCGTCGATGATATTAAAAAAGCGGCAGAGCGTATTCAGCCATTTATTCGTCGTACGCCGCTTTTACGCCAAAGCAAAATGGACAAGGCCCTGGGCTGCCAGGTCTATGTGAAACCCGAAATGCTTCAGATTACCGGGGCGTTCAAGTTGAGAGGGGCGCTAAGTAAGATTCTCTCGTTGTCGCAAGAGGAGTTGAACCGGGGCATTATCACCAGTTCGTCCGGTAACCATGGTCAGGCCTGTGCCTATGCTGGGCAGGTGCTGGGTATTCCGGCCACCGTTATCGTGCCGGAAGATACCCCCGCTGTTAAGGTCGACAATGCGCGGTCAATGGGTGCTAATGTCATTTTATGGGATCGCAGCTACACCGAGCGCTGGAAAAAAGTGCATGCCGAGGTGGACGCCCATGGCTACACCATCGTTCATAACTACGAAGACTTTGATGTGATGGCAGGCCAAGGCACCATCGCCCTTGAAGTCATGGACGATCTCCCCGACGTGGATACCATTCTGGTACCGATTGGCGGCGGCGGCCTGATTTCCGGCATTTCTACTGCTATCAAAGAATCCAATCCCGATATCCGAGTCGTAGGTGTTCAGGCCGAAGCGTGCTGCCCTTACTACATGAGCCGAAAAAACGGTGAGCGGACTCGAGTAACGGTTAAGCAAACGTTGGCCGATGGGCTCGCCTGTGATTGGCCGGGTAATAATCCGTACCCGATTATCGAAAAGTATGTCGACGAGATTGTTGCCGTTTCTGAGGAAGCGATTGAAGACGCATTACGAATGATCGCCAACGATGCAAAACTGATTGCAGAGCCTTCTGCCTGTGTGGGTATTGCCGCTTTAAAGACCGGCCTGGTGAAGACCCGCCCGGATGAAAAAGTGTGTGTCGTACTGACCTCCGGCAATTGGGATATAGACCGTATCGGCAGTCTCCTTAAAGGCGAACACGTACAAGGCATTTTCTAAATGGCTGCAAAACAGTGGCTGCAAAATACAGGAGGGAGAACATGAAAACATTACTGTTAAATAAAGATGAAGTGGGCGAACTCATCGACCTGGATGAAGTATTAACCGCCGTTGAAAGCGGCTACCGGGCATTTAACAGTGGCAAGGTGGTTCAGCCTGATTTTATGGGTGTGGAATTGCCTGATTCACACGCCTGCATCGATTTTAAGGGCGGCCTGGACTTAGACGGAGGCTATATCTCATTAAAGTCTTCCGCTGGTGGTTACAAAAATAATCCCGCGTTAGGTTTGCCCACGGGCATGAATACGGTGATGTTGTTTGAAGCCCATACCGGTGCGCTTAAGTGTGTGATGGACGGCACCTGGATTACGGGCTGTCGTACCGCGGCTGCAGGCGCCATATCGGTCAAATACCTGGCGCGAGAGGATGCCAAAACCTTGTGTATCATGGGCGCGGGAAATCAGGCCCGCAGGCAGCTGCGAGCCATCATTCGGGTAAGAGATTTTACCAAGGTGCTGGTGTGGAATGCCTCATCGGAAGCGCTGCACACCTATGTGCGCGAAATGTCGGCTGAAACCGGGCTCGATATTCAAGCCTGTGAAAGTGCAGAAGAGGCAGTGCGTGCCGCCGATGTGGTGGTCACTACAACGCGTGCTCACCGCGGCCCCATTGTGCAAAAGGCCTGGGTGCAACCGGGTACCCATATTGTGGCTATTGGCTCTGATATGCAGGGTAAACAAGAGCTGAGCGCAGACCTCTTCAAAGACGCAAAAGTGGTGAACGACTCGGTTGAGCTTTGCATTAAATACGGTGATACCCAGCACGCTGTGGGGCAGGGCATCATTAAACCTGAGGATATTCATGCCGAAATTGGCGAAGTATTGCTGGGCACAAAGGCCGCTCGTGAAAATGCCGAAGAGATAACCTTGTTTGATTCGGTCGGCATGGCCATTCAAGACACGGTTACTGTCGCCATGCTGTATAAGGCGGCGTTAAAAAAAGGATTCGGCACCTACTACGAGTTTTTCAAATCATAAGATTCTACGTGTGCAGTTCGGCCAAGAACTTTTTGCACACGGCATTTTTGTCTGTTTTAATCTTTGCGTAATAATAACGAGCGCCAGTCTCGACAGCAGACTGGCGCTCCACTAGCAGAGTTGGAAAACAGCACATGAGTGACACTGCGTATTTAATGGCGATTGATCAAGGCACCACAAGCAGCAGGGCACTGGTGTTTGATAGTGGTGGTAAGGTGATCGCTATCGCGCAACAAGAGTTCGCACAACATTATCCGGCTTCTGGCTGGGTGGAGCACAACCCGGAAGAAATCTGGCAAACCACACTGGCCACCGCAAAACAGGCGCTGGCAGACGCTGAACAGCAGGGTGGAAAAGTCGTTGCCATCGGTATCACGAACCAGCGCGAAACCTCCGTGGTGTGGGACAAAGCCAGCGGCCGGGCAATCTATAATGCCATCGTTTGGCAAGATCGACGCACCGCATCGCAGTGTGAAAATTTATACCAACAAGGTGCTTTGGCTGCTGTACAAAGTCGTACCGGCTTATTGTTGGATCCGTATTTTTCTGCCACCAAAATCAGCTGGATACTGGATGAAGTCAGTGGGGCACGGCAGCGTGCCGAGCAGGGCTTATTGGCTTTCGGCACCATCGACAGCTTTTTGATTTGGCGGCTGACCGGCGGCAAGCGCCATGTCACCGATGCCACCAATGCCAGTCGCACCAATCTGTTTAATATTCACACCCAGTGTTGGGATAATGAATTACTCCGCTTGTTCAATGTGCCTGAGCCGGTGTTGCCGGAGGTATTAGACTGCACCGCAGCCTTTGGCGAAACCGATCCCCAATGGTTTGGTCGTGCCATTCCTATTTTAGGGGTAGCGGGTGATCAGCAGGCAGCCGCAATTGGCAATGCTTGCCTGCTACCCGGCACGATTAAAAGTACTTATGGTACCGGTTGTTTTGTGTTGATGAACACCGGTGAAAAAGCGGTAACCTCTCAGCACCGGTTACTCACTACGGTCGCTTGTCGGCATCAGGGTAAAGCCACTTACGCGTTAGAAGGCTCTATTTTTATTGCCGGTGCGGCAGTGCAATGGCTGCGTGATGGCTTGAAAGTATTGAGTAGTGCTGGCGACACCGAAGCCATTGTGTCGGCGTTGGACGACAATCATGGGATGTATCTGGTGCCTGCCTTTACCGGATTGGGCGCGCCCTACTGGGAGCCCAACGCGCGTGGTGCGTTATTTGGTATTACCCGCGCGACAGGGCCTGCGCAACTGGTGCGTTGCGCACTGGAATCGGTCTGTTATCAAACCTCTGATTTACTCACCGCGATGGCAGCCGATAGTGTATCGCCAACGTTATTGCGCGTTGACGGCGGTATGACGGCTAATAATTGGTTGCTGCAATTTCTTGCGGATGTGCTTAACGTACCTGTGGCCCGGCCGACACTACTGGAAACCACCGCCTGGGGGGCGGCAAGCCTGGCCGGTATCCAAGCCGGTGTGTTCAGCGGATTTGATGATCTGGAGCGATGTTGGCAGCAAGATAAAATATTTTCGCCGCGCCTCGATGAAGCACCGCGGAACGCGTTATTGTCGGGTTGGAAAAATGCCGTAGAGGCTGTGATTGGCTACAGCCGTACACAGCATCCGGTAGGATAAGGTTGCCAACATGCTTGTGAGATATTAATAAGCCGCTGATTCAGCGGCTTATTAATTTTACAGGTTTAACTGGTTGGCATCAGCCCAGTTGCCATGCAATCCTGAGCGCAACCGTATAGGCAGTTTGGCTCGCCCGATAGGACCCTTTTCAATATCCAGTGCGTCGAACACGACCAAATCACTGTAATTACTCGCTAGGTTGTCAACCAGTGCAATCAGGTAACCGTCGCCTTCGGGCGCGTTGGGGCTGCGCGGTACAAAACAGGGTTCCTGACAAATAGATTGTGGGCCTGCCCACCATGCCGATTGTTTGCCGGTTGCAAAATCGACAAGGCCAATTTTATTCATGATAAATCCACTGGCGCGGCCCTGGCCTTCAAACGGCATCGATTTATCCATCACCAGCATCCAGCCGTAGCGGTTTTTCTTACCGGCAAAGCGATCATCAATGCGTGGAAATTCATCCACCATTTCAGATAACTGCTGAGTTTCTGCAAAGTCTTCTGATGGCGAATCCATGTCCACTGTCCAGCGATACAAATACGGAAGGCCTGCGACCGGGTCGAAGGGTGCGTCGTCGATATCAGGAAAAAACGGAAAGCTGTTATTTTCTGCCTGGCAGGTAATAAAATGTATTTTACTGCCTTCTTCGTAGGCGTTCATGACATGGCTGGCAAACACGGTTTTGGGTGCTTTAAACCAGCGAATTTGTGAGCTGTCGCCGTGGCGCGGTAATACCCCAAGCCATACCGGCAATTTTGTATCAAAACCAAAATGTGGTTTGTTTTCTTCGAGGCGTTGCCAGTTCGAAACAATCGGCACAATGTGAAAAATCGCATAATGCTCAGTAATCGCGAAATCGTGCATCATGCAGTAGTAAGGTGCTTTGAAATACGTTTCAAATAACAGCTCACCCGTTGGGCTCACTTCCATATACGTACAGTCGTCGGTAATCAGTCCGGTTGCCGCGTAACTAAAGGCACACATGTTGCCGGTATCCGGGTCAATCTTGGGGTGGGCGCAAAATGTTTGGCTGGTGAGTTTGCCGGCAAAATCGCTATAACCCTCAGTGGTTTCCAATGTGAGCGGATCCATAATCAGTGGTGGGCTATCTTCTTTCAGTGCATACAGTTTGCCACCGTGCACAATCACGTTGGTATTGGCTGTTCCTCTGATAACGCCCTCAACACTGGGGTCGTCGGTGAGCGGGTTACGGTAAGCGCCAAACAGCGATTTACCCGCAGCGCGTTCCAGCTTCCATTTGTCGGTGTGAGCGTAGCGCTGTTTAAAGTCGACTTGGCCGTTGTGAAAACGAAACAACGAGACCATACCATCACCATTAAAAAACTGATCGTTTTCGTAACGGGGAGGGAACTGTGCATCAGGGTGAACCCTGTGAAACGAACCGTTCAGTTCAGACGGTATTTCACCTTCAATTTCGAGGTCGAGTATATCCCCTTCGAGTCGTATAGGGCGCAGCGTGCCGGTAAAACCCGGCGTTTGTGGAAAATGGGCCATGGGAAAACTCCATTGTTGATATAGCGTTTTTATTATCAGAACACTGCCATCTTGTGACAGGTTATTGCATTATAGGTTGCACTTTTTGCCCTTCAATGGACATTAACAGGATTATTATTGTACTTTTCGTCAATTTGCATGTCGGGTTGGTCGTCAGTCTAGTCGCCATTCTGGCTGGAGCGGTTTATGAGTGATATACAGTACGTGAATATTTACGGTGCCGACGTGCAAGGCGCAGCCGATCCGGAATTTCTCCATGTAGAGCCTATGGGGATGCCCGGGCGGCACTTAGCCGGGCGGGCCGCGCCTCATGTGCATAAAAACCTGTTTCAGTTTCTCTTCGCCGTTGATGGTGAAAGCCATATTGATGTTGAGACAACAAGTAAGACGCTAGCAGGGCCGTGCGCGGTCTATATTCCATCCGGTGCCGTACACAGCATGACGATTCCTTTGCAGGGGAGTGGCTGGGTGGTTACTGGCTCAAATCGTTCATTTGGGCACGGTGCCGACGAAAGTGGGCATGATTTTTTTGCGGCTATATGGCATTCACCTGCATTCATAGAGTACGACGAGCGCGCACAAGACGCACAAATCATGGTGTGGTTACTGCAGCAGTTGTATACAGAATTTATAGGCAGCCGCCCAGGGCGCCAGCTTGCCATGCAGGATTTGATGCGTTTAATTTTTGTTAATTTTCGGCGTCATTTACCCGTTGGTGAGGAGTTTTCCCAGCAAAAACATGATGAAAGAAAAAGTTTTCTCGACTTTCGTCAGTTGCTCGAATCCCATTACCGCGAGCATTGGAGTGTGCAGCAGTATGCATCGCGCTTGGGTATGCGAGTGCCAACATTAAATAAAATCTGTCGTCAGTTTACCGACAAAACTGCTCACGAATTAATGCATAGTCGCCTGCTGCTTGAAGCCCAACGTTTGTTGATTTACACCGTGGCCACGGCGGCAGAGATTTCGTTTGATGTAGGGTTTCAGGACCCCGCCTATTTTAATCGGTTTTTTCGCCGTATTACCGGGGTTACCCCTCTGCAGTTTCGGCGCCAGCGTGAACTGCCGGGGTAGACGGCTACAACCGCTAAAGCAGTCACAGGGTAACTGGTTATTAACCCTGGGTGTGCATTAATCGGGTTAATGGTATGCGCTCGTACTTACTGTGGCCGTCTATTTTAATGCGATGGTAAACGGTGCATTGCGGCGGATCTGTTAGCCGATACCCGCAAGAATATACAGGCATAAATGTAGTGCGCCGTGTTGCTCAGGCTGCGCACGATAAAGGCATAAACACGCAACCGGATTGGAGGTTTAGGTGAAAGGGCAAATCAAGGTTAATGGTGTTGTAAAACAGGTGGATGTTGACGATGACACGCCGCTGCTTTGGGTGGTGAGAGACGAACTCAAGCTCACCGGCACCAAGTTTGGTTGTGGAATGTCGCAGTGTGGTGCTTGTACTGTGCATGTGAATGGCACGCCTGTGCGATCTTGTTCTTACCCCGTGGTTGCCGTGGGTGATAGTGAAGTCACTACCATTGAAGGGGTTACGGGGCCCGAGGCAGAGGCGGTGCAGAAGGCCTGGGTGGCATTGGATGTACCGCAGTGTGGCTATTGCCAGTCTGGACAGGTGATGTCGGCAACGGCGTTATTAAAAGCCAACAAGAATCCCAGCGATGCCGATATCGACAGTGCCATGAACGGCAATCTGTGCCGCTGTGCTACCTATGTGCGCATTCGTGCTGCCATTCACCAAGCTGCTGAATCTTTACAGGGGTAGTGACTATGACACAGCTTTCACGACGTTCATTGCTCAAGGGTGCTACTGGCTTAGTGATTGGCATGCAGTTGCCGTTGCACAAGGCAATGGCTGCTGGTTCCGGCGAATTTATGCCCAACGCGTTTGTTGAGATCAAGCCCGACAGCACGGTAAACGTAATTATCAAACACCTCGAAATGGGGCAGGGCCCCATGACCGGCCTGGCAACACTGGTGGCCGAAGAGCTGGATGCCGATTGGGCCCAGATAAAGGCTGAGTTGGCCCCAGCCAATACGGCTTTGTACAAAAACCTCGGTTTCGGTATGCAGGCAACCGGTGGCTCTACCTCGATTGCTAATTCTTACCTGCAAATGCGTCAAGCTGGTGCGGCAGCCAAAATGCTATTGGTACAAGCAGCCAGCGAAACCTGGGAGGTGCCTGCCAGCGAACTCCGTGTCGAAAAAGGCGTTATTTCCCATCCGCCCAGTGGTAAAAATGGCCAGTTTGGCGATTTTGTGCAGCGTGCGGCCAAACTTTCTATGCCCGAGGTCAGTACACTGGCGTTAAAAGACCTTGCTGACTTTCAATTAATCGGTAAGGGGCGAGCCGAAGTTGGCCGGCTTGATAGTCAGGCCAAGTCAACGGGCAAGGCCAATTTCACGATCGATGTGCAGGAGCCCGGTACGCTGGTGGCCGTGGTTGCCCATCCACCCTTATTTGGCGCCACGGTAAAACAGGTTGATGCGGCCGAGGCTTTAAAAGTGCGTGGGGTTAAAGCGGTAAAAACTATCCCTACTGGGGTGGCGGTTTATGCCGATGCGACCTGGCCCGCTATCAAAGCGCGCAAGTTGCTGAAAATAGACTGGGATACTAGCGCTGCCGAAACCCGTGGCACCGAAGAAATGTTTGCCGATTATGCCGAATTGGCGAAAAAGCCGGGCGCGAAAGTAAACAGTCATGGCAACATTGAAAAAGGCTTGGCTGGCGCAGACGTGGTGATCGAAAAGACATTCCACCTACCGTTTCTGGCCCACTCACCCATGGAGCCGCTGGATGGCTTTATCCGTTGGGACGATAACTCGGCCACCGTGCGTATGGGGTGCCAGATGCAAACGGGTGACCAAGCTGTAGTGGCTAGTATTCTTGGCTTACCTACCGAGCAGGTTACGATTAAAACCGAGCTGGCAGGTGGTTCATTTGGGCGCCGTGCCACGATGAAGTCAGACTTTGCCGCCGAGCTCGCGCAGGTTGTTAAAGCGCTGGGTAAGAAACAACCGGTCAAACTCATCTGGACCCGCGAAGACGATGTACAGGGTGGTTTTTATCGCCCGATGTTTTTGCACACTTTACGCGCCGGTATTAAACAAGGGCAGATAACCGCTTGGCAGAATCGGGTAGTGGGCAGCTCATTTCTGGCCGGTATGCCAGATGTTAAAAACGGTATCGATGAGAGTATGGTAGAGGGCTTAAGCAATCTTCCCTATAGCATACCTAATTTCTTTATCGACATGCACATTGCCGAAAATGGTGTGCCCACCTCGTTTTGGCGCTCAGTGGGCCATTCTCACACGGGGTATGTGAAAGAATGCATGATCGATGAGCTGCTGGAAAAAACCGAGCAGGATCCAGTGGAAGGCCGCTTAGCGCTAATGGGCAGTGAACCGCGCCTGGCTGGTGCTCTGAAGGCCGTTGCCAAACTGGCTGATTGGGGGCGCTATAAACCTGCAAAAGGGCGCGCTCTGGGTGTGGCGGCAGCAGAAAGTTTTCACTCTTATGTGGCGCAAATTGCAGAGGTATCGATGGCGGACAATGGTGAGCCCAAAGTGCACAAAGTATGGTGTGCTGTTGATTGCGGTGTGGCCGTAAACCCCGATGTGGTTAAAGCGCAAATGGAAGGGGGGATTGGTTTTGGTTTAGGGCATGTGCTTTATGGCGAAATTACCCTGAAAGGCGGTAAGGTTCAGCAAAGCAACTTCCACAACTATCGGTCGTTACGCATCAATGAAATGCCGCAAGTCGAGGTTGTGATTGTGCCCTCTGCCGAGGCACCTACCGGTGTCGGCGAGCCAGGGGTGCCACCCATTGGGGCTGCGATTGCCAATGCGATGGCGCGCCTGGGCCGAGCGCGTCCGACCACCTTGCCGATGGTCAACGCGTGAAACAAAATAGGTAAGCAGATCTATTTTGTTTCCGGATTAAGTGTAAGGGCGACAGCAGCGTCGGTCACCGAGTCGAGGTTTGCCAGTGCGAGAAAACCGGATTCATAGTCGCCAAGCTTACTGAGCAACCGCTGGCGTTGCTTGTCGGTAAGGCTGTTGAGCAATTGGGTGATTAATGTGATGGCATTGGCACGGCTTTGTTTCACCTGCTGGCGGTAGTCTTCTGCCCAAAGGGTTTGGGGTTCCAGCAACAGCTGGCGCAATTGCGTTTGTGCGTCGGGAGCTCCTCGCTCATTCCAGACGCGCTTTAACTGACCGCGCCAGCGCTGGTTTTCCTCTTGTTCGAGTTCACTGAAATCCTGCTTCTTTATCGCCCATTCTGTCAGCAGTGAGGTCTGATCTGGGGTGAGGCTGCCCACCCAATGTTTTAACTGCTTGGAGAAACGTTTCTTTCGCCGTTCGACTTTTTCGTCCGTATCCAGGTTCCGCCATTTTTGGTAAAACTCCTCTTCTTCCTCAATGGCTACTGCCATGGCCTCGTTTAATTGCTGTTGGGATAATTGGCGCAGTAATCCAGCCGCCGGGGGAACCAACATCGCCAGGCTTTTGTCCCAATACAGGGCTGTATCGGAAAGCCAACCTTCTACTTCGATCGTTGTGATAGGAGAGTCGGTGTTAGCCAGTCGTTCCCGAATCTGACTGACAAACACAGCATACTCTGGCAGGGCGTGGTAGCGGTGCCATTGGTGAAAGTCGTCGATAGCCGTTTTGGCAAACTGTTGTTGTTCTCGAGTGAGGTCGACGTAGTTTTCCAGCTGCGACTGCATCCACCAGTCGAGCCAGTGGTAGGTAATGCGAATGCTGCAGCCAGCCAGCACAACAAGTAACAGGACACACACAAATAACCGTATAGAACGCATATGGTTGTCTCATCGATGCCACCCTGGGTGGATTAGGGCTGGAGAATAAGATTCCAGCCGGTATAATGCCGCGGCCTGAAGTAAAGGGTTGTCACCTGTTTGTCATGAACGTGTCATCAGGTTTTAGCTTTTGGCCTTGATAATTAAAATAATATTAAAGAAATCAGTTAGTTATGAAGTATTCAGTGGCTATTTCAAATGTGCATTCAAATCCGCACAAAGTTAGTTTAACCAATCGTATCGGCCAAGTTGCCGAATTCAATGTCTGTGAGCGTGAACACGAAGGTCGGCGTTATGTGTTTATTGAGTCGCTGGAGCAGACCGTTTCTCAGGTTACCCATAAAAATGCCAACTATTTTGCTGTGCAGTTGGCACAGCGGTTGACCATCGACCCGCGCCAGTTACATATTATTGAGCTGCGCTCGCAAGAGGGTGAGGCAGAGGTTTGGCGTTGGCGCCTGAAGCTGGCCGATGGTGCTATCGTAGATACGATACCGGAGCCGATACCGCCTTCCAACTACCAGACTTTTTTATTGGGGTTGCGTGGGTAGTGGCTGGTTAAATTGTGTTTTGCCGGCGACTATGCCATAGACAGGCTGCCAGCATCACTAGCCAGGCGATATATAGCGGTAAGTTACCCCATTTCATATAGGGCGTACTGCCGGTATGGGGCACCACAGTACCGGTAAAACTCGACTGGCTGAAGCGCGGCGTGGTGGCGGTAATTTCACCATGTGGGTTAATAATGGCGCTCACGCCGGTATTGGTGCCGCGAATCATAAAACGGCCGGTTTCCAGCGCCCGCATGCGCGCCATTTGCAGGTGTTGCAGTGGGCCAATGGAATCACCAAACCAGGCATCGTTACTCACTGTAATCAATACCTCAGCCTGTTTCGCTTGTATAGCCACCAGTTGTGGATAAACCACTTCGTAGCAGATAAATGGTGCCAGTTTCACGTCATTGAGTAGCAGCGGATTCTGCTGCGGCGGACCAGCACTGATTATCGATGTGGGCAGGTTGAAAAACGCGATCAACCCACGCAGCTGGTGTTCCAGTGGCACGTACTCACCAAAAGGTACCAGCCGTTGCTTGTGGTACATGCCACGGCTGTGCTCGCCAAGCGCAATAATGCTGTTATGGTATTTGGCCGTGTCGACATTGAGGGTGAGGATGCCAGTGATCAGTGAGCTGTTGTAGGGCTTTGCTTTTTCTCGCATTGCCGATAAAAACGGCTGTGCTTCGTAGTATAGCTGGGGTACCGCTGCTTCGGGCCAGACTACCCAATCGCTGGTGGCCCAGTAGGCTGCACTCATGCTGTCGAGCCGCTCCAACGTGGGCTCAACAAACCAGGGTTGCCATTTTTGTTCCTGGGGAATGTTCGGCTGGATCACGGCAACGTTGATCGTCTTGTTTTCGGGTGTGGTCCAGTCGATGTATTGCAGCAGGCTGTTACCGCCAAACAGGGCAATTGCCAGAATGCTGGTGGCCCAGCGCCAATGAGCATCGTGACTACGCAGACTAACTATCACCAAACTGATTAACCCGCTGGCCAGCAGACCCAGACCATTGACACCGACCAGTGGTGCCCAGCCATTGAGGCCGTTATCGGTAAAGCTGTAACCGGCAAACAGCCAGGGAAACCCAGTGAATAACCAGGTGCGGAGCCATTCGCTCACAGACCACAACAGGACAAAGCCCAGCGCAGCGGTAATGTCGGTGCGGTTAAAAAAACGACCGTATACCGCAAACGGCAGAGCAAACAGCAGGGCCATGGCGATCACAAACAGGCTGGTGAGAAAAATCGCCAGTGGTAATGATGCACCACCAAACTGATAAATACTCACATGTACCCATGACACCCCAACGCCATACAAGCCAATGCCATAGCTAATGGCGGTAAACAGGGCAGGTTTTGTCACTTTACGCCAAATAACCCAGGCAAAGCACAAGAGGCTTATCAGGCTTAGTGGCCAAAGGTTGTAGGGCGACAACGAAAAGGGCAGCAGAGCACCGCTTAAAACGGCAAGCGGGTACGCCTGCCAGCCACAGCGTAAGCGTTCCACAGGGCTGGCAGGAAACTCATGAGAGTGATCTAGCATAGGGTTTTATTCTGTTGGCATGGTTACCCGTAACAGGTGAATCTGCCGGTTATCAGAATAAAGCACGCGAAACAGCAAGCCTTGCAGCTCAGTGGTTTCGTTACGCTGCGGCAGGTGGCCAAAGGCCTGCATGATCAGGCCGCCAATGGTGTCGTACTCGTCGTCACTGAAGTCGGTTTTGAAGTATTGGTTAAAGTCTTCGATGGGGGTGAGCGCTTTAATCACATAGTCGTTGTCGCTGACCTTGCGAATGTACGCATCATCTTCGTCTTCATCGGTTTCATCCTCGATATCGCCAACGATTTCTTCGAGAATGTCTTCAATGGTCACCAGGCCGGATATGCCGCCGTATTCGTCGATCACCAACGCCATGTGGTAACGCTTCTCGCGAAACTCGCGCAACAGTACGTTCAGGCGCTTGCTTTCGGGAATAATATTGGCGGGGCGAATCACCTGATCAAGGCTGAACTCGTCGCAGCCTTTTAAAATCAATGGCAGCAGGTCTTTTGCTAGCAGGATACCGCGAATATCGTCGAGAGAATCACCAATCACCGGAAAACGCGAGTGGCTGGATTCAATCACCAACGGTAGAAAATCGGCGGGTTTGTCGTCATATTTTATGACGATCATCTGTGAGCGGGGAATCATTACTTCGCGTACCTGCTGGCCAGATACATCCAGCGTGCGCTCCATAATACCCAGTGCTTCCTGGTCGAGTACTTTGTTTTCCGCAGCATCCTTGAGGATTTCCAGCAATTCCTCGCGAGATTTTGGTTCCGATGAAAACGTGTGTAGGAGCCTCTCCAGCCAGGATTTTTCGTTGTTTCGTTGGCTGGAGGCGTTGGTACTCGGCGGTTCGTCTTTCATTTTGCTTCTCTAGGTCCTTGATAGTTACTTACTTCTGAAGTTACGTGGTTCCGATGCTAGACCACGGACATTAAATAGTTGTGGTTTACTCGTCAGCCGGGCTGTGCCATTCGCTGTCGTAGGGTTCCGGAAAACCCAAGCCCGTAAGTATACGGGTTTCTAGGTTTTCCATAATTGCAGCGTCGGCATCGTCGATATGATCGTAGCCCAAGAGGTGCAGGGTACCGTGAACCACCATGTGTGCCCAGTGGGAATCCAGAGTTTTTTGCTGCTGAGTGGCTTCTGTTGCCACCACCGGCGCGCAAATGACCAAATCACCCAGCAGTGGGATGTTTAATTCTTCGGGCAGTTCCGAGGGAAAAGACAACACATTGGTGGGCTTGTTTTTATCACGGTAATCCCGGTTGAGCTGCTGGCTCTCTTCCAGGTCAACAATCCTGATGCTGATTTCTGCTGCTTTATCGTAGCCTGCGAGACTCAGGGCCGCTCCGGCCCAAGCTTCTATTGATGCCTGGGTAGGCACGCCGGAGGTACTGCACAGGTCATCGGCCAGCTGCAGGTCTGCGCAAAGCACTGGCGTGTCGGCCATAGATTCTGAGTGTGCCATAAGTTTATGAACGTTATTGGGTTACGGAGTATTTTTTGGCTCAGCCGTGCCTTGCTCGAAGGCATCGTAGGCTTCAACAATGCGCTGCACAAGTGGGTGGCGCACCACATCTTTGGCAGTAAAGAAGGTAAAGCTGATGCCATTTACCTGATCAAGCACTTCCATCGCGTGCTTCAGGCCCGATTGCTGGCCTCGCGGCAAGTCTATCTGGCTGGGATCGCCGTTGATCACGGCCGTTGAGCCAAAACCAATACGGGTCAGGAACATTTTCATTTGTTCGCGGGTGGTGTTTTGGCTTTCGTCGAGAATCACAAAGGCGTTGTTCAGCGTTCGCCCACGCATGTAAGCCAGGGGTGCGACTTCAATCACGTTGCGTTCAATCAGCTTGTCGACTGTCTCAAACCCCAGCATTTCATAGAGTGCGTCGTAGAGGGGGCGCAGATAAGGGTCTACTTTCTGAGCCAGATCCCCAGGCAGAAAGCCCAGTTTTTCGCCGGCTTCTACTGCCGGGCGCACTAGTAAAATCCGCTCGACTTCATCGTTGAGCAATGACTCTACGGCACAGGCCACCGCCAGATAGGTTTTACCGGTACCCGCAGGCCCTATGCCGAAGTTGATATCGTTTTGTTGTACGGCCTTCACATATTTCTGCTGATTGGCACCACGCGGCTTTACCGTGCATTTTTTGGTACGGATCAAGGTAATGGGGGCGTGGTCTGACTCGGTGCTGGCGTCCGCAGCAGGCGCAGCGCTGTCGGCAGGTTCTGTTTGCATGATGGATTCCAGGTAAGACGGCTGTAAGGCCAAATGAATATTGTCAGCAGTAAGGTCCTCACCACTGTCGGTTTCGGCATATAGGGTTTCGATCAGCTTGCCGGCAACGTGGGTTTTGTCAGCCGGGCCAAGTAGCTGAAAGCGGTTACCGCGATTACGTATTTCAATATTGAGGCGTCGTTCAATTTGTTTCAGGTGTTCGTCGAATTGTCCGCACAGATTGGCGAGACGGCGAGCGTCGTCGGGCTCCAGCACAACGCGATAGGTGGAATGTTCGTTTAACTCTTGCAAGTGGTTTTAGCCATCCTGTTTTAAGTGATTAATCTAAGCGTAAACCAATAGTTATTGGCTGAAAACCCAGGTTTAGGCTCGATTCGTTATTAGCCGTTAGCGGCATTAGTACTGCTATTTATGAGCAGCTGGGCGATTTTCAAGGGGCGCCCAGCTGCGTAACGCGCAAACTGGCTCAGTCTTCGAGTTCCGAGCCCACCAGCGTGCCTCGCAGTGAGTTTGGCAACGCTTCCTCGATTAAAATATCGGCAAATTTGCCAATTAAGGCCGGGTTGTCATAGCGGAAGTTAACTACCCGGTTGTTTTCAGTGCGGCCCGAGAGTTGGCCGGGATCTTTTTTCGAGTAACCCGTTACCAAAACACGCTCGGTATTGCCCACCATGCGGCGACTGATCGCCTGTGCCTGCTGGGTGATACGCTCCTGCAAAATTTGCAGACGTTGTTTTTTAACCGCCTCAGGGGTGTCATCAGCCAAGTCGGCAGCCGGGGTACCGGGCCGTGCACTGTAGATGAAGCTGAATGATGTATCAAAATGCATATCGTGAATCAGCTTCATCGTGGCTTCAAAGTCGCGGTCGGTTTCGCCGGGAAAGCCGATAATAAAGTCGGAAGAGAAGCTGATATTGGGGCGAATTTCCTTTAAACGGCGCAACTTGGATTTGTATTCGAGCACGGTATGACCGCGCTTCATGGCCATGAGAATGCGGTCAGAGCCGCTTTGTACCGGCAGGTGAATATGGCTCACCAGTTCCGGTACATGGTTGTACACATCGATCAGGCTTTCACTGAATTCCACCGGGTGTGATGTGGTGAAACGGATACGGTCGATACCATCAATAGCGGCAACGTAGGTGATCAGTTCTGCTAAATCCACTACTTGGTCTGCGCTACCGTCGCGGCTTTCGCCCCGGTAAGCGTTAACATTCTGGCCTAACAGGTTGATTTCTCGCACCCCTTGACTGGCCAAGTGGGCCACTTCGGCCAGCACGTCTTCTACCGGGCGGCTCACTTCTTCACCGCGGGTGTAGGGTACCACGCAGAAGGTACAGTATTTCGAGCAGCCTTCCATAATGCTGACAAACGCACTCACGCCGTCGGCTTCCGGTTCGGGCAGGCGGTCAAATTTTTCAATTTCCGGAAAACTGATGTCTACCACCACCGCACCGTTGTCGCGAGGTGTTTCGATCATTTCCGGTAAGCGATGCAGGGTTTGCGGACCAAAAATCAGATCCACATAGGGCGCGCGCTCGGCAATGGCTGAGCCTTCCTGACTGGCCACACAGCCGCCTACGCCAATAATCAGGCCGGGGTTTTTCTCTTTCAGGTGTTTCCAGCGGCCCAGCTGATGAAACAGCTTTTCTTGGGCTTTTTCTCGAATCGAGCAGGTATTTACCAGCAGTACGTCGGCATCTTCCGGGTCATCAGTGGCAACCATCTGGTGAGAGTCGCCGAGCAGATCGCGCATACGCGCCGAATCGTACTCGTTCATTTGGCAGCCGTGAGTCTTGATATACAGCTTTTTGACGGCCTTATCTGCCATAGTTTACTACCTGCTAAATTGGATTAAATGTTGGTCGCTTTCTCGCACTGGTAGAAACTCACCAGTGAAAAACGACCGGCGATTATAACGGTCGCAGCAGGCCTTGCCTATGGTCAATTCCTGCTCGATTTGAGAACGCGTCTGGAAGTTGGCGCATCGGTGCCTTATACGGCAAGAAGTATGACAAGAAGGGAGTGTAAGGTTGTGAAGTGGCCTTCAATGGCATCCAAACCACGCCCCCGCGTACTTCTACGCGTTGAGCGGTCCGGGTCTCTGCTGGGAAGGTCACGGCACCATCGCTGTTATCGTCATAGTCACAAATGGGGCTATGTACCTATACATTCTGCGTAAACACAAGCCATACGGTGCAGAGAGCTGTTCGTAGAACCGTGTATTTTATTTGTTACCTCAGATGTCCGGCCGGGCTGCCGAGGTGTGTCAGCGGCCCGGCTTAGGTTCTACTGCTCGCCGGGTTGATTCCACAAATCTCTGTCAAGTTCCCACTTGCCGTTCGTGTTATGCCAGATATGGGCAAAGCGGCCGTGACCCAAAATGGCGCCGGTATCACGACCAACAACCTGATAGTTGCCGTGCACCAACATCATATCAACGCCTTCCACCTGGTGGGTGACTGTCAATAAGGTTAACGGGTTCCCCTCCTTGAAATCCGCCTCCCAAAAATCACCGATAGCTTTGCGCCCCTTAATCATGGGCCTGCCATGCAGATACAGAATTGCGTCTTGGCTATAAATGGATTGCAGAGAAGCCTTATCCAGCGAGTTAAAAGCGGTAGCCCAGCGGTTGGCTAATTCCTGTACCTCGCTTTGAGCAAAAAGATTACCTGAACTCAGCAGCAACATGATTGCTACAAAAAACATCGTTTTTTCATTTTCTTCCCCTTTTTTGCCCGGTGATGTGAAGGGCCGTTTATTTCGGTATGTCACTTTTAATTTATGTACCAGGATGATCTGACTCAATGTCTAATGACATTGATACCTAAATGCTAGACATTCGCACACAGTCTTTTTGCAGGAAGAAGCCACCGCAGGTGGTTGTCTAGTCCAGCTAGATAGTACCATGGGAGTCTTCGATGGCGCTAAATCAGGCAAGACTTTAAGGCGGTTGTAACTAATTGATATTATTGGATTATTTTCATTTTGTAACCTTGGAGTAACGGTTAATAACCGTTACTCGGGTAACGGCTCAGCCTGTTTTCGCACGAGTATAGAAGAAAGAACGCGCATATTGCGTATAGAGAGAAGGGTAGTGCTTAAAACACGTTATGCTCAATGACACTGTATAAACAATTCCCCAACAATGCCGCTCTGCTGGCCAGTGCGATAACAGCGTCGATCTGGCCTCAAATAAAGGTATTTGACCCTGTTTTGTGGTAGGCTGTGCCGCCCATTTTTGGGTGACCAGCAAGCAGCGGGTCAATTCAACGTTTTTAAACAGAGTGTGGTATGGCAGATCCTATTTACAAAGTCATTTTCTATAACCAAAGCCAGGTTTATGAGGTGTTCGCTAAGGCGATTTACCAGAGCGACATGTATGGGTTTATAGAAATTGAAGAGTTTGTGTTTGGCGAGCGCAGCCAGTTAGTGGTTGACCCGGCCGAAGAGAAACTCAAAGGCGAGTTTTCGGGCGTTAAGCGCTCTTATGTGCCTATGCATTCCATTATTCGGATCGACGAAGTTGAGAAGACTGGCGCAGTTAAAGTCACCGAAGTAAAGGCTGGCGATAAAATTGCTCATTTTCCGGCGATGAATCCATTGCCCGGTTCTTCCAAGCCGTCGTCCGACAGCTGATGCTTCCTGTATCACATGATTGATCTTCATTATCAGCAGTTAAGTGAAAAGGGTGAACCGCTAATTGCGGTTCACGGGTTGTTTGGCTCGCTGGAAAATCTCGGGGTGATCACGCGCCTCTTGGCCGACACCTACCAGGTTTATGCTGTCGATCTACGCAATCATGGGCGCTCGCCACACCGCGATGAAATGACCCATGCAGTGTCTGCCGACGATATTGTGCGGTTGATGGATAAGCTAGGGCTCAAATCGGCGCACCTGTTCGGCCATTCTTTGGGGGGCAAAGCGGTGATGCAGGTAGCGCTTAGCTACCCTGAGCGCGTGCGTAAAGTGGTGGTGGGCGATATTACGCCGGCCGCCAGTCGCGGTAATCACGATAACGTGTTTAACGGAATTTTTGCTGTTGACCTGGATGTTGTAGACAGTCGGCGCGATGTTGACAAGGTATTGGCAGAACACATCCAAGAGCCTGCTGTACGCAGCTTTATTCTCAAAAACCTGGTGCGCGACGAAGACAACAACTACAGCTGGAAAGCCAACATGCAGGCGTTACGGGAGCAGTACGAGCATATACTGGCCCCGGTTGCCTATATCGCGCCCTTTACTGGGCCGGTTCTGTTTATCAAGGGGGGGGACTCCGATTACCTCACCCCGGCCGATACGCCAGAGGTGCTGGCCCGTTTCCCCAGTGCCAGTGTTAAAGTGATTGAGGGCACCGGCCACTGGTTGCACGCTGAAAAGCCTGCGGTATTCGTGCGCTTGATGCTAAATTTTTTGCAGGGTAGTTAACGACTCATTAGGGTGGCTGTATAAGCCCATGGCTGACACAAAAAACCGGGCATGGTGCCCGGTTTTTTGTGTCAGGTTTGCACGCGTTTAACTTGCCAGTGCTTGTCTGACAGACGCCAGTTTGACGCAGGTGACGAAAATATCCATGGCTGCATCCACTTCGGCAACTTTGGGTACAGACGGCGCCAAACGGATGTTTTTATCTTCCGGGTCTTTGCCATAAGGGAAGGTAGCACCGGCGGGTGTAAGTTTTACGCCGGCTTCTGCTGCCATTTTTACGATGGTTTTGGCCAGGCCTGGGCGTGCGTCAAACGAGATAAAGTAGCCGCCTTCAACGGGCTCCCAACTGCCGAAGTCGGTACCGGCGAATGCCGCATTCAGTTTTTCCAGCACGCAGTCGAAACGAGGCTTTAAAATCTCTGCGTGTTTGGCCATATGTGCTTTCAGTGCATCCAGGTTAGGAAATAGCTTGGCATGACGCAGTTGGTTAACTTTATCCGGGCCGATAGTGTAGGCCTGCATGATGCTACGGAACGAATTGAGGTTACTTTCTGTGGCGCTGAAGAACGATACCCCAGCACCGGCAAAAGTGATTTTTGAGGTAGAGGTAAACTGTAAAATACTGTCTTCAGTACCGTGCTGGCGAGCGATCTCGGCGATATTGGCGAGACTTGGCGGGTGGGCAACCAGGTCGTGAACACCATAGGCGTTGTCCCACAGTACTTTGAAGTTTTTGCCGGCAATAGTGGCCAGCTTGGCGATACGCTCAACGGTTTCGTCGCTGTAGATAATACCGGTAGGGTTGGAGTATTTAGGTACACACCACATGGCTTTGATGCTGCTGTCGGCAGCAACCATTTTTTCTACAGCGTCCATATCCGGGCCGGTAGCGGTCATTGGTGCCGTCACCAGTTCAATACCCAGTGTTTCGCAAATGGTGAAGTGGCGGTCGTAGCCGGGCACCAGTGCCAGACATTTTACCGTGCCTTCTTTGTTCCAGGCGCTGTCTGGGCCGTTAAAGCCAAACTGCAGTGCATGTTGCACGGTTTGGAACATCAGGGTTAGGCTGGAGTTGCCGCCCACGATGACTTCTTTGCTGGATACACCCAAAATTTCGGCGCCAAGGCGCTTCATTTCGATAATACCGTCGAGGCCACCGTAGTTGCGCGCATCAGTGCCGTCTTCACAGGTATAGTTGCCTTGCAAAATACCGTCGAGCGGGTTGGACAAGCTCAACTGTTCTGAAGAAGGTTTGCCGCGGGTCAGATCCAGAGCTAACTGTTTGGCCTGGTGTGCCGCATACTCGGCTTCCAGCGCTTGTTGCATCTCTTTAAGTTGATCGGGGCTAGTGTTATCGAGTAACAAGGAAATTACCTCAAATATGGTAGGTTTGATAAAAGGTGTAACGTTGCAGCCAGTGTGCAACCGATATCAAGCATTCACAGTGTGTTGTGTCTGAGCCGTTTGTTCTGGCTGCTTTTTGGCGGGTGGGGATTATAACGGGTCATTGCCTCAATTTTAATCACTTTCTTGAAGGGAGCGGTTTTTTTCCCATGAGACAGGCCTGGAAAACGGTTTGTCAGGTTTTCTTTGGCGTTATCATGTATCTACCACGGGAGAACCCACTCAAAGTAGCTTACTAAAGTGAAATGCGGGCTTCTGTCTCATTAATAGTGAATATGGCGGAGAGTGGTGTCGTCAAAGTCTTTGTTGTATGGGTTGATTATGGCAAAATTCGGCACTGTATATTTTCCGATCCCTCCTGTTTGGAAGTCTGTTGCCGCGACGCTCTGTTGTGACACGGTTTTGTGTGTGGGCGTCTCACCTGTTGTAATGAGATAAGTCTGGGTAACGTCTGTGCAAACGCTTTGTTTTTTCGGCGATTGCTTGGATCAAGTAAATCGCGGCCTGAGCTGATTGACTGGTCTTGACCTGATTTCAGGGTATGGCGAATGATTCTTACACAAAGCAGGACGCTATTTTATTAGGCAGAGGCTGGTATTGTTTAGAAGTTTAAAAATTCGGCTCGTTACCTCGGCAGTAATGGCATTTTTTCTGGTGCTGGGCATACAGGCCTACGTGCGCTTGGCGTTTGACGTACCTGAGCTCAAAACACTTGAGGCCATTTCCGACCGTAAAGATGTTGAGCGAGTTAACCAGGCTGTAGATCAGTCATCTGAATTGATTCAGGTGTTGGTGCATGACTATGCTACCTGGGATGAGGTCGTAACCTATGTAGAGTTTGGCGGCCAGCATTTCATTGGTGAGGCCTTGCTGGCAGGTTTGATTACTTCTGCCGAGGTAGATGGTGTGCGGCTTTTTGATAACACGGGCAAGGTGCTGCTGAGCTGTGATAAATCGGCCATACATGGAGGTTGTGACAGTAACTCAAGAGCTGTTTTTGGCAGTGATCTGTACCAATGGCTGTTAACGTACCGGCAACAGGTATCTCGCTCAGTTGCCAGTGGTTTGTACCAAACGGATCAGGGGCCTGTGATCTTTGCGGCTGCGCCCATCGGTCGCGAAGGTAATAGCAATGCCTGGTTGGTCTTGTGGCAAGCGGTTGACGATGTGCTGGTAGCCAAATGGCGTTTGCAAGAACGGGTAAACGTGTCGGCCTCCTGGTCTGGAGGATCAGCGGCTTTAGCGTCAGAGGCGGCCTTTGATATTGATCAGTATCCGTCTGAGATACAACAGGTCAAACGTGATAATACGGGACTTCTATGCTGGGCTGTTAACGACATATTCGGCTACCCAAGGGTCTTTTTTTCCATTCAGTACGACAACAGTTTTGTGTCGCAACGTATCTGGTCACGGTCGTTTTTGATCAGTATTTTTTTGGGTTGCATGCTCATTATACTGGCATTTGTCTTGGTTGAGCGATTTATTGTCAATCCGTTGTCGCGTTTGGCCGGGGAAGTGGAAAGGATGCGCTTTGACGGCGGTTTACTCGAGGTGACACTCTCCGATCCCGGCAGTATTGAAATCGCCAAAATCGTTCGACAGTTTGGTTTACTGACAGCAAAAGTGAACGAACAGTATCGATTGCTGCAGGATCAAAACCGTCGCCTCGAAAAAGTGAGCTATCAGGATACACTGACAGACCTGCCAAACCGCCGGGCACTGGATTTTTTTATTGACGAAAGCTGGGCAAGGATGCTGCGAGGGGAAGGTAGCCTCTGTATGGCCCTGATTGACTGTGACTACTTTAAACAATACAACGACACTTATGGCCACGATGCAGGCGATGTAGTGTTAAAAGAACTGGGCAGGGTACTAGATACCTTTAATGCGCAGGAACACACCATTGCGGCTCGTTATGGTGGCGAAGAGTTTTGTATTGTTATGCAGAATGCGAAGCTCACTGATGCCGAGCAGCAACTTGAGGCTATCAGACAGGAGGTAGAGGCGCTGAACATTTTGCACAGCCATTCGTCATTTCAAAAAGTGACCATCAGCATTGGTATAGCGCAGGTTGATGCCTCGCGGCAGTTGCACCCTAAAAATCTTTTTCGCGCTGCTGACCAGGCGTTGTATGCGGCCAAGCGTGCCGGGCGCAATTGTGTGTTCGTGAGTAAAATTGAGTCGGCAGATTCAGCTGGCCACGCAAATGAGTGATAGTAACCCGGTAAGCATGATTGCCGGGTTACTAAGCGGTGCGCAGATGTGCTGCCATGGGGCGCCGGGTTAATTGTAGAAATAATCGGCTCTTGAATGTAAGGGGCCTTGAGACAGGTTGTCTGTTTATGGATAAGTCATTACAAGATATTCGCCGGGACTATATCAAAGATAAGCTTACGCGGGAGAGTCTCGATAACGACCCTCTTGTCCAATTTGAAAAGTGGTTGAAACAGGCTATTGATGGAGGTTTACAGGATCCCACCGCGATGACGCTGGCTACGGTGGATGCCTCTGGCCAGCCTTCGCAGCGTATTGTGCTATTAAAGGATATGGACGCACGAGGGTTTGTGTTTTATACCAATCTGGAAAGTAAAAAAGCACGGGACATCAGTCAGAACAATCGGGTGAGCCTGCACTTTCCCTGGCACGATATGGAGCGCCAGGTAAAAATTTGTGGCACCGTAACGCGGCTCAGCAAGCAGGAATCGCTGGCTTATTTTCTTAAGCGGCCCCGCGAAAGCCAGTTGGCCGCCTGGGCATCGGCCCAAAGTCGCCCGCTTTCATCACGCCAGGTACTGGTGCAGCAGTTTAATGCCATGAAAGAAAAGTTTGCCCGTGGCGACATTCCTTTACCGGATTTTTGGGGTGGGCTTAGAGTTGTGCCGCATACCATCGAATTCTGGCAGGGAGGGGCTAATCGTTTGCACGACCGGTTTGTGTATACGCTGCTGGCCGAGGGTGACTGGTCAATCGAACGTTTGGCACCCTAGGGTAATTTAAATGATTCTGTTATGGCTAAAAAGCCGTCTATCCAAGCCCTAGCGGAGGAGTCGTAATGTCGCTACCAGAGAGCATGCAGCATATCGGGATGGCTGAGCCGGGTGACCCGGATGTGATGACATTGTGTACCTCTCTCGTTCCCGACTGTAGACCGCATGAGGTGTTGATAAAGGTAGCTGCAGCGGGTGTGAATCGTCCCGACCTGCTGCAACGTGCCGGCGCTTATCCGCCGCCGGATGACGCCTCACCCATATTGGGGCTTGAGGTGTCTGGCGTGGTAGTGAGTGCTGGTGCTGAGGTTACCGCGTGGTCGGTGGGTGATCGCGTATGTGCCCTCACCAATGGCGGTGGCTACGCGCAGTATGTTGCTGTGCCCGCAGGACAGTGTCTGGCTGTACCCCACAACGTGTCCATGACCATGGCTGCGTCCTTGCCGGAAACCTACTTTACCGTGTGGAGCAACGTTTTTATGGAGGCCAAACTTGCCGCCGATGAAACACTATTGGTTCATGGTGGCAGCGGTGGCATCGGTGCCGCTGCCATTCAGTTGGCGAAAGCGCAGGGTAGCCGGGTTATTGCAACCGCCGGTAGTAAGGAGAAGTGCGACTATTGCCTACAACTGGGTGCCAGTGCCGCTATTAACTACCGTGAGCAGGACTTTGTGGATGAGGTAAAGGCGATTACCGAGGGGCGTGGCGCTAATGTGATTCTCGATATGGTTGGGGGTGAGTATGTGGCGAAGAATATCAAAGCCGCCGCCATGGATGGGCGCATTGTTAACATTGCTTATTTGCACGGCAGCAACGTTACACTGAATCTGATGCCCGTGATGTTGAAACGCCTATATCTCACGGGTTCTACACTGCGGCCTCGAACAGTGGCTTATAAAGCTGAAATTGCCAGACAGCTTGCTAACATTGTCTGGCCTTGGCTTGCCAGTGGCCGCCTTGTTAACTGCGTTGAAAAGGTGTTTCCGCTGGCTGCTGCCGCTGCCGCACATCGTTGGCTAGACAGCGGCGATAGCAAGGGTAAAGTGGTTTTGGATGTGGCACTGGCTGATCTTGAATAGCGCTGGTATTCACTAGGCCCTAGCACCACCACTTTCTCACTCTTGTAGCCTCAATTTCCCAGTGCGCTATTTGTGCCTGCCACAGTTCTGCCGTGGCCAGGGCATCGACCAAGGCATTGTGATTCTCATAAGCTGGCAAATGGTAGCGCTGACGGGCATTCGGCAAGCGCGCAGAAGGTAACCGTTTGCGTAACGTTTTCGCTAGCAAAGACTGTTTTTGCTTAATATACCGTGCTTCCTGCTCCATGGTGTCAATGACGGGAAACAACCAGTTTTCTCCGTAAAGTGACATCGCCGCCTGCCGGAAAAACTCCCTTTCCATTGGGCGATAATGTACGACGACCTGCTTGCCAGCGAGACAGGCCATGACTTCAGGCAACACTGATCGTAACGTTGGAGCGTTAGCAACCTCGGAATGTGTAATGTGATGCACAATGATTGAATCCGATGTTAATTGCCTGGTTCTCACCAACCAATGCTGAGCCTGGGCCAGATGGATGCACTGAGAGTCGAAAGGCACAAGGCCAATGCTGATAATGTCGTCTTGCTGAGCATCCATTCCCGTGGTTTCGATATCGACCGCTACGAACTCTGTGGATTGCAGGGTTTGGTTACTGTCAGCTGGAGGTTGGACGTAGAATGCCTGCAAGCAGTCAGTCAGCTCACTCTGTGTCTGCTCAGAGTAAAACCGGTCCCAATCTTCAGGCAGTGTTTTGGCGGAAAAAGGTTGCAATTGAGGCTATCCCGTCTGGTTTATCGTGTAGCGAAACTTCAGAAATTTCTGGGCCGAACTCAACACCTGGAATGCTTCCTTTAACCCCCGTCGTTCTTTACTGGTCAGCGTTTTTGGATCAACGGTATTGTCGGGTTCTGCACCGATTTCGACAGCCGATACCTGCTGGCGAATACGCACCATAGACAGGTATTCCATCGCATCGGACAATTCATCGCGGTTGCCGTCCGGCAGCAGCGATGAACCGGCAATGTCGTCCAGGCGATCAAAAGAACTTTGTGAAAGAGATCCTGCCGCCAGCGCATGTATCCGAATCACGTCCACCAGCGGTGCGGTACCACGACGTTTTAGGTCGAGGGTATAACGCTGGTGTCCGTCTTTTTCCAAAACGAAACTTTTAAAAAACCCCAATGGAGGTGTTCGCTTCAGTGCATTGCGCGCCAGACTGGCCAAAAAGAGCCGATTATGCCTCGCCTTGTTGACGATAAAGCGCGTAAGTTCTTCCGCCCAGGCTGTCTTGCCGGCAACAGCTGATAAATCGAAAAAAATACAAGCACGTAATAAAGCTTCTGGAGCGGGGTTTTCAATCCAGTCACTGAACTGCCGTTTCCAATCCTGCAAGGTCATCCGCCATTTGGGATTGGACGCCATAATGCCGCCTTTACAATAGGGATAACCACAAGCATTTAATCCATCGCAAACAAATTCTGACAATTGTTTGAAATACTCACCATGTTTTTTCTCGTCATAATGTGGTGACAGAATCAGTGCGTTATCCTGGTCAGTGACCAGTAACTGCTCCTCTCGTGCCATTGAGCCCAGCGCCAGGAAACAATAGGGCACGGGGGGCGGGCCTAGTTTAATCTCGGCCAGATGCAACAGGCGCTGCTTAAATGATCGGCCGATCACTGACATGGCGGTACCTATCATATGGGCGTTGGCGTCCTCTTTTTGCATGCGTACCATGACCGCAGCAACCTGTGATGACAGATCAATCAGTCCATGCAAAGAGACCTCGGTTAATATTCTTCGCACCAGCAATAAACTGTTTTGAGATTCATGGCGCATGAGATCCGACAGTGATACAAGCCCCGTCACTTTGTCTTGCCGTATCAGCGGTAGATGGTGAATGTTGTGACGTAACATCAACAGCATGGCTTCATAAACATAGCAGTCGTCTTTAATGGTAATTAAATCCGTGGACATAATATCTCGAAGCGGTGTGTCATAAGGCCGCGCTTTTGCCAGTACGAGCCGGCGTAAATCCTTGTCTGTAACGATTCCGGCTGGTTGCATCATCACAGTACTGTCGCTACCGGTTTCAGATTGCACGCGATCGTACACTACTACGGAAGAAACGGTTTGCTCCGTCATCTTAACGGCGGCTGCATATACGGTTTCATCGGCATACATATAAACGGGTGTATTCTTAATAATGTCCCGTACCCGTACGGTGGTCATATCGTTCTTGTCGGCTTCATCCGACACAGCCTGCCGCAGGGTGGAATACTCATTGGCACCGAAATAATCTCCGAACGCACCATACTTTCTGCAGAGCAGCAAAAAAATGGATGCTGGAATTTGGTATACCAACGTATCTTCGAGCGCACGCACTGGATAACAGACTCGGCCATTCATCAGAATACCCAACTGGCCGAACAGCTCGCCAGGCTCTTGCCGGTTGTACAGCTCGCCGGCAGGATGAAATACTTCAACCGCTCCGGAGCGAATTAGAAATAGTGCGTCAATTGGATCGCCATAGCTCAATATCTGGGTGTCGGCGCGGTAGTAGCTGACTTCGATATGACCACACAGCTCATGCACTTCATCCTCCGGCAAGCTATCAAAGGGTTCGTGGGCGCTGACAAACGTTACAATATCTTGAATTTCCACTGACATAGATAGACTAAACCCCTAAATTCAAGGCGATCTGGCATACGTTTCAATCGTGCCGGTGGCTACGCGGCCAGAGCTGGATTTTACTGGCCGAGGCAGGTCATTAACACCGTTTCATCGTGTCTGGGATGGGGACTAGCTGTCAACGCTGCCTGCAGCAGAAGACAGATATTGATTCTGTTCATGCTGGAGCCCCATATAGAGCGTTACACACATGGCCAGTAGTACCAGGGTGAAAGGCAGGCCAACAGAAATGGCTGCCGCTTGCAGGGCGCCCAGTGCATCTGCGCCTCCACCAACCAATAGTGCAATAGCGATAACGCCTTCCATTGATACCCAGAAAACTCGTTGGCGCACCGGTGAATCCACCTTGCCACCCGCAGTGATGCTGTCGATCACCAGCGATCCCGAGTCGGAAGACGTTACAAAGAATACCAGAACCAGCACAATGCCGAGGAAGGAACTTATCAGTGGCATCGGAAGAATCTCAAGCATCTGGAACAAGGCCAGCGATGTGTCGGTAATGCCATGGGCGAGCTCGCCCACTCCGTTCTGTACCTGCTGTAATGCGGAGCCGCCGAATGCTGTCATCCAGGCGACGGTCACCACGGTGGGTACAAGCAGGACCGCGGCGATGAACTGGCGGATCGTCCGACCCTTGGAAATCCGGGCGATAAACATGCCGACGAAAGGTGACCAGGAGATCCACCAGGCCCAATAAAACACGGTCCAGCCGTGATAGAAGGTTTGGTCTTCACGCCCAATCCAGTTGCTGAGAGATACCAGGTTGGTGAAGTAGTCGGTGGCGGTTGACAGCATCTCACCGAAAAAGCTAAATCCCTGTGCGACAAAGATGACAAATAGCATCAGCAGCAGGGCTAGCAACATGTTGATATTACTGAGAATTTTAACGCCACCGTCGAGCCCGCGAACGACCGACACGAGCGCTACCGCCGTCACGCAGACAATAATGATGATCTGTAGTGTGACCCCAGAGGAAAAACCGAACAAGAATTGAAGGCCACCGGCCGCCTGTTGTGCGCCAAATCCCAGCGATGTTGCCAGGCCAAAGAGGGTAGCGAGCACGGCGACTATGTCGATAACATTGCCGAACCAGCCCCAGCAGTGATCTCGCAAAAGCGGGTAGAAAGCGGAGCGGATGGTCAGCGGCAGGTTTTTATTGTAGGCAAAAAAAGCCAGTGACAGACCCACCAAGGCATAGATAGCCCAAGGATGAAGGCCCCAGTGAAACATCGTTGCGCCCATTGCCTTGTGTACGGCATCTGCACTGAATGCCTGGACATTCAGGGGCGTTCCATACCACCCGGTGTAGTAGGCGATAGGTTCGGCCACACTAAAGTACATCAGTCCTATGCCCATGCCAGCCGCAAACAGCATGCCGAACCAGGATATCAATGAGTATTCAGGTTTTGCGTCGGGGCCTCCGAGCCGAATATTACCGACGGGTAGCAGGATCAGTAGGAGGCAGAAAAGCACAAAAATATTGCCAGCAACGACAAATAGCCAGTCAAAATGGTTAATTGACCAGCCCTTGACGCTGTCGAAAATACTTTTCGCATTGCCGGGAAACAACAGCGTGCCGGCGACAAACAGTGTTGTGATGATAGCGGAAATATCAAAAACCAGATTGTGGATGTCCATTCCCCAGCGGCGGATATTATCCTGTCCTATGGTATAATCGGTGTCATAGAGGTCGGACACTATGGTTACTCCTCAGGGGGAGAGGCTTCAATCCAGTAATCCGGTGAATTGACTCCAGCTCCCAAATATTGACGTTAGTACGCGCAAATATTGCGGTATCTGACCAAGCGTGCCCGATGGGCTTTTGGTACTTGTTTTTGTTTTGCTGTAGGCTATGCCTTACCTTAACAGCCTGTGTTATTGGGCATACTCCGTCAAGCAGGGATGGGGGTCATTCATAAATACGACAAATTTATCCGCGTTTGCGACATCTGATAAAGTCAACCGTGAGCACGCTTGGCAAACTAGGAAGCATTTCTCACAACGGCCATTCTATGGCGGCTATCTATCGGTCACCAGAAGAAAAGGGCGTATATTTCTCCTATATGCGGCGCTTTTGGATAAGTTATCCTTTGGGGCCGTGATAAAAATAGATCTGCGTCAGTTAGTCGTTTTCCTAAAGTTAACCTGATATCCTTCCTATATATCTTATTAATCTTTCAAATGATACTTACAAGGGGCCAATGTATATGTACAAAAAGAGAAAGCTTCACAGTGCAATTGTTACTGCACTCGGTGTAGGTTTTGCCGCCAACCCGGGTTATGTTGCTGCACAGTCCACTGGTAAAGCCGCTGAATCGTTTAGACTTGAGGAGGTTGTTGTAACCGCAACCAAAAGAGCGGCAAGCGCCCAGGATATCCCTGTGGCAGTACAGGCAGTAAGTTCTGATACGATTGATGATCTGGGCATCGAAACATTTGATGAGTATGTCAAATACCTGCCAAACGTTGTGCAGCAAGGGCGTGGTCCGGGCCAAAGTGAAGTCTATATTCGTGGTGTAGCCAGTCAACAGCTTGGTAACGAGCTTTCTTCTGTCAATGGTTCAGCGCCCACGGTTGCGATGTATCTTGATGAGCAGCCAATATCATTCGGTGGCCGTAACATCGATGTCTACGCGGCCGATCTGGAGCGTGTGGAGGTGTTACCTGGGCCTCAGGGTACGCTGTTTGGCGCTAGTTCTCAGGCCGGTACCGTGCGATTGATTTCCAAAAAACCTAATCATAATGCCTTTAGTGCCGGTTTCCGTGGCGCCCAGGCCTGGACCACGGGTGGTGAGCAAAGCACTGCTTCCCAGTTCTATGTCAATATCCCATTTTCTGATGACTTTGCCGTGCGTGCCGTTGTTTATAATGACAGGCAGGGTGGTTGGATCGATAACGTACCGGGCCAGTTTAACAGTGACGACAGCGCACTTATCCAGGTTATTAACCGCAATCAGATATTTGGTGCAGGTATTGCTGCAGGCACGGCAATGCCACGTGCCGATAATAGCGACCTGATTGAGAAGGATTTTAACGATGCGGTTTATTCGGGTGCCCGTATCAGTGCATCCCTCGATATTACAGATAAATGGAATGTTCTGGTGCAGCATACAGCCCAGTCGTTGGAAACCGAAGGTGCCTTCGAGTATGCGCCTTATCTGGATGGCCACGATGAAAGCAGTACAGCCAAATTTGCACCTAATGAAAATAATGATGAATTTGATATCTCAACCTGGACCCTAACCGGGCGAGTTGGTGGGTTGGATTTGGTCTATACCGGTGGCTTTGTTGATCGTGAAGTCTCCTCAATTATTGACTATACCGACTACACCTATGGCGGCGGTTATCAGGTGTATTACCTGTGTACGGGAGGATCTTATTCTGCGCGAACCGCTTGTTTTGATCCGAAGAAACAATATCTGGACAATACTTCAGCCGAACGCCTGACCAATGAACTTCGTGTTTCCTCTGATACTGACGCCAGGTTTAGTTTCACCGCCGGTGTCTATCTGGATGACAGTGAGATCAATTCAACCGGGCAATTCCAGTATTTTGGTGCGGCTGACGCCGGCTTTGACACAGCGGCCCGGGCAGGTGGTTTGACACAGGTTGATGGCGTTAATGAATATTTTGGTCATGGCGCAAGTACAATCTTTATGAATGACTTTACCCGTACGGAGAAGCAAATCGCGTTCTTTGGTGAGGTTAAGTTCCGTGTTACCGACGAGTTCGCATTGACGGTGGGTGCGCGCAACTATGAAATTGAAACCGAGCTGGAAGGTGCCACCAACTCGTCTTTCTATTGTAAAGGTCTGGATGCAAGCGGAGCCAGCGCTGGCGACATGTTAGCGGATTATAATGGTGATGGAGTGCCTGACTCTGTTGCTGTTATGGGGCCCGATGGCCAACTTCACTGTGACGGTGTACGCGCTGATAACAACGTAACCAAGCGTTTTGAAGACTTGGGGGCAGCGGGCGAACCTGGTATCGATAGTGATGGCAGTGTCACCATTGATGATACGATCATGAAATTTACTGCAGATTGGACGCCCACCGATGATCTTTTGATTTACGCTACCTGGTCAGAAGGTTTCCGGCCACCGGCGTTGAACCGAAATGCTGGCCAGGCTTCTTCCAATCAGACGGGTGTTTTCAGTGGCTATAAGGTTCCCGCGTTTGCCAATACCGATGAGCTGACTAACCGTGAAGTGGGTATCAAAAGCGATTTGCTGGATGGTACGTTGCGTTTGAACGCAACTTTTTATGATTCAGACGTGAAGAATATACAGTCGCAGCGTTTTGACCCGATTAATATCGCTTTCCTGCAGTTTGTTGAAAACGTAGGAGACGCTGATATCCGTGGTCTTGATATGGATTTTCAGTGGGCGGCCAGTGCTAACTTCACCCTTTTTGGTGCGGCGAGTTTCGTTGACTCTGAGTTGACCCGCATCAATGGTCAGCTTGAGGGAATTGCTGTGCCGGTGGGAAGTGAACTGCCTTACACGCCAGAATTCTCGTTTAACCTTCGTGGTCGATATGATTTCCGGTTCAATGGTTTCGATGCCTATGGTCAGCTTGGTTTGGTATACACCGGCGAAAGTAAGTCTGGCACCGTTGGCAATGCGCTCTTCATAGAAGAGACAACGGAGCTTGTGTATGGCAGAGGCAGTGATCTTAAAATTGAAACCTACGATGGCAATTTTGTTGCCGGTCCTGCGGGTGAGAGCTATCAGCTTGCGCGCTATGTACAAGAAGACTACACGCTGGTTAACGCCGCGTTTGGTTTCGGTAAAGCTGGCTGGAACGCCGAACTATATGTTGATAATCTCTTTGATGAGAGTGGTCAGGTATATATCTCGACGGAAGATTACTCCCCCAGCGTTGTAACCAACCGACCGCGTACAATCGGCTTGCGTTTCCGCTACGATTTTGAATAAAGTTTTGCTATGAAATATCTAAGGGCGTAACTTCGGTTCGCCCTTTTTTTGGTTTAAAAACAGGGTTTTTGATGTGTCTACAAATTCAGATTCTATGATTGCTGAAGAGCAGGTTATTGCCAATCAGGTGGAGCAAGCTAAGGCTCTATTGTTTAAGGCCCAGTTTGTTGAGTCCGATAAAGTGACAGACGCTGTTTTGGCAGCAGCGCCGAATCATGTCCCGGCGCTGTATGTTCAGGCGATTTCCAAACGCTATCAACAATCTTTTTCTGAAGCACTCGCCTTATTAGAAAAAATTTATACGCTGGCGCCTGATCATGCGCGCGCCTATCAGGAACTGGGCCACCTTCAAGTGGCGAGAGCGAGTCAAAGCAATGCTATAGCCGCTTATGAGCAGGCCGTCAGGATAAATCCGGCACTGGTGGCAAGCTGGAAAGCTCTGGTTGTTTTATATCGTCAAAAAGGTGAGCATCAGGCTTGTGATTTTGCTCAGCAACAGGTCGAGTATCTGGAAAAATTACCCAGAGAGTTGCAAGCGGTTAAAAGCTATATCTGCGAGGGGAGAATAGATGAGGCTGATGAGATTTGCCGCCGCTTCCTGCGTTCAAATAAGCAACATGTCGAAGGGATACGGTTATTAGCCGAAATAGCCGATCACTTAAAAGTTCTGGATGATGCTGAATTTTTACTTGAAAGCGCGGTGGAGTTTGAACCAGAGCATGTCTATGCGCGTGTCGATTACATCAATATTCTGAATAAGCGGCAGAAGTTTGGTCAGGCATTGAACATTGCCCGGCAGCTGGTTAGTGAGTTTCCAAAAAGTACGCATTTTAAAGCGTTATTGGCCTCAACCTCTGTGGGAGTGGGGCGCACGGCTGAGGCTATTGATTTATTTGAACAAGTCATTAAAGAAAGTCCTGCTCAGGAAGAGACTATATTGTCTTTGGGACACGCCTATAAAACCTTTGGTAACATTGAAAAATCCGTTCAGGCATATCGCCAGGCCTACAGCATAAAGCCGGATTTTGGTGACGCTTTTTGGAGTTTGGCAAATACAAAAACCTACACGTTTACGGATGAAGAAATCGCCCATATGCTTGAGTACGAGCGAAATGAGTCGACCTCGGTGGTAGACCGGGTACATTTCTGTTTTGCTTTGGGTAAATCCTTTGAAGATAATAAAGATTATGCCCGTTCTTTCGAATTTTATGAACGAGGTAATGCGCTGAATAAAAAGCATTTAAACTATGATGCGCCACTTATTACCGAGCGGGTGTCGAGACAAATAGACGTCTGCACGGCAGAATTATTTGAAAAAAATCAGGATGTAGGTTGTCCTGATCCGGCGCCAATTTTTATAGTCGGTTTACCCCGGGCCGGTTCAACGTTGTTGGAGCAGATTCTGGCGTCCCATTCCCAAGTGGATGGCACGATGGAACTGTCTAATATTTTGACGTTGGCGTATAAGTTACGCGGCAGAAAAAAAACGAGGGCGGGCGAAGAACCGAAATATCCCCGTGTCCTGGAGGAACTAAAAGCAGAGCATTTTGAGCGCTTTGGGCAGGAGTTTATCGAAGATACTATGGTGTATCGCCAGGGTTCTCCCTACTTTATTGATAAAATGCCCAATAACTTTTTACACCTTGGCTTGATCAAATTAATGTTGCCCAATGCGAAGGTGATTGATGCACGGCGTCATCCCATGTCTTGCTGTTTTGGTGGTTTTAAGCAGCTATTTGCTGAAGGTCAGGAATTTACTTACGGCCTGAAAGAAATAGGGACCTATTACCGTGAATATGTGCGCCTGATGGATCATTGGGATAAGGTTTTACCGGGCTTTGTCTTGCGGGTACAGCATGAGGATGTGGTTGAAAACCTGGAAGAGCAGGTTCGTCGAATACTGGATTTCTGCGGCTTGCCGTTCGAAGAATCCTGTGTGAACTACCACGAAACAGAGCGCAGTATTCGCACGCCCAGTGCTGAACAGGTACGGCAGCCCATCTACAAAACAGGGCTGGAACAGTGGCGCAATTATGAAGCCTGGCTCGACCCGCTTAAAGATGCCCTCGGTACTGAAATTTTGGCGCGTTATCCGATTCCCTGATGTTGTGCCGATCAATTATTTATAAAATCAACGGCACTTCTCACTGGGTTCTATATTCCAGTGTGGGAATTCATTTTGAATCAGAGCTGCGTTTAAAACCCGTTGCACAAAAATAGCATTAACGCTGATATCGTTGCTTGCGGTCGTCAGGGCGCGCATATCTGGGTGGAGTTTGTTGCGGGTTGTAGCAATCAACTGCCGGTATGCGGCCGGCCCCGTGCTCGAATGCCCGTGAAGTGACCAGGCTTCGCGCCAGTCCTGAGCAAAACCCCGTAGAAGTGCACGGTATTTAGCGGTAAGTTCAGTTGGGTTATTACTGTTTTGGCTAAAATCCGCAATCAAATCTGCAATCAATGCATCGCACTCGCCTGGTGTCATAATCGGTAAGGCGCTATAACGTTCGGTTCGTATTTCAACGTCCTTGCCTGGTTGATATTCCAGACTTGTGCTCTGTGCATCCAACGTAGCCATACTTAAATGCTTTACGCTGTCGACTAACTGCCAGAAACGCGAGGAGCCGGCTGTGTCTATCACTAAGTGGATGCGTTCCTGACTGCTTTGGTTAACGACGCGATGGCGGCGCCAGTGATCAAAGATCCAGCATTCCCCTGCTTGCATGTGCACGGCTTCCTGCCCGCAATAAAACATAACGTCAGGGTGAGTGGTGATAGGGATGTGAATGCGAGTACGATTAAACCAGTGGTAGTTAAAGTCCACATGCAGACTGACTTCGGAGTGTGCATCGAGTTTCATTAATCGCGAGCGGGCTAGTACTTCATTGAAACTCGCCATAACCTGCTGCAGATAGGCACAGCGTTTAAGGTGAGGTGTAACTTTTTTTTCACCATCAAAATCATTGTTATCACCACCATCCTTGGAGACAAGGGCAATGGCGGAATTACCTTTTAATTTATTGGGGTGGGGCATCCATTCGTGATTGGAAAACTGGCTGGCTTCTTCTGTCAGTCGTTTAGCATCAAAACGAAAAGGTAACTTTATAAAGGGTTTGCTAAGTCTCATGAGGATTAAGGCTATAGTTGAATAACTGAAAATCGCGTTGGTAAAACAGGCCGACAATCTGTGTTAGTGTTGGCGTTTGATAGTATTGGCGAAAGTTACGGTGTACAGAAGCGTTTTTTTGTAACAACTGCTGTTTTTGTAAGTTTAATTGTTCGCAAACCCGGTCGAAGTCTTGCTGCAGTGTCTCATAATGACCAATAAAATCCAGCTGTAAATAACCCTCGGAGTTCACCAGCATGTCTGATTGTGGACGTACTAAAATACGTTGTCGGAATTTATCAACCTGAAGAGCTCTTTCCATAAATTGGCTGGCACGTTCATCAAAATCGGGTTGGCCACGGTTTAAAAAACTGCAGACAGAGACGTAACGATCAAATGGGTTTCGCACAAAGGCGAATTTAAAATACGAGCGCCAGATATCCTCGGGAAGATGGGCCTGTGCCTGTTGCAAGGAAATATGTCCATGAGGAATTTGAGCAAGAGCAGGTATGGGTATTTTTTGTGCGCCAAAAAGGAATTGTTGCTGCCAATCGTCTTCTGTTAGGTAACTATTTAAGGCACTGCGCAAGGCATGCGTGCCCGTGCGAGGAACAGCAAAGAAAATAAATTTGTGCGCATGGGAAATAATCAAGGCTTTTGTCTAATCATTAATAAAACAGTCCGGCTTTTTCACCTTGTCGACGGGTTACTGCCGCAATACCGCGCGACGCTCTTCTCGAGGCGGGTTGCCAAACATCTGGCTATAGCATTTACTGAAATGCGGGGCCGTATTAAAGCCACAACTGATTGCGATTTCAATAATTGGAATACTGGTTTGTAGCAATAGTAAACGCGCTCTCTGAAGTCTGAGCTGCATATAATAGCGCGACGGTGCACAGTTGAGATAATTGTGGAACAGGCGCTCAAGGTGACGCCGGGAAATCCCCGCGTAAGCTGCTACTTCGTCCAGGGTTAGCGGCTCTTCAGTGTTGGCCTCCATCAACGCGACAACCTCAATAAGTTTGGGTTGATTAGCGCCAACCAGATGGCACAAGGGGGTCCTTTGTGGATCTTTATCGGTGCGGATGCGTTCGTAACCAAATTGCTCGACGATTTGTTGTACCAGCGCTTTAGGATGATGTTCTGAAACCAGTTTTAACATCATATCGATAGAGGTAGATCCACTGGAACAGGTATAGCGGTTGCGATCGATCACATAAACACTGCTGCAAACACCAAGGTTAGGAAAATCCTCCCTTAAACTGTGCTCGTTTTCCCAATGGATCGTGCATCGAAAGCCATCCAATAAGCCAGCTGCCGCTAGAACATAGGTGCCGGTACAAAGGCTGCCTAATGCTTTGCGGTTTTTCCCAAGGGGGCGCAACTTTTGCAGCAGGGATTTTGACGTGTGCTTCTTGACGTTATAACCGCCGCAGACAATTAGCAGATCCACGGTCATCATGTCCGCAAAACGGTGGGTTGGTGCGATAGGTATGCCGTCGCTGGACTCGACAGTTTCGTCCGTTTCTGTAAATGTGATCCAGCGATAAAACTCTTTACCGGATTGGCGGTTGGCCATGCGCAATACAGCAAGCGCATTGGCAAATGTTACCATGGTGAATTCGGGCATCAGTAAAAAACCGATGTTGTATCCAGGAGTAGAGTTGGAATCTACGGGTCTAATTTGGTGCATCTAATAACCTCAACGCATCTTACTAAAACACGTGAAGGCTAGCTGTTAGCTAGCCCGTAAGGCTGGCAAGCGAAGTATAAAGCGTGTTTATCAGCAATAAATAGCCACGCATCGCAAAAATGCCATAAATTCGTCCCAATGTTAATTGCAAGGGGCGGTTCACTCGTCATCAAGCTCCATGGCGTACTGGTAGCACGGCAATTAAGCACTATTTATACCACTTTCACTATTGCGAATTGCCTTTATTCTTTATATCGCAATATCGTCGGCGACCAGATTAATTTTACGCTTAATCAGTGGTGATTTTGTGGCACAAGCCTGCGCACAAACTATTAATACCATCCACATTAGAAAGCATCAAATTAACTTGGAAGAACAGGTATTCGAATATGAGTCTTTCGAAACCTTAAGTATAGATTCCGGCTCACCGGGTGACAGCTGAGCTGTTGTCGAAAACCTATACTTATCACCGGGTTACGCCGTCAGTATTGGATCAGCAATCCTGCTGACGGCGCCGGTTTTACAGCTGGACATTTTTATAATGTTTTATCGTCGATCGCTGTACGTTCGCAACCTGAGTTGGCCAAAACGACATCAATATACCAATTGATGAAGTTGATCACACCAAACTCAAAGGTTGGAGAATATGGGCCAGGTTCATAGGCGATGGAGTTGACGCCTTCCTGGTTGCGCTCTGCTAATAGTCGGTCCTGCTGATTGGTGGCATCCCAGACTTTGCGCAGGTTGTCCGGGTTGTAATCAACTCCTTCCACTGCATCTTTATGGACCAGCCATTTGGTGGTGACCAGGGTCTCTTGCGGCCCCAGTGGCAGGACTCGAAAGGCAATCAGATGGTCTCCCTGAGCGTGCGACCAGGAGTTGGGCAGGTGGAGAATACGCAGGGACCCCAAATCAGGGTTTTGGATTCGCCCCATCGTCAGTTTACAGGCACGACTGCCGTCAATGGTCATGGCAAGGGTGCCTTGCCTGAGTGGCATGCGCACCAGACGGTTGCGGCCATTGGCATGGCTGACATGCGCGTGTGGAATATTCTCTGCCTCCCACAGTTTGGTTGCTGCTTCAACTTGGGCAAGAAAGTCTGCGGACGCCCGAGGGTCATTGGTATCATCCCACTCGAGCAGGGTGTTAAGCAGTTCCGGGTGGGAGCCGTTGCAGTGGTAACATTCACGGTTGTTTTCAATGACCAGTTTCCAGTTGGCCTTCTCAACGATATTACTTTCTACCGCCACTTTGGTGTTGTCGAGATCGTAGGGCTCCAGGTAAGTGGCAAGATCTGTTAAATATTCATCGAAGGGTGGTGGGGTCTCGCCCAGACAGATATAAATGTATCCCCCCGCCGCCCGTGCATGGACCGCTTTCAACGAGTGCTCATTAAGCTTGAATTTCTCGCCCATCTCGGTACCGGCAAAGACCAGACGGCCGTCCAGTTCGAAGGTCCACTGATGATAGGGGCAGACCAGTTTGGCTGTCTTACCCTTGCTTTCCAGGCAAATGCGCGAGCCGCGATGGCGGCACACGTTGTGAAAGGCTTGTATTTGCCTATGTTGATCCCTTACCACGACAATCGGGTTGGGGCCGATGTTGAGGGTGAAGTAATCACCGATCTCAGGAATGTCAGCGGTGACGCCAGCAAACAGCCACTCTTTTTCAAAGACTTCGCGCATATCCAGATCAAAGCCTTCGCTACTGCTGTAAAAGGCCTGCTCTAGTGAATAGTTGCAGTTGTGCTGGGCCAGTCTCTCGGTGAGTTCCGAGGGCGAAAGGGTGCCAGATGACCGTAAGAAAGGGGAGTCCATCTTATATTCTCCTCAGAAAACAACGGGTGGTTATATGGGTTGTCCACAGCTAAATAACTGCTGGCTGTCTTCGCGGATTCTGACGCAAGGTTAGATGGCCGAGTTGCCTGCAAACGACACACTTCAATGCGATTTGCGACCTGTAGCTAAAAGCGGAATTGCGCTTTATTGGCAGCACCACAGAACTTGGAAGCACTGGCGTTTTTGTACTGTATGGAGGTCGTTTTTGATTAACTCCCGTTGCGGTTGAATGACCAGAATTGAATGGTTTTCGTCGAACTACACGATTGTGAATGTGAGTGACTATGAGTGCTGAATTTGACTTTGTTATCAATACGCCGGCCTGGACTAACGACCGCCATGTCGTTCGTTGTGTCAAGGTGATTTATGAAACCGCCGATGTCAAAACCTTCTGCTTTGCGGCGGATAAGCCGACCCTGTTTTTCTTTAAGCCGGGCCAGTTTGTCACCATGGAGTTGGAGATTGGCGGTGAAACCATTATGCGCAGCTATACGATTTCGTCATCGCCATCAGTTCCCTACAGTTTCTCCATTAGCGTCAAGCGCTTGCCGGGTGGAAAAGTGTCTGGCTGGCTGCATGACAACCTGCAGGCTGGGGACAGTCTTGTTGTGCATGGTCCTGTAGGCGAGTTCAACTGTATTGATCACGCCGCCGACAAAGCATTGCTGCTGTCTGGCGGGATTGGTATTACTCCGGTGATGTCTATGGCGCGCTGGTGGTTTGATACCAATGCAGTGACCGACATGAAGTTTATTCACAGTGCCCGCACACCGAAAGACATCGTTTACCGACGCGAACTGGAGCACATGGATTCGCGAATTCCCAATTTTGATCTGTCAATTGTCTGCGAGAAATATGAGGCCGGAGAGACCTGGTGCGGATTTACCGGTTTCCTGAACCGGCCGATGCTTGACCTGATTGCGCCGGATTTTATGGATCGTGAGATCTTTTGTTGTGGCCCCGCGCCGTATATGAAAGCGATTAAACACATGTTGAAGGAAGCCGGTTACGACATGCGTCGCTATCACGAGGAGAGCTTTGGTGTCACCCCGGAAGATGCTATGGATGCCGCTTTAGAGCAAGCGCAACAGTGGGAGGAGGAAGCAGCAGAAGCTACTGTCGAGGATGGTTTCTGGGTTGAATTCAGACGTTCCGGTAAAAAAGTCTGTATCGCCCCTGGCGATACCGTCAGCATGGCCGCAGCCAATGTCGGTCTGCATATTCCCAAGGCCTGCGGCATGGGTATATGCGGTACTTGCAAGGTCTTGATGCTGGAGGGGGATGTCACTATGAGCCACAACGGCGGCATCACCGATAGTGACAAGGAAGCGGGTTACATTCTCAGTTGCTGCAGCGTCCCCGACGGCGATGTAGCCATCGAATTCTGATTGAGAGGGGCAACCAGCGTTGTCCATACTATAAGTAGGAGATTACATGTATACACGACAGGACAATATTGCAACATTTGACCAGCAGTTGTGGCAGGCCATGCAGGCTGAAGAGCGCCGCCAGGAAGAACATATCGAACTCATCGCCTCGGAGAACTATACCAGTTGGCGAGTAGTACAAGCTCAGGGCTCGCTGCTGACAAATAAGTATGCCGAGGGCTATCCAGGTAAGCGCTACTATGGTGGTTGCGAATATGTCGACCAGGTGGAAAATCTCTGCATAGCGCGCGCCCGCGAACTGTTCGGTGCGGATTACGTCAATGTGCAACCGCACTCGGGTTCCCAGGCCAATGCTGCTGTTTATATGGCGCTGCTTAATCCCGGTGATACCATTCTTGGTCTCAGCCTCGATCATGGTGGCCACCTGACCCACGGTGCCAAGCCTAACTTTTCCGGCAAGCTTTATAACGCTGTGCAGTATGGGCTTAACGCAGATACCGGGGAGATTGATTACGAACAGGTGGAGGCGTTAGCGCTGGAACATCGGCCGAAAATGATCGTCGCTGGATTTTCCGCGTATTCCCGGGTGATGGATTGGAACCGTTTTCGGGAGATCGCCGACAAGGTTGATGCTTACCTGTTCGTGGATATGGCGCACGTCGCTGGCTTAGTGGCGGCGGGTCTCTACCCGAATCCGGTACCGATTGCCGATGTTGTCACCACCACTACCCATAAAACCCTGCGCGGTCCCCGCGGCGGTCTGATTTTGAGTCGCGACGCCGAGACTTTCGGCAAAAAACTAAATTCCTCGGTATTCCCGGGCAACCAGGGCGGACCACTTATGCATGTGATTGCCGCCAAAGCCGTGGCCCTGCTGGAAGCGCTGCAGCCGGAATTTAAGACCTACCAACAACAGGTGTTGGACAATGCCAGGAGCATGGTTGAGGTGTTTCAACGCCGCAATTTCAATGTTGTTTCTGGTGGTACCGACGATCACCTGTTCCTGCTCGACCTGGTGGATCACGGTCTTACGGGTAAGCAGGCTGACGCCGCTCTCGGGCAGGCGAATATCACTGTCAATAAAAATGCGGTACCCAACGATCCGCAGTCGCCGTTCGTCACCAGTGGTCTGCGGATTGGCACGCCGGCGGTAACCACCCGCGGCTTTGGTACTCAGGAGTGCCGTCAGGTCGCCAACTGGATCTGCGATATTCTCGAGAATATTGATGACGCAGCGCTGAATGCTCAGGTGAAGCAAGAAGTGCAGACGTTGTGCCGGGACTTCCCGGTTTATCGTGATGAATAAGCGCGAGGACTAAAGCGTCGAGGCGACCCCGGATTTTTACCCGCCGCGGTCGCCTTTAATTAACGCGGGTCGGTTTGTTCTGTCCAGGAATTGTTCATCCACTTTTATTACTGCTGTAGGACTTGTCTACTATGGATACTCAATCGCTGCACAACGACATGATCGTCATTGACGGCCTGGTTATTGCCAGCTGGAGCCGGGAGCTGTTTCTGGATATGCGCAAAGGTGGTCTGACTACCGCTAGTTGCACGGTTTCAGTGTGGGAAGGCTTCCAGGGCACGATGGATAACCTGGTGGAATTTAATGGTTTTTTCCGCGACCACAGTGATCTGATTATGCCGGTGAAAACCACTGCGGATATTCTTGAAGCCAAGCGCCAGGGCAAAACCGGCATTATTCTCAGTTTCCAGAATGTCAGCGCCTACGAAGACCAGATCGGTTACGTCAAGCTGTTCAAGGATCTCGGTGTTGGCGTGGTGCAAATGGCCTACAACACACAAAATCTGGTCGGCTGTGGATGCTATGAACGGGATGGCGGTTTGTCTGGCTTCGGTCGTGAAATTGTGGCGGAGATGAATCGGGTCGGCGTTATGTGTGACCTTTCTCACGTGGGTGCACAGACGTCCAAAGAGGTCATCGAGGCGTCCACTAAACCGGTGTGTTATTCCCATTGCCTGCCTTCAGGTTTGAAGGAACATCCGCGCAACAAGTCTGATGAAGAACTCAAGTTTATCGCTGATCATGGTGGTTTTGTCGGTGTCACCATGTTTGCGCCGTTTTTGAAGAAAGGGATTGAATCCACTGTCGACGACTACGTCGAAGCTGTCGACTATGTGATCAATATTGCCGGCGAGGACGCCGTGGGTATCGGTACTGATTTCACCCAGGATCATGGCCGGGACTTTTTTGACTGGCTGATGCACGACAAGGGTTACGCCCGCAAGCTCGTTGAATTTGGCACCATTGTTAATCCAGAAGGCATCCGCACGTTGGGTGAATTTCCCAACCTGACCGAGGCTATGCATCGCGCCGGGTGGCGTGAAGAGCGCATCCGCAAGGTGATGGGTGGCAACTGGATGCGGGTGCTGGGTGAGGTTTGGGGTGACGGTAATACCGCCGGCAACCCTTAGCCAGTGCTAGGGCCTAGGCTCTCGTAATGACTGCAACCGCTTAACATTTTGAAGTGACGTTTTAGCGTCACCTGCTGGAGAAAAAACGACATGACAACACACGCCCCGGAAATGCCGATTGAAGTGGATGACGACACCGGCGTCTGGACCACCGATGCTTTGCCGATGTTGTATGTGCCGCGGCACTTTTTCATCAACAACCACCTCGCTGTTGAAGCGGAGTTGGGCGCCGAGCGCTACGCGGAAATCCTTTACGAAGCTGGTTATCGCTCGGCCTGGTACTGGTGTGAAAAAGAAGCCGAATTGCACGGCCTTTCCGGAGACGCGGTTTTTGAGCACTACATGAAGCGCCTCTCCCAGCGCGGTTGGGGCCTGTTTTCCACTGAAACGCTGGATATTGAAGCGGGCAGGGCGCGAGTGCGCCTGGATCACTCTGCTTTTGTACTGCAGTGCGGCAAGATAGGCGGCAAGATCGATTATATGTTCACCGGCTGGTTTGCTGGCGCGATGGATCAGATCGCGGAGAGCCTCGGTTACAGCGTTCGTACCCGCGCGCAGCAGGTTCAGTGTGAGGCGGAAGAGGGCTGTGACTACGGTGTGTTTGAAGTGCGCCCCATCGACGAATAAATCACTGAGTTAAATCTTCTTAAGCTGGGGGGCTGTGCCAAAGTCGGGGATGTCGATTGCGGTATCTGCCAAAGAACTAACGATTTGCCTTTGCTATTCGTTGATAGTTTTTGTGTTTACGGGAGTTGCGCCATGTCACAGTTCGGTGCTCTGTTTCAACCAATGAAAATTAATCAGCTGACTATCCGTAACCGGGTAGTCAGTACCGCCCATGCCGAGGTCTACGCTACCGATGGCGGTATGACGACTGATCGCTATGTGCGCTACTACGAAGAGAAGGCCAAAGGTGGCTGTGGTCTTTGTATCTGCGGCGGTTCCAGCGTTGTATCTATCGACAGCCCCCAGAGTTGGTGGCAGTCGGTAAACCTGTCCACTGATCGAATTATCCCTCACTTCCAGAATCTGGCCGATGCCGTGCACAAGCACGGCGGCAAAATCATGATCCAGATTACCCATATGGGGCGTCGCTCGCGCTGGGATGGCGAAAACTGGCCAACCCTGATGAGCCCCAGTGGTATTCGCGAGCCGGTACACCGCGCCACCTGTAAGACTATTGAGGTCGAGGAAATCCGGCGGGTTATTGGCGATTTTGCCAAGGCTGCGGCACGGGCCAAGGCCGGTGGTCTGGACGGTGTCGAACTGTCGGCAGTGCACCAGCATTTGATTGATCAGTTCTGGTCGCCGCGAGTCAATAAGCGCACCGACGAGTGGGGCGGCAGCTTTGAAAACCGCATGCGTTTCGGTATGGAAGTATTGAAAGCCGTTCGTGCTGAGGTGGGGCGGGATTTTGTGGTAGGTATGCGTATCTGTGGTGATGAATTCCACCCGGATGGTCTGAGCCACGAGGACATGAAAGAAATAGCCGCCTACTACGATGCCACCGGCCTGCTGGACTTCTTCGGCGTGGTGGGTTCCGGCTGCGACACTCACAACACTCTGGCCAATGTCATTCCCAATATGAGTTACCCGCCGGAGCCCTTCTTGCATCTGGCGGCAGGTATCAAAGAAGTGGTCTCTGTGCCAGTGATCCACGCCCAGAACATCAAGGACCCCAATCAGGCTCAGCGTATTCTGGAGGCTGGCTATGTTGACTTTGTTGGCATGACCCGGGCCCATATCGCCGACCCGCATATCATCGCCAAAATTAAGAACAACCAGATTGACCAGATTCGTCAATGCGTCGGTGCCAACTACTGCATTGACCGCCAGTACCAGGGCCTCGACGTACTCTGCATTCAGAACGCGGCCACATCCCGCGAATACCAGAACATGCCTCATATCATCGAGCCGACGTCCGGCCCGGTGCGCAAGGTGGTTGTGGTAGGTGGGGGCCCAGGCGGTATGGAAGCGGCCCGGGTGGCGGCAGAGCGCGGTCACAAGGTGACCTTGTTTGAAGCGGAAGCTGCGCTTGGTGGGCAAATTACCACCGCATCCAAGGCCCCTCAGCGTGACCAGATCGCCGGTATCACGCGTTGGTATGCGTTAGAGCTGGCGCGCCTCGGGGTTGACATCCAGTTCAATACCCGTGCCGACGCTTCTCTGCTGCGTGACCAGGGGGCCGATCTCATTATCCTGGCCACCGGGGCTACGCCGTTCCTCGACCAGGTCCCCGACTGGGGCGCGGAAGAAGGACTGGTGGTTTCCAGTTGGGATATTTTAGACGGCAAAGTCGAGCCGGGTAAAAATGTGTTGGTCTACGACACCATCTGTGAGTTCTCGGGCATGTCCGCCGCGGATTACCTGGCCCAGAAAGGCAGCCTGGTGGAGCTGGTTACCGATGATATCAAACCCGGTGTCGGTGTTGGCGGTACGACTTTCCCCACCTACTATCGCAGCTTGTACGACAAAGAAGTCATCCTGACGTCGGATCTGATCCTGGAAAAGGTCTACCGTGAAGGCGATCAACTGGTCGCGTTGCTGGCCAATGAATATACCGGTCAGGAAGAGGAGCGGGTAGTGGATCAGGTGGTGATCGAGAATGGTACCCACCCAGACGAAAGTCTTTATTACGCGCTCAAAGACGATTCTATCAATCGTGGCCAGATCGATATTGAGGCGCTCTACGCGGGCACCGTTCAGCCTGTGTTGGCACAGTTGGATGCCAACCCCGGCAGTGGCTATGTGCTCTGGCGGCTGGGGGACTGTGTGGCTCAGCGCAATGTTCATGCGGCCATTTATGATGGTTTGCGCCTGTGTAAAGATCTTTAAGCCGAACTCGGAGTGGTCACCATGAATGGGCTCAATTCCGGCATTGTGCTGTTACTGCTGGTGGCGTTGCTGCTGATTGTGATTGGCGGCTGGCGCCGGTCGCGCCTGTGGCGTCAGGGGCGGCCAGCACCGGTGAACTGGCTGGCCGGACTCGCGGCCATGCCACGGCGCTATCTGGTGGATTTACATGCGGTAGTGCACCGTGATCGCTACATGTCTAATACCCATGTCGCCACTGCAGGTGGCCTGGTGCTGGCTCTGGTCCTGCTGCCAGTACAATACCTGCTACCCGGCGCTACCTGGGTGACACTGCTGTTGCTGGCCGCCAGTGCGTCGACCACCATTGGCGCGGGTTTTGTTTGGTGGCGGCGGCGCAATCCACCGCCGCGGCTGTCTCGTGGGCCCTGGATGCGTCTACCCTACAGCCTGCTCGCCATCGGCGCGGCCTTGTTTGTTATCAGTCTTTTGCGACTGCTGCTGGGTGATGCGATGCCCGGTGTCGCCGGCTGGCTGTTGTTTGCGGTGTTACTGGCCGGTGTTGCCCTGGGGCTGGCCGAACTGGTGATTGGTGTCGCCCTCGGCGGGCCGATGAAACACGCGTTTGCCGGCGCCCTGCACCTGGCATTCCATCGGCGTCCTGAGCGCTTCGGCGGTGGCCGCTCCAGCGGTCTTAAGCCGTTGTTCGTGGATGCGGCTATCGCCGAGAACCGGCCTCTGGGGGCGGGCAAACCGGCGGATTTTACCTGGAATCAGCTGCTTGGGTTCGACGCCTGTGTTCAGTGCGGGCGCTGCGAAGCCGTCTGCCCCGCGTTTGCCGCCGGGCAGCCACTGAATCCCAAAAAATTAATTCAGGATATGGTGGTTGGCTTGAGCGGTGGTACTGACGATGTCTACGCCGGCAGCCGCTACCCGGGGCGCACTGACAGTCGCGTTGCAGGTGATCCGCAACAGGTGATCACTGACGGTCTGGTTCACGCCGATACGTTGTGGTCTTGCACCACCTGCCGCGCCTGTGTGGAGGAGTGTCCGATGATGATCGAGCACGTTGATGCCATTGTCGATATGCGTCGCTATATTACCCTGGAAAAGGGCGAAACCCCGGTCAAGGGGGTTGAGGTACTGGAAAACCTGATTGCTACCGATAACCCTGGCGGACTGGATCCGGCTAAGCGTTTGCATTGGACCGCCGATCAGGCGCTGCCATTGATCGCGGACAAGGGCGAGGCCGACGTGCTGCTGTGGGTTGGCGATGGCGCTTTTGATATGCGCAGCCAGAAAATCCTCCGTGCCTTAGTGCGCATTCTGAAAGCGGCTAAGGTTGATTTTGCAATATTAGGTGACGAGGAGAAAGACTGCGGGGATCTCGCTCGTCGCCTGGGTGACGAAGCTACCTTTGAAGCACTGGCGCGTCAAAACATTGAAGCGCTAAAGCGCTACTCATTCGGGCGCATCGTTACCAGTGATCCCCATGCTTTTCATGTCCTGAGTAATGAGTACGCCGATTTTGGCGGCAGCTTCCAGGTTATGCACCACAGCACCTTTATCCATGAACTGGTTGTCGCGGGGAATCTGCGACTGGACGGCGCCAAACTGGCCAGCCGCCTGGGTCGGGTAACCTGGCACGACCCCTGTTATCTGGGGCGCTACAATGGCGAGTACGAGGCTCCCCGGCAATTGCTGGAAGTGCTGGGACTGGATTATGCCGAGATGGAACGCTCCCGTTTTCGCTCCCGCTGCTGTGGTGGTGGCGGTGCGGCACCGGTCACGGATGTGGCCGGAGAGCGCCGTATTGCCGATATGCGCATGGCCGATGTGATCGCGGTGGACGCGCAGACGGTTGTGGTTGGCTGTCAGCAGTGCACGGCAATGTTGGAAGGTGTGGTGGAACCACGCCCACAGGTGATCGAGTTGGCAGAGGTAATTGTGGACGCTCTGTTGGAAGACAGTGATCAGCGTTCAAGCAGGAACGAATCGGCCGCGGCAGCGCCTCAGGCGGTGGTGTCATGAGTGCGGTTGTGCGCCGCAACCGCCGTCGCGAATGGATTTTGCGTAACCGGCTGCATCCGCAACACACCATGTTGCAGCAACAGATGTTCAATGGAGATGAAGACAGTGTCGGCCCTGGTGGTGTCCGCCGACGCAATCCTCGTACCCGTTATTTTGTCGGGCCCAATGGCTTGCGCCGGGTGGCCCGCAGTGCTCCCCGGCAGGTGGTCGGGGCGTTGGGTTCAGCGCGAGCGAAACCTTCAGCCGAGGTCGCGAAAAAACGCCACCAGGTCTCTGAACCCAGTGAATATATTGCCGTGCTAGCCGATTTTAATAGTGGTCGCCTGAGCGCCCACGACCGCGATTTACTGGGCCTGGCCCAAGCGCTGGCGACGGAGGTAAATCAGGCCGCAGGCGCCGGGGATGCCCCGGTCTGCGCGGTGACGCTGGTGCTGTTTGCCGACGCTGATGTCGTCCCTTGCGAGGGTGAGGTCAGCCTGGCCGATGCCGGCGTCGACCGGATCCTCTGTATTAGCGGCAGCGAATACCACGGCTACTGCCCGGAGCAGCGGGTGCTGGCTTTGAGTCAGCTGGAGGCGGCGTTGCAACCCCGTTACTGGTTATTTCCTGACACCCACACTGGCCGCGATCTGGGACTCCGGTTGGCGGCTGCGGCGTCGATTCCTGCCGTGACCAAGGTCTGGCAGGCGACTACCGAGCGAGTCACCGCAAGAGGAGGGAGTAATCTCACGGACCTTAGCGGTTCCACCCCTCGTTTGTTGATCGCACTGGCGGAATGCGCGATGCCGATTACCGAAACCCGTCACGACGCGCTGATATTGCCAGTGTCATCACTGGGCTTACCAGCCCGACAATCGTCGGCGATTGAAGACCTGGGGTTATTGTCGGTGGACCCCAATCAGGTGCCGCTCGCCGAAGCCGAATTTGTGATGGCTGCTGGCAATGGTGTTCAGGACTGGCCGCAGTTCCATCGGGTTGCCGCCATACTGGGCGCCACTGAGGGAGCCAGTCGGGTGGCAGTGGACGACGGCAATATGCCGCGCGCTCGACAGGTGGGGGCCACCGGTACCTGGATCAGTGCCCGAGTGTATCTGGCGGTGGGTATTTCCGGCGCAGTGCAGCATCTACAGGGCATTGGCGAATGCGACAAGGTCATTGCTATCAATATAGATAAAGATTGCGCCATGGTGAAACGCGCCGATCTGAGCGTTATCGGTGACGCGACGGCCATTCTGGCCGAACTTGGCCGTCTGGCGGAGAGCTTCCGCCAGGCCGATGCTGATGCCGATGTTGAGGCCGCCGTGGGTAGTGCGGTTAACCAATAGGAGGTAGTGATGAGTCAAGGTTCTGCTCACCCTGGGATCACTGGCGAACAGCCTGCGAATGGGGTCGATATCACGGTGCTGGTTTCCTCCGGTGTGCATCCGGCTTCCGGTCGCCCACGACGGGCGCAGCAGGATGCCCGCGCGCTGGAAATGGCACTGACGTTGGGAGGCAGACTGCGAACATTGCATGCCGGCTGTGCCGATGACCCGGCACTGAGCGAGTATCTGGGTATGGGCATTGGTCAACTGGAGGTGTTGCCGGTCGCTGCCGGAGAAAACCCGCTCCCGTCTTTACAGCAGGAACTACGGCACCAACTGCCGGACATAATTCTTACCGGTTGTGCCGCTGAACAGGGCGAAGGTTCTGGACAGTTATCTTACCTGCTGGCAGCCGTCCTCGGGCTGCCACTGATCAATAATGTGGCGGCTATTATTGGTATTGCCGACGGTCGTGCGGAGTTATTACAGGCCCTGCCGCGGGGGCAGCGGCGTGTATTGAAAGTCCGCCTGCCCTTTATTGCCACGGTCGATCTGGCGGCAGCACCCCCCAGGCAAAGTGCCTTTTCCGCAGCGCGGCGCGGCACCATCGTTAGTTTGTCACAACCCGATGTGCAGGACAGTATTAATGCTGCTGTGCCGGGTGAAGTCTGGCAGGTGAATCCGGCCCGCCCACGCCCCAAACGCTTGGCGGCAGCAGCGGCTCCGGCGGCGAAAACTGCCGCCGATCGATTCCGTGCCGCCACCGCCCGGCCCGTCAGTAGTGGTTCTAAAATCCTCGATCAGGCAGAACCCAGCGAGCAGGCGCAAGCGATTTTTGAACTGTTGCGCGCTGAAGGCGTGTTGCGTTAGCGGCAGTTTTCACCGCACAGAATGTCTCATCTCCCGGTCGTTATTTGGGTTTATTGCGGTTTGCCACACAGGCGCTTCGCCGCTTTTTTTTTATTTTGAAATTTCCCTGAAGACCCTGAGCATGACTGGCTGTATAGCTTTTGCTCAGCCGCTTGGCAGGTCTTTGATGGGACTTTTAATCGGGCCTTTAAACAGCGCTTTTAAACAGCGCGTATTTAGCATTGAACGAGTCGTTTTCGGATAAGTCGGCCCCCAGTGCATTAGTCAGAATAGCCCCAAATTCACTCCCTACGAGGGATGGCCAGCTGTGAGTATCAGTGTCTTTGAACTGTTTAAAATTGGTATCGGGCCGTCCAGCTCTCACACAGTTGGACCCATGCGCGCCGCGGGTCAATTTATTCGCCAACTGGAGAAATACGTCAGTTTGGTTGATGTGCGCCGCCTGCAGGTTGAACTATTTGGTTCGCTGGCGTTGACGGGTAAAGGTCACGGTACGGACAAAGCTGTGTTGCTTGGATTAATGGGTGAGGTTCCAGATCTGGTCGATCCCGACCGCGCCGATGCATTGTTCTCCACCGTTTTGGAAACCCAGACTTTGGCGCTCCCCGGCGGCTGCAATATTGCCTTCAATCCCAAATCCGACCTGCTTTTTCACCGTCGTAAATCGATGCCGGGGCACGCCAATGGTATGCGTCTGCACGCCTTTGACGAGAGCGGCGACCAGCTCGCAAGTGAAGGTTATTATTCGGTCGGCGGCGGTGCGGTGATGGGTGAGCGGGAGCTTGAAGATGCTGATAACAACACGCCTGCTGTCGCCGAGAAATTACCTTACCCCTTTGATAGCGCTCAGCAACTGTTGGACATTTGCGCTGACACGGGCCTGTCTATAGCCGATGTGGTGAAGGCCAACGAGCTGGCGCGTCGTTCACAGGATGAAATAGAGAAGGGGTTGGACGCGATTTGGACCACCATGCGCGATTGCGTCAACCGCGGTATTCGCACTCGCGGCGTGCTTCCTGGCGGGTTGGGTGTACAGCGCCGGGCGCCGGATATCTACGCGGGGATTTTTGACCTGGAGCGCAGCCATCTTATTTTTCCGAATATGGATGGCATGACCTGGGTCAATCTTTATGCGTTGGCAGTGAGTGAGGAAAACGCTGCCGGTGGGCGAGTGGTGACTGCACCCACTAACGGTGCCGCCGGTATTATCCCCGCGGTCATGCATTACTACCGACGTTTCTGTGCCAAAGAGCAGGGCGGGGACGATAGCGCCAATATTTATCGCTTTTTTCTGACGGCGACGGCCATCGGCGCATTATTTGTAAAAAATGCCTCGATTTCCGGAGCGGAGGTGGGCTGTCAGGGTGAAGTCGGTGTGGCCTGCTCAATGGCGGCCGCGGGACTGGCAGCGGTGATGGGCGCGACGCCAGGGCAGGTGGAAAATGCCGCAGAAATCGCCATGGAACACAACCTTGGATTGACCTGCGATCCGGTCAAGGGGCTGGTGCAGGTACCTTGTATCGAGCGCAACGCCATGGCGGCGGTGAAGGCTATCAACGCTGCGCATATGGGGCTTAATGGCGATGGCAGTCATTTTGTGTCGCTGGACAAGGTCATTCGTACCATGCGCATTACTGGCCGCGATATGAATCGCAAGTACAAAGAAACCAGTCAGGGCGGCCTGGCTGTTCACGTCAACCAGGTGGAGTGCTGAACCGCGGGCACCTTTAACCAGGCACCTTATAACTTTGTGAGTGGGTTTTTATCATGTCGCAACTTTTTGCCAATAAACAGCGTCGTTATTCCGGTTTTGGTTTGCTGCGCCACGCGCTGCAACATCACGAAAACTGGCAGCGGGTTTGGCGCAACCCGAAACCGAAGAAGAAATACGACGTTATTATCGTTGGTGGCGGTGGTCACGGTCTTGCCACAGCCTACTATATCGCGCGCAAATACGGCGTCACCAATGTGGCAGTGTTGGAAAAAGGCTGGCTGGGTGGCGGCAACACTGCGCGCAACACCACTATCGTGCGTTCCAATTACCTGTGGGACGAAGCCGCTCACCTCTATGAACACGCGATGAAACTGTGGGAGGGCTTGTCGCAAGACCTCAACTACAACGTGATGTTCTCCCAACGCGGCGTGATGAACCTCGGTCATACCCTGCAGGATATGCGCGACATCCAGCGGCGGGTTAACGCCAACCGCCTCAATGGTATTGATGGTGAAGTGCTGGATACTGCCGGGGTGCAAGCGCTTTGCCCAATCCTTAACTGCTCGCCCGATGCGCGTTATCCCGTGCTCGGTGCGTCCTGGCAGCCCCGCGCCGGGGTGGCGCGACACGATGCGGTTGCCTGGGGTTATGCGCGGGCAGCCGATGCTCTTGGTGTCGACCTGATCCAACAGTGTGAAGTAACCGATATTCTGATTGAGGATGGTGCCACTATTGGTGTTGAGACTAAACAGCACGGCACCATTAAAGCGGATCGGGTCGGTTGTGTGGTGGCGGGTAACTCCAGCGTGCTGGCGCGAATGGCTGGCTTTAATCTGCCCCTGGAATCTCACCCATTACAGGCACTGGTATCGGAGCCGATCAAGCCGGTGCTGGATACGGTAGTGATGTCCAACCATGTGCACGGTTATATCTCTCAGTCAGACAAGGGCGATTTGGTCATCGGCGCCGGGATTGATGGCTATAACGGTTACGGCCAGCGTGGCTCTTTCTCTGTGGTCGAACATACCCTGCAGGCGATCGTTGAAATGTTTCCGATGTTCAGTCGGGTGCGTATGAACCGGCAGTGGGGCGGCATTGTTGATACCTGCCCGGATGCCTGCCCGATTATCTCAGCAACACCCGTGGAAAACCTGTTTTTTAACTGCGGTTGGGGTACCGGTGGCTTTAAGGCAACACCCGGCTCGGGTGAAGTCTTTGCGGCAACCCTGGCGCGGGGCGAAGCCCATGAACTGGCCAAGCCTTTCTCTATGTTCCGTTTTAACAGCGGTGCTCTGATCGATGAGCACGGTGCTGCCGGCGTAGCGCATTAACCCAGAATATAGGGTGCGCACTAGCGAAAAATATAAGTGAGGAACCGCAATTATGTTTGAAATCTTTTGTCCCCACTGTGAGGAACACCGCGACCAGGAGGAGTTTCATCCTGTCGGCCAGGCACATATTGCCCGGCCTGCGGATCCCGATGCCTGCACAGATGAAGAATGGGCGGAATATCTTTATTTCCGTAAAAACCCTCGCGGGCTACATCACGAAATGTGGGTACATGCGGTGGGTTGTCGCCGGTTTTTCAATGTGACCCGTGACACGGTTAGTTATGAAATTAAAGAAGTCTATCTTATGGGCACGCAGCCCATGGTCGCCAGCTGAGAAGACTATCTGTTGAGGTGAAACATGGCACAAGTCAATCGAATTTCCAGCGGCGGGCAGATCGACCGCAGCAAACCACTAACGTTTCAATACGGTGGCAGAACCCTGCACGGCTATAGCGGCGATACGGTGGCTTCGGCGCTGCTGGCGAATGGCGTGAATATTATTGGGCGTAGCTTTAAATACGGTCGTCCACGCGGCGTCTTCAGCGCCGGCGCTGACGAACCTAATGCCATTTTGCAACTGGGCGCCACCGAGGCGACCCAGGTGCCCAATGTGCGGGCGACACAGCAGGAACTTTACGACGGACTGGTATGTGCGCCGACCAACTGCTGGCCATCACCGGCATTTGATTTGAAGGGTATCTTTGGTGCTTTGGCGGGTAAATTCATGCCTCCCGGGTTTTACTACAAAACCTTTATGTACCCCGCCAAGCTTTGGCTCACCTACGAAAAATTTATTCGTCGTGCGGCGGGTTTTGGTCGTTCCCCCCGTGTCGCCGATCCAGATGTTTATGACCATCTGCACCACCACGTCGATGTGATGGTGGTCGGTGGCGGCCCCGCTGGTATTGCCGCGGCTTTGAGCGCCGCGCGCAGTGGCGCGCGGGTGTTGCTGGCTGACGAACAACCAATGCTGGGAGGCAGTTTACTGGATCTGGTCACTGAATCACTGGCGCCAGGCGAGTACCAAGCGCTTAGCAGCTGGTTGAACGAGGCTATTGCCGAACTGGAGGCTAATCCGGATGTCACCGTACTGACGCGGGCGACGGTGACCGGCTACCACGATCACAATTTCCTCACCGTACACGAACGCTGCAGCGATCATCTGCGGGACCTGAACGGCAGCGTCAAGCCGCGCCAGCGACTGCATAAGGTGCGAGCCAGCGATGTGGTACTGGCTACCGGTGCGCAGGAGCGCCCACTGGTTTATGGCAATAACGATGTGCCCGGCAATATGCTGGCATCTGCGGTGGTCAGTTATATTCATCGCTATGCAGTAGTACCCGGTCGGCGTCTGGTGCTGATGACCACCAATGACAGCGCCTATGCTGCCGCGTTTGCCTGGCATGCTGCGGGCCGTGAGGTGGTCGCGATTGTCGACACCCGCGGGTCTCCAGAGGGTTCAGCCCAGCAGCGGGCGAGGGCACTGGGTATCAACGTGATCAGCGGCTCCGCGCTGATTAATGTACGCGGCAGTGCCCGGGTTAAAGCAGTGGAAATTGCCCGCTTCGACGTCAGTGGCAGCCATGTATCCGGCCCGGTGCAGTTGTTAGGTTGTGACACGGTAGCCAGCAGTGGTGGCTGGAGCCCGGTTGTGCATCTGTCTTGTCATACCGGTAGCCGGCCGCGCTGGGACAAGGACAAATTCGGCTTTGTACCGGGCACAACAGTGCAGCGCCAGCTGACGGCGGGATCCATTAATGGCACGGCCTCGCTGGCCAATTGCCTGGCCGAGGGCGCCAGGCAGGGACAGCTGGCGGCAGAGCGAGCGGGTTACGGCGGCCTGGACTCGCTGCCGGTGTTGCCGATGTTGAATACGGTTGCGGAAGTAGCGCCGATGGAGCTCTATCATGTGCCACATATTCTTCCCTCCAGCCGTGCACCCAAGCAGTTTGTCGATTTCCAGAACGACGTGACGGCCGCGGGTATCGAACTGGCGACCCGAGAGGGCTTTGAATCAATCGAACACGTCAAGCGTTATACCGCGTTGGGTTTCGGCACCGATCAGGGAAAACTGGGCAATGTCAACGGTATGGCGATTACCGCCCGCGCCCTGAATAAATCCATTGAGGAAACCGGCACCACGGTGTTCCGCCCGAACTACACCCCGGTAAGTTTCGGCGCTATTGCCGGGCGCCACTGCGGTGCACTGTTTGACCCCGAGCGCATGACCGCGATGCACGAATGGCACGTTGCCCACGGTGCGCGTTTTGAGGTTGTGGGGCAGTGGATGCGTCCCTGGTACTACCCTAAGGTGGGTGAAAGTATGGAGCAGGCGCTGGCCCGGGAATGTTTGGCGACGCGTAACAGCGTTGGTATTCTCGATGCCTCCACCTTGGGTAAAATCGATATTCAGGGCCCCGATGCCCGCGAGTTTATCGGCCGTATCTACAGTAATGCCTGGGCCAAACTAGCGGTGGGTAAATGCCGCTACGGGCTGATGTGCGGTGAGGACGGCATGGTCTTCGACGACGGTGTCACCTCCTGCCTGGGTGAGAATCATTTTCTGATGACCACCACCACCGGCGGTGCGGCGCGTGTGCTGGAGTGGCTGGAACTCTACCACCAGACCGAGTGGCCGGAATTGAAGGTCTACTTCACCAGTGTCACCGATCACTGGGCGACCATGACCATTGCCGGCCCTAACAGCCGCAAGCTGTTGCAAGAACTGACCGATGATATCGATCTGGATCGCGAGCAGTTTAAGTTTATGGACTGGCGTGCGGGCACCGTGGCAGGCGTGCCGGCGCGGGTCTTCAGAATCTCCTTTACCGGCGAGTTGTCCTACGAGATTAACGTGCAGGCCAATTACGGTAAGCATGTGTGGGAGAAGCTGTTTGAACACGGCGCAAAGTACGAGCTGACGCCTTACGGTACCGAGACCATGCATATTCTGCGCGCCGAAAAAGGCTTTATTATTGCCGGTCAGGACACCGACGGCTCGGTGACGCCCTATGACCTCAATATGGGCTGGTGTGTGGCACAGAATAAACCGTTCAGTTATATCGGTAAGCGTGGCATGGCGCGGGAAGACTGTGTGCGCGAAGATCGCAAGCAACTGGTGGGCCTGAAAACCCGTGACCCGCAAAAGGTTATCCCCGAAGGGGCTCAGGCAGTTGACGATCCCAATCAGCCGCTACCCATGACCATGCTCGGGCATGTGACCTCGAGTTATTACAGCGCAGTGCTGGGCCGTAGCATCGCCCTCGGCATGATCCGAGGTGGTTTGCAGCGAATGGGGCAGACCGTGTATTACCCACAGCCTGACGGGAGCGTCATCGAAGCGGAAATTTGTGAGGCTGTTTTCTACGATACCAAAGGAGAGCGGCAAAATGTCTGAAGCCTCTGTTGAAGTCAAGCCAGCACCGGAGTCAGCGATGGTTGTGTATATGGAGCAGCTTCCCCGGAATGCCGAAGTTCGTGCAGAGAGCCCGTTGGCCGGAGAACTGGCAGGTGATGTAGCCAGCGCCGATGGCAACGCCGCAGTGCGGCTTGAGGAACTGGCGTTGGCGACGCATTTGGTGTTGCGCGGCGACGCCGGTGACGCCCAGTTTCGGGAAGGTGTCGAAGCGGCATTGGGCCTGCCCCTGCCGCAGCGACTGCAGTCGTCCACTGAGGGAGATCGCTGCCTGCGCTGGATCAGCCCGGATGAATGGCTGTTGACGGCCGATTACGGCGATGCCTTTAAGCTTGAAACTATGCTGCACGAACAGCTCAGCGGTCATGTTTCCATCGTCAATGTCAGTGGCGGACAGACGCTGTTTCGCTTGAGCGGCGCCGCTGCACAAACGGTGCTGCGCAAATCAACCGCTTATGATGTCCACGACCGGAACTTCCCGGTGGGCAAAGTAGTGACCACAGTGATTGCTAAAAGTCAGGGGGTGGTGTGCAGGGTCGCCAATGACGAGTGGGAAATCGTTGTGCGGCGCAGTTTTGCGCGTTACCTCTGGCGCTGGTTACAGGATGCGGGCAGGGAGTTTCTGTGACATCCACAACCGGTTTGTGAGCCGCCATTGGCCGCAGGCCAGTATCGGTCTTGGAAATACAAGGGGGTTCGTAACATTTCGCGGGTATTTCCAAGGCGTGCGACAAAATAGATAAGGAGATCTGTTGTGTCGCCGGGTTAATAGGTCGTCAGCGTGAAAGTCGCACCGAGATACATGCACGTCGCGTCCAAACATTTTCAGTAGTGAAGCGTCTATATCATTTCCAAAGGCTCCAGTGATAACAATAACTCGTCAGGAGAAATTTATGTCCAGTTCTACAAACCGCGGTGTCGTCTATAAAGGCCCCGGAGAAGTTGCCGTCGAATCAATTGCCTTTCCCGGATTAGCATTGGGTCAACGCCAGTGTGATCATGGTGTTATTCTGAAAGTCATTACCACTAACATCTGCGGTAGTGACCAACACATGGTTCGGGGGCGAACGACCGCGCAAGCAGGCCTTGTGCTCGGACACGAAATTACCGGTGTCATTCTTGAAAAGGGTCGTGACGTAGAGTTTTTAAACGTCGGTGACATCGTCTCTGTCCCGTTTAATATTGCTTGTGGCCGCTGCCGAAACTGTAAGTCGGGCAAGACCGGTATCTGTTTAAACGTTAACCCTGCGCGTCCAGGTGCTGCTTATGGCTATGTCGACATGGGCGGCTGGATTGGTGGCCAGGCAGAGTATGTCATGGTGCCATACGCTGATTTCAACCTGCTTAAATTCCCTGATGCCGATCAAGCTATGGAAAAAATCCGGGATTTGACGCTGTTGTCCGATATTTTTCCAACCGGGTTTCACGGCTGTGTGTCCGCGGGTGTTGGGCCCGGCTCAACCGTTTATATCGCCGGCGCCGGCCCTGTTGGCCTTGCTGCCGCCGCCTCTGCGCAGTTACTGGGGGCAGCGTGTGTGATTGTAGGTGATATGATCCCGGATCGTTTGGAGCAAGCCCGCAGTTTTGGTTGCGAAACCATAGACCTTCGCGAAGATGGCAGCATGGAAGATAAACTCGAAGTCATCCTGGGTGATCGTGAAGTTGATTGTTTTGTCGACTGCGTCGGTTTTGAGGCACACGGCTGTGGCTGTAACCACGGCAAAGAAGCGCCTGCGACGGTTCTCAACTCGGCGATGCAAATCACGCGGGCCGGCGGAGAAATAGGTATTCCGGGGCTTTATGTGACCGATGATCCGGGTGCTGTGGACGATGCCGCCAGAGTAGGGGCCTTGAGCATGCGTTTCGGTCTCGGCTGGGCAAAATCCCATTCATTCCACACGGGACAGTGCCCGGTGATGAAATACCATCGCAATCTGATGCAGGCCATTCTGTTTGAGAAAATTGATATAGCCAGAGCCGTAAACGTGCAGATGATTACCCTGGATCAGGCTCCCCAAGGTTATGCCGATTTTGATGGTGGCGCTGCCAAGAAGTTCGTGATTGATCCGCACGGCAGTACGGCAGCAGCATAACCGTTCATTTCAATGCAAGATAAGAGGTGGCTTTAAGCTGCCTCTTATCTTGCGGTTGCCTGCGTTATGAGCCGTATACGCTAGACTGCAAGAATTTTGGGGCGATTCGTTTTCAGGAGCGTTTCGCCTTAATATACAATCTAACGTTGATCAAGCACCTAGACAGTATAATCATGCGTCAGTTTTCCACGATTGAAGCGTTGTCCAGAATGGTCAATATGGGGTATGAAAGCCCATCCCTGTTCGGTGACTACCGCCCTCTGTATGGTGCGTCAACGGCACTGTAAGTGGTGCATTTCATCAGCGGGCTTCGATAGTTTGATAGACAGATAGCAAGCCTCTCTCAAAACTGCACTATCCATAATGCCAAGCATTATTTAAGATTCTATTAATCGCGGATATTACTCCGCGTGGTCGGTGGGTGATCGCGTATGTGCCCTCGCCAATGGCGGTGGCTACGCGCAGTATGTTGTTGTGCCCGCAGGACCTGTCTGGCTGTACCCGCAACGTGTCCATGACCGTGGCTGCATCCTTGCCGGAAACCTACTTTATCGTGTGGAGCAACGTGTTTGTGGAGGCCAAACTTGCCGCCATTCAGTTGGCTAGATAGCGACGATAGTAAGGGTAACGTGTTTTGGATGTAGCACTGGCTGATCTCGCATAGCGCTGGTATTCACGTCATCGTGCTCGGTTGTGTTCCGGGCGTGTCTGCATAGAAAACAAGGGGGTTTTGCCAATGTCCGGACCATTAACCGGTGTGCGGGTTATTGAAGTAGGGCAACTGATCGCCGGGCCGTTCACCGGTACGATGCTCGCCTACTATGGTGCCGAGGTCATTAAAGTGGAGCCGCCCAATGGCGGGGACCCTATTCGTGGTTGGCGCCATGTTGACGAAGGCACCAGCTACTGGTGGCGGAGCCTCGGGCGCAACAAAAAATCCCTGACGCTGGATCTTAATACTGACGCAGGGCGGGATATTCTTCGTCGTTTGCTCGAAGATGCCGATGTACTGGTAGAAAACTTTCGCCCCGGTGTGATGGAAAAGTGGGGCCTAGGGCCAGACGAGGTTAAAGCTTTTAACCCCGGTCTGATCTATACCCGTATTTCCGGTTACGGCCAAACCGGGCCTTATGCGAAAAAACCGGGGTTTGCGTCGGTATGCGAAGCCTTTAGTGGTTTTCGTTATGTGAATGGTTTTCCTGGGGAGGCACCCGTGCGTCCCAATCTTAGTCTTGGCGACAGTATTGCCTCTTTACATGCCGCCTTTGGGGTTGTGATGGCGCTGTATGCCCGCGATGCTGGGCGCTCTTTACAGAAAGACCGTGGTCAGGTGGTTGATGTGGCCCTGTTTGAGGCCATGTTCAACATGATGGAAGGTGTTGTCCCGGAATATTCCGGGGCTGGGGTTATTCGCGAGCCTTCAGGCACTACCGTAACCGGCATTGTTCCCACCAATACCTATCGCTGTGGTGATGGTAAGTTTGTGGTAATTGGTGGTAATGGCGATTCCATTTTTAAACGCTTAATGCAGGCTATTGGCCGGGATGATATGGCGGAAGATCCTGCACTGACATCGAACAGCGGGCGGGTCACCCATGAAAATGCGATAGACGAAGCCATTGGTGCCTGGTGTAGCGGGCGCTCGTGTGACGAGGTGTTGGTGGTGCTGGAGGCGGCGAGAGTGCCGTCAGGCCCCATCTACAATGTGGCTGATATGGCCGCAGACCCACATTATCGTGCCCGAGGGCTATTTGAGGCCGTACAGATAGGTGATAAAACTCTGGAAATTCCAGCCATGTCTCCCCGTTTGACGGATACGCCGGGAGAGACCCGGTGGCCAGGGGGTGAGGTAGGCAGCCATAACCGGACCTTGTTGATCGACGAGTTGGGCTTGAACGAACAGCAATTCGCCCAGCTGAAGGAAAACGGTGTAATTAGCTAGTGTAGACAGGCTCACCTGGTTGCCTTGGCTTATTATGGTTGTAGAATGGCCGACGGTTGTTGATTGGGGGATACACGTGCAAATTGATTGGGATAACTGTCGAGCCGCTATATGGCGCCCTCGCAGTGGCGTGCTGCGTGCTGTGCGGGCACTTGACAGCATTAGACTGGAGCAGCTGTTGGCGATTGATCGCCAGAAACAAGAGCTGGTGGAAAATACTCAGCGCTTTTTGCAAGGGCTGCCTGCGAATAACGTTCTGCTTTGGGGAGCCCGGGGTACGGGTAAGTCCAGCCTTATTAAAGCGTTATTGAACGAATACGCCGTTGCCGGCTTACGTGTCGTAGAAGTCGATAAAGATGATCTTGTTGATCTGCCGGAAATAGTTGATGCTATTCGCACGCTTCCTCAGCGCTTTATTATTTTTTGCGATGATCTTTCGTTTGAAGAAGGTGAAACCCGTTATAAACATTTGAAAAGCGTATTGGAAGGTTCGATTGAATTGCCGCCCGAGAATGTGCTTATTTATGCAACGTCGAATCGACGCCATTTGATTCCCGAAACACACGACGAAAATATGCAAACGCTGGGGTTGCGTATGGAAAATCAGCAAATTCATTATGCTGATACCGTCGAGGAAAAATTGTCGCTAGCAGACCGGTTCGGTTTATGGTTGTCATTTTATGCGGTTGACTGGGCCGACTATTTGGCAATGGTCGATCAGTTGTTTGTTGACTATACGGGTGATCGTGCTGCACTGCATACGCAGGCAAAGCAGTTTGCGATGATGAGAGCCAGCCACAGTGGCAGAACCGCAAAACAATTTTATCAATATTTCAGTGTGAACAGGCCCTAGCAATGTGGTTACTACGAAGCTTGCTGGCTCTGTTGGGTATTTCTATTACTTCTGTTTGCATTGCGGCATCATCGCCGGTGGTTATTACTGTGGCTGATGAGGTGCTGCGGGCTTTTCGGCAGTCGGTCAACGTTGATCAGATTGATGAAATTAATGATTACGAGTTTTTACAGGGCAAGCCCGACGTTGTTGAACTTGTGATGTTGATTCAGGCCTTGCATCTGGGAGGGCTTACTGAAACCCTTTCGATTAAAGCCGTGCCCAGTACCGACGACGTTCTGGAGACTGTGCTTAATGGTACTGCAACGTTGGCCGGGTCTGTATTTTGGCGTTCGCGTGTTCAACCCCTGAGTAATGAACTGTGGGTTAGTGACGCAACGATTCGACAGGGCGAGTACAGTCTGGGTGTCTACAGTTGTGGAAAACCGTTAGAACCGCAGCGCTTGCTTCACCATTTGGCAAGTTATGTAGCTGTGTTGGGCAACAACGATGCAATTAGTTTGCGTACCTTACGTTCGATTGGGGTGCAGCGCCTGTTGATAATGGAAAATTGGACAGAAGTGGTTACTGCATTGTGTAACAATGAAGCAGATTTTACGTTCGCTCCGTTTCCTGTTACTGAAACACTGGTGCTTAATGAGTCTGGTCATACACTGCGGCCAACCATGGGTATTAAGGTGAGCGTGCCTGGGTCACAACATTTTATTGTGACCAAGACCGGGCGTGGTAGATCGGCCTACTTCATGTTGCAGCGCGGCTTGCGGAAAATGCGCTTAAACGGTCAGATAACCCAGGCATATGAACAAAGTGGTAAAGTTAGCGGACGCGCCGAGCGCTGGCAGCTGCTAAATCCCTAAATTCACCATTATTCCCTATTATTCCTTGGTCTTGCCTATAACTTGTGCGGACGTTAGTTGACGTCGTGAAAACCCGCTTGCTAATATGGCCTCGCCGTTTGGGGGCTTGGGTATTATTCCCTAGGGCGTGATACGACCTTCTGTCATGCTTAACAAACGCAAAGTGGCTGACCACTAATTAAATAAACTCGCGGTAGTATGGTAACTGTCGTTAAGTTGTCATATACGTGTTATTCAATGCTGTCCGCGCAGTTATGAGGATGTGTACGTTATTAACACAAATAAAGGTCAGCAAAACGCAGATTGGCGACTTTTAGGGTTGGTCGCAGTGGTTTAGGCATTTTTAATGCAATATTCTGGTCGTAACGATCATAGTTTGAGTGGTGAAGCTCTAGAAGTGCCTGCGCAGGTGCGGATTACGCGCCGGTTAATTAACTACCTGTCAGCGAAAGGCGAATTTTTGCAGGTGGCCTTGGTTAAGCCCCACCTGGATGAGCTATATCTCGATATCTTTGCCAACGGCAAAGCAACCTCTTATACCGCGTTGCCCTTACGCGACTGTGCTGCATTGCCTATAAAGTCTATTCAAAAATCGTATCAGACCGGACGGGCGATTAGCCTGATTACCCCTGAGAGCCATACGGCTTTTATTTTGCCTCTTGTTGATGGTGATGCGAAAGCCGGTGTTTTGTATCTGGTCTCGAATCTCTCTCAGAGCGAGTTAACCCAGCGGATTAAAAAGCTCGATACGATTACATCGCTGTTGGCTATGAGTCTGTTGCAGTCTGCACAGCAAAAAATTTGGGAAGAAGTTAGACAACAGCGCGACTATATCGGTCACAACCCACAGGTAAATGCGTCTTATTTAAAAGCTATTGTGCAAAATTCTCCCGCCTTGGTAGTGGTGGCGGATGTCGATGGCTCGGTGCGCTTTTGCAGTGAAAAGCTGTCGCAGATGTGCGGTGTACAAGTTGGCAGCAGCATTGACGATGCTTTTCCAGATGAATTCACCAGCGCTATTCGTAATGCCATGGAGCTGCGCGACAGTACCCTGGAAAAAGAAGTCAGTGTGGCCGTGGGTGATGGCGTTTTCAAAAGTTACCTCTTAACTGCTTTTCCACTCCGTGATGAAACCGGTCAGTTGATGGGTGTTTGTGCCATGGGTACAGACATCAGTGCGCGTAAGCAGTCAGAGTTGGAGTTGCGTAATCGCCACTCACAGTTAAACCATCTGGTGTATTACGACAGCCTTACTGGGTTGCCGAATCGCACATTGTTTGAGAGTACGCTTACATCGCACCTGACCGAAGCCAAGCGGAACAAAAGCCGCCTGGCGTTATTGTTGCTCGACCTCGACCGTTTTAAAAACGCCAATGACAGTCTTGGTCATGATGTTGGTGATGAGCTGCTTAAAGAAATAGCGGTACGTTTAAAGCGTATTATCCGCAAACGCGATATCGTCGCGCGTATCGGTGGTGATGAATTCGCGATTGTTATTGACAATGTGCAAGATCCAGAAAGCCTTGATCGGCTCGCACAAAAAATATTGGCAGAGTTGGAGGCGCCGATTATTGTTGGCGCGTTAGAGTGTTTGATGACCGCCAGCCTGGGAATTGCCTTGTTCCCTGATGCAGCCTATCAGCCTCGTGATTTATTGAAGCATGCTGAAGTGGCGATGTACCAGGCAAAAGCAACCGGGAAAAATCGCTATCAGTTTTATACCCACGCTTTGAGTAGCACAGCCATCGACGCGTTTCAAATTGAGAATGATTTGCGTAAAGCTATCATCTCTGACCAGCTGTATTTGTTGTACCAGCCGCAAGTTGATATGGCAACCGGTGAACTTATGGGTGTTGAGGCCTTGGTGCGTTGGCAACATCCCACCAAGGGCAGCATTAACCCAGTGCATTTTATTTCGATGGCAGAAGAAACCGGGTTAATTGTGCCATTGGGCAATTGGGTGATTCGGGCTGCGTGTCGGCAGCAGCGTGAATGGCTGGCACGCGGTATTGATGTTGGTAAAATTGCGGTCAATATTTCTGCGCGTCAGTTAAGTCAGCCTAATTTTGTTGACGGAGTGAAACAGGTCTTTACTGAAGAAGGATTGGCTCCAGAGCACATTGAGTTTGAGTTGACCGAAAATTCTGCGATGGAAACTGCATCTGATATTATCGGGATGATGACAAAAATGAACGCTATGGGTTTGTCATTGGCCATTGATGATTTTGGTACTGGTTATTCGTCGCTTGCTTATCTTAAGCGCTTTCCTGTGCATAAGTTGAAAATCGACCGTAGTTTTATTGACGAGCTGGTCACCGATGTTAACGACGCCGTGATTGCTCAATCCATTATTGGTTTGGCCCATAACATGCAATTGCAGGTTATTGCCGAAGGCGTTGAGAATACGGATCAGCAAGACTGGCTGATTCAGCGGGGTTGTCGTTTGGGCCAAGGTTTTTTGTACAGTCCGCCGATTGAAGCAGAAACGCTTGAGGAGAAATATTTTGCACCGGATGGCAGTAAGAAGCTCTTTAAAACGCAGGGTGTCAAACCCGTGCCGAGCATCAGTGTTGTGAGTGATGGAGCGTAGTTCCCCCGCTACCATTGCCCAGAAACTTTTGTATTTAGCGCATGCTGCTGAGTGCGAGTTTTTGAACCTCGCGTGAAAGGCTAAAGGTGCCGGTGAGGTTGATGGTGAGGTCTAGCAGTTCATTCCAGGCATCGCCACTATGCATCCCTTTTATCATTTTATCGATGGCCGATGCTTTGCGCAGCAGTAAAGTAATTTGTGCCGGTTTGAGCCTTTGCAGTGCTGATTTGATCAGTCCCTGGCGCTTTTCCCACACGCCGGCCTGTTTGCAGGCCCAGGCGAAATTCTGATGGTTACGCGTTGCCTGACTCACGTGATTGAGTGCGCGAATTTCTTTCGCCAGAGCCCACAGAATGACGACTGCATCGGTACCTTCACCCTTAAGGCCGTGCAGTGTTTTAACCGCAGCGGCAAGATCGCCTTGCAGTGCTTTATCCACAAAGGTGAAAACATCATAGCGGGCGCTGTCGGCTACACTGGCAGCCATCATTTGTGCGCTTACCATACCGCTGGTAGCCAACAGAGTGAGTTTTTCAATTTCTTGAACCGCTGCCAGCAAGTTACCTTCAACCCGATTGGCGAGAATGTCGATGGCCTGTGAGTCTGCTGACAGCCCGGCTTTTTTCATGCGTTCGCCAATCCAGCGGGGTAGCTGGCCGGCATTGATGGGCCAGATAGGCACGACGACACCGGCTTTTTCAATGGCTTTGTACCATTTGGATTTTTGTGTGGCACCGTCCAGCTTTGGAGTAACCAGCAGCATCAGGGTATCGTCAGAGGGGTTTTCACAATAGGCAATGAGCGCCTTAGCGCCTTTATCACCGGGTTTGCCGGTGTGAAGGCGAATATCAAGAATCTTTCGCGAAGCAAATAACGAGAGGCTGTTGGCACTGGTGAGTACGTCGTTCCAATCCAGGCCGCTATCGCTGTGATAACGTTCCCGTTCACTGAAGCCTTGCTGCGTGGCGGTATGGCGAATGGTGTCGCAGGCTTCCTGTACCAGTAAAGGGTCGTCGCCGCATACCAGATAAACCGGAGCCAGTCCCTGTTTGAGTGTGCTGGCCAGTTGTTCTGCCCTGATTTTACTCATGGCTACTCGGTGGGTTGGCGGTATGACTATGGATTAACGCGTTGACCTGACGCAGTACCCGGTTGGTCAGCTCCTGGCGCAATTCACTTTGAATGAGGCGTTCTTCGGCCTGCTTGCCGACCGTATCATTCTGGTCGTAATCGTATATCCGTGATACCGATGTTTCGACAAGCCCGGAGTCATAATCGGGCCCGGTTATCCGAAAGCTGCTCATCATCGCTACTTCGTATTGTGCCGCCAGCCCGTTGCCCGAGACGGAGACGCTGCGGCGCTGCATCTTTTCAGGTGAAATTGACACGCTGTAGTCGGCCTTGTCAGCAGGTACAACGTCGATACCGTATTGCTTGAGCATCCGATCAAAGGTAGTCGCCAGCTCGCTGTATTGGTCTGTGTAGATAACGTTCAGCGCCTGCAGGTCGGTATCCAGCATTTGTGAGCCGCGCAGGTGCCAACCACATGCCGAGATGATTGAGGCACACAGGAGTAGAGCGATAACTTTCTTCATAGGTTGTCCATTCGGTCCCTGTCAGCCGAAATGTGGCAGGTTGCCAGCATTCCGGTTGGTAATCTTACTTCACGGCAAAAGTAACCAGCTTACCTGGAATCACTTTGCACATTTTTATCTCGTGGCCGTCCAAAAACTTTTGTACGTTAGGGTCAGCTTTTGCTTGCGCAATAATACTGTCGTTATCGGCATCGGCTGCCACGGTTAATTTGGCCCTGACTTTACCGTTAATCTGTACGACCATCTCAATAGAGGTTTTCACCAATGCGGCCTCGTCAACCACTGGCCAAGGCTGGTCAATGACGCTGCTGGTATGGCCAAGTTCTGTCCAAATGGCGTGGGCAATATGGGGTACAACTGGTGCCATGAGCAGGGTAATGCTTTCCAGCGCCTCGCGCTCCACCGCCAGGAACGCAGGGGTCGAACGATCTGCCAGTTTACTGACGTCGTTCATCAATTCCATGACTGCCGCAATCGCCGTATTGAAGGTTTGGCGACGGCCATAGTCATCACTGACTTTGGCGATGGTTTCATGCACTTTGCGGCGCAGATCTTTTTGCGTGTCGTTTAGTTGATCAATTGCCAAAGCCCCTGGGGTACCGGCTTCAAGGTGGCCGTGTACGGTTTTCCAAAGGCGGCGCAAAAAGCGTGACGCGCCCTCTACACCGGAATCATTCCACTCAAGTGTTTGCTCGGGCGGTGCGGCAAACATGGTAAACAGGCGCACGGTGTCGGCACCATATTGATTGACGGCAGTTTGTGGGTCGACACCGTTGTTTTTCGATTTCGACATCTTGGTCATGCCGCCCATAACCAGCTCGGGAGCCTCGGGGTGGCGGGCACTGATTACTTTACCTTTGTCATCCCGCTCCAGCTCTACATCGGCCGGGTTAAACCAGGTTTTCGAGCCGTCGGCATTCTCCTTGTAGAAGGAGTTCGCCAGCACCATACCCTGGCATAGCAATTGTTTGAAAGGTTCGTCGCCGTTTACCAGGCCTTCATCACGCATCAGCTTATGGAAAAAGCGCGCGTACAACAGGTGCAGAATAGCGTGCTCGATACCGCCCACGTACTGGTCTACCGGCAGCCAATAGTTGGCTGCATCGGAATCGAGCATGCCTTCGTTAAAGTTGGCACAGGTATAACGTGCGTAATACCAACTTGATTCCATAAAGGTGTCGAAGGTGTCGGTTTCGTGCTCGGCAGGCTGGCCGTTGTACTCGGTTTTACGCCATTCAGGGTCAGCTTTAATAGGCGATTGTACGCCGTCCATTTCCACGTCTTCCGGCAGCAGCACGGGTAGACGGTCTGCCGGTACGGGAATTTCGCCACCGTCTGGCAGGTTGAGCATGGGAATAGGCGTGCCCCAGTAACGTTGACGGGAAACACCCCAGTCACGCAAACGGAAATTGGTTTGCACTGAGCCCTTACCAAGCTCTTTCAGTTTGTTGGCAATGGCACTGAAGGCCTGTTTGAAGTTGAGACCGTCCCATGCTTCAAAACCTTGGCCGGAATTAACCAGCAGGCCTTTTTCGGTAAAGGCGGCTTGGTTCAAATCACAGTCTTCGCCGTTAGCGGGCGCAATAACTTGCTCAATGGGCAGGTTGTATTTCTGGGCAAATTCAAAATCGCGTTGGTCATGTGCGGGCACGGCCATCACCGCGCCAGAGCCATAGTCCATCAATACATAGTTGGCGACCCATACGGCCACCTCTTTGCCGGTTAGCGGGTGCAGCGCTTTAAGGCCGGTATCCAGACCTTTTTTCTCCATGGCGGCCATATCGGCTTCCGCTACTGACTGGGTTTTGCATTCTTTGATAAAAGCCGCCAGTTGAGGATTGTTTTCGGCCAGTGCTACTGCAATGGGGTGTTCTGCTGCCAGGCTGACATAGGTGACACCCATGAGTGTGTCGGGGCGGGTGGTGTAAACATCGAAGCTGTTAATGCCTGTCAGCGGCTGTTGCAGATCGAACGTCATGTTGACGCCCTTGGATTTGCCAATCCAGTTCTTCTGCATGGTTTTTACCTGCTCAGGCCAGTCTGGCAGGTTGTCGAGGTCACGCAACAACTCGTCGGCGTAGTCGGTTATTTTAATAAACCACTGTGGAATTTCTTTGCGTTCTACTAACGCGCCGGAGCGCCAGCCACGGCCGTCGATCACCTGTTCGTTGGCCAATACGGTCTGGTCGACCGGATCCCAGTTTACGGTGGCCATTTTTTTGTATACCAAGCCTTTTTCGTAGAGGCGGGTAAAAAACCACTGTTCCCAGCGATAGTAATCACTGCTGCAGGTGGCGAGCTCACGTGACCAGTCAAAGCCAAAGCCCAGGCTTTTCAGTTGGCCTTTCATGTATTCGATATTGCTGTAGGTCCACTTGGCCGGGGCGGTTTTGTTCTGGATAGCAGCGTTCTCGGCTGGCAGGCCAAAGGCATCCCACCCCATAGGGTGCAATACATTTTTGCCCTGCATACGCTGGAAGCGTGATATCACGTCGGTAATGGTGTAATTGCGAACGTGCCCCATGTGCAGTTTGCCACTGGGGTAGGGGAACATGGCCAGGCAATAGAATTTTTCTTTGCTGGCGTCTTCAGTTACCACAAAACTTTGTTGTTCGTCCCAGTATTGCTGGGCTTGGGATTCGATGTCGGCAGGGTTGTACTGGTCTTGCATGTTAAATTACAGCCTGTAACAAGTGATTAACGGCAAATGGGAAAGCGGGCAATTATAGGGGTTGCGCGCGCAGAAAGCGATGCATGAACACGCTCGCGTTGGGGGTACTGTGTGTCAGGCGAGCGTGTGCTGTGTTATAGCGGAAATACTCTGGGTAACAGGGTAAGTACAATGGCGCTGTACACGATGGTTAATGGTAGGCCTGTGCGGGTGTAATCGGCAAAGCGATAGCCGCATACGTTTTGAATCATCAGATTGGTATTGTAGCCAAACGGCGTTAAAAAACTGGCGCTGGCACCGAATGCTACTGCCATCACGAAGGGCAGTGGGCTTACGCCCAGGCTGGTAGCTAGGCTGTAAGCAAAAGGAAAGGCCAATGCGGCGGCAGCGTTATTGGTCATGGCCTCGGTCATGACCAGGGTGAACAGGTATACCGATGCCAGCGCTATGAGCGGGCTAAAGCCTTGCAGTTGCGACAACAGCAAGTCAGTTGTGGCAGATGCCAAACCGCTGTTGTTAAGTGCCTGGGCCAGCACCAGTGCCGAGGTAATGATAAGCCATATATCAAACGGGAAGCGGCGTTTCACCTCTTCCGGTGTAATGACTTTGGTTAGCAGGGCGACCACTAAGAAGGCTGCCAGCGCCTTGAACAGAGAGATAGCCCCCGTCGCTGCCATGAGAATTGTGGCCATAAACCCCAGTAGCACCAGGGTACTGGCACGGGGTGGCAGCTCCCGTTGAATGTTTTTATTGTCGATAACGGCAAAGTTGCGGTCGAGATTCTTGCGGCTGGCAAAATCATCGCCGGTTGCCAGAATTAAGCTGTCGCCGGGCATCAATCTAATCGTGCCGAGTTTGCCAGATAAACGTTGGCCTCCGCGGCGAATACCAAGCACTGCGGCGTCAAACATAGAGCGAAAGCCACATTCCAGCAGGGTTTTGCCGACAATCATCGCTTGCGGCAACAGTACTACCTCGACCAGGTTTCGGCTTAGCAATGGGCTATCGTCGGCGGCATAATGCTGAAGGCCCTCGAACTGGTTTAGCTGGGAAATACTGTCTACCTCGCCAGCAAAAATAAGAATGTCGCCAGCGTGAATACGCTCTTTCGGTGGTACCGGGCTGATCAGTTGTCCTTCGCGGACAATTTCTGCAAGAAACAGGGCATCCAGGTTACGCAAACCATTCTCGCTAATGGATTTGCCAATCAAAGGTGATGCCTCACTGACGCGGGTTTCGATCAGGTAGTCGGAGGTGTGAATGTCCTGCTTGTTGTAGCTGGGTAGCAAGCGGCTGGAAAACAACAGGGTGATGACGCCGCCAACAGTGGCTGCGCTACCTACCGCGAAAAACGAGAAAAAAGATAACCCAGGTTGCCCGCTGTCGATCAGAAAGCTGTTAACGATCAGGTTGGTGGATGTGCCGATCAGCGTCATGGTGCCACCCAAGGTGGCGGCGTACGCCATGGGTATCAGCAGGCGTGATGCTGGAAAGTTACTGTTGTTTTTCAGGCTCGAAATAAACGCCGCAACGACCGCTGTATTATTGATAAATGCCGAGAGCCCCGCTGTGGTCGTCATGATTTTGGCCAGACTGCTGGTGTAATGGCCGTTTACCATGTGTTGGCCGAATCGGCTGATCCAGCATATTTTGTCCAGTGCGATAGATGCCAGCATCAGCAAGACTAGCGTCGCCAGCCCGGTGTTGACCGCCTTGCTCAATAGTTCTTCGGTTGATACCAGACCGCAAAAATAGGTGGCTGCCATTGCCCCGGCAAAAATCAGGGCCGGGCGCCAATGGGTCAACACAAGCGCAATAATCAGTGCCGGTAGTATCAGAGAAATAGTGAGCAGGGGGAGCGTCATGCTGTTGGGTAGTCCGGGCGCGTAAAAAGTGTGTTGCCGACAGTGGCAGGATTCTATCGCTTGTTTGGTTGCAGCCCAAGGGTAACCGGCCAATTTTTCGTAATATTGTGGGGTTAGCGGGCAAGGGCTGTGTGTGCGTGAGTACGATAGCCGATTTTTGTTTGCGACCGATTTTAGTGCGCAGCGGTGTTTGGCTCGACCTTTATTTGTGCGTTTTTGCGTTTTTACGGTATTTGCGCGGGACAAGCTAGTGCTTTCCTTGGATAAATAGCGGTTAAACTGGCCTTGTTTTCGTGCTTCTATCCGCTTAAGGATCTATCTAGCGATAAAGTTAGCCATGTAACGATAAAGTTGGCCCGGAGTTTGCTCTATCGCTCTCATAACAAAGGTGGAAACTTTGAAGGATAACGATTTGTTAAGCATCAGTGCCGGTGCAGCCATGTCCAGCAACGCGCTCGGTAATGTCACCGTTGAAGACAAGCTGGAAGTTGCCCGCTTGGCCGATCCGTGTCGGCAGTACTACGACCGCATGGTAGCGCTGCACTTGATTCGGCAGCTCAATCACCTGTGCAAAGCGATTCAGCAGCACAGAGGGTACGGTTTGGCACTGCTTGCGGGAGAAATAAAATTTAAAGACGAGTTTCGTCAGTTGCAAGGTGAAATTCGTCGACGCATTGTTGCTCTAGAGGCGTTTGTAAATCAGTCGCGTAGCCTGTTATCGAGCAAAGACATTGAAAAAATTCATCACGCTTGGGCGACTATCGAGCGTGATTGGCAAAACGATGCCGTGATGGAGAACTTCGAGCTGCACAGTTACTTTATTGAGCAGCTTTTAGCTTTTATGGTGCAACTGGCCAAGTATTTGGAACGGCCGGTGGTGGACCTGTTGGCTGAGCACAGTTTGGAAAAAGTGGTGACAGATTCATCTGAAGCCAAGCGTCGTGCGGTGCACCATGTGGGTTTGCTGGTGTTTGTTTGTAACCAAATGCCAGAGATGGTTGAGCAGTTGGCGAAAATTCGTGGTTTGACCACTCACGCTGCGTCTGCGGGCAGTAGTGACGATATACATGACAGCAAAATTCGTTATTTAGTGCAGTGTACGCAATTGCAATATGAAAAGGTGCGTAATCAGTCAGAGCGGCTGACAGCCATTGTGGCAGGTGGTATTGCCTCATTGGATGCGGTGAAAGAGTACGAGTTTAAGTTTAATTTTTTGCTCAATACCATCGACAAAGAGATTTTGGCGCGCGACAACATTCGCATGGACAGCCGGCACATTTTTGAGTTGGCGACAGAAATTATTGACAAGTTTTTAACGGTTGTAGATGAAGGCCTTTGGCTTTTGCACCGCTGGTTGGAAGACGGCCTGGAAGACTGGCTGACTCAACCCCCGAACTCTTAAGTTTATATACTCGTCGTAATAGACTTAAACTTTCAGCCACCCACATGGGTGGCTTTTTTTTGGTTTTTTATCCTGTGGGCTATTGTTGTAACAATGACGTATACAAGGATTATTCGTGTCAACAGGCCCTAGGGCTTTACTGCATTGGAGTCATACGATGAAACGTTATTTGTTATGGGGTTGTCTTCTAGCATTGTTGGCGGGGTGTGTGAGTCGACCCGAAGGGGTTGTCCCGGTGCAAGGGTTTGAGCAATCACGCTATTTGGGAAAGTGGTACGAGATTGCCCGGCTTGATCACAGTTTTGAACGAGGATTAGCGCATGTTACGGCGGAATATTCACTACGTGACGATGGTGGCCTTAAAGTGGTGAATCGGGGTTATTCCGTAGGCAAGCAGGAATGGAAGGAAGCCGTGGGCAAAGCGTATTTTATCGAGTCTCCAGACACGGCTTATTTGAAGGTTTCTTTCTTTGGCCCATTTTATGGTGCCTATGTGGTATTTGGGTTAGATGATCACTACCAATATTCCTTCGTATCAGGGCCTGATACTGATTATCTCTGGCTGCTGGCACGTGAGCCACAGGTGAGCGAAGCGGTTAAACAGCGGTTTGTTGAAAATGCCAGCGCATTGGGGTTTGATACCACCCAGTTAATTTGGGTCGATCAGTCCCGCGACGAATAAGAGATGTTTTTGTCGGACAAGTAAAACCGTGTGTAAAGAGGGGTATATCCAGGGAGGGTTACCTACCTAGGAGTATTATGTTCTATCCCATTGAAAAACTGGCCAACCTGCATGAAGGCTTTCGTAAAGCCGTTAAAATCAATAACGCCAATATTTTACTGATTCATCATGAAGGTAAGGCTTATCTTATCGAGAGTCTGTGCCCACATGCAGCCTACCCACTGGAAAGTGGTGTGCTGGTTGGCAGTGCAATCCGTTGCGGTTTTCACGGTTATTTGTTTGATATTCCTACAGGGCATTGCACGTTGTCCACCGAGGGGCCTTGCCGAAACCTGATCACTTATCAGGCGGTGATCGTTGGTGATGATATTGGCGTTGAGCTATAACCCAATGACTGTTTATTGACATCGATCCAACGGCTGCAACGTTAACCGACGAATCGAGAATAAAAAGCCGGCATGCTGCCAGCAATCAAGGGAATAGCTGCGGTAGCAATGAGCATATTCGACAGTATTCGAGCGCGAAAAACGCAATGGCCTATATTAATCTAGTTTACGTGAAAACCGTAAGGCCGAAAGCAGCAACACCACAACCATAAATAGGGCCAGTGCGAATAGCTCTTGATACAGCGAAGCAATGTCGGCTCCGCGCAACATGATGCCGCGCGTCAGGCGAATAAAATGAGTGATAGGTAACACTTCCCCCAGGTATTGGGCAGCCTGCGGCATACCATTGAAGGGAAACAGAAACCCAGACAGCAGTATGGATGGTAGCAACAGCATAATAGTCAGCTGAATGGCCTGAAACTGGGTTTTGGCCAGGGTTGAAAGCAGTAATCCCATGGCCAGGTTGGCCGCTATAAACAGGCTGGCCGCGAGGTATAAATCAATCACGCTGCCGCGCACCGGTACGTTAAATAAAATGTTGCCCAACGCTGCAATGAGTGCGACCTGAATTAAACCAATCAGAATGTAAGGCACCAATTTGCCGATCATTAGCTCGGGTGTGCGCACCGGCGTATTAATGAGTAGCTCCATATTGCCCCGTTCTTTTTCGCGCACCAGTGCTACCGCAGTAAACAGGGTCATGGTCAGGGTCAGAATAATGCCCATTAAACCAGGAATAATATAAACTGCTGTGCGGTGTGTGGGGTTGTAATAGGTACGTATTTCCAGTGTTCGATAATTTGCTTTTTTTGCTGGTATGGCGTTGGGATCACTGTCGAAATGAATGGGAAACTGAGCCAGTTTATCGGCGACGCCAGCGACCGTTGGGTCTGCTCCATCAACCAGTAATTGTGCGGCAGGGCGTTCGGTACTGAGTGTTCTGCGTTCGAAATCTGGTGGAATATATAATCCAACGGCTATATCGCCACTTTTTAACAAGGCTTTGAGTTTTTCTACCGACTCAACTTTCCGTTGCAAGTCAACGACCTGGGTTTGTTCCAGTTGTTGTACATACTGGCGCGACAGGTGACTGTTGCTGCCATCAGCGACAGCACCGTGCAGGTTGCGAATGTCGTTATTGATGGCGTAGCCAAACAACAGAATCTGTATCAGGGGTACGCCCACTATCATGCCAATGGTAATCCGATCTCGTTGCAGCTGGCGTAGCTCCTTGAGCATAATGGCAAGAAAACGGCGAAAGCTTTTCATGCGTTCTGGCTCCGTTGCGTTACGGTAATAAAAACATCCTCAAGCGACGGGTTAACCAATGACGTTTGCGCCTTGATTTGCTGTTCAGATAATTGTTGGTTGACGTAATCGAGTGGTGCCTGGTGTTGTTTACTTATTAATACTCTGAGTCGTGTACCTAGTTGTGTCACACTGAAAATTTGCAGGTCTTGCTGCAGCAGTTTCTGTACTGAGATGGGATTGTCTGTAACGATTTCGACAACATGCATTTCTATGTCTTTCAACAGCGTTTGAGTCGGCCCATCAATGACCTTTTTGCCATGGTCGAGAATGGCCAGGTTGTGGCAACGCTCAGCTTCGTCCATATAGTGGGTTGATACCAGTATGGTGGTGCCCGCGTCGGCAAGTTCAAATAACTTAGCCCAGAAATTTCGTCGGCTGGTCGGATCAACGGCACTCGTGGGTTCGTCGAGCAGTAACAATTCGGGTTTATTGAGTACAGCACAGGCCAGCGCAAGCCGTTGCCGCTGGCCACCACTCATAGTGCCGGCCAGTTGCTTTTGCTGTGGTAATAAATCGTAAACATCCAGTAGTTCGTTGATCCGTTGCTTGGTTTGCCGGGCCGGGTAGCCGTAGATGTCGGCGATAAATTGCAGGTTTTCCCATACGCTCAAATCGCTGTAAAGCGAAAACGTCTGTGTCATGTAGCCGATACGTGATTTCAGCTGCTGGCCCTGCGTGGCAACATCAAGCCCCAATACTGTCGCTGTGCCGCTAGTTGCACTCAGTAGCCCGCAAAGCAAACGGATGGTGGTTGATTTGCCAGAACCATTAGGGCCGAGAAAGCCGTAGATCTGACTTTTTGGAATATCGAGATCAACATCACTTACCGCAACCAGACTGCCAAATTCTTTGCGCAGTTTTTTGGCCTGTATGGCAAATGAAGAGTTCATGGATTGATGTTTACCTGTACAGGCATGCCATCGGGAAGGCGGTGGTTGGCTCCGACTATATCGACTTTCGCCAAGTAGGTGAGTTTGCCACGGTCTTTTTCGGTTAACGCAAAATAGGGCGTAAAAGCGGCTTCATCGGCGATAAAGCGCACTTTACCCTGGTAGGTCTCGGTGTCGCCATCCATTGTGACGCTAACCATGTCGCCTACGTGCAGCTTGCTGCGCTGGGTTTCCGGCACATACAGGCGGGCGTAAGGTTGTTTTCCACTGAGCAAAATAATAACGGGCTGCCCGGCTTGAGGTCTTTCACCGACTTCAAACAGGCGGCTGTCGACGATACTGTCTATGGGGGCGATGAGTTGATGGCGTTGAGCGTTTAGTTGAATGCTGTCTTGTTGTGCTTGTGCTAATGCTAGTGCTTGGCGTGCTTGCTCCAGTGTTTCAACGGTGGTGCCATTGAGCAGTTCTTCCAGTTGGGCTTTGCTGGTGTTTACTTGTGCGTTGGCTGTTTGTAGTTCTGTATAGGCTTTGTCGTGGGTTTCGCCAGAAATTAACTGTTGTTGAAACAGTTTTTGCAAACGGTTGTACTCCGTTTGCCGGTATTGCTGCGCTGTTTTTGCACTGTCTAAGGCAGCTTGTGCAGCAGCTATTTTTTCTTTGCGTGGCCCGCGTATTAATTCGTCGAGATAGGCCTGTGCTTTTGCAGTGGTGGCTTTGGCAGCGGCCAATTGCGCAGTGATACGCTGTGTATCTTGTTGCACCAGCAAGGTGCCAGCGGTGACCTGCTCGCCTTCTTTTACGTTTATACGAGTAATGGGTTCGGCGAACTCTGCGGTAATTTCCACTCGGTCGGATTCCAATTGCCCAACCAGAGTGGAGTGGTCGTTGTTTTCGCTGCATGCAATCAGTTGTGTCGCCAGCAGAACTACAAAGGCAAGACGCCGGTGCTTAGCGTGCTTCATTGGGTGACTCCTTGGCAATGCCGGCGTCAGTGGGGTGCTTCAGTGCATAAATCACGATGTTGATGTGACTGGCAATAAAGCGATTGGTTTCCAGTGGTTGGTAAGATGAAAATAAGTGTGCCCACACGGAGCTTAATAAAATGGGGGCTACCAGTAGTTGTGGAAAATCTTCTACGACATTCGCTGCAAACTCGTTTTGGTTAACACTTTTATGAATGAGTTGCTGCAGCATGCGCATTGCTCGTTTCACTACCGTGTGCCAATAAAATTCGGTGAGTTCTGGATGTTGCGAGCCTTCGGTGATAATAAGCCGAATAATCATGGCAACCGGGCTTTGCGGCAGCTGTTGTGCAAAGTGTAAGAAGGGCCCGCGCAAAAAATCTTCCGTACTGGTCTTGTGGTTGTCCACCGCTGCCTGTAGCTGGTCGAGCCGGGGCGTAACATAGTGTTGTATTACGGCTTTCAGTAAGGTGTCTTTGGTATCAAAATAACGATACAGCAGCCCTTTACTGATACCGGCCTGCTTGGCGACATCTTCTACCCGGGTGTTATTGAATCCTCGTTGCGAAAAGGTGGCAAAAGCCGCCTCGATGATTTCTGCAGGGCGTGCGCTTTTGCGTCGCCGGTTACGGCGGGCAGGCGGGGTGCTGGCCTTCTCAGGGGGGCTTGACATACAATGCTCATACATTAATGACTCATTGGTCATTAATGTATGAGCATTACGACCATACTGCAAGTTTTTCTACAAGCCGCGCGTCTGACTGAGTAGGCTGTGCGTATAAACGGCTATTTATAAGGAGTGTTTATGCCCTGGTTATATTGGGTGTTATTTATTCTCACGGTGATTCCCTATTTACTGGCAGGTACGGCGGGATATTGTCGGACCCGCGATTTTGGCCGTTTGGACAATCATCATCCGCGTCTACAACAGCAGCAATTGACGGGTATTGGCGCCAGGGCAGTGGCTGCTCAAGGTAATGCCTGGGAAGCGCTTGCGGTATTTGTTACCGTTGTGTTGATTGCCTATATGGCCGGGTTAAATGAGGCCAGCCTGGCACTGCCTGCAACTCTATTTTTGATTGCCCGCGTACTGCACGCTGTGTTTTATCTGTTTAATCTGGCTACCTTGCGCAGTTTAGTGTTTATGGCCGGTATGTTTACCTGTATGTATATCGTGTATCTCGCCGCTGCGGCGGTATAGGCTAGTGGGTTATGGCTAAACCACCACATTCTGATTCTTCGTTAGGCGGCAATCTTTTGCGTGATGTCGTGGCGTCTAAAGAGCGTGAAGTGTTCGAAGACCTCTTGCTAAAAGAGCATGTGCGTATCGAGCGTATCGTGTCTTATGGCCAGTCTTCACCGGTTTACGGTTGGTATGATCAAGCCGAGCACGAGTGGGTAATGGTTTTGACCGGAGCAGCCCGTATAGCGTTTGAGGATGGTCGCACGGTGGCTCTACGGCCTCATGATTACCTGCATATTGTCGCGGGTGAAAAACACCGTGTTGAATGGACCACGCCAGATGAGCCAACGGTGTGGCTGGCAGTGTTTTATCGCTAATAGTTGGCTAACCCAGCACAAGTGCTACTGCTCAATTAAAGTCAAGTTCAAGTGTTGGTAAATGCTCTACAAACCAGCGTAGGGCTTTACCCTTGCTGCCGCGCTTCCACCCCATGTATAAGCCCACAGGTGAAGGGGCTGGTGTAAAGGGCAGGGCGACTAGCTGCCCTTGCTGTAACTCTGATTGGATACGGTGTAGAGGCAAAAACCCTACACCCAACCCTGCCGCCTGGCAATGTACTTTTTCTTGCATCGAGGCCACCCGCAGCAAGGGCTGTTTTTCAAAAATACGGCGGCTTTTAGGCGGCAGATTGCGTGAGCTGTCGCCCACGATAATAGCGCGATATTGCACGATATCGTCTTGTGTGAGCGGCGCAGCCTGTTGTGCCGCCAACTCGGCGAGAGGGTGGTGGGGCGCAGCGGCAAATACCCAGTGGATTTCTGTCAGTTGTTGTGACTGTAACCCTTTAAATGTGCTGTCGGGCGCGTCTGCGCCAATCACCAGGTCGGCTCGCTGCTCGATAATGGCTTCCCAGCTGCCGCCCAGAACCTCGTTTATCAGTGTAATTTCTATTTCAGGCTGCAACGCGTAGAACTGTTCAAGCAATGGGTAGAGCTGCTCGGTGGGAAAAAGAGTATCCACGGCAATTGTTAGACGCGGCTCCCAGCCACGGTGTAACTGCTGCGTGGCCTCTGTTAATCGAGTGGCTGCCTCCAGTAGTACGCGGCCCTGGGTTAGCAGCAACTGCCCAGCTGGGGTCAGCTCGGCTTTGCGGCCCTCGCGCTTAAACAGACTTACCCCCAGATCTTCTTCCAGCTTTTGTACCGTATAGGTAATGGCCGAGGGTACTTTATAGAGTGCCGCTGCCGCAGCGGCAAAGCTACCTTTGCGGTCTATGGCATCCAGTACGTCGAGAGCTTCGAGGCTTAATTTTTGTGTCATAACCATTATTCAAATAATTTGAATATATCTATCTTATTATTTCGATTTTTTTCTGTATAGCCTTTTTTATAATGTACTCACGGTTTAAATTTACTGACGCCAAACTGCAGTAGCAGCCAATCAAACAAGCTGGAGGACGAAATAATGGGGCTTTTAGTCAAAGGGCAGTGGCACACCGACTGGTACGACACCTCGGCAACTGATGGTGAGTTTGTGCGCACCGACTCGCAGTTTCGTCATCAGATCACTGCGCAAGATAGTGAGGGCCCGTTTGTGGCAGAGAAGGGGCGTTACCATCTGTTTGTATCCCTGGCGTGCCCGTGGGCGCACCGCACACTGATCGTTCGTGCCGTTAAAGGGTTGCAAGATGTGATCGGTGTAACTGTGGTAAAGCCGGAGATGCTGGAAAACGGTTGGGAATTTTTTGCCGATGACGACACCAACCCGATTGCCGGTAGCCGTTATATGTACGAGGTGTATTTGCGCGAACAGGTAGACTACTCAGGGCGTGTAACGGTCCCGGTATTGTGGGACCAAAAGCTCAACCGTATTGTGAATAATGAATCGGCAGACATTATTCGACTATTAAACACCGCGTTCAAAGCCTATGCAGACCCACACGCACCTTTCGCCGATACCGATTTTTATCCCGATGCGTTACAGGCTGAAATAGACCGCGTTAACGAGCGTGTATACAACACTGTGAATAACGGCGTATACCGGGCTGGCTTTGCAACCAAACAGGCGGCTTACGAAAAAGCTTACCACGCCTTATTTGAGAGTTTGGATTGGTTAGATGAACGCTTGTCCACACAGCGGTACCTGGTAGGTAACCAGATCACGGAGGCCGATTGGCGTTTGTTTACCACACTGATTCGTTTTGACAGTGTTTACTTTGGTCACTTTAAAACCAATCGGCAACAGATCGAAAGCTTTCCGCATTTGTCTCACTATGTGCGTGACTTATATCAGCAACCTGGTGTGGCCGATACCGTGAACTTCGATCATATTAAAACGCACTATTACTACAGTCACGACACGATAAATCCAACCCGTATTGTGCCGGTAGGGCCACAGATTGATTACACCAGTGCTCACAATCGTGCTCGGCTGAGTTAACGGCTGGCGAGAAAAACGAGGTAAATATGAAAGAACGTACATTGGTACAAGCCATACCCAGCCAAGCGGTGACCGACGGCGCTGGTGTAAAAATTCAGCGATCCATTGTGGGCTACGAGCACCGCTACTTCGACCCATTTTTGATGCTCGACGAATTATTGGGCGACGAAGCAGCAGATTATATGGGTGGCTTTCCTGAACACCCGCACCGCGGATTTGAAACGGTCACTTACATGTTGGAAGGTCGTATGCGCCATCGCGACCACCTGGGTAACGAAGGGTTACTCACCGATGGCTCTGTGCAATGGATGACCGCCGGGCGTGGTGTGCTGCACTCTGAAATGCCAGAGCAAACGTCGGGGCGCATGCATGGGTTTCAGTTATGGGTAAATCTGCCACCGGCTGACAAAATGTGCGAGCCTGCTTATCAAGAGTTTTCGCCAGAGCAGTTTGCAGTATTACCTTTAGGGGAAAATGGCGAGCAAGGCCAAATCAAAGTGATCGCCGGTGCTTTGTCGTTGGGTGCTTCGTCGTTGGGCGAGAGCACCGTGGAGGGGCCCATAAAAGGTATAAGCACCGAGCCAGACTTTTACGATGTGACCTTACAGGTGGGTAGTGAGATCACCTTGCCTATTGCTGATGGCAAGCGCCTACTGGTGTATGTCATCGATGGTGAACTCAGTGTGGGTGGCAAAGCATTGCCCGCTAAAGCATTGGGGGTGTTTACCGATGGCGATAGGGTGAAGCTCAGCGCAACCAGTAATGCTACGCAGTTTCTCGTATTGGCTGGTTATCCCATTGGTGAACCCGTTGTACAGTGGGGACCTTTCGTGATGAATACCCGTGAAGAGATCGATCAGGCAATTGCTGATTATCGCTCAGGTAAACTGGTTGCCCGCTGATTGTCGATATAGGCTTTTGCTCAATTGTTTGGCAAGTATCCGCGGGTAAATATTTTCACCAAATTAGCGCGCGCGATGCCTCGCGCTGGTTCAAAATATACCTCTGGTTAGGTTTGTATTTTACTAACCAGAGGCTCCCGCCGTTACTTTAAGCGCTTTCTTATTCCGCATATTTTTCTAAGGTATTGAAAATATAGAGGTTTTTCCTTCGTTACCGGGTGTCACCTGCCTGCTGGTTTGAGCGCTCTATTTTAGATAAGAGCTATGGCTTAATTTTTGCTGCAGTACTGGCTTTGGCTGGGGGCTATGATTTTCTGCAGAAGGAAAGTGTGCCCACGCTTCGGCAATAGCGTTTTAGCACAGAAAAAGGGTATGGCGGTGTCAGTTAGTTCAATGTTGCGGGCTTCAAACGAGGGTAGGGTAGTGGCATTACCATGCCAGCGCCCGGCTCTATCTATTTTATTGATCGATGCCGACCGAATTCGAGGTAGTTTGCTTGAGCGAGAATTTATCAGCTTGGGCTATGTGATAAAGGCGCGTTTGAAGCAAACTCAGCAGCTGCTGCAAAACGTTAAGCACTTACAGCCGTCGGTGATTGTGCTTGGCATCGATCTGCCCGACACCGACACGCTGGAGCATTTACGCATGCTGTATAGTGAGCACCCTTTGCCCGTGGTGGTATTCGCTGAGCGTGACACACCCGACATTATTCAGGCTACCATTCGCGCGGGTGTGAGTGCTTGCGTCGTCGACGATATTCAGCCGGAACGTTTCGCCTCCATTCTCAATGTGGCGATTGCCCGTTTTGAAGAAACTCAGCGCCTGCGTGCTGAGCTAGAAGAGGTTAAAGCCAAGCTTGCCGATCGTAAATTAATCGACAAGGCCAAAGGGTTACTGATGCAAGAGCGTGGTTTGAGCGAAAACGATGCTTATGTCACCTTGCGAAAAATGGCCATGAACAAGGGGGTAACCATTGGCTCAGTAGCGAAAACGGTTATTGATATATTCTCTGAGCTGGGTGTTGCGCCCTGAGAGCACGTCGTGCGCTCTATGTTTTACCACGCATAAAACTTCTATCTGATTACCTGTCTCTGTGGCGGCTTTTATTACTGCCCGCTACATTCGTGTTCGCTTCTCAAGCAGTTTGTGCCTTCACGAGAGCATAAATTTTACCCAATTACTTTCAGCGCTAGAGCATTCTTTTTTAATTTCGCATCAAAATAATGCACTAATTGAGAAGGTGAGATTTTATTGTTGTTTTCAAATGGTGCAAAAAATGAAGTTTTTGGGTTGCAGATGAATGCTCGGTTATTTTTTGTTGTGCGCAATAAAAAAGCTTTTCGAGGGTTTTTACAAAAATCGTGTGTTTTAATGGTGCAAAGTGGTGATTTTTTACGCTGCTTCGGCTTTTTTAAATAAAAACTGGGCCGTTAATTACACTTTGGCACACTGTGTGCAGTTATCTAGTTGCCCTCGGTAATTTTCTGTCAATGGTGATGGTCGCCAAAAGGGCATTAATAAGGTAACCAGGTGGGCTACGTTTGGTTACTGATAGAAAAGGTAGCGAGCTAACATCAAAAAGACTTAGTGAATAATTGCTAAGCGAGAGAGAGCAAAGGCGCTCACATGTACCGGTAATAAATTTATCGGCACAGTGAGCGCTTTTTTTTGGCAAAAAAACGAGAGGAGTGCCACATGAGAGCAACAGATTGGCTGAGCACAGTAAAGAAAATGGCCTTTACCACACTGGCCGGTGTGGGGATAGCAACGACATTGGGGGTGCAGTCTGCCAGTGCCGAAAAACTAGGCTGGCCAGAAAAAGAAGAGCTGACTTTTGGCTTCATTAAACTGACCGATATGGCACCCATTGCCATCGCTTACGAAAACGGCTACTTCGAAGATGAAGGCCTGTATGTAACCATCGAGGCGCAAGCCAACTGGAAAGTATTGCTCGACGGTGTGATCGACGGTCGCCTCGACGGCGCACATATGCTGGCAGGCCAGCCCATCGCTGCCACCATGGGGTTTGGAACAAAAGCCCACATTATTACGCCGTTTTCCATGGATTTAAATGGCAACGGTATCACCGTTTCAAACGATATTTGGGAGCAAATGAAGCCCAATATACCGAAAATGGCTGATGGTCGCCCGGTGCACCCGATTAAAGCTGACGCCTTAAAGCCGGTGGTAGAGAAGTACAAAGCCGAAGGTAAACCATTCAACATGGGTATGGTATTTCCGGTATCTACGCACAACTATGAGCTGCGTTATTGGCTGGCTGCAGGCGGTATTAACCCTGGTTATTACGCCCCGCACAAAGGTGATACATCAGGCCAGATTAATGCCGACGCGCTGTTGTCAGTTACACCACCACCACAAATGCCTGCCACACTGGAAGCTGGCACTATTTACGGCTATTGCGTGGGCGAGCCCTGGAATCAGCAAGCGGTATTCAAGGGGATTGGTGTCCCAGTTATTACCGACTACGAAGTCTGGAAAGACAACCCAGAAAAAGTCTTTGGTATTACAGCTGAGTTTGCCGAGAAATATCCTAATACGACTATTCGCCTGGTACGTGCATTAATTCGTGCTGCCAAATGGTTAGACGAAAACGATAATGCCAACCGTCCCGCTGCGGTAAAAATTCTGTCGCAATCCAATTATGTCGGCGCTGACTACGATGTGATTGCCAACAGTATGACAGGCACGTTTGAGTACGAAAAAGGCGATAAGCGCTCGGTGCCCGATTTCAACGTATTCTTCCGTTACAACGCGACATACCCTTACTACTCTGATGCTATTTGGTATCTCACGCAAATGCGTCGCTGGGGCCAGATCTCTGAAGATAAACCCGATAGTTGGTACAAGGAACTGGCCGCTGATGTGTATCGCCCAGATATCTATACCAAAGCAGCAAAGTCTTTGATCGAAGAAGGCTTGATGGACGCCAAAGATTTTCCAGACTTTGCCACTGAAGACGGCTATCGCGATCCACAGACCCAGTTTATTGACGGTATTACTTACGATGGCCACAAGCCTAATGAGTACATCAATAAATTTTCAATTGGTTTGAAACAGGGTGACAAACTTTAAATAAAAAGCAGTTTCGTTACCCGCAGCGGGCGGGTTTCGAAACTGCCAGTACCTGATTAACGCAATGATTTATTAACGAACAGCATTAACAAACAGGTTGTGATCATGTTGATAGCAACATTCGCAAACAAGGCAGACGGTAAAATGGCATTAGCAGCTACTACAGTGACGACAGTTACCCAGCTACTAAAATCGGCTGCAATTCCTTTGCTAGGTATTTTGGCCTTTCTCTTTGTGTGGTCGATAGCGGCACAAAAAATTGATACCTCTTTAGGTAAATTTCCAGGGCCCGCATCAGTTTGGGAGCAGTTTAGCAGTCTCTGGCAGGAGCATAATACTGAGCGCGAGAAAGAAGCCGCTTTTTATGAGCGCCAGGAAGAGCGTAATGCTAAGCGTTTGGCTAAAGACCCCACCTACGAAGCAAAAGTTCGCGCCTATACCGGTAAAGAAACCTTTATTGATCAGATTGGCACCAGCCTGATTACTGTGGCTAGCGGCTTTTTACTGGCTGCATTCATAGCCATACCGTTGGGTATTGCCATCGGCTTGAATAAAACGCTTAACACCGCGGTTAATCCGGTGGTGCAAATATTTAAACCGGTTTCTCCCTTGGCGTGGTTGCCATTGGTTACCATGGTGGTGAGTGCGCTGTACAGTTCGCCAGACCCAGTGATACCAAAATCGTTTTTAAATTCCATGATTACCGTAACGCTATGCTGTTTATGGCCCATGGTGATTAATACGTCGGTGGGTGTTGCATCGCTGGATAAAGATCTGGTGAATGTCAGCCGCGTACTGCGTCTGCCTGCCTTAAAGCATGTGACCAAAATTGTGTTGCCGGCCTCAGTACCGATGATCTTTACCGGTATGCGATTGTCGTTGGGCATTGCTTGGATGGTATTGATTGCAGCAGAAATGTTGGCACAAAACCCAGGCTTGGGAAAATTTGTCTGGGACGAATTTCAAAATGGTTCGTCGTCGTCACTCAGTCGCATTATGGCTGCCGTATTGGTGATTGGTTTTATTGGGTTTTTACTTGATCGGGGCATGTTGCAATTGCAAAAGATGGTGTCTTGGGACAAATCCAGCGTTGTCAGCTAAGTATTGGGAAAAACGAACAGGGGTAATTTATGAGCGTTTTATTGGATATCAGCCATATCGATATGGTTTTTCCGACGCCAAAGGGCGAGTTTACCGCGCTGAAAGGGGTTGATCTTAAAATTAACCAGGGTGAATTCGTATCGCTGATTGGACACTCGGGTTGTGGTAAGTCAACCGTGTTGAATATTGTGGCGGGCCTTTATCAAGCGAGCCGAGGCGGTGTGGTACTTAATGGTAGAGAGGTGCGCGAACCTGGACCAGAACGTGCCGTGGTATTTCAGAACCATTCTTTATTGCCTTGGTTAACTGCTTACGAAAACGTTGAGTTAGCGGTAAAACAGGTGTTTTCCAAAACCAAAAGCAAAGCTGAAATGCACGAGTGGGTAGAGCACAACCTCAAGTTGGTGCACATGGGGCATGCGATGCACAAGCGCCCGGAAGAAATTTCTGGCGGCATGAAACAGCGTGTGGGTATTGCCCGTGCGCTGGCCATGCAACCTGATGTGTTATTGATGGACGAACCTTTTGGTGCGCTGGATGCGCTCACCCGCGCCCACATGCAAGACTCGTTAATGGAAATTCAAAACGAGTTGAATAATACCGTGATCATGATTACTCACGACGTGGACGAGGCAGTATTGTTGTCTGACCGTATCGTAATGATGACCAACGGCCCGGCGGCCACGATTGGTGAAATTTTAGATATTAATCTGCAGCGGCCACGAGATCGTCTGGCCTTGGCTGAAGACCCTGAATACACTCATTTGCGCTCGGAGGTGCTCAGGTTTCTCTACGAAAAACAACGCAAGGTGGAGCCATTTGATAGTGCAAAAAAGTCACTGAAAGACGATGACAAAAAAAGCCATAAAGTAGCGTAAATAAGCTACACAACAAACTGAAATAGAGACCTATACAATATAGAAACTGGAGATCGAGAGCATGAAATCATTTAAAACCGTAGTTCTTTCGGCGTCTATCGCAGCTGTTGCCTCAGGGCTTCCTATGATAGCCGGGGCAGACAGCCTTACCGACGCATTAAAGGCGTCGAAGGTCGGCGGTAACTTCAACTTACGTTATGAAGATGTAGAAGCCGGTAGTGCCGATAGCGACGGCCTTACTCTGCGTTCGCGCTTTACTATTACCACGGGTTCTGTCGGTGCCTTTAATGCTGTGGTTGAGTTTGAAGATGTGCGCGATGTATTGGGTATTGATGACGAGGGCGGCATGATTCCAGACCCGGAAACAACCGAGCTCGATCAGGCATTTGTACAATATAAATCTGACGCTGTAACCGCTAAAGTAGGCCGCCAGGTTATTGCTCTTGATGGCCAGCGTTTTGTGGGGCATGTGGGTTGGCGCCAGGACCGTCAAACCTTTGATGCGGTGACGGCAACGTTTGCCCCGGCTAAAGATTTAAGTGTGTTTGCCGGTTACGTTTACAAGCGCAACCGTATTTTTGCAGAAACAGCCGACCTTGATTCCAGTGATTTTATGTTGAATGCTGCTTATAAAACGTCTGTCGGCAAGTTAACCGGTTACGCCTATCTGCTAGACGATGAAGATACTGATACACAATCAGATACCTATGGCGTGAGTTTCGCTGGGGCTACCAGTGGCGATGTTAAATTTTCTTATGCAGTTGAAGTTGCCATGCAAAGCATCGATCTTGCCTCGGGTGCCGACTACGATACAGACTATCTGAAATTGGAAGGTGGCGTAAGCTTATCTGGCGTCACTGCAAAAGTGGGCTACGAAGTGTTGGGTTCTGATGACGGCATGGCCAGCTTTACCACACCATTGGCAACCTTGCACAAATTTAACGGATGGAATGATGTTTTTCTTGGCGGGACTTATAACCCCGTTGCGATGCCAAATGGTCTGGAAGACACTTACCTTAGTGTAGGTGGTAATGTTGCCGGTGTCGCGCTTACCGCGGTATACCACGACTTTGCTTCTGAAGAAGGGTCAACCGATTACGGTACAGAACTGGATATCAGTGCGGTGAAAAAGTTTGAAGGTGGTTATATGGTTGGGGTTAAGTATGGTGCGTACGATGCTGACAACTATGCAGTCGATACCGACAAACTGTGGGTGTGGGTAAGCGTAGGGTTTTAATAGCCCACTATGGATGCAGGGCCGGGTAACTGGCCCATGCTGTCATATTCGCTGACTATTTCAAACAAAGCCCCACCATACAGGGATGTCTGCTGTATCTGGGGCTTTGTTTGAAAAATGTACAAGGCATTTTCTACAAAGGGCTCTGACGCTTACTGTACAGATCGATGCTATCCTCCCGCTGGTTAAAATCAGTCAGATCATTCATATCACAGGTGCGGTATCAGGCCTGGTCTCGTCATCTTTAATCATTGCACACCTTAATCTAGATAAGGAAACGTATTATGCGGGCAATAGTTTTTTTGCTCTTGGTTGTTTTAAGTATTGATACTTGGGCGTTCTCCATGGGTGATGCTATCAACATAGCCGGGCGTCAGCGTATGCTTTCGCAACGCATTACCCAGGCTTATATTCTGATGGGTATACAGCCTGAATCGCAGCGTCATAAAGATGTTTTTGCCCGCTGCATGCGTGAATTTGAAGCGAACCTGCGTCAGCTTTCTGCCTTCAGTGGCGCAGAACTTGCTCGTCCTGCCCTAGAGCAAGAGTTAGCCAGTTGGCAACGTTTCTCTACTATTGCGGAACAACCGGTTAGCAAAGATAGTGCAGCAGAACTGTTTCGGCAAAGCAATGAATTGTTGCCGGTTGCCAACGCTTATGTGCTGGCATTACAGAAACTGGCGGGTACGCGCAGTGCCGAGCTGGTTAATATAGCGGGTCGTCAACGAATGTTGTCGCAACGCATGGCAAAAAATTACGTAGCTCAATTTTGGGGTGTGGCGGGTGTAGATGGTTTGAAATTGTTGTACGAAGATCTTGCCGAGTTTGAAACCATGTTGGACTTACTTTTGCAGAGTGATCTAAATACCGGCGGTATCACCCGTGACCTGTTGAAAACTCGTGGTCATTTGACATTTGTTACTCGGGGTTTCGACGGCAACATGAGTATATCGGGTGATCGATTGATCTTTGTGATAGCGGGCACTACTGATATTCTGCTGCGTAATATGGACGTTATTACCCAGCAATATGCAGCGCTTTTCACCAACGAAGCAGGGTAATGTGAAGCGCAGGTTGTGATGGATGGTGTGAACATTTTTGGTGCGCGCTCGCGCAATGACATCCAATTGTGGCACCAATTAAGTGCATGTTTGATGCGCTGAATTTGACTGATAATGTATGGCAGAAAAAATAGTGATCATTCATTTTATTTCTGCAGGGTTGTATAAATCAAAGGCAAAGCTATGGTTGCACCAGTATCGCTGTTGTTTAGGTTAATGGGCGTAAAAGCTGCATTATTGACGATGCTCGGTGTTGGGCTAGGGCTATACTTGTTGGGAATACTGTTTTCGCTGAGTTTTTTTCTGCATCTTGCAATAGCTTGGGTCATTTATTGCAGTCTCTCTATTGTTGTAAATACCCTGCGAGACCTGACGGTATTAGATGCTTTTTTTTCGGGTATACAGCCTTTGTCACATCAAGCACTTGAGCAGCAGTTCACAGGTTTGTTGTTGGCGGCAAACCAGAGCCTGTTGGCAAAAAGGCGTGGCGAATCCAGAAAAGACCAAGACTTCGCCGATAGGGTATCCGAAATTGGCTATTCGGCCGGTGAGTTGGAGCACAATACACAACAGTTGGCTGACAATATTGCCCAGCAATCCGAGTCTACACGCTCTGTGGCGGCTGCTGTGACAGAAATTAGTTACAGCATTGAGGAAATAGTGCAGCGTATTCAGGGGGCCTACCAAGCGGCAACCCACGTCAGTGAGCTAAGCGATCAGGGCGCCAAAGGTGTACAGGCAGCCAGTCAAAATGTTGCGTCGGTTGCTGATTATGTTCGCTCTACCAACGAGTTGCTGGGGAGCTTGGCAAAACAAACCCTGGAAATTTCATCCATGTCTAGTGTGATTCGTGATATGGCTGAGCAAACCAATTTGCTGGCATTGAATGCTGCCATCGAGGCCGCGCGAGCCGGGGAATACGGGCGAGGCTTCGCCGTTGTGGCCGACGAAGTGAGAGCGTTGGCTAATCGCAGTCATGATTCGGCTAAAATTATCAATACTACGATTGACGATGTTCAGCAGCAGGTGGTGGCAGTCAGTGCCGGTATGGATAAGGTGGTGGCGTGTACAGAGGCATCGGTGAGCAATACCCAAGAGGCTGATGCAACGCTGCAGTCGATCAAACAGTGCACCGCGGAGGTGTCTGATATGCTGTATGCAATTTCCAGCGCAACGGAGCAACAAAGTGGAGCTGTGCGCGAGATTTCGTCGAATATCGAGTCGGTAGCAGAAATTGCTGCAGGCAACAGTGATATTGCCAGCCAATCTGCCACCATTGCGCAGCATCTTTGTCATTTATGTGCTCCCTCCGCCGCTGAGTAAATAATTATGATGGAAGCGTTTTACTTAGGATTTATTATCTTGACGGTGATACTGGCTGCCGTGGTAGCCAACTATGCAAAGAATATAGCGCGACTGAAGCGCCAGCAGATTGGCGTGAAATGGCTGCAATGTTTACGGGTATTGCTATCGCATGTGCAGCAACACAGAGGCTTGACCTCCGGTTTTCTCAATGGCGATAAAAGCGTCGAAGAAAAAATTTACCAGTTACAAAGCTTGGTAAGCGCGGATATTAGCAACGTCGTAAAGGTTAGTGGCTGGATCACAAAAACTGAGCGTTGGCAAAATATAACCCAGCACTGGGCACGTTTAGCTGGCCGTTTTACTGGCAATACCGCCGACAACAATCTGCTGCAACACAACAAGTTGATACAAAGTATTTTATATCTAATCGACGAGATGGCAGAAGAACACGATTTATTATTGGTGCGCAGTTACGGCAATAAACCTCTGCATTTTGTCTGGCGAGAGCTGCTGTCTGCATCGGAATGTATTGGGCAGGCGCGAGCGATCGGCTCGGGTGTGGTAGCAGCCGGCCGTTGCGACAGCGTGAGTAGAATTCGGCTGAATTATCTCACTCAAAAAATTCGCTCCTCAACATCTATTGTGTGGGACGATATTCCTCCCACACCCATGCAGCGCCAGAAGGTAGAGCAATTACTCAGTTGTATTGAATCGAAAGTGATTGTCGATCAGCCAGATATTATGTTGGTGACCTTTTTTGATGTTGCCTCCAACGCACTGGATTCGTTACACGAGCAATATGATGAAGTTCTCAAGTCGTTGAAGCTTTCGGCCTAACCGACTATGACCGTGTAGCAGGCATATTGTTGCCCGCTACCGATTAACTTGGCACAAATGATAGTCGGGTTAATCGTTACCGAGTTTTACACCCTCCTGATTTCCCTTCGCAATGCACCCACCTATTTAGCCACAGAAACCTCTTCGCTTGACCTGTGTCTAACACACAGGTGTAGAGTATGCTTAACTGCAGAATGTACAGCTATTAACCCGGCAAGCACTATTGTCGGGTTAATAGTCAGCATAAGGTTGGAGCTAAGCGATGAGAGTAGCAGACGTGACAAAACAGCTGGGTATTACCCCAGACACTGTGCGGTTTTACACCCGTAACGGTTTTCTTGAGCCATCCAAAAACCCGCGCAACGGGTATAAGGAATACAGTGATGCTGATTGTCGGCGCCTGCGCTTCATATTGAGTGCCCGTCAATTGGGTTTTTCAGTAGAAGACATCGGCCATTTGCTGGCCCAGAGTGACGCGGGTAAAGCACCCTGTGGCATGGCGCGCGAGATAATAGCGGCAAGGCTGCAAGAGGTAGAACAACGTTTTAACGATACCGAAAAGCTGCTTGAGCGTATGTGCCATGCTGTAAAAGAGTGGGACAAACGGCCCGATCAAAAACCAACGGGCGCTATGATTTGTCACCTTATCGAGAATTTTACATCGATTTATTAATCCGACGAGCATGATTATCGCACGGTTAATAGAAGGCTGAATTTATGAATACCCATCATGTGCCACAGTCGCACGAGTTAGAACTGATTGTTACCGGCGCCAGCTGTGCCGGTTGTGTACGCAAAATTGAATCAGCACTACAAGGCGTTGCTGGGGTAGAACAAGCCGAAATGAATTTTGCGCAGCGTACGGCGACGGTAACCGGTACTGCCACTGCTCAGGCCCTTATTGCTGCGGTTGAACAGGCTGGCTATGGCGCCAGTGTGCAAGAGGCCGAGACGGAGAGTGATGCCCTGGCCGACAAAGAGAAAACCGACGCGGCGCACTACAAAAAACTCATACTGAACATGGTGGCCGCCTTGGGTTTGGGTGTGCCATTGATGCTGTACGGCATGCTGGGTGGTGACATGGCCATTACTAGCAATGCAGATCGCGTGGGTTGGCTAATCGTCGGGTTGCTCACGTTGGTTGTGATGTTCTTTTCCGGTCGGCATTTTTATGTGGGAGCCTGGCAGTCGTTTAAAAATCATTCTGCCAACATGGATACATTAATTGCCCTGGGCACGGGTACTGCCTGGGTATATTCCATGGTAGTCGTTGCCACGCCGTGGTTGTTGCCCGAGATGGCGCGCCATGTTTATTTCGAAGCCTCATCAATGATTATTGGTTTAATTAACCTGGGTTTGGCGATGGAAGTCAAAGCCCGTGGGCGTACCTCAGAGGCGATTAAACGACTGATTGGCCTGCAACCAAAAACTGCGCGCATTGTGCGTAAAGGCGAAGAGCATGATATTGCTATTGCTGCAGTCCAGGTGGGCGACATCGTGCGGGTTCGCCCCGGTGAAAAAATTCCTGTAGACGGTGACGTCATCGAAGGGAACAGCGCGGTGGACGAGTCCATGTTAACGGGCGAACCCATGCCGGTAGATAAAACCGTAGGCGACAAGGTTGTCGCCGGGGCTATCAACAAGAGTGGGGCATTGTTATTCAAAGCCACGCGAGTGGGTAAAGATACGGCGTTGGCGACTATCATTAATACCGTAAAACGGGCGCAAAATTCCAAACCCCCAATCGGCCGCTTGGCCGATGTGATTGCCGCGTATTTTGTGCCCGCGATCATGATTATTGCGGTGGTGAGTGCGTTACTGTGGCTTAACCTGGGTCCCGATCCTTCGCTAGCTTATGCCATGGTAGCCGCGACCACAGTACTGATTATTGCGTGCCCCTGTGCGTTGGGTTTAGCTACGCCGATGTCGGTGATGGTAGGCGTGGGCAAAGCCGCTGAAGCGGGTGTGCTGATTCGCAACGGTGAGGCGCTGCAGAGCGCAGCTAACATTACGGCCATGGTACTGGATAAAACCGGTACGATTACATTGGGCCAACCTATCGTAACCGATGTGGTGCTCACCAACGAAGGCGATGAAAAAAACGTACTGCAACAGGTGGCAAGCCTTGAGTCTGGTTCTGAGCATCCGCTGGCACAGGCAATTGTCAGTGCGGCTCGTGAGCGTGATATTGAGCTGCAATCAGTGGAGCAGTTTAAAGCCATTCCTGGCCAGGGGGTAAGGGCAACCTTGCAGGATAAAACCCTATGGTTTGGCAATGAAAAACTTATGCGCGAGCAGGGCATTGATCTCAAGGAGCATGGTACTGCCGCACAAAAACTGGCTGCCGATGCTAAAACGCCCATGTACTTCGCAGTTGACCAAACATTGGTGGCCATTATTGCGGTAGCCGATCCTATCAAAGACGATTCGATTGCCGCTATCAAACGATTACAGCACAGTGGCATTAAAGTAATGATGCTCACCGGTGACAATCGTGCAACGGCAAAAAGTGTGGCAGAGAAAGTAGGGATCGATGACTTTTTTGCCGAAGTATTACCCGACGATAAATCGAAAAAAATACAGCAGCTGCAAGCACAAGGCTACGTAGTTGGTATGACCGGGGATGGGATTAACGATGCCCCTGCGTTGGCTATGTCCGATATAGGCTTTGCCATTGGCACCGGTACCGATGTGGCTATTGAAAGTGCCGATATTGCGCTGATGCGCGGTTCCCTATATGGGTTGGCCGATGCCATTGCTATCAGTAAAGCCACTTTGCGCAATATCAAACAGAATTTATTTGGAGCGTTTATTTACAACGCCGCAGGCGTGCCGATTGCTGCCGGTGTGCTGTATCCTTGGTGGGGCTTGTTATTAAGCCCGGTTATTGCGGGTGCGGCGATGGCTTTTTCGTCGGTAACGGTGGTCACCAATGCTAACCGTTTACGTTTATTTAAAACACCACAACAAAAAGCGTAAGGAGGGCATGTGTTGTTCATTAATATTGCCGGTTTGTTGTTGATTGTCTTTATCGTGTGGTGGTTTTGGTTTTACAACCCAAAGGGTTCTGTCAGCACTAACAACGACTTGACCATTGTGGTAAACAACGGTGTGTATACACCTGCACGTATTGTAGTAGCCGCTGACAAGCCCGTGCAGTTATATGTGCTGCGCAAAGATGCCTCGGCTTGTGCAGAAATGTTACTCATCCCCGACTTGGACATTAGCGAAAACCTGCCATTGAATAAAACCAAAACCGTATCTTTGCCGGCCCTGAAACCGGGTAAATACCCGTTTCATTGCCAGATGCAAATGTACCGTGGTGAGTTGATTGTGGAATAACATGCTTTGCGCTTGTCGCCAGCGGTGTTACACCGCTGGGGTATTGGTTATCCACATTACCTGATACGGTTTAACGCTAATAGTGTCTTCAATGCTGGTGTAAAGTGTATCACTCACTAGCTCTTTCCAGTTGTCGGTGCCAATCAAATTGATATCCGATAGCCGCAGTTCAAGCTCTTCTTTACCGATATTGTAAATACAGAAAATACTTTGTTTGCGGTCGATGCTTTGCCGCCAAAAGCCAAACAGCTGTGTACCCAGGTGCAAGGTAAATTGCGTGGCATTGGGGTGAAATGCCGGTTGTTCTCGACGCAGTTGAATCAACTGACGAATGCGGTGGTACACCTTATGGTGATGGCTGTGGGCTTCGCTGAGCAGGGTTTCCAGTTCGTCGAGTTGCCATTGGTGGCGATTGATCGAGCGATTGTGATTGGTATGTTTTACCCGGTCATAGTCGTTAACAGTGCCAACTAAGCTGTGTATATAAAAGCCGGGTATACCTTCCAGTGCCAGCATAATCGCATGGGCACAGACAAAGCGGTCGCAACCCCAATGGTCTGGCCCTTCTGTGGTACCTTGCAGGGCATCGTACAGCGCAATATTAATTTCATAGGGTTTGTTTTGACCGTTGTCAGCCTGGCGCCATGAAATGCGACCACCAAAATTTTGCATGGTATTTAGCAGCATGCCTAAGTCGTCTTCGCTTAATAAACCTTCGGCAGGGCGCAACCCAATGCCATCGTGTGAGGCAATAAAGTTAAAATAGGCGGTGCCATTTTGCGCCGGCGGCATACTCATTATCCACTGTTTTAAGTAGCTACAGTCGCCGGTAATTAATGTATTGACCAGAAGTGGTGGCAACGAGAAGTTATAAATACAGTGGGCTTCGTTGGCGTTACCAAAATACGAGAGATTTTCACGATTGGGTATATTCGTTTCCGTGATAATAATAGCGTTGGGTGCGGCGTGTTCAACCAAGGTTCGTAAAAGTCGAACAATTTCGTGGGTTTGCGGCAAATTGATACAGGGTGTTCCTACAATCTTCCAGACAAATGCTACGGCATCAAGACGAAATATTTGCACACCGTTATCAAGATAATGGCGAATAATACCCACAAACTCTTTGAGTACAGCTGGGTTGCGAAAATCCAGATCCACCTGATCGTGGCTGAAGGTACACCATACGTGTTGTGTACCGTTGGTAGTTTCAGTTTCCCGCAATAGTGGACTGGTGCGAGGGCGAACCACGTCGTTGAGATTATCGGTGGGGTTGGCGGTAAAAAAGTAATCTGCGCCAGGCTCAACACCTTTTTTGAAGTTTTCAAACCATTGGCTGCGGCTGGAGCAATGGTTTAACACTAAATCTGACATCAGGCGATAGCGTTCGCCAATCTCTTGAATATCTTGCCATTCGCCGAGGGCTTCGTTAACAGCAGAGTAATTGATTACCGCAAAGCCGTCGTCGGAACTATAGGGGAAAAACGGCAGTATATGTACGCAATTGATAACGCCATCAACGTAAGTATCTAAGAATTGTTTAAGGGCATGCAGGGGTTTCTGGCCCTCTTGCTTGATGGTATCGCCGTAGGTAATTACCGCAACATCACGCTGATCCCAATGGTTCTGGTGCGGCACGGGTTCTTCAGTCACATTCTGCAGTCGCATAAGGTCAAGCAGTTCTTGGGCAAGTGTTTCTGCTGGTTGTTCGAGCGGTATACCATCATAAATAAAATGTAGATGGTGAGTGACTTTTTGTAATAACTGGTTTTGTGTGTCAGTCATTGTTGAGCCTTGTTGATAGGTATTTTGTACCCCGGCAATTAAATACCGGGGTTGATATTTTAGTGTTGATGGCCCTAAGAAAACTCTTTGTTGTCGTCTTCTACGGCCTGTTCCAATTGCTCGTAAATATCGGGTATGGCACTGGCTACACGACTCCAACTGGGTATAAATGGTACTTCCATAGGATTGTCCAAAAAGTGTTTGCCTGCTTCCATCACATTTTCGGCAAACATTTCTACCGCCTTTTCTTCTTCATGAATATCGTGTTTGAGGCCATTCATGACGGCATCATTGTGGTAGGTTTCAACAAAGTCGAGTGCGATACGGTAATAGGTGGCTTTAAGGGTACGGAAGGTTTCCGTATTAAATACTTCCCCTTGTGTTGCCAGCTTGCGAAACAATGCTTTGGCGATATCGATAGACATTTTCGATAAGCCAGCTGTTTGATCGTCGAAGGAAATATCCTGATGTTTGTGATCGTACGCTTCAGCAATATCAACCTGGCACAGGCGGTTGTGAGCAAAGTTGCGATGCATTTCTGAGAGCACGCCAATTTCGAGGCCCCAGTCACTGGGAATGCGTAAGTCGGACAGTACATCGCGACGGAACGAAAATTCACCCGCTAAGGAATAGCGAAAGCTGTCCATATATTCCAGGTAGTCGCGGTGGCCCAGTACACGCATGAGTGCACGCACCAGTGGCGTGACTAGCAAGCGGCACACGCGGCCATTGATTTTTCCGTTAGCAATACGAGCGTAATAACCTTTACAAAACTCATAGTTAAAATTGGGGTTGGCCACGGGGTAAATCAGGCGCGCGAGTAATTCGCGGTCGTAGGTGACAATGTCGCAATCATGCAGCGCGATGGATTCGGCTTTGCCAGAGGCAAGAATATACCCCATGCAATACCACACGTTGCGGCCTTTACCCATTTCTCTGGGGGCAAGATCATGTTTTTGTAGTAATGCATCAATGGCTTTCAGGCGAGGGCCATCGTTCCACAGTACTTTGTGCTCTTGGGGCAAATCGGCAAAAAAACCTAGCGCATGGCGGTATTCTTGCTCATTGGCGCGGTCGAGGCCAATCACTACTTGAGACAGGTAGGGAACATAACCCAAATGTTTGATGATGCGAGGCAGGGCGTCACCTTGCAGTTCAGAAAACAACGACGGTAATAGCAAGCCCATGGGGCGCCGTCGACTGAACTTTACCAGCTCCATTTCCAGATCTGACACTGAGCGGTCAGCGAGGTTGTGCAACGTTGTAATAATGCCGTTTTGATGAAAGTCGGCCATAGGTATTACCCTTCTTTTGTTGTAAAGAGTGCGCTGCCTGTAAGTATTGTAATGGTATAGGCGCGCGCATTATCAGACCGATGAAAAGCTATCCGCGTGGTGTATACGGCGTTAACAATTGCTTTAAAATACGCATTTGCACATTGTAAGCTCCGCTTTTTCGGCGATTTTGCTTTGTATACACTGCCTCGAAAGCGTTTTTCAGCAGCCTTTTCGACGATGGTTCTCTCCCTATCGTTAGTTTTCTCTCTCTGGCGTTGTAGCGATAAATTTCCATGGTTGATTAGTGCTGTTGCGTCTGTAATGGCGGGTGGCCTCGGTGAGAGCCTCTTTGCCCAAGCACTGATTGTAGTAGTTTGGTTACGCCTTCTACCCAGCCGTTAGGGCCGTATTCGTGAGTGAGCGTAACACCGCTTTCGCGATTTAATGACGGTGGTGAATGGCCGGGTGAACGAATAATCAGTGCCAGATCGGCAGCATCCAACATGGCTACATCGTTGTGACTGTCGCCGATGGCTAGTGATGTAAATTCGTTTTTGTATTGTTTCTCATATTCGTCGGTTAGCCAGCTAAGTGCTTTACCTTTGTCACAAAAACCGGAGATATGCATAAAGCGCCCGCCTACCAATACCTGCCCATTTGCCTGATTAACGGCTTCAATAAATTTTAGCCGTTGGTCGAGTGAGCCGTGCCACTGTATAGGTTCGCCATATTCCCGCTGCGACGCCATTTCTGCCTCATCTCGAGGCAGCCCCGTCATGGCTTGAATGCCGTTAACACCGGCTTCAGTAAAGGTGGTGTAGCAGTCGGCAAATCGCTCGCGCAGTGTTTGTGTCAGCGTCTGCCAGCGTTCTCGGGGTGCAGCAAAGGTTTTTACCCAGTAGTCACCGTTGCCTTCGGTGTCGTCTGGTTGTTTCGGTAGTGACGTTTTGGGAATGTAAATGGCTGCTCCGTTTTCGATAATAAACGGGTCACTGTTATCCAATGATTCTCGTAAACGTTGTACTTCGGCACAGGTTTTACTCGTGGTAGGAATAACGGGAATGCCCATGGATTTAAGGTTTTCTAACAGCGGTACCGTAGGGCTAAAATCATAGGTGTTATGATCCAGCAGCGAGCCGTCGAGATCGGTGAAAATAATCGGTTTGTCTAACGTAGTGTCCATGTGTTCACCTTTTTGGCGTAATGACTGACAGCAGTTGATCGTGAGGTCTCTCATGTTGAACTGTGTCCCAAGGTGGATTTAATAATGTTTCGTTCCTGGTCAAGCTTGAATAAGCAATCTACGTTGCCTGGTAGGGTATCCAGCGTATGCTGAGTAATGCGTTGGTAATGTTGAATGAAGCGTTTGATTTGTTCCGGCGACATAATTCGGCCGGCATCTTCTGGTGTAGTGCGTGCACGCAGTTTTTCTTCTTGCTCAAGGCGCCATTGATAAACACAATCAAATGATGGGGCCTGTAGCATTATCCAATAGTTGATACGTTCGAAAAGCAGTGGATAGATGTCTTTTAATTGCTGATTGACAAAGCTGCGCCAGTGGATGTCATTGTCTTCTTCTTGCTCCAAAGTGTTGACGGGTACGTCCAGTAGCCTGTCGGGCTGTGGGGTTGAGCCAAGGCACCAGCCTTCCAGAATGATAACATCGGGCTTTTCTCTCACCTCGTCCCAGGCGGTAGCCGGCTGGCGGTCGTCGGTGGCTTTGTTAAAGCGTGGTATCGCTACGGGAAAAGGGCCATTGCCCAGGCAATCTATCACCTTGTTAAACAGTGATACATCGTGAGTGCCGGGTACGCCGCGGGTTTGCAGCAGCGGGTGAATGCTCTCGGCCAGCAAGATGCGTTCGGCGCGTGTAAGGTAAAAGTCGTCTATGGACAATACCGTAACCTTGTAACCTCCAATGGCGTCAAGGCAGGTGGCGAGCAAATCAGCGAGAGTGGACTTACCGGAGCCCTGGCTGCCGTTAATGCCCACAAGCAGTGGCGCAGTGCTGTGCTCTTGATGAATACCTATCACTGCGACCAGTTCATTAATCAGTGGGGTAAACCACTGCTGAACATTTTCCAGGTATTGTTGGGGCAGTGCGTGCTCCGCAATAAATTGGTGTAAAGCTGGGTGGTTGGCAACATTATTTTTCATGTATCCAGTCGTCTGCGCTGGTCAGACCCATATTCGTTAAGAGGTGCGCTGCGGCACACCCTTTGTGGGTTGAGAAGTTGCTGATTTTACCTGGCAAACTTCATTGTTCGCTTGTGAAAGACTTAAGCAGATTTCATACCAGCCCTTAAAATGGCCAATTAATCGCGTTTCTGCGCAAATTTACACCATGTAGCCTATCTTCGTTGTTTTAACCCTAGCGTAAATAATCGATACCTGCACAAGTCCCAGTGTTTTCGGGTTTGTGAAGGCTTCTTGGCCCTGATTGCACGGTATGCGTGCGAAAATTCTGCTTCTGCTCATCAATTTATCGTAAATTTTTTCACTATATTGGTGCCTGAGTGCACCAATATCAGGCTCTGGTGTTGCAAATTGGTGAAAATGGTTTTTTTCGGCACCAAGTTGATTCGAAAAAAAGCCAGTGAAAATCAAGCTTTTGCACTGTTTTGGTGGTGAATGCGGGTGTTTGGCATAGTGTTTGCTCTGTGAGTGCGCATATACATTTGTTAGAGAAGTGCATTATGTCTACAGCGAAATTTAACCTATTGTCCTTTACCGGCAAGATGAAAATATTGCATCTTACCTGGATTGCCTTTTTTATTACCTTTGTAGTCTGGTTCAACATGGCGCCTATGCTAAAAGCCATTAAAGACTCCCTCGGTTTAAGCACGCCAGAAATCAAAATGCTGTTAACATTGAACGTTGCATTGGCCATTCCTGCGCGGGTAATTGTTGGCATGTTGACCGACAAATATGGCCCGCGCTTAGTATATTCTGGTTTGCTTGCTGTATTTTCGATTCCCTGTTTTATGTTCGCTTTTGCCGAAACCTTTACTCAGGCTGCGATATCGCGTTTTTTGCTGGGCGGGATCGGTGCGGGTTTTGTGATTGGTATTCGCATGGTGTCGGAATGGTTTCCACATAACGAACTGGGTACAGCTGAAGGTATTTATGGTGGCTGGGGTAACTTTGGTTCTGCTGCTGCTGCGTTTTCATTACCTGCACTGGCATTGTGGTTGGGGGGTGACGATGGCTGGCGTTACGCCATTGCTGTCACCGGTGTAATATCGTTGCTATTTTCAGTAATTTTTTACTTGAATGTGAGTGATACCCCTAAAGGTTCCACCTATTTTCGCCCAAAAAATTTGGGTGCCATGGAAGTAACCAGCAAAGGCGATTTTTTCTTTTTGCTGGTAATGAAAATTCCCATGTATGCGGTGCTGGCTTTCTTAACTTATAACCTCTCACCGGCCAAAATGGACATGTTAAGTACCTTGGCTGCAGAGGTTATCTGGGTAAGTTTGGTGCTGCTTTATATTTATGAAGTGATTAAGGTGTGGCAGGTAAACAAAGATATTTTTGTAAAGCCCGTGCCCGAACTGCATCGTTACAAGTTCAAACAGGTTGCAGTATTAAATGTACTCTATTTTGCTACCTTTGGTTCAGAACTGGCAGTGGTCTCGATGCTCCCACTCTTTTTTGCCGACACCTTTGAATTATCGCCAGTGGTTGCGGGTATGGTGGCTTCTGCCTACGCCTTTATGAACTTAATGTCGCGTCCAGGGGGGGGCTGGTTGTCAGACCGTTTCGGTCGCAAGCCTGTACTGCTGATTCTTACGGCGGGCCTTGCGGTGGGCTACTTTTTAATGGGGCAGGTGAACAGCAGCTGGCCAGTGTGGATCGCCGTGATCGCAGCGATGGCTTGTTCTTTCTTTGTACAGGCGGGTGAAGGCGCAGTATTTGCGGTAGTACCGCTTATTAAGCGCCGTTTAACCGGCCAGATCGCTGGTATGACCGGTGCTTACGGTAATGTAGGCGCGGTTACTTACTTGGCTATCTTTGCTGTTGTTGATGCCAGCACTTTCTTCTATGTTATTGCCAGTACAGCCGTGTTGGGCTTTGTCGCGCTGCTGTTTATGGAAGAGCCCCGTGGCCAAATGGCTGAAGTACGTGAAGATGGTACCGTTGAGATGATTAGCGTTTCTCATTAGCAGGCTGTTGAAAAAGTCTTCCTGACTTTTTCAAAGCACGCAAAGGACAAAATGCGATTTTTCCTTTGCTCCCAAAATCAACGACTTACAGTCGTCGATTTTGCCGGTACATCCGTGTACCGGAACCAGGCTGTTGAAAAACAGTGTTTTGTTGTTACAACACAGCAGGTCGTGGTAGAAAAAGGGCTGATTACAGCCCTTTTGTTGTCTACGGGTAGGGATGCCCGATCTACAGGTAATTGAAATCTATGACAGATATGTCGGTGTCGCCAGTGAATACCGGTGTTACGCAGGAAGCTACGTTGCAGGTAAGCTTTGGCGGCTACAGCAGTGCTGGGTGCAAACAACAAAATGAAGATGCCTTCGCTGCCTATGCGCCTTCTGGCTCGGCTAAAGTGTTGAAAGGTGCCGCAGCATGCATCGCTGACGGTGCCAGTTGCAGTGAAAATGCACAGCTGGCCAGCCAGATGAGCGTAACCACCTTTTTAGATGATTATTACAGCACGCCAGACAGTTGGGCCGTTAAAACGGCGATCGCCCGTGTGCTCTCGTCGTTGAACAACTGGCTGTATCATCAAGGCCAGCAAGTCAGTTATCGTCACGACAGCCTCGTTACGACCTTCAGTGGCATTATCTGTAAATCAACCACGGCGCATATTTTTCATGTAGGCGACAGCCGTGTGTATCGCCTGCGCAACGGCGTGATAGAACAGCTCACCACCGACCACAGTCATCTGCAAAAAGGCAAAAAAACCTTTTTAACCAGAGCATTGGGAATCGATAGTCATTTGGAAGTGGATTATCAGCAGCACGACATGCTACTGGGCGATCTTTTTGTGATGACGACTGACGGGTTGCATGACTTTTTAACGCTGAAAGCTGCCGCGAGCATTCTCAACGACAGCACACTGGATTTGGAACAAAAAGCTGAAGCACTCGTGAAGGCGGCGCTTCAGAATGGCAGCGACGATAACCTTACTTGCCTGTGTGTTTGCATTGATCAATTGCCCAACGAAGATCTTGATGAAGCCCACCGTAAACTTACCCAGTTAACGATTCCGCCTGTGCTGGATGTAGGAATGAAAATTGATGGCTACGAAGTACTTAACGTATTGCACAGTGGTACTCGCAGCCATGTTTATATGGTTAAAAAAATTGACAGCCTGCAACAATATGTTCTCAAGGCCCCGTCGCAGAATTTTGCTGAAGATCCCTTGTACCTAGAAGGTTTTATCCGGGAGCAGTGGGTAGGGAGACGGCTTAATCACAATGGTGTGATGAAGATTTACCCTCGTGATGACAACAGCCAATTTTTGTATCATTTGTGTGAACCGGTAGAAGGGCAGTCGTTACGCCAGTGGATGTTTGATAACCCTAAGCCCTCGCTAACAGAGGTGCGGGATATTGTGCAAAAGATCGTGCAAGCGATGCGCGTATTTCAGCGGGCGGGCATGGTGCATCGTGATTTAAAACCAGAAAATATCATGCTGAATGCACACAAGCAGGTAAAAATTATTGATTTTGGCACCGTGCTGGTAGATGGCCTCGAAGAAATCGGTAGTATGATTAACGACAACACCCCCGTGGGCTCGGTGAATTATATTGCGCCGGAGTATGTGTTAGGTGCGCGCGGGCAGGCGCAGTCTGATCTGTTTTCGTTGGGCGTTATCACCTATGAAATGTTAACGGGGAAACAGCCGTTTGATTTACACAATGCCCATCGCCGTTTACCCACGCACTTACATCAGTGGCAATATCGGTCGCTGCGGGCACTGCGCAAAGATTTACCTGCGTGGGTTGATCTTACGCTCGAAAAAGCCACTGCGCCTAACCTGCGTGATCGTTACCTTGCGTTGTCTGAGTTCGTGAGCGATCTGACAGTACCCAATGAATCCATGGTGAAAAAATTTGCAAGCGCACCGTTGCTTGATCGCAACCCTACGGCATTCTGGAAAGGTGTGTCGGTCGTACTGTTGGTTTTGTTGATCTTACAAACGCTGATTTATCACTCTTAACCCGGCGGCAAAATAGGGGTTTTCTAAGGTTTATCTTTTGTGCGATACTCAAGTTTCGTTCACTGTGTGATAAAACCCCAATAAGTTGTCTGCCGTCATGCCTCATCGATCCAGCAAATACGTAGCGAAAACGACCATTCTGGTGGTTTTTTTGCTGTGTGTGCAATCGGTATGGAGTGCCGTAGAAGGCGGTGTGGGCACACTGGAAAGCATGAATCATAACAACAGCCACCATTCAGTGGTGGTCGATATAGAATCTTTATCGACTGCTTTGTCTGCAGATAGTATAGAAGATGCAGTCGATGCAAACAGCGATTGCGACAATTGCTGTCACTGTTTATGCGCCCATGTCACTATGGTGTCGCATGTCTTCAAACTACACAATTCTCCCCATTCTCTGCCACCACTGGCGTACCTATCCCGTGGTACCGGCAGGCACCCCAGCGTTATAGACCGCCCTCCGATAGCCTGATCCTTTCATTGCTGGTATTTGCCCAATAGTTCCTTGTTTTTATAAGGCTTTGCCGGGCTATTAACGGGTTCGTTTTGAACCAGTTTACTCAATGATTGAAGGATTTTTCATGAACGTATTGAGTCGCTTATGGCGCGTGTGCGCTGCGGGGCTATTGATAGCTGTGGCGTCACCCTTGGCCGTTGCAGGTAGCGCCCTCACATTGCATGAGGCCACACAGAGAACCTTGCAGCAACACCCACAGCTACAGGTATTCAAATGGCAGCTTAGTGCTGCCGAAGCTCAACAAAAAACCGCTGCTTTGGCGCCGGGTTTTGAAATTACCGTGGAAGGTGAAAACCTGTTTGGTTCAGGTAATTTCACTGGCACAGACCAAGCGGAGTACACCATTGCACTGGGATCAGTGATAGAGCTGGGTGGCAAGCGCGATGATCGTCAAAGCCAATCATTGGCGCAATATCAGCTGATAGAAGCTCAGCGCGACGCAGAGGCATTAGATCTGTTGGGATCGGTTACCCAAGCCTTTATTGAAACGCTTGCGCTGCAAGCCCAATATGCCTTGGCGAAAGATACCACTGCACTGGCAAAGCAGAATTTGGCCCTGGTGCAAAAACGCGTTGACCAGGCGGCGGCAGCAGAGGCGGAGAAACTGCGCGCCAAGGCAGCCCTCGCCATGGCGGGTATTGAAGAAACTGCTGCACTGAGTGCGTTAAGCAGCCAGAAACAAGCCCTCGCCGCCTACTGGAATGCTGACACACCAGATTTTGACAGCGTGAGCGGCAACTTGTTTGTGTTCGATACCACCGCTGATTTTCCTACCTTGTTTGCCAGAGCCAGTGCCAGCCCGGCTATTGCGGTATTTGCCAGCGAAGCGCGTTTGCGCGAGGCCGATTTGCAACTGGCTAAAAGCCAGTCTCGGCCTGATCTGCAATGGCAGATTGGTGTACGGCAGTTTAGCGAGAGCAGCGACACAGCGCTGGCTGCGGGCGTTACCGTGCCGCTTTTTTCTGGCCAACGTAATAGTGGGAAAATACAAGCCAGCGCGGCAACCCTGGAAATAGTGCGCTATCAACAGGCAGCAGCCACACAGGCCTTGCGAGTGAGATTATTTGCCGCCTGGCAACAACACCAACAAGCGGTAAACAGTGTTGGCCAAATGCAGGCCAAAGTGTTACCGGCTTTGCGCGAAGCATTACAGCAAACCCAGCAGGGGTATGTGAATGGTCGTTACAGTTATCTGGATTGGATGGGGGCACAACAGGAGTTACTACGCGCCCGGCAAACCATGATCAACGCCGCTCGCGCTGCCTTGCTTAATCAGGCAGTTATCGAGCAACTAACAGCAGAGCCCATAGCGCTCAGTTCGTCTGCGAATATTACTTATTCAGCGAGTCAAAAACCATGAAACTTTTTTTATCTGCGTTTACCCGATGGAGTGTTGTGCCATTGATTGCCGTGTTGTTTTCATTTTCGGTAGTGGCAAAAGAAGAGCATGAGCACAGCCATGATACTCACAGTCACGATGCTCCTGTGAGTAATGAATCTGAAAAAGAACACAACGATCACGAGTCGCACGATGAGCCCCCCTCTCATGCTGAGCACGATACCCATGAGCATTCGGCCAGCGAACATCAACACGACTCACATGATGACCACGACAATCACGAAACGCACGACAGCAACCCTAACCAAGATGCGCACGGTCATGGCCATGGACATGATGAGCACGAAGAAAAAAACTATGTCGACATTTCACCCGCCATGGCAAAAGAAGTGGGTATTACTACCAGCGTGGCAACGGGCGGCACCTTGAGTCGTCAGCTGCAAGTGTACGGTCGGTTGGTGCTGCCGCCACAACAAATTGCAAAAGTTCAGGCACGCTTTCCTGGCCTAGTAAAAGCCATTCATGTCACCGCCGGCGATCATATTCAAAAAGGTGATTTACTCGCGGTGATTGAATCTAATGAAAGTTTGCGTAGCTACGAAGTTCGCGCACCGATTGCGGGTATTGTGCAAAGCCGCAATAGTTATCTGGGTGAGGTTACCGGCAGTGCGCCTTTGTTTACGTTGGTAAATATTGAGCAACTCTGGGCCGAGCTGCGAGTTTTTCCCGGCCAGCGTGTGGGTGTAAAGCACGATCAGCCAGTAACGCTAACGATTGAAAACGACAAGCTCGCCGGTGTTGTCGAACACCTGATACCAGCCTTTAATGGCGAGCCTTTTGTAACAGTGAGAGTCACGGTTGATAATCACGATGAACGTTATGCCCCTGGCGACCTGGTTACCGGATGGATCACCGTTGCAAGCGAACATCTACCTTTGGTGGTTGATAACAAAGCACTGCAAACCGTGCGTGAACAAGATGCCATCTTTATGGCTAACGGCAACCGCTACGAAGTGCGTGCCTTAACTCTTGGCCGACGTGACAGCCACATTACTGAAGTATTGTCGGGTTTGCAGGCGGGTGAGCGTTATGTAACTGGCAACAGCTACCTGTTGAAAGCCGATCTTGAAAAAGCTGGCGCAGCACACGAGCACTGAGAAGAGGGCACATCATGATTGATAATATTGTGCGCTTCTCTATCGAGCGGCGCTATTTAATGCTGAGCCTTGTTCTGGTTTTAATCGGGGCAGGGGTGTGGAGCTATCGGCACCTACCCATTGATGCGGTGCCCGACATCACCAACGTTCAGGTGCAAATCAATACTGAGGCACCGGGCTACTCGCCGTTGGAAGCCGAGCAGCGTATCACCTTCCTGGTAGAAACCGCCCTCTACGGATTGCCTGATCTGGAATATACCCGCTCGTTGTCGCGTTACGGTCTTTCCCAAGTAACGGTGGTATTTGAGGAAGGTACCGATATTTATTTTGCGCGTAACCTTATCGACGAACGTTTAAGTGCCATCAAGGGCATGCTGCCTGCCGGGCTCGAGCCCGAAATGGGGCCGATTGCAACTGGCTTGGGTGAAATTTTTACTTACACCGTAAAAGCAGAGGCCGGTACAACACAGCCTAACGGTTTACCTTACGACGCGATGGCATTGCGTGAAATTCAAGATTGGATCATAAAACCCCAGTTGGCCCAAGTGCCCGGTGTTGTGGAAATAAACACCATTGGTGGTTTCGACAAACAATACCACGTTACTCCAGATCCTCTGCGCTTGCTTGAGCTGGGCATCAGCTTGCAGGCCGTGGTAGATGCGTTGCAACAAAATAACAGTAACCGCGGTGCGGGTTATGTTGAGCGCAATGGGCAGCAGTTATTGGTGCGATCCCCGGGGCAATTAAACAGTATCAGCGATATTGAAAAGGTGGTGGTGGGGTTAAACGGTGCAACCCCGATCACTGTTAAAGAAATTGCCGATATCGCTATTGGTAAAGAATTGCGTACAGGTGCAGCAACGCAAGACGGTGCTGAAACCGTCATGGGTACCGCCATGATGCTGGTGGGCGAAAATTCTCGCACGGTGGCCCAAGCGCTCGGTATAGCACTGCAAAAAGTAAAGCCTTCTTTACCCAAAGGCGTCTCGGTAGAGGTGGTGTACGACCGCACCACACTGGTAGATAAAACCATTGCTACGGTGCAAAAAAATCTGCTAGAAGGTGCTCTGCTGGTGATTGCGGTATTGTTTGTGTTGCTGGGCAATTTGCGCGCGGCATTCATCACGGCGGCGGTGATTCCATTGGCGATGTTAGCCACTATTACCGGTATGGTTAAAACGGGTGTATCGGCCAACTTGATGAGCCTGGGGGCACTGGACTTTGGTTTGATTGTGGATGGTGCAGTGATTATTGTCGAAAACTGCATACGCCGTTTATCACATCAACCGAGTTACCCACAACGCATCGCTGAACGTTTGCAGATTGTATACGAAGCTACTACCGAGGTGATTCGCCCAAGCTTGTTTGGCGTGGCCATTATAACAGTCGTGTACATTCCTATCTTCAGCTTAACCGGTGTCGAAGGGAAAATGTTTCACCCTATGGCGGCTACGGTGGTAATGGCATTACTGGCGGCAATGATGCTTTCTCTTACGCTGGTGCCAGCTGCCATTGCGGTGTTTATGCGTGGCCCTGTGAGTGAAAAAGAAAGTAAAGTTATTACTGCCAGCAAAGCATTTTATCGCCCGGTATTACAGGCGGCGCTACAGTGTCGAACCGCTATTCTTACGGTGATTGGGCTATTTGTATTGCTGTGTGGCTGGTTGCTTACCACGCTTGGGTCTGAATTTATTCCCCAGCTTGATGAAGGCGATATTGCGCTGCATGCGATGCGTATTCCCGGTACCGGGCTCGAGCAGTCAGTTGCCATGCAAGAGCAGCTGGAAAAACGCCTTAAAGCATTTCCAGAAGTTGACAAGGTATTTGCCAAAATTGGTACACCGGAAGTGGCGACCGATCCTATGCCGCCTAACGTTGCCGACAACTTTGTTATTCTTAAACCTCGCGATCAATGGCCAGATCCCAGTAAACCCAAAGATGTATTGGTAGAAGAGATTGAAACCGCGTTAATGCAACTGCCGGGTAATAACTACGAGTTTACTCAGCCTATTCAAATGCGGTTTAACGAACTGATCTCGGGTGTGCGGGCTGATCTGGGCATTAAAGTGTTTGGTGATGATCTGGATACACTGGTAAACGTTGCCAACAATATTATGCAAGTGGTGCAGCAGGTAGACGGTGCTGCCGATGTGAGGGTAGAGCAGGTAACGGGTTTACCCATGCTGTCGGTAGTACCTAAGCGTATGACACTGGCTCGCTACGGTTTAAACGTAGACGATCTGCAAGATGTTGTTGCTGCCAGTATTGGTGGTGAACAAGCCGGTTTGATTTACGAAGGCGACCGGCGTTTTCCATTGGTGGTTAGGTTGCCGGAAAAGCTTCGTCGCGATATCGACAGCCTGGTATTTTTACCGATTGCACTGCCTGATGGCCATTATGTGCCGTTGGGTGAAGTAGCCGAGTTGCAGTTAAAACCAGCACCGGCGCAAATCAGTCGTGAAAATGGTAAACGCCGAGTGGTGGTAACGGCCAATGTGCGTGAACGTGATCTGGGCAGTTTTGTTGAAGATGTGCAGCAACAAATCAACAGCCAAGTGCAATTGCCCAGCGGCTACTGGCTCGACTACGGTGGCACTTTCCAACAGTTGTTGTCGGCCACGCAGCGATTAAGCATCGTGGTGCCGGTAACATTGGCTATTATCATTGGCCTGCTGGTGATGGCATTTGGCTCACTAAAAGACGCCATGATTATTTTTACCGGCGTGCCGTTGGCGCTTACCGGCGGGGTGCTGGCATTGTGGCTACGTGGCATGCCGCTGTCTATTTCCGCTGGGGTAGGATTTATCGCCTTATCTGGTGTGGCCGTGCTCAACGGCTTGGTAATGGTTGCGTTTATTCGCGACCTTTGGCATGAAAAAGGTGATCTTCTCTACGCTGTTGTGGAAGGTGCAATGATTCGCCTGCGTCCGGTTATGATGACAGCCCTGGTGGCCAGTCTTGGGTTTGTTCCGATGATGCTCAATAGCGGCACAGGTGCTGAAGTGCAGCGGCCACTGGCAACCGTGGTGGTCGGCGGCATCGTGTCTTCTACCTTGCTCACACTCGTCGTATTACCGCTGCTGTATCACTGGGTGCACAGCCACAGTAAACCCGCCAGCGACACTGGCCGGTAAACATTGTGGGGCGCTATACTTTGCCCCAGCAATGTTATTAACAGCCATGCCCTCTTGCCATTTACGGGTAAGAGGGCCGCTGGTATGGCGGGTTACGGGGTTATTGTATGCATAGTCATTCCCACCACACTCACGATCATTCACCACATCAGGCCTCGGCAGAAGATCGCATCGGGCTGGCATTTTTACTGAATTTTTCATTCGCGATTATCGAATTTATTGGCGGCCTGTTAACCAACAGTACCGCCATAATGGCCGATGCCGTGCATGATGTAGGCGACAGTTTATCGCTGGGCAGTGCATGGTTATTGCAGCGTTGGGGGGGCAAAGCTGCAGATACGCAGTTTACTTATGGCTACCGGCGCTTAAGCCTGTTTGGCGCCTTTGTTAACAGTGTGGTGCTTGTTGCGGGTTCAATATGGGTGTTGATAACGGCGCTACCACGTTTGCTTGATCCGGTAATGCCGGTAACCGAAGGCATGATCGGGTTGGCTATCGTGGGTATTGCTGTTAATGGCTACGCGGCCATGCGCTTAAGTGGCGGTAAAACGTTAAATGAAAAAGTGTTGAACTGGCATTTGATGGAAGATGTACTCGGTTGGATCGCCGTATTGATTGTGGCCATCGTGATGCAATTTGTGCATTGGCCTATTCTAGATCCACTGCTGTCTATCGGCTTTACGCTGTTTATTCTGTTTAATGTAGCGCGCAACTTTTGGGTAACCTTAAAGCTGTTTTTTCAGGCAGTGCCCGACGAACAACTATTAGCGCAGGTGCGGGAATCCATATTAGGCGTTGACCATGTCGTGGGCGTGCATCATTTGCATTTGTGGTCGCTCGACGGTGAGCATCATGTACTCACCGCGCATGTGCAGGTTGACGAGCCTGCACATTTTTCGGCGTACGCCACGATTAAAACGTTGTTGCATGAGGCGTTGTTACCGCATGGGTTGGCACACACCACGATTGAAATAGAACTCGCCGAGGAAGTGTGCCGAGACCGCTTCCCCTGAAGTGTGCGGGCATGCGCCGCTTATTAACCCAACAATAATTGTTGGGTTAATAACGATCAAACCAGTGGCGCGTACGGTTGGCAAAACTTACCAGCGTAAGCATCACCGGTACTTCTACCAGTACGCCAACCACAGTGGCCAATGCTGCGCCTGATTGTAAACCAAACACTGAAATTGCTACGGCTACTGCTAATTCAAAAAAGTTAGACGTACCAATCATACAGGCTGGTGCGGCTATATTGTGCGGCAGTTTCATGGCTTTAGCAGCGCCGTAAGCCAGTGCAAAAATACCGTAGGTTTGAATCAGTAAGGGTATGGCGATCAGTACAATAGCCATAGGTTTGGCTAAAATGGTTTCGGCTTGAAAGCCAAACAGCAGTATAACCGTGGCCAGCAAGCCCGCGATTGATACGGGTTTTAACGCGGCAATAAAGCGATTTAATTGTGTGTGGTCGTTGCGTTTGTCGAGCAGCTTACGGGTAACTACGCCAGCAAACAGTGGAATCACCACATAGAGAACTACCGACAATAGCAGGGTATCCCACGGTACGGTAATGTCGGTTACACCCAGCAAAAATGCGGCAATGGGGGCAAACGCAAAAATCATGATCAGGTCATTAACCGATACCTGTACCAATGTATAGTTGGCGTCACCTTTGGTTAAGTGGCTCCACACAAATACCATGGCAGTGCAGGGTGCCACACCCAGCAAAATCATACCGGCGATGTATTCACTGGCAGTTTGTGGGTCTACCCATTGGGCAAATAGTACTTTAAAAAACAGCCAGCCCAATGCAGCCATGGTGAACGGTTTTATCAACCAGTTAATCACCAGTGTTAGCACAAGCCCTTTGGTTTTTTTGCCCACGTTTTTAACCGCAGAAAAGTCCACCTGAATCATCATGGGGTAAATCATTACCCAAATAAAAATCGCTACGGGTATGTTTACATGGGCGACTTCCTGCGCAGCAAACCATTGAAACAGACCGGGCATGACATTGCCCAGTAACACACCGGCAATAATGCATAAGGCTACCCACAAGGTAAGAAAACGTTCGAATAAACCCATGGGTCTAGCCCTCCTGATTAGTTAAGTTGATTAATTGATTAAGTGCAGCGTGGCGTTCAGCGGCTGTTTTTTCATTGAGCTTTAATGCCAGCAAGGCGTTTACCCGTTGTTCAATGGTTGCCATTACATCAAAAAATGCCTGTTTGATATCGGCTTCGCTGCCTTGCAGTTTGGAGGGGTCGGGCAGGCCCCAGTGCACTTTCAACGTGTTGCCAAACCATACCGGGCAAGCTTCGTTAGCAGCGCTGTCGCATACGGTTACCACGATATCGGGTTGCTCGGCTTCAAAGTCGTCCCAGCTTTGGCTTTTGAGATGTTGCGTAGCTATGTCTTTTTCTTGCAGATATTTAAGGGTAAGCGGGTGAACTTCGCCTGCAGGTTGGCTACCAGCGCTAAACGCTTGCAATTGGCCTTGCGCCAAATGGTTGGTAATGGCTTCGCTTAAAATGCTGCGACAGCGGTTGTGGGTACAGATATATAAAATTTTCATAGGGTATGGTCTTAACAACATTGGGGACGGTTTTTCATGGTATGCAGGTTTTGCTTAAAGGTTTTTAGGGCAGGGGCACTGCCAATAGCCGCCGCTTGCAGCGCCTGCATGGCCCACTGCGGCAGGTCGGGTGCCAGCGAGTAATACACCCATTGGCCACGGCGGACATCGTCCAGCACGCCGCAGTTGCGTAGCTGTGCCAGGTGCCGCGATATTTTTGGCTGGCTATCGTCAAGTGCTTGCATCAACTCGCAAACACACAGCTCGCCTTCGCTGGCAATCAGCAGCGTGGCGTGCAGGCGGGTGTCGTCTGCAAGGCATTTAAAAAACTGGGTTGGGTTCATGATGGCCTTATTGGGTATTTAGCTTATTCCGAATAGTACTATAACGTAAAATATTTGAATATCCATATATTTAAATATATAGATAAGTAGTATTTTGCGCCGTGATAGTTTTGTTAAAAAGTTGTATTCCGTGCGTGAGGATTTATCGGCGCAGATAGCGCAAGCTTGCCTGTGTCAGCCTATGGAGGGGTCAGATTTGTATGTCCCCGCAGGCTGTTTGATGGGGTGTTGGGTACTCCCTTCTCAACACCCTGTCACTTCGACCCAATGCAAGAACTATAACGACGACTCTCTTCAATCAATGCAAGGACTTTCATATGAAACTCATCAAACAGTTATGTTTTATATTTTTATTGATGCCCGTGGCAGCATTATCTACGTTGGTGAATGCAAGCCCCCATCACGGTTTTGCCGGGGCAGTATTTACTGCAACCAATGCGGCTGATGGTAATGAGATACTTATGTTCAAACGTACAGCCAAGGGTCAATTAGACGAGGTTGGCCGTTTTTCAACGGGTGGTTTGGGCACTGGTGCCGGTTTAGGCAACCAGGGCGGGGTAGTATTGTCCGATGATAATCGCTGGTTGTTTGTGGTTAACGCGGGCTCTAATGAGGTATCGGTGTTTAAGGTTAACCGAAAAGGTTTACGGCTGGTGGATGTAGAACCTTCTGGCGGTGAGAAGCCGGTAAGTTTGGCGATGGATGGGCATTTGCTATATGTACTGAATGCCGGTAGTGACTCCATCAGCGGGTTTAACATTGATGAGCAGGGTGACCTGAGCCCACTGGCAAACTCTACCCGCTCACTGAGTGGTGCCGGTTCTGCGCCTGCGCAAATCTCTTTTACCCCTTGGGGTGATGCGCTGGTAGTAACGGAAAAAGCCAGCAACCTGATTTCGGTGTTTTTGGTGAACGAGGCAGGTATCCCTGGTGAGGCAGTACTGAATGCCTCAGCCGGTATTACACCTTTTGGATTTGATTTTGATCGTCGTGGTCATTTGCTGGTGTCGGAAGCGGCTGGCGGTGCAGCGGGCGCAAGTTCTGTCTCGTCGTACCAAATTGATAGCGAAGGATATCTGCAAGTGATCAGCGCTGCGGTGCCTTCTGCACAGTCTGCTGCTTGTTGGTTACTGGTAGCCAAGCACAGCCGCATTGCGTATACCACCAATACTGGTTCGGGTACCTTGTCTGCCTATAACATTAAACGCGATGGCAGTATTGCGTTAACGCAAGCAGATGGTGTGGCGGCCCACACGGTACCTGGCAGTCGACCTATCGATATGGCACAGAGTAACAATGGCCGCTTTGTGTACGCATTAAGCGCGACGGGCGCGTCTATCAGCATATTCCATGTGAATCACCGAGGCGGGTTAACGGCAGTGTCATCGGTTGAAGGCTTGGCCGAGGGTCTTAATGGTCTAGCCGCGTTTTAAGCTAAATGATCCCCCCAGCGAACATTGCGTTGGGGAATCATTTAAACGCCGCACGATATAGGTACAAGAGCGAGGTGCGGGCTAGTTGAGCCTTGCACCTCGAGCTGCATTATTCACTTAGAGGCTTCACAAACTTCAAAGTCATGCGGTCGCTTTCGCCAATGGCCAAGTACTTGTTTTTATCCTGCTCTTTCTTGGCCAAGGTGGGAGGCAGGGTCCAGACGCCTTTGGGGTAGTCGGCTGTGTCGGCAGGGTTGGCGTTGATCTCACTGGAGGCAACCAGTTTAAAGCCGGCCCGTTCCGCCAGTTTAATCACATAGTCCTGGCGCATATAGCCGCTGCTCTCCTGATCAGCCAAGTCGCGCGAGGCCGGCAAACGGTGATCTACTACACCCAGAATGCCACCGGGTTTCAGCGCAGTGTAAAAGGCTTTAAAGGCAGCCAGTACGCGTTCGTCACCACCACCACGCATATACCAGTTGTGAACATTGCGGAAGGTGAGTACGCGGTCGGCAGTGCCCGCAGGGGCAATATCTACTTTGCTAGGTGGGTCGAAATCGGTCATTACCACATTACGGTATAGCTCGGGTTGTGCTTTTAGCGATTCCATAAAGGCTGCGCGGGCTTTTACGTAAAAACCAAGTGATGATTCAGAATCAAAGTGGGCCGAGTACAATTTGCCGTTATCACGTAGGTAGGGCGCCAGTATCTCTGTGTACCAACCCTTGCCACCGGGCCAAATCTCTACCACGGTCATATTGGGCTTAACCTCAAAAAAGTTAAGGGTTTCTACTGGGTGGCGATACTCATCGCGGTGGGCTGATGCCTCACGAAACGGTGCATTAACAATATCTTCCAATGAATCAGCCCAAACTGGGTTTACCCAAACAAGGGCTGAAAAAATTACCGTATTAACTTGTCGCCACATCGGTGGTTACCTCCTGTTAAGTGAGTATTGGGCCGTAGCTGCCCGCTGCGCTTCTCGTTAGGTCGTACAAAACGCTAGCTTACCTTAAGCAGGTTAAGATTAAGATAGGACGCAGTCCCTTGGCTGAGAAGTATACGGTTTTCTATGTGTTACGCCGTGCGGTTCAGGCATTGACAGGTGGCAAAAAAATATTATCTCAACTTAATCGGAGTCTCTGAACTCATTACACCCGCTTCTGCGTTTCGGTGGTGTTTTCTCACTCCAGTCACCTCAGAATCAAGTTATCCGTTGGTCAAACTTAGACTGAAACGTGAGAGAAAGTAGTCAGCGGAAGTAAGGCTTCCTCCGTTACAAGATGAAGCCGTAAGATCACACTTGTTGCCACTTCTCTAATTCCGGTGGATAGCTTTTGTAAGCCGGTGAATGAGCAGCCACACGGTGAGCAGCACCGGCGGTGTTATGCCGGCAACCACCAGTTCTGTGGTAATGCCTGTGTGGGCAATCAGTGGTTGCAGCATATATTTGCCAATGGCAATGGTGTAGTAGCTGATGGCGACCACGCTCAGCCCTTCTACTGTTTTCTGCAAACGCAATTGGGTATCCGCGCGTCGGTCCAGGCTCTTTAGCAGTTTTTGGTTTTGTCCCGAGCGTTCCACTTCCACTTGTGTGCGCAGTAGACTACCCGCGCGCACGACCCGTTCGGTCATGTGCCCCAGACGTTGCTCTAGCGATTTTACCGTGCGCATGGCCGGATCGAATCGCCGAAACATAAACTCGGCCAGGGTTTGCATACCGTTAAAACGCACCTCGCGCAAAATTTTTATCCTTTGTGTCACGATCATCTCGTAGGCCTTGGTGGCTCCGAAACGAAACTCGGTTTGCGCGCTTAACTGTTCCAGTTGTGTGGCGATGGGCAGAAGTTGCATCAGTGCCTGCTCTGTGTCGAGGTGTTCACTGTGCAAACCGGTAAACAAGCTGGCCAGTTGCGGGTCGATTTTGCTAAGTGCCCGGTTCAGTTCGCGCGCCTTGGGCAGGCCCAGCATGGCCATGGCCTTGTACATTTCAATTTCGCAAACGCGTTGCACAATACGACCTATGCGTGCTGGGCCGGTGTCGGGGGCGACAAAAATGGCGAAGCGGATATGGCCATTCGCATCGACACGAAAATCGGTGGCTACCACAGCGGCGTTATCCAGCACGCTGGAAACCGCGAGGCTTTCAGGTAGAAACCATTGGTTGGCCGACTCCAGAATTCGGGGGTCGTTATAATCGCATTGTTCGACCCGTATTAAGCCGGAGGTGAAATAGCGGCCCGGCGCGGCTTGCAACCAATCTTCCGGGAAAAACTCGAAGAGTTCCGTATCAAACGGTCGCGCCGGCAGGCCATCACTGAAAAGCGTGTAGGTGACAAACTCCGTATGGCACTCCCATTTCAGGGTGGTGTGCCCGAGCTTGCCGGAATAATGCGTGGCATCGGGGGGCGGGTGCTCGGCACCAAACCGGTCTAGCAGGGTTTTCAGGTGGTTCAGTTCCCTGTCAAGATCGCTGCTGGCGCCATCCTCTGGTGACTTCATAACCAGGAACGCGACGTAGCAGGGTGCCGATGTAATGGCAAAGGGGCGTGCGTGAAGTTCGTTGGCAATACTGTACCGAGCCGGGTGGTCTTGAAGAAATGCAATCCCCATACTTACGGTCCTTGGTGTTGGTCACGAGTTGTCTGGTGTCGGATGTTTTATGCTGTGGTGCAGCATAGGTGATCTTAACCGGGAAAACTGCCGCTTTCCAGCGAAAGAGCACCCAGGGCTTGTCATGGCAAAAATAAACCGTAAAGATGCCAGGTGCCTCTCTATTTATGTGCAGGGTGTACGGGCCGGCATTTGCGTCCTGCAATTTCGGCATTGCCGTCGTTCATGGCGGTCATATGCTGCGGGCGCAGGGAGAGCCTGCCCTGTGAAACGTTTTAGATACGCGCAGGAGCGGCGATACTATTCTCGTAAGTACAGGTTTTGCTGCGCTGTATAGCAGCGCATAGGGATAAAACGTGGCAGAGCGCATTGAATGTGTGGTGGCCGGCGCGGGGGTGGTTGGCCTGGCGGTGGCGCGGGCTCTGGCGCAACGGGGTGTGGAAACCGTGGTGCTGGAGCAGGCTACTTGTATCGGTTCGGAAACCAGCTCGCGCAATAGTGAGGTGATTCACGCAGGTATTTATTACGCCCCCAATTCGCTGAAGGCCCAGCTCTGTGTGGCGGGCAAGCGGGAGTTGTACGGCTATTGCGACGAACACGGCGTGGCCTATTCCCGCTGCGGCAAACTGATTGTGGCCACGGATATAGCGCAGCTGAGCCGACTGGAATCGATTCAGGCCAATGCCCGGGCCAGTGGCGTTGACGACCTGACTTGGTTATCTCGCGATGAAGTGCGCGAGCGTGAGCCGGCACTGGCCTGTGTCGGCGCGTTGTTATCACCGTCCACCGGGATTATCGACAGCCACGGCTTTATGTTGTCGCTACAGGGCGAGCTGGAAGACGCCGGCGGTATGCTGGCCTTTGGTTCGCCGGTGCTGGGTGGGCGATGTGTTGACGACGGCGTGCTGCTGCAGGTGGGTGGTGAGCAACCCATGGAGCTTCACACCAGGTTGTTGATTAATTGCGCTGGCCTGCATGCGCAAGCCCTGGCCAGCAAGCTGGCAGGTTTTCCTGCCGCACAGGTTCCGTCCTGCTACTACGCTAAGGGCAATTATTATAACCTCACCACCCGTTCGCCCTTTCAGCATTTGATTTACCCGGTGCCGGAAAAAGCCGGGCTCGGCGTTCACCTGACCCTGGATCTCGCCGGCGCTGCCCGCTTTGGCCCGGATGTGGAATGGGTGGAAGCCATTGACTACTGCGTGGACCCGGCTCGCGCCGACGGTTTTTACGACGCCATCCGCCGCTACTGGCCAGACCTTCCCGACAATGCCCTGGCGCCTGGCTATGCCGGTATCCGCCCAAAACTGCAGGCACCCGGTGAGCCGGCGGCCGACTTTAGAGTTGAGGGTGAGGGCCGCCACGGTGTGCGCGGTGTGGTGAATCTGTTTGGCATCGAGTCGCCGGGGTTAACCGCCTCGCTGGCAATTGCGGATTATGTTTGCCGCGAGGTATTTCCCATTTGAGATTTGTGGCGGAAAACTGGCTTCGCGTTTAAGCCAGTTTTTCCTGAAGAGACTAAACCCCAGCGCTCTGGTTGACGGGATACATGGCAAGGCTGATCAGGCCTTGCTGACAATAATATCCTGTCCGGCAAAGTTGGGCGGTACAATAATGGTGTCGCGAGCGATGCTGCGCAGGTTGGGGTGGTCTAATGAATAATGTAGTCCACGGCTTTCTCTGCGCTCCATCGCTGAGCGGATAATCAGTTCAGCCACAATAGCCAGGTTACGTAACTCGATCAGGTCGTTGCCTACTTTGTAATTGCTATAGTACTCGGCAATTTCTTTCTGCAGCAGTTTAATACGATGTGTGGCTCGCTCAAGGCGTTTGTGTGTGCGCACAATACCCACGTAGTCCCACATGAAGCGACGCAGTTCGTCCCAGTTGTGCGAGATGATCACGTCTTCATCGGAATTGGTTACCCGCGATTCATCCCATGGGCGGACTCCATCAGGTAGGCTGATGTCATTAATATTGGCCACAATGTGCTGCGCTGCCGAGCGTGCGTAAACGATGCATTCGAGCAGCGAGTTGCTGGCCATGCGGTTGGCGCCGTGTAGACCGGTGAACGAGGTTTCGCCAATGGCATAGAGGCATTTAAGGTCGGTTTCACCGTTCTGATTCACCATCACGCCACCACAGGTATAGTGAGCGGCGGGCACAACCGGAATGGGTTGCTTGGTGATATCCAGGCCAAAACTCAGGCAGCGTTCTTTGACCGTTGGAAAGTGCTTGGCAATGAACTCTGGTGACTTATGGGTAATGTCGAGATATACACAGTCACAGCCTAGCCGCTTCATTTCATGGTCGATCGCACGGGCGACAATATCGCGGGGTGCCAACTCGGCTCGTTCGTCGAAACGGTGCATAAAGCGCTCACCAGAGGGCAGCCGCAATACGGCACCTTCGCCACGGAGCGCCTCGGTCAGGAGGAATGACTTGGCGTTGGCATGGTACAGGCAGGTAGGGTGGAATTGGTTAAATTCCATATTGGCGACTCTGCAGCCTGCACGCCAAGCCATGGCAATGCCGTCGCCGCTGGCTCCGTCGGGGTTTGAGGTGTACAGATAGACCTTACTGGCACCGCCAGTCGCGAGTATTACCGAGCGTGCCTGAAAGGCGCTGACAGAGTCGGTTTTGATGTTGTATACATAAGCGCCAGTGCAACGAATTTTACGGCTGTTAGTGTCTGCTTGCGTGGTGAGGTCCAGGGCGACATGCTGCGTAAAGATATCGATATTGCTGTGGGTACGCACTTTGTCGATCAAAGCGGTATGTACGGCACGCCCGGTAGCGTCGGCACTGTGGATAATGCGGCGGTGACTGTGCCCGCCCTCGCGAGTGAGATGATACTCTTCTGCGCCTTGGTTTTTGGTGAAGTCCACACCTTGATCGATCAGCCACTGTATGGCGGCCTTGCTGTTTTCAACGGTAAAGCGCACGGCTTCTGCGTGGCATAAACCCCCACCGGCATTGAGTGTGTCTTGCACGTGGGCCTCGATAGAATCGTCATCGTCGAGAACAGCCGCGATGCCACCTTGCGCATACCAGGTGGAGCCTTCATTAAGTTCATTTTTGCTCAACACCGCTACTTTAAGCTGTTGTGCCAGGTTCAGTGCCAGTGTCAGGCCGGCGGCACCGCTGCCAATAACGAGGACGTCATACAGATAATGCTTGGTCATACCTTACCGATCCAGAATGTAAAGAGGGGTTATTGGGTCTCTGGTAATGACAGGCCCAAAGTTCCACTACGGGTGTCGTCACAGGGAAAGCCGCGTATTATAGCCGAGCTTCAGGTGCAGGCCACCAGCCCCAATTGACGAGTTATTAACCCGGCAAACATTATTGCTGGGGTAATAAGCGGCGCACGGATGCGTCGACATTGGCCGCAGGCAAATGTAAGTCCTTGAAGTACAAGGGGTTTTGTAAAATTTCGAGGGTATTTCCAAAGCGTGCAACAAAATAGAAAAACGTGCAACAAAATAGATAAGTAGATCTATTTGTCGCCGGGTTAATAGTACGAAAATAATCGTTATGCAGACGTTACCGCGTGAAAGTGCGGTTGAAAATGGGTGAAGTTGGCACAATTTGAACTAACTGGTTGGCGATTTGTCTATGGGTGGCTCAAAATGTGCCGAATTGAACAGTGACTCGTAAGGTAATGTTGAGTCACGGATGTGAGTTTTGGAGAATATGAATGGCAGGAGCGTCTGCTCAGGATACTGACCAGGCACTGGTAGAGCGGGTTCAAAAGGGCGATAAGCGTGCTTTTGATCTACTGGTGCTCAAGTATCAGCATAAAATAGTTGCCCTTATAGGGCGTTATGTAAGAGATTCGGCCGAAGTTTATGATGTTGCTCAAGAGGCTTTTATCAAAGCCTACCGGGCGCTGGCTAACTTTCGTGGGGATAGTGCGTTTTATACGTGGTTGTACCGAATTGCTATCAATACCGCCAAAAACCATCTGGTTTCGCAAAGTCGGCGACCACCCGGTTCTGATGTTGAGGTGGAAGATGCCGAGTATTATGGTGGCAGTGAGTCACTAAAAGATATTGATACACCTGAGAATAACCTGTTTCGCGATGAGTTAAAGGCGGTTGTCGATAAGGCGATAGCTGCGTTGCCTGAGGATTTACGTACGGCAGTCACCCTGCGTGAAATGGATGGGCTGAGTTATGAGGAAATTGCCGAAGTGATGGAATGTCCCGTCGGTACGGTAAGGTCTCGTATTTTCAGGGCCCGCGAGGCGATTGATAAAGCGATGTCGCCGCTTTTGAACTAACCACAATTTTTTTTGTATATTTGTGAACCATTTTTGCACGGCTCTGTCATATCCAACAATAGACAGGTTAAGGCAGGGTTCAGGTGGGCGGTTGTGGCGCTCTTATATGTGCCATTAACTGCCCAAAATTTTCACTTATGGCTTGGCCGTAGGTGGGGGAACTAACGTTAGGCGCCGAGCACGCGGCGTTCATCGAGGTTAACTTACGTATGACACAACGCAATAACACGCACCACGGCAACGAGATGTTATCTGCTCTGATGGACGGCGAACTGACCGAACTTGAGTTACATCGGGTGCTGAAGGAAGTTGATGGTGATGTTGAGGCTCGTGAAACCTGGGCCAGATACCAGGTGGTTGGGTCGGTCATGCGTGGTGACGATATCAAGGTTTCCCGTTTCGATCTTTCTGGCAGAGTAATGGCCGCGCTGGATGATGAACCCGCTCTACAGGTTTCAGGTGCTGTTGCTGGCTCAAAAAATGTGGGGTTGTGGGGTAACGTAACCCGATTTGCAGTAGCGGCGTCTGTGGCTTCATTGGCTGTTTTCGGGGTGCAACAGTTACAGACCGGAACTGATGCGCCGCAAGTAGCTGAAGCAGTAACGCCCGCGGAAGCTGCTGCTGATATGCCGATGGGGCTACTGGCTCCAGACTTTCCGGCCATGCGCAATGTGAGTGCTGGCGATCTGAGCGGTAAGCAGCAACAGCCGGTGGTGATTATTCCTATCAAAGGGGCTTCTCCTGGCCCCGAACTGAAAGCCTACCTGAATGGCTTGATGCTTGAGCATGCAGAGCACACGGCTAACACGGGTGCCGGGATGTTGCCCTTCGCCCGTATTCCTCGTATTGACAAGGCTCTTGAATCTGCACAACTGAGTACCGATAATGTTGGGGATTCGGTGATAGAGGCCGCTCCCGCGCAGTAGTTGATCGTGATCTATGGGTGGCCTGAGCAGGGCACCCTTGTTCAGCTGGTCCAACCCTGAGGCTGGCGATGCAGCTGTTGCCTGTAGATACTTAGGAGCAACATGTCTATCCTCAAGCGCTTTACTCTCTTCGTTTTCCCTCTCGTTACTTTTTTCTCCGTTTCGGCGCTTGCACAGACCCAAACAGCGAATACCATCGAGGTTGTAGACCTGCTTAGGGGCATGTCTATAGCCCTGCGTAATCTCGATTATCAAGGCACCTTTACTTATGAGCACGGCGGTGCCCTGGACACGTTTAAAGTTGTCCATACGGTTGAAGATGGTCGCGAGTTTGAGCGTCTACAATACCTGAGTGGCCCTGATCGCGCGGTGATCCGAGATCAGCGAGACAGCAACTGCCTTGGGGTTGCTGATTTGATATTGCGCGGCCAGCTCGGCGAGCTATTTAAGCAATATCCAGGCTTGTCGGAATACTACGATATATTCGTGCGGGGAGAAGATCGTGTTGCAGGGCGCAACGCGCTGGTCATTCATATTGCCCCAAAAGACGATTACCGTTTTGGACAAAGTCTTGCGCTGGATAAAGAAACGTTACTGCCATTGCGCGTGCTCACCCTGAATAAAATGCAGGTGCTGGAGCGTTTTCAGTTTGTGGATCTAATGTTGGGTGAAGAGGTTGCCCGCAACACTGGCGAGTTGGCTGCCAATGAAGTGAATATCGATAGAGGCCTTAATTGCGATAAAACAGAGGCCATGACTGCGACTCAATGGCAGTTTGGTTGGGTGCCCAAGGGCTTCGCCATGATGGGGGCCAGGCAAGCCGGATCTCTGGGAGAAATGGTTATGTTTACCGATGGTATCAGCAGCTTCTCGGTATTTGTGCAAACCGTATCGGATCCACAACCCCTAGAAGCCCTGCGTGGGGCAACGGTTGTTTATATGTCGCCCTTTCAGGGAGCTGGTGAAACCTACCGGGTAACGTTGGTGGGTGAAGTGCCTTTGCTTACAGCGAAACGGGTTGTTGCCGGTATGACGCTGCCGACTGTGAGTGCCGTGCCGGAAGTCAACTCCGTGCAGGAACCCCCCGGGGCTGCTGAGCCCCCCGAGGCTCGAGCGGCTAATCAGATGCAGTAGGTCGTTCGCTATGTTAATTGAAGCCACTACTGTGATTGCGGTAGAGCCGGATTTTCTTTGGGTAGAAGCTGTACAAACCTCAGCCTGCGGCAGTTGTAAGGCACAAAAAGGTTGTGGTCAGTCGCTGCTTTCCAAATTCGGTGCTACGCCCAACTATCTAAAAGTAGCTCGCTCCGGCGGGCTAGAAGGCGAACCTTTTTTGCCGGGTGATAGAGTGGATATCGGTATTCATGAGTCGGTGGTTGTCAGTGCATCGCTTATTGCCTACTTATTGCCACTGGTTTTTTTTCTCGTGGGCGTAACCTTAGGACATTACGTTTTTGCATCCGAAGGCTTGTCGATTTTATTGGGTTTGGCGGGTCTGCTCGCCGGTGCAATCGCCGTGCGTTTTGTGATTCAACGAAGAAACTGTGCAGCGTTTGAACCCGTTTTAATGGGTAGGCATCAGCCATTATCTGAACTTGTTTCTGTTGTGAATGTCATTAAATAGCGTGCGCCGTTGCTTTAGATCTTGGTAGCTGACGGCGCAACCTGCATTTGTTTTTGGCATTGTTTGTTATAGGAGTTTTTACTACATGCAAAAAATTACTATATGGCTTTCGGTGTTTAGTTTGTGCCTGCTCAGCTGGGTGGCACAGGCGCGAAGCTTGCCTGATTTTAGTGATCTTGTCGAAAAATCCTCTCCCGCTGTAGTCAAAATTAATACCATTACCAAGAGTAAAGCCCGTCGCTTGTTTAATGAGCGGCAGCTTCCGCAAGGTGCTTTGCCAGACATCTTTCGTGAGCTGCTGGAGCCTCAGCAACGTGATATGGCGGCTATGGGGTCAGGTTTTATTATCTCTGATGATGGTTATATTCTTACCAATAATCATGTTGTCGGCGAAGCTGATGAAATTATGGTAAGGCTGGTTGATCGACGTGAGTTTGCTGCAACCTTGGTGGGGGCTGATGAGCGTTCAGATTTGGCGTTGCTGAAAATTGAAGCAGATGGCTTGCCGTTTTTGAAGTTTGCCAAGCCTGATCAGCTGAAAGTGGGTGAGTGGGTGCTGGCAATAGGCTCGCCGTTTGGCCTGGATTTTTCTGCGAGTGCCGGTATTGTCAGTGCGATTGGTCGTAGTATTCCTACGGAAAAAAACGAAAACTACGTGCCGTTTATTCAAACGGATGTGGCGATCAATCCTGGTAACAGTGGTGGTCCGCTGTTTAACCTTGATGGCGAAGTGGTGGGTATTAATTCCCAGATTTACACCCGTTCAGGCGGATCTATCGGCTTGTCGTTTGCCATTCCCGCCAGCGTTGCTGTATCAGTGGTGCAGCAGCTGAAAGAAAAGGGCCATGTGGATCGCGGCTGGTTAGGTGTAGTGATTCAGGAGGTTGATAAATCACTGGCGGAATCGTTTGGTCTTGATAAACCTTCCGGTGCGTTGGTTGCGCAAATGGAGCCCGGTGGCCCTGCGGCCAGCGCTGGCGTAGAAGTGGGTGATGTGATTGTGCAATTTGATGGTGTTGCGATAGATAGTTCTGGCGACCTGCCACATGTAGTAGGGCAGACAGCGCCAGGTGACAAGGTTTCTATGCAGGTGATGCGGCAAGGTAAGCGCAAAACCCTCAAAGTTGTCGTTGGCACACTAGGCAAGGTGACTAAAGCTGAAGCTATGACAGAGGGCCCGGACGGTGGTCGTTTGGGGCTTTCGGTTGCGCCGGTTCAGGATAACGAAGGCGTGATGGTTGAGCAGGTTGTTGTGGGTAGCCCGGCTGCCGAAGCGGGCTTAAGAGTCGGCGATGTCATTACCCAGCTAGGATACGACAAGGTGGAGTCTGTGGAAGGCTTCTGGCGGTTGGTGGAAGCTCTGCCGGAGAAAAAACCTGTGCCCATCCGCTTTTTGCGTCGAGGACAAGCTATCTTCAAAACGATTGTTATCGATTAGTCTCTAGAAGCTTGCAAGGGGCATAACAGTAACGCCCCTTGTTAAGCCTTTCATAGCTTGAAATCTTGAAATACGGTATGCTTGCGCCCTTATTTGTCGGGGGTAGGCTTCTGCTTCCGTATCCCATTGATTTTATAGAAGTTTGATGCAATCGTGACTGACCTAAGCCATATCCGAAATTTCTCGATAATTGCCCACATTGACCACGGCAAATCCACCATTGCAGACCGGTTCATTCAGGTATGTGGGGGGCTCACCGACCGTGAAATGGCGGAGCAGGTGCTCGACTCGATGGATATCGAGCGCGAACGCGGCATCACGATTAAAGCGCAAAGCGTAACGCTCAACTATACCGCTCGCGATGGTAAAACCTACCAACTCAATTTTATTGATACCCCTGGGCACGTGGACTTCTCTTATGAGGTGTCGCGCTCGCTGTCTGCCTGTGAAGGTGCTTTGTTAGTGGTGGATGCGGCTCAGGGCGTTGAAGCGCAGTCAGTGGCTAACTGTTATACCGCGGTAGAAGAGGGGCTTGAAGTGATCCCCGTACTCAACAAAATGGATTTGCCACAGGCTGAGCCAGAGCGTGTGGCACAGGAAATTGAAGACATCATTGGTATCGATGCCATGTCTGCCGTTAAATGCAGTGCCAAATCAGGCTTGGGCATTGAAGATGTGTTGGAAGAGCTCGTGCGCTTGGTTCCTCCGCCGAAAGGTGATGTTAATGCACCGTTACAAGCGCTGATCATTGACTCGTGGTTCGACAACTACTTAGGTGTGGTGTCGCTGGTGCGGGTGGTACAGGGCACTCTGAAAAATAAAGACAAAATCATTACCAAGTCGATTGGTAAGGCGCATGTTGTTGATCAAGTGGGCGTGTTTACACCCAAACGACACCCCACCGGTGTTTTAAAAGCCGGTGAAGTAGGCTTTGTGGTGGCAGGCATTAAAGATATTCACGGCGCACCTGTCGGCGACACCCTTACCCATGCTAACACGCCTGATACGCTGGCGTTGCCCGGTTTCAAAAAGGTAAAGCCTCAGGTTTATTCGGGTATGTTTCCGGTAGACTCTGATGAATATGAGAATTTCCGCGAAGCACTGGCAAAATTAACGCTGAATGACGCTTCACTGTTTTACGAACCAGAAAGCTCTGATGCGCTTGGCTTTGGCTTCCGCTGTGGTTTCCTGGGTATGTTGCACATGGAGATCATTCAGGAGCGTTTAGAGCGTGAATATGATCTCGATCTGATTACCACAGCACCTACAGTGGTTTACGAAGTGGTAAAAACTGATGGTGATGTGGTTTACGTGGATAACCCGTCAAAACTGCCAGATCCCGGCGTTATTGATGAAATGCGAGAGCCGATTGTACAAGCTAATATCCTGGTGCCCCAGGCACATTTGGGGTCAGTTATCACCCTTTGTGTTGAGAAACGCGGCGTACAGAAAGACATGCAGTATATGGGCAGCCAGGTGTCGGTAACTTATGAACTGCCTATGAACGAAGTGGTGATGGACTTTTTTGATCGCCTCAAGTCTGTGAGCCGCGGATTTGCGTCATTAGATTACAGCTTTTCGCATTTCCAAGCTGCTCGCCTTGTACGCTTGGATGTATTGATCAATGGTGACAAGGTGGATGCCTTGGCGTTAATTGTTCACCGTGACAATGCTCATTATAAAGGGCGTGCACTGACCGAAAAAATGAAAGAACTGATTCCCCGGCAGATGTTTGATGTCGCCATTCAGGCAGCGATTGGCGGGCAGATTGTTGCTCGTACCACCGTAAAGGCATTGCGGAAAAACGTAACTGCCAAATGTTATGGCGGTGATATTACCCGTAAGCGCAAGCTGCTTGAAAAGCAGAAAGCGGGTAAAAAGCGCATGAAGCAAGTAGGGCGGGTAGAAATCCCGCAGGAAGCATTCTTGGCTGTTTTAAAAGTGGATAGTTAAAAAAGCATTACATATAAGGGTTCAGCATGGATATAAATTTTCCACTCATACTGGTGTTGCTGGTTTTTGCCAGTGGCTTGATCTGGTTGTTCGATATTCTCGTGCTTGCTAAAAAGCGCCGAGAAGCCATTGATAGCGTTGAAGCACAGTCCGTTGCCGGTAATGAAGCAGCACTTGTGGAAGCTAGAGCAGCTGTCTCTAAAGAACCCGTTATTGTTGAGTACTCGAAATCATTTTTTCCGGTGCTGGCGGTGGTGTTGATTCTGCGCTCGTTTATTATTGAACCGTTTCAAATTCCATCGGAGTCCATGGTGCCAACCCTGGAAGTCGGTGATTTTATTCTGGTGAATAAATTTCACTATGGACTCCGTTTACCGGTTGTACGCACCAAAGTGATTGATATCAATGAGCCCAAGCGTGGCGACGTAATGGTGTTTTTTCCGCCGCACGAAAAGATTTACTTTATTAAACGCGTAGTTGGCTTGCCGGGTGATGAAATTCGCTATATCAACAACCAGCTGTATATAAATGGCGAGAAAATGCCGCAGAAGCTGGAGGCGTCTTTACCGCCACAAAACCCACAGTACCAGATTACCTACGAAAATCTGGCGGGGGTTGAGCATTTGATGCGCAAACATATTGTGCCGGGCAGTTTAAGTCGTAGCGGCACCTGGGTTGTACCTGAAGGCCATTATTTTATGATGGGAGACAACCGCGATAACAGCTCTGACAGTCGTGTCTGGGGATTTGTACCGGAAGAAAATATTGTCGGAAAGGCGTTTGGGATCTGGATGCACTGGAATTCATTTTTAAGCTTGCCGAGCTTCTCTCGGGTGGGTTCCATTCAGTAAGGGGCCCATTTGGCAGAGATGCTGGCTTATAACAATATTCAGCTTGGGAGAAAAACCATGCGTTTGAAACAAAAGCAAAAAGGGCTGTCAACGCTAGGGTGGTTAGTGGCGATTTCGATGTTTGGTGGCTTGATTTTTATTGGTGTCAAACTGGCGCCACACTATGCCGAAAATCAATATTTTATACAGTCTTTACGCAATCTGGGGGAGGTTCCAGGAGGCATTGAGAGTTTAAGTACCACAGAAATTAGAGGCCAGCTCAGTAGATTTTTTGTGGTCAATGGTGTCCGCAGTAAAGGTGCCAACGACGTGGAGGTAGAACGGCTGAACGACCGTGTTCTGGTAAAAATTAACTACGAAGTGCGTGTGCCACTGTTTTATAACATTGATGCCATGCTGACTTTTAATAACGTTCTCGATAGCAAATTTCCAGGGGAGTGTTGTAAGCCTCGTGCTGAAAAACAAGATTGATTATCAGCGTTTAACCAATCGGCTTGGTTATACGTTTCATGATGAAAGCTTATTACGCCTGGCGCTCACGCATCGCAGTGCGGGTTCTCGCAATAACGAGCGCCTGGAATTTTTGGGTGACTCGATTCTTAACTTTACGATTGGTGAGTACCTCTACCATAAGTTTGCTGATGCCCGGGAAGGACAGCTTAGCCGTTTGCGTGCGCAGTTGGTGAAGGGGGATACTCTCGCAGAAATTGCCCGTGAGCTTATGCTGGGCGATATGCTGACCCTGGGAGATGGCGAAATGAAAAGTGGTGGTTATCGCCGCAATTCCATTTTGGCTGATACCGTTGAAGCTATCATCGGTGCTATTTTTCTCGATAGTGGGATGTCAGTTTGTAAAGACATTATTATTGGCTGGTATGCATCGCGTTTGGAGGGGCTTTCCCTCGATGTGAATGTAAAAGATGCAAAAACCCGCTTGCAGGAATTTTTGCAGGCACAAAAGAAACCGTTGCCTGAATACTCTGTAGTAAAGACTGATGGCGAGGCGCATGCCCAGGTGTTTACGGTTGCCTGTGAAGTGGAAGGCCTTTCTGAGCCGGTACTGGCAGAAGCAACTAATCGTCGAACGGCAGAAAAGCTGGCGGCTAAAGAGGCCTTGAAGCGTTTGGCGCCAAATGGCAGGCGGAGTAAAAAATGACCGATGCAAAACCCGAAAAGTGTGGTTATGTTGCCATCGTAGGTCGCCCCAATGTGGGTAAATCCACATTATTGAACCATATCTTGCAGCAAAAAATCAGTATTACTTCGCGCAAGCCGCAGACGACTCGCCATAACCTGCTGGGTATTAAAACAGAAAATGGTACACAGGCCATTTATGTTGACACTCCGGGAATGCATAAAAATCACGACAAGGCGATCAACCGCTATATGAACCGGGCTGCCACCATGGCCATTGCCGATGTTGATGTGGTGGTGTTTGTGGTGGATAAGTTGCAGTGGACAGAAGAGGATGAACTAGTGGCCAGAAGGCTGTCGGATCTCAACTGCCCTGTGATCATAGCCGTTAATAAAGTCGATCAACTAGAAGACAAAGCAATGCTTTTGCCGCATTTGCAAAAATTACAGGGTGTTTTGCCCGATGCTGAAATGGTCCCTATTTCGGCCTTAAATAACGATAACCTTGACCGTTTGCAGTCGTTAATCGAAGGGCATCTGCCAGAAGCTATGCATTTGTTTCCGGAAGACCAGATTACCGATCGTAGTTCACGGTTCTTGGCGGCGGAGGTTATTCGCGAAAAAATCACCCGGCAGTTGGGCGATGAATTGCCGTACCAGATGACCGTTGAAATCGAAGACTTCACCCATGAAGGCGAGATTCTTTTTATTAACGGCCTTATTTTGGTTGAGCGTAAAGGGCAGAAAAAAATTCTGATTGGTGACGGCGGCGAACGCATCAAGCTGATCGGGCAGCAGGCCAGACAAGATATGGAATTACTGTTTGGCTATCAAGTGATGCTTAAGCTCTGGGTGAAGGTTAAGTCTGGTTGGTCTGATGACGAGCGGGCGCTACGAAGTTTAGGTTACGACGACATTTAACGTGCATTGGAGCAGGTGATGCGGGTTGAATTACAGCCAGTTTATGTGCTCCATTCTCGGGCGTATCGGGAAACCAGTTTACTTGCCGATTTGCTAACGGTTGATTTTGGGCTAGTAGCTGCAGTTGTTAAAGGTGCGCGGCGTAAAAGTCGTAGTCGCGTGCCGGTCCAGCTTTTTTGTCCGTATACGGTTTCCTGGGCGGGCAAAGGTGATCTTAAATCATTGTTGCACCTCGAACTGGCTGGGCGAGTCACGGTGTTGCCAGGTCTTTATTCGTATGCAGCAATGTATGTGAATGAAGTACTTACACGTCTCTTGCAGCCGGCCGATCCCCATTCCGATATCTACTATTTATACCAAAATACGTTGGCGCGCCTGTCGGTTACTGGAGCGGTTGAAAGTGCCTTGCGTGATTTTGAGTTTGCATTGCTGAGTGCGCTGGGCTATGGGGTCGACTGGCAGCATGACTGCTGCACGGGTGAACCTGTGCGGGCAGATAGTGAGTACTGGTTTGACCCTGCAGAAGGGTTTACATTAAGGCAGGCCCCGCAGAGTCGTGTATTTTCTGGTAGTGATATTCTGGCGATAGCTGCCGGTGATTATGCGCGTGACTCTGTTCGCCAAGCCGCAAAACACTTGGCGCGTTTGGCGCTGGCGCCACATCTGGGCGATAAACCTTTAAAAAGCCGCGAACTTTTCAGGTCGTATACCTCATGATTGCCATAGGCACGGATATTGTTGAAATTGATCGTATTACTGCCACTTATCAGCGGTTGGGGCAGGCCTTTGTACAACGTATTTTAACATCATCGGAAATTAAGCAGTTTGAAAGTCGACAGGGTTCGGTGGCCTTTCTGGCCAAACGGTTTGCTGCCAAAGAGGCGGTAGCAAAAGCGTTGGGAACGGGAATTGGTCGAGGGGTTTCATGGCAGCATATTGAAATCAGCAACCACCCGGACACCGGTGCGCCAGATTGCCAACTCAGCGATGGGGCCCTGCAAGTTTTACAGAGGCTGGGAGGCCGACGTGTGTTGTTGAGCCTTTCTGATGAAAAACACTACGCCGTTGCTTATGCGGCTATTATTTAGTGGCTGCCTGCCTGTTAATCAGTAAATAGCGCTTCAACATCGTACTGCTCTGACCACTCAATCAGCGTATCTATCGCGTTTATTAATGCCTCCATCCGTTCTTCCAAATGTTCAGTTTTGTTTTTTTCCAACATTTTGTCAGTCAGTGAGGCGATTTCTCTGAGTTGTGGTACACCTACATAGCAACAGCTGCCATGCAGCTTGTGCACGTGGTCGGCAAGTTGAGGATGATTTTTGTCTTCAAATGCTTTGGTGATTTTGGCTCGCTCATCTGTCAGATTATTCAGCAGCATTTGCAACATGTCACGAGCAAGGTCTGGTTTGTAATTGCTGAGTTTTAAACAGTTGGTCAGATCAACCGGGCCAGAGAGCGCTTTTCGTTTTTCATGAATGCCTGCTTTAATGGGTTGGTTGTCGGTGCTGGGGCTGATGTCGACATTCTTGCACCAACGCTGAATAACGCGTTTTAACTGGTCTTCGCCAACCGGTTTGCTCAGAAAGTCATCCATGCCCGCCAATAGCAATGGGGCTTTTTGTTCATCCAGTGCGTGGGCGGTTAATGCGATGATGGGGGTTCTGGCTTCAGTTTTTTCGTTTAGACGAATTTGACGTGTTGCTTCCATACCATCCATATCTGGCATTTTCACGTCCATAAATATCAGGTCAAAGTGGTTTTTCGAGGCCAATGAAATAGCATCAGTGCCATTGGTTGCTTGAACGACACTTGCCCCCAGACCGGTGAGAAATTCGCTCACTAAAATGAGGTTTGCTCGGTTGTCGTCAACTGCCAGCACATTCAACTGGCGTGCCGGCAAATGATTTGGTAGCGCCTTGCGGTGCTCGTAGCTCAACTGAGCTTCCAACTGCAGTTCTTCACAGATGTTGACGTAAAGTCGGTCGTGCATAATCGGCTTGTTGATGAAACGAATGCAGGTATCCTGCTTCAATGCCTGCAAACGTCTCTGTTCATTGGCGTGGCATAGGCAAATAATTTTGCAGTTGTAACGGTAGTTGATGTCGTGCAATTGCGACAGAGTAATCTCGGCCTGATGTTGATAGAGGTCGGCCGGTTGGGTTGAGTACAAAAGCAACGCTGGCGTACTTTGTTTGCTTTGTATGGCGCTGGTAACATCGCTAACCTCATCCAGTGAGGGTAAGCGGATAACGTTTACGTTCCATTGCAGCAGGAGCTGCTCTAATTGTCTAAACGCGTCTTCATTTTCTTCTACAACCATAATGTTGCTATTCTGTAACGCATGATAGGGGCGCTGGTTGGCTTGCAAGTCGATTCCCATCTTTACGGTAAACCAGAACACTGCGCCGGTATTGACTTGATTGTGCAGGCCTATACGGCCGCCCATTTTCTCGACCAGCCCCTTTGAAATCGCTAACCCAAGGCCTGTGCCACCCTGTTTTAAGCTGTCAGCTCCGCTGCCACTCGAAAAGGCTTTAAATAAGTTTCTGGCCTGCTCAGGGCTCACCCCAATACCGTAATCAGTGACCGAAAATTTCAACGTGCAATGATTGTCTTCAATGGTTTCAGAAGCCACGTTAATCAAAACATTGCCGCTGTGAGAGAACTTGATAGCGTTGTTGATGAGGTTGGTAAGTACCTGGCGCAATCGCAATGGATCGCCAATCAGGTGCAGCGGTGTTTGGGTGTCGACAAAGTTGATCAAGTTGAGGTTTTTTTCGTGTGCCAGTGGCGACAGTATTTGTAGCGTTTCCTCGATGGTTTGGCGCAAGTTAAAAGGTGTGTTGTTAAGTGAGAGTGTGCCAGATTCAATGCGGGAGAAATCCAAAATGTCATTGATGATCGCTAGCAGGTTTTGTGCAGAGCTCTCGATGGTACGTAAATAATCTAACTGCTGGGAGTCGAGATCAGTTTTAAACATGAGGCTGGTAAAACCAATAATGCCATTGAGAGGGGTGCGTATTTCATGGCTGGTGCTGGCGAGAAATTCTGACTTGATGCGGCTGGCTTCCAATGCTTGTTTACGGGCAATATCCAGCTCAACATTTTGTATTTCAATGGTCTCCAGGGTTTCGCGAATATCCTGCATGGATTGGTCAACGTTGTTTTGCAGCTCCTGGCGACTTAAGGCAATTTTGTCAGCCATGGTGTTTAACTCGTTTGCAAGTTGGCCAAACTCATCGTCTTGATGGATGACAATTTCATGACTGTAAAAGCCGTTGCGGAAATGCTCTATCCCTTGTTTGAGCTCGCGAATGGGGGCAATAAGGCGGCGCGAAAAAACGGTAGATAATGCAATGGCCATCAGGCAAGCCAGTAATGCTACCAGTAACACGAGGGTGAGGGTTTGATACTTCAGCAAATTAAAAAAGGTGTTGTCGATTTCGCCGTATAACCAGCCGATAGGGTGTTCGAGTGTGCGGTTCATGATGGGAAACGACAGGTGCTTTTTGGAATCATCAAAGACTTCATCCACTTTTTCTGGAAAGTCGGGGTTTTCTAACGTTTGTTTACCGCGGTGATATATACGTTTTTTGTTTTCATCGTAGATGCAGAGGTTAATCAGTACGCCGTTTTCTATAAGCCCTTGGGTTGCCTGACGCAATGCATCGTGGGTACCGTTTTCCAGCACGGGTGACAGCAGGGCTGCCATTTGCCAGCCTAGAGTCTGTATGTATTTAGTTTTGGCGCTGTTAAGGTGTTGCACATGTAAGTAGCTCAGTACAGCGCCAAGGGTGAGTGAAATAACCAGTACGGGCAGAAGGGTAAGACGGTAAATTTGGTCAGCAAGGCTGCGAGTAGACATAGGGTAACGGTGAATTAGGGTTTAATAGAGTGCTATATGGGCAGACAGGGTTTTTAACCCGTTGTTAGTTGGTTTCACCTTAGCATATTCGCAGGTAAAATAGCGCGCTTTGTCAGGCTTGTCAGTCTTTACGACTGGATGCCTGCTTCTTCGACAAACAGACAGTTGGTTGTGTTATGGCAGATCTTGAGTTTCCCACTATTGAATCTTACGTTGGCGAAACGCCTTTGGTGCGTTTGCAGCGCTTGCCGGGCAATACCAGCAATACCGTGCTGGTGAAGCTTGAGGGCAATAACCCTGCCGGCTCAGTTAAGGATCGCCCGGCGTTGTCGATGATTCGCAAAGCCGAAGAGCGTGGTGAGATAAAGCCTGGCGACCGCCTGATTGAAGCCACCAGTGGTAATACGGGTATTGCCTTGGCGATGGCGGCGGCTATTAAAGGCTACCGCATGACCCTGATCATGCCCGACAACATGACCAGCGAACGCAAAGCTTCCATGGCCGCCTATGGCGCAGAATTAATTACGGTGACCCGGGAAGAGGGGATGGAAGGGGCCCGCGATCTGGCTAAATCAATGGCGGCGCAGGGCTTGGGTAAGGTACTCGATCAGTTTGGTAACCCAGATAATCCGTTGGCACATTATGAGGGAACCGGCCCGGAAATTTGGCGCCAGACAAAGGGGCGTATTACGCATTTTGTCAGCTCCATGGGCACTACTGGCACGATTATGGGGGCGTCGGCGTACTTGAAAAGCCGGAATCCCGAGATTCAGATTGTCGGTTTACAGCCTGAAGAGGGGGCTAGTATTCCCGGCATTCGCCGCTGGCCGCAAGAGTACATGCCCAGTATTTTTGATGCCGCCCGTGTTGATCAGGTGGTGAATATGGGGCAGCAGCTGGCAGAAGACACCATGCGTGCTCTGGCGCGTGAAGAGGGCATTTTCTGCGGCGTGTCGTCGGGCGGTGCGGTTGCAGCGGCATTGCAGCTTAGCAACACATTGGAAAATGCCATTATCGTTGCGATTATCTGTGATCGTGGCGACCGTTACCTGTCTTCTGGGCTGTTTAATGAATAACCTATGGCCCTTGCTTCATCGAAAAGTCTTGGTGTTCAGGTGGGTAAATCAATCGTGTAAGGGTTGTCGGTAATGGCCGCTAAACGTCGATCATTAGGGCCCCGTGTCTTTAAACCCGCGCAGAAAAAGGCATCCGCCGCAGGCATCAGGCAACTATTTGATATTTCTGGCTGGAGTGCCGATGGCAGAGGTGTGGCCCGTGATAAAAAAGGGGTTACGTTTATTGCTGGTGCACTGCCGGGGGAGCAGGTAGTGGCTAAGGTTACTCAGCAGCGTAGTCGCTTCAGCGAAGCCGAATTGGTTGAGGTGACACAAGCTTCTGACCAGCGTACCCAGCCATTGTGCCCACATGCGAATGAATGTGGTGGCTGCAATGCCCAACATATAACCCATGAGGCACAGATTGCCTTAAAGCAGGCCGCCGCACTCGAGCAATTGTCTCGCTTGGGCAAAATGGAGCCTCAAACACTGCTGCCGCCCGTTACCAGCAACCCTTGGCATTATCGCGGGCGTTGTCGGCTGGCAGTGAATTATCGTGGCAGCAAGGTAAGCGTTGGGTTTCGTGCGCAGCAGAGTAGCGACATTATTGATGTCACCGAGTGTCGAGTACTGCCACTGGTATTAAGTGCCCTTATAGCTCCCTTGCGGCAGTGGCTGCTAAACAGCGTTGCTGAAAGTAAGGCCGTTAGCCATATTGAGTTACTGGTTACCGAAGACCGGCCAGTTGCCGTTCTACGGATATTAAGCCCGCTGACAACCGCTGCCACAGAGGCATTGGCGGTGCTGGCTGCCGATACCGGGCTGGATGTATGGCTAAAGCCCAATAAAGGTGCACAGCTGTGCAGCCTTCATGGGCGAATTGCCGATCCGCGCTATCAATACGCTTTGGCCGATCAGGCCATCAAAGTTCAGTTTTCTCCACTAGACTTTACTCAGATCAACTATGCGGTTAATTGCCAGATGGTAAGCTTGGCGCTTGAATTGTTAGCGCCTAAGCCCTGCGACCGCGTACTGGACCTGTTCTGTGGCGTGGGCAACTTCAGTTTGCCATTGGCGCGTATTACTCAAGAGGTGATTGCCATTGAGGCGGTAGAGAGCATGGTTGCCAGAGGTAGGGAAAATGCGCTGTTAAATGGTCTTGATAATATCCAGTTTGTCGCTGAAGACTTGTCGCAATCTGCGGCCTGCTCAACTTGGCACAAAGCTGGCATAGACTTGGCGTTGCTCGATCCACCCAGAGCTGGCGCGCTGGAGGCCATCGGTTATTTATTAAACCTAAAACCGCGTACTGTGGTCTATGTATCGTGCAATCCGGCAACATTTGCCCGGGATGCTGCCGTGTTGATAGAAGGGGGCTATAGCCTTACGCATTTTGGCGTATTGGACATGTTTCCGCAGACGGCACATATAGAAGCAATCGCTAAATTTAGTTACCTACCAGCTAACAAGCTCTAGCGTGACGCCCAGAATAAATTCGATATGGTAAAAGTAAGAGAAGAACACCCCATTCAGGATGATGGACAAGTTGACTTGGATGCGTGGATGGCACGCATTGAAGTGGCGACAACCTTTCCTTCACCGGAAAGCAAAGATATTTTGCTAACTGCCTGCAAACTCGCCCAAGAGCTTGAGCGTAGCCATGGCAAGGGTTATGCCTGGGCAAATGGTGCAAGTAGTTACCGCACCGGGCTGGAAATGGCCGAAATTCTTGCCGACCTGCAATTGAACCCGGAAACCTTGACCGCTGCCGTGTTATACCGCGCTGTGCGTGAGGGGAAAATTGAAAGCGAGGCTATTCGTGAGCAGTTTGGTGATGTGGTTGCCAACCTGATTGACGGTGTTCGGAAAATGGCGGCGATTGGCAGCTTGCGCAACAACACCAGCGATACCGTATTTGGCCGGCAATCAGAAGAGCAGGCCGAAAATATACGCAAAATGCTGGTGGCAATGGTTGACGATGTGCGCGTAGCTCTGATCAAACTTGCCGAGCGGACCTGTGCCATTCGTGCCGTCAAAAATGCCAGTGAGCAAAAGCGTCGTGCAGTAGCGAAAGAAGTGGCTGATGTTTATGCCCCGCTTGCCCATCGGTTGGGTATTGGCCATATCAAATGGGAGTTGGAGGATCTATCTTTCCGCTATCTTCAACCAGAAGCCTATAAAAGCATTGCCAAACAGCTTGATGGACGCCGCTTGGATCGAGAGCGTTATATTGCGGAGGTGATCGACCTGCTGCAGAGCGAATTGCAGCAGGCGGGTATCGTTGCCGATATCAGTGGTCGGGCCAAGCATATCTACAGCATTTGGAAAAAAATGCAGCGCAAAGATATCAGCTTTTCGCAGGTATACGATGTGCGAGCGGTTCGCATACTCGTGCCTACTGTACGTGACTGCTATGGGGTACTGGGTATTGTACATACCCTGTGGCGCAACATCCCCAATGAGTTTGATGATTATATTGCCTCGCCGAAAGAAAATGGTTACCGCTCACTGCATACTGCGGTGATTGGCCCGGAAAGCAAAGTGTTGGAAGTACAGATTCGCACCACGGCCATGCATGAAGACGCCGAGTTTGGGGTGTGTGCGCATTGGCTCTATAAAGGTGCCGATAAAGAAGGGACGGAAGACAGTTACGAGAAAAAGATTGCCTGGTTACGACAGGTGCTCGAGTGGCACGATGAGTTGGGTGGTGAGTCTATTACTGACGATCTTGGTGCTGGTATTTCACAAGATCGTATCTATGTATTTACGCCAGAAGGGCACGTGGTTGATTTACCACCCAAGGCCACGCCACTGGATTTTGCCTATAAAATTCATACCGATATTGGTCACCGTTGTCGCGGTGCGATTGTTAATGGCCGTATTGTGCCGCTAAACCACCCGCTGAAAACGTCTGATCAGGTTGAGGTGTTAACGGGCAAACGTGAGGCCCCCAGTCGCGACTGGTTATCGCCCGCGCTGGAATATTTACAAACAGCGCGTGCGCGGTCAAAAGTACAGCATTGGTTTAAACAGCAGGCCCGCGATCAGAATATTGCCGAAGGCCGCGCGTTGCTCGATCGCGAATTTAAGCGGCTGGCATTGCTCGATCTGGATTTTAAAGCGCTGGCCAATGTGCTCAACATGCACTCACTTGATGATCTTTACGCTGCTGTGGGCGCCAGTGATATTGGTGTTGGTCAGGTATTACATGCGGCTCAGCGGTTGCTAAAAATCGAAAAAGAGCCTGAGGTTCAGATTAAGCGTCGCACCGAGTCTGAAATCGGCTCCGACATCTACATCGACGGCGTGGGTAACCTGTTGTCGCATATTGCCGGCTGCTGCAAGCCAGTACCTGGCGACGCCATTATCGGGTATATCACTCTGGGTAAAGGTGTCTCTATTCATCGGCAAGACTGCCATTCTGTGTTGCAATTACAAGCCGATGAGCCCGAGCGAATCATCAAGGTTGATTGGGGTGAGGCCCCCGCCAATTTCTATTCAGTTGAGGTGATTATTGAAGCCTTCGACCGCCATGGCTTGCTGAAAGATATCACCACCTTGCTCGATCGTGAGCATATTAACGTAACGGCTATGCAAACCTTATCGGATAAGCGGAAAAACACGGTTGATATGATAGTGTCGATTGAAATAAAAAGCTTTGCCGAGCTTAGCCGCGTGTTGGCGCGCCTTAATCAGTTACCTAACATCGCCTCGGCCAGACGCAAGCATTAGCTACAAAGGTTTTTATTATGTCCGATCACCCTGCGTTGACTCATCAACCCAGTGCCCATGCCCCTTATAATCTAGACGACCTGCTTTACCTGATGGCTCGTTTGCGTAAACCGCAAACGGGTTGCCCGTGGGACTTAAAGCAAAGCTATGCCACCATTGTTCCTTCCACCTTGGAAGAAGCCTACGAAGTGGCTGATGCGATCGCACGGGAAGACTTTGCGCATTTGCCAGAAGAGCTGGGTGACTTATTGTTTCAAACCATTTTTTACAGTCAGCTTGCCAGTGAAGAAGGGCGCTTTGATTTTCACGCTATTGTCAGTGGTTTAGTCGAAAAGCTGGTGCGGCGTCACCCCCATGTATTTCCCGATGGCACACTTGCCAGCGAGGCCTCACCGAGTACGCCCGAGCAAGAGGCAAGCATCAAGCAGCGTTGGGAAAGTATCAAACAGCAGGAGCGTGAGGCCAAAGGCGCCTCGGGGGTGCTGGATGATGTTCCCATCGGGTTACCGGCGTTGGTACGGGCGCAAAAGCTGCAAAAGCGTGCCGCAAACGTAGGGTTCGACTGGTCGTCCCTTGAGGGGGTACAGGCGAAAATCCTGGAAGAACTTGGTGAGTTTACCGAAGCGTTGCACCACAATGATGCTGATGCCATTCGAGGCGAATTGGGTGATCTATTCTTTACGTTGGTGAATCTGGCAAGACACCTGAAGATAGATGCTGAAAGTGCACTGCGCGAGGCGAATCAAAAGTTCTATCGTCGGTTTACTTATGTAGAGCGAAAGCTGGCTGACCAGGGTGTAGCGATGCAAGATGCCAGTAGCCAACAAATGGATTTGTTCTGGGAAGAGGCGAAGGCCGCAGAATAACCGCGCGGTTGAAAAATTGCTTTACTCGCAGGGCCTTTTCCATACAATTCGGCGTCCTCTTGTCGGTGCGCCGTTATGTCCTATCTTCCGCCTGTTGAATACCGTGAAGCTTTCTACGCGGAGGTTGCCACCGCAATCGCTGAGAAAGGTTATTGTGTCTTGCACCATGAAGGCCTGCGGCGCCTAACCGAAACACTGATTAGCTCGTACGACCGGGTACCGGAGTGGGAGTTCAAACCTGCGGGTATTGGGCGTGGTACCGACACTGTCGATGCGCCAGATATTCGTAGCGACCAGATTCGCTGGATCAGTGGCGTTAACCTGGAAGAGCAGATCTGGCTGCAATGGATGGAAGGGTTGCGATTGTACTTGAATCGGCGTCTGTTTTTGGGGCTGTTTACTTACGAAAGCCACTACGCCCACTACCAGCCGGGTGCGTTTTATGCCAAGCATCATGATGCATTTGTGGGGCAGGCCAATCGGGTATTGTCTACGGTGTTTTATCTCAACCGTCATTGGTACCCCGATCAAGGTGGGGAGCTGGTGCTATACGAGCCTGGTCGGCCTGAAAAGGAGCTTAAACGTGTATTTCCTCAAGGTGGCACACTGGTGGTTTTTCTGAGTGAAGAGTTTCCCCACGAAGTGCTGCCCTCAGCACGTGATCGCTACAGTATCGCCGGTTGGTTTCGCGTCAATAGCTCTCACCACGATCGCGTAGATCCACCTCGATAAACTCAGCCTTGTTGGCTGTTGACGCTGACTTTTGCCGTCAGCAGGGTTGTTTCTTGAGGGCCGACAAATACTTGCGGCTTAATTCCAGAAACTGTGGGGTAGGGCCCACGTCTTCGTAGATCGGGTCACCGTGCTCATCAGTTTCGATCACTTTTTCACCCTCAACATACGGCAGCGTGCTTTCCAGGTCGGCCAGGGCTGCGCTTAGCAGGTCCGTGAGAATGTTCTCGATGGAGAGCCGTGGGTACATTTCCGACAATGCTTCCAGCCGCGCGGCATCTTCCAATGGCAGGTTGATGGTGTAAGAGTGATGGGTGAGTTTGCCACCCGCAGTTTTCTCCCAAAGTTTGGTTAGTTCACACACTTTCATAAGTCAGTACATCCTTCTTGCAGGTTTTAACATCAGGGCGCCTCTAAAAATTGCCTTTTTCCGCTATTGCTGCGTTGGCTCTATGCGGTGTTGCTTCGCCTAAAGCGCCTGCCGTTAGTGCACTGGCGAAAAAATTCTACTTTTTAGAGATGCCCATCAGGCCTTTGTGATTACATCACTAGAAGTACTTAAAATCTGTGACGCGTTTTACAGCGCTGTGCATATAAGTGTCACAGCTCGTAATTTTCCAAGCAAGTATCGCGCCTGCTTCTGATTGCGTGTTCTGCGCGACGCCAAAGGCCCATAACCTAGGTATAGATGATTATCAGCAAAGCGTGGTGGGTTTTCGTATTTGTGAGGTGATTTTTGCATAAAAAACAGGCATTTCTGCCTGTCAACTAGTCTAACGTATAAGGGCCTTTGGCTTGTGATTAAGCAGTTGGCCGTGTATCTTAGCGCCTCATTAAATTTCTTATAACCACCCTGTCAGCGAACTACCCGCCGCGATAAGAAAGTCTGCGGTCAGAAGCTTCAAGGCAGAGGAAAAAACTAGCCGTAAAACAAAGGAGCTAGCTGATGCGTGTCATTTTGTTGGGTGCCCCAGGTGCCGGTAAAGGAACTCAAGCGAAAACCATTATGGAGCGCTTTAATATTCCGCAGATTTCCACTGGCGATATGCTGCGTGCTGCTGTCAAAGCGGGCTCTCCGCTGGGTTTGAAAGTAAAAGATATTATGGCAAGCGGTGGGCTGGTTTCAGATGATATCATTATCGCGCTGGTAAAAGAGCGTATCGCGCAGGCTGATTGTGCCAACGGTTTTCTATTTGATGGCTTTCCGCGCACCATCCCTCAAGCCGAAGCAATGCTGGAAGCTAACGTGGCTATTGACTATGTGCTTGAAATTCACGTTGATGACGAAGAAATTGTTTCTCGTTTGAGTGGTCGCCGTGTTCATGAGGCATCTGGTCGTGTTTATCATGTGCAGCATAATCCACCCAAGCAAGAAGGTCTCGACGACGAGACCGGTGAGCCTTTGGTTCAACGTGCTGACGATACCGAAGAAACCGTACGCAAGCGTTTGGATGTATACCACGCGCAGACCGAGCCTCTAGTGGGCTTCTACAAAAAGCTTGAAGACAGCGGTGAGCACAACGTGCGTTGCTCGCGCGTAGAGGGTGTTGGCTCCGTTAGCGATATTGCCAGCCGAGTATTGGCCGAACTGGGTGCTTAAGCCCTTTCGTGCATCCCGAAAAAAGCCCCATCGGGGCTTTTTTTGTGTCTGCGGGTTGCGCCTGTATTAAATGGTCCAAATCTGCCAAAATGCGCCGCTTTACGACACAAATGCACAGTTATGACTACCATTCTCGCTATCGATACATCCTCTGAGCGCTGTTCCGTCGCCATACTGCATGAAGGCCGGATTTACGCGCGCGGCAAAGACATCCCCCGTGAACACACACTGCATTTACTGCCGATGGTAGACGAGCTGCTGGCCGAGACAGCCTTGTCGTTGTCGCAGCTTGATGCCATTGCGTATGGCAAGGGGCCGGGATCATTTACGGGCCTGCGTATTACTATGGGGGTGGTGCAAGGGCTGGCGTTTGGTACGGATAAGCCCGTTGTGCCAGTATCAACGCTTGAGTCGATGGCATTGGATGCCTGGCAGAGCCATGCTAAAGCTCAGACCTCTGCGCAGAATATTCTGGTCACCATGGATGCCCGTATGCAAGAAGTCTACTGGGGCGTTTTTAGGCTTGCTGCCGATAGTTTTACCACGATTGAACCCGAGCAGGTCGGTGCTGTGAATGCCCCGATGGACTATCTCGCGGCTACTGCAAGTGAAGAGGGAGTCTGGTGTTGTAGTAACGGGTTTAGCCGGTTGAACGTTGATATTCTGAATAACGTACCGCAAGTTAGCCACTATTGGGACACTATTGCCCCTAGAGCCGAAGTGATCGTTCAGCACGCTAAAGCGCTTTACTCGCAGGGGCAGTACTGCCCGATAGATGAGGCCCCGTTAACCTATTTACGCAATGAGGTGGCCTGGCAGAAACGGGAGAAAATCCGCCAGTAAGTTGTCGTACTTCTCTTATCCTACCTACTTAAAAAAGGAATCGTTTGTGGATGCCATTCAAATTGTGGTACTGGCGCTAATTCAAGGGTTAACCGAGTTTTTGCCCATTTCGAGTTCTGGGCATTTGTTGCTGCCGAAGGAAATACTGGGCTGGCCCGATCAGGGCCTGGCATTTGATGTTGCCGTGCACATGGGATCGCTATTGGCTGTGGTTGGCTACTTTCGCCACGATGTGGTGGCGATTTTGTCAGATTGGGGGCGCAGCCTGGTGACTAGTGAGCAAACCCTTAACAGCCGGATGGGCTGGTACGTCATAGCTGCTACCTTTCCTGGTGCGCTGGCCGGGTTGCTGGCCAGTGATTTTATCGAAGCAAACCTGCGCTCTATCGAAGTGATTGCAACCACCACTATCGTATTTGGGTTGTTATTGGGGTGGGCCGACCGCCGCCATGGCAACGTGGAGCTTGAGCAAATTACATTGGCGCTGGCAATCGCCGTGGGTATGGCACAAATACTGGCGTTGGTGCCTGGCACATCGCGCTCAGGCATTACCATTACGGCGGCGTTGGCATTGGGGTTTAGCCGTTATGCTGCAGCACGGTTTTCGTTTTTGTTGTCGATGCCTATTATTCTCTTGAGTGGTGGTTATGAAACCTACCAGCTTTTGCACGAGCCAAAGGTGCATTGGGGGGAAATAGTGGCGGGTGTGGTACTGGCGTTTATCAGCGCGTTGTTATGCATTCATGTGTTCTTAAAATTTATCGAACGCATCGGCATGATGCCGTTTGTGATTTACCGTTTACTATTGGGTGCGGTACTTGTGTATTTAAGTATTGTTTGAGGCCCTGGGTGAGAGATATATGAAACCAGCAATTGCATTTCTTGGGTTGGGGGTGATGGGGTTTCCGATGGCCGGGCACCTTGTGCGTCAGGGGTATACCGTCACGGTATACAATCGCACAGCCTCGAAAGCCGAAAAATGGGAAAAAACCTATGGTGCGCGGGCAGCTGATACGCCGATGGCAGCTGTGCAGCACGCCGACATTGTGATGACCTGCGTAGGTAACGATGACGACCTACGGCAAATATATACCTCACAACAGGGTATATTTGCTGGCCTACAACCCAATGCGGTTTGTATCGATCACACCACTGCCTCTGCTGAAGTGGCAGAGCAACTTGCCGTATTGGCGCAGCAGCAACAGGCTGAGTTCTTGGATGCCCCCGTTTCTGGTGGGCAGGCGGGTGCTGAAAAAGGCCAACTCACCATTATGGTGGGTGGTGACAAAGAGGCTTATGCTCGCGTTGAGCCGGTACTCAAGGCCTACGCCAAAGCCGTTAGTCACTTAGGCCCGGTTGGCAGTGGTCAGCGCTGTAAAATGGTGAATCAGATTTGTATCGCCGGTTTGCTGCAGGGCTTGGCTGAAGGGTTGCACTTTGCTAAAGCAACGGGCCTGGATGTGCAGCAGGTTGTCGATGTGATCAGTCAGGGTGCTGCGCAATCGTGGCAGATGGTAAACCGCTCAGAAACCATGTTACAGGGCGAGTATAACCATGGCTTTGCCGTCGACTGGATGCGCAAAGATCTGGCCATTGCCTTGCAGGAAGCTAAACGTAATGGCTCGTTATTGCCGGTTACCGCCTTGGTGGATCAGTTCTATGCTGAAGTACAAAAACTCGGAGGAGGCCGCTGGGACACCTCAAGCCTGCTGGCGCGCCTTGAGGCGTTTAAATAGTTGCCGTTATATTCTCTGAGGCTAGTCATCAAGCTTTTCGATGTAAGTGATCAAACGTTCGATGGCCGACATGCGGCGCTTTAGTTTTTCTGCTGCCTCGGGTTCCGCTTTGGCATCAACCTGTTCCAGTGACGCTTTTAATTCAGCGTAGTTACTTTTTAAATCTTTAAGCTGTTCAGCCCGCTCGGCTTTATCGAACATCAGTTGGTCTGGCGTGTCTTCGTTGTCATCGTCAGGCACGGGTTGCAGAGCCTGTTTTACGACCACGTTTTTCGGCAATACGGGTGTTTCGACGCGGCGTTGATTCATAAAAGTTGGGGAGACAATTTCAATCTGTCGGCCATGCAGGTGATCGAGCATTTGTTTGCGTAAGGTAGATCGCGTAGACACCAGATTTTTTACTTGTTTCAACAGCCCTGTCACTCGGTACACAACGGAGTAATCGCCGAGTTCGGTAATGGCAACAAACCCTTCTTCAAGTTTCGCCGCCTCGGCGGCCTGCAGTAGAGCCTCTTCGATAATATGCCGGTCAACGTCGTACCCCAGCGACACCTCTGCTGAAATCATGGTGCCAGATGCATGCACTACCTTCACAGGGTTTGAGGCCAGATACGTGTTGGGAATCGTCAGTAAATCCCGGTCGATGGTTTGAATCTCTGTGTGAAACAGGTCTTGCTCAGTGACTCGGCCGTAATATTCACCCACTTGAATAAAGTCGCCTGGCGAAAAATTGCGTAGTGAACGCAACATAAACCCCGCCAGAGCGTTGGCGGCAATGGTTGGCGACGACAGGGTGATAATAGCCGTTAGCAGCAACCCCAGTAGGGTAATAACCTGGCCACGGGCGCTGTCGGCGATGGGTAATACCAGAATAATGGCCAGCAGCGCCGTGAGCACAATCGCCAGCGTCAGTAGTTGGTCGCGAAATTTATGGCCCTCTACCACCGTATTGCCGCGCTTGTTGAGTAATCTTATGGCGAACACGGCAATGGCAATAATCACCAGGGCGGGTAATGCCGCGTGCAGCATGGCGAGTATCTCGGCGGCAAATGCCGACCATTCCGAGGTGGTTTTTTCCATGGTAAAGCGTCCTTGTTTTGGCTGAAACAGGTTCGGTTTATGGTTGTCTGTCGGCTATTTGGCTACACTAGCGCCTGTGCTGGCCGATGGCCAGTGTGAATTGATTATCCAGCCTTCAGCGAGAACCATTGTGCCATCTCAATCCAGCATTCACCGGGTGCATCAGGCGTACAAGGTAAGCCTTGAACAAGCCATTGAGCAATTGGCACCTCAGCGTTTGGTAGTGGCCTTCAGTGGCGGTATGGACTCTTCCGTGCTGCTGGATGTCGCCATAGCGATGCGTGGTGATTTACCGCTGGTCGCCGTGCATATTAATCATCAGTTATCGCCTAATGCGAGTGTATGGGCTCGCCATTGTACAGCTCATGCGGCAGCCTACGGTATTCAGTGCCATCAGTTTGAGGTGGAAGTACGCGCGCAAGGTGAGGGTGTTGAAGCCTCGGCGCGACAAGCGCGCTACCAGGTTTTTGAGAAGTTTTTGCAGGCAGGAGATCTGTTGTTGCAAGGGCATCATGCCGATGACCAGGTAGAAACATTTTTGCAGCGGTTGATGCGTGGTGCTGGCCTGCGAGGGTTGGCGGGTATTCCTGTATCGCGAGTGCTGGGTAGAGGCCATTTATGGCGCCCTTTGTTGTCGTTGAGTCGTGATCAGTTCAGCGACTATGCGCAAACCCGCGGCCTCACTTGGATCCTCGACGAAAGTAATGCCTGTACTGATTTTGATCGCAACTATTTGCGTCATGAGGTGGTGCCTGCTTTACGGGCGCGCTGGCCGGAGGTGAGCGCCAGAGTCACCGCAACTACCCAGTTATGCGCCGATGCCGAGGCGCTGCTCTCGGCGGTGGCAGACGAAGATCTGGCCACGCTGGCCTGCGAACGTACGCACTTTGGCCAGCGATTGCGCTTGCAGGGCTTTACGGCCTTGTCTGCTGCACGCCAAATTGGTGTATTGCGCCATTGGTGCCGATTGCTGGCGTTGGATATTCCTGCTCGTGCGCATTGGCATGAAGTGCAGGCTCAGTTAGTTGACGCCGGGCGCGCAGACAGCCTAGCCTGTGTAAGATGGGGAAATGCCGAGCTGCGTCGTTATCAAGGCTGGCTCTATTTGCTGAGCCAGCAACATGCACAGGTTGATCCCACTGCCATCAAGGGTTTTAACGGCTTATCGGTTGAATTGCCGGATGCTGCTGCGGTGACATTGAAACAGCAGCAGAAAGGGCCTGGGCGCCTGAAGGCTTACGCTATCGACGAACTGAGTTTACGTTGGCGCCAGGGTGGGGAGCGTTGTCGACCGGTCTGGCGGCAGCGATCGCAAACGCTGAAAAAGTTGTTTCAAGAGGTGGCGCTGGAGCCTTGGTTGCGCGACCGGGTACCGCTGGTATATCGCGGTGAAGAACTGGTGGCCGTGGGTGACCTTTGGGTTTGTGCTGGCCATGACGCGCCTGATGGTGAACTGGGCTACCAGATAAACTGGCATATTCATACCCCTGCGAACAACGATTTTTCGATGTTTTAAGCGCTCATAACGATTGAGGCAAAAGGTGCTTTCTGGTACTCTGGCGTCCCATCTCAGAAGCACAAGCCCAAAGGGCTCAAGCATCGGTCAGGCATTCCATCGTTACGGCATTAAGTGCCCTCCAAATGCAGGGAATGTCAGCAGTTAATCTTTTACGTGTGTTGCAGTAAGGCGCCAATATCGCCTTGCTGCGGGCTTCATTTGTTTAATAGTTAGTACAAGGCATTACATGACTCGCTATATTTTTGTCACCGGCGGTGTGGTTTCTTCATTGGGTAAAGGCATTGCATCCGCGTCGCTGGCTGCCATTCTTGAGGCCCGGGGGCTCAAGGTTACTATCCTCAAGCTCGACCCCTACATAAACGTTGACCCAGGCACCATGAGCCCCTTTCAGCATGGTGAGGTATTCGTTACCGAAGACGGCGCAGAAACTGACCTCGACCTGGGGCATTACGAGCGCTTCATTCGCACCCGTATGACCCGTCGCAACAATTTTACCACCGGCCGTGTTTATGAAACGGTACTGCGCAAAGAGCGTCGTGGTGATTATCTGGGTGGCACCGTACAGGTGATTCCGCATATTACTGATGAAATCAAACGCCGTATTATTGAGGGCGGGCGCGATACCGATATTGCGCTGGTTGAGATTGGCGGTACGGTAGGTGATATCGAGTCACAACCCTTCCTTGAGGCTGTGCGTCAGTTAAAAGTGGAAATGGGCGCGTCGAGAGCCCAATTAATGCACCTTACGTTGGTGCCCTATATTGCTACCGCCGGTGAAACCAAGACCAAGCCTACCCAGCATTCGGTGAAAGAGCTGCGTTCTATCGGTATTCAGCCAGATATTCTGTTGTGCCGTTCAGAGATAGCAGTGGATGACGACTCGCGCCGTAAAATTGCACTGTTTACTAACGTAGAGCAGCGTGCGGTCGTACCATTACCTGATGCTAAAACCATCTATTCTATTCCCCGCTTGTTAATGGAATACGGTTTGGACGATATCGTATTGGAGAAATTCGGTATCGAAGCACCCGCTGCAGATCTTTCCGAATGGGATCGTGTGGTAGAAAATAAATTGAATCCCGAGCACAGCGTTACTATTGCGATGGTCGGCAAGTACATGGAACTGCTCGACGCATACAAGTCGCTCAATGAGGCTTTGAGCCATGCCGGTATTCAAACACGCACCAAAGTGAATGTGCGTTACATTAATGCCGAGGATATCGAAGAGCAGGGTGTTGGCATGCTCGAAGGTGTTGACGCAGTGCTGGTGCCCGGTGGTTTTGGTGAACGTGGGCTGGAAGGCAAGTTGATGTCGGTGCAGCATGCACGGGAAAACAAAATTCCGTATCTGGGGATCTGCCTGGGTATGCAGTCGGCGGTGATTGAATTTGCCCGCAACGTGTTGGGCTGGGCCGACGCCAACAGTACCGAATTTAATCGTAACTCGTCTCACCCGGTGATTGCCTTGATTACCGAATGGATAAATGCCAAAGGTGATGTGGAAAAACGCGATGAATCTTCTGATCTTGGTGGCACCATGCGTTTGGGCAGTCAGGAGTGCCGCTTGGTCACGGGTGCAAAAGCACGCGATATCTATGGCAGCGACGTCATTGTTGAGCGCCACCGTCATCGTTTTGAGGTGAACAACAACTTTGTTGATCAGCTGCAGAAAGGCGGATTGAAAGTAGGCGGTTGGTCTTCCGATGATACACTGGTTGAAGTTGTCGAGATCCCGGATCATCCCTGGTTTGTTGCGTGTCAATTCCACCCGGAATTCACCTCAACGCCACGTGATGGTCACCCTCTGTTTACCAGTTTTGTGCAGGCGGCCCTGGCTTACGCTCAAGCGAAGTAAAACCTGGTACCTATAACACCGGGAGGTCTGCTGGCCTCCTGGTTGTGAGCAAAGGAAAATGTCTATGGCTGCTCAGCCTTCCGCTAAATCGATTCAGGTTGGCAATGTCTCGTTTGCCAACAATAAACCATTTGTCTTATTGGGTGGCATGAACGTGCTTGAATCGCGCGATCTTGCCATGGAGGTTGTAGAGGCGTATGTGCGCGTTACTGAAAAACTCGGTATCCCCTATGTTTTTAAAGCCTCATTTGATAAAGCCAACCGTTCCTCTATTCACTCCTACCGTGGACCGGGTATGGATGAAGGACTGAAAATTTTTCAGGAAATTAAACAAACCTTTAATGTGCCGGTGATAACCGATGTACACGAAGTGCACCAGTGCGCACCGGTTGCCGAGGTTGTTGATATTATTCAATTACCCGCGTTTTTAGCGCGCCAAACAGATTTGGTTGAAGCCATGGCTAAAACCGGTGCGGTAATTAATGTTAAAAAACCGCAGTTTTTGTCGCCGCCGCAAATGAAAAACATCGTTGAAAAGTTTGCCGAGTGTGGCAACGAGCAAGTGATGTTGTGTGAGCGTGGTACCTGTTTGGGCTACGACAACCTGGTGGTAGATATGCTGGGTTTTTCTACCATGAAAGATGTTAGTGGCGGTGCGCCGATTATTTTCGATGTTACCCACGCCTTACAGTGCCGTGATCCAATGGGTGCTGCATCGGGCGGGCGTCGCCATCAAGTGGCCGAACTGGGCCGGGCGGGTATGGCTGTGGGTATTGCGGGCTTGTTTCTAGAAGCTCACCCCGATCCGGATAACGCCAAATGCGACGGTCCCAGTGCATTGCCGCTCTCTGCACTGGAGCCATTTTTGCAGCAAATGAAAGCGGTAGACGATGTGTGTAAAAACCTTCCTATATTGGCAATTAAATAATTTTTAACTAGGAATGCGGCTGGCAATTGGCCGCTCCACTTTTTTAAGCGGGAGTCATTGCATGAGTAAAATTGTAGACGTAAGAGCTTACGAAGTTCTTGATAGTCGTGGTAATCCCACGGTTAATGCCGACGTTATTTTGGAGTCAGGTGTGGTTGGATCTGCCTGTGCACCCTCTGGTGCGTCCACCGGTTCGCGTGAAGCGCTTGAACTTCGTGACGGTGACAAAAGCCGTTATCTGGGTAAAGGTGTGTTGAAAGCTGTCGAAAACGTGAACACCACCATTAAAAATGTGTTGGTGGGTATGGATACAGCTGATCAACGCGCACTCGATAATGCTATGCTCGAAGCAGATGGTACTGAAAACAAAGAAAAGCTCGGTGCGAATGCAATTTTGGCTGTATCGTTGGCGGCTGCAAAAGCGGCTGCGGCTGACAAGAAAATTCCATTGTATCAGCACATTGCCGATATCAATGGTACGCCTGGCCAGTACTCTATGCCAGTGCCGATGATGAATATTCTCAACGGTGGTGAGCACGCCGACAACAACGTGGATATTCAGGAATTTATGGTGCAGCCAGTGAGTGCAAAAAGCTTCAGTGAAGCATTGCAAACGGGTGCAGAAATTTTTCATGCCTTGAAAAAAGTACTGAGTGAGAAAGGCCTGAATACTGCTGTGGGTGACGAAGGGGGGTTTGCGCCTAACCTGGCTTCGAATGCCGATGCCTTGGCCGTAATTAAGGAAGCGGTTGAACGCGCAGGTTACAAACTGGGTGAAGACGTCACCCTGGCGCTCGACTGTGCATCGTCAGAGTTCTACAAAGACGGCAAATACAACCTGTCTGGTGAAGGCAAAATTTATTCTTCAGAAGGCTTTAGTGATTTTCTGGCAGAACTGTGTGACCAATACCCGATTATTTCCATTGAAGACGGCCAGGACGAATCAGACTGGGCTGGCTGGAAATACCAAACCGAAAAACTGGGTGACAAAGTACAATTGGTGGGTGATGACCTGTTTGTGACTAACACCAAAATTTTGAAAGAAGGTATTGATAAGAATGTTGCCAACTCGATTCTGATTAAGTTTAACCAGATTGGTTCGCTGTCAGAAACGTTGGATGCAATCAAGATGGCCAAAGACGCAGGTTATACAGCCGTTATCTCGCATCGTTCCGGTGAAACAGAAGACACCACCATTGCCGATTTGGCAGTGGCCACTGCTGCGGGCCAGATTAAAACGGGTTCTTTGTGCCGGTCCGACCGCGTTGCCAAGTATAATCGCTTGCTGCGCATCGAAGCAGAGCTGGGCACAGCGGCGGCACCTTACCGTGGTATTGCCGAGTTTAAAAAGGCATAAGTCATTCTGCTATTAACCCGGCAAGCATTATTGCCGGGTTAATAGCAATGATGTAATAAAGGCCGGGCAACCGGCCTTTGTTGTATTTGGCATTTGCTTTTATCTGTCCTTGATTGAGTAGGAACGTATTCAAGCAAAAAATGGGCTGAAGATTATGCTCATAGCCGTTAAACTGCCTGTGGTTTCTGCCACGTTGAACAGGCGTATCTAATGAAATGGCTTATCACTATATTGGTCGCAATCCTGGTTGCCTTACAGTACCGCCTGTGGGTGGGTGAGGGCAGTTTTGCGCATATTGCTGAGCTGGAGCGAAAAATTGCCAAGCAGCAGTCTGAAAATGCCGTGTTGCGTGACCAAAATCAGGTATTGTCAAATGAGGTGGCAGAATTAAAAGCAGGGCTGGAAGGGGTTGAAGAGCGTGCCCGTAAAGAATTGGGCATGGTGAAAGAAGGTGAAACCTTCTACATGGTCGTCGATAAGAAAAAATAGGTGCTAACGGTCGAATGAAAGAGACTCCTTCCGTATGGGCCATTGTGCCAGCGGCGGGCAAGGGAACCCGAATGGGGGCCGCCTTACCCAAACAATACCTCCCTCTTGCGGGCAAAACGGTGATTGAACACACCCTCGAACGCCTTCTCAAATTGCGTGAAATTGAAAAGCTCGTGGTGGTACTAAGCCCGTCTGACCAGTGTTGGCAGGATCTTCCTGTTGCTAACCACTCCCGTATTGAGGTAGCCAGCGGCGGTAAAGAACGACACGAGTCGGTATTGAGCGGCTTGTATGCGTTAGATGGTATTGCCGATAAACTTGACTGGGTATTGGTGCATGATGCAGCGCGAGCCTGCATTGTGCCCGACTCGATTAGAGAATTGATGAATAACGTGGGCGACCATCTGATCGGTGGCATTTTAGGTGTGCCGGTGAGTGACACGTTAAAACAGATCAACTCGCAGTTTGGTATTGAAACAACGGTCGATCGCCGTTTGGTGTGGTATGCCCAAACGCCCCAGTATTTCCGTTATGGTGTGCTGCGCGAGGCCCTGGAGTCGGCAGTTGGCGAAGAGCGCAGCATTACCGATGAGGCCAGTGCGCTGGAGGCTAAAGGCTATTGTCCACGTATGGTGGAAGGCCGTTCGGATAATATAAAAATTACCCGCAATGATGATTTATGGATGGCGGAGATGATTATGCGGTCGCAGCTGGCCGCCGGTGATATCAATTAGGAGTTGGGCAGGTGCGTATCGGGCAGGGGTTTGATGTACATGCCTTCGGCGAAGGCGAGCGAATTGTGATAGGTGGTGTGGCGATTCCTTACGAGCGAGGACTGGTGGCCCACTCTGACGGAGATGTGCTCTTACACGCTTTGTGTGATGCGCTGTTGGGCGCAGTAGCATTAGGTGATATCGGGCATCATTTTCCCGATACTGATCCCCAGTACAAAAATGCCGACAGCCGTGCTTTGTTGCGTATGGTCTATGCCACGGTGAAGTCGAAAGGCTACTGTTTGGGTAATGCCGACATGACCGTGATTGCTCAAGCACCTCGATTCGCACCTTATATCACTACCATGGCGGCGAATATAGCTGCTGACCTTGAAGCCACCGTAGACTGCGTCAATGTGAAGGCAACGACGACCGAGCGCCTGGGTTTTACCGGTCGCAAAGAAGGCATTGCCGCACAGGCAGTGGTGTTGCTGAAGCCTGTTTAAGTAAGGTTGCCCTCATTTTTTCGTGAACTTTTCAACGCTATCCTAAATAGCTGCCTTTGTCGCAGGAGCCATTCGTTTGTCCGATTTCTCTCTTGATTTTCCCTATGCTGGCGGTAAGCCGGTGTTGTGCGCCGACTTTCGAATGTTGCCCGAAGACTTCGTGGTTAGGGAGCAGCTGGATATGCCGCTGATTGGTACGGGTGAGCATATTTATTTGCACGTGGAAAAACGTGGCGAAAACACCGACTGGGTAGCCCAGCAAATTGCTCAGCTGGCAGGCGTAAAACCGCTCGATATTGGTTATGCGGGGTTAAAAGACCGGCACGCTGTTACCCGGCAGTGGTTTAGTATCTATTTTCCTAAAGGCAATGAGCCGGACTGGTCGTTACTCAACTCCGATACCGTGACATTACTGGAGCAAACCCGCCATAAAAGTAAGTTGCGGCGCGGCGAGCATGCCAGTAATTCGTTTATCATTACCCTCAAGAACCTGCGTGCCAGTGGCGATGTGCAGGTAAAGCCTTACGCAGAAGCGCGTTTGGCAAGCATTCGCCAGCACGGCGTACCCAACTATTTTGGTGAGCAGCGTTTTGGTCGCCAAGGACATAACCTGACCTTGGCCGAGCGCTGGTTTGTAGAAGGGGATGTTGTGCGTAAGCGCAGCCTGAAAGGGCTGGTGCTGTCGGCGGCGCGGTCGTATCTGTTTAACCGGGTCTTGGCCGCACGAGTAGAAGCGGGTAGCTGGAATGAGTTTCTCGCTGGTGATGTCGATACGCAAGGTCCTACCGGGCCATTATGGGGGCGCGGTAGAAGTTTGGTCAGTGACGCAACCCTGGCGCTGGAGTCTGCTGCATTGGCCGGGTTTGAGCTGTGGCGTGACGGGTTAGAGCATCAGGGCTTATCCCAGGAGCGTCGGCCATTGGTGCTGCCCCCCCAGGCTTTGCGCTGGGAGTGGTCTGCGGCAGGTGATCTGGTGCTTTCTTTCACCTTGCCTCCAGGCACCTATGCCACCACGGTGATGCGCGAGTTATGCGAGCTTGAAAACCGTGCGTCCCCGGTCACAAGCAGCCCATGACAGTAGAGGTGTACAGGGGCGACAAACTACTGGTCTGTGGTATATTTGGTGCTATGTTTCTTTTAATCATGCGGAGAGAAAGGGTTTGAGTAACCTTCAACTACAAGGTGTGGGAATGACGTCGCAGCGAACCCGCCAGCGGCTTATACAGCGGCTGCAGGATAAAGGCGTAAGCGACTGGCAGGTTCTCGAAGTGATGGGCTCTACACCACGCCATATCTTTCTCGACGAGGCGCTATCTCACCGTGCTTACGAAGATACCGCATTACCGATTGGCCATGGTCAAACTCTCTCCCAACCCTATATCGTAGCCCGCATGACCGAGATACTGATGGCGGCCGCCGGCAAGGTTGATAAAGTACTCGAGATTGGTACTGGGTCTGGGTATCAAACGGCAGTTCTGGCGCAACTATTCCCCCGCGTATTCAGTGTCGAGCGCATCAAGCCTTTGCAGGATAAAGCCCGCGAGCGTTTTCGCCAATTGGGCCTGCGTAATATTACCCTCAAACATGCCGATGGCGGTTTCGGTTGGCCCGAAATGGGGCCCTATGATGCAATTCTCAGTACCGCCGCGCCACGCCGTGTGCCACAGGAGTTATTAAATCAGTTGGCCCCCGATGGCGTACTCGTGATCCCTCTGGGCGACCAGGAGCAGTCTTTGTACTTGATTATGCGCCGTGGTGACACCACTGAGTTTGTTACCCAAGAGTTAGAGCCGGTGCGCTTTGTGCCATTGTTGTCTGGCGTTATTCGATAAATTTCTTTTTCTCAAGGATGTCACTTTGTTTTCTTTGCCTAAGCGGCTGCAGGCCAAGTACGTATTGCTCATACTCAAGGGAATGGCGATGGGGGCGGCAGATGTTGTGCCAGGGGTTTCGGGCGGTACCATTGCCTTTATTACGGGTATTTATCAGGAGCTTATCGACTCCCTAAAACGCATTGGCCCCAGCGCATTGACATTGCTATTGCAACGAGGTTTAGGCGCTTTCTGGCGACATGTCAACGGTACTTTTCTGGCGTGTGTTTTTGGCGGTATTTTACTCAGCCTCGTATCACTCGCGCACATCATCAGCTATGTCTTAGTGGCTTATCCCATTCTAGTGTGGTCGTTTTTTTTTGGCTTAGTCGTAGCGTCCATCATCTTTATGTTGCGTCAGTTACCTGGTTGGAAAACCAGCTACTTATTTGTTTTTGTGATGGGTGCGCTACTGGCTTTTGCAGTCACGGAATTGCGACCTACCAGCTTACCTAATACCTGGTGGATTTTGATGGGGTCGGGTGCGCTGGCTATTTGTGCCATGATTTTACCTGGTATCTCCGGCAGCTTTATTTTGTTGATCATCGGTGTTTACCGTTATTTTATCGAAGCGCTGCAAAACCTCGATCTTGTGAGTCTGGGCAGTTTTTTTGTGGGCTGTGTTTGCGGTCTGTTAGGGTTTTCACACGTTTTGTCATGGTTGTTACATCGTTACCACAACGCCACCATCGTATTGCTCACAGGCTTCTTACTGGGTTCGCTTAATGTAATTTGGCCGTGGAAGCTTGTTGTTGAAACCGTGGTTAATCGTCATGGTGAGTTGGTACCTTTGGTACAAAAAAATATCTTGCCCTGGCAATATGCTGCAGAAACCGGGCAAGCAAGCTTTTTAGGCTGGAGTGTCGTTTTTGCTACTACTGGTTTGTTATTGGTGTTTACAGTGGAATATCTGGCCAATACCTTTGGTGATGAGTAAAGGCCGCAGCTGCTATAACGATTGTTATGACTGATTGGTGTGACTTAAAGGTTTTACTTTATGGTGTTTCGGTCTGCACAACTGATTATCACAGTTTATGTCAGTTTGATTAGACGAATTTGTCATAAGTTCGGTAGGTTAATAAGTAATATTAATATCAGGGCTCTAAATACTGAGGGTAATAGTGGCTAGATACTTGCCGAAACAGCCTATAAGTCTGGCCTACAAAAAGCTAATTGTGATCAGAATATTGATCATCCTGTCCATGCTTTCTGCATGCTCTGGCGGCGGTTACCGGGCTCCGGTGAGCGACCGGGTTCAACCGCCATCTGATAAAATTCAGTACCATATTGTTGCAAAAGGCGAAACATTGTTTTCGATTTCATGGCGCTATGGCCTAGATTATAAGGCTTTGGCTCAGGCTAATGGCATCAGTTCCAACTACAAAATTTACCCTGGTCAGCGTTTAAACCTGAAGGCCACGCCGGCGCAAAAAACATCTTCATCTTCCCCTGCTCCTGTATCGGTAGCGGCAAAATCTCGTCCAGAAGATCAAACAATCACACGCACCAAAACCCCTCCTCACAGCCAAAAGAGCGGTTCGCTCACCTGGCGATGGCCCGCAAATGGTAGGGTTTATGAACCATTTTCCTCTACAAAAGTATTAAAAAAAGGAGTTGATATTCTTGGTGAAAAGGGAGAATCTGTGTTGGCAGCCTCTTCTGGGTATGTTGTGTACGCAGGGGAGGGATTAAGAGGTTACGGCAAGTTACTGATTATTAAACATAACGACGTATACCTCAGTGCCTACGCTCATAACAATCGACTGTTGGTGAAAGAAGGAGACAAAGTAAAAGCCGGACAAAAAATAGCGGAGATTGGGTCTTCAGGAACGGTGCGTAACATGTTGCACTTCGAGATTCGTAAGAACGGGGTTCCGGTCGATCCAGAGAGGTATTTACCACGTAGAAATTATTAGGTACAGATTTTTTGTACCGTCTACAAGTAAGTATGTGGTTTAAGGCGGATACGAATGTGGTACCAGATTTGTTGGTACAGGGTGCATCCAGAGAGCGACTATCTGATCTCCCGGGGTGAGCCAATGCATCCGTAGTCTAGTGGGGTGTGCAGGTAAGTTTCAACGCAGTAAGTTTGATTCTAAAAAATAACCTAAACAACAACTCGTAGGGCTACCATCATGGCGGGATTGCGTAATAAATTAAAAGAAATGGGTCGCGAGCCAAAAAATAAAGCCTATCAAACCGATACAGACAATGATATTCGTGATGACGGTGTATCATGCGGCGATAGTAATATGGCACTTGCTGATTCAGACGACAAAGACAACCAACCTATATCCAGAATCGAGCTTGACGATAAGTACGATCGTAACCTCGATGCCACCCAGCTTTACCTGAATGAAATCGGTTTTTCTCCTTTACTCACAGCCGAAGAAGAAGTGTATTTTGCGCGTAAAGCCCTCAAGGGTGAAGAAGCAGCTCGCAAGCGGATGATCGAAAGTAACCTGCGCCTGGTAGTGAAAATTTCGCGGCGCTATGTCAATCGTGGGTTGGCTTTATTGGATTTGATCGAAGAAGGCAATTTAGGGTTGATTCGGGCAGTTGAAAAATTTGATCCTGAACGCGGCTTTCGTTTTTCAACCTATGCTACGTGGTGGATTCGTCAGACCATTGAGCGGGCCATTATGAACCAAACCCGCACTATTCGTTTACCAATTCATGTGGTGAAAGAACTCAATGTTTATCTGCGTGCAGCCCGCGAATTGACCCAGAAGCTTGATCATGAGCCAACAGCAGATGATATTGCGACGTTGTTGGAAAAGCCGGTTGCCGATGTCGAAAAAATGTTAAAGCTGAATGAACGAGTTACCTCGGTAGATGTACCGATGGGGCCAAGTTCAGACAAGGCCATTGTTGACAGTGTGGCTGATCAGAATGCGTCTGATCCGGCAGAATTGCTTCAAGACTCTGATCTGAACGACAGTATCGACGCTTGGTTAGGTGAATTAACCGAAAAGCAACGCGAAGTGCTTGCCAGACGTTTTGGCTTGCGCGGCCACGAAATCAGTACACTTGAAGAGGTAGGTAAAGAAATTGGCTTAACCCGTGAGCGAGTTCGCCAGATTCAGGTTGAGGCACTGAAACGTCTGCGCGACATCATGGAAAAACAAGGACTCAATGGCGACGCGCTGTTTAGTCTTTAATCCTTAACCTGGCAGCCCTTCCCGCCGGGTTAAAAACCTCCCTTTTTCCTCCTAAAGCCACCCGCAGGGTGGCTTTTTTGTTACTAACCTTGATAACCTTCTGCTTTCTTCGTTCTCTTTATTCCCGTATGGAGAATGCTTACTGGTTGTTTTGACCTCTTCAAACAAAAGGTGATCTGTCGTGCTGAGTCTCCCGCACTTTCTTGGCAAAAATGTCCGTGTTATTAGTGTCTTGTTGGTTCTGGTAAGTCCATTTGGTTTTGCTGCGCCCGATGATATTGCCAACTATGCGCGAGTGAGTATTCATAATGGTGGTGCTGTGGCTACGGTGCATCCGGAGGCAACTGCCGCTGCCATTAATGCGCTGGAGAATGGTGGTAATGCTATCGACGCTGCTGTTACTGCTGCGCTTACGCTGGGCGTGGTAGATGGCCATAACTCTGGCATTGGTGGAGGGTTGTTTGCCACCGTGCATTGGGCTGATGGCAGAGTAGAGGCCATTGATGGTCGGGAAATGGCGCCTGCAGGCGCTTTCCGCGATATGTTTGTGCGCGATGGTAAAGCCGTTGCTGAGTTGAGCCGAACCGGTCCGTTGGCTATTGGTATTCCCGGCTCGGTGGCAGTTTTCGAGTATTTGTTGAAGCAAGGTGGCAAGCGCACGTTGGCTGACGCATTAGCGCCTGGTATTGCATTGGCCGACCAGGGATTTCCAATCAGCAACTACTTCTCCAAGCGCTTGGCCAGCCAGGCCGATACGTTTAAACGCTTTCCAGCAACAGCTTCAATTTTTCTTGATGAACAGGGTAAACCCTGGCCGGGTGGCCATATTTTGGTGCAAAAGGATCTCGCGCAAACTTATCGTGGTATTGCCAAAGAGGGCGCCGCTTATTTCTATCAAGGCAAGTTTGCCAAGATGGTCGCGGCGTGGATGAAAACCCATGGTGGCATGATTACCGAAGATGACTTTGCCAACTACGAAATGGTGTTGCGCGAACCAGTGAAAACGCAGTATCGCGACCTGACCATTTATGGATTCCCGCCACCCAGCTCTGGGGGGGTACATGTTGCTGAAATGCTGAATATTTTGGAGCACTTTGATATTGCTGCATTACCTATAGCGCAACGCTACCACATTGTTGGTGAGGCCATGAAGTTGGCGTTTGCAGATCGGGCCTATTGGTTGGGTGATCCGGATTTTGTACATGTGCCCAAAGGTTTGGTTGCCAAATCTTACGCTGATGCCTTGGTGGCAAAAATTTCGATGGAAAAAGCATTAACCGATGTGACCTACGGAACGCCGCCGGAATGGAATAATGATTGGTTTCGCCGGCATACCACGAATATTTCTGTGGCGGATAAAGAAGGCAATTGGATAGCGATTACTACCACGGTAAATACCAACTTTGGCAGCAAAGTCGTGGTGCCAGGAACTGGCGTTATTTTGAATAACCAGATGGATGATTTTTCTGCGCAACCAGGAGTGCCCAACGCTTTTGGTTTGGTTGGCACCGAAGCAAACAGTATTGCGCCGCGTAAGCGTCCGCTATCAAGTATGTCGCCTACCATTGTGGTTAAAGACGGTAAGGCGGTGATGGCTATTGGTGCAGCAGGTGGGCCCCTGATTATTACTCAAGTGCTGCAAGGGCTGGTGAATTATTTTGATCTGAATATGTCATTGTACGACGCGTTGGCGGCTCCACGTATTCACCAACAATGGAAGCCCGACTTACTGTTTGTGGAGAAAACAATTGGACAGCAAGAGCGTGACTATTTACAGGGGCTTGGGCACACCTTGAAAACATTGCGTTTCGAAGGATCCTCAACAGCCGTGGCTGTCGATAACAAAGGTCAATTTTCCGCTGTGTCAGAACCCAGAATTCCTCTTAGAAATCAGTAGACTTGCTATTAACCCGGCAAGCATCATTGTCGGGTTGATAGAAAATCCTACATGCATACGTCCGATATGTAGTAGTGAAATAAATTTGCCTACAAAAAAATTTGAAGCTACATTGCCGAATATTCTGTAAATAAGACATTTCGTGCCATGGGCGGCTATCAATTGCCCGTGGTATTTAGTGAATGTAGTGGGGGATGTTGTGCAGGAAAATATTTTAGAGCAGGGTATGGATCTGCTGATTTATGGCATGGGCACCGTGTTCGTATTTTTAGCGGTGTTGGTATTGGCCACAACCATGATGTCGGCTTTGGTGCAGCGCTATTTTTCTGCACCAATGCCTGAGCCGATTCGTGATGTGCCGAACGGTGCAATCACCGACCCAAAACTATTGGCGGTTATTAAAGCGGCAATAAAGGAACACAAAAAGCAATAGCACTTCATGGTAGTGTGTCTGGCATTTTTATTTTAATACTGATAAGTCAGGCATCTTAAATTTCACCGTAATGTAACTACTCCGCGCTACGACATTTTTTGTCGGTGGTTGCTGTGTGCTTGAAATTTTTCGCATGGGCTTGGTTGCTATTAATCCGACAATGATGTTTGCCGGGTTAATAATCTAAAGGCTTGATCGCGTAAAGAAGAGTGTAGAAAAAGGGTAAATTGAAATGGCAAGAGCGAAGGCAAACAAACTAGGTATCACCGAAGTCGTGTTGCGCGATGGGCACCAATCATTATTTGCTACACGCATGCGTATTGATGACATGCTGCCGATTGCAGAAAAGCTCGACAATGTGGGCTATCACTCGCTTGAAACATGGGGCGGTGCTACTTTTGATGCATGCATTCGTTATTTGGGCGAAGACCCTTGGGACCGCATTCGCGAGTTGAAAAAAGCCATGCCCAAAACCCCGATGCAAATGTTGTTTCGTGGGCAGAATATTTTGGGTTATCGCCATTATGCCGACGATGTAGTGGAAAAGTTTGTTGAGCGTTGTGCGGTAAATGGCGTTGATATATTTCGTGTGTTTGATGCAATGAATGACATGCGCAATATCGAAACGGCATTGCGAGCTGTTAAGCACGTAGGCAAGCATGCACAAGGTACGCTTTCGTACACACTTAGCCCCGTACACAATATCGATATGTGGGTCGAGTTGGGTAAACGTATCGAAGATATGGGTGCTGATTCTATTGCCATTAAAGATATGGCAGGTTTGCTGAAGCCGTATGATGGCTACGAATTGGTTAGCCGCCTAAAAGCGTCTTGCGATATTCCCGTTGCCTTGCATGCCCATGCCACTACTGGGCTCGCACACGCCACCGCGCTTAAGTGTGTTGAAGCCGGTGTCGACAGTGTCGATACCGCTATTTCTTCCATGTCGATGACCTATGGTCACACGCCTACAGAAACACTGGTGGCATCCCTGGAAGGGACCGAGCGAGACACCGGTTTAAATATTGTGTTGCTCGAAGAAATTGCTGCTTATTTTCGCGATGTGCGAAAAAAATACGCCAAATTCGAAGGTGCATTGCAAGGGGTTGATTCAAGAATCCTCGTTGCCCAAGTACCCGGCGGCATGCTCACCAATATGGAGAGCCAGCTGAAAGACCAGGGTGCAGCCGACAAAATTGATGCTGTATTGGCCGAAATTCCTAAAGTCAGGGAAGACCTTGGATTTATCCCGCTGGTCACACCAACCTCTCAAATTGTGGGCACGCAGGCCGTGTTAAATGTATTGACCGGCGAACGTTATAAATCGGTCTCTAAAGAAACGGCTGGTATTCTACGTGGCGAATACGGTGCAACACCGGCACCTGTAAATGTTGAGCTGCAAGAGAAAGTGCTCGCTGAAGGTGGTGAGAAAATTACTTGCCGGCCGGCCGATTTACTTAGCCCTGAGTTGGTATCCCTGGCAGATGATTTGCGCCAGAAAGCCGCTGAAGAAGAGATTGTATTGGCTCAGGGTGATCGCGAAATTGATGATGTGCTCACTTATGCTTTGTTCCCTCAGGTCGGTCTTAAATTTTTGGCCAACCGCGATAATCCGTCTGCCTTTGAGCCTGCACCTGGTACATCGGCAAAAGAGCCCGTGCGCAATGAAGTGGGTGAAGAAGTTTATACTGTTACGGTAGAAGGCCAGTCTTATACTGTCACTGTGGCTGAGGGTGGTGATTTATCGGGTGTTTATCCCGTGGACGCTGCTGCCGGTGCGAGCAAGGCTGCCCCTGTTGCTACGGGGGGGGAGTTGGTGCCAGCGCCGTTGGCCGGTAATATTTTCAAGCTATTGGTGAAACCTGGCGATCAAGTGAAAGCAGGGCAAGCGCTGCTGGTTTTGGAAGCCATGAAAATGGAGACGAATATTTCCGCGCCCAAAGATGGGCAAGTTGCAGAAATAAAAGTCAGCGTGGGTGACAGTGTCGCTGTTGGCGACCCACTGGTTACATTGGCCTGAGGAGTTGACTGATGGATAACTTGTTAGGCTTGTGGTTCGACTCTGGTTTATATCAGATCAATAGCGGACAACTCATTATGATGGCGGTAGGCTTGCTGCTGTTGTTTTTAGCCATTCGCAAAAACTTTGAACCTCTCTTGCTCGTACCCATTGGTTTTGGTTGTCTGCTGGCAAACATACCGGGTGCTTTTCTAGCATTTTCTGCAGCGGAAGCCGCCATTGCATCGGGCAGTGCAGAGGTACTGCAAGCCATGTCGTTGGCCTTGAATGAGCCAGGCCTGCAAACCCCAATAACCCTCAAGGCTGCCCTCACGAGTGCCTCGGCCAGCGACGCCGCTGCGGCATCTGCAGTGGCGGCTGACTTCGGCTTTAGCAACGGTATGCTGTATAACTTTTACTTGGTGGCTATTGGTTCTGGTATTGCGCCGCTGGTTATCTTTATGGGCGTTGGCGCTATGACCGATTTTGGTCCCTTGCTGGCAAATCCGAAAACACTGTTTTTAGGTGCTGCTGCACAGTTTGGTATTTTTGCTACAGTGCTTGGTGCTGCTGGCTTAAGTGCGGCTGGGATGATGGATTTTTCCATTGCTGATGCTGCCGCTATTGGGATTATTGGTGGGGCAGATGGCCCTACAGCAATTTATGTATCCAGCCTGTTAGCACCTGAGCTGCTGGGTGCTATCGCTGTTGCTGCTTATTCGTATATGGCGCTGGTGCCGATGATTCAGCCTCCTATTATGCGCGCGCTGACCACTGAAAGTGAGCGTCGTATTGTCATGCGTCAGCTGCGGCAGGTGTCTGTGCGAGAAAAAATAGTCTTTCCTTTGATTTTGCTGGTGCTGGTTGCCTTGTTTTTACCTGATGCAGCCCCTTTGCTGGGTATGTTCTGTTTTGGCAACCTGATGCGTGAGTGTGGTGTAGTTAATCGGTTGAGTGACACTGCACAGCATGCCTTAATTAATATTGTGACCATTTTTCTCGGGTTATCGGTGGGCTCCAAGCTGGAGGCCACTAAGTTTCTTGATCCAAAAACGCTGGGTATTCTTGCTTTGGGTATTGTGGCGTTTGCGATTGGCACGGCCATGGGCGTATTGATGGCCAAGCTGCTAAATAAATTGAGTAAAGAACCCATTAACCCGCTAATCGGTTCGGCTGGGGTGTCGGCGGTACCTATGGCGGCGCGGGTGTCGAATAAGCTGGGGCTTGAAGCTGATCCGCATAATTTTCTGCTGATGCATGCTATGGGGCCGAATGTGGCAGGGGTGATCGGTTCTGCTGTGGCGGCCGGTGTGATGATTTCGATGGTCTCATCAATGCAATAGAAGAGGCCGCTAATGCCAAACAAAAATGCCACCATCACGGTGGCATTTTTGTTTGTAGTACGTTTTAGCAGGCAGCCCGTTAGGCTGCATGAAAAGGAATAAACGGATTGAGCAGGCGGCTCAATATACCCGTCAACTGTATAGGCGCTTCCTGCACTGTCAGGCAAAGGCAGTCTTGATCTTGTGCGGCACAGGGGCGATGTACCTCTCCTGCATCTTTTACAATAAAATCGCCTGGCTGATAAATACCCTCTTCGTCAGAAAAGCTGCCTTTCAATACCACCGTCACTTCAAGGCCGCGGTGATCGTGTTCGACGACTCTTCCACCACGCCCAATTTTGTGTAACGCAACCTGATACTGCGATTGGCCAGTCTGTAGTCGTGCTTCACGCAAGGCTGGTGATATGCGCTTCCAGTGGAGGTCCTTCTTGGAAGGAATCAACTTTTCTACCGTTGGCGGCAGGTCGAAACGGCTGCAGGCGACTGTTTCAGTAGGGGAATCAGTGAGCGGGGGCAGGCTGTCAATACGCGCAAATATTTGGTCGAGCAGCGATTTATCGACTTCAAGTGACGGCGCTTGGCTGAAAAAGGCTCCTCCAACATCATTCATTTCTCTTAAGCGATGGCTGCACTCGCTGCAATAGTGCAAGTGGGCATTAACACTGATACAGAGGGCGTAGTCTAAACTGCCAGCACTGTATTCAGCTAATACATGGTCATCGGGATGATGTTTAATTGCACGGGTGTTCATATTGCTAGTTGTTCTCCACAGCCCAAAGTACTTTAAGTTTTTGCAAAGCGAGTCTTAACCGGGATTTGACGGTACCAAGTGGTAAGTCCAGCTCGGCGGAAATCTCTGAATGCGATTTACCTTCCATATAAACCTTGGTCAAGATATGGCGCTGCTCCTGGGGCAAATGCGCTATCGAGGCCCTTACCGCATCATTTTGGCGGTGCTTCAGCAGGCGGGTAAAAGGCTCGCTATCTTCGTCATTGCGCCAAATATCGTCGGCGCTCAACTGTTGTTCGAAGTAGCTGGTGTCACCCAGAGAGACCTGTTCAGCCTTAGAACCTCGGCGCAGCATATCAATTCGACAGTTGCGAGCAATGGTGTAAATCCAAGTGCTTGCAGCTGCTTTCTTGGCGTTAAATAGTGGGGCTTTCTGCCAAACCTTGATCATTACTTCTTGCACCAGTTCCTCAGCGCTTTCGGGGGGCAGTGAAAAAGAGGGCAGGCTATGGCAGTAGCCTTTCACCAGTGGCGCGAAATGGTTGAATATTTGCGCGTAGGCCTTACGACAGCGCTTGTTGCCCACCGTTTGCAACAGTTGGCTCCAGTCGTCTTTACGCTCAGGATCTGCCTGCATTTTAGTGTCCATAGCGGTAGCCGAACCACGCAAATGCTTAGTCGAGACAGGTGCTTTGCGTATGGCGTTACCAGTCGAGGTGCTAATTACTTCCATCATCTTACCTTTTTTCGCTGGTTAATCCATTACTGTTACGGGGGATCTCAACTACTCGATCACTGCGTATTCCGACTAGAAACAAAAATAGGGTTGAGGTGCGCCTTTTGCTGTGATCTGAAGTGGCAGCCTGCCGTAACATAGCCATAAGGCATCTAAATCGTGGTTTCGTGGCGGCTTAATAGATAGAAGGATTGAGGTATGTACGCAGCTATAAACGAGTCTGAGTTTGCTCTGGAAGAGCGCTTTACAAAATTTTACTCCGCTTTTGCGGCAGATAAACTGTCTTCCGTCCACGAGATCTACAGTGAAAACGTTAAATTTCGTGATCCTGTCCACGAGATATCCGGCATAGGTGCGCTTGAACGCTATTTTGCGAATATGGCAGAGGGGCTGATTGAATGCCGTTTCGTCTTTTATCAACGGCATTTTCCACGCCCCGTTCCTGGCCAAGCAGATCAGCAGGGGTTTTGTACCTGGATCATGGAATTTGCCCACCCCAAGCTGCGAAATGGGCAGCTGTTAAGCCTACGTGGAGCAACTCATCTGCGTTATTCGGATCGTATCAGCTATCACGAAGACTTTTACGACATGGGCGCCATGCTTTATGAGAATGTTCCATTGCTCGGTAGTGTGGTCAGAGGGCTGAAACAGCGTTTGGCTGGTTAGCAAGGGTTCTTGGTCAGCTTCAGAGACTTAGATTAAGAGACTCTGGTTAAGAAAGGTAAACAAATCCGTGAAAAAAGTTGTCGGCAAAAATGTATGGATTACTGGGGCCAGCTCTGGCATTGGTAAAGCCTTGGCGATGGCATTGGCGCAACGGGGCAATACGGTTTTTGCCAGCGCTCGCAATGAATCCGAACTCCTCAACATGGCGAAACAGACCCGGGGTAAAGTTGTTCCTTTGTCCTGCGATGTGTCGTGTGATGAGAGTGTGGCCGCAGCGGGGCAACACCTGGCTGAACAGGTGGATAGCCTCGATGTAATGATTCTTAATGCCGGTACCTGTGAATATCTGGACTTGCCAACGTTTGACGTCGGCAAATTTGAGCGGGTTTTTAACGTTAATTTTTTTGGTGCCTTGCGTTGCTTGCATATTGCGTTGCCGTTACTGCGTAAAGCGCAAAAGCGTGGATTGATCGTGGGTACCAGCAGCTTATCCACGGTGGTAGGGCTGCCTCGCGCCGAGGCCTATGGAGCATCAAAGGCAGCGTTACAGTACATGTTGGATTCTCTGCGTGTGGATCTTAAGCGGGAAAAAGTTGATGTACTGGTGGTGCAGCCGGGATTTGTAGCAACCCCCATGACCGTGGCCAACGATTTCCCCATGCCTTTCATCAAAACTACCGACTACGCCGTTGAGCGTATTATTAAGGCAATGGATAGGCGCTACAAGCGGTTGAGTTTTCCCTGGCAGCTATCCAGCAGCTTACGTGTTGCGGCCTGCTTTAAAGGCCTGTGGTACGACGTAATAGCGCCTAAACTTGCTCGGCACAATCAGCTTTAGATATTCCCATCGGCTTTAGGTAATTGAGTACTTCAATCATGAAAATAGCGGTTATTGGTAGTGGCATTTCCGGGTTAACAGCAGCGTATTTACTGCACAAGCATCATGAAATTACCGTTTTTGAATCAGCCGACCGAATGGGTGGACACACGGCCACGGTGGATGTCTCTACCCATGAGGGCGAGTTTGCGATCGACACCGGGTTTATTGTCTACAACGATCACACTTACCCCAATTTTATTAGCCTGATGAGCCTGCTTGGAGTGGAGACTAAACCTACAACCATGGGTTTTAGTGTAACCAGTGACCATACCGACTTTGAATACAGTGGTGCAGGGCTGGGAACGTTGTTTGCGCAGCGACGTAATCTCTTTAGTCTCAGCCATTGGCATATGTTGCGTGACATTATGCGCTTTAATCGAGAGGCTACGATTGAACTTACCTCTGGTGCGTTGCCAGCAGATATTACCCTAGGAGAATACCTGCACAACAAACGTTACTCCAATGCATTTATTCATCGTTATCTGATTCCAATGGGCTCGGCAATCTGGTCGGCCAGTTTGCATGATTTACAGGCTTTCCCCCTTCAATTTTTTGTACATTTTTTTCACAATCACGGCTTGTTGAAAGTTAAAGATCGGCCTCAGTGGCGGGTGCTTGTGGGCGGTAGCCGGGCTTACCTAGAGCCCCTGACTCGCGGCTTTACCGATCGTATTCAATTGCAAACCCATATTAAAAAGATTACGCGCAGTGACAGCGGTGTGATGATTACCTGGTCACAAGGCAGCGAGCCTGCCGAGGTTAACGTCAGTCAGTTTGATCAGGTTGTTTTAGCCTGCCACAGTGATCAGGCACTGGCTATGTTAGGTGACGCCAGTAGCGAAGAGCGTAATATTTTGCAGGCGTTACCCTATCGCGATAACGATGTCGTGTTGCATACCGATACCAGTTTGTTACCCAAGCGAAAGTCGGTGTGGTCCAGTTGGAATTACCGTTTAGGCAATGATAGCAGTGTACCACCGGTGCTGACCTACAATATGAATATTTTGCAGGGTATTACAACGCAGGACACATTCTGTGTAACCCTGAATTACACGGCAGGAATAGACCCAGCTAAAATTCTAGGGCGTTTTTCGTATGCCCATCCGCAGTTTTCTATGGCAGGTATTGCTGCGCAGAAAAAATGGCATCGCATTAACGGCATTAATCGTACCTGGTATTGCGGCGCATACTGGCGTAACGGTTTTCATGAAGATGGCGTGGTAAGTGGTGCACGTGTAGCCAATCATATTTTGGCTGGTGCGGGTGCTATGCAGCAAGATGAAGATATTGATATTGGCTCAATGATAGAGGGGGTACGCCTTGCTTAAAGTATTGGCCAACTCCGGGCTTGCTAGCAGCCAGAATACTGAGTCGGAAAGGGTGCAGTCTCATGCCGGTGTCGGTATGTCGCCTGCACTTAAAAGTGCTATTTATTCTGGTCAGGTAAGGCATCGGCGTTATGCACCGCGTTATCACGGGTTTACTTACAACGTGTTTATGATGTATCTCGATCTTGATGAATTGGATCGTGTTTTTGCGGGCACGCGACACTGGTCAGCATCACGGCGTGCTTTGGCTCGTTTTTGTGCAGTTGATTTTTTTCAGAAAAAAAATGACCTCCCGTTAGCTGAGCAGATAAAAAACTGGGTTTTTGAGCAGTCGGGTATCAACGTATCAGGGGCCGTTAGAATACTCGCCAATCTCAGATATTTTGGTTACATTTTTAATCCGCTGGTATGTTATTACTGTTTTGACAAAGAAGAGCAGTTGGTTGCTATCGTGGCAGAAGTCACCAATACCCCCTGGAAAGAAAAACACTTTTATTGTCTGCCGTGTAATCCTGGTGTCCGACATCACGAGGCTGAATTTTCCAAACAGCTTCATGTGTCTCCTTTTCAGCCCATGCAAACTCAATATCTATGGCATTGTACAACGCCTGCAAACAAACTTTTGTTGCATATGCAGTGCCTTGGACATGCGCTGCCGTTAGCTCCGGAGAAGGCCGCGAGTGAGCCATCATGCTTTTTTGATGCCACCCTTACCCTGCAAAGAGAAGATATTTCTGCTCAGGCACTGAATCGGATCCTATGGCGCTACCCCTTTATGACCATCAAAGTCGTGTTTTCCATTTATTGGCAGGCATTAAAGCTGGCTTTAAAACGCACACCTTTTTTTAGTCATCCTCGTACATCTAAAATTAAAGGTAGCGCGTAAATAGTTTTATTTAGGGTGTTAGATAGAGAGTCTGATATGACCAGTGTTAGTGTGAATAAACGTACAGAAAGCTTGTCGCAAGTCAGCTGGGTAGAGCATTATGCAAAGCGTGCCATACTGGCTATGTTGCAACGCATCAGAGTAGGGCATCTCACCGTGTATGACGGTGAAGATGTGTACGAATTTGGTGAATCAATGCAAGCCAGTCGGGTGTCGGCGGTTATTCACGTGCAGGATCCCTCGGTTTATCGACGTGTATTGTTCAACGGTACAATAGGTTCAGGAGAAGCTTATATAGCGGGTAGCTGGCGTACACCTGATTTGCTCAGTGTGATTCGTTTGATGGTGCTAAACCTCAACATGTTGCAAAGTATGGATGATAAATGGCGCTGGGCGAAAAGTGTGTTTATTCGTTTGTTGCAGTTTTCTACACGCAACTCGATGAAAGGTTCGAAAAGCAATATCGCTGCGCACTACGATTTGAGTAACCAATTTTTTTCATTGTTTCTAGATCGGTCGATGATGTATTCGGCCGCAATATATGCAACACCCGATAGTACCCTTGAAGAGGCTGCCGAATATAAGCTTAAGCACATTTGTGAACGGTTGGCATTGTGTGCAGACGACCACTTGATTGAAATTGGCAGTGGCTGGGGTGGTATGGCAATTTATGCCGCCAAACATTATGGCTGCAAAGTGACGACAACGACGATATCGGCAGAGCAGTACGAATTTGCAAAACAAAAGGTTGCGCAGGAAGGTTTGCAAGATCGTATCACGTTGTTATGTGAAGATTATCGAAACCTTACCGGGCAATACGACAAACTGGTTTCCATCGAAATGATTGAGGCCGTAGGGCATGATTACTATCCTAGTTACTTTCGGCAGTGTGCCTCGTTACTTAAGCCTAACGGTTTAATGCTAATACAGGCGATTACGATGCCTGAGCAGCGTTATGAACGGGCAAAAAAATCAGTAGATTTTATTCAACGCTATATCTTTCCTGGTGGTGCATTGCCCTCTTTGGCTGAAGTTCAGCGCAACATCGCCAACTATACCGATATGCAGCTGGTCAATCTGGATGACATCACCTTGCATTATGCGCAGACACTGGCAGATTGGAAAAACCGCTTTTTGCATCGCTTGGACGAGGTAAAAGCCCTGGGTTTTAGTGATCAATTTATTCGTATGTGGGAGTTTTATCTAAACTATTGTGAGGGTGGCTTCCGTGAGCGGGTGATTGGCACTTCACAGCTGTTATTCGCGAAGCCAGATTGTCGTGCTTTACCTGTTGTGTCGGTCTTAGGTCAGTGATGCTCTTATGTTCAGCAGCGGCAAAGAGCAAGCAGGTGGACGTGGGACAGGGCAGCAGTTCTCACTAATCTGGCCTCTTGTCGCCAACGGCGCGCTGTACGAATGCATGTGGTTGGCAGCTGTTCTGGCAGAGCAGATTTATGTTGTTTTGCTAACGCTGGTATTTCTGCTGCTGCATTTTTTTGTGATCTTTCCTGCTCGGCTTAACACATTTAACCCAAATTTGTCGCCGGCCGATGTCAAGAAGGCGCTGCTTGCTGAAGGGGGCCTGGTAATGGTGATTGCAGCAGTAGGCTACCTGCTTGACTGTGTTTGGTTTGAGACTGGCGTTTTGCAGTCTTCCTTAGCCTATCCGCTGGCGCCTTTATGGTTGCTTTGTCTGTGGTTAGCGTTTGCGACCACGTTTAATACGGCGCTACTGGTGTTGCAACGGCGTTGGTTCTTGGCTTGCGTCATTGGGGCGGTTGCAGGGGCGCTGACTTATTTGAGTGGGGCGGCGCTTAATGGCAGCGTTGACGTAGGTGTCGATCATCTTTTCTTTATTGTTATTTTGGGTGCCGTCTGGTTGCTTGTGTTTCCTTCTATGCTGTGGTTTGCCGGCCGGTGGTCAATTTGGTTTGGTTATGGGGCGCAAAAGATGTGCTTGAGGTGATGATGAAAAGGTGGGGTGCGGGGTGACAATGTGGCTAGTGGCTCTGATAGGTCTACTGGCTTCCAGGGCCGTGGTTGCGACGGAATGGCATCCTTGTCCTTATATGCCTAGTAAAGCAGCACCTGCGATAGTGGGTGTAGCGGTGGCTGAAGGGCAGGCGCTGGAAGAGAGTAATGTGCGTTATTGTGAATTTCACTATCTGAAACCGGATGGCAGCGGTAGCCTGGTGCTGTTTCAGCAGGAGAGCAATGTCGCTTTTGCCCGCAAGGCTCTCTCCTATTCGCCACTAAACGATGGTTGGGACACCGTTCGCCCAGGTGTGCAGCAGTCAGACAACCGCAATGGGGAGAAACGTCAAGCTGCATGGCGAGGCAATCAGGTTGAAATGGCCTATGGGTTTAGGTCTGCCGACAACCAGCAGCCTTTAGAGGTCACCCGCGTTGATGCCAGCGAGGTGGATATTATTGACGCTGGTTTTGATACGTTTGTCCGCAACCATTGGCTGTCGCTGGTGTCTGAGGCCGTTGAGCGAGTTGGGTTTGCCTCGCCTGTACATGGCCGGGTCTTACCGCTTCAGGTGGTGCATGCAGATGCCAAACATTGCCTCGTACCTGCCCAAACTCAGGTTGAAACGGATGCGACCACCTGTTTCCAGGTTCGTGTAGCCAACCCGCTGTTGCGTTGGTTGGTCAGCCCTTTGCGCCTGACTTACCGGGCCCATGATCGGGCTTTATTGGTGTACTCGGGTACGGTGAACCTGTTGGATGAGCAGAAACGCTCTCAACAAGCAACTATTTACTACTTTTATCAGCCTGGCGGCTAGCCAGGCTATGGCTGTTATGCTGTAAATTTTGCCTCTGCAATTGTACCGCCAAGCTATTTAGTTATAATCCAGCGCTCAGATAATTAGATTGGGCTGACTCTGTGGCCAATATTGGTGCCTCAGAGGTCGTTTGTTGATCATCACGCTTGTATTTCACCCGGAGCATGCACCGGATTCTCGCGTAATACCTCAGGCGCGGCCAAGCATAGAGAGGCTTGCCTGCTGTTTTGGCTTGCTATCGCTCTAATCCACTATCCAGATTGACGGAATACGATATGTTAAATCGCTACCCTTTGTGGAAATACATCCTGCTGCTAGTCGTTTTGGTGGTTGGGGTGGTTTATTCATTGCCCAATCTGTATGTGCCAGACCCGGCGGTACAGATTTCAGGTGAGTCGGGGGCGATGCAGATAACCCCAGCGGTGCTGAAAGACGCTACCACTGCGCTAGACGAAGCGGGTATTGAGTACTTCGGCGAGGCAAGCACGGGGAAATCAGCACTGATTCGCTTGCGCGACCGTGACCAGCAACTGCCAGCCAAACAGTTGATACAGGCCGCGTTGGGGCGTTCTTATGTGGTAGCGTTGAACATGGCACCAACCACGCCTGAATGGTTACGAAACCTGGGTGCAGAGCCCATGAAACTGGGGTTAGACCTGAGTGGCGGTGTGCATTTTTTGCTGCAGGTTGATACTCAGAGTGCCATCGATAAGCGCTTGGAATCTTCTCTCAACGAGATTAAAGGTAAGCTGCGTGAGGCTCGTGTTCGTTACCTCCAGGGTGAAATGAATGACCAAGGGCAAATGGTATTGCGGTTTAAAACCGCAGAGTTAAGAGACCAGGCTAACGGGATTGTTCGCGAAGAGTTTCCAAAGCTGGTGCGGCAGGTGGAAGATACCGAAGAAGGGTTCTTTATCACTGTGACCATGAGTGAGTTGGATATTCGTCAGATCGAAGACTACGCCGTGTCTCAAAACCTTACCACATTGCGTAACCGCGTTAATGAACTAGGAGTTTCCGAACCTATCGTGCAGCGGCAGGGGCGTAACCGTATCGTGGTCGAATTGCCCGGTGTACAGGAAACGGCCGAAGCCAAACGTATCATCGGTAAAACCGCTAATCTGGAATTCCGCCTCGAAGCCGAGGCGACCGAAAGTTTTGCCAATAAAGAGTTTTTTGAGTTCCGCGACGAGCAGTTACAGGCTCGCACCGGTGGAGCCCATCTGGAACGGCAAATCATTATTCCTGGCGATAACGTTGCCAATGCCAGTGCGGGCTTCGACTCGCAAACGGGTATGCCGCAAATTAATATCACGCTCGATAGTGCTGGCGGCACTAAAATGAATCGCGCTACCCGCAATAACATTGGTCGCCGCATGGGTATTTTGTTTATTGAATACAAAACCCATATGGAGCAGCAGACCAACGAAGCCGGTGAGCAAGTCATGGAACCGGTGCAGGAAGTGGATAAAAAGATTATCAGCCTGGCAACCATTCAGAGTGCGCTGGGTGTGCAGTTTCGTATTACCGGCATTGATAACCCAGTTGAGGCTTCTGAGACTGCCTTGCTATTGCGCTCTGGTGCTCTGGCCGCGCCGATGTACTTTGTGCAGGAAAGCACCATTGGGCCTTCGCTGGGTGCTGAAAATATTGCTTTAGGTGTGAAATCAGTGCAGTTGGGCTTGGGCCTGGTGCTGGTGTTTATGGTTATATTTTATCGAGTGTTTGGTGTGATTGCCGACGTTGCCTTGATGGTGAATATGGTGTTGCTTACCGCCATGATGTCGTTAATTGGCGCTACACTTACGTTGCCAGGTATTGCCGGTATTGTGTTGACCGTAGGTATGGCAGTAGACGCCAATGTGCTGATTTTCTCGCGTATTCGCGAAGAAATTAAGAACGGTTTGCCGCCGCAATCGGCAATTAATGCGGGTTATGATCGTGCCTTCGTTACTATTCTTGATGCCAACATCACTACGTTGATTGTGGCTGTAATTCTATATGCCATCGGCTCTGGTCCAGTGAAAGGTTTCGCCGTAACACTGTCGCTGGGTATTTTAACCTCTATGTTTACTGCCATTATGGGCACGCGGGCTGTCGTGAATTTGATTTACGGTAACCGTCGTATCAGTAAGCTTTGGATTTAACCCGCCAGTTGTAGAGAGAGAAAAGATTATGTCTACCCCAGAAAAAGTTATCTGCTTTATGCGATTTCGCAAGCTGGCACTTACGTTATCCACGTTGTTGGTTCTTGCGTCGCTGGTGTCATTGTTTGTCAATGGGCTCCAGTTTGGTTTGGACTTTACCGGCGGTACGCAAATTGAAGTGGCGTATGAAAAACCGGTAAAGCTCGAAACTGTACGTAGTCAGCTGGCTGAGAAAGGTTTCGAAAAAGCCGTAGTGGTTTACTTCGGCGCAGAAACGGAAGTAATGGTGCGTTTGGCGGATGTCGAAGAACAAACTGCCGAAAAAGCTAAAACTGATGAACCCGATTTAGGTGACCGTGTATTAGCTGCACTGCAGGCCAATGGTGACCAGGTCAGTATCAAGCGCGTTGAATTTGTCGGGCCACAGGTGGGCGAAGAGCTGCGTGACGACGGTGGCTTGGGAATGCTGTTCGCCCTAGCAGTGGTGATGGTTTATGTTGCCATGCGGTTCCAGTTCAAATTCTCGGTCGGTGCAGTGGCAGCCTTGATTCACGACGTGATTATTACGCTGGGTTTTTTCTCGGTGTTTCATCTCGATTTCGATTTGACGGTTTTGGCCGCCGTACTGGCAGTGGTGGGTTATTCGCTTAACGATACCATTGTGGTGGCAGACCGTATTCGTGAAAACTACCGCAAGCTGCGTCAGCGCACGGGTGAGGAAATTATCGATATTTCTTTAACCCAGACATTGGATCGTACTCTGATGACGTCGTTTACAACGTTGCTGGTGTTGGTGGCGTTGTTTTTAGTGGGCGGAGAGTTGATCCATGGCTTCTCTATTGCCCTTATTGTGGGTATTGTCGTGGGTACTTATTCTTCAATTTATGTAGCCGCAAATGTGCTACTGATGATGAATCTGCAGCCAGAAGACTTGATGCCGCCGGAAAAAGAAGGTGAGGAACTCGACGAGTTACCTTGAACGCAGTGTTTTTTCATAAAACGGGTCAATGAGGCCCGTTTTTTTATTTCGTGCGGTCATTAAAATAACACTACTTACCGCATAATGATTTGAAAGTTAGTGGTTTTGTGAACCCGTTGGTTGACGTTTGCGCCTACAATTCCTATAAATGTTGTCTCCTTGATTTGCCGATTTGGAAACTCTCTTAAACAACAATGGATGTGACTATGACCCCCCGGCAAGTACCTTCCAGTACCTCTCGCGATTTAACGGTTAATGATGTTTATCGCCGTTACGAGCAAATACACCAAGTAGAAGGTTTTGGCTTTTGGAGCTGGAGCGTTCGTACAAACACCTTTGAAACCTACGGTAAACTTTGGGGGCAATTGGGCTACAGCCAGCGCGAAATCGAAGAAATTGCAGCGGAGAAAGGTTTCCGAGGGTTTGTTCACCCAGAAGATATCGAGTTGGTGACCAACGAGTTGCGCCGGTTTTTGCGTGCCAAACGTCGTATTGACGTCACTTACCGTGTGCTCGCCCGTAATGGTGGCAGTCTTTGGGTGCAGTCCAGAGGGGAGGGTACCTGGGATGAACAAGGGCGCGCCGTGTGGGTGTACGGCTCCATCGTGGACGTGACCGAGCTAGTTAACGCCGAAGACGCCCTGCGCGAGAGCGAGGCTCGTCATCACCGCATCATTGATGCGTCGAATGATGGCATCTGGGAGTGGTATGCAGAAGGTGGTTACTTTCATTTTTCGTCTCGTTGCTGGGAGCAGCTCGGTTACGACAAAGACGACGATGCCATGAATGAGGGGAAAAATCGCTACCATGCGTGGCGTAAGCTGATTCATCCCGATGATCACGACTGCTTTGTGGCCGCTATTGATCACCACTGGGAAACCCTTGAACGGGTAGATATTGAATATCGCATATTGGCAAAAGATGGCACCTATCGCTGGATACGCACGCGTGGTAAAGGTGTGCTCGATGCTCATGGCGAACCTTGGCGAATGTCGGGCACCAATATCGATATTACCGAAATCAAAGAAAGCGAAGAAAAGGTGCTTCGTGCAAAAGAGCAGGCAGAAAATGCGAACCGTGCGAAATCTGACTTTTTATCCAGTATGAGCCACGAGTTACGCACACCGCTCAATGCTATTTTGGGGTTTACCCAGTTGTTTGATTACGACAACAACCTGTCTGCTGACCAGCGTGAAAATATTCGCGAAATTCGCAAAGCGGGTAATCATCTATTGCAGCTGATTAACGATGTGCTCGACCTGTCAAAAATTGAGGCGGGCAGGGTGTCCCTCTCCTTAGAACCCGTATTGCCGGCTAGAATTGTTGAAGAATGCATGGCCTTACTACGGCCCTTGGCCGCTCGTCACAAGGTATCACTTCAATTCAGAGCTGCCGAGTTGCTCGATCAATATGTGCTAGCCGACGCGGTAAGGCTTAAACAGGCATTGCTCAATATTATGAGTAATGCGATTAAATATAATCGCGAACAAGGCTATGTGGATATCAACTTTAGCCGTATTGGTGAGCAGTTGGCCATTGCGGTAAAAGACGGCGGCAGGGGGCTTTCGCCCGCTGCTATGGACGGTATGTACGAGCCATTTAATCGCTTAGGTGCTGAGCGCAGCAATATAGAAGGTACCGGAGTGGGGCTCATCATCACCAAGCGCCTTATCGAGATGATGGGCGGTGACCTCACCTGTGAAAGCGTTGAAGGGCAGGGCTCAACCTTTACTTGTGTATTGGCCCTGGCAGATGACTGGAGCAACGATGCAGCCGATCAGCTTGAGCAGTTGGGCTACTGCGGCAAAAAAACAGTTGCCATTAACGTGACCGAGCCTAAGAGAGTGCTCTATATCGAAGACAACCAGTCCAATGTGCGGGTAATGGAAAGGGTTTTTGAGCGTATTCCCGAGGTTGAGCTTGATGTGGCCGATGAACCCTTTTTAGGCATTTACAAAGCTCGACGTCATGTGCCAAACCTCGTGATCATGGATATCAACCTGCCTGGTATTGATGGCTATGAAGCTTTAGGGGTATTGCAGAACGACCCCATTACCCAGCGAATACCGGTGGTGGCAGTTTCGGCTAATGCGATGAAATATGATGTAGAAAAAGGCATTAATGCCGGGTTTTACGCTTACCTGACAAAACCCTTGGATGTGCGCAAACTGTTGTTTGTATTGAATTCTGCGATGGCAGAGAGTGATGGGCAGCCGCTAGAGGCTGAGGCAGCCTCTAGCGTGTGAGCTGTATCAGCGGATTTTGCCCATGTGTTTGCCCACGATTTGTAGTAGAGGTTTGAACACTTTAGGGCTGGCACAAACAATATTGCCACTTTGCATATAGCTGTTGCCGCCCTGAAAGTCACTGATCAAACCGCCCGCTTCTTTTACCAGCAGAGCGCCTGCTGCAAAGTCCCATTCGTGTAAATTCATTTCCCAAAAACCGTCGAAGCGGCCTGCGGCAACATAGGCCAAGTCGAGAGCCGCAGAGCCAGGGCGTCGAATGCCGGCAGTTTGACCAGCAATTTCCCTAACAGCAGCCAGATACTCGTCAATGTGTTCCAGTGAATAGCCATTAAAGGGTATGCCGGTACCAATTAGGCCTCCGTCAAGGCCTTTACGATTAGATACCCTGATGCGGCGGCCATTCAGCGTTGCACCTTTGCCACGGCTGGCGGTGAATTCTTCGCGTTTCACTGGGTCTAGAACAACGGCGTGCTCGAGCTGGCCTCTATATTTGCAGGCAATGGAAACGGCAAAGTGGGGGATACCATGAATGAAGTTAGTGGTGCCATCCAGTGGGTCAATGATCCACTCGTAGTCACTGTTGGCGGCACCTTGTTTGCCACCTTCTTCACCCAGAATGCTGTGCTCAGGATAAGCTTTGCGCAGATGATAGATAATTTCTTTCTCTGCAGCTTTGTCAATTTCGGTAACGAAATCATTGGGGCTCTTGTTTTCAACTTGCAAAAATTCAGAGCGTTCAAGCGCTTGCTCAATCAATGCGCCAGCTTTTCTGGCAGCGCGCAGCGCAATTGTAATCATCGGTTCCATAGCTTAACCAAAGAGTCTCATTACTGGGTGTGGATTGTAGGCCATTGTTTCGATGGCGCAGGAGTAGCTAAGGTGACTACATCGCTGCCAGCAAATGGCCTGCGTGTTAAAGAGCGGTGTTGTCTGGTGTAGCGGACTGCTGGGCCGTTGGAGCCAGAAACACGGGGCGCAAATTGTAACAGCTTGCTGCCCGCCAAGCATAGGTAAATCTACCCGCTGTTGGCGGGTTCCCATTTATTCAGCGGCACTGCTAACGTAATTGGCAGTTAACAGATGGGGGTTGGTTTGGTAAACTGCGCCGCCACTTTTTTGGCGGTAATTAGCTAAGCCCATACTTGGGTGAAAAGGTTCTAATGAGTACAGTAAAGCCCAATAACGACTCTCCTCTCTTTAAAAATATCCGTATCGTGCTGGTAAACACAACCCACCCCGGCAATATCGGTGGTGCTGCACGGGCAATGAAGAATATGGGGCTTTCCGAGCTTTACTTGGTCGAACCCAAAGACTTTCCTTCCGACCGTGCTGTGTGGCGGGCTGCGGGTGCCGCAGAGCTGCTTGATACCGCCGTGGTTGTGTCCACGCTCGAAGAGGCAGTTGCTGATTGCGGGCTGGTGATCGGTACCAGTGCTCGTGAGCGCCGGATTCCCTGGCCGTTGCTTACTCCGCGCGAATGCGCCGATAAAGCCTGGGCTGAGGCCCAGCACCATCGTGTGGCGATTGTCTTTGGTCGTGAAGACCGTGGTTTAACCAATGAAGAGTTGCATTGCTGCAATTATCATCTGCATATTCCTGCTAACCCTGAGTACAGCGCGTTAAATCTCGCCACGGCAGTGCAGGTGGTGTGCTACGAAGTCCGTATGACGGCGTTGGCAGCCGAACACGGTGCGCCGGTAAGTTTTGATGATTGGGATATGCCTCCGGCCGACAACAAGGCATTGGAGCTCTATTATGACCACCTGCAGGAGACGTTGGAGACATTGGGTTTTCTGGAGCCAGAAAACCCACGGCAGACCATGACTCGCCTGCGACGCCTGTATAATCGTTGCCGGCTTGATGAGATGGAGTTGAATATCCTTCGTGGCATGCTAACTGCAACACAAAATTATATTTTTCACACGCAAAATGAGTTGAATAAACTTAAAAAGGGTGCAAGTGAAGAATAATATTGTTTGTGAGCTGGGTGCGCTCCTGCTAACTGGGAGCTAATGATGGGGCCGGCTGAATAGTTGAGTGTTTTAGTCAGGTAAATAGTTGACTACTTCACTTGGTTATTTATAATACCCACCAGAGTTGGGTGCCCTGTGCGACCGTTGGTCTTTGGTTCGAGCAGGGCCGGCAGGGCCGGCAGGGTTGCTGCCGATTAATGATGAACCAATGTACTGAGTGTGCCCTATGCGACTGACAACCAAAGGCAGATATGCGGTAACCGCCATGTTGGATTTGGCGATACATTGCGATAAAGGTCCTATCAGCTTGGCTGGTATTTCCAAACGACAGGAGATATCCCTGTCTTACCTTGAGCAACTGTTTGCCAAGTTGCGTCAACGTAAGCTGGTTTCCAGTGTAAGGGGGCCGGGTGGTGGTTATAAACTGGGTCGACAAGCGGCTGCGATTCATGTCGCTGAAATTATTGATGCGGTGAACGAATCTATTGATGCCACTAATTGTCACGGCAAAGGGTCATGCCAGCATGGTGAGGTTTGCCTCACGCATTATCTGTGGTGCGATCTGAGTGATCAGATTCATGAATTTTTAAGTGGCATCAGTCTGGCTGACCTGGTGGCGCGCCGTGATGTTCAGGAAGTGTCTGTGCGTCAGGATCGGCAAGACGGTGACGGCGAGCCCGCCGACAATAAATCGGCTGATGACCTAGGTGGGCACCTGATAGCCGCCTCTGAGTTGGCATAGAATATACAGGGGTGGCTGGCTGTGAGCCTGCAGCCCGGATACCTGATTGAAGTAACGACAGAATTGAGAGTGTTATAGAAATGAAGTTACCGATTTATTTAGATTATTCAGCGACCACACCGGTTGATCCTCGTGTCGCCAAGGTAATGGCAGATTGCCTGACTATGGATGGAAATTTCGGTAACCCGGCTTCGCGTTCTCACTTTTATGGTTGGAAAGCAGAAGAAGCCGTAGAGAATGCCCGCCGCCAAGTGGCCGATTTGATTAATGCTGATCCCCGCGAAATTGTTTGGACCAGTGGTGCTACGGAGTCAGATAACCTGGCAATCAAAGGCGTAGCGCATTTCAATCACAAGCGCGGCAAGCATATTATCACCTCGAAAATTGAGCATAAGGCGGTATTGGATACGTGTCGTCAGTTGGAGCGAGAAGGGTTTGAGGTGACTTACCTGGATCCCAACAGTGATGGCATTATCGAGCCGCAACAAGTTGCCGATGCTATTCGCGAAGACACCACTCTGGTGTCATTGATGCACGTAAATAACGAAATCGGTGTGATTACCGATATTGCTGCGATTGGTGAAATCTGTCGTGAGCGCAAAGTATATTTCCATGTGGATGCTGCGCAAAGTGCAGGCAAATTGCCTATCGACATGGAAAATCTGAAAGTCGACTTGATGTCGTTTTCAGCCCATAAAATCTACGGCCCCAAGGGGATTGGTGCCTTGTATGTCCGTCGCAAGCCACGCGTTCGTCTTGAGGCACAAATGCATGGTGGTGGCCACGAGCGTGGTATGCGCTCTGGTACCTTGCCCACGCACCAGATTGTTGGTATGGGTGAAGCCTTCCGCATAGCCAAAGAAGAACTGCAAAAAGATGAGCAGCACGCGCTGGCGCTGCGTAACCGTTTGTGGGATGGCATTAACGACATGGAAGAAGTGCACGTAAATGGCTCGTTGGAGCAGCGCGTAGCGGGTAATCTGAACGTGAGCTTTGCCTTTGTGGAAGGCGAGTCATTGATTATGTCGTTAAAAGATCTGGCAGTGTCCTCGGGATCTGCTTGCACGTCTGCCAGCCTTGAGCCCTCCTATGTGTTGCGCGCGCTGGGCTTGAATGACGAGCTGGCACATAGCTCAATTCGCTTCAGCTTTGGTCGTTTTACTACGGCAGAAGAAGTGGATTATGCAGTTGAAAAAATTCGAATAGCGGTAGATAAACTGCGCGAGCTGTCACCGCTATGGGATATGTATAAAGACGGTGTTGATCTGAACTCTATCGAGTGGGCTGCACATTAATTTAAGCATAACGATCAGAGTTTAAGTTCGCTTGGCTCTGTAAGAGAGGCTGACATGGCATATAGTGATAAAGTGATTGATCATTACGAAAATCCACGCAACGTCGGTAAGCTGGACGACAACGACGGCAACGTCGGTACTGGTATGGTGGGTGCACCAGCCTGTGGCGATGTAATGCGTTTGCAGATTCAGGTAAATGATCAAGGCGTTATTGAAGACGCAAAATTCAAAACCTATGGCTGTGGTTCGGCTATTGCGTCGAGCTCGCTGTTAACAGAATGGGTGAAAGGTAAAACGCTGGACGAGGCGGGTGCAATTAAGAATACCGCCATTGCCGAAGAGCTGGCGTTGCCACCGGTAAAGATTCACTGCTCGGTATTGGCCGAAGATGCCATCAAGGCGGCGATCAAAAATATTCGTGAAAAGCGTGGCGAAGCAGCTGAGTAATTAATAGCTCTTGTTGAGGAGATCGTCATGGCAGTTTCAATGACACCGAGTGCGGTGCAACATATTAAGCGTCAGCTTGAGAGTCGCGGTAAAGGGGTTGGTATTCGTGTAGGCGTGAAAACCAGTGGGTGCTCAGGTCTTTCTTATGTGCTGGAGTTTGTTGACGCAATTGATGGTAACGACGAACGCTTTCCGCAAGATGGTTTCGATCTGGTAGTGGACGCTAAAAGCTTATTGTACCTGGATGGCACTGAGTTAGACTTTGTAAAGGAAGGGTTGAATGAAGGGTTTGCCTTTAGAAACCCGAATGTCAAAAACGAGTGTGGGTGCGGCGAAAGCTTTCACGTGTAGGTCCGGCCTACCGTTGGTTATCCTGGCCGGGCATAGTAATGTGCTCGGCCTTTTTACATAGATGGGCAGCTGTTTTACCCGGTGACACGTAATCTACAGGTTTTGGCAAGATAGGGCATGACTGAATTTCAACAAAATTTCTTCGAAGTGTTTGGCTTGCAACCTGTCTGGGAGCTCGAAGCCGAAGATCTGGCAGCGCGTTACCGAAAGCTGCAGCGTGATATTCACCCTGATAAATTTGCCAGTGCGGGTGATCGTGAAAAACGTATTGCCGTCCAGTTTACCTCACACGTAAATGAGGCGTACGACACACTGAAGTCTCCGACTCGTCGAGCTGCCTACTTACTTAAGTTGCAAGGTATTGAGCAGGATTACAATGCAACGACCCACACCGATATGGATTTTCTGATGGAGCAGATGTCGTTGCGTGAAGCGTTGGCTGATATTCGTGACGAGGCTGACCCGCTAGCAGCGCTAGATGGGGTGAAAGGCCAGGCCAACTGTTTACGCGATCGGCTATTGGATGAGTTTGCGGTGCAGTACAACAGTCAAGATTATCACGCGGGCTTTGATACGGTTTCCAAGCTGCATTTTGTTGATAAGCTAAGTAAAGACATTCAACATTTAGAAGGGCAGTTGCTCGACGAGTAAGTCGCAGGTAACTGTGAATTGCGCCCGGTAACGGGGGCTGATCCCAGTACAGAAAATGAGATCTCATGGCATTACTGCAAATTTCCGAACCCGGACAATCTCCAGCGCCACATGAGCGCAAACGTGCTGTTGGTATCGATTTAGGTACTACCAATTCGCTGGTTGCCAGTGTATTTGCCCAGCAGGCAAAAACCATTGGCGATGACGAGGGTGGCGCAATCATTCCTTCGGCTGTGCGTTATAGTGAGGCAGGCGTTGATGTTGGCGCAGCAGCCAAAGCGGGGGCGGCGGAAGATCCACTCAATACTATTATTTCTGTGAAGCGACTCATGGGGCGAGGGCTGAAAGATATTAAGCTTTTAGGCTCCCAATTGCCCTACGAATTTGATGTCGACGATGGCGGAATGCCTTTCATTCGTACCTGTGCCGGTATGAAAAGCCCGGTAGAAGTGTCTGCCGAAATTCTTAAGGTATTGGCTAAGCGAGGGCAGGCAGCCCTCGGTGGCGAGCTTGATGGTGCAGTGATTACGGTGCCAGCGTATTTTGATGATGCGCAGCGCCAAGCTACCAAAGATGCCGCCAAACTGGCAGGCCTGAACGTGTTGCGTTTGCTCAATGAACCCACAGCTGCAGCGGTAGCTTATGGCCTGGATCAGAAAGAAGAGCGTGTGATTGCCGTTTTCGATCTTGGCGGCGGTACCTTCGATATTTCTATTTTGCGCCTATCTCGTGGTGTGTTCCAAGTACTGGCCACGGGCGGCGACAGTGCGCTGGGGGGCGATGACTTTGATCGGGTTGTAGCGGAGTGGATTCTTACTCAGGCTGGCGGGTCGTCAGACCTTGATCCAGGCCAGCAGCGCCGCTTAATTAATATTGCCTGTGCGGCCAAAGAAAAGCTGTCAGAAGAAGAGCAAGTAACCATTGAATACGGCGCCTGGAAGGGTGAGTTAACCCGCGAAGCACTGGCTGAGCTACTTGATCCGTTGATTGATCAAACACTAAAAGCTTGTCGTATCGCCTTGCGCGATGCCGAACTCAACGTAAATGGCGTCAATGACGTGGTGATGGTGGGCGGCTCGACGCGTACATTGCGCGTGCGTGAGCGTGTGGGCGATTATTTTGGTAAGCCGCCATTAGTGTCTATTGACCCAGATCGTGTTGTGGCGCTCGGTGCTGCCATTCAGGCTGATGTGCTGGTGGGTAATCAGCGCGACAACGACACACTGTTACTGGATGTTATCCCTTTGTCGCTAGGCCTCGAAACCCATGGTGGGCTGGTGGAAAAAATCATTCATCGCAATACAACGATTCCTGTGGCCAAAGCGCAGCAGTTCACCACGTTTAAAGACGGTCAAACAGCGATGGCTGTGCATGTATTGCAGGGCGAGCGCGATTTAGTGGAGCAGTGCCGTTCATTAGCCCGCTTCGAGCTGCGTGGGTTCCCTGCGATGGTGGCGGGAGCTGCAGTTATCACGATTACTTTTCAAGTGGACGCCGATGGCTTGTTGAGTGTGAGCGCGAAAGAGGAAAGTAGTGGTGTTGAAGCTCAAGTGGTGGTGAAGCCGTCTTACGGGCTCAGTGATGATGTGATTACCAATATGTTGCAGTCGTCATTCGATAACGCTCAGTCAGATATTGCAGAGCGCGCCCTGCGTGAACAGCAAGTAGAGGCTGAGCGTGTCATTGAGGCGCTATCCGCAGCATTGGCCGCAGATGGTGAGGCACTGTTGAGTAGAGATGAGTATGCCGCGTTAAATGATGGTATCGCCAAGTTGAGAGAGGCTCATAACAGCGGCACCTCAGACGAGATTGCCGCGCAGATTCAGCGCTTAGCTGATATGAGTGATGATTTTGCTGCCAAGCGGATGGACGCCAGTATCAAGCGCGCGCTTGCTGGCCACTCTCTGGATGAATTTGAGTCCTGATAAGGACTAATAGAAGGTACTTACTTGTATGCCGAAAATTGTGTTTTTACCGCACGCAGAAATTTGCCCGGAAGGTACGGTTATCGAGGCTGAAAAAGGCGAAAGCATTTGCCGTGCGGCCCTGCGTCAAGGTGTTGAAATCGAGCATGCCTGCGAGATGAGCTGTGCCTGTACTACGTGTCATGTGATTATTCGCGAAGGCTACGATTCATTGGAAGAGCCGGATGAGCTTGAGGATGACTACCTGGATAAGGCCTGGGGACTGGAGCCAGACAGCCGTTTGAGTTGTCAGGCGATTATGGGTGACGAAGATCTCGTAGTGGAAATTCCCAAGTACACCATTAATATGGTTTCAGAAAACCACTAGGCTTTGGTAGGCGGTAGTGGATTGAAGTGAGGGTGTTATGTCATTAAAGTGGACTGATGTTCAGGATATTGCGATTGAGTTGGCTGATTCTCAGCCGGATACAGACCCCCGCTACGTCAATTTTGTTGATTTGCGGCAATGGGTGATGGCGCTTCCTGAATTTGATGATGATCCCAACCGTTGTGGTGAGAAGGTGCTTGAGGCTATCCAGGCTGCCTGGATTGAAGAACTCGATTAGCGCTCTCTCATTTGGGCTGTGGATCCAGTCGATCTGCGGCCGTTTTGCCCATTTTTTCCAGTTATTCCTCAGGTTAGATGCCGGTTTTTTGTCTTTTGGGTGGAATAATTCACCGACGGCACTGTTTCTACCCTGATTTGATGCCCGTTTAACCCCATTTTGAGACGAATTAAAGCCCTTGCTTATCAAGTCGATAGGCTATTCAGCCCTATCTGGCATTAAGGGGTAAAAACACCACTAGATGCATGTAAATCTGTCTGTAACCCGCGTATAATCCGCGGGTTCCGAATTTTGACGGCTGGGCTTGGGATACGGCCTGGCTTCTGAAAATGTAACCCTTTAATGATTAGATTGGAGAATTTAGATGGCGGTCGAACGTACTTTGTCCATTATTAAACCAGATGCCGTTGGTAAAAACGCTATAGGTGAAATCGTTGCTCGTTTTGAAAAAGCGGGCCTGAGCGTTGTTGCCATGAAAATGCTGCGTCTGGACGACGACAAAGCTGGTGGCTTTTACGCTGAGCACAAAGAGCGTCCTTTCTTTGGCGCACTGGTAGAATTCATGACCTCTGGCCCAGTTGTTGTTCAGGTGCTCGAGGGCGAGAACGCTGTAGCCAAGAATCGTGATCTCATGGGGGCTACTAACCCGAAGGAAGCAGCTGCGGGCACTATTCGTGCAGATTTTGCAGAATCTATCGATGCTAATGCGGTGCACGGTTCTGACTCCACACAATCTGCTGCTCGTGAAATTGCTTACTTTTTCTCTGATGCGGAGATTTGTGCACGCTAGTTGATGCGTTGCAGCACACTACACCGTTGTTTATCAGGTAAAACGATATGACCACTCAAAACCAGGCCAGCAATAGCCTTGATAACCTTTCACAGGTTGATGGTAAGGTTAATCTTATGGGGCTAACGGCTGCGAAGCTGGAAGCCTGGTTTTTGTCAATTGGTGAAAAACCGTTTCGTGCCAAGCAGGTTCTGAAGTGGATTCATCAGTTGGGTGTAGTGCACTTTGCAGATATGACCAACATATCCAAAGACTTGCGGGCTAAGCTTGAGTCGCTGGCGGTGATAGCCATGCCCGAAGTGGTGCAGCAGTTTGATTCTAAAGATGGTACGCGCAAGTTTCTCATTAAAGTCAGCGGCAATAATATCGTTGAGACTGTGTTTATTCCCGACGGTGAACGTGGCACTTTGTGTGTATCTTCACAGGTGGGCTGTTCTCTCGATTGCAGCTTCTGTGCTACAGGTAAGCAGGGCTTTAACCGTGATTTAAGTGCGGCAGAAATAATTGGCCAGGTTTGGATAGCCGCTAACTCGTTTGGTCAGCTGGCAGTCGACGGCCCGCGTAAGGTTACCAATGTTGTGATGATGGGCATGGGCGAGCCATTGCTGAATTTCGACAATGTTGTCGATGCAATGAGTCTGATGATGGACGATAACGCCTATGGTATTTCTAAACGCCGGGTAACGTTGAGTACCTCTGGTGTGGTTCCGGCACTAGATCGCCTGGGGCAGTTCACCGATGCCTGTTTAGCTATTTCCTTGCACGCGCCAAACGATGCATTACGCAATGAATTGGTGCCTATCAACAAAAAATACCCAATAGCAATGCTGTTGGATAGCGCGAAGCGTTATATAGAAGGCTTGCCTGATCAGCGTCGTAAAATTACTATCGAGTACACCTTGATTCGGCAGGTTAATGACCGCCCTGAGCATGCCCACGAGCTGGCGGAACTGTTGCGCGATGTGCCTGTCAAAATTAACCTAATTCCGTTTAACCCGTTCTCGGCATCCGATTACGAGCGGGTTAGCAACAACTCGCTGCGTACTTTCCAGAAAATACTGATAGACGCAGGTTATACCACCACGGTGCGTACTACGCGTGGTGATGATATCGATGCTGCCTGTGGTCAGCTTGCCGGCATGGTAAATGACCGTACTCGTCGTAGCGAGCGCTATCGCAGTGCAGCGGCAATGGCTCAAACAGCAGAGCCAGTGAGAATAGTATCTTCATAATAACGAGTCTTGAGGGGAACGTGTGGTTAGTTTGGTAGGCAGAATAAATACCTTGAAACCTATATCAGTCATAATGATATTGCTGGCCTGCTTATTATCGGCCTGTGTCAGCACCAGTACCACAACGACCAAAATCGATACACAAAAAGCCGAGGAAACCCATGTACGACTTGGCTTTTTATACATTCAAAAGAAAAACCGCGACGCCGCACGAAGCCATTTTCAAAAAGCGCTGGAACTCAATAAGCGTTCCCCCGGTGCACATAACGGGATGGGAACACTCTATCGTATGGAGGGTGATCCGAAACAGGCGGAAGAGCATTTTCTCAAAGCGCTGGATTATAAGTCGGATTACTCTCAGGCGCATTTAAACTACGGTTCTTTCCTCTATAAGCATGAGCGCTACGACGAGGCTATGCAGCAGTTCGAAGATGCCGCCTCGGATCTTCAGTATGAGCAGCGTGATGCAGCCATGCTGAACGTAGGGCGAACCGCCCAAAAACTCGGAAATGACGAACGTGCCCGCTCTGCCTTCGAACATGCGCTTAATTTAAATCCTCGCCTATCAGTAGCTGCGTTGGAACTGGCTATGCTGTTGTTTGAGCAGAAAGATTATGCGGGGTCTAAAAGTTATCTTGACCGTTTTTCCAAATTATCCAAGCCTTCGCCTGCCAGCTTATTGCTGGGCATAAAAATAGAGCAGGTATTTGGCAATAAAGACAAGGAAGCTAGTTATGCACTGGCGCTAAAGAACCTGTTTCCTTATTCCAGCGAATATCTGGAGTATAAGCGCAGCATGCAAAAATAGGCCGTTTATCAGTGCCGCACAGAACCTTTAAGCATGGTGCAACGGTTTACCCTTACAACAGTAAACGTTAATTATGAGTTCTGAACCTTCAACAGCCACAGCGGATAACAGTGTGAAAAACTCAGAAAAAACTGAGGTAACCGAAGCGGTAGAATGTGCGGTAGTGTCACCGGGCAACAGGTTACGTGAGGCGCGTGAGCTGTTGGGCTTGACCGTAGAATACGTTGCTGAACGTTTGCATATGGCGCCGGCGAAGGTTAGGTTCATTGAAAATGACGAGTACGAACGGCTGCCGTCGCCTACCTTCGTACAAGGTTATATTCGTTGCTATTCCAAACTGGTGAACTTAAACGAGAGCGAACTGGCCGCGATGTATGACGCTTATCTTAGTGAGTTGAAGGCCACGACAGATCAATTGGCTGTAGAGGAAGAACCTGTTTCTACGGGGTTGCCTTGGCCGAAAATTCTATTTGCGGTAGCCACAGTATTGATTATTGCACTGATAGCGTTGTTATTATTGGGTGGTGAGGCTGAGTCAGCAGATGCAGCAATTGTTGCTGAGCCCGAGATTTATGCAGCGCAGGATGTTGAATCGACGCCGGTAGATGAGGTTATTCCCGTGCCTCCAACAGCGGCAGAGACAATGGGTATACAATCACCGCAGGGAGCCGGCAGAGTACATGACGAAGCATCTCCAGAAATGGATTTAGTCAATCCTGAGGCGGGTTCTGCAGACTCTTCTTTGTCCGAGCCCAGCGCCTTGATAGTGTCTGCAGATGAACCGGCAACGGCCAGTGAGCTGACGGGATTGCGTTTGGTTTTCAGTGGCGAATGTTGGGTTGAAATTACCGATGCAGAGGGTGAGGCACTGGTCAATGGTCTGAAAAGTATGGGTGATCAGGTGACTGTTTCCGGCAAGGCTCCATTCACGGTGGTACTGGGTAATGCTCGGGTAACACAGCTCTGGTTGAATAATGAGGCGGTCGCGTTAAATCCAGCGGGCACCCGCAAATTGATGCGTTTTTCCCTCAGCGACAATGGAATACTGAACTAACGGCTTGCTGACCTGTCGTGTTCGTGGTCAGTAGTGGTTAGATATACCTGATCGCTCTCTGCGCAGATTCCCTTTAAATGAAGCCTGTCAGGTTAATGACTTTATCATTATGGTTTGTTGAATATGCATTTTGAGTCACCTATTAAGCGCCGTGTTACCCGCCAAATCAAAGTGGGGAGTGTTCTGGTTGGCGGTGATGCACCGATCAGCGTGCAGAGTATGACCAACACCGAAACCACCGATGTCGTAGCTACTGTTGAGCAGATTCGTCGCTTGGAAACCGCTGGTGCGGATATCGTCCGTGTGTCGGTACCGTCGATGGAAGCGGCAGAAGCTTTTGGCGAAATCAAAAAACAGGTTGCTGTACCCTTGGTGGCAGACATTCACTTCGATTACCGCATTGCGCTGAGGGTGGCTGACCTTGGTGTAGACTGTCTGCGTATTAATCCGGGCAACATTGGCCGCGAGAAACGTATTCGCGCAGTGGTCGATAAAGCTCGTGATCTGGGTATTCCGATTCGTATAGGTGTGAATGCAGGTTCGCTCGAAAAAGACCTGCAGAAAAAGTACGGCGAACCAACGCCAGATGCGCTGGTGGAATCGGCATTGCGCCATGTGGAAATTCTCGATGCGTTGGACTTTCAAGATTTTAAAGTCAGTGTCAAAGCGTCTGATGTGTTTATGGCGGTGGCAGCCTATCGTAAGTTATCACAGCAGATAGAACAGCCTTTGCACCTGGGTATTACGGAAGCTGGCGGTTTTCGCGCGGGCACTGTGAAATCTGCCGTAGGCCTTGGCATGCTGTTGATGGATGGCATTGGTGATACGTTGCGGGTTTCGCTGGCGGCTGATCCGGTAGAAGAGGTTAAAGTTGGTTGGGATATTCTCAAAAGCCTGAAGTTGCGGAGTAAAGGCATTAACTTTATTGCCTGCCCTAGTTGCTCGCGCCAGAACTTTGATGTGATAAAAACCATGAACGAGTTGGAAACACGTCTTGAAGATATCACTACACCGATGGATGTGGCGGTGATTGGCTGTGTGGTTAACGGCCCGGGAGAAGCAAAAGAAGCTGATATCGGCTTGGCAGGTGGTACGCCCAGCAATCTGATTTATGTGGATGGTGAGCCAAATGCTAAATTAGGGAAAGATAATCTGGTAGACGACCTGGAGCGAATGATCAGGGCAAAGGCCGAGAAAAAAGCAGCTGACGACGCAAAACTGATTGCCAAAGCCTGAGTCAGTAAATAGTGATAAACCTGTTGCTCTGTAAAGCAGCACGATGATGAGTTGGAATACCCTTTGAGCAAGATACAAGCCATTAGAGGCATGAATGATTTACTGCCAAGCGATTCACCCGTTTGGCAATACCTGGAGACAACGGTTAAAAATGTTGTACAGCGTTACGGTTTTCAGGAAATCCGTTTCCCTATTCTGGAAAAAACCGAACTATTCAAGCGTTCTATCGGTGAAGTAACCGATATCGTTGAAAAAGAAATGTACACCTTTAATGACCGTAACGACGAAAGCTTAACGTTACGTCCCGAAGGTACCGCCAGTTGTGTGCGGGCCTGCGAAGAGCACAATTTGCTGTATGATCGGGGTACGCTGATTCAGCGCTTGTGGTACCACGGGCCGATGTTTCGTTACGAAAAACCGCAAAAGGGGCGTCTACGTCAATTTCACCAGTTTGGTGTAGAAGCCTTTGGTATGAAAGGCCCGGATATCGATGCAGAAATGCTGCTGTTAACGGCCCGCCTATGGCGCGAACTGGGCATCAGTGATGCTGTGAGTTTGCAGCTGAATTCTATCGGTATGCCAGCTGCGCGGATGCAATATCGCGATGCCTTAGTGAATTTTTTGACTGAGCGCAAAGATCAATTGGATGAAGACAGCAAGCGTCGACTCGAATCAAACCCGCTGCGAATCCTCGATAGTAAAAATGAAAAAACTCAGGCACTGCTCGACAGTGCGCCAAATTTGCAGGATTACCTCGACGATGAATCAAAGGCACATTTTGCTGAGCTTTGCCTGTTGTTAGACACTGCCGGAGTGAAGTACGAAGTAAATCCGCGATTGGTACGCGGCCTTGATTACTACAGCAAAACCGTATTCGAGTGGGTCACCGACAAGTTGGGGGCCCAGGGTACCGTGTGTGCGGGTGGTCGTTATGATGGCCTGGTTGAACAGCTTGGGGGCAAGCCAACACCTGCTGTAGGTTTTGCCATGGGTGTTGAGCGTTTGATTTTGTTGCTGGAAACACTCAATGTTGTGCCTGCATCGGTACAGCAACAAGTGGATGCCTATCTATTAATGGTGGGCGAGGTGCAGGTATACGGCGTTGCCGTTGCCGAGCGTTTGCGCACCGATTTGCCATACCTGCGTTTACTGACTAATGCCGGTGGAGGAAGTTTTAAATCGCAAATGAAAAAAGCTGATCGCTGCGGTGCTGAGTACGCATTGATTATTGGTGAGGAAGAGGCCGAGAAGGGGCTTCTTACACTCAAATATTTACGCGAAGACAAACCGCAAGTAACTGCACCGGTTGCGGATGTCGTGTCGGCGTTAACGAACTAAGTCTATTTATTGAATTGGGAGACAATTGTGACAGCACATTTAACAGAAGAAGAACAATTAGAAACGTTAAAGCATTGGTGGGCAGATAACGGTAACAATTTATTGATTGCTGTCGGTTTGGCTGTTGCTGGTTATTTTGGTTGGCAGGCGTGGCAGAGCAGTCAGCGTGAAGCGGCTGAAGCTGCCAGCGCGCTGTATTCAGACATGTTTGCCGCTACTCAGGTAGAAGCAGGGCAAAGCCTGACAGAAGAAAAAATTACCACCATCAAACACTTCGCGAAACAGCTTAAAGAACAGCATGCGGGTAGTACCTATGCCCATAATGCCGCCATGCTGCTGGCAAAGCTTGCCGTAGAAGACGGCAACTTAGAAGAGGCCGAAAGTGAACTCACGTGGGTTACCAACGCGGGTGCGGAAGACGGTATTACGGATGTGGCGAATTTGCGTTTGGCGCGAGTGTTGTTCGCTGAGGGTAAACTTTCAGAAGCATTGGCATTGACTCAGGTAAGCAAAGAGAGCGCTTTTGAACCCTTGCTGGCAGAATTGCGTGGCGACATTTACGCCGCCCAAAATAACCTGGAATTGGCACGTGCGGCTTATGCCAGTGCATTGGCAGGTTTGGACGCAGGGGCTCGTGTGAAGCGCAATATTATTCAGCTGAAACTGGATAATCTAAAAGTAGCTGAGCCAGCTGCCGTGACAACCGAAGAGGACGCCGCGTAATGCGATTGCTATTGAGTTTGCTCGTTATACTCAGTTTGGTTGCCTGCTCTTCCAGTGACGAGGTTGATTTAGAACCTGCTGAGCTGGTTGATTTTAAACCTGAAGTGAAATTGAAAACCATTTGGAAGGCAGGTATTGGCGATGGTCAAGACGTACGCTATACCAAGCTGATTCCAGCACTTGATAGTGACCGGCTTTATGCTACGGATATTGAAGGCACTGTATATGCGTTGAGCCGCGACAAGGGCAAGCGTGTATGGCGAGCTGAGCTTGAAAAGCCTGTATCCGGAGGGGTAGGTGTGGCGGCCAATCTGGTGTTGGTGGGAACCTATGCCGGTGAGGTTATTGCTCTCGATCGCGAAACCGGTGAGCAGCGTTGGAGTGCTCAACTAAGCAGTGAAGTGTTGGCGGCTCCAGCAGGTAATGCCTCAGTTGTGGTCGCTCAAACCGGTGATGGCAAACTGTACGGTTTAAGCGCAGAAGACGGGAAACAGCTGTGGCGATATGATAACCCGGTTCCAGCGCTGAGTTTACGTGGCACCGCTGCTCCGGTGGTTGAACGCAATACTGTTTTCGCGGCGTTTGCGTCTGGTAAATTGGTTGCTTTGAACATAGCTGATGGTGCGCAGGTATGGGAGCAGCGTATTGCGGTACCTTCGGGGCAAACCGAGCTGGAGCGTATGGTTGATATCGACGGCACACCGCTGGTGGCCGACGGCATTATTTATACCGCCAGTTATCAAGGTCGGCTGATTGCCATTGCTCGCGGCAATGGCCGTGGCTTGTGGGCCAGTGATGCCTCCAGTTATAACAACCTGGCGTACGCTGCTGGTCAGGTGATTATGAGCTCTGCAAACGACAGTGTGATTGCCTTTAATGCGGGCAGTGGCGAAATTAACTGGCAAAATGATCAGTTGGTACGCCGTAAGCTTTCAGGCCCAGCGGTTGTTGAAGGTTATGTGGCTGTTGCTGATTTTGAAGGCTATGTGCACTTCTTGTCGTTGCAAGACGGCCACTTTGTTGCTCGCGATAAAGTGGACGGAGATGGAGTACGCGCTAACCTGATCAGTGATGGCAAAACGCTGTATGTTTTAGGGAACAGTGGGCGTTTAGAGGCTATTAGTAACTCTGGAAGTTAGCCGAGTTAATAAGCGGCAGATGGATGTGCCGCCACAGGCTGTAAGCCTGCGCGAGCCCTTAAGCATCAAGGGACTTCGTAAATTCTGCGGATTTTTAGGGGCGACAATCAAATAGTGAAGGATTCAGCTATTTGATTGCCAGGTTAAGAGTATCAAACAATAATGTTCACCAAATAGTTGCCTGTACCTTGTTGTTATACCGACAAGGCACGGGCGACTTTGGATTGATTACTGCGGCCGAGTGCTGACGAAATAGCGTTGCCCGCAGCAATCAATTGGTTCAAATCGATACCTGTTGTAATACCCATGCCGTTGAGCATATACACCAAATCTTCGGTTGCGACATTGCCCGAAGCGCCTTTTGCGTAAGGGCAACCGCCCAATCCCGCTACTGAGCTGTCTACTACTGCAACACCGGCCTGCAACGCCATTAAGATATTTGCCAGTGCCTGGCCGTAGGTATCATGAAAGTGCACGGCCAACTGATTGACGGGAATGTGTGGTATTACCGCCTCCAGTACGTTAGCCACCTTTATTGGTGTGCCTACCCCGGTAGTGTCGGAAATGCAGATTTCATAACAGCCCAAAGCAAACAATTGTTTGGATACCTCAGCCACTTGTTGCGCGGATACTTCACCGGCATACGGGCAGCCCAGTGCACAAGAAAGATAGCCGCGTAACTTAAGGCCATTTGCGTGTGCGGCTTTTGCTACGGGTTCGAAACGCTTGATGCCTTCGGCAACCGTGCAGTTGGTATTTTTTAATGAAAACTCATCGGTGGCGGCAGTAAAAACCGCCACTTCGTCGGCGCCCACACTGAGGGCTCGCTCAAAGCCCTTTTCGTTGGGTATCAGGGCTGAATACACCACGCCGGTTTTACGCTTAATCTGTTGAAATACTTCCTCGCTGCCCGCCATTTGTGGCACCCATTTGGGATTCACAAAGCTACCGGTTTCTATCACTGGCACACCTGCATTAGCCAATGCTTCTACTAAGGCTACTTTGTCGGCAATATCGATAGGCTTGGGCTCATTTTGCAAACCGTCACGTGGACCAACATCAACAATGCGAACGCTTGTAGGGAAGGGCATGGTAATCTCTCGAAATAACCAGGGTGAAAATAATGTGATGTTGGCCAGTATAACGGTTTACCTTAAATGGCAAATACCCCATATAGCAAGCACGCGAATGTCATTACCCAAGAGGTTAGCAACAAATAGGGAATGGTAAAGCGCTGATGATCGGCCAGGTTAAGGCCAGTTAAGCCAACTAACAAAAACGTAGCTGGGGTCAGAGGGCTTACTGCAAAACCGGTTGTCATTTGCCCGAGCAGCGCACCTTGCGCGATATGAACAGCAGGCAGCCCACCTTCGCTAGCAATGCCGGCTAATACGGGCAATATGCCAAAATAAAACGAATCTGGGTCAAACAGCAGGCTTAGTGGCATGGCGATTAAACCCATGACAATGGGTAGGTGTGGAAAAATACTGTCGGGCAGTATGTCTGCACCACCTTGTGCCATGGCTGCCAGCATGCCCGAGCCTTTTAATATGCCGTTAAAAACCCCTGCAGCAAATAGAATACTGGCCATCAGTAGTGCCGTTTTTGCATGCGAGTCAATGTGTTTGTTCTGTTCGTTGGCGTTTGGAAAATTAATGCTCAGCGCGACCACAACGCCCAGCATAAATGCAACCGCTGGCTGGAGTAATCCAGAAATCATTGTGCCAACGACCAGCAGGGTGAGTGTTAGGTTTACGTAAAAACGACAGTTCGCTGGTGCGTATTGATGCTCGTTGCTCGTTATTGAATGATCACCGGTGGGTGTATTCAGTGTTTGCAGGCGGCGATGTTCTCGAGAGCCAATCCAGTAGGCAAGCAGCAATACAAATGCAAAACCCGTGAGCTGCACCAGTATTAACGGGCGATATAGATCCAACACTGGCATATCCAAAGCTGAGGCTGCACGAATGGCGGGGCCACCCCATGGCAAAAGATTACTCACACCGGCTGCCATCGCCACCGTACAGGCGAGCGTGCGTAAATCGATATGCAGTTTTTCGTAAAGTGGTTTCAGTGCAGGGATGGCGATAAGAAACGTTGAAGCGCCGGAACCATCGAGGTGCACACACGCCGTGAGCACAGCGGTACCTGGTAAAATTTTACGCGGGTCTGTGCCCACCCATTTGATAATCAGATTGACGATAGGGTCAAACAGTTTGGCATCGTGCATGATGCCAAAAAATAAAATGGCAAAAATGAACATAACGACAACGGGGGCAATCTTGGTAATGCCGGCGAGAATAAACTGATTAGTTTGTAAGCCAAAGCCAAGCACCAGTGACATAATCACAGGTATACAAATGAGAGCCACCAACGCTGACAGACGTTTGGTCATAATGGTAATCAATACCAGAATAATCGTGGCCAGCCCGGCTAATGCCATAACGCAAATTCCTTATTATTTTATGTTTGTTGGGCAATGGGGGCATTGCCCAACAGCGCATTGCCCGTGATTATCAATGATGTATTGCTCGACGATATTGCGCGACAGCTTCTGCGCTATATTGGCGAACTCCAATACTGTTTTCAAATTTGGGTGGTGTAATTACCTGTTATTTTTGCTTAGCGTTAACGCCTAATAATGCCGTTAGCTTCCATGTTATTGATGTTGTCGCTGGAAAATCCTAATTCCAGTAGCAGACTCCGGTTATGTAAACCTTTATTGGGTGCAGGCTGGTCCTGCATGGTCTCTACACCACGGGCATTGAAAGGTGTTTTGGCTTGTCGTAAAGCGCCTTCTGTTGGGTGGGTGTAGTTTTCGAAGAAACCGGTTTCCTGCAAGTGAGGATCTTCTAATAAGTCCTCAAGCTGCTTAACTGGCGTGCAGGGAATATCGCGTTCACTTAACAAGGTATACCATTCTGCGGTGGTGCGGTGGGGCATCGCGTTGGCCACAACTTGATACAGAGCGTCGATATTCTGGCTGCGTTTGACCGGGTCTATAACCCAGTCAGCTTGTGCTAGTTCTGGCTCACCAATCAGCTCCAAAAAATGTTTCCAGTGCCGCGTGTTGTAGGGGAGCAAAGAGATGTAACCATCGGCCGATTTAAATGGGCGGCGGTTGGGTGAGAGTAAACGATCGTAACCTGTGTTGCCCTGTGGCGGTATAAAGCTTTGGCCTGCCAGCTGTTCAGCCATTAAAAACGCAACAGTGCTTTCAAACATGGGGGCTTCTAGCTCACAGCCTTTGCCAGTGCGCAATTTATAGGCAATGCCGCCCATGGCTGCCAATGCGAGGTGTAGTCCGCCTACCTTGTCACAAAGAATGGTTGGTAAAAAACGGGGTTGTCCGGCACTGTCGGCATTCAGTGCCGCAATACCTGATGCGGCTTGAATAATGTCGTCGTAGGCGGGCAGATCTGCATTGGGGCCTGATTGGCTGAACCCAGGCGCATAACACAACACAATATTGGGATTGCGTTCCCGCAAATCTTCGTAACTTAGGCCAAGGCCCTTGGCCGTTTTACCACGCATATTATGCACCACGATGTCGGCTTTTTTGATCAAGCGGTCTTTTACCGCTTGGCCCTCGGGAGTTTTCAAATTAATGGTGATGGATTTTTTGTTGCGGTTGCAGTTGATGAAGCCTGCACCCATCTCGGCCGAGTGGCCGGGCCTTACCGCACGAAAATTGTCGCCTTCAAGGCTTTCCACCTTGATTACATTTGCACCGAAGTCACCTAAAAATTGGGTTGCGTAAGGACCAAGAACAATCGTTGTAAAGTCTACAACGGTGATGCCTTCTAACAAGTTGAGCATAAGGTTAGGTCTCGAGCGTCATTCGTTATGGATGATGCGGTGGTGGCAAAGTGTTGTGAATACACTTTAGAGTGGATAGATTCATAATTTAAATCGATTTATCCTATCTGGTCATAATAAAAACATATTAATGGCAGTCTGTTCATGAGGGGAGAATCCATGATCAATATGCGGCATTTACGTGCATTTATGGCAGTGGCAGAAGAACTGCATTTCACCAAAGCGGCTGAGGTTGTTTGTGTTTCCCAGCCAGCGTTAAGTGCGCTGATAAAACAATTGGAAGAATGGGTAGAGGTGCAGTTGATTCAGCGTAATACCCGCCAAGTCGAGTTAACCCAAGCCGGGCGTGAATACTATGCCAGTGTGCGGCAGATGCTGCGCGACTTTGATCAGGCCAGTCACGATTTAAAACTGTATAAAAAGATCAAGCGTGGCAAGGTCAGTATGGCTGCGTTACCGTCGTTGTGCGGTTCGGTGCTATCGGATGTGTTGCAGGCGTTTCATGCCCGCTACCCCGACATTCGCCTCGACGTGAAAGATATTCCCGGCAACCAGATTATGGACGCCCTCACCAGCCGTGAAGTGGATTTAGCATGTACTTATGCCCAGTATGGATCAACCGTAGAGGGCACCTCATTTATGAAAGATTCCTTGGCGCTAATTTGCCCTGAGGGGGCAGATCTTGCCAAACGCAAAACCATAAAATGGAAGCAGTTGGTTGATCGGCCCGTCATTATTATGGCCGAGGGCACAACCGTGCGCACACTGGTCGACGGCATCATGGCAGCGATGGATCTGCATTTGCGTATTGTACTGGAGCCCCGCTTGATCGCTACAGCGATCGCTTACGTAAGGGCAGGGCTGGGGTTTGCGATTCTGCCGACGGCGGCGATTCGGGGAGCTTTCGCACCGTCGTTGGGTTTGGTCAGTGTTGATCTGGTGGATCCTACCATCAATCGGGATATTTCTGTGCTTAAACTCAAAGATATCAGCTTGTCACCCGCCGCTGCAGCCTTGCGGGAAATGATTTTGGCTTCCTCAGTGGGGGCCGTTGAAGCACCATAAACAGAAAGTCCTGCCCTTTTTGATAAGATTACCTTATGAATATATAAAATAAGTCGATTTAAATTATGAGCTTGCACTGATTATGATGGCGGCCAATGGGGGCGTAGTCGGTATCTCCATTCCTCTGTAGCTTGTATAACAATAAATATGCCCAGTGGAGTTTTACAGGTTCGAAAAGCTTTTTTCGTTGTCGCAGGTTGATTCCTGGCTGGTATTCGATGCGCAATATTTTTTGATCTTGAGTGGTGAGCCCTAGTATCGCCTAAGCGCGGGAGTCGTGAATCTGCTCGATAAAGAACCTCCAGAGGTGGGTTTTAGCGGTTGTGTCCCTGGATTGGCCGGTGCATTAGGTTGCCAGGTGTACGTGTGACTTGACAGGGCTATTTAACGTTACTCCTCTCCATATTAAGTGCGCCCCCTTGTGCCTGCGTTAATCAGCAGGCTTTTTTTATAGGGTAATCGGATAGAAAGCAGACATACTGCGGCCATTCCTTTACACTAGCGCTTGTTTTTCTCCTGAGATAGATCGTTCTAGATTACCTTTATGCTTCCAGTTATTGCCCTCGTCGGCCGCCCCAATGTGGGCAAATCTACGTTGTTTAACCGTCTTACCGGCACCCGTGATGCGTTGGTGGCAGACTATGCCGGCCTGACTCGCGACCGCAAATATGGCGAGTCAACCTTGTTGGATCGTCGCTTCCTCGTGGTAGATACGGGTGGTATTACTGGTATGGAAGAGGGGGTCGAGCAGCTCATGGCTGGCCAGTCACTGCAGGCGATTCAGGAAGCTGACATCATTTTGTTTTTGGTGGACTGTCGCGATGGTTTGATGCCGGTTGATGAAGAAATTGCCAAGCACTTGCGTGTTTGCGGTAAACCGGTGTTTCTTGTGGCTAACAAAATTGATGGCATTAGCCACGATTTGGGTATCGCGCCGTTCTTCGAACTGGGCATGGGGGAAATATACCCTACGACGGCGACCCATGGACGCGGCGTCAAAACACTGATGGAAGAGGTGCTGGCAACGATCCCACCGGAGCCAGAGATTGATGAGGCCGACGAGGCCACAGGCATTAAGATTGCGGTAGTTGGCCGCCCCAATGTGGGTAAGTCGACACTGGTTAACCGAATGCTGGGCGAAGACAGGGTGGTGGTTTTCGATATGCCGGGCACCACGCGTGACAGTATCTACATCAATTACGAGCGCAACGAAAAGCCATACACCTTGATCGATACAGCAGGTATTCGTCGCCGCAAAAATGTAAAGGAAACCGTAGAGAAGTTTTCCATCGTTAAAACCTTGCAGGCAGTTGAAGATGCCAACGTGGTGATTTTATTGATGGATGCCAAAGAGGGGCTGGTCGATCAGGACCTGCACTTGATGGGGCACGTTATCGACAAAGGCCGTGCGCTAGTCGTCGCTTTGAACAAGTGGGACGGGCTTGAAGAGGATCACAAGAGTTATGTCAAAACCGAACTGAACCGCCGCCTGCGCTTTGTGGACTTTGCGGATATTCACTTTATCTCAGCATTGCATGGCACGGGTGTTGGTCATCTTTATGAATCGGTAGAAAATGCTTACCACTCTGCCACTGACAAGCTCACCACAAACCACCTCACGCGTATTCTGCAAACCGCAGTGGATGAGCATCAGCCGCCCATGATTAATGGTCGCAGGATTAAACTGCGCTATGCCCATGCCGGTGGTAAAAATCCGCCGGTCATTGTGATTCATGGCAATCAGACGGCCGATGTGCCCAATCACTACAAGCGGTATCTGGAAAAAAACTTCCGGCGTGAGCTGGGCCTGCACGGTACCCCGGTGCGGATTGAGTTTCGTACCACGGAAAACCCGTTTGCCGACCGCAAAAATAAACTCACGCAGCGTCAAGTGGCGAAGAAGCGTCGCTTGATGAGTCACGTCAGCAAACAGAAAAAGAAACGTTAAAGTTTGTTCTCCGCAGGCAGTTACCTGTTGGCGGGTTTTTCGCCGCCCGGATTGAGACCCTCTGGCCGCCAGTAAGCGCATACGCTAAGGAAATGCTTCAGCTTGCTGTTCAATTGTTGCAACAGTTTGTCGGCCAATACAGGGTTAACCTCAAATAGTGGGTCAAAATTGATCTGGCTGATCTGCAAACACACTACGTCCTTAATATGATGCAGACCACGCAAGGCTGCTAAACGCACTACGGGCACAACCAGTTTCTCACCAGGGTGGTTCATCATTTTCAAAACCGCTTCGCCACAGGGTATAAACTGATTATTGCTGGCCTGATAGCGGGCGAGCTCAGGAACGCCCATGTTTTCTTCCGGGTTGTAATAAAGATAGTATTCGCTGGGTGTAATCAAGCGGTTAGACAGGCGAAAACTTTGTGCTGCCGATGATTTGATCTTCGGTAGTTGCTGAGACGCTTGGGTTTCTTGAATTTTGTAATTCAGTATTAGTCGTTCGGTCGGGCCCGTGTGTAAGGCAAAGCCTAGCTCCAGCATTTTGCAGAAGAGCCAGTAGTGATTGTCCGGCGTAAGCGCGTTCAATCCTTTGGACGATTTCTTTGGAACGGGGGTAAAGGCCATGGCCGCAGTACATCAACTAATGCTTAGTAGGGGAGAGAAGAGTAGCAGCCTTGGTTTGCGCTGAAAATCGCACTTTATGTTGATTTTGCCGTGAGTAAGGCTAGAGCGCTGCATGAAACAGCGCTCGAAGGGTGGATTTACTTGAACTTGTAAACAATATTTACCGAGGTAATAGTGTCAGTGTTTTCGTCTGCTTGTGCAGGGTTTGAGTTGTAGCGTACTTCGTAACCCACCTTCAGCGCCAGTGAGCTGTTAATCGCTACGCTGAGCCCGGCAATATTTTGTATGAATGTATTGTTTGCGGTGTCTTCGAAACGGGTGTCGTTGGTAAAGTCTGTCGTATCTGTCAGGCTGTGGCTGTAGTTTGAAATGACCAGGAAGGAAGCGCCGCTGATATCTTCGCCGGTCTCTTCAAATTTTTGGTGCGTGTAACCCAAGCCCACAGAAACATTCCAATGCATGGCTTCGGTTTTGATGGCGCGATACCCCATACCACCGGCTATAGAATAAATTTCTTCGAAGGAGTCGAATCTGTCTTCGAAATAACGCGCATTGCCAAATACATACTTACGTTCGGTAAGGTCATACTCGGTAGTGCCTTCCAGTGTGTAAGATTCGCCGCTTTTGTCACCATCGTTTTCTGAACTGACGGCAGCAAATCGTACGGAGTTATCCCAGCCGTTATAATTACGGGCAACTTCTGCGGCAACGTTCAGTACCTCTGATTCCGTGTTGCCAGTAACCATCACATAGCCCAACTCGCCTTTCCCTGACCAGTCTTGAGCCCCCGCCAGACCAGAAAAAAGAAGGGCGCTTGCTGCTAATAGTCGTGTTTTGAACATAAATACTCCGTATTAGTCCGAATTGTAAGTACTTTTAAGTGATAAAATCGTGCGCGCAATACCACGGGCAAATTGTTGCGATATGCGCCAAATATAAGGGTGTTCCGCTGACACTTGCTGGGTTGGGCGCCAGAAAAAGCGGCATTTTAACGGTTTTGTCGGTTCGTGTCTCAGTTGAAAACCTCGAGTTCTATATAGAAGGCAGAATACAGGCCCGGGTGGCATAAATGGTTACTTTTGGTTGAACTTTCTCTAATAGCCCCAACCTGAGTAATGAGAGTGAGCGGGCTCTACATTACAGAGGAAAACACCTTGCGTGGTTTATTGATCATTTTTATTGTTTTACCCATTCTCGAAATGTGGGTACTCATTTCTGTTGGTAGCAAAATAGGCGCGCTACCCACTATTGGCCTGGTGTTGCTGACTGCGATCATCGGTTTGGGGTTGTTGCGCCAGCAGGGGTTCACAACCCTGATGCGTGCGCGTCAGCGTATGGATGCTGGTGAGGTGCCTGCTCAGGAAATGGCGGAGGGCTTGTGCCTTGCGGTGGGGGGCGCGTTGTTACTCACGCCAGGGTTTATTACCGATACCATTGGTTTCTTTTGCCTGATTCCGGGGTTGCGACGCAAACTGGTTAAGGGTGTTTTACATTTGCTGGGCGCTAGGGTGGTTTATAGCGCGAGTTATCAGCACCAGCAAGGGCCTTTTTATGATGGGGGGAACCCTCATGATGACCATTCTGGTCGTGTCTTCGAAGGTGAAACCGTCGATTCCGAGCCGGAAGGCTCAAAAGCCCCCAAAAAATTAGAAAAATAGTTGTCTGGGGGGATTGAATTCCTGATTGTCGCCCCCAAATTTCTCGCATCTGTTGCTGACACAAGAGGGATGATAAAACTTTATGTTTGCCCCCTTGAATTCGGTTTGGCAGTGACCATATAGGCTTTCAGTCCGGTATAGACGCCGGCTTGATATGTGTTAATCGTTATTTGGAGAATAAATCGATGAAAATTCGTCCTCTTCACGACCGTGTTGTAGTTCGCCGTAAGGAAGAAGAAGCAACCTCAGCTGGCGGCATCGTTCTGCCTGGGTCTGCGAAAGAAAAGCCAAACCAAGGTGAGGTTGTCGCCGTGGGTAATGGCCGCGTTTTGGATAATGGTGAAGTTCGACCTGTAGACGTTAAAGTGGGTGACATCGTTGTATTCGGTAAATACGCCGGTAGCGACACCATTGAAGTTGAAGGTGAAGAACTGGTTATTCTGAGCGAATCAGACATCAAAGCGGTAGTTTCTTAATCCCGCTGTTGATCAGAAGAACATTGGTTAAGTTACAGACACAAATTTTAGTAGGGTAAATAAAATGGCTGCAAAAGACGTACGATTCGGGGACGACGCCCGTTCAAAAATGTTAGCTGGTGTAAACATTCTGGCTGATGCGGTAAAAACCACTCTGGGGCCTAAAGGTCGTAACGTGGTTTTAGACAAATCATTTGGTGCGCCTACCGTCACCAAAGACGGTGTATCAGTTGCCAAAGAAATTGAACTTGAGAACAAGTTTGAAAACATGGGCGCGCAGATGGTGAAAGAAGTGGCTTCCAAAGCCTCTGACGACGCTGGTGATGGTACCACTACTGCGACTGTGCTGGCTCAGTCTATTGTTAACGAAGGTTTGAAGTCTGTTGCGGCAGGCATGAACCCAATGGATCTGAAACGCGGTATCGATAAGGCCGTTATTGCTGCTGTTGAGCAAATCAAGGCTTTATCTCAGCCTTGTGCAGACAGTAAGTCAATCGCTCAGGTAGGTACCATTTCCGCTAACAGCGACGAGCATGTAGGTAGCATCATTGCTGAAGCTATGGAAAAAGTGGGCAAAGAGGGGGTTATCACCGTTGAAGAAGGTTCAGGTCTGGAAAACGAGTTGGACGTAGTAGAAGGTATGCAATTCGATCGTGGCTACCTGTCTCCTTACTTTATCACCAATCAGGACAACATGGCGGTTGAGCAAGAATCTCCATTCATCCTGCTGGTTGACAAGAAAATTTCAAATATCCGCGAACTGTTACCGGTACTGGAAGGCGTAGCCAAAGCGGGCAAGCCACTGGTTATTATCGCTGAAGACGTTGAAGGCGAAGCCCTGGCCACTCTGGTAGTAAACAACATGCGCGGCATCGTTAAAGTAGCAGCGTGTAAAGCACCGGGCTTCGGTGATCGTCGTAAAGCTATGCTGCAAGATATCGCTATTCTGACTGGCGCCACTGTAATTTCTGAAGAAGTGGGTCTGGATCTGGAATCTACTACTCTGGAGCACCTGGGTACTGCCAAGCGTGTAACTATGAGCAAAGAAAACACCGTGATTGTTGACGGTGCAGGTTCAGCAGCTGACATTCAGGCGCGTGTAGCGCAAATTCGTGCACAAATCGAAGAGTCTTCTTCAGACTACGATCGTGAAAAACTGCAAGAGCGTGTTGCCAAACTGGCAGGCGGCGTTGCGGTTATCAAAGTAGGTGCTGCGACTGAGGTTGAAATGAAAGAGAAAAAAGCGCGTGTTGAAGATGCTCTGCATGCAACTCGCGCGGCAGTAGAAGAGGGCGTTGTACCTGGTGGTGGTACTGCGTTGATTCGTGCAGCTGCAAGCATTGTTGGCTTGAAAGGTATCAACGAAGATCAGAACGCCGGTATTACTATTGCCTTGCGTGCTATGGAAGCGCCTCTGCGCCAGATCGTTACCAATGCGGGCGAAGAAGCATCTGTCGTGGCAGACACCGTGAAGAAAGGCGAGGGCAACTTCGGTTTCAATGCGGGTACCGGTGAATACGGCGACATGCTGGCAATGGGTATCCTTGATCCTGCAAAAGTAACACGTACTGCATTGCAAGCAGCTGGCTCTATCGCTGGCCTGATGATTACCACTGAAGCGATGGTGGCAGACTCACCAGCAAAGGAAGGTAGTGCCCCAGCCATGCCAGACATGGGTGGTATGGGCGGTATGGGCGGTATGATGTAATTACCGCTGGAAAAAAGGCCTGTTTTTACAGGCCTTTTTTTATTCAGCCCGATAACCATGCGTGAGATAGGGTTGAAAGTTTACAGATGAACACCGTTGCAGTTTCTGGTCTCTGCCCGCTAAATTTGCTAGAGTCAGTCAACTGTGAGTTAGCTTGATTCATTAAAAAAGGGTTATCGATTATGACATTTGAATTGCCAGCATTGCCTTATGCACAAGATGCATTGGCGCCACATATCTCAGCGGAAACTTTGGAATATCATTACGGTAAGCATCACAAAACCTATGTTGATAAACTGAATGGCTTGGTGCCTGGTACTGAGTTTGAAGGCAAGTCATTGGAAGAAATCATCAAGACGTCTTCTGGTGGTGTGTTCAATAATGCGGCCCAAATTTGGAACCATACCTTCTACTGGAACTGCCTGAGTCCAAATGGCGGTGGTGAAGCAACGGGTGCTGTTGCCGATGCGATCAACGCAGCTTTTGGTTCGTTCGACAAGTTCAAAGAAGAATTCACCAACTCAGCGATCAACAACTTTGGTTCTTCATGGACTTGGTTGGTGAAAAAAGCTGACGGTTCAGTTGCTATTGTGAATACCAGCAATGCAGCTACTCCTCTTACCGACAGCAGTGTAACGCCATTGCTGACTGTTGACCTGTGGGAGCATGCATACTATATCGACTATCGCAATGCGCGCCCCAACTACATGAATGCGTTCTGGGCGCTCGTAAACTGGGAATTTGTAAATTCCAACTTTGCCTAAGTTGCATTGAGCGAAAAACCCGGGTTTACCCGGGTTTTTTTATGCCTGAAGTTGTACTTATTTTGCTTTTCTTAACAAAAGTACGCCGGCAGTTACCAACGCCATGCCTGCCGCCAGCATCCAGGTAAATGGTTCTCCCAGAATCAGTACCGCTAGCAATGATGTGCACATGGGGCCAATGGTACCAGTAAGACTGGTTTTCGCAGGGCCAATAGCTTTGATGGCTTCGCTGATCAAAAAGATGGGTAATACGGTTGCGCCTAGTGCCAGCGCTAATATGCCTGCCCAGCCTTCTGGGCTGAGCTGGGGTATGGTGATCTCGTGGGTTATTCCAAAATGGACAATGCTGGCCGCACCGGCAGCGGTGGTTGCGATGCCGGTAAATAGCAAACTGCCCAGGGTGTTGATCAATGGCTGGCTTAAGAGCAAATAGACAGAAAAACTCAAGGCGCTGAGCAATACCAGTGCAGTACCTGCCACTATGTTATGTGAGTTGTCGACAGCCTGTGATAAGTCTTGCCCAAAAACGCAGGCTAAACCTGCATAGGTCAGCATCAGTGCGATGACATGTGCACCATTGATAGCCTGGCGCATGAAAACAGCGCCGAGAATCAGCACAAACGTGGGGTACGCATACAAGGTGAGTCGCTCCAACTGGGCACTCACATACTGTAGGCCTGCCAGATCAAGATAAGAGGCGAGGTAATAGCCTAGTAAGCCGACGCCTATTGTCTTAACCAAGTTGCGGCTCAGTCCGGTGGCAGGTTGTCGCGGGAAAGCATAGACTATCACCCCCAGATAAATCGGTAGTGAGGTTACCATTCTTAGTACCAGTACCTCGGTTGCATCCAAACCCTGGGCGTAAAGCCATTTGATAAGAATGGGTTTGCAGGAAAATAAAAACGCAGCAATCAGGGCGTACAGTAAGCCTCGCTGATAGGTTGCGGGGTTGTTGATGGTGGGCATAACTCTCTCTTGCCGGGGAGCACTACAAGTTGCGTGAGTGCCACGGATAGGAAATTCGTTGCCGACAACGGTGTTTTGTGGAGCCATGTCGTTGCTTATGCCCACGTCGTTGTCGGTCGACGAAAGTGTAAGGCGAATGCAGTGGCAACGCCAGCCCAGGTCCTGTGTGATTTGCAATGAAGGCCAGCTTTGTTATAAAGGCTGCTTGTTATACATAATCGGTGCGATGGCACCGTTACCGAGTTGAGAGGAAAATAGATGGTTTCCGAGCGAAAGGAACCGACCTTATCGGGTTCTGATATGACCCTGGAGGAGCGCAGTGCACGTTCTGAAAGCCTGCGCGCACAGGAAAAACCGAAAAAACCTGCCGCATCACCAAAGCGCGCACCCAGTGCGACTGCCGCGCCCGCAGGCAAAAGTTCGCCCATCGCCGCATTGGCGTTGGTGATTGGGCTAACCGGTTTGGGGCTGGCAGGTTTTAGTTATTGGCAGCTCTTACAGGCCCAAAAAACGCTGATTGAATCTGAACAGCGTATCGTGGAACTAGAGCAGCGGTTGAATTTATCGTCAGACGAATCCAGTGAGTCACTCACGGTGTTACAGGCGAATTTGAAAGAAGCTAACCATGAAATTGCGAAGTTGTGGGACACCCGCAATGTCAATCGCAAGGGGATTGCTGATAACAAAACGGCTATCAACGACCTGGAAAAGTCAGTTAAAACGGCAGCAGCCAATATGGCAAGCTTGAAGAAAACGGTAGCTGACAACAGTGGGTCTATTAAAGCGTTGGATACCAAGGTGGTTGAAGTTAATACTGCAGCCGGTAAGGCTCTGGCGCTCGCAGCCGCGCAGGAAAAGTCTCTCAAAGCGCTTTCTCAGCAGTTAGACAAAGCGTCATCTGGCATTGGCCAATTGGGTGACCTGAACGTGAGGATAAAAACTAACGAAGAAGCTATTGAGGCAATCGACGCCTACCGTCATCAAATCAATCGGCAAATCATCGATTTGCAAAATAAGGTTGGCCCCTAACTGCCTACTGATTGCGCGGTACGGTTCGTACCCTGCCGCGTTGTCAGGTTAATTGTCCCACCAAACGCCGAATGGTCGCTTCCAGCGCCTGCGTTCGGCTGTCTATATAGTCTTGTCTCTGGTGTTTGCCTTTCAGCATTGTGTCCGCTGCGACATTCCACTGATCAACGGCGGCGTTAAAACTGTCTTTACTGGGGCCGCGCGCTTTGCAGGCCTGGCAGCTCACCGCGTAACTGAACAGGTGGTGGGTAACCTGCAAGTGGCTGCTATTACAAAATGGACATAATTCAATAACCGATGCCATGGTGGGCTCCTGCTAGGTGTTGTGCGCTGATGGAGTAAATCGGGTTTGAACCGGGGGGTTGTATAGCGTGCTTGAAAATGCAGAGGGGGTCAAAGTGTGGCGGGTTGTCTGGTCGGCCAGACCCGCTATATCGAAGGGCTGATAAAATTGCTATCAGCACCCACATGTTTGGGGGGTATCCACTTGCATAGGCAAATATCAATGCTGAGTTTTACCGAGTATAGGGGTGCTGACGTATTTTGCCAATACTTTGCCTCTCAATCGTCGCAAAATGCTTTTTTGCAGTTGGCGAGACCATGGTCTCGCCGGTATGTGTGAAAGCAGTATTCCTTGGCAGGTTCGTGTAGAATGGCGGCCTGCAGAAATGCGCATCTGCCATTTGGCGGATAAAGCGACAATACCGTGCGCCAACCATGTGCGGTAATACAACACTCCTGATTGATAAAGAGTAGAGACCATTCATGACTACCGTTGTTCGTTTAGACGATGTCACCGCCAGTGTGGCAGATGCACTTCAGTTTATCTCTTATTACCACCCCGTCGATTTTATTCAGGCTGTTCATCAAGCCTATGAGCGTGAAGCAAATCCAGCAGCGAAAGACGCCATGGCCCAGATTCTGATTAACTCACGCATGTGTGCAGAGGGGCATCGTCCCATCTGTCAGGACACCGGTATTGTTACCGTGTTTGTCACCGTGGGTATGAATGTGCGTTTTGAAGGCGATGTATCGCTGGAAGATGCTATTAATGCGGGTGTACGTCAGGCCTATTTGCTCCCCGATAATGTATTGCGCGCGTCGGTTCTGTCTGATCCAGATGGTGCTCGTAAAAATACCGGTGACAACACGCCGGCAGTTATCAACTACAAAATCGTACCAGGTGATACGGTTGACGTGCACGTTGCGGCCAAGGGGGGTGGTTCAGAAGCCAAATCCAAATTTGCTATGTTGAATCCATCTGATTCCGTGGTGGACTGGGTATTGAATGTAGTACCTACCATGGGGGCAGGCTGGTGCCCGCCGGGTATGCTGGGTATTGGTATTGGTGGTACGGCAGAAAAGGCCATGTTGTTGGCCAAAGAAGCGCTGCTGGATCCTATCGATATTCAGGATTTGCAGGCACGCGGTGCGTCTAATCGTGCCGAAGAGTTGCGCCTTGAACTGTATGACAAGGTCAATGGCTTGGGTATTGGCGCGCAAGGCCTTGGTGGTTTGACGACAGTGCTCGACGTAAAAGTAAAAGATTTCCCAACCCACGCGGCAAATAAAGCCGTGGCCATTATTCCCAACTGTGCGGCTACTCGCCACGCGCATTTTGAACTGGATGGCACTGGTCCGGCATTCCAGACTCCGCCAAAACTGGAAGATTGGCCGGAAATTACCTGGGAAGTGGGCGACGCCCGTCGCGTTAATCTCGACACCGTTACCAAAGCCGACGTCGCCGACTGGAAACCGGGTGAGACCCTATTGTTATCGGGTAAGTTACTCACCGGGCGTGACGCCGCGCATAAGCGTATGATCGACATGCTGGCCAAAGGTGAAAAACTGCCGGTTGATTTTACCAACCGCTTTATTTATTACGTTGGCCCGGTAGACCCAGTACGTGAAGAAGTGGTTGGTCCCGCTGGCCCAACGACTGCCACGCGTATGGATAAATTCACGCGCACCATGCTGGAAGAAACCGGTCTGGCAGGTATGGTAGGTAAAGCCGAGCGAGGCCCAACCGCCATTGAGGCCATTAAAGATAACAAAGCGGTTTATCTGATGGCCGTGGGTGGTTCTGCTTACCTGGTATCAAAAGCGATCAAGGGCTCTAAAGTGTTGGCGTTCGAAGATCTGGGTATGGAAGCCATTTACGAATTTGAAGTGGAAGATATGCCAGTTACCGTTGCCGTAGATTGTCAGGGCGAGTCGGTGCATCAGACCGGCCCGAAAATCTGGAAAGCGAAAATCGAAGAAGGTATTCTCGAAGTTCGCTAATGTGGTAGCGAAGAAAAATACCGGGTTTTCCCGGTATTTTTTTATCTGCGCGTTACGCCTTTGGATTACGTCATTAAAATGGGTCAATGAATAATAATCGAGAGTGTCACCATGAATAACTATCGACATTGCTTGGGTTTTGCTGTGGTATCGGTATTGATAAGTCTGTTGACGTTGTCAGCCAACGTTTACGCCGGTAAACAGCATTTGCCGTCGTTGGCGGTTGATGACAAGCCGGTTTCAGTCACCAAACTGGCCAGCGATGCTAACAGCTCGCAGTTTTTGGTGGTGGTGCAAACGGCCGTAAAGCCCCATTACCATGCCAGCCATTCTGAAACCGTTTATGTGATCAGCGGAGAAGGGCAGATGCAATTGGGCGACGAAACGTTTGCTGTCCAGGCGGGTGATTTTGTGCAGATACCACAGGGCGTTGAGCATGCGGTGACAGTGACATCGAAAACGCCGTTGAAAGCCTTGTCGGTGCAGGCGCCGGAATTTTTTGGCAACGATCGTATTTTTGTAGAACCCCAAACCAGCGTAGGGAAGTAACCGTGAGCGGAACCACACTTTACTGGCACGATTATGAAACCTGGGGTGCCGTGCCTGCCCGCGATAAACCATCGCAGTTTGCCGGTGTTCGCACCGACCTTGATCTGAACATTGTCGGTGATCCGCTGGTGGAATACTGCCAGCCGAGTCTTGATTGTGTGCCCAACCCTTTCGCCTGTTTGGTAACCGGCATAACGCCACAAAAGGCACTGCATGAGGGCCTGCCAGAATATCAATTTGCCGCTGCTATTTTTCGTGAACTGTCGCAGTCGGGTACCTGTGGGGTGGGTTACAACACCTTGCGGTTCGACGACGAAGTCAGCCGTTATATGTTTTACCGCAATTTCTATGATCCTTACGCTCGTGAATGGCAAAACGGCAATTCGCGGTGGGATATTATCGACATGGTCCGGTTGACTTACGCCCTGCGACCAGAAGGCATCGAATGGCCCGAACATGAGCCCGGCGTGCCCAGTTTTAAACTGGAGCACCTTACCGCGGCCAATGGCATCGCCCATGCCTCGGCTCATGATGCATTGTCAGACGTGCAAGCCACCATCGCCATGGCTAAGTTGGTTAAACAAAAGCAGCCTGCCTTATACGATTATTTATTTAAACATCGATTAAAACACGAGGCCGCTAAGCTGATTGATATTGAAGGGTGCCAGCCCTTGGTGCACGTATCGTCGATGTTTTCCTCCCGTCAGGGCTGCCTTACTCTGGTGTTGCCGTTGGCTTATCACCCCACCAATAAAAATGCAGTGATTGTGTATGACCTAACGGTCGACCCTGCACCCTTGCTCACTTTATCGGCCGAGCAGGTGGCTGAGCGAATTTTTACCCGCACCGATGATTTACCCGAAGGTGTCGAGCGTATTCCGTTAAAACTGGTGCATTTGAACAAATGCCCGGTGTTGGCAACGCCCAAACTTTTAACCGAGCAGGCTGCCGAGCGTTTGGGAATCAGTCTGGCAGATTGCCGCCAGCATTACCGCCAGCTAAAACCGGCTCAACTGATGGCGAAAGTGCAGGCTGTGTTTGGCAGTCAGAATTTTCCTCCGGCACAAGATGCAGAAATGGCCCTCTATGAGGGCTTTATTTCACCTGCCGACCGCAATATTGCCGAGCAGGTACGGCAAGCCTCTGCGGAGCAATTGACCGACGGCCGCTTTGTGTTTGCCGATGCCCGACTGACGACATTGTTACTGCGTTACAAAGCGAGGAATTTTCCGCAAATCCTGAGTGCTACGGAGCGTGAGCAGTGGTTAAACCATTGTGAAAAACAATTGCACGAACCGGTGAATGGCGGTTTGTCGCTGGAAGATTTTCACGGCGAGTTAATGGCACTGGAAGAGCAGGTCTCCGAGCCCCAGCAACTGGGTGTCTTGGCAGCGTTGTCGGAGTGGGGCGACTACCTGTTGGAATCTCTCGAAGCACAGAGTGAACAAGGCTAGGGCCTGTTAACGGGCCCAGTCGGCTAACTCGCGCTCGCCTGTGCAAATCATCTGGCCGTGCTTGGTTCGCGCGGCTACAATAGCCGACCCAGTCGTCAGTGGTGTTGCCAGGGGGTTCCTGTAAAAGGCCGAAGACTTGGCCCTGCACCCTGACTTGTTCTTATCTGCTAACGTTTGAGGCCCATTGTGGATTTCACCGGTACACATATTCTCTCTATCGAACAATTTGATCGCCCAGCTATTGAGCGGGTTTTCCAGGTGGCTAACCAGATGGAGCCCTACGCGCTGAGGAAAAAAGTCACCCGCGTACTGGAAGGCGCCATTTTGGGCAATATGTTTTTTGAGCCCAGTACCCGTACGCGGGTGAGTTTTGGTTGTGCCTTTAACCTGCTGGGCGGCGAGGTAAGGGAAACGACGGGTATTCAAAATTCTGCACTGGCGAAGGGCGAGTCTCTGTACGATACGGCTCGTGTCTTGTCTGGGTATAGTGATGTTATTTGCATGCGGCATCCAGAAGCCGGCTCAGTGGCAGAATTTGCCAGTGCCAGCCGCGTACCGGTGATTAACGGCGGCGATGGCCCGAATGAGCACCCCAGCCAGGCACTGCTCGATTTATATACCATTAAAAAAGAGCTGGCCGATAGTGGTAAAACTATCGATGGCTTGCGCATTGCCATGATTGGCGATCTCAAGTATGGGCGCACGGTACACTCGCTGTGCAAACTCTTGAGCCTGTTTAACAATATTCACGTCACGTTGATTTCGCCGCAGGAGTTGGCCATGCCGGAAGCCTACGTTGAGCAATTGCGTGAAGCAGGGCACCAGGTGTTTGTGACCGACCAGCTGATGGAAAATATCGCTAAGGTAGATATTGTTTACTCCACCCGTATTCAGGAAGAGCGTTTTGCCTCGAAAGAAGAGGCCGACTTATACCGTGGCCGTTTTCGTCTGAATCAGGCTATCTACACCCAGTATTGCGAACCCAATACGGTGATTATGCACCCGTTGCCGCGGGATTCCCGTGCAGATGCCAACGAACTCGACAACGACCTGAATCAGAACCCCAAATTGGCTATCTTCCGTCAGGCTGATAATGGCGTGTTAGTTCGCATGGCGTTGTTTGCGTTAATTTTGAACGTGCAGGATCAGGTAGAAAAGTCTTCCCGGCCGGTTAACTGGCATGTGTCGCGGGGCTTATAAGAGAGCGCTGGTTATACCAAAAAATTGGTAGGAAAGTACTGGCTTTGCATAAAATGTGATCAGTCTAACGGTTGGGTTTTGACCGTGCGCGTATGCTAAGGGCTACTGGCGACAATCTGCCATCGATAGGCTGATTGTCGTGTTAAGTCTCGTCGAGGAGGTTTCTCATGGCCCTACATCACCGATTTTTCAGTGCAATGCTGTTTTTATGCGGAGCCGGGCTATCAGTATCGGCGGCGGCTGAGCAGTTTGATAATCAATGGCTGCTGGCGAAATATGATCTTAATGGTGACGACATTATCACTCAAGACGAAATTGCGGTGAAAAAAAGCGTGATTTTTCGTCGGTTGGATAGGGATAACGATGGCGGTGTCAGCTTCGACGAATATGAAACAGCTGATGCCAGTCGCCGCCATACCATCTTAAAAGCCCGTTTCGGTAAGCTTGATGTTAACCGTGATGGTGTAGTGAGTGACGAAGAATACCGCAATTATATGGGTATGTTTGCCAGTATCGATCAGGATGGAGACGGTGCGCTGTCAACCTATGAGGTATCTCCTGCGACGCCACAACAAGCAAAAGACGACAGCACCCGTTGCCTGTTATGGTTCTGCATTAAAACCCAGCTCGATTAGCTGAGTGTTGAAAGAGGCCTGTTCACCGGTTTATTTTGCTAAATTTTGAGCCTTCGAAGCTCAGGTTGTACATCAGGCCCTTGTTGGAAAAAATAAAACCTATCACCGGTTGCTGTAATGTATCCGTGCCAATTTCGCCGCCCGCACCAAACTCTGCAATCGCCACACTGCCATCCACACCAGCTTTCCAGCCTTTACTGTTACGGAAGTTATTAAGCGCTTCTGGAGTCATAAACAGAATAATTTGTGACTTTTTCTGCGCCCCGAGTTGAAAGCCAATAGATGCAGCGGCAGTGGAGTAATAATCAACGGTAGCGCCTTTGACCAGAAGGGCACCTTCGCCATATTCACCGCCCACGCCCACGCCCGCCTTGATGACTTTGGGAAAAACCAGCATGCCGTCGGCTTTTTGTGCCAGGACTTTGCCGGCCTCTGAATAGGCATAAAATTCTTTCAAGGTAGCCGCTATACGCGCATCAATTTCTTCTTTCGATGCTGCTTGTACGGGTTGGCTAGCCAGACTCAGTGCCACAAGAATACCGCCAATTACCGTGCGATAGCGAGTAAATAACAGGTTGGTAAATGTTTTCATAGGAGGGTGTCCTTCTGTCGGTTTATCTGATTATGCAGAGGTATGGTTGAGTAACTCACCAATGGCATTCATCAGTCGTGTTGAACGTTGTGGATTTCTGAAAGCGCCTCGCAGGGGTTCTTTCAACTCGTCGAGCGAAAACAAATCCGTGACTACTTGATTGAAGTTGGCTTGTTCCAATGTTGCCAATAGCTCTAAAAATGCCAGCGCCAAATCGGGCTTGGCAAGGTCGTGGCTGCAGCGAGAGGCGATTGCTGCAATTACCTCGACATTGGCTTCGGGTACAAGCGCGAGGGTTTTGATGAGTTTCTCTTGCCGCAGCTGGCTGGCAGGGCTGTACGATATACCCCGAATCGTCGCCGCAACCTCCATGGGTTTTCTGCTGCTTGTCAAGCTGGCGTCCAGGCGCTGGCACATGGCATTGACCAGTTTGGCGTCTACCTGCTCGTGTTCCAGCAGTTGGCACAAGGCGATATAGGGCTCTGCAGGAAGGACTGTAAGCGCATTTTGCAGTAATTCGCTGTGCTGTTGCCAGCGCACGGTGACATCTGCCAAGCCTTGAATCGAGAGTTGTTGCCAGTCGGCCTGGGCGGGTGCGTTGAGATAGTCGAGGGTCGACTGATAATACTGGCTGGGCTGGCGTTGCAGGGTTTGCCCGGCCTTTGTGTGAAATACGGCTTGGCGTTCCTGCGGCAGGGTAAAACTGTAAGGGTTGTTTTCCAGTACTGCCTGCATGTTTTCCCCGCGCTTGGCCGCGGCTACGTTTTTACCCATGGTGGTGAGTAGCTGTCGCAAAAACATATCGCGGGCGCCTGGTTCAAACAGGTTGTATTCGTCGAGTGGTAGTTTAATGGTCCACACCATGGGGTTAGATGGCTCGTCTTTTTCCCAAAAAAGCACACCCAACCAGGCATGTTGTAGATAAGGGTGAGGGTAGGGCTGCTGCAGCTGGTCACAGGCAACAAACTGCTGTGTGTCCAGCGACACGACGCGCCGCCCTAAATCAAAAAAACGTGCGTCGATATTCAGGTGGTTAAAAAAAGCACTGAATCCCGTTAAATCACTCATGCCAGCTCACTGTGTCTGTCGGTTACATCATTATTGAGATTGGCAGGTCAGTGTAGCGGAAATTGAGGCCGGGCTCACAGGTAATTTACTGCTCGCCTGGTGGTGGTATTTTGCGGTGTTTGTGTTTTCAGCCAGGCGAGGGCATCGTTATAAACGGGGTTTTGAAGGGCTTTTCATAGTCATCCGTTGCTTGTCCGTAACCGGTAGAGTCGTCAAGGCGAATCACCGGCCCCAGTTGTAGCGTACGTGTGAATCTTGCATTATGGTTTATAGTTGATAAAAGAACGACTCTAAGCGCAGCATAACGCCGCGCGCCGTTTTATCCATCGGTTTGTTGCCTAAGGATGTAGCCTTTGCCAAGCATTACCCTTTCTCAGCTCAGTCAATCGCCCAATAAGCTCGCGCAAGATTACAGTCATGCCCAAGTGGATTTGCGGTTGATGCTCACCGGCCATATTCATCAGGCGATTCCCGACCTTGCCGCACGGGCCTATCAGGAGCAATGGGATTGCCTTAATAAGGGGGGCGAGGAGCGTTACGATGAAGTATTTGCCAAGGCTGAGCAGGTACGCGGGGGCTTCGCAGACTTAATAGATAGCGAATCGCGAAATATCGCCTTGGCCGCCAGTGTGCACGAGTTGTTTTGCCGCTTTTTATCGGTTTTGCCATTGCCGTTACGACCACGGATTGTCACCACCGACAGCGAGCCTCCGTCTATCGCGCGCCAGTTATCTCGGCTGCAAGAAGCGGGTATCGAGGTGGTAAGAGTAGCGGGGCACCCAGCGAGTCAGGTGGTAGAGCGGGTGGCTGCTGAGCTGACAGACAGGACTGCTGCCGTGTGTGTGTCTACCGTGAATTATGAAACCGGGCACCAAGTGTTGGAGCTCGATACCTTATTGCCGTTGTGTCAGGCGCGCGGCATTGAATTGTTTGTTGATGCCTACCAAAGCGTGAATGTGTTGTCGTTTTCGATTGCCGATTACAATCTGGAACAGGCATTTGTGGCGGGTGGGGGTGCTAAGTATTGCCAAATGGGGAATGGTAACGGGTTTATGCATGTGCCCCCAGATCGGGATTTTCGCCCGGTGATTACGGGTTGGTATGGATGCTTTGACCCCGTGCTGGACAACCCGGCCAGTATGCCCCTGGCGTATGCCGATGATGCCAGCCGGTTTAACGGCTCCACCGGTGATAGCTTGCCACATTTTCGGGCTGTGTACGTGTTTGATTATTTTCGCAAAATGGGGCTTACCCCGGACTTTCTGCACGATGTGAATCATCATCAACTGAATTTACTAGCCAGTGCCTTCAAAAAGCACGACTTCGACCCGCGTGTCATCCAGGTGACAACCGATGTTGAATATATGGGTGGTTTTATCTCATTCACGTCACCCTACGCGCGGCAGTTGTCGGAAAAAATTCGTGACATAGGTGTGCAGAATGACTACCGCAAACAGTGGTTGCGCTTTGGTCCCGCGCCTTACCTGTCTGATGAGCAACTCATGGATGCAGTTACGGCACTCGAGGAGGCCGTAACCAGCCTGAAGTTGTAACGTCTACGCCCTTCTCTCGAAGTGCTATAATGCGCGATCCCGGTGCAGGGTGGCTTTCGGTAGTAGTTTAAAAATGCTCTGTAATTGATTGAATATAAAGGAATCTTTTTTGGATTATGTCCCAGTTTGATGACATTCGGCCCTATCACGATGACGAAGTTCGCCCTACGCTGGATCGCATTCTTAATGACCCTGAGCTAAGCCACGCCGTGGCCAGTTTCCGCTACCCGGGGTTAACACGGCGTATGCCCTGGTTGATATGCCCGTTGGTAAAGTGGTATCTCGCCCGGCAGCTGAAGGACGTTCACGACGTTCATAGTTTTCAAACGGTTATCGAGCGTTACATGCAAATCATGCTCGATAAAACCGTATCTACATTGAGTGTATCGGGGCTGGACAAGCTCGATACCGGCAAAGCCTACCTGTTTATCAGTAACCACCGGGATATCGCGATGGATCCAGCATTGGTAAACTGGGTGCTTTACCACAACGGTTTTACGACGCTGCGTATCGCCATTGGTGACAATCTGCTGACCAAGCCTTATGCGTCAGACCTGATGCGCTTGAATAAAAGCTTTCTGGTGAAGCGTTCAGCGAAGGCTCGCAAAGAAAAACTCGAAGCTGCCAAACACCTGTCGCATTACATTCATCATTCCATTAAAGACGATAACGCCAATATCTGGATTGCTCAGCGCGAAGGTCGAGCCAAAGATGGTTTTGATGTAACCAACAATGCGATTATCAGTATGTTTGCCCTGCATCGATCAAAAGAACAACCGCTGGCTGACTATATTCGCGAGTTAAGCATTGTGCCTGTGTCTATTTCTTACGAGTGGGACCCTTGCGACCAGTCGAAAGCGCGGGAAATGTTTACCTTCAAAACCGAGGGCGCGTACAAAAAAGGCGAGCAGGAAGACTTAGCCAGTATCGCCCAGGGTATAGCCGGTCACAAAGGCCGTGTACACTTGGCTTTTGGCGAGGTGTTGAATGACGAATACGAGAGTACTGATGCGGTAGCACGGGCTATCGAGAACCAAATTATGAACAATTACGTGTTGCATCCCAGTAACGCGTTTGCCTACCAGGCGCTGCACGGCGAAGCGCCGGATGTTGTGATAGGCGAAGAGCGTATTCCATTTGCCGACGGTCAAGCGCGACAGGTGTGGGCCGATGAGCTGGTGTTGTTTAACCAGCGTATGGAACAGGTTGGCACCCTGTGGCGCGAAGAATGGCTGGCCATGTACGCCAATCCCATTCACAGTAAGCAGAGATTGCAACAACTGGATGCTGGCAATACCAGCGCCAAAACTGCCTGAGGGCTTCCTACACTTTACGGATAACCCCTGCCGTGTATAGCGGTGGGGTAAGAATGCATGCTTTCCGACGATCTTAAAAAAACCATTCAAACCGCCTACAGTAAATTTTTGGAAGGGCGCGACCTGAAGCCGCGTTACGGCCAGAAGTTGATGATTGCCGAAATTGCCAAAACACTGGGCAATATTGAGCTGGATGATGAAGGCGAACGTACCAGCGAAGGCCATGTTTGTGTGGTAGAAGCGGGTACTGGCACAGGTAAAACGGTGGCTTACCTGTTGGCGGCCATTCCCATCGCCAGAGCGTTGGGGAAAAAATTGGTGGTATCCACGGCGACGGTGGCGCTGCAAGAGCAAATTGTTAACAAAGACTTGCCAGAGGTGAAGCGCTACAGCGGTTTGCAATTTAATTTTTCGCTGGCCAAGGGGCGAGGGCGTTACCTCTGTTTGTCTAAGCTCGACCGATTGTTGATGGAGCAGGATGCTGTCAATGACCCTACCCGTGCGCTGTACGAAGATGAGCTACCACAGTTAAGCCCAGACGATGTAAAAACCTATCAACAGATGGTTGATCAACTGGCGTCCAGCCAGTGGGACGGTGACCGCGACGCCTGGATAACCCCGCTTGAAGGTCCAACCTGGCAGCGGGTAACCACCGATCACCGTCAGTGTACTGGGCGCCGTTGTTCTAATGTGGCCAGTTGCAGCTTTTTGAAGTCGCGCGATTCACTGGGCAGTGTTGATGTGATCGTTGCCAACCACGACCTGGTATTGGCCGACTTGGCGTTGGGTGGCGGGGCAATTCTGCCCGCACCGGCAGATAGCTTATATATTTTTGATGAAGGGCATCATTTGCCCGAGAAAGCGCTCAATCACTTCGCCTGCCATGGCCGTACGATTGCCACTACCCGATGGCTCGATCAATGTATTAAAAGTCTGCCGGAAATGCTGGGCCAAATCAGCGGTGCGGGTAATATTGACCGCTATGCCGAGCAGTTGCCTGCTGAATTGGCCACCACCAAACGTAATATGGAGCTGGTGTGGCCGCAGTTGCAGCAGTATACCGACACGCTCGAGCCAGGCGGTGATAACGCGCCCCGCTACCGCTTCGAACAGGGTGTTGTTGGTGAAGACCTGCGCTTGATTGCGAAAGAACTTAAAGAAGGATTTGAGCGCCTTACCGATTTGCTGTCGCGCATGACGCGTGAGGTGGAAGATGCCCTTGAAGACCGTCATTGCGATGTGCCTGCGGTAGACCTCGAAGCCTGGTACCCCGTGCTGGGGAACTGGCAGGGGCGGGCTGAGGCCAGCCTTGAATTGTGGGCCAGTTATGCCATCGAAGATGCCGCTGATGCGGTGCCCAAAGCCCGTTGGCTTACCTTGGTAGACACAGGCGCTTATGTCGATATTGAGGTGTGTTCGAGCCCCATTTTAGCTGCTAAAACGCTGGCTTATAGTTTGTGGCAAAGTTGTTGTGGCGCGGTGGTTACCTCTGCCACGCTCACCGCGCTGGGTAACTTTCAGCGCTATAAAATGCGCGCCGGTACGCCAGAAAACAGCTGTTATACGGTCGTGCCCAGCCCGTTTGATTTTGCCCGCGCTGAATTGCACATTCCTAACGAAGCCAGCGATGCCAGCAATGCAGCGCAACATACCCTGGCTATCAGCGATCATTTGCCCACTATTCTCGACTCTGCTAACGGCAGCCTGGTGTTGTTTTCATCGCGCCGGCAAATGCGCGATGTTTATCAGGCACTGCCTATACCTTGGCAGGAGCGTATTCTTACGCAAGACGACGGCTCCAAACAGGCTTTGCTCAAACAGCACCGAGAACACGTCGATGCAGGCAAAGGCAGTGTGTTGTTCGGGCTGGCCAGTTTTGCCGAAGGGCTCGATTTGCCTGGCGCTTATTGCGAGCACGTAGTGATTGCCAAAATCCCATTTTCGGTACCCGATGATCCCGTAGAGGCAGCACTTGCCGAGTGGATCGAAAAGCGCGGCGGTAACGCCTTTATGGAAATTACCGTACCGGATGCGGCCATTAAGCTATTACAGGCCTGTGGCCGCCTGCTACGTACCGAAAAAGACGCTGGCAAAATCACTATTATGGACGATCGCCTGCTCACACGGCGCTATGGCAAGGCTATTTTGAACTCATTGCCACCCTTCAAGCGGGTGTAATAGCAGCAGCAAAAAGGGTGCGCTGCGTCTTGTTTTGGTTAAATTTTGTACCAATAGTCGTCTGAAGAAGGCCATTAACCGTAAAACTATAGCCAAAGGCAGCTTCCAAACCTATAGATATAACGTATCCGTTTAAGTGCGGCCTTCCGTAAATAGTGGGTTCGAGTACAATTTTATTGTGGGTAAGTTGCAGGTAATGGTTTATGGCGAATGAAATCAGTGGCAGCTTTATCAGTGCTGGGTTGTCGCGTGCAAACCAGCAGGTCGAACAGGCCAGTCAGCGCTTAAGTTCCGGTTTGCGTATCAATACCGCCGCTGACGATGCTGCCGGTGCGGCGATTGTTAACCGATTAACCTCGCAGGAATCTGAATATTCTCAGGGCATACGCAATGCCAGTGATGGCATTTCGCAGGCGCAAACCGCTTCTGGCAATTTAACTGCCGTTACTGAAAATTTGCAACGCTTACGCGAGTTGGCACTGCAAGCTTCCAATGGCGTATTGCAGGCGTCTGACCGTTCTGCCTTGAATGCCGAGGCGCAGCAACTGCGGCTTGAAGTAGCGCGTATTATTGGCAGCAGTGAATTTAATGGTCGGCCGTTGTTAAATAACAGTAACCCTGTGAATCTCGTGTTAGGTAGTGGGTTGGCTAACCAAGTGACGATAGAAACACCTGATCTTGAACAGGTGTTGAGCGATGAATCGTTTTCCAGTATTGACTTTTCCACACCCGAGGGCGCCCGCTCGGCACTTTCTGCCATTGATACCATTCAGCAACAGGTAGATGATTTTGGCAGCCAGTTGGGGGCTACGGTCAACACGCTGGAGTCCTCCATCAATCAGTTGGGGGTGAATGTGGTGAATACGGCTGAATCCCGTTCGCGTATTGGTGATGCTGATTTTGCCAAAGAAACGTCTGAGCTTGCACGCGCCGAAATTCAGCGCGATGTAGGCATTGCCGTGCAGGCGCAGGCCAATAACCAGCGTGGCGAATATACCTTACGTCTGTTGAGTCAGTTTTCCTGAGCCCCTCTGAAAACGGTCTGCGTTGTGTTACGGCGCTTGGTGTTGCTAGTGGGGATATTGACGATGGTTCTTTGCAGCCTTTTTCTAATCTGCAAACAGTCTTAGCGGCTACTTAGCAAAGTGGGGCAGCGTTCTATAATAGAGGCCTGACCGTGAATTTCCTATAATAAGGAGGCGCCCGCCATGAGCATGTCTACCACTGTCGAAAAATATCTGAATCGCCAGAATATTCAATACTCCCTTCTTGAACATCCTTATTCCAGTACATCAATGCAAGCAGCGCATTCGGCGCATATTACCCCGGCACAAATGGCAAAGGCTGTGATGGTGCGCGGTGATATTGGTTATGTCATGTGCGTGATACCTGCCTCGCATATGTTGATCGTCAGCTGGCTCAATCGTGAGTTTGCCGGCAACTATATCCTGGTCGAAGAAAATGAACTGGAGTGGCTGTTTAGTGATTGCGAATTGGGTGCCATACCGGCACTGGGGCAGGCTTACGGTATCCGAGTGGTGTGGGACAGTGCATTGCGCCATGCTGACGATGTTTTCTTCGAAGCCGGAGATCATCGCCATCTTGTGCATATGCGTGGCACCGGATTTATGGGTATGATGAAACACTTCAAACACGCCACCATTAGTTGTGCACCGGAATTAAGTGAATATTATCGGGTGTTGCATTGATGAACGAAGGCAGCTTGATAACGTTTTCTCGAAAGCGGAACAAATTGTCTTGATAATCGTTGCTGACAAAATATTCACCCGTTGAGGTTGTTTTATATTTTCTGTTTGCGTTACACTCTGCGCACATTCTTGTCGGGGTGCCTGAATTCAGGCTGAGAAATCACCCGTTGAACCTGTGGGTTAAGACCTGCGTAGGGAACAAGGCTGGCCGCTTCGGCCACTTCTTTCTTTCTGTGCTTTTACCCAAGGTTTTAGAAAATTCACAGCCTTTTTTGCTGGGTTTGCTATTGCCTTGGAAATGTGTTTTTAAACTGTTTTATAAAAAGAAAAAACTGCCACATATACATAGCAGTGTAAACAGTTGCAAAAACTATCATGAAAAGTGCAGTGCGTTATGTCTTTGCTTTACTGTGTGCAGCGAGAGCCCCGCGTTACTGGAGGGGTTATGGAAAATTCTGCACAGAGGTTAAGTGAAGTAGCAAAAGTAGACAGTGCGTCGGTAGCACCGTTTCCACGGTCAAAAAAAATCTACGTTGGCGGTTCACGTGCTGATATACAGGTGCCCATGCGTCAGATATCGCAAACCGATACCTTGGTTGCGGGTAAGCAGGGGGTGACGACGGCTGAGGAAAACCCCGCCATTACCGTGTACGACACGTCTGGCCCTTACACTGATCCCGATATTCCCATTGATATTCGTTCAGGGTTGCTTTGTGTGCGATCCAACTGGATTGCTGAGCGCAACGATACGGAGATTCTGGCGGAATATTCCTCTGCTTATGTGAAAGAGCGCGAGCAACAGCCTGAGCTTGCCGCGTTGCGCTTTTCGCTGTCGCGCAAGCCGTTGCGAGCAAAAGGTGGCAATGCTGTAACGCAGTTGTATTACGCACGGCAGGGTATAGTGACACCAGAAATGGAATATATTGCCATACGCGAAAATCAATTACGTGAACAAATAACTGACGCAGAGCTTCTTGCGCAACATGCTGGTGAAGCAATGGGTGCAAACATCCCTGCCTATATCACACCGGAATTTGTGCGCGACGAAGTCGCAGCAGGCCGCGCGATTATTCCTGCCAATATTAATCACCCAGAGTCGGAACCGATGATTATCGGCCGCAACTTTCTTGTAAAAATCAATGGCAATATTGGCAACTCTGCATTGAATTCATCTATTGAAGAAGAAGTGGATAAACTCACGTGGGCTATTCGTTGGGGTGCCGATACGATTATGGATTTATCGACCGGTAAGCATATTCATGAAACCCGCGAATGGATTGTGCGTAACTCACCTGTGCCGGTGGGTACGGTACCTATTTATCAGGCGTTAGAAAAAGTTAACGGTGTTGCCGAAGATCTTACGTGGGACATTTTTCGCGATACGTTAATAGAACAGGCAGAGCAGGGTGTCGATTATTTCACTATTCATGCCGGCGTTCGCCTGGCTTACGTGCCATTAACGGCAGCGCGCGTTACCGGTATTGTCTCCCGCGGTGGTTCTATTATGGCCAAGTGGTGCTTGGCACATCATCAGGAAAGTTTTTTATACACGCATTTCGATGAAATTTGCGAAATTATGGCGGCTTACGATGTGAGTGTTTCACTGGGGGATGGATTGCGGCCGGGTTCTGTGGCAGATGCCAACGACCGCGCCCAGTTTGCCGAACTGGAAACACTGGGGGAGTTAACCCGCAGGGCATGGCAGTATCATGTGCAGGTAATGGTAGAAGGCCCCGGCCATGTACCCATGCAGATGATCAAAGAAAATATGGATAAACAGTTGCGTGAATGTGATGAAGCGCCGTTCTATACCCTGGGCCCATTAACCACCGATATCGCACCGGGTTACGATCATATTACCTCTGGTATTGGTGCGGCTATGATCGGTTGGTATGGCACGGCGATGTTGTGCTATGTCACTCCAAAAGAACATTTGGGTTTGCCCAATAAAGACGATGTAAAGCATGGCATTATTACCTATAAAATTGCCGCTCATGCGGCAGATCTGGCAAAAGGGCACCCGGGTGCGCAAGTGCGTGATAACGCATTGAGTAAAGCGCGGTTTGAATTTCGTTGGGAAGATCAGTTCAATCTGGGGCTGGATCCCGATACTGCCAGAGCCTATCACGATGAAACCCTACCGAAAGATTCCGCCAAGGTTGCCCATTTCTGCTCCATGTGTGGCCCCAAGTTTTGCTCCATGAAAATATCGCAGGAAGTGCGCGAATACTCACAGCAGCAAACCAATATGGCAACCGATGCAGACACTATTCAATTGTTGGATATAGACGCTGAAATGCAGCAGAAAGCCGAGCAGTTTAAAGCTGGCGGCAGTGAGATTTACGTAGAACGTTAAGGATTGTTTTATGAAAATAGGGATTGTGGGAGCGGGACTATTAGGGCGTTTGTTAGCCTGGCAGTTGAGCCAGAAAGGACATGTGGTAAGCCTGTTTGACAAAACTGGGTTTGATCAACCGCAAGCTGCCGGGTGGGCTGCTGCAGCCATGTTGACACCGTTTAGTGAAGCCCTTACCCACGGTGAACAACTATTAGTGCCTGGGTTGCACAGTATTGGTGTATGGAAACGTTGGTTGAAGCAATTATCTCAGCAAAGCGCTAGCGCATTGTCGCTAAACGATTGTGGCAGTTTATTATTAAATCACGCTGCTGATCAGGCTGAGTTTTATTGGACACAGCGGCGTTTGCAACGCTTATGTGAAAACCTGCCGGCAGAACAACCGGGCCAGCAGCCATGGGTACAATGTTTGGATCGACAGGCATTGATAGCTACCGAGCCGGAACTCATGAATTTTAGTCAGGCATTGTGGTTGCCTTACGAAGCCTGTGTTGATAATCGCCAGTTGTTTGTTACGCTCATGCAGGTATTGCGAGAAAAAACACCGGCAGGGCAGGTTCGGTTGTACGACAACACAACGATTACCCGTATCAATCAACACACGGTATTTTCAGCCTCAGAACAGTGGCAATTTGATCAGGTGGTTGACTGCCGGGGTGTGGGGGCGGCTTCATCCTTAACCTCGTTGCGTGGAGTACGCGGTGAAGTCATCTGGGTGCATGCACGGGACGTAACGCTGAACCATCCTGTGCGTTTAATGCACCCACGCTATCAATTGTATATATCACCGCGCCCTAATCAGTATTACGTTGTGGGGGCTACTGAAATTGAAAGCCAATCAACTGCTCCCATCACGGTTCGGTCCACGTTGGAATTGTTGTCGGCGTTGTATTCTGTGCATAAAGGGTTTGCCGAGGCGCATGTGATTGACGCAATGGCACAATGTCGCCCGGCCTACGCCGATAACCTGCCAGCATTGCTGTGTGGTGGTGAAGGACTATCGCCTCAGCAAGTGCCAGGTGTACTGCATGTGAACGGGTTGTATCGGCATGGTTATTTGTTGGCACCGCTGTTGGTCGAGCGGGCTGTGCAGTGGCTCGAGCGAAAACAACAAGTCAATGTGAATTCACAGGAACTGTTGGCTCCGTTTCAAAAAAATACCCTTTATCAAAACTGGTTTGCGAGTGCCTAATATGGAGAAATCATCGTCTTGGTCGGTGTATGGAAAAACGTTAAACAGCCGTTTGTTTGTGGGGTCTGCGTTATTCTCTTCGCCCGATGTTATGTGTCGCGCAGTAAAGGCCAGTGGCGCAGAGGTTATTACGCTGGCACTGCGGCGGCAGTCGCATGACCTTTATGCGGGTGAGCAATGGTGGCAGACACTACGCAGTCTCAACTTACAGTTGTTGCCAAACACGGCGGGTTGTTACAGCGCCAGTGATGCCATTACGCTGGCCCAAATGGCTCGTGAAATGTTTAATACGCGCTGGATAAAGTTAGAAGTGATTGGCGATGAATACAATTTACAGCCAGACCCTTTTGAGCTGCTGGTTGCCGCTAAAGAATTGGTAGCGCAGGATTTTTGTGTATTCCCTTATTGCACCGATGATCTGGTGTTATGTGAAAAGCTGTTAAGCGTTGGTTGTGAAGTAATAATGCCGTGGGGTGCGCCTATTGGCACGGGGCGTGGTCTAATTAATCCTTACGCGCTATCGGTATTGCGCCAGCGTTTACCGGATACGCCATTGATTGTTGACGCAGGCTTGGGCAAGCCTTCGCACGCCTGTCAGGCAATGGAGTTGGGTTACGACGCCGTATTGTTGAATACGGCAATTGCTCAGGCCGATGATCCGGTACAGATGGCGAACGGGTTTAAGCAGGCGGTAATGGCAGGGCGCCAGGGCTACCTGGCCGGCGCCATGCCCGAGCGGCAAACCGCTGCGGCCAGTACCCCAACGTTAGGTAAGCCATTTTGGCAACAGGTGTGAGCGGCAATGCCTTTATTTACTCATCAGTTTACGCCGCAGCAGCCATACGCAACCCCACTTAGTCGTGGACAAGTACCTGCACAAGAGCCCGGCCAAAAACCAGTGATATACAGTATTGCCGGTTCAGATTCTTCAGGTGGAGCTGGCGTTGAAGCCGATCTGGCAACGTTTCGCGCTCTGGGTGTACATGGCTTCAGCGTGATTACAGCATTAACCGTGCAGAATTCATTAGCGGTTGATCGGGTTTTACCGACACCAGTGGAGCATGTTACAGCAACCTTGCAGCACTTGCAGGAAGATCGAAAGCCTAACGCCATCAAATTGGGACTGATGCCCAATGCAGAGATGTTAGCCATGCTGGCTGATTATCTTCAACAACAAACCGTGCCAGTAATTTGTGATCCAGTCATAGGTGCAAGTGTAGGTGGGCAGTTCAGTGTGCATTGTTTGCGAGAAGGTTACAAAAGCCTGCTAAAGCGTGTGACATTGTTTACGCCCAATGTGCCGGAAGCAGAATATTTATTAGGTCGCCCTATCAAAAATGCTGACGATATTCGTCACGCCGCCAACACCTTTTTGGCCTGGGGTGCGCAATCAGTGTTGTTAAAAGGCGGGCATGGCTTGACCTCACCACGCGGCGAAGAAGCTGCGCAACGTAATACTGTTTGTGCAGATTATTTTGTCAGTCACGGGCAGGCATTTTGGTTAATTGGGCCCAGAGTTAATACGCCACATCATCACGGCACCGGCTGCACCCTGGCTTCTGCTATTGCTGCGTCACTGGCGTTGGGTTATTGCATGGAAGATGCGTTGGTGTTGGCAAAAATGCGAGTCACCCAAGGGTTGCGCGATGCTAAAGCAGTAGGGCGTGGTGCAGGCCCCATTGCACAGGGCGGGTGGCCAGTATATGTGGAAGATTTGCCAACCATCAGTTTTGCTTTGGGTATGCCTACTCAGCTGCATCACCCCGGTGCGAGTTTTACCCCATGCAACAAAACATCGTTAGGCCTTTACCCGGTTGTTGATCACGTTAGCCAATTGGAGCCGTTGATGGCGCTGGGATTGCGAACACTGCAATTGCGCGTGAAGTCTGCCGGCGATATCAGCCAACAGATTCAACAAGCCGTTGCGCTACAACAGCGTTACGGTTGCCAGTTATTTATTAATGACCATTGGCAATTGGCGATTGAGCATGGTGCTTTCGGTGTGCATTTGGGGCAAGAAGATATACATACCGCAGATATTACTGCGATTGCCCACGCGGGGTTGTATTTGGGGTTGAGTAATCACAGCTGGTTTGAAATGGCTAGTTCGCATTATCACCGGCCTTCGTACATGGCACTGGGGCCGGTATTTGCGACCACAACCAAAGCCATGCCGTTCGCGCCGCTTGGCATTGCACAACTGCACGAGTGGGTACAACTGCTGCAATCGGCTTATGCAGTAACTGCCATTGGCGGTATTAATACCAACACGTTACCAGCGGTGGCTGCCACCGGTGTGCATAGTGCGGCCGTGGTGCGAGCCGTTACCCAGGCGACTGATCTGCAAGGCGCAGTCAAACAGTTGCAAAGACAATTACAAGCTGGAACCTCCCCGCGTTTGGCAAGTTGTACGGCTTAGTTCAGCAGGCTCTAACCTATTAATCATAGAGAGTTTTTCATGAAAACGGTAATCATAAACGGTGAACCCCATCAAACCCAAGCAAGTGATCTTGCGACCTTGCTCAGTGAGCTGGGCTACGAGGCGGTTACCTTGGCGACCGCTGTTAATGGCCGATTCGTCGCCCAGCAGCAGCGTGAGCAAATGTCGTTATCGGCCGGGATGCAGATAGACATTCTGCAACCCATGCAGGGTGGCTAAGGTGGTAGCCATTAACAGTTCTTATCGTTATCGCGCGCAGCTGGAGGCGCTGGGTGGCGAGAGTGCTCAACAGCGGTTGGTAAATAGTCGTGTACTGATTGTCGGTGCGGGTGGTTTAGGCGCGCCGTTGGCTGCTTATCTTGCGGGTGCTGGAGTGGGGTGTTTGGGTGTTGTTGACTACGACAAAGTTGAGTTAACTAATCTGCATCGCCAAGTGATGTACTGCGAAGCTGATGTTGGCCTGCTTAAAGTGAATGTTTTGCGCAAATTTTTATTGGGGCGTAATAGTACGATAAACGTGCTTACTTACCCCCAGCGTATTACCTCCAAAAATTTACATTACTTATGTAGCAGCTACGATGTTATTGTCGATGCTGCTGACAGCTACGCGGTCACCTATTTGTTGAGCGACTATTGCTTACATGCCAATAAGTTTTTGGTGAGCGCATCTGTTGCAGGGCAACAGGGCTACTGCGGTGTTTTTTGTGGCAGCCAGCCGAGTTATCGGGCTGTGTTTCCGTGGCCGCAGGCATCGGCTGCCAGTTGCTCAGAAACGGGTGTCAGTGGGCCAGCGGTAGGTATGATTGCCATGTTGCAGGCCCAGCGTGTGCTTGATGTCTTAACGGGTTGTAACCCAGAGCAAGTGCAACGTTTAACGGCTTTCGACCTGGTGAGTGGGTATTACTCATCGATAACTACCGAAGGTGCGTTGGAGCCAGATTTACAATTTTCGTTTGAACTGCTTGAGCTGGGCGACATTGAGCCCAGTGATGCAGTTGTTGATGTACGAACGTTGGCGGAGCAACAGCAAAAACCCATCGCTTCGGTATTGGCTTATGGTTTGGCACATGTGGTTTTCTCAAGTATCAACGCGTTGGCTGAGTATCTTAAGGATAACCCAGGGTATCTGGAAAGACGGCGTATAGTTATGTGTTGCAAATCTGGCCGCCGAGCGTTTCAACAGATGTTGGCTGCGAGTGGCAGCGACGCGTTAGCAGCATCACGTTGGGCTATTTGTGGTTTTTAGGGCCTGTTAGCACGACTATTAACCCGGCGACAAAATAGATCTCCTTATCTATTTTGTCGCATGCCATGGAAATACCTGCGAAATTTTACGAAATCTCTTGTATTTCCATGGCTTACGTTGGCCTGCGGCCTATGGCGGCGCGTCCGTGCGCCGCTTATTAACCCGACAAATATTCGCCGGGTTAATAGCTTTTCACTGATACCAGCTGTTAACTGCCTGCAATAGATTAGTGCCTGAATAATGTAATTCGCGATTTACATTCATCAGTGTAGAGAGTTGATCGGGAGATAACATAATGTTGTTATCGATGGCGTTGTTAAGATTGACGGGTAGCTGCTCGTTTAACACATTTAGTTCTTCCAGTTGTTCTTGCAAATAACTGTATTCGTGAATCCCATCAAGCAGCCTTACGAGTTTTTGGTAAAATTCGTGAACATATTGGGCATAAACGGTCGACAGCTCGAACAGTTCTGGCTCGCTCTGATGGCGAAGGTCGATTAAATCAGCACGAATATCTTTTAAGGTTTTTACGGAATAGACCAAGTCACGCGCACAACTTAAACAGCGTAACAGTGTTGCCGATTGTCTTTCCGTAAGCGGGCATTGTTGTACCCGGCGTATGTATTGTATAAGTTCACCCTCGTTTTGTTTGAGTTGTTCATAGCGATTCTCAAAGCTTTGCCGATCATCGCTGCCGTCTAATATATCTTGCAGGCTGTTGGATATGTTTAATCCGTGAGGATCAATTTTTAAATTACGCATATTAATACCCACGCCTGCCATCAGCATGTTAAATAAATGACTCTCGCAAGCTGCTAAGGCCGCATCGGTTGGCGTTACGGCAATGTCGCGTAATATTAAATGCGGTTTCTCTTTGTCATTAAACAAGGTGCCGAGCCAACGCGCATAGGGTTTTAACACCGGGGTAAATATCAGCAGTCCAAGAAAATTCATTAAACTATGAAACGCCACCAGGCTGTACAGCGGATCGCTGATGCCCAGGGAGGTCATAATGGCTGGCAGTGCGGGCAACAGAACGATAAACGCCAATGCAGCGACCACCAGGTTGAACATAACATGTGCCATGGCCAGCTGGCGTTTGATAGCAAAGCCTCGCAGACTGCCGAGCAGGGTGGTAGATGTGGTACCCAGGTCTGCACCAATAATCAGTGCCGCAGCACTAGGCAGGTTTAACACCTCGCCGTGCAGTGCTGCCAAGGCGATCATCATGGAGGCAGAACTGGACTGTATAACGGCACAGAGCAGGCAGCCAAACAGCACAAAACCCAGTGGGCTCAAATGTTGCAGTATGTTGAGATCAAACTGCTGGGGAAGATGCTCAACACTGGTTTTCATAAAATCCAGCCCAAAGAGCAATAGGCCGAAGCTCAGTAATAAGTTGCCGATAGAACGCCAGCGAGTCACTTTGTCGAAAAAAAACAGTAATAAACAGCCTGTGCCCAGCAAGGGGATGGACGCCGCCGACAGGTCAACTTTGAAGCCAATGGTAGCGACAATCCAGCCAGTAAAGGTAGTGCCAAGATTGGCACCCAGTAGCACCCCAATAGCGTTGTACAGAGGAATCATGCCTGCAGCTGCAAAGGCGAGTATCAGCAAGCTCACAACAGAGCTGCTTTGTAACATGGCGGTGATAAAGGTACCGCCAGCGACACTGCTGAGTGGGGAGGACGTCGTCTTTGAGAGCCAGTTTTTTATCCACGGGCTGCCCAGTGCATGAATGCTGCTCTCTAATTGCGACATTCCGAACAGAAAAATGCCTAGTCCAAACAATAAATTTAAAACCGGCAAGGTAGTACCCTCTATACACGGTGATTATGGTGGTATCGTTACTACTATAGGATATCAGCCCGGGGTAGGTATTGTGTCATATCAGATAAAAAGGACTTTTATACTGGTTTCGCCGTAGCAGTGATCAGTGGCCGCCTGGGTTGGCGGTATAGTAATATGCCGATTTACGTTCCAAATTTGGAACGATCCCTCTCAGTTTTCTTGCTATTTCATTGGCGCGGCTTTACCTATACTCGGTGATCGTTAGCTGGACAGGTTCTGTCGTCATTAACTCGAGTCAATCGACAGCAGGGGTAATCGGCGGCGAGTAGTTACGCAGCCATTGGTCGCAGACCAATGTCAGTCTTGGAAATACAAGGGATTTCGTAAAATTGCGCGGTTATTTCCAAGGCGTGCAAAAAAATGGATAAGGAGATCGCTTTTGTCGCCGGGTTAATAGAATAATAAGTGAGACCATGGCTATACAGGAGCTTGCATATTTTTTGCCACGCATTGGCATTAATTTTCCTGTTTTTTTGATAAAAAAGTTTACGCAGCTTGGGCTTAAAAGCTGCCACTGAGTTTAACATTTTGCTTTTGGTTTTCTAGTTGGCTAGGTGTTAGGCGTTGCGCTGTTTGGCAGACGTTGTGCTGCAGCGCTCCTTGATTTTTGCTCCTCACTATGGATATTTGGCCCTTTATAAAGGGCCATTTTTTTATCAGGGGAGTAAAAAGATATCCAGTAGGGTGTTGCATGGTTGGAACGCGTATTTCCATTCCTTTGCCTACCTGTGAGGCAAGTGCTTACCTATACTGCCGAGACTTGTTGACAACGTAATGATTGAACCGACCAGTAGTTTTACCGAGTAACAGATAAACCTGATTCTAACCATAATAAAGGCATGCAAAATGCAAAATGTAGAACTCTTCCACTGGGAGCCCAACGCTAATTCAGGCAAGCCGATGTTAACGCTGGCTGAAAAAGGGGTGAGCTATACCAGTCACTACCTTGACCTGCTCAACTTCGATCAACACAAGCCCGAATATCTGAAAATTAATCCTCAAGGCACGATTCCGGCCATGCTTCACAATGGCAAGGTACTAACGGAGTCAACTGCCATTATGGAATACGTTGATGAAGCGTTTGATGGCCCCTCGCTAATGCCTGCCAGTGCGGTAGATCGTTGGCGGGTACGTTGGTGGATGAAGTTTATTGATCAATGGTTAGCGCCATCGGTGAGCATGATGGGGTGGAACTGGTTTGTAGGCCCATCGGTTCGCGATCGTGATCCGCAAGAGCTGGAAGCAGCGATTGAACGCATCCCCTTACCGGAGCGGCGTGTTGCCTGGCGCAAAGCGATTTATGGTCAGTTCAGTGAGCAAGAGCTTGCCGCGTCGCAGCATCGGGTGGAAATTGGTATCACAATGCTTGAAGCTGCTTTAACCAAGCATCAATGGTTGGGATCTGATGAGTACTCGTTAGCCGATATCAACGGATTTAATTTGGGGTTTGCGTTACCTATGTCGCAAGCAGCCTTGGCGAATGATGAAAAAACGCCTCGTTTGATGGAGTGGTTGCGCAAAATTTATGAGCGCCCAGCTACCCAGGAAACCTGGGCAAAAGGGCGTACACTATTGGCGAGCCGAGTAGGCTTTTTGCGTCGTGATTACGAATCAGTGGAGGCCAAATAATGGATATTACCCTTTACTACGGCGAGCCTAACGGACCATCGCTAACGGTGTTGGCTGCTTTATACGAAAAAGAGATAGACGCAAAACTGGTTGCCATTGATTTAACGGCAGGCGAGCGACATCAACATGCTGCTCTCGCCAGTGTTGAAACGGCAATGAGTATTGAAGGAGAAGGCCCGGTTGTGGTTGTAGATGGTGAGCCGCTGGCTGACTCGGTATTTATTGGTTGTTTCTTTGATGAAGTTGGCGAGCAGTCGGCGTTATTGCCTGGTGACCATTATCAGCGTTGGGAAGTAAAAGCCTGGTGCCGTTATATTGTTGAACGCGTTGCTCCCGCCGCCGCTTACTTAGGCACTCAGGCCTACTTAGCAGAAAAACTGGGCACCTTGTCTGACGAACAGTTTGTGGCGTTAATTGCGCCTATTTCGTGTGAAGATCTGAGTGAGCGTTGGCAAGCAGCAAGAAATAACGATTTCTCTGACGATAAATTGGAAGACAGCAAGAATAAAATCGGCCAAGCGGTAGTGACGATTGAACAAAAACTTGCTGAAGCAGGCGATGCCCAATGGTTAATGGGTGACTTTAGTCTGGCCGATTTAGAAACCTACGCCTGGCTTGCCGGTATGCGTCACTTGTTGCCCAATGCATTTGCGGGATCGCCGCTAACCTCTGCCTGGATGGATCGCGTAAAACAGCGAGGTTCGGTACAAAAAGCGTTGGCAAAAAGTACGGTGGCGGCACCTGAAACCGTATGGGCGCCAGGCCCTGAAATTAATCGCTGGGGGTAATCACGTGCGGTCTATTGACTATTTTGATCGCGGGCACGATCTTAACCCAAGTCGTACCTGTATCATTGATGGTGAAAAATCACTTTCGTTTACCGAGGTGAAAACGCTTACTGAGCGCTGTGCCGAAGCCATGTATGCCAATGGCTTTGAAAATCAAAACAATGTAGCACTTTATTCACCTAATAGTGGTGACGTGATGATTGCGTTGCTATCTATTTGGCGTGCCAATGGCAAGTGGATTCCGGTTAACACCCGCAATGCGATTGATGCCAATGCGCAATATCTCGATTATGTAAGGTGCGAGTGGCTTTTTTATCACTCATCATTGCGCGACGATGTGCTGCAGTTGAAAGCTCGCGTCACAACATTAAAACATTTTGTCTGTCTGGATCAGCCGTTAGATGGTGATCCCTCGCTGCAGCAGTTTTTGCATCATTATGATGGCAAAGGCTGCATCGATTTTGGGGACCCTTTTGGTTGCCTTGATGACAAAGTGGGTATTTTTCCCACTGGTGGTACAACCGGCCCATCGAAAGGGGTGAACGTAACCAACCTGGGTTGGGGTACTATGATTGAAACCTCAGCCATGGCACTTGGGGGCGCTACCGATAACCCGGTAACGCTGGTTTCAGCACCGATAACCCACGCCGCAGGCCCTATTAGTTTGGCTACCTTATCACTGGGTGCTACCCAGGTAATCTTGCCAGGGTTCAATGCAGAAAAAGTTTTACAGACGATTGCCAGGCATCAGGTAACGCATATGTATCTGCCGCCAACAGCACTGTATGGTCTACTCGGATCGCCAGAGTTGCATCAACATGATGTCTCGTCGTTACGTTACTTTGTGCTGGTAGGCTCACCGGTTTCACCTGAAAAATTACGCCAGGCCGTTGAGATATTCGGCCCGTGCATGTGCCAGTGTTATGGACAGGTAGAATGCCCGATGATTGTGACGTGGTTGCCACCCGAGGTGGTTGCAAAGGCCGCTGCGGGTGATCACCCCGAGCGACTGGCCAGCTGTGGTAGGCCGACTAACTCGGTTAGGGTTGGCATTATGGCGCCAGATGGCAACTTGCTGCCCAATGGTGAGCCTGGCGAAATCGTGGTGCGCGGTGCATTAGTGTCACATAGCTACTTCGAAAAACCGGAAGCCACTCAAGAGATTCGTACTTACGGTTGGCACCACACCGGCGACGTAGGTTATCGCGATGAAGCGGGCTATATTTATATTGTTGATCGTTTGAAAGACATGATTATCACCGGTGGCTTTAACGTATTCAGTGCCGAGGTTGAAGCTGCCGTCACCGAGTTGGCGGCAGTGCGTGAGTGTGCTGTTATTGGTTTGCCGCATGAAAAATGGGGTGAGTCGGTACATGCAGTGGTAGTGGCAGAGAGCATCAGCGAAGAAGACATTATTCGTTATGCAAAAGAGCGCTTGGGTGGCGTTAAGGCGCCTAAGTCGGTTTCATTTATTGATCATATTCCACGTACTGCAGCAGGTAAGCAAGATAAAAAAGCATTGCGGGCGCAGTATTGGAAAAAGGGCGAAAACGTCAATCGCATGGTTAACTGATGCGTTGCCAGCCAGGCTGTTAACCTCGTCATAATAGAGGTGGGGTTACCGTCTGGTAATGAGTGTGCACAATAGTACACAGCTACACAGTAGCTACCGGTTACAAAATAATAATATAGCTCGAAAACAAGGTCGTAGTGCTACGCGACCCAATGCCGGAGTAATGAATAATGATAAGAAAAATTTCTCTCGCAGCCTGTGTGGTTATGGTGGCTGCCTGTGCCGACAATGAACAGTCTGTAACGCCACCGTTAAGTGAAGCGGATGCAGCTTCTTCTACCTCAGTGGTTGTTAGCACATCAATTGACCAATCAGCGCTCGTCAATGCAGTTGGCAATGAGTCGGAATGGCTAACGTACAACCGCACTTACAAAGGGCAGCGCTTTAGTCCCAATCAGCAAATTAATACCAACAATGTTGGCCAGTTGGGTTTGGCATGGTATGCGGATATGGATACTAGCCGCGGGCAGGAGGCAACCCCCTTAGTGATTGATGGTGGCCTGTACACCACCACGGCCTGGTCAAAGGTGAAAGCCTACAATGCCAGAAACGGTGAGTTGCTGTGGGAGTACGACCCTGAAGTACCTGGAGAGACTGGGGTAAAAGGCTGTTGCGATGTGGTTAACCGTGGGCTGGCAGCCTGGGGCGAAAAATTATTTTTAGGTACGTTTGATGGCCGTTTGGTGGCTTTGGATCGTGCCACCGGCAAGCCGGACTGGATTGTCGATACCAAAGAAGGGGGTTGGCCCTATACTATCACCGGCGCCCCGCTGGTGGTGAATGGCAAAGTGATTATTGGCAATGGTGGTGCCGAATTCGGGGTACGGGGATTTGTGTCGGCGTACGATGCCGAAACCGGTGAAATGCTGTGGCGCTTTTACACCGTGCCAGATAATCCCGCCAATGGCCCACAACCAGAGTATCTTGAAGAAGCTGCCAAAACCTGGAACGGGGAATGGTGGAAACTCGGCGGTGGCGGCACCGTTTGGGATTCTGTCGCCTACGACCCAGAGTTGGATTTACTCTACATCGGTGTGGGTAATGGTTCGCCCTGGAATCAGGCTATTCGTTCACCGGGTGGCGGCGACAATTTATACCTTTCGTCTATTGTGGCTATTCGCCCAAATACTGGCGAATACGTGTGGCACTTTCAAACGACCCCAGGCGAAACCTGGGATTACACTGCCACGCAGCACATTATGTTGGCCGATCTCACTATCAATGGTGAGCTGCGTAAAGTGCTGATGCAGGCGCCCAAGAATGGCTTTTTCTATGTGCTGGATCGAGCAACGGGTGAATTTATTTCGGCAAATAATTACGCCCCAATGAACTGGGCCAGCGGTGTCGACGAAAACGGCCGCCCGCTAGAGCTACTGGATGCACGTTACGATAAAACCGGTAAGCCTGTTATCGTGACACCAGGTGCCTCAGGCGCCCATAGCTGGCACCCCATGGCGTTCCATCCAGATGAAGGGCTGGTTTATATTCCAGCGATTATTTCTGCGCTGCCTTACGTGCCCGCGACGGATGGGTTCAAGGCGACCATTCAAGGGTTTAATACCGGCGTTGATTTCGGCGCTGCTGCCATGCCCGCCGATAACGCCGTTCGCAAAGCGGCCCAAGAGGCAACCAACGGCGCATTAATCGCGTGGGATCCAGTAACGCAGCAAGAGCGTTGGCGAGTTGATTACCCCACACCGGGTAACGGTGGAGTATTGGCAACGGCTGGTGGGTTAGTATTTGAAGGCACAGCGGCTACCGATTTTGTTGCCTATTCTGCCAAAGACGGCAGCAAGCTGTGGTCTTTTCCAGCGCAAACCGGGGTAGTTGCTGCACCTATTTCATACATCCTCGATGGCGAGCAATACATTGCTGTGATGGCAGGCTGGGGTGGCATTTGGGCGCTGGCCCCAGGTGGGTATCTCTCTGAAGAAGCGGGCCCGGTGCGTAACGTTAGTCGCTTGTTGGTGTTTAAACTCAAAGGCAGTGCCAAGCTGCCACCTGCACCCTCAGTAAACGATCTGCCACTCAATCCCCCACCGGTTACCGCCGATAAAGAAACCCTGGCAGAGGGTAGAGCGCTGTTTGGCAGTTATTGTGCGATTTGTCATGGTGATGCTGCAGTAGGTGGTGGTCTACTGCCCGATCTGCGTCGTTCGCCTATGGCGCTCACCGCGGAAAGTTGGAAAACGGTAGTGTACGACGGTGCGCTAACCAGTCGGGGGATGGTGGCATGGAATAATGTAATGAATGCGGAGCAGGTAGAGACTATTAGACATTATGTTATTTTACGGGCTAACGAAGACAAAGCCCTGGAGTCGCAACAATGATTACCTTATACACCGCAGAAACCCCCAATGGTTGGAAAGCCTCAATTACGCTAGAAGAACTGGGTTTACCTTACCAGGTACACGCGCTAAAGCTCAGTGAACAGGAACAAAAACAGCCCTGGTATTTGAAGATAAATCCCAACGGGCGTATTCCCGCTATTGATGACAATGGTTTTACCGTGTTTGAGTCAGGGGCCATTATGCTCTACCTGGCAGAGAAAACCGGCAAGCTACTGCCAACTGATGTGCAAGGTAAAAGTAAAGTCACCCAATGGCTGATGTTCCAAATGGGTGGGCTTGGGCCAATGATGGGCCAAGCCAATGTATTCTTCCGGTACTTTCCAGAAAAAATTCCAGCCGCTATCGAGCGCTATCAGCGAGAAGGTTTACGCCTGCTTACCGTGTTGGATAACCAACTTGCCGACAACGAATATCTGGCGGGTGATTATTCAATTGCCGATATTGCTAACTGGAGTTGGGCACACACCTACGAATGGTCGGGCATTGATATTGCTGGGCTCGACCATTTACAGCGTTGGATGAAGCAAGTGGGTGAGCGCCCAGCCGTGATTCGTGGGCGAGCTGTACCAGCGCCTTTGGATCTCGGCGAGCAAGACGAAAAAACCTTGGCAGCAGGTAAAAAAATATTGGTATGACCAGTGGCTGTTGACCCGGCAATAATTATTGTTGAGTTAACAGTTGCAGTGTTAGAGCACGCAGTCGACAACGTAACAGGCCCGCTAACACTTTGTTTATAAGCGCTAGTCGGCCTTCCAATAAAATGAGGCAAATCATTGCCCGTGGAGATCTTTAATCATGGCATTAACCTATTATCACGCAGAGCCAGCGGCTAATTCGCTGAAATCAATGATTCCCTTAAAAGAAAAAAAGCTTGCGTTTGAAAGCGTGTACGTTGATTTACATAAATTTGAACAGCATGAGCCTTGGTTCGTGGCTATTAATCCAGAAGGGCAGGTTCCAGTGCTGGATCACAACGGAACCATTATTACTCACACCACGGTTATCAATGAATATTTGGAAGATGTGTTTCCGGAAATTCCGTTGCGTCCGCTGGACCCTGTGGGTAAGGCGCGTATGCGCTACTGGAATAAATTTGTCGACGAGCATGTGATGAATTATGTGTCTATGCATGGTTGGCATCGCATGATATCAGTGATTGCCCGTAATATTGAAAATGGTGAATTCGAACAGCTGATGGAGCGTATTCCATTGCCAGACCAGCGTGAAAAATGGAAAACTGCTCGAGCAGGTTTTACACAAGAGCAGCTCGACGCGGCCACGCAAAAAATAGAAACGGCGATCGATAAAGTGGAAGCGCAATTGCAGAAAACCGAATGGCTGGCAGGGGACGATTATACACTGGCCGATATTAATTTTTTCTGCCATTGCGGCATGAGTGTCGAACGGCTGTTTCCAGAAATGAACGTGGCTACGCGTGCGCCAGCGATGGTTGAGTGGCGTGAAAAAATGTTGGCCCGCGAGGGGGTTAAGGAAGCGATGGCAATGCCTGATCACACCAACCCAGCGTTGCGTACTTTTACTGGCGAAGCACGTTAATTAACCGCGTTCTATATAAGAAAAAGCCCTGGTGAACCAGGGCTTTTTTATGCATTAAGAAACAGGCTTTGAAGATTTTCACGTAGAGTACGTGAAATCATCAGTAGGTATTACAGCCCCAAATCGTTCTTTAAGCCTACTTGTCGTGATTCTTTGGCGCGTGCGCGCCGGTTATTCTCGATGGCTTGCCGTTCTGCTGGAATAGGCTGCATAGGCGGCATGGCCGTGATGATTTCGCCAAAAATTTCTTCCAGTTCATCTCGAAATTCCGGGTGTGAGAAAATGTAAAAGCGATTTTCCTTGATCGCAGAAATAACCTTGTCGGCTACCTCAAGCGGATCCATTCCTTGCCGCTGTACTTTTTCAAGCATGGTTAAAAACTCTTCAGTGGCCGGCTTGCCACGATCTGCGAGATTTTGCGGGCGCACGTCTTCACTACAGTTTATGTGGCTGTCGACCAAGCCGGGGCACAAAATAGATACGCCAATATTGTATTTTTGTAGGCTATAGCGCAGCGATTCGCTCAGGCCACGTACGGCAAACTTGGTCGTGTTATAAATGCCGGGCAAAGGGCTGGCGATAAAGGCTGCCATCGACGCGGTATTAACGATGTGGCCGGGTTCTCCGCGGGCGATCATACGCTTGGCAAATATCATGACGCCGTTGATGACGCCGTGTAGGTTGACACCCAATAGCCAGTCCCAGTCATCAAAACTACTGTCTTCAATGGTTTCAAACAGGTTGACGCCGGCGTTATTGAATACCAGTGACACTGGGCCTAGTTTGGCTTCAACCTCGTCTGCTACTTGGCTAAACTGCTCGCGTGATGCTACATCCAGTACTACGGCCATTGCATTATCTGAATTCAGTTGTTTTATGGCATCATCAAGGCACGCTTTATTGATATCGGCAATAGCCACCTTGCAGCCTTGCTTGAGTAACGCGTGTGCCAGGCCCAAACCTATACCATTGGCGCCACCAGTAATAAATGCGGTTTTTCCCGTTAAATCGTTCACGAGTTGGTTTCTCCCTGGTGGCGAGTGTGGCGGGCTATTTCATCGGTATGCGCTGGGTTAAACAGCAACATGCCGAAATGTTCGCGTAAGCCTGGATCCTCTGGAATATCGGGCACTGCACTGACGATGGCATTGGCGCGTTCCTGTACGCCTTGTTTAAATTCACTATGAGTAAGAATATATAATTCATTGTTTTCGATACCGTCGCATACGCGTTCGCCAATAGCCTCAGCAGGTTTGAACAGGTGTGCCAGGGTATTGATACCCTGACGCCGTTTGTCCGTTTCGGCGTAGCCGGTATCGGCCAATTCAGCAGGGCGGGTTTTACCGGCCTCATTAATGTTGGATTGTACCGGGCCGGGGCAAAATGCCGAGACAACAATGCCTTTGGGCTCTAGTTCGCCGCGCATGGCTTCACTCATACCAATAACAGCCGCTTTGGTGGTGGTGTAAATGACGGCACCTGGGTGTGGAACCAGGCCCGACATGGAGGCTGTGCTGACAATATGGCCGCCTTCGCCGTGGGCCAGCATATGGGGCAGCAGGGTAACCATACCGTTGACGACACCACCCAGGTTTACGTTCATGGTCCAGTCCCAGTCGGCATAGCTGGCCAGTTCTACGGGGCCCACAACGGCAACGCCCGCATTATTCACCAGAATATGAATATTGCCGAAGCGGCTTTGTGCCTCTTCAATGACCTGTGCATACTGTTTGCGGTCGGTTACATCCAGCTTTACCGTTAACAACTTTTCTGGGTTGTTGATCTCTGCTTCGGCCGCTTGCAGATGGTCGTCGCGAATATCGGCAATGATTACATTGGCACCGCGTTTTATAAGGGCCTTGCTGATGCCCAGGCCTATGCCGCTGGCGCCGCCAGTTACAAAAGCTGTTTTGCCTGCTATGTCAGTCATGGTGATTCCTTTTGTTGTTATGATGGATAGATCTACCGATCAGATTGTCACGTGTTGTCGAATTTGGGTTGATATACCAGTGGAAGTAATCATCGGGTTAACTTTATTTAAGTGTTTTTATTCGGGCTTATTCATGTAAACTCTTATTTCAAATGCTCATTACCTGGATAATGTAATAATGCATACAGGGGTTTTTAAATAAGGTTGTTATGACAATTAATAATAAAGTAGACCCCAGTGCTCTCATGTTATTTTATGACGTAGTCAGTGCTGGTAGCCTGGCAAAAGCCAGTGATGTTATTGGTATTCCCAAGTCTACAATTAGCCGCAAACTCAGGGCGCTGGAGAACCAGCTGCAAGTTGTTTTGCTTAAGCGTGGTGCCCAGGGTATTAAGCTTACCGAGGCCGGCGAGGCGATTATGTCTCATTGTCACCGAATTCGCTGCGAAGTCGAGATGACGGAAGAAATTGCCAATGAAATCACTGCCGAGCCTTCCGGTCGCTTGCGTATCAGTATGCCACGAGCGTTCGGCGCCATTGCCGTTTCGAAAGTGATCGCACGAGTAGGCAAGCGTTTTCCACGGTTGACCCAGGAGATTTTTGTTACCAATGCGCCCATTAATATTGGTGATGAACCTTACGATATCGCGATTCAGGTAGGGCAGCTGGGGAATGACAACTTGCCCAGTCGTTTGCTTACCGAACTGCATCACGGTTTTTATGTAAGTCCGGAATTTCTGGAACAATACTCGATTCCTCAAGTTATCGATGATTTAACCGTGTTGCCACGGGTAATGCTCTCAGCCCACGTTGGCGACAAAAAAATGTGGCCAGCGGGTATGGATTCTGCTGACGACCCACACATGCGTGCGGTGGTATCTGATGTTTCTACGGCCATGCAGCTGGCAAAGTTGGGAATGGGCGTTGCTGTACTGCCAATTAAATTTTGTGATATGGCCGTTGAGCGTAAAGAACTGCAACGAATTTTACCCGACTACCCTTTACCTTCTTTAAAGGCTTATGCCTCTTATCTGGAGCATCGCTACCAGCCAGCTAAACTTAGAGCCTTTATGGATGCATTGATTGAAGAATTTAGTGATAACTATTAAGTTGGCACATTCATCGGCGTCTTATTGACATGGCAATCACTAATACCGGATTAATTGGCTCACTTTTTATAGGTCTGGATCGATTGTAGTAATAAATTATTAACTTTTGAACTGTTGCTGCGTTCCATATCTGTAACAGCTGCTCCCATTTTTACCGCTTTGGATGCAGTAGAGGGGGTGCTTATACTGGGTTGTTGCCTGATGAAGTGTTTGGTGGCTTTAACCTGATTGGTTAATATTGATGTCTAGACAATAACAATAACGCGGTATATCGCTGTAGAGTACATGATGTATGACCGATCCATTTTCTTCCAATAACGATACCAATGAATTTTTTGGTGGTAAGCGCTACGCGTGGTATGCCCTTGGTATATTAACGCTCGTGCAGGCGATGAGTATCATCGATCGGCAGATCGTGACTATTTTGGCGGGTGAAATTAAACGCGACTTTTCTCTTACCGATTCGGAGATAGGGCTGATCTACGGTACGTTATTCGCCATTTTTTATGCTTTGTTTGGGATTCCTTTAGGCCGTTTGGCTGATAACTGGATTCGTACTCGAGTAATTGGTTTTGGCGTTATTGGTTGGTCACTTATGGGAATGTGCAGTGGGTTGGCCGCCAATGTATGGCAATTTGCGCTAACCCGTGTTGGCGTGGGTATTGGTGAAGCCTGTGCCGGACCTGCGGCTACCTCATTGATTTCGGACTACTTTCCTAGTCGCTTGCGGGCAACGGCGTTGGCTATTTTTGCCTGCGGGGTTTCGCTGGGGGTTGGGTTCTCATTGTGGATGGGTGGAAGCATTGTCGATATGTGGTCAGTGTGGCACCCCGATGGCAATTACACATTGGGCTTGGCTGGATGGCAGGTCTCGTTCATTGTTGTGGCGCTGCCGGGTTTCTTATTGTCGGGGCTGGTTCTCAAATTACGAGAGCCCCCGCGAGACCTGGGCAAGGCAGGCGAGCGCCCGTTTCTGGCTTGCTGGCAGGAACTAAAAGCCGTGTTGCCCGGTGTTAGTCTGGTGGTGATGATTATCGAGAAGACCGGTGCCCGCATTGTGATTAACAATCTCATCGTATTGTCTGTATTGATTGTATTAACAGCGTTGTTGGTCACCCTCTGTAGCCATCTGGCTGGGGTAGAAAATGCGACAGTGATTGTGTCTATCGCCGGTGTTAACGTGACGAGTCACTGGATTCAGTGGTCGATCGTGGCCTTGGGTTTGTACTGTGTTTATACATGGAGCCAGACGTTCCGCTTGCGCGACCCGGCTTCTCATGAGCTTATCTGCCGTTCGCCTTCCTCACTGTTGGTGATGGCAGGCGGGGCTGCCAGTATGACCATGTCTTACGGTGTGATGGCATGGACGCCTCAATACGCTGTGCATGCCTATGATGAAAGTTTGTCTAATATCGGTCTCAAATTTGGCAGTGTTGCCACCCTGATGGGCATTGTGGGTACGCTGTTGGGTGGTTTTATTGGTGACAAACTCAATAAAACCCGGCCCAGTGGCCGCCTTTACGTTACCCTGATTGCCGTGGTGATTATGATTCCTGCAGCGTTGTTTGCTTTCACTCGGCCCACCTTTAACAGCTTTTTACTGGCCTTCTGCCTGCTAAGCCTGGCGCATACGGCCTGGTTGCCCGGCGTGCTGTCTACCATGCAAGATTTGGTGCTGCCGCGTATGCGGGGTCTTATTTACGCGACTTATTATCTGGTGGTTACGATTGCAGGGTTGGGGTCGGGCCCCTATGTTGCTGGTCTGGTGAGTGATGTAACCGGTAACCTGCGCACGGGTATTATGAGTCTCTACCTCTCTGTGCCGGTAGTTTGCGTGTGTTTTGGCCTGGCTATCTGGCGTTTGCAACATGATATTGATAGCCGCCAGCGTCGTGCCCAGGAGGCGGGTGAAATGCCTCTGGGTGAGCTGGCTCGTGTTTAATAAAGGAGGAGGGGGCGGGCCTCAGCCGTGTCTAAGCTGGCAAGCGCTGTAGGTAGCGGGTAGACTTGCGTATGCACGATGAATTACCCGACAGCAGTGAATACCCATGCAGATTAAAGTTTCTGGCAAGTCCGAGTCTCACGATAAGTCATCAACTGGCCCCAAAACCGGCCCGCAGGTGGTTGAGGTTGACCCTCTAGATACATTGCAGCGCTTTGTGAAGCTGCATCAAATGATGTTGTCAGCCTATTCTGAATATGCTGAAACTCAATATGCCATCAATATGAATGAATACCGGGTGCTGATGGTGGTAGGGCGTTTGGGGGTAACCGCTTCCCATGAGCTGGCAGAGCGCACCGGTATTAATATTATGTCCATCAGCCGCACTGTGTCGGCGCTGGAGGAGCGCGGCATATTGAATGTGGAAATTGATCCCGAAAACCGCCGCCGTAAACTGCTGCGTCTAACTCAGCAGGGCGACGAGCTCTATAACATCGTGCGCCCGATGGCAGATCGCGTGGCAGACTATATTTTCGGCTCGCTTAAGCTCGATGAGTTTCTCGCGTTTGACCGGCATTTACGTACGCTGATCCGTCGGGTTGGCGAGGTCGATGAGAATAATCGCTCGATATTTTTGCAAAAAACCAAGCTTTAACCTCCCTTCGTGCTTACCGTTACACCAGCCTAATGCCGTGCAACCCGCCACGGCTGACCTACACTCAAGATAATTCCGTTTTTTCTGCACCCTGTTTCCGGGTACCGCTTCTGGTGGTGAGGCAGCATTTTCTGTTGATTTGCCTTGAAACACGGCTTTTAATGGTTATATACTAACAATTGTTACAATAAAATTAATAATTACCGGTTCGAGCTAATGCGCTCGTGATGGTGCTGTAACGCGCCGCAAGGAGAAACCCATGACGCATCCTTTCCCGCAAACGCCGGACTTCGTTGGCTTTAACGAACCGGTGCGCATCGAGGGTGAAATTTTTGACCTGATTGTTGAAGGTGGCATCCCCCAAGAGATAGCCGGTACCTGGTTTAGGAGTATTGCCGATCCGCAGTTTCCTCCCATGCTGGGAAATGATACTTATCTCAGTGGCGATGGCATGGTAAGCGCCTTTCGGTTTCAAAATGGACGTGTCGATTTTCAGGTGCGTTATGTGAAAACCGAGCGTTTTCTGAAAGAGCGTGAAGCGCGGCGGGCCCTATTCGGTCGTTACCGCAACCCCTATACCAACGACCCGTCAGTAGAGGGGGTAGATGGCGGTGTTGCTAATACCACACCGATTTTTCACGGCGGTAAATTACTCGCGCTGAAAGAAGACAGTCATGCCGTTGAACTTAATCCCCTCACGTTGGAAACCGTGGGGCGCTGGACCTACAACGGCAAGCTTAAAAGCCAGACGATGACTGCTCACCCACGGTTAGATCCAGACACCGGTGACCTCTACTTTTTTGGTTACGAAGCCGGTGGCTTAGCAACCACAGATATTGCGTATTGCCGCGCCGACAAGTCAGGTAATCTTGTGAGCGAACAATGGTTTAAGGTGCCTTACTGCTCCATGATGCACGATTTTGCCGTCACCAAAGAACACGCTATTTTTCCCGTGTTTCCCACTATTTGTGATCTTGAAACATTGAAGCAGGGTGGTTCTCACTGGCAGTGGGACTCCAGCAAAAATACCTACGTGGGAATTATGCCGCGTGACGGTGATGTTAAAGACATGCGTTGGTTTGAAGGCCCACCCGTGCACTCTTATCACATTATGAATGCCTTTAATGAAGGCAGCATGGTGCATCTTGATTTATGTGTTGCCGACTTCAATGTATTTCCTTTCGTGCAGGAAGCCAGTGGTGGGCGCCGTGATATTCGCGAGTCCAATGGTCGCCTTGCCCGTTGGTCATTTGATTTAGGCAGCGACAACAATACCTGGGTTGAAACGCAGCTTGGCCCTAATGGCGAAATGCCCCGCGTCGCCGACAAAGATTTAATGAAGCCCTATCACATTGGTTATTACGCCAATTATTTTCCAGAGTGCGGCCCGCCGCACACATCCGGGCCGACTGAAATTGGTTTTAATACCTTGTCGCGTATTGATTTAAACACCGGTGAATTAAAAAGTTTTTCTGTACCAACGGCCTGTTTGCAGGAACCCGTACACATAAAGTCTGCCCAACCTGGGCACGAAGGGTACCTGATGGCGGTGGTAGAAAACGAGCGCTCTGAGGTGCTTATTTTTAACGCGGCAACGCCCGATGAAGGGCCGCTGGCCACCATTAAATTACCGCTGCGGCTGCGCTCGGCTGTGCACGGTAACTGGGTGCCCGATAGCGTATTGCCTCTGGCTTGATAACACATCACCGGCTGGCGGTTACGCCAGCACTGACAATAAAAACAGGTTAAAACCATGAGCGATATTTTTTCGACACTCGACAACCCCCGTTTGGAGTTTGCGCTGGAAGTGCATTTGCGCTTTCCCCACGCCGATATGATTGCGAACACCCCCGCAGGTGGTTCACGTTCTGCCGTGTATGTAGAGGAGGGCACGTTTAAAGGGCCACGCTTAAGTGGCACCGTGGTGCCCCGTTCTGGCGGAGACTACGCCTATTTTCGTCCCGATGATGTAGCCTGTTTTGATGCACGCTACATGTTAAAAGAAGACGATGGCACTTTGATACTAATGCGCAACGCCGGTTTTTTATGGGGTCGCACCCCCGATGTAATGGGGCGCCTGCGCGACTGGGCTTTCAATGATGGTGAGCCAGTGCCTCATGCCGAATACTATTTGCGTAGCTGCCCTTCGTTTGAAACGCCAGTAGGTAAACACGATTGGCTGACTAAACACGTGTTTATTGGTATTGGTGAGCGCTTGCCAGATGGTAATCGCTTGCGCTATTACGCCTTAGTTTAAAACGATAAAAATATACTGATAATAAACTGGTGACACTATGATATCGACAGAAGATCGTTTTGCGTTGCAAGACTTGCTGGCTGCCTATAGCTGGGCGCTCGACACTGGCAGTATTGAAGAGCTGGTGCAATGTTTTACCGAAGATTGCGAGCTGATTGAAGAAGTATTTGAAGACCCTGATCATTGGGTAGGGCACGAGGGTATTCGTGGTTTATGCGCTCATTATTTTAAGGCGCCGGGGTTTCCTGGGCGTCAGCATCACGTAACGCAAACACAATATACGCCACTTGAGCCAGGTAAGGTAAAGATACGTTCTTTTGCGTTCGTGACCGAATGTCACGATGAGCCACCTTACTTACTGCGATTTGTTGGTTGGTACGATGATATTGCCGTGAAGCAAGATGGTAAGTGGTTATTTCAAAAGCGGGTTATTCGTCTATGGGATGGTGTTGTACTGGAGAAATTTCCAGGGCATGGCGATTGGAAGCCACGCAAACGCCCAGATTCTTTGGTGATTAAAAAGCCTTAGGCCTGGTAACAATTTATAACAATAAGAGGTGATTGCCGTGCAACGTGAAGACTACGAAGCCTACATACGCTGTTTTAATGCAAGAGACTACGATGGTGTTTACGACTTTTTTGTACCTGGTGCAGATATTGAGTTTTTTGGTATTCGTATTCCCAATCGCGAGGCTTTGAAAAAGTTTTACACCTTTTTACATGATTACGTCGACGAGACCATCGAAGTGTTAGCGTTTGCCAGTAGCGACGAATTGGTAGCTCTGGAAGCGATTGTGCATATTTATGGCAAAAAAGACCTGGATGCAGAAACGCTAGAGGCAAATGGCTACGGTAGTTTAATGCCAATAAAACAGGGTGAGCATCAGCAAATAAAACAGTACATACACTATCGTTTACAAGACGGTAAGTTTAGTGGCGTTGGTTGCGCTATTCCGTTTGCCTGAAAACTGACGGACTAATCAGAATAATAACGAGGTTGGCGTATGCGTTTTCACAATAAAGTTGCAGTCGTTTTTGGCGGTAATAGCGGTATTGGTTTAGCGGCGGCAAAAGGCTTTGCTCGCGAAGGCGCGCAAGTAGTTATTACTGGCAGAGACGAAAAAACCTTAGCCGAGGCAGCGCAAGAGATCGGTGGAGACGTACTGGCGTTGCAGTCTGATATTGCTGACCTGGAACAAATCGACAAGGTTATTGCTGCGATAAAAGCCAAGCACAATCGTATTGATATTTTATCGGTGAATGCAGGTATTGGTGCATTTAAGCCTTTTGAAACGGTCGATGAAGCACATTGGGACACCATGATGGGCATTAACCTAAAAGGGCACTTTTTTGTAACTCAAAAAGCCGTACCGTTGATGCCGGCTGGTAGCGCCATTGTATATACCTCATCGATTGGTCATTTAAAGGGGCTTCCAGGTAATAGCGTGTATGCAGCGTCGAAGGCAGGGTTAAGGGCGTTAGCACAAAATATTGGTGTGGAGTTAGTCGATCGAGGCATTCGGGTTAACTGTTTTAGCCCTGGGCCGATCGATACACCCATCATTCATCGCTCCAGCTTAACGGCAGAAGAGGTGCCTGCGTTTAAAGCGGCTATCGAAAAAAAAATACCCATGAAGCGTTTCGGTACGCCAGAAGAAGCCGCTAACGCCATTTTATTTCTCGCATCTGACGATGCCTCTTTTATCGCGGGTATTGACCTGATCGCCGACGGCGGTGTCATTAATTTTTAAGAAAGTAGGTCTACAGAGTCATGTTATTACCCTTTTTGCGTGTTCGAAATGTTTTCACCGTTGCCGGACTGACTGCCGCACTGATTGGCATACTAGCGGGCTGCACCGAATCTGCGCCGCCCTCTGTATCGAATGCGGCTGCAGTTGAGGGCGCAGCGGTTGACTGGGTTAATCCCGGTGGTGATGTCGGTAAAACCCATTATTCACGATTAACCGATATCAATACCAAAAATGCTACCGATTTGGGTTACGCGTGGGATCTACGTTTGGGTAGTCACCGAGGGCAGGAAGCAACCCCCGTGGTGATCAACGGTGTGATGATTACCAGTGGAAACCTCGGCCGTGTTTATGCTGTCAATGCCGCTACCGGTGAACTACTTTGGAAATTTGAGCCTACTGTTAACATGCAGGTGAATCGTGGCGCATGTTGTGATCAAGTGAATCGTGGTGTGGCTGTGAAGGATGGCCTGGTTTACGTAGGCGCGTTGGACGGTATTCTTTATGCTTTAAATGCAGAGATGGGTGCAGTCGTTTGGCAAGTTAATACCGTGGCTGATCCAACACGAGGTATCACCATTACCGGTGCGCCAGAAGTAGCGGGTGATGTGGTTGTTATTGGCAACGGTGGTGCTGAGTATGATGTGCGCGGTTATGTAACGGCTTACGACGTAAAAACTGGCGAACAACGTTGGCGTTTTTATACCGTACCGAAAGACCCCGCAGAAGGGCCGCAAGAAAGTCCTGCGCTTGAGAAAGCGCTGGCCACCTGGGACGAAAACAGTCGTTGGGATATCGGTGGTGGCGGTACCGTATGGGACGCCATTCACTACGACCCTGAATTTGACGCCCTGTATATTGGCGTCGGTAACGGCGGTCCTTATCTAAACAGCAAGCGGTCACCAAGCGGTGGCGATAACCTGTACCTGTCTTCCATTGTTGCACTCGACCCGGCAACCGGCGCTGTTAAGTGGCACTATCAGGAAACCCCAAAAGACAGTTGGGATTATACGGCTACCCAGCCCATGGTGCTTACTCATATGGCCATCGATGGTGAACAGGTGCCAGTCATTTTGCACGCACCTAAAAATGGTTTTCTTTACGTGATTGATCGGCGCAATGGCCAGGTGCTGCGAGCTAGCTCGATTGTGTATCAAAATTGGGCCGACGGTGTGAACCTGGAAACGGGGCGGCCTAATCTCACGCCAGAGCACAGTGACTACACTAGCGGGCCGAAAATTGTGTATCCCTCCAGTGCCGGTGCGCGTAACTGGTATCCAATGTCTTACAATCCTGATACCGGACTGCTTTACGGCACTGTGTTGGATATGGGCAACCTGATTTTTACCACCCCAGGTCAGAAGCCCCATCGCGCCCGCGCGCTAAATAACGATGCGGCCCTGTTTTTTACCAACGATCTGGTGTCTATTTTACCTACATTACCCGCGCCATTTCGTGAAGCCGTTGAGGCTTTACCGGCGATGGAGCGTGTGCGCGAGGTGCCAGCGTCGTCACAATTACGTGCTATTGACCCGCTAACCGGTGAAGCCGTGTGGTCGGTTGATATGCATGGCTGGCAAGACCGTGCCGGTGTGTTAACAACGGCTGGGGGCTTACTGTTTCAAGGTGATTTAACCGGTCGATTCAGTGTGTACGATGCTAAAACCGGTGAGCATTTGCACAGCATCGAAACTGGAACCTCCATGCTTGCTGCTCCCATGACGTACAAAGTCAATGGCGAACAATATGTAGCCGTGATGGCAGGTTGGGGTGGTGGTGGCTGGTCGTTTGTACCACGTTACAGTGCAGCCTATAACTATTCCAACGAAGGCCGTATTATCGCCTTTAAACTGGGCGGCAAAACTCGAGCACCATTCCCAGAGAAAAGAGCGCCGCTCACCGTTGCTCCAGAGGCTCCGGCACAAGCACCCGACGTAACCGCTGAAACGATTGCCAACGGGGCTAGTTTGTTCTTTGCCAATTGCGCTATCTGCCACTCCAACAAACAGCGTGCCGGTGTGCCTGACCTACGTAGGATGAGCGCCGATAAGCATGCCTTGTTTGATGCCATTGTGTTGCAGGGGGCTTTCGTACCACTGGGTATGCCGCGCTGGGACGATATATTGACTGAAGGGGATGTACACGCGATACATGCCTATCTGATTGATGCCCAGCAGAAAACGAGAGCAGTTGAGCTTGAGCTGCAAAGGCAAGGAAAAACACTTGATCCTGAAAGCGCCAACATCATGACCAACTATTAAAGGGCTATTATCCTGCCTAGCTTGAAAATACCGGCTGCACTATGGCCAGTATTTTTTTATCCGTTGATGTAGCTATGAGTTTGTAGTGGTTTTTTATGGTGCTGTCATCAGGCTGCTAATCCACCCTCGTTGTGCTAACGTACTTAGGATGTATTTTCAAAGTAGGTCCTTATCAATAGTCAGTGGGAGTAGGGTATGGCAGGTTTTATTCGAGGCAAGGGTTTGTCTCAGCTAGTAGGTACAGTCGTAACAGCAACAATATGGTTGTTGGCAGCACCGGCATCGGCGAGCTGCCCGGATTTACTGCAGTATGAAACCAACAAATTACGTTCTAAGCAGACGGTGAATTTTTGCGATGCCTTTAACGACAAAGTATTGCTGGTAGTCAATACTGCCAGTGAGTGCGGCTTTACACCGCAATTTAAAGGGTTGGAAGCACTTTATAAAAAGTACAAAGATCAAGGGCTGGAGATTGTAGGTTTTCCGTCTGACGATTTTTTTCAAGAGCACGACAATGAGGCCGAGACGGCTGAGGTGTGTTTCGTAAATTACGGCGTAACTTTTACTATGGTCTCCCCCAGCCATGTGAAACGTGACAAGGCCAACCCATTCTTTAAACAGCTTATCGCAAAAACCGGTGAGAGCCCGGCGTGGAACTTTAATAAGTACCTGGTTTCTGCCGATGGCCAAAAAGTCGTACATTTTGACTCTGATGTTACCCCTATGGACAGTGCGCTAGAAACGCAGATTCAAACGCTTCTGGCCAAGTAGTCGCCCTGGCAAAGCCCTGCCTGGCGGCTTGCTAAAGCTGCCAGGCAGGGCTTCACTCTATTAACCCGGCAACCAAATAGATCTCCTTATCTATTTGGTTGCACGCCTTGGAAAGGCCCGGGGAATTTTACGAAATCCCTTGTATTTCCAAGACTGACATTGGCCTGTGACCAATGGCGGCGCGTTCGTGCGCCGCTTATTAACCCAGCAATAATGGTTGCCGGGTTAATATTCTTGGCAATCCTCTTTTGTCGTTCTTATCAGCGGTATATCTTATTAGCGTGTCTTGAATGACCTCCCACACCAAGAGATATGTATGAACACACCGGGTAACTATCCAAATTCCTATTACGCGAACGGTATTCCGCAGTTTGCGCTGCGCCAGGCGTTGCAGGGTGAGTTAACGGTTGATGTGTGCATTGTGGGTGCCGGTTATACCGGGCTCTCTTCAGCCCTGCATTTGCCGAAGCCCTGAAAGGCCAGGCTGAGCGCTTCGATGCGTTTGCTGACCTAAAATATTATCCTTTCCCTGGAGGGTGCTTCTTACGCGTGCCTTACACAGCACTGGGGGCTGTGTACTATGGGCTACGAGACCGTTTGGGAATATAACGCCTGCTGATCGGTAGTGGTGTCGCAGGCGTAAAACCTTAACGGTAACTGCTTACGAACGAAAAAAAGGTCTTATGGCGTTAAAAACGCAGCGGCTCAACGAGTTGCTGGCTAACGACGGAGATGCCTATGTCTGTGGTGATATCAGTAATGAAGCGTGCCGCGAAGTCCCCAACAATGTTTTTCTGATTCTTGTCAGCCAGTTTTTTACCAAACTGGGTGATGCCCTCGCCAGTACTAAAGTGGTGTTGCCATGGGTACTGCAGAGTTTGTCGATTCCTACGTTTTTTATTGGCTTGCTCGTGTCTACAGGGAGTCGGGGTCATTAGTTCCTCAGCTGGCACTGGGCGGGATCATGCACCGATATCCCGTGCGCCAATAGTTTTTGTGGGTGGTTGTCTGGTGCAGGCCGTCAGCTTTGGGCTAATCAACTTGATCAGTGGGCCGTTTTGGGGATATTTTGCCAATATCAGTAGTCCTAAACTCATGCTGTAGCAGCATTGCTTACCGCTGTGTTGTACTTGGTGGGGGCTTGCCTTGCCTGTTGGGTGCAGGCAGCGGGGTAACGATTGGGCTTCTGCGTTGTGTCTGTCTCGGCTACACTACGGCCTTTACTCATCACTGGTACAGACAGGAGTTCTTCATGAAAGCGGTGTTAGGCGTTTTTTTGGTGTTGCTATGCAGTGCATGTGCATATAGTCCCCAACAAATTCAAATCGCTCCAGACTTGGGTGTTACCGCGAAACGCTACGGCCAGGGTATGCCGGTTACTGTGGTGGCGCGAGATGAACGCTCGGCGCAGGTGATTGGTTCTCGTGGTGGGGTTTACGCGCAAACAAGCACTATCTCCATATCTAACAATCTTACGCAAGCGGTAGAACAATCTGCTACTGCGCGTTTGGCTGCACAGGGATTTAGCGTCAATGGCACAGAGCAGGGTACGCTTATGACGCTGTTTGTCGATGAAATTGCCTATGATGTTATCGACAACACCATTCCCAAAGAAATTAAAATGGAAGTAGTCATGCGGGTCGAGTTGGAAAATGACGGCCGCACGTTAACCAATCGTTATAAAACGGAAGCCGAGCATCGCTTGCTGGCCTCACCCAATGCCGAAAAAAATCAGAAAATGGTCAACGATTTGTTATCACAAACCATGACTCGAGTTTTTGAAGATCCCAAAGTGATGGCCTTTTTAAGCGGTCAAATTGTTCAGTAACATTAGCGCCTGCCCTAATACCGACGCATTGCCTATGAGCCAAGCTAAGATAGCCCTTTGACCAGGCGGTAGCCGCGGTTGCGGCAGGCTTGCAGGTGTATACCCAGGTCTTGCGCGTGTACTTTCTTGCGTAGGCGCGCAAGCAGCATATCGATCGCCCGGCTCATTGGGTCATATTCTATGCCGTACAGGTGTTGATAAAACTGCTCCCGGTCAATGACTTCACCCAAGTGCTTGGCCAGCAGCTCAATGGCGTCGTATTCTTTTTGGGTTAGCTGAACAGAGTACCCCTGCGCGGAAAGGGTTCGGTCGGTACGGTTCATTTCAATGCCAGCAGCCTGCTGACTTTCGGGATCCGCAGGCGGCTCGGCAGTTTGTACTCGATGGTAAAGGCGGGTAACGGCATTGATTCTGGCGATTAATTCGTTAACGTCGCATGGCTTAACAATGTATTGGTCGGCACCGGCATCCAGGCAAGACACCAGTGTGTCGCGGTCGTCATTGCACGACAGCATAATCACCGGAACATCTATACTCGATTTAATGTGGCGGCAGAGTTCTAATCCATTGATTTTGTCGGTACCAAAATGGAAATCCAACAATATCACTTCCGGCTGGGATCCCTCATTCAAATGCGCCAACATTATCTCAGGTGAGTGAAAACTCTGGGTATTGATGCCTAAATCTTCCAGTTGCATACCCAGTATCATCGTAAAATTGGTATCGTCGTCCACCAGGGTGATAGTATCTAAAGCCATCGTGTTTACTGCCCCCACTTTATTTTCCTTATTATTTATGAATTACGGTGCTGTTGCATCCCTGAGATCACTGACTTTTAAAATGTAGACGAAAATAATCGGTATTAACAACTGATTCTTGTAGTACTGTGTATTCAATACTTGCTTTTTGGATACGTATTTGCAGGTAAATTTTTCGTGTAGGGTGCAAACCCTGTTTTGAGTGGTAGTAATAGGGGTAGGTAAAAGGCCAAGGCACTGGAGGTTTTTTGGTGAGGCTGGCTCCGTTAGCTATATACATGATGAAGCCGATTATGAAAAAGCTCTAGCGCTAATAGACGAATTAGTGGAGGACTATGACACCTGCCTTCCATTCATTAAGGTGCTTTCAGCGTCTGTTGAGCGCTGGGAAGATGGATCAGAATACTTTTCTGAATCTAATTAGCGTATAACTGGTTTGGTTGATGATTTCGTTGAATAGCTTTTCAGCATCGTCTACGCCTAGCCTTGTAGAGTTAAATTAAGCAGTGATAAATCACTTATTTGCATTCAGATAAAATACCCTAAAGCTAGGTGCTTCAACCCTATCTTTATTGTGGGCTGGGCTCCTCTGAGTGCCTGTCAGATTGTTTTACACTTTTTAATCATGTAGTTATCAATTGATTTTTAACTATTTGATTTCTAAAAAATAATTATGGGTGGTATATTGCTTGCTGTTTATCTTGCGGCGCTTATCGGTAGGTGTATTTTATTTAGCTGTTTTGGAGTGCTATCTGGCTTTAGTTGTATTTTCTATAAGGATGTAATTTTATGCTTAAAAATTTGTTAGCTCTAGGATGTTTACTTTTAGCAACGTCAGCTAATGCATTGCTAATCAATCACTCTACCTATACTACAGATACTTCCAGTAATTTGGACTGGCTTCATCTATCCCTCACTGCTGGTCGCTCATATGAAGACATTGTTTCAGCTACGTCTAACGGCGGTGATCTCGAAGGTTGGACTTTAGCTGGCTTTAAGGAGTTGTTCGGCTTCTTTGATGGCGCGGGTGGTGACGGTAGTTACTATGACAGTAGTGAACTTGCTGGCGGGGGTGGTTACGGCAGTTACACGCATAATGATAAAGGTGTGCTTTTTTCGAGCCTAGTTAATACGTGGGGTGCAGGGTTGTCGAGGCGTCAACTATGGGCTTTTGTGGCTGGGCTGGGGGGGGATCCCTCTACCACAAGTGGGGTAATATTGTCTGATGATGGACGTATTGAAACGTCTATAGGCACTTTCTCTCAGTCTAGTTCAGGGGATAGCCGTATTGGTGCGGCGTTGTTCAGACAGAATGTCCCTGAACCTGGCTCCTTATGGTTACTTGCTTTCGGAATGGTTGTGCTGATTATCCGTCGGGGGCGACCTAGCAGTGAGGTACCAAGGGCCGGATTAATGCTTAAAGCCGAAGGGCTTTAAGCACCCGTTGGGCTGCGCTGCAAGGAGCTTGTTCAAATTGCTCCTGGGTCGCCATGGGTCGAACCGAAATGCCGCTATCGATAAAAACCATCCATGGTTTTTAGGTGATACCCGTCGTCACTACGTTCCGACGCCCAAATTTGCTCCAGGCAAATTTGTCGCCGACACTCCAATACAAACAAAAAAGCCCCGTTCTTGCGAACGAGGCTTTATTTGATTTGGTACCAGAGGCCGGACTCGAACCGGCACACCTGTTAAGGCGGGGGATTTTGAATCCCCTGTGTCTACCAATTTCACCACTCTGGCAATACTTTGAGAGCATTTGCATGGCTACACTTACCGAGTGCCTGCGTCTCTCGAAAGAGGGCGTGATTATAACAGCGGTTTTGGCCCCGTCAACAGCTTTACACGTAGCCTTGAACAACTTTTTTGGGTACCCTGTGCGCCTTTTAAACAGCCAGCCCCAATTGTATTTTTTTCATGCGCCGACAAGACTTCTCTTACGATTTACCTGATGAATTAATAGCCAGAATGCCCGCTAAAGAGCGTACTGGCAGCCGCTTGTTGCAGCTTGATGGGCCTTCAGGAGCCTTGGCCGATGGCCAGTTCGCCGATCTGCTTAACTGCGTTAATCCGGGCGATTTAATGGTGTTTAACAATACTCGGGTGATTCCAGCACGCATTTTTGGGCAAAAGCCCAGTGGCGGCCAAGTAGAAATTCTGGTGGAGCGGGTGCTCGACGAGCACCGCGTATTAGCGCATACACGGGCCAATCGCTCGCCCAAAACGGGTAGTGAGATCCTTTTGGGTAACGGTGTGAGCATTACGGTGGATGGCCGCGAAGGCGCGTTGTTTGTCTTACGCTTTCCACAAGACAAGCCCGTACTGGCGGTGCTTGACGACATTGGCCATATGCCTTTGCCGCCTTATATTGACCGAGACGACGACCAAACCGACCGCGAGCGCTACCAAACGGTGTATGGTACTGAGAAGGGTGCTGTGGCTGCCCCTACGGCAGGCTTGCACTTTGACGAAGACCTATTGCAGGCATTGAAAGACAAAGGGGTACAGCAGACGTTTGTTACCCTGCATGTGGGCGCAGGCACTTTCCAGCCGGTGCGGGTAGACAATATTCACGAGCATCAGATGCACAGTGAGGTGATGTCGGTATCGGCCGAGGTGTGCGAGCTGGTTAAAGCGACCAAGGCGGCTGGCAAGCGCGTGATTGCGGTGGGTACCACCAGCGTACGTTGTCTTGAGTCTGCTGCGCAGTTTGGTGGTGAGGTGATTGCACCGTATCAAGGGGAAACCGAAATTTTTATTTATCCCAGTTACCAATACCGTGTCGTTGATGCCTTGGTTACTAATTTTCATTTGCCGGAATCCACATTGTTAATGTTGGTATCGGCGTTCGCGGGCTATCGCCATACGATGGCGGCCTATAAGCATGCTGTTGCGCAACAATATCGTTTTTTCAGCTATGGCGATGCTATGTTTATCACGCGCAACCCAGCGGCAAAAGATGAGCCGGTTGGCTCGCCCCTTTAGCACACTCTATAGATTGAGAGGTTAAGGTGACACGCACCTGTTTTATGCAATTTGAACTAGACAATACCGATGGTAAAGCGCGCCGTGGCCGGTTGCGTTTTCCCCGTGGTGTTGTCGAAACCCCGGCCTTTATGCCAGTGGGTACCTACGGCACGGTGAAGGGCATGTTGCCTCGCGACGTAGAAGAGATCGGCGCGCACATCTGCCTGGGCAACACGTTTCACCTGATGCTTCGCCCGGGTACTGAGGTGGTTAAGGCCCACGGTGATCTGCATGACTTTATGCAGTGGCAAAAGCCAATTCTTACCGACTCCGGTGGTTTTCAGGTATTTAGTCTGGGGAAATTGCGCAAAATTACTGAAGAGGGCGTGTCTTTTCGGTCGCCGATTGATGGCAGTAAAGTATTTATGGACCCAGAGCTGTCGATGCAGGTGCAGCGTGATTTAGGCTCTGATGTGGTCATGATTTTTGATGAGTGCACGCCGTATCCGGCCACCGAGCAAGAAGCGCGTACCTCTATGGAGTTATCGTTACGTTGGGCAGCACGCAGTAAGGCCGCCCATGGCGATAACCCGGCCGCATTGTTTGGTATCGTACAGGGTGGCATGTACGAAGGCTTGCGTGCTGAGTCACTCAAAGGGCTGGCCGACATCGATTTTGACGGCTATGCCATTGGCGGCTTGTCGGTGGGCGAGCCCAAAGAAGATATGATCCGCATACTGGATCATTTGCCGCCGCTGATGCCCAGTGACAAACCCCGCTATTTAATGGGGGTTGGTAAGCCTGCCGATATTGTGGAGGCCGTACGCCGCGGGGTGGATATGTTTGATTGCGTGATGCCAACGCGTAACGCACGCAACGGCCACCTGTTTACCAGTGAAGGCGTGATAAAAATTCGTAATGCCAAACACCGTTACGATACAGGCCCACTAGACCCCGCCTGTGACTGCTATACCTGTACCAAATTCAGCCGCAGCTATCTGCACCATTTGGATAAGTGCGGCGAAATTCTCGGTGCGCAGCTTAATACTATTCATAATCTGCGTTACTACCAAACCCTAATGGCCGGTTTGCGTGACGCTATCGCTAATCAGCGTTTAGATAGCTTTGTTGCCGAGTTTTATGCAGGGCAGGGCACGGCTGTGCCAGATCTGCCGTAACGTTGAATGATTGACAAGGGCTCTGAAAAAAGGCTCCGTGGTGCAACAATACATTGCATCACGATTTTTTGCGTTGCTATTTTTTGCTCTCTAATAGCTGGCTTATATCGTTAGGGGCTGCCAATATGCTGTCCGACAAAATCGGTAATGTCGGAGTAAATTGCCTGCATACTGTCTAAATCAGTGAAATGATGTCCTACATCATCGTAGATTTTAAACGTATGTGGTTTGTTATATTTTTCCAGCATTAATTTGAGGCGGTAAGCTTGTTCTACATCCACCGTCTTGTCGAGCAGGCCATGAAGTACCAGCAACGGGCGGGCTAGATCCTTTACCAGATAAGTGGGTGAAATCGCTTTTAGCTCATCGTAGTTGTTGTTGGTATCGCCAACGTATTCTCTCAGCCAGCTTTTGGTTGCTGGTGAATAGTGCGATGCATTTAAAAATAAATTTATATCACTGACGCCCGCTATATTGGCTCCGCATTTAAAGGTTTTCGGGTGTTTTAGTAACAGCATGGAAGCAGCGTACCCGCCATAACTAAAACCTACGGCACAAACCTTTTCGTTATCAATATCTTTTCGCTGCAGAGCGGCCTGGGTTGCGCTAAAAATGTCTTTTAGCATAAGGTTGCCCCATTGTTGCCGCCCGGCGTTTCTAAAGTCTTCGCCATATCCGCCAGAGCCGCGAAAGTTTACTCGTAGCACAGCGTAGCCATTGGCCACAAAATATTGAGTGGATAAATCGAAGGATTTAGTATCAAACACGCCAATCGGGCCTCCGTGAGGCATCACAATTAACGGGTGCTCAGGTTTCGTATTGTCAGGAATATTAAGAATGTAATTAATTTTCTCGCCATCCAGAGTAATCGCGCTCTCTATTTGCTGGCCTTTCAGGGCCTTTAAATGTGGGTAAGTTTCACCAAGCGTCACCTGTTTTCCATTGGCTTTAGTTAGATAGTAGGTTCCGGGATTTTTAAAATTTTCTTTGTAATGTAGTTCTGTGTTGTTATCAGCTCTGTCGATAACAATGTCTAATGTAGAGCTCTTCTGTGTATTGCTATTTGGGCTGATATGTACATATTTTATTTCACCGTTCTCTAATGCTTTTATTCCAGTTAATTGGTTTTCTGGTGATGTATAAATATTGAGGATTTTTCCGTTATTTAATTCAAAAACTTTTTCTACCTTTTTGGTAGTGTAGTCTTTGATATAAACGGTTCGCTCTTCTTTCTCATTAAGGTCGAGGCAGTAGTAGGTTTGCTCATTGGGCCCAAGTGCAAAAGGTATAATGAATGCGTCGTCACTTTCGTCATTAAGTGAATCTTTCATGAGCCAAAATTCAAGGGTTCTGAGGGAACCGTCGGCATTTATCTGGTCAAAATTAAGATTGCCATCTTGGTCATAAGTGATTGCTGACTTTACTTCTCCCTGGCGATTCGTAAACCAGCGTATGGCATAACCCTTAATTGATGCAATTTCATTATCTTTTTTAAACTGTCCGTTGTCGATTTTTGCTAGTTTGCTTAACTTTACTTTTTGGTTGATAAGGTCGTTGGCATTGAGTTTGTATGCCTTGGAGTAAGCTCCGTTTTTTGCGTAGAGAAATTCTGGCTCGTTATTGTCTGAGCTACTTATCAATTTTCCTCTTGTCTTGATTTTGTAGGTTGAGATATTTTGTTCGCCATCTGGAAAGTGAAAAAGAACGGAGAAAGTAACTTTTTTAGTATTTAAAAGATCTTTAATCCCCTTCTTCAGCTCTTCTACTTCGGCAATTGCATAATCATTGTTAATCCATGAGATATTTCTTATAGATAGGTCTTTCTGATCGCCTGGGAGGATTTTATAGATTGGCTTGACTTTTCCGCTCTTAATGCTTTTTAAGTGCAGCTTTTCCCCATTATCGTCATATTTTAAAAGGATTAATTTGGTACCTTTTGGATTCAGCGTTGCATAAAGCGTATCTGGGTTCTTAAAGAAGTTCTCGGCCTTGTAGTTGGCGTTGGCACTGCTAATACTCAGGATGGTGAGCATGGCGACGAGAGAGAGAAATAAAGTGTTGGGCTTCATTGGGTGCCCTCTGAATAACTGATTGAAAAGTCATCTCGGTAAACATTTGCGTTTACAAGAGGGGCATTAAAGTGTGAAATAACTTTTTGCTTGATCGTTTTTAGATCGGTTGCAAAGCGATTGTTTAATCTAATATCAACGAAATCGGTAATTCGTTCTTTGGCTATCGTTAACTCGCCTAGGTAATTTATTGCTCCTTGTTGTATCTCAAAGCGCCAGGCCAGGCTATCGCCCGTACTTTTCTTGTAAGGCAAGTTAAAGTAGGGCGCATTAACGTTGGTAATTTGATAAGTGCCGCTCGGTAATGCTGCCAGGTAGAAAGCATGGTCTTTATCTTTTAAATCGACACTAAACTTGCTTTTAGTTCGCTCTAGCTGCTTTATCTGCTTTTCAGACAATGGGAGGTCGGCTTCTTTCTTATCCAGCGCAATAAATTGCAATGAAGGAGCTATACCGGTGACATTCAATTTGATCAATAAGTAGCCGTATTGTGCTTCAAGGGCTGGAGCGTTATTTGGGCTATAAAGAAGCAGGCTTCTCTCTGCTGCCCAAAGTGGGTGGTAGATAAACAGAGAGATGAGTAGAGTGAAGTGTGGCAAAAGCCTTTTAATGCCAGTTAACTGTTCCATTGTTTACTGTTGTATTGTCCTGGGAAATTGTCCGTTCTTGTGTATTTTTGATAACTACTCAGATAGTATCTTGTGATCAATTACGAAGTAAATAGCCCATGCCTGAAGATTGGCTTTTGGGTGGATAATCAAATAAACACAATAGGGAGTATTGAACGAATGGCTGAGTCTTTGCGTAGGGTTTATGGTCGGCTGCTCAAGGGGGCTGCTCTCCTGAGCATCATGGTATTGGCAGGCTGTGCGTCGCAGGTTAATTTTAGGCCCCTTTTAAGTGAAGCCGATTCACCTCAGGCTGGCGAGGGGGTTGTGGTTGCCAGGGTCATTAATGCCAGTGCTTACCCCTTGCCATTCAATCAGCTAACACTTACCCCCAGTAATTTTAATGAGTCTGAAGAGGTAAAGCTCGAGCGCCTCGGTGCCCGCTTCCCCTACGAAGGGGGCACAACGGTTTTTTCTGCACCGATTGCAGCGGGTGATTATGCATTGAGCAGTATCAGAGCATTTCACACGGCCGGGCAAGGATGGTATAGCCGATTTGTGAATGCCGATGTAGCATTTGGTCGCTTTACGGTAACAGAAGGGGGCGTTACCGATTTAGGTACTCTTATTTATTACCCAAAACCTCAGGAAGACCGTTATGTTGATGTGCTTCTGAGGCTTCCTGAAACCGCGGGTGGCGGTGTTTTGGACAACTTTTTCCCGTTTTATCAGTACAGCAAAGCCATGCTGGCGACCTGGGATGACGACGGCAGAGATGATGAGCGTTATGCACTGTATGCATCGATTGCGCAAAACCCTATCGAATATGCGCAAACGCTGATGGGTGATGACGGTACGCTCTATTTCCTCGGGAAGCTTGGCATTATATTGGCCAGAGCGAGTGATGGCGAATGGTCGCTAGATGGTGTGGACACTAATCTCGACTTAACGTCGATCGACGTTTCGGCTGCTGGCGATATTTTACTAGGCGGTGCAGAGGGCAGGCTATTCTTCAAACCGGCGGGTGGTGATTGGGTTGATTATTCTTTCGCGCCGGAGCACTACGTTGAGCGTGTACAAATAACTGATGATCGATATGTCGACGTAGTCACAAGAACATATGATCAAGTCAATCTTTATCGATCAACCTTGCAAAGCCCTAGCGAATGGGTATTGCAAGACTTCTATACTACTAAAACTGGTTGGGACAGCCTCAAGCTGGAGGTTGAGGAAGAGCAAAAATCCACGAGAAAATCGGCTCCAAAGCGAATTGTGGGTGTAAGCTTTTTGGAAACCGAAAATAGTCATTTTATTGAGATTTCGACGGCGGGGGCATCAAGCGAACTTTTGTTTTCCAACTCGACTGAGCACACTTTTGCTTTCAGTCCCGGTAATATGCACGTATCGACTATTGATGAAGAACCTGCTTACGATAACATTCTCAGCGCAGGTGTAGCGAAACTCGCTGTAAAAATGCCTGGCTTTTGGTCTTGGACCGGTAAGCCTAGCTATTTTGTTAAAGCCCCCGGCGGTAACTACGAAGAAATCGTCACCTACATTACGATGTGCAACGGAGAGTACACCACCAGCGAAACGTGTGAAGTGAATGGAGTGCAAAAAAAGGTTACTAAAAAGTCATTCTCATTTATGTCTGTACCCTGGTTTGGTACTGAGACTGAAGGCCTTGCCGTGGTCAATTTCTCGAATTACGATTTTTGGTCTGGGAAATCCAGCAGTGAGACCAAAATATTAGGCACTAGCGATGGTGGCAAACGCTGGTTCGAAACAAACAAGGCATTGCCAACAAAATATTGCCATCGATTTATTGGTCAAATTGAAGACCGTTTGTTGGTGTCATGTGAGGGGCTGAGTACGGATTTTTATGAGTCGACAGACTTTGGTGAGACCTGGGTTCATGTACGGCAACAAGAAAACTTTTAAGTTATTCTCTGAATAGCTCTTCACTTGGGAGCCGAGAATGCAAGTTCCGGCTCTCCCACAAAATCAATACCTTGCCGTTATCGATTTAGTTAGTGCAGCTCTGCAGCATGAGTGCCTCTTAATTTTAGGGGGCTTAGCCACCTGTTTTAGCCACCTGCAAGTATAGCAACGGTCGGTTTGATCGTTAGGCCGCTGTGACTGCCCTTGAGCGTTTCCCCTGTAGCTGAGACTACATTTTATTTTGCGTGTACTCAGGCCGTGTGTATGGAGTTGTCTGTGACCTATTACCCAACTGCTTGGGGAATAGGTCCTATTAACCATCAGCCCTGATTCGTTACATTGATTACCGTTGATCAGCGACGCGGTCGTTGGTCAATGAGTGAGGCAGGGATGTATCACGGCTGGCTTGGCCAGCGCTCCCTTGTAGGTCTGCTGTGTTTGCAGTGATGACGTTATGAGGCGGCAATCGACAGCAAGGGGATTGTCTGTTGATTGCCTTTATAGGTCGATCATCTTCTGTTGTCGCGCCATTCACACGAGCTTGTCGGAGGCATTTGTATTACTGAAGTTTAATAAAACCCTGATATTGCCGGCTATTCCTGCCAGTCGCGCTATGACTGCAAAGCAAGCGCTGCTGATGCACGGTTCAGGTGCCCCCGCGATGTTCAATCTTTATAACGCGGCAAGTTAGCTTTGGTTGACAGGCACTGAAAATAATTCGTTACGAAATACTATACAGTCGACAGGGCTGGGTAGTGCAGGTATGCTGGCTGGGTTTAGTGAAAAGTAATGCTTATGAACAAGCTAGGCCCCTTATCCAATAAAAAGTCCAATAAAAAGAAAATGTCTGATATCGCCAAACTGGCTGGCGTATCTGAGTCAACGGTGTCTAGAGCATTGAGCAATAGCCCGCTGATTAATGCCGAGACCCGCGCGCGTATTCAGGCCATTGCCCGCGATCATAATTACAGTATTAACAAGCAGGCGCAGAACCTTCGCTTGCAGTCGTCGCGCACTATTTCTGTGGTTATCCCTATCGACCATGAGCCCAGGCAGCATGTTTCCGATCCGTTTTTTCTCGAATTGCTCGGGGCTATTGCCGACGCCGTGACTGAGCGGGATTACGAGTTGCTTCTATCTCGGGTGCATCGGCAAGACTGGCAGGCAAAGGTTGCCAGTCATAACTATGTGGATGGGCTGGTGATTATTGGCCAGAGTGACTTGCACAGTGACATTAATACGTTTGCTGCAACCAATAGTTTGCCGTTGGTGGTGTGGGGTGCGCAGCTGCCTGATCAAGCCTATGTTTCGGTTGGTACCGACAACCGTTTGGGTGGGCGCCTGGCGGTTGAGTACCTGTTGTCTAAAGGCAGACGGAAAATTCTGTTTCTGGGTGACCCCGCCTTGCCAGAAGTAGGGTTGCGGATGCAAGGGTATGCAGATGCTTTGAGTGCTGCTGGTTTGGTAGATGCCCAGCAGATTATTCCATGTAGCTTCACCAGCGCCAGTGCCGAGGCTGCTATTAGTGCTGTGCTCGACCAGAATCTGCAGTTTGATGCAGTTTTTGCTGCCAGTGATGTGCTTGCCAGCGTGACTATCAAGCGGCTAATGGCGGCGGGCAAAAGAGTACCTGACGATGTGTCGGTGATTGGTTTCGATGATATCTCCATTGCTCAGCATATGACGCCAGCATTAACCACCGTAAGCCAAACCATCGCCAATGGCGGTCGTTTGCTGGTGGAAAGCCTGTTTCAGCAGATAAAAGGCGCCTCTGTATCCAGTGAAGTGATGCAGCCCGAGTTGGTTATTCGCGCCTCAGCTTAAGATCTGTGCGTCTTTTGGCTATATTTTCTTGTTGTGAATTCTTGCCTGAATAGAGCGAATTTGTCCTAAAACAGGTATTGCATGATGTTGCAATCGATTGCATTAGTGTATATATTAATTGCAATCGATTGCGAAATCGTTTGGAAAGCCTTCTCTCATGCCTGAGTGGGCGGCAAGATTGAGTAGTACTTGCCATAGTTAAACCCTAATTTAATAACTAAAAAGGGCAGTCATCATGCGTAAAGTTTATTCACCCAGCTTGTTAAGTTTAGCGATTGCTTCTGTTGTCAGCATGTCTGCAGCGGCAGAGGAAATGACCCTGGAAGAGATTGTGGTTACCGCCGTGCCGGCAGGCAGCAGTCAGCTTGAGGCCAGTGTGTCGGTCAGTAGCCTCAGCGCCGAAGAGATCGCGTATAGTGCGCCACGCTCAACAGCAGAAATTTTCCGATCGTTGCCGGGTATCCGGGCAGAATCCTCTGGTGGTGGCGGTAACGCCAATATCACCGTGCGTGGGATTCCGTTGGCAACCGGTGGTTCCAAATTTATGCAAATTCAGGAAGATGGCTTGCCAGTATTGGAATTTGGCGATATCAACTTTGGTAATACCGACAACTTTATCCGCTACGACAGCGCCGTTGAGCGCGTTGAATCGATTCGGGGTGGTTCTGCGTCAACTTTTGCCAGTAACTCACCGGGCGGTGTGATCAACTTGATCAGCGCAACGGGCGAAGAAGAGGGCGGTAGTATCGGTATTACTGCAGGTTTGGATTACGACGAGTTTCGCACTGATTTCGCCTATGGCGGCCCTATCAGCGATACCCTGCGATTCCATGTGGCCGGCTTTTTCCGCGACGGCGAAGGCGTGCGCGACACAGGCTATAATGGTGATAACGGTGGCCAGATTCGAGCGAATATTACCAAAGAATTAGACGATGGCTTTCTGCGTTTGTACGCCAAGCATCTTGATGATCGTGTAACCACTTACCTGCCGTCACCCGTGTTGGTAAAAGACAATGGCTCCTATGGTGCGGTGCCTGGTTTTGATGCAAGTTCTGAAGCATTGAACTCACCCTATACGACCAATATCACCACCTATGATGTTTACGGTAACCCACAAAACCGCGATTTAACCGATGGCATAGAGTCAAAAGTTGATGCCTTTGGTTTTGAATTCAATAAAGAAATCGATGATGGTTTGGTTCTGGTTAATAAATTCCGCAAAACGAAAGTAACCGGTGGTTTTATTGCGCCGTTTACGGATACATTTGGTGATTATGGCCCACAAAGTGCGCAAAGCATGGGTAATACCATTTGTGCCAACGCGCTTGATGGCGGCGGCAATCCGTTTGACTGCGGCACGGTTAACGTTACTCTTGCAGAATCGGGTGCCGCGTATAATGGCATGGCTTTTTTGAACTTGTTATTTGATACCCGCTTCAATGACTTGGGTAACATGATTAACGACTTCAATCTGACCAAAAACTTTGATAACGGCTTTAAATTTACCGTTGGTTATTACTATTCGAAGCAGAATATTGCCACCAGTTGGAGTAGCTGGCCTGCCTATATTCAAACAGTAGATGGTCAAAATTCTCAGTATTTGAATATTACTGATGCTACTGGCGCCTCATTGGTTGATCAGGGCGTTTGGACTCCAAGCTTTTTGTCATGGGATTGGGATCTTCAATACGTAACCACCGCGCCTTATGCCAACGTGGGTTTCGAGAATGATCAGTTTGCCGTTGACGTGAGTGTTCGCCATAACGGCGTTAAAGCGAATGGCGAATTAATATCCAGTTGTTGCGGCGGCAACACCGATGCGGACCTCAATGGCAATGGTGTTATTGATTCCAATGCGGAAGACGCTTCATCGGCCAATGGTTTTGGTTTTGGTGGGGGAGTTATCAATCTCAACCGTTTGGGTGCTGGCGCTCAGCGTGTAAATTACGATTCCAGCGATACGTCATTCTCATTGGGTGGTTCGTATTTTCTGAACGACAGTTCAACGGTATTTGCCCGTTACAGTGAAGGTTCTCGGGCCGTTGCCGACCGGTTGTTGCAAATTGGTGGCGCCTTGAATGCCGACGGCAGCCTGGCATCCACCACTGACGGCTTCGATAACGTCGATCAGTTGGAAATCGGTTACAAGTATCAAGGTTCAGAATTTGATTTTTACGCGACCGTGTTTGATACCCAAACTCAAGATACTCAGGCTGAAATCACCAGCGGTTTGACCTTCGTACGTGAATACGATGCGACCGGCTTGGAGTTGGAAGGTTTGTGGAACTTCGATAATGGCTTCCAGGTTGCAGGTAATTTGACCTGGACAGATGCAGAGATCAGTTCAGATCAAACCAATGCTGCGGTAGTGGGTAATACGCCGCGTCGTCAGGCAGATCTGATTTATACCATTACGCCGCAATATCGTGACGATAACTATGCAGTGGGTATTACCATGCAGGGGTCAACTGATTACTATGTGCAAGATAATAATGATCTGAAACAAGACGCTTACACGCTAATGCATCTGTTTGCCAGTTGGTCGGTAACGCCGGATCTAAAACTGTCTGTTAATGTGAATAATCTAACTGATGAGTTTGTTATCACCGAATCGGAAGAAGGTTCAGCTAACGCAGGTGATATTATTCGTGCGCGCCCACTCAATGGCCGTTCGGCAACTGCATCGGTTAATTATCGTTTTTAACCGCTTTGTTTATCGCCAGCTAGGTGCTGGCGATAAACACTCATTTGTACCTTTATAGAAGGGTTTCAGTATGTCTTTACCTTTGTATGCCGGTATTGAGCTTGGCGGTACCAAAACAATTTGCCTGGTGAGTAGCGATACACAAACGATTGTTGGCGAGTTGAAAATACCTACCACGTCTCCTGAAGAAACTTTGGCAACTGTTACTGAGTTTCTACAGCAATATGGCCCTATCGCCGGTATCGGTATTGGCTCTTTTGGTCCTCTCAATGTTGACCCGGATTCTGTCGACTACGGTACGTTAGAGACCACACCCAAATCTGGGTGGCCAGGCACTAATCTTTATAGCTTTTTTTCTCAGCGCTTTGATTGTCCTATCGCTATTGATACTGATGTCAATGTGGCAGGCTTGGCCGAATATCATATGGGGGCCGCACAGAATTTGCGTAGTGCTATTTACATTACGGTGGGCACGGGTATTGGTGCCGGTGCTGTGCTTAACGGGCAGCCTGTATTTGGCTTGTCACATCCAGAAATGGGGCACTTGCACATGTTGCGCCCTGAGAGCGACAAAGACTTCGCCTGTACCTGCCCTTACCATGAGCACTGCGTTGAAGGCCTCGCCAGTGGCGTGGCGGTTTCCGCGCGCTGGGGCGCACCACTCAATGAATTTCCACTTTCTCATCCCGCGTGGGATTTACAGGCAGAATACCTCGCTCAACTCAGTCATGCGTTAGTCGTGCTTTATTCGCCACAGCGCATCATTTTTGGTGGCGGGGTGTCAAGTGAACCATTGCTAGTTATGGTTCGAGATAAATTGTTTGAAAAATTAAATGGCTATGTGGCCAAGCTGCAGAAAAGGGAAAGTCTCGATAGTTTGATAACCTTGCCGCAACTCGGTGGAATGGCAGGACCAATGGGCTCACTGCTGTTGGGCCAGTTGAAAAAAGATTAGAAGGTAGATGCGCCATCATGAAAAATAACGTTCAGCTATGTACGTACGTAGATCGCCTTGGCGAAGGTAATCTGGCAACATTAACGGCACTGTTAAATGGCCCGCTGGCTAATTTATTCGGTGGTGTACATTTGTTGCCATTTTATTACCCCATCGATGGCGCTGATGCTGGTTTTGATCCGATAGATCATACACAAGTTGATAGCCGCCTGGGCGACTGGTCTGATGTTGAGGCGCTTTCTGCTACGCACGAATTAATGGTTGACGTGATCGTGAACCACGTGTCCAGTCAGTCTCCAGCTTTTATCGATTATAAAACCAAGGGTGAGGCATCGGCTTATAGCGATCTATTTTTGACGTTCGACCGCGTATTCCCCGAGGGGGCAAGCGAATCAGATCTCACTCAGCTGTATCGTCCTCGTCCCGGCTTGCCATTCAGTAAAATCAAGTTGGCAGATGGCACTGAGCGCTTATTTTGGACAACCTTTACCCCCGATCAGCTGGATATCGATGTTTACAGTAGCTCCGGCCAAGCTTATTTAACGAAGATTCTTGATCAACTTGAAAAAGCGAAGGTGAAAATGATTCGCCTCGATGCAGCGGGTTATGCGGTTAAAAAAGCCGGTACACGCTGTTTTATGACCGAAGAAACCTTTGATTTTATTGGTGACTTTGCCGATAAAGCTCGGCAGCGTGGTATAGAAGTACTGGTAGAGATTCATGCGCATTATCTCACGCAGGTAGCTATTGCCAAGCGTGCTGATTGGGTGTATGACTTTGCACTGCCACCGTTGGTGCTGCATACGTTGATTGCGGGCGATAGTAAGCCGCTTCAAGCATGGTACGAGATTGCGCCGCGCAACGCGATTACGGTTCTTGATACCCACGATGGTATCGGCATTATTGATATTGCTGCTGATAAAACGTCTGGCCCTGGTTTGTTGACCGATAAGCAAGTCGATGAGTTGGTAGAAAATATCCACGAGAATTGTCAGCACCGTAGCCGTAAAGCGACGGGGGTAGCCGCGTCGAATGTAGACCTTTATCAGATTAACTGTACTTATTTTGAAGCCCTCGGCAGTGACGACAATGTGTATCTTCTGTCACGTTTGATTCAATTTTTCTCGCCTGGTATTCCTCAGGTTTACTACGTTGGTTTGTTTGCCGGTGAAAACGACATGTCGTTGCTAGAGCAAACCAAGGTGGGGCGAGACATTAATCGTCATTACTACGACGAAGCAGAGATACGTGAAAAGATGGCGGCACCTGCAGTACAGTATCTCATGGCGATGATCCGGTTTCGTAATAGCCATACGGCATTTCAAACCGGTGAGTTTGTTTGCCGTGTCAGCGATGCTCAACAGTTAGAGCTGGCCTGGTTGAAAGAGGGTAAAGGGTTACACCTTGCCATTAATTTAGTGGCCAAAACATTTGTACTTACCGATGACATTTCTGGCCGAACCTACTTGCAATGGAGTGACTTTAGCGTCTAAAAAGTCACTTGGCGTATCAGAATAATCACTAATAGCAGGCTTCGCCATGAATACAGAATGTAACGTACGCAATATTCGCTGGCTCACATATTTAATGTTTCTCATGTTTGCCATGACAACAGATTCAGTAGGGGTCATTATTCCCGAACTGATGAACCAGTTTAAACTGGGTATGACCAAGGCGGGTCTGGTACATTATGGGCCAATGGTTGCCATTGCCTTGTCCGGGCTTTTTCTGGGCTTCTTAGCGGATAAAATAGGGCGTAAGCTAACTATTATGATTGGCTTGGGCGTTTATGCGATTGCCTCCTTCTGTTTTTTGCTAGGCAATACGTTTTACTATTTCTTTGCGCTAATGGTATTGTGTGGCATTGCCATTGGTGTATTTCGCAGCGCCGCACTGGCATTGATTGGCGATATTTCGCACTCTTCCAAGGAGCATACATCGACTGTTAATGGTGCTGAAGCATTTTTTGGTGTGGGCGCTATTATCGGACCATTGATTGTCACTTCACTTTTAAAACAAGGTGTGGATTGGAAGTGGCTTTATCTGGTAGCAGGGTTGCTTTGCCTTATTCTCATGAGTATCAGTTTGTCGGTACGTTATCCAGCGCAACGAGAAGTAAAATCAGAATCAGTCAGTCTTGGTACCACCCTGGCATTACTGAAAGACCCTTACGCGCTGGGTTTTTCACTGGGCGCGTTTCTGTATGTGTCTGTAGAAAGCGCTATTTATGTGTGGATGCCAACCTACCTACTGGGGTACGACGGCTCGTTAACGTTGCTGGCTGCCTATGCTTTGACGGTGTTTTTTACTTTGCGAGCGTTAGGGCGATTTTTGGGTATGTGGCTGCTGGCGCATTTGAATTGGGCCGCGGTCATGGCATTGTGTAGTACTGTTATTGCAGCTTGTTTTGTTCTCTCAATTATCATGGGTAAAGCGGTGGCTGTGTTTTTATTGCCACTTTCGGGCCTGTTTATGTCGGTTGTTTACCCGACGTTAAATTCCAAAGGCATTAGTTGTTTTGCCCGTAATCAGCACGGTGCCGTGGCTGGCGTGCTGTTGTTTTTTACGGCAGCAGGTGCTGCATTTGGTCCGTTGGTGATGGGCGTTGTGAGTGATGCAAACGGCGGTGATGCGGTTTATGGTTTTATCGTCGCAAGCGGCTTTGCGGCTATTCTGGCGGTGGGCTTGATTGCTAATTGGCTTCTTTCCCCGGTAGCGAAACGACTTAACCATATTGAAAAAACAGAATACTTCTCTCTTGGTTGACCTCATGTAGGGACTGCTTCTAGATAAGCATATCGGTGACCCAAGTAAGGTAGCAAAGGCAGAGCACTAATATACTCTAGGTTGCTGATCAGATTGAAAGCCACTGACTTGTCAGTGGCTTTTTTTCATGTTTGAAGCGTGCTCAGATACCAACGAGTAGGCTTTTAAGCGTTGTTCAAAGTTGTAGTAGGGCGCAGCCAGAATTATTTCATCGGCATTGAATTCACGCGCAAATGCGTCTATTTGCTCACACACGGCTGTGGGTGTGCCAACTGCAGCATATTTTCTGAAGGCCTTAATATGGGCCTGTTCTTCTGGGGTTAACTTACCCATAAACGTGCTGTCGGGCGGCTGTAGTCTTTGAGGCTTACCTCGTAGCAAGTGATATGACATTTGTGTAAGGGTGCTTGCTTGCTCTTGAGCGAGTGTATCGCTTTCGGCACAGAACATTGTCATGGCGAGCATCACATAGGGTTTGTTGAGTTGAGCCGATGGCTGAAAATTGCGGCGATAAATGTCCAGTGCTTCGGCGAGTGAATGAGGCGCGAAGTGCGACGCGAATGCATAGGGTAGTCCCATCATGGCTGCGACCTGCGCACCGTAAGTGCTTGATCCCAGTATCCATAAAGGCACATTTTGGGCAGCAGCGGGCGTAGCGACAATGGCTTGTTTTGCACCATCGCTGGCAAAGTAATGTTGTAGTTCTGCTACGTCTTCTACAAAGGTTTCTGCCGCACTGTAGGGGTCGCGACGCAATGCTCTCACGGTGGCACCGTCTGTTCCTGGGGCTCGACCAATGCCCAAATCGATACGGTCGGGATAAAATGCCGCCAAGGTGCCGAACTGCTCGGCTACAATGAGTGGCGCGTGGTTGGGTAGCATGATGCCGCCTGAGCCCAGTCTGATACGCTGAGTTGCCGTGCCGGCATAGCCCAGTACGACCGCAGTGGCGCTGCAGGCTGCGGTTTGCATGTTGTGGTGTTCGGCTACCCAATAACGATGATAGCCACACTGTTCGACATGGGCTGCGAGTTTTGGTGTTTGGCGTAACGCCTCGGCGGGTGTGAGATTGTCGGGCACCCATGCTAAATCAAGCACTGAATAAGGTATTGGGTTGGTCATAATAGAAGCATATAGCCGTGGGTAGTTTTAAGCGAAGAATGTTGTTTGCAATGTGCAAGGGTATCAGTAATAGTGGCGGGGTCGTACTGCCGCAAGAGGTAAGCAGCCTTGATCAGCCGTTTTCCTGTGTTGATGCGACGCCCAAAGCGCTATGATTACGTATTACATATGAAAAGGGGTGCCTATGCCTGATCAACCTGAAAAAAATGCCATCAAGCAGGCGCGTAAAGCGCTTGAATTAGCGCGCGATGTGGATGATCAAGATTTTTTAAGTCAGCTTTTGACTCGTATCGCCAAAGGTGAAACTGAGCCGGAGGGGGAAGAGGTGTCATTCCCTGATCAGCTCGAAGAGTACGCGCTTTCGTTTGAGAGTGAGCATCCCCGGCTTGCGGGTGCCATACGGGAAGTGTTGGATGCACTCCAGCGTATGGGTATTTAAATTCCACCTCATTAATGCCAAAGCTGTTGAGCAGCGCGCTGCGCCTGCTCTTCAGTCTGTCGCACAATTGTCCTCAGTTCTGTGATATTTCCCCGTTCCCCTAAGTGAGAAACCAGTGAAAACAGCGTATTTTTTAGACTGGTGAGGGCGTCTAGTCGTAGCCAGCGTTGACATTGGCCGTCCTGGCAAAGAGTGGCGATTTCTTCGTGTAAGGCGAAGAGGATTTTTTCGCTCATGTCGGTATTACCACTAGCCATCGCCGTTGCTGCCAGGTTATGACACGCATTCACTCTCATTTCAGTTAATGATAATGATGTCTGGCAATCGGCCTTAGGTTTTTGGCTGTAATGCTCTAGGAGGAAGGCTGTAATTTCTGCGGCTGCCGCAAAATAACCAAAAGCATCGTCGTAACGTTGGTGACTGAAGGCAGTATGGCCTTTTTGCATGGTGTTATGCCAAAGCTCATAGGCCTGCGGGCCTTTACGTTTCAATACTTGCTGCTGATGAGAGCATAGGTGTGGCATTAAAAAACTCCTTTATGCAAATGATAATCATTATTATTTAATGCTTTGAGGTGCTTCGTCAACCCTGGGATTGCTCGGGTTTTCAGCAACTTGAGCAATGATTAGCTAAGTCTATGAAATAATAGAAAAAGTCGAAAAAAAGGGTTGACGAATGCGGCCGTAATTCCTATTATGCGCGCCTCTACGCACTCGTAGCTCAGTTGGGTGCAGTCGGGATCACAAACGCATCGCGTTTGCCGACGAAACGCCTTTTACTTTAGTAAAAGGCCGGGGATTTGGCCTATAGGCCAAATCGAGTACCTTGGTACTTTATCCTCAGGCATTGGAATCTGGCTTGGTGGGTAGCTAAATTTAAGATTCTCATTACGCACTCGTAGCTCAGCTGGATAGAGTACTCGGCTACGAACCGAGCGGTCGAAGGTTCGAATCCTTCCGAGTGCGCCATATACAAAAAGCTCGCCTTTACAGGCGGGCTTTTTTTATATGTGTCGAGGTGGGATGAGAAGCTTCGCAGGTTCGACAAAATGCCGGGAGCATTTTGAACCGCCGCAGGCGCCGCGCTAGCGGGCGGGCACAGGGAGGTGCCCGAGTTAATCCTTCCGAGTGCGCCATATACAAAAGGCTCGCCTTTACAGGCGGGCTTTTTTTATATGTGCCGAGGTGGGGTGAGAAGCTTCGTAGGTTCGACAAAATGCCGGGAGCATTTTGAACCGCCGCAGGCGCCGCGTTAGCGGGCGGGCACAGGAGGTGCCCGAGTTAATCCTTCCGAGTGCGCCATATTGAACAAAAAAGCCCGGCCTAGCGTCGGGCTTTTTTGTATTTAATTTCTGTCACTTCACCTCTGTTTTTTTCTTCGGCTGTAAGCGACCCAGGGCGCCGCCAGTGCCTGCAGGCTTGTTTGTGCCTGCTCAGCGTTAAGCAAATGCTTTGTTAAATACTCTCAGGTTTCGACAATTACTTAATGTAGAGCAGGCGGTGTTTCTCAAGGTGCGGGCACCTGGCACTATATTATTGATGTATTGCTAGGGTGCCATCGATTCAGTTTAAAATGATCAAATGACTCCTGTGTGTTAAGTGTCGCTTTTCCTTTTACTGACGATGATGCGCTGTTTCTCGGGCAGTGCCATCGAATAAAAGCATAAAAATCAATTTGTTATAGCAATGTTTATGCTGAGGCTAGGTTTTTGAGATGCACACTACGTTATTTCATGTTTACAGATTGTGCTTTTTTGAAATATGATCATATTTTTGGTGTGGTTATAGCTTGCCGTAGTCGGCTATTGGGCAATGGCAAAGCCTGCTTTTGGTGGTAGGCTCGGGTGCGGGTAGGCGCGAAGACCAGCGGTGATGAGAAGAATTAAACACAATGAAAATGATTAATCCAGTTACGGCAGCAGGCTTTAAGGTTCCCTGGTTTTCACTGTTTAAGTATACGGTTTATGCCCTGTTAACAGTGAATCTGGTTTTGTTCTTTCTGCAAGACGCCGAAGCGTCAACGCATATTTTTACCGATGGTATTACTTTTTCGCAGCTAATCGAAGCCTATGCGACGACCATCGACACTGCCTTTTGGATAATGTTGTTATACATCTTTGAACTCGAAACCTGGGTAATCTCAGACAGTCGTTTGAAAGGCAGTTTGAAGTGGTGGCTCAATGGGGTCAAAGGTATTTGTTATGTCGTTTTGTGTTACGCGCTTTATGGGTATTTCGCCAAGTATCTTGCTATGCAGGGTTTCGACGCGGCGGCATTTACGAATCTCTGCTCTCAGGTGGGCGATAAGTTATCGTTTATGACCGCATTGGATGAGTTTGAAGTCGTATCCGCGCAAAATTGTGGCACTTTGTCGAGTGCTAATACCTTTTTTCAGGTGCCTGACAGCACGATGGTGACTGATCGTGAAGCCCTTGAGTCGGCAACGTGGTTTGCGCTGATTGATGTGGTGAATGCGACAGCCTGGTTGTTGGTTGTATCGATTTTAACGCTGGATGTTCTGTGGCAAATGCGTGGTAAGTTCGATGGCGTTACCTTACGTGTTTCGGCTGTGATCAAGGTGGTGCTCTACTTTATTCTATTGGTGGCAGCCATATTGTGGGGTGTTGACGGTGATTTTCTCGATTTCTGGGATGCTTTTATGTGGATTCTGGCGTTCGCTTTTATTGAAATGAACCTATTCGAGTGGCTTGCGGAATCAAAGGGCAAGCATCTGGCGATTGGTGCAGAGACTATGAAACACTGATCGTTTACGGCGCATCCGTGCGCCGCTTATTGGTTTTATTTATTGATCGTAAGGCCACTGAATATTCAGGGTTAATTAGCTGCGAATGCGTTTACGCAGCGTTGCTGTTGCAATCAGGCCCGCCACTAATACCAGCAAAATACTCGGCTCAGGTACCAGTGCAACTTGCATGTCGTATTGGTAAGTATCGAAGCTAAACAGACCATTATTACCACCCACGGCGATGGTGTAAGTGCCGGGGGTGCTCAACAATAACTGATTGAGGCTACCGCCAATGCCGCTAACCAGTGAATCTGTGCCGCCTACATAAGTGAGTGGGCCGTTGAACAGATCGAAGGAATCCGCATCGTTGTCAAACAACACGCTGGTGTCGGAATCGGGTTGTCCCTGATAAACACTGATGCCAAATACGATGTCGGAAAGAATGCTCACTGACAGGCTTTTGGGTTCTGTAATATCGAATATCCAGTAGTCGATATCACCAGTAGCGCCATCAGTAAACCAGCCAGAGTCGCCGGTAACCGAATCAGAATAGGTGCCATTGCCGGGAATGGTAATTACGCCAGCGTTAGCCGATAGCCCCAACGTACTTAATAGTATACCTACGGTAAAAAGTAACGATTTCATAGTAACTCCTTAATAATGAAAAGATGGGCAACGTGTGCTGCCCACGTTATTTATAAACCGCCGTTTTCCCACGGGCCGGTAATCGCAAAGGTCACACCGGGAGATTGCACATTGGCAAACAACCAGCGGTCGTGGAAGCAGGCGCCGGCCCACTCGCGGCTGCTGAAATTACGACGTGCGCTACCGTCGGTAGAGTTGCCAACGCGATCAACAACGTTATCCTTAACCCCGGGGTACACTGCGTCGATTGTGGCCAGGTCGCCTTGATCCAGTGCGATGCGGTTTTCTACAAATGGAAAGGTAATGCCTGATTGGGTTAGGCCAACCATGCGTTTAGGGTTTGAGCCACCGTCTTCACACATAATCAGTGATCCACGTGGGCTTACCGCAATGTTGTCGGGTCCATCCACTTCGGTGAGTGCGTCTTGTGATTCAAACATCAGGGTGAGTTGTTCTTTACGAGGGTCGTAGCAGAAAATCTGCCCCAAGTTGGCTGCCCCGCCGGAAGTCGATACGAAGTAAATTTTGCCATCGTCATACCAGCAGCCTTCGCCGCGCTCGATAATGGCAGCATCGTAAGCTTGGTCAAAACAGGTTTCGGACGTTGCATCGGGGTCAGCAATTTCTTGCCAGCTTACATTCCATGTTTGCCCTTCGGTAAGGCCTCCGCGTAAATCAACGCGGCCGGTTTCGTTAACCACCATAGCGTACAGTGTGCCGCCAGATTTTAAATCGCCCCATTTGCCATTAGGTACAAATTTGTAGAATGCAGAAGCACCTTTGTCTTCGGTTTCATAAACAGTGCCAGTTGCCGGATCAACAGCTACGGCTTCGTGTGAGAAGCGGCCCATTTCACGAATAGGTTGTCCATCGGATATACCAAAGCCTGGTACTTCAAATACATAGCCGTGGTTGTAGCCTTGTGGGCCGTTGCCCCAGGCGTGGAAGGTTTCTTCACAAGACAGCCAAGTTCCCCAAGGGGTAGGGCCGCCAGCACAGTTACGAATAGTGCCGCCCAGACTGTTCCATGAGGATAAAAATTTACCGTGCTTGGCATCAAACATCAGGTTGGTAGTGCCACCGTATTGAGCTGGGTTGTATACCCCGCGGTTACCACGTGGTGATGCCTTGTGACCTTCACCTTCAGAGAGTTCGTGGTTACGTACCAATACAATGATATTTTCTTTCGCTGCGACTACTGCCATGCCATCGTGGTCGGTTGGAGTCGGCAAACGGTCACGCTGCAATTGGCCGGTCCAGCCGTAGCTAAAATATTCAAAACCTTCTGGCAGTGCCAGCAGCTCCAGGCCTGTCGCTTGGCATTTTTTCAACGACAGTGGGCCGTAGTCTTCAGTGTATGGCAGGCTGATGGCTGCAGCGCGATTTGCCATGGTGGCAAATGCAGCACTGGCGGCAACAGCAGAACCGCCTTTCATAAAGTCACGGCGATTAACGGCGGACTGCACGTTCGATAAATCGCTGAACGGTGGTAAAAGTTCATTTTTCATCACGATTGCTCCTGTAGTCTTTTAAGTTTGATGGGGTATTGGGGTAACCAATGACGGCAGGTTAGCAATGAGATGTGACACCGCTGGGTCGTTAACTTGAAAGAAAATTTAACACTGTGTTGCTTAAAAAAGTCATCCGCATTAACTGTTTAATACAGATTTTTTAAACACGTACTTTTCTGGGCACAAAGTACTAGGCGATAGCATCTTCTTGATTGCGCTTCTCAGTCATGCGAATGAGCACGATAGAAAGTTCATAAAGCAATACAATGGGTACCCCCAGTGCTATTTGCGAAATTAAATCAGGCGGAGTAATAAAGGCAGCAATAAGAAAAACCACGACGATAGCGTGGCGGCGGTAGTGAGAAAGCGTATCAGCAGTAATAATGCCGGCTTTAGCCATTACCCATAATAAAACCGGTAGCTCAAAACTTAGGCCAAACGCTAATATGAGCCTCATTACCAAATCGAGATATTCACTCACGCGTGCATCTAACTGTACGGCAATGCTTTCATTGGCAACGGCAGCACTTTCAAAGCTAATAAAAAATTTCCATGCCAGCGGCATCACAACGTAAAACGCCAGTGCGGCCCCTACAACAAAAAGAATTGGCGTGAGTATAAATAGTGGTATTACGGCTTGTTGTTCTGTGTGATATAACCCTGGTGCGATAAAACGCCATAATTGTATGAGTGTCAGTGGAAGAGTACAGAAAATTGCAGCAAAGAAAGCCAGCTTGATATAAGTGAAAAAAGCTTCGTGTAACCCGGTGTAAATCATTCTACGTTGTGTATCAGGACCTAGTACATCAATGAGGGGCTGTTGCAGAAATTGATAAATAGGTTGGGAAAAAGAATAGGCCACGGCAAAAGCCGCAGCGAAAAATACCAGGCAGTAAAGTAGGCGCTTGCGCAGTTCCAACAAGTGGGTGAGCAGTGGGGCTTTGGATAAATCCAGGTCGTCGTGAGTTGGCATGGTATATAACTACGGTGCGTTGTTAGATGGTTTGTTTTCTTCGGCTAGGGCTTTAGCCTGCTGGATTTTCTCGCGTCTGGCTTGGTGTTGTTCAGCTGTCATACTGCCGGGGATGAAATCGTCTGGCAGGTTGCGCACAGACTCTGGCAAATAATCATGCCAGTTTTGATCTTTTTGATGGTTACCAGATGCAAAGTCAATTTCCCTCTCTAATTGAGTGAGGCTACCTTTAACATCGGCATAGTGACGGCGCATTTTGCTGACAAAGCGTGTCCCCATTTTGAATAATTGGGGCAGATCTTTAGGGCCGATAATGACAAGGGCCAGTACGGCAACAAAGGCAAGCTCTGTCCAGCTGAAGTCAAACATGGGGATGCCTCGTTGGCTGCTTAGTTAGATGGCGTTTGAGTAGAGTGGTTGTCTTTTTGGGAAGCCGTTGTTGTTCCACTATTTTCTTCTTCTTTGATCCCTTGTTTAAAGCCTTTAATACCTTCTGCGATATCAGTCATAAGTGTAGGTATACGGCCTCTTCCAAATAATAGAATTAGTACTAATACGACTAACGCGAGTTGCCATGCACTAATACCCATATTGCATCTCCTGTAAAGAAATTAATGTTAATGCACAATGGCAGAGGAATGTTGCGTCGTTATGACAGTATTAAAGGGGGGTAGGTAGAGGCGAATCATTGTCTTTTCCGGAAATTAAAATTCCCCATGAATATACGCTTGATGGTTATTCCTTGTCGGGCCTCTCGTAATATTTTTTAGTCGGCGGTGCTGGCGGGAATTTCCTATTTTTTGTCGCCAGCTATATCTTTATTTTTGTTCGTTAGGTTTTTTATGTGACATAAACCCTTGTTGTCACCTGAGATAACGATTATAAAATTCAATGAAAGCCATAGAATTAAAAGAGAGAAATGTGGTTGCTAAATTTCTTAATGGATTTTTTTTTGTGTTTTGATGACAAATTGTTATCTAGAACGAACGATAACCACTTAAAACAAAAATGACTTTTTCTTTATTGAAAAAATAAAAATTCTCATGATATTTAGTTTTTTTCTCATAGGTTGACCTTTTAATACAGATGTTTTTATCTACGTAAACCATTTTTAAATTCTGATCCGTTGTAGAAGGATGTTTTGGGTTGGGCATAACTTTATTGATTCGATGTCGCAGTGATGCCTGATTAATATGTAGGAAGGGATTCCCCCTGCCGCTAGTGATCTGAGGTAAAGGTGTCTGTAATTCCTCCATTATAGATTTGTAAGTCCATAAGCGTTTCTTTGAGTTCTCCGATTTTTTGGCGGTATATAAAGATACGTAACTTGTTAATCTGAAAAATTGAAATGGCCGATTTTTTAACGTGATAGTGGTTTTTTATATCCATCATTTCAGCAATAAGTAAGGTTCTGAGGTAAAGTAGTTTGAATTTTTTCGATAATTCATATCGTTTTGAGCGAAGAAAGTTGTTAAGGGGGATCTTTTTCGGAGTTGGTGTAGCGGCTTTAGGCAGGCTGGCCAATGCTGATAGATTGAGGTCAGGTGGCAAATTCTTTATTACCATCAGGCTTATTGCCGATACGATTATTCCCAAAACATCCACCCCTGGAGCATCTGATGTCGATGCGCACATTTTTGTCCTGGAGCTTGTGAGTAAGGCAAAAACACTCTCGTTTCAGGCTCGTTTCTATCAGGGGCTGGATGATTTGATGAATGCATCTTATGAACGCTATGGTGTGAGTTTTGAGCATCTTAGCTCTGTCGCTCGGGAGGCATTTCTCCGGGATGTTCTTGAAGAAAAAGTTGATGCCGGGGCCCATTGGTTTTTATCCAGATTTAAAAAGCTTGTATTGCTGGGTTGGGCTCTGAGTGAGCGGTCAGCAGAAGCGGCATTTTCCTATACGGGGGGATTTTACCAGTATTTACCACGGACAAATTCCCATCAAATTATTGCGGGAAACTATATTGATAAGGAGTATTTGTCGCTATGAAAGACCAATACGACGCAATCATTATTGGTGGGGGAATGACCGGTGGCTATGCTGCCAAGGAGCTGTGCCAGGCCGGCCTGAAAGTATTGCTATTGGAGCGCGGGCCGGAAAGACATCACCCGGAAAGCTATACCAACGCCGGCAAAGCACCCTGGGAGTTTCCGTATCGAGGTGTGATTAGCGATAGCCTGGTTGCCTCACACCCCGTGCAGTCTCACAACCATTTTTTTACTGACGCCACCGCCGACGCCTTTGTCAACGATGTGGATCATCCGTATGCGAGCCCCGACGATAAGCCGTTTATGTGGTTTCGCAGTTATCAATTGGGTGGCAAATCTCTTTTGTGGGGGCGTCAGTCCTATCGTTGGTCTGATTTAGATTTTTCCGCGAATGCCCGGGAAAATATTGGCAATGATTGGCCGCTTCGCTACGCAGATCTGCAAAGGTACTACGACCAGGTAGAAAGATTTATTGGCGTTTCGGGTTCGCCGGAGGGGCTCGCACAGTTACCCGATGGTCATTATCTACCACCGATGGCGATGAATGACATGGAGTTACTGGCCAGGAAAAAAATTGCAACCAAGTGGTCGGAGCGGCGCTTAACCATTGGTCGTACCGCCAATCTAACGCGTGATCATCAAGGTCGGGGAGCCTGTGTGTATCGCAATCGATGCGCACAAGGTTGCCCTCAAGGCGGCTACTACAGTGCCTTGAGTGGCGCTATCCCTGCTGCACAGGCGACCGGAAATTTAACCATTCGATGCGATGCCATTGTTGAGCGCTTGTTGTATGACAAACGTCACGCTAAAGCCAAGGCGGTTCGAATCGTCGATGCCAATACCGGCCAGGATTACGAATACCATGCCAAAGTGATCTTTGTTTGCGCAGGCACACTTAACTCTACCTGGATATTAATGAATTCCGCATCCGCCGAGGGTATAGGTTATGAGAGTGGTCAACTCGGCCATAACTTAATGGATCATCACAATACTATAGTCAGTTCGATCATTGATGACGGCCCCAATACCTATCCCCAGGGGCGCCGCCCAGCACCATGTTATCTACCGCGTTTTAAAAATCTGGATGGTGGTCAGACCGCAGGATTTAAGCGGGGTTATGGCTATGAAATTCGTGCAGACCGGGAAGACTGGCGCCGAGGCTACGCAGATGCAAACCTGGGATCGCAATGGAAAGACAGTTTAAGTAACTGGGGAGTGTGGCGTGTAACCCTTATTGGATACGGTGAAACCCTGCCGCATGACGACAACCGCATTGAGCTGAATGATGTGCAGCGTGATGCCTGGGGGATGCCCACCTTAAAGATTATTGCCGGATTTAGAGACAACGAAAAAATAATGAATCAAAACATGATCGAATCTGCCAAGGAAATGCTGGGAGAGCTGGGTGGAAATCAGCCAGAAATATGGCGCGAGCTTTCGGTGCCTGGGCGCTGTATTCATGAGATGGGCACCGCTAGGATGGGGAAAAACCGAGAGACGTCGGTGCTTGATCCATGGAATCGCATGTGGGAGGCAAGCAATGTATTTGTCACGGATGGCGCGGCAATGGCTTCATCCGCCTGCCAAAACCCTTCGTTGACTTATATGGCGATGACGGCGAGGGCCTGCGAAAAAGCAGTCACTGATCTGAGAGCATAAGCTTCGATGCATTTGAAACTGAAGCATTAATATTTGAAAGTCTATGAATAAAACGATAGCGACTATGACGACCCATTACAGAATTTTATCATTTTTTATCGCCGTTTTTTCAGCGGAGGCAGTCTGTGCTGTGGGCGATGATCTACCGCCTCGGGATGAGGCGCGGGCACTACAACAAACGGGTGTCGTCTACAGCTCGGCATGGTTTATCCGCTTTGCCCCCAGTAGTGCTGCCGAGATGTTGCAGTTTATCCCGTCGTTTAAACGTCAGGCGACAGATGAGGGCAGGGGGATCGGACAAACTGCCGAAAATGTATTGATTAATGGCAAGCCGGTGAAGGGTAAGGGAGCCAGTGCCTTTTCGGTATTGCAGAAACTGCCAGCCAGTGCGGTGTTGAATATCGAGGTTAAAGATTCTGCCTATTACAATTTATCGGGTATCTCGGGGCTGGTCGCTAACGTCAATATCAAACGCAATAAGATGCAGGGAACCTGGAAGTGGTCGCCTGAGTACCGTCGTGAGATTCGGGGGCGTACTACATACGGGGCTCTGTCGTTGTCCGGTGAGCTAGAAGACATGGCATACAGTATCGGCATCAACAATGACAGCTCAAGGAAGGGCACTAAGGGTAGCGAGCGGATTTTGGATCAATTAGGCAGTGAAAGAGAATACAGAGAGGAACTTTACCTCCGCCGAGAAGAAGCGCCCGTGTTGTCTGTAGATATTGCCAAGCAGATAGGACCGAGTGTCGAGCTGGGCATCAGCTCCAATATCAAGTGGTCCCGTTTCGATAATGATTTTCGCTCTCGGCAAGTTCCAATGGAAGGCATCACGCGTATTCAACAGGACGATTTTAACGGGGATTCTACATTTTCTGATGCAACACTACGTCTCGAAAAAGACGAGCAGTCAAAGAAAGCGCATTTGCTGGTCTTTATTAGCCATGGAGATAAATACAGTAAAAACTATAGTGTGGTTCGCAGCGAAACTGGCGCAGAAATATTGGCCCAAAATGCTTTTAATCAGCAGTCTGAGCAAAGTGAATATGTTCTTCGTGGTGGCTATCAGGTTGGCAGTCAAAGCGGATTTTGGGCTGTTTCCAGTGAGCTGGCCTATAACCGCCTGAAAGCCAATAGTGAATATGGAGAAAACCAGTCTGGGATGGTTCTTGACCTATCTCTGGTGCCTAGTGCAACCGGCAGTATCGAGGAAAACAGAGCGGAAGGTTTTTTAACGCGCCGTTTTTCCTATGGCGATTGGATCGTTGATGCGTCGCTTGGGGTTGAATATTCACAGCTGAATGTCTCAGCGTTGGGTGAAGTACGCAATGCGGTATCGCGAAGCTTTATTCGGCCAAAAGGGCAGCTAGCTGGCGTATTTCCTGTTAGCGATGACAGTACACTCAGGCTTGGTCTGGAACGCACAGTTGATCAGCTCGATTTTTTTAATTTTCTCGGCGCTGCTGATTTTCGTCTGGGGCGTTCTACCGGATCTAATGTGAATTTAGTGCCCAGCCAGAAATGGGAACTTGTCGCAGAAGTGGAAAAGCAGTTCGGCAATAGAAGCAGTGTCACGTCGCGTATCAAGTATATCGAACACGAAGATATTGTTGGCCACAAGTTGATTGATGGCGAGGATGCGGTTGCCAACATTGGCAGCGGGCATCAAGCAATAGTGGAATCCGAATTAGCGTGGCGTCCACAAAATGAACGGCTAGAACGCTGGCAATGGAATATCAGCGTAGCGTTTGAAGACAGTGAACTGACAGATCCTATTACGCTTGAAAGGCGTGAATTCTCTGAGGGCAGAAAGTGGTATTGCCGCTCTGAGCTTAGCTATGAATTTTCCAATAGACCGCTCACTGTGGGTTTTGGGGCAGAACAATCGAGAAACTATGTGGGTTTTCTCTCCGACGAAATATTTCGACAACAATCCCAGCAGCCCTTTACCTTTGTTTATCTGAAGCACAGGGATTTTTTCGGCCTCAATGTGACTGTTAACGCCTTTAACTTGTTAGATTCTGAAACTACTTATGATCGCCATATCTATGGCGGGCTAAGGAATGACTCTGAGTTAATACGGGTGGAGCAGCTTCGTGACACCTATGGGCCATTCCTGACTCTCGATATTCAGGCAACTTTCTAGGTCAATTCTGAATTATCTGTAATGTAGCATTGCTAAATAATTTTATGCAGCAGCATCCAAAAATTTTTCATGGGTTGTTGGTGGCTTCAGTGTTGATGAGAGTCAGGTTGAAGCGCTCTAAACGGACTCGCTCGTACGAACTTTGATAAGGGATAAACATGAAAAACTTTATTGCCAATTCGGAACTTGGGCACATTGAATACATGCCATTTGACAAACCTCCTCGCTCTTTATGGTTGGAAAGAGATCAGAAGCTTGCTGGCAGCATAAACGAATCAAAAGCAGATATTGTCATTTGCATTACGCTGTATAACGAAAGTTATCAGTACCTAAAAGAAACTCTTATCTCGATTGGAAAAAGCATAAAATATCTTGCTAACACCCATATGTCGAAGAAAAAGGTTAAAGTTTGTATTATTGCAGACGGTTTGGATAGGTTAAGCCAAGACGTTATACAGGGTATGAAGCAATTAGGTGTTTCGATACCGAATTCTTACCCTGAAAACCTTGACGGTATTCATATTGTTAAGCAACCTTTATCATTAAATACCATTGAAGGAGAGGGCGATCTTCGTTCGAGTGTTCACTCTCAACTTTCTGATTTTGATTTACTTTTTTGCACTAAATCTAAAAATTCTGGGAAGTTGGATTCGCATTGGTGGTTCTTTACCAAATTATGCTCATTTTTTAATCCAGAATATTGTTTTCAAGTCGATGCAGGAACAAAGCTTGAGTCAAACACATTACACTCAATGCTTCTTACTTTACAGAAAGATCCCTCTCACGCGGCTGTAGCCAGTAATGTTTTGATCGACTCCAGTAATCCGAAGGATTTACTTCAGAGCTTTCAGTGTATGGATTTCATTATTCAGCGGAGTATTTACTGGCCGGCGGAAAACCTATGGGGTTACCTTTCAGTGGTGCCCGGTCAATGCTGTGGAATGCATTGGCCCTCTCTCTCTAATGAAAGTGAAGAATACGGGTCGCCATTATCGCGTTATCTAAAAGGGATGAACTGTGAATCTGCTAAAGAAAAAATTATGTTTTTAGCAGAAGATCGGGTAATGGGTTTTGAGCTAATGGCAAATAAAGGTTCAGATAACCGTCTTTCTTATTCCGCATCCGCTGATTGTTTCACTGACCCTTGTGACGATCTTCAGGAGTTGCTTAAGCAAAGGCGGCGGTGGGTAAATAGTGCTTTTGTCTGTCGCACTTGGACGATGGCGAATATGGGCCGTTATTGGCGTGATTCTAGCACTGCCACCCATAAAAAACTGCAAGCGATGGGTTCGTATGTTTCGATGATGTGGTCTCATTGTTTCGATTGGTTTATGCCCATAACGTTTATGCTATCAGTGTATGGGATTGGCTTGTCAATGAAAGGGATAGCTGAACATTTTGCTATTGACCCTCGCTGGAGTGTGCTTGGGGCAGGCAGTATCGGCTTGCTTTGGTTGTTGCCCGCAGCATTGTCTTTGCTGGGTGTATTACAGCGACAGTCGAAGAAAACAGTTCAAAAAGTGATTGGGGTGTCAGCCAGTGCGACGGGCTTGGTCGTAGCGGTAAGCGTATGCAGTGTTATCGTCAATATGCAAGCTCATTCAAATCTTAATCCCTGGGCTCTGTATTTTTTGTTGTTCTCGGGTATTGTTTTTCTGGGAGCAATGATGCTTGGGGAGCGAGCGTTGAAGATTTTTAAACGTACCTACGTTCAGTTTTTTCTTTGCTCCCTTCCTATATACCTTATGTTGAACTTTTACGCGTTTGCAAACATGAGTGACAGTAGTTGGGGTACGAAAGGTTTGCAGAAAAAGCAGGTAGGATTAACAGAAGAGGAAAAATTATTACAGAAAAAACTAAATCGATTTGGTAGGAGGTTTGTATTTATCTGGGTCTCAAGCAATATTTTAATATTTTCTTTATTGCTCTTCTACGGGTTGGCTATTGATGCGTTAATTGTTATTAGCGCCAGTGTGATCCTCTATTATTTTCTAGGTGTTATTAATCTAGTTTCGATGAAGTTTCGTGAAGGACGTCGCCTAAAATCGATAGAAAGATCAAGTTTTTCAAATGAACCCGAAGTGGTTAATTAATAGGTAGCTATGAAAAATTTGTTTCTCGGTAACATTTGTTTAAGTTAAGCCTAGTTAACCCAGTAGAAATTTGTGATGGCCTTAAAAATGCAAGAGTTTATAGTTAAAAAATTTAAAAAAATGTCCGCGTTTATCATTGTATTCGTATTGTGTCTTTTCGTCGGATATGGCGTCCACGCAGAAACTAATTCTGAAAAAACATTAACTGGCCTGGATGTTTATAAAGAGAATTGCATGCCGTGCCATGGGCGTGGAGATGCATCATCGGCCATTCGTCCGATAACTACTTGGCCGGGGCGTAAAACACTGGAAGAACTTAAAATTAGAATATTGACGGGTGGCTTTAATATGCCGCCGATACCGCTCCAAGAAAATGAACTCAACTTGGTCACCAGTTTCATCATGAATGACCTTGAAACTCATGTCTTCGAAGATGACGAAGTTACCAAGAGTGCTGGAACATACCGGAAAAATTTTAAAGACTATACACACTTTTCCAATCAAGTCCTGTCTTCCGGTTACGATAACTATAATTCGAAAGTGGTAGAGTCCCATATAGGTGCATCAAATATAGATGGTTTGGTCGAAGAGGATCACCCAGCTCTATCTTACGCCAATAAGTTCACCAACCTTTTTGTGCGAAATTTCAACGGCCATGACAGAGCGATTTTATATGGCACTCAGGATGGTTATATCCGTGCCTATGATATTGATAACAAATCAATAATATGGGAGACCCATTTACCGGTAGAGCACAGCGGTCAGGTAATACCAAAACATAAGCTCTATTCAACGCCTGCTCTGGATGAAGAGAACAACAAGTTGTATGGACTTACGGTTGGTTGGGGGCAGGAAGAAGAGGGCGGTCGTTTCTTGCACAACTTTGCCATTGTTGATTCAAGCACGGGTGAACTGGAACAACTGTGCCCTGTTTGGCAGTCTGATTATGTGGCCGACAATAACCTTTCTTTGGATGCTTTAACTGAGCATCTTCATTGCAAAACAGCAGTCGCTTATACCAAGAGCGATAAACAACGAACGCTTTACATTGGTTGCTCTATTCGTATTGGCGGTGGTAACTATATGTACGCAGATCCCAATGGCGCTATTGGCGTAGTAGCTTCGCTCAGCTCCAACGAGCAGGGAGAATTCAACCAATGTAAGACCCATATCCAGCCTATGTCTAGTGAAGCTGACACTGGCGTTTATATGGCTGGAGCGAAGCCTGCTATTTTACCCAACAATGACTTGCTCATAACAACGGGTAACGGCCCGGTTGATATATCGAAAGGTAACTATGGCTGTGCAATTATTCGGCTAAACCCGGATCTTTCCCTGAAACACGATAAGAGCGGTAAGCCCTACGCCATTAACTATGAAAAAGAGGGAGGCAGAGAGTGTTGGTTACAGAATTTGGAATATACCGTCGGGTCGACCAGTGTCGTCGACATCAATGGAACTTTGATTGCTTCAGCACAAGCAAAAGATGGTTCGGTTGTATTCTTTAAACCAGATTTAATGGCCAAGGGCACCTCAGCCGCTGTAGAAATTAAAGCCGGTGGAAAATCAACCTATGGTACTCCCCTGGCGTATGAACGTAACGGCGAGGCGGTATTCATTGCAGGGATTAGGGGCAAAGCAAGCCTGGTTGATGATCGGGAAGACGCACTCGTTGAATATTACCAGCAGCAATCAGATGAGTTATTGGATACTTCGTATAACGGACACCAAAACTTAGGGTGTTATGGTTATGTAAAAACTCATGGTGAGTCGTCACCATTACGCCTCTATTACTCAGGTGATATCAAAAAGGACTATGCTGTAACGGTTGACGGCAGTAGCTACAGCCAGCAGATGGTCTCGCTCTATTCGGATCTGTTTGGTTCTAAGGGTACGCGTTATTACTGGAAGGGCTTGTGGTCACCTTATTCGCCTGATCGCGTGTTGGGCTACTCGGTTAACGCGGCCGAAGCGGCAGACGTCATTGATGCCAGTAAGCTCACTATGGAGCTCAGTATCGCCTTGCCACTCTTTATGGGAAGCTACGATCGCCCTGGAATCGCTGGAGACAAAACCTACGCTGATTTTAGTTACCTAAAGGTATTGGAAGACGTTCAGCAGTGTCCTGATATAGGGGAAGATTACCAACCTTTGTATAAAGTGAAACGCGATTTGCATAATAAAGAGTTATTTCAAAATGATACGGTTGTCGCCTATGCGGTAACCAAAGATTTAAACGTACGAATACTGTGGGCGCACAGCTTTGAGGCCCACGATGAATTGACTTATACCCACCCGGTGATGTCTCACTCAGAAAATTCTGGCTCTGCAGTTGTCGTAGGGGTGGTTTCCAAAACCACGCCTGTCGAGAATTTAATTATCGCGCTTAATGGGGAAACTGGAGAAGAAGTTTGGCGAACCCCGATTGAAGTGCGGCCACATTTTTCCATGCCGTTAATATTTGATGAATATTTGCTACAGCCAACGCCGCTGGGTACTCACGCATTTAGGCTGCCCTAGTATCCATTAACAGATGCGAGCTAGTGATCGGGCAGTGCCAAAAGAGCTGGATATTCATTTAAGGAAAAGACAATGATTAATAATAAAATTTCAATCGCAGTGTTGGGACTGCTGTTGAGCGCCTGCGGCGGCCAGCACAGCAGCCGGGAGCAAGCGCCGGAGGCCGCCAGCCCCTGGCCAAAAATGCAATCAGCGCTACCCGCTGACCCTGCCTTGGAAAGCCGGGTAGCTGACCTGTTGGCGCGTATGACGCTGGAGGAAAAAGTTGGCCAGCTGATCAAGGTGGAAATCAAGTATGCCACACCGGATGACGTCAGAACCTACCACTTGGGTGGCATCATGAACGGTGGCGGTACTTATCCGAACAATGACAAGTTCGCCACCCCGGAGGACTGGCTGGCACTGGGGAAGGCCTACCGCGAGGCTTCCATGGACACGAGCGACGGTGGGGTCGGTATTCCTGTACTTTGGGGCTCAGACGCGGTACATGGCCACTATAACGTCATCGGCGCCACATTGTTCCCGCACAATATTGGTTTGGGGGCAGCACAGGACCCAGAATTGATCAAGCGTATTGGTGAGGCCACCGCCCGTGAGGTAGCAGTTACCGGTATTCATTGGACCTTCGCACCGACTATAGCAGTGGCACAGGATGACCGCTGGGGTCGCACCTATGAAAGTTATGCGGAAAACCCGGCCCTGGTGCGTGACTACGCCGGAGCCATGGTCGAGGGCATTCAGGGTGAGATTGGCTCGCCGAATTTTCTACACGGCAGTCACGTGATTTCCTGCACCAAACACTTCATCGGTGATGGCGGTACCGTCGATGGTATGGATCGGGGCGATACGCAAATTAGCAAAGAGGAACTGGCCCGCGTGCATGCGGCAGGTTATTACGCCGCGTTGGAAGCCGGTGCACAAACCGTTATGGCGTCTTTCAATAGCTGGAACGGCGATCGTCTGCACGGGCATAAATACTTGCTGACCGATGTCTTAAAAGAGCGGCTTGGTTTCGATGGCTTTGTGGTGGGTGACTGGAACGCCCACCAGTTTGTGCCGGGTTGCACCCTGGAAAGTTGTGCCGCCGCTATCAATGCGGGTCTGGATATGTTTATGGTGCCGTCTGACTGGAAGGCCCTGTATCGCAACACATTGGCCCAGGTGCAAAGTGGCGAGATTCCCCTTAGCCGTTTAGATGATGCGGTGACCCGTATTCTTCGGGTCAAACTGCGCGCCGGGCTGTTTGAATTGCAGCAGCCCCTGGCAGGCAAGCCGGGCATTCTGGGCAGTGCGGAACACCGTGCCATTGCCCGGGAGGCCGTGCGTAAATCGCTGGTGCTGTTGAAGAACAACCCTTATCAAAACCGGGATGGCCTGCTGCCTTTGCGGCCGAATCAGAACATCCTGGTGGCTGGGGATGGCGCGGACAATATCGGCAAGCAAAGCGGTGGTTGGACCCTTTCCTGGCAGGGTATCGGCAACGCCCGGGCGGACTTTCCCGGCGCCACCTCTATTTTCGAAGGCATACAAGCCTCGGTGGAAAGTGCGGGTGGCGAGGCCCTGCTCAGTGTCGACGGCGAGTTCAATACCGATAGCTTTGCCAACGGCAGTCAACCGGATGTGGCCATCGTCGTGTTCGGCGAGGAACCCTATGCCGAATGGTACGGCAATATGCCCAGCCTGGAATACCAGCTTGGTGACAAGCGTGACCTGCCGTTGCTGAAAAAATTACAGGCACAGGGTATTCCGGTGGTGAGTATTTTTCTCTCTGGTAGGCCCTTGTGGGTGAACCCGGAAATCAATGCGTCAGACGCGTTTGTGGCCGCTTGGCTGCCCGGCTCGGAGGGGGAAGGTGTTGCTGACGTGATTATTGCCGACGCCCAGGGTGAACCCCGCTAC